>DATKKV010000021.1:0-658692 GCA_035542735.1 Bryobacteraceae bacterium
TTTCCTTGAGAGTTCGCGTGCCGCTCCGGAACTCATTTGGTGATGCCGAGAATGGCGAGAGCGGTGCTGGTTGGCGTACCGCATCATCTGACGCAGCGAGGACTGGACCGCCAGCCGGTCTTCTTCACCGACGCCGACCGGGAGGCCTACCTCGGGAAAACCGGGGACGGAAAACCGGGGACAGCCCGCGTGTTTCCTTGAGAGTTCGTGTATCACTCCGGGCCGGGAGGGGGCCGAGAGGGACAGTCAGAATCGACGCAGTCGTAAATCGAAAAAACGAGCGCCACAAATAGAGGCCGACAAGCGAGTTAGGGAGGCGATGTTCTCAATGAGCGCCGATGGGGTCGCCTCAGGATTCGGCCTTGCGCTTGGGCTCCTAGTAGAGCGCGGCGGCGCACCTGCTGGGGGCACGGGACCGGAGCGGCGTGCTGGACCTGGGGTTCTGGCAGCGAGCGCGGCGGCGCGGCAACCTGGGCGGAGCTTCTGAGCAGCCACAGCAGTGCGGACCAGATTACGGCGTTGCGCAAATGCACGTACTCGGGACGTCCGTTGGGAGAAGAACAATTTGTCTCGGCGATGGAGGAGCGCTTTCCACGCAAATGGCGTCGAGCCACGGAGTCAATGGTAAAAATCGCAAAAACAGCTTAGAATGCTCTGTGGGCCGGGAGGGACAGACAGAATCGACGCATCGCACATCTTGATGAACATGGCAGACGGCTCCGTCCCCTTGAGAAGAATCGGGCATGTGCGGCACTACCTTAGCGACCCATGTCGCGCAACGCACGCTGTATCCTTCCCGGGCTCGCCTATCATGTGACGCAGCGCGGGAGCAACCGGCAGAAGGTTTTCTTTTCGGCGGCGCACCGCAAGACCTATCTCGGGCTGCTGGAGCGGAACTGTCCGGACGCCGGGGTGCAGGTGCTGGCCTGGTGTCTGATGTCGAATCACGTGCACCTGGTGGTGGTGCCGGAGCGCGCCGACTCGCTCGCGGTGCTGTTCCGGAGGGTCCACGGAGCCTACGCGCAGGCGGTGAACGCGGGGCTCGGACGGAGCGGGCATTTGTGGCAGAACCGCTTTTATTCCTGTCCTTTATCGGAGCGGCACTTGTGGATCGCGCTGCGCTACGTGGAGACGAATCCGGTGCGGGCGGGCATGGCGGCGCGTCCGGAGCAGTATCGCTGGTCGAGCGCGGCGGCGCATCTGGGGGTCGGCAAGCCGGACCTGGCCGGAGGACTGGACGGAGGGTTCTGGCAGCGGGCCGGAGGCGCCGAGACTTGGCGAGAGATGCTGGGCTCGGCCGAGGGGGACGGGCAACTGAACCTGTTACGGCGCTGCACCTACGCGGGGCGTCCGTTCGGCGAGGAAGAGTTCATCGAGCGGCTGGAGGAACGCTTTCAGCGGCGCTGGCGGCGGTGGAGCTTTGAAAAGGCGGCGGCGGGCTAGAACCGCGAAGGGGACGGAGCTGACTGCAGGTTTGGCGGCTATTTGAAATGCGTCGATTCTGACTGTCCCCTTCGGGGCCCTTCGGGCCAAATGCGTCGATTCTGACTGTCCCCTTCGGGCCCTTCGGGCCCGGGCGGCCATGGCGCCACCGTGCCATTCGCGATCGAAGGAACTACGTCTGACCCGAAGTTCGTGCCAGACGTGAAAGGGATGGCGGGCAAAGCGATTTCCGGCAAGGTCAAGAGCGAAATGAAATCGGCAGTGCCAGGGACCGGAAGACGTCGGAAAAAGTAGGAGCGGGGCCCGGTTGGTGGTTATGGCTTTTGGATAGGCTTGGCTTCGCCCTTGCGGACTTCGTCGAAGTATTGCTGGACGAACTGCTGATACATCAACGGCACTTCGTCGCGATGGATCTCGCTGCCGGCTTCGACGTGCGTGGCCTGCTTCTGAGCCCAGGGCGTTTTTAGCTGCTGTTTGGTGGAACCGACTTCCACCATCACCTCGCCCGAGACGTTCTGGGCGCGCTTGCCCAGGATTTCGGTGATCTTGCCCATCGCCTGTTGCTGTTCGGCTTCGCGGGCGGATTTGTCGCCGTCGGAGGAGCCGATGCCGCTCTTGGCATCGGGCGAATTGGTTTTGTCGGCCGATTTGTCGCCGGATTTGGAGTTGGCGTTTTGCTTCTTATCGCTCTGTTCGCCCTGCTGCTGATCGGACTGGGCATCCGCGTCCTGCGATTCGTTCTGTGAACCTTTCTGGTTCTGGCCGCTCTTCTGACCTTTCTCCTGGCTGCCGGACTTCGTATCCTGGCTATTTTGCGCGGATTGCTGGCCTTCCTTGGGAGGATTGCTCTTCATTTTATTGAGCATGTTGGCCATGGCGTCCTTCAGCTTGTCCAGCATGGAAGAGTTCTCGTTGTTGCCCTTCTGATTCTTGGCGTCCTGCTTGCCTTCCTTTTGCTTGCCGTCCTGCGATTTTTCGCCGTTCTTGTTGTCCTGGTTGCCGTCGTCGCCGTTGGAGGCTTTCTCGCCCTTTTCACCCTGGTCCGAGTTTTCGCCCTGCTGATCGTCGGGCGAGGTTTTCTGACCCTTGGCGGCGGATTTGGATTGATCCGCGGCAGCCGGGTTATTCACGTCTGGCGTTTCGAAGGACTGCATCTGCGAATCGGGGACCTGATCGTTTTCGGTGGTGGGCGCGTCGGGATTGCCGGGATCGAGGGTATTCTTGTCCGCGGAGGCGTTGCGGATGTTGTGCTTCGCCTGCTGCTGCGGGCCGCTGCCGAAAAACGTATCGTAGGCCATCTTGACCAGGGACGGCTCCAGGCTCATGGTTCCAGTGACGGCGTAGCGGACAGCGAAGAGACCGAGGGCGACCAGAGTGAGTCCGGCGGCGGGGATCAGATACCGCGAGCGGGTGAACGGAACGGCGGCGCGAGGATCGATGGCGCGGGCGACCTGTTCGGCGGAGGCGCGCTGCTGGGCAATTATTTGGGAATAGGCGATGGACGAGTGCGTGTCCTCAAAATATTTCGCGGTGGAGAGCGTATCCGCGAGGTTGAGCTTGCAATCGATGCGCTGGGCAAGGCGGTATTCGTTTGGGACGCGGCCGCGGAAGCGATAGAGCGCGGCGCCGAGGGCGGCCAGCGCGATGAGGGCAATCCAATACCATTCGAGCAGCGAAGTGCCGGTGAGCAGGAGCAGAATGGCTCCGGCCATGAAGATCGAGAGGGCGAGCGCTGACTGATCGAGCAATAGGTCGAGGAGCGAGCGCCGGCGGGCCTGCTTCAGGAGTTGGGAAACGGGAGAGGAATCATCCACCTTAATAAAATTATCGCACTGGAAGGACTCGTGGGCCAGGACACTCTGTCCACTCGGCGCAGATTCAGAATCACTTGGGCCTTGTAGCTCGGCACAGAGAAGTCTGTCCCCTTAGGCCGCCGACATTTATTACCCTGGGGGTGCATATGAATCCGCTGCTTGAAATTCAGTTTCGCGTTCCCTTTGACAAAATCCGGGCGTCCGATGTCGAGCCGGCGATCGATGAGCTTCTGGTGAAATCTCAGCACAAGCTGGAGGAGACGATTGCGTCGAAAGATCCGCTGATGGCGCTCGATACCATGACGGAGAATCTCGACTACGCGATGGCGGTGGTGAGGCATCTGGAAAGCGTGGCGACAACGCCGGAGTTGCGGGCGGCGTATAACGCGGTGCAGCCGAAGGTGAGCGCGTTCTACTCGGGGCTGGTGTTGAACGAGGCGCTATGGATCGCGATTAAGTCCTATGCGGCGACCGATGAGGCCAAGGCGCTGGCGGGCACGAGAAAAAGATATCTGACCAAGACCGTGGATTCGTTCAAGCGGCACGGCGCGGATCTGGATGCGCCAGGGAAAGCCCGCTTGAAAGAGATCGACGTGGCGCTGGCTGAGGTCACCACGAAGTTCTCCGAAAACGTTCTGGATTCGACCAATGCGTGGGAACTGGTGCTGACCGATGAGGTGAAGCTCGCCGGGCTGCCTCCGTCGGCCGTGGCGGCGTCGAAAGCCTCGGCGGAGGCGAAGGGCGTCCAGGGATGGCGGTTCACGCTGCAGGCGCCGAGCTACCTGGCAGTGATGACGTATCTGGACGACGCGGCCATTCGCGAGCAGGTGTGGAGGGCGTATAACCTGCGCGGGTCGGCTGATCCGCATAATAACAGGCCGCTGATCGCGAAAATTCTGGAGTTGCGGCGCGAGAAGGCTCGGATGCTGGGGTTCAAGGATTTCGCGGACCTGGTGCTGGACGATCGCATGGCGCATGAAGGCGGGCGGGCGCAGTCGTTTTTGGAGGATCTGCGGGCGAAGACGGAGAAGCGGTTCCGCGAAGAAAATCTGGAGCTGGAGACGTTCGCCAACAGGAAGCTGGAGCCTTGGGACATTGGCTATTGGGCCGAGAAGCAGCGGCAAGCCTTGTACGATTTCGACGAAGAGGCGCTACGGCCATATTTTCCGCTGCAGCGAGTCGTTGCCGGGATGTTCGAAATTTTCCATCGCGTGTTCGGGATCGTCGTTGAGGAAGAACAAGGCATTCCGGCGTGGGACGCGGCGGTGAAGACCTACAAGATCGCGGATTCGGGGTCGTTTTACGCGGACTGGTATCCGCGGGAGAACAAGCGCGGCGGGGCGTGGATGGATTCGCTGCTGCCGAAACTGGGGTTGATCTGCGGGAACCTGACCCCGCCCATTGACGGGAAGCCCGCGCTGCTGACGCATAGAGAAGTGGAGACGATTTTTCATGAGTTCGGGCACCTGCTGCATCATTTATTGAGCCGGGTGGAGATTCGCAGCCTGTCGGGCACCAGTGTCGCGTGGGATTTCGTGGAACTGCCGTCGCAGATCATGGAGAACTGGTGCTGGGAGCGCGAATCGCTGGATCTGTTCGCGAGGCACTGGCAGACGGGTGAGACGATTCCCGAAGAGTTGTTCCAGAAAATGAAGCGCGCCAAGACGTTCCGCGCAGCTAATGCTCAGATGAGGCAGTTAGGATTCGGGTACGTGGACCTGGCGCTGCATCGGGAGTGGTCGAGCGAGTTGGGCGATCCGGTGGATTGGTCGCGGCCGATTTTGCAGCAATTCGCGGCGTCGAAGTTGCCGGCGGATTACTCGATGATCACCGGGTTCACGCATTTGTTTTCGAGTCCGGTGGCGTATGGGGCCGGGTATTACTCCTATAAGTGGGCGGAAGTGCTCGACGCGGACGCGTTCACGCGGTTCAAGAAAGAAGGCGTGTTCAGCGCGGCGGTGGGAAGGGATTTCCGGGAAAAGATTCTGGCGAAGGGAGACAGTGAGGATCCGGCTGTGTTGTACCGCTCGTTCATGGGGCGGGATCCGGATGCGAGGGCGCTGCTCGAGAGGGCGGGGCTGGTTTAGGGAATCGCCCAGCAGGCATCGAGACGAGTCTCGATGCGGCACGCACGAGTGCGTGCGCCACCTTGGTTCAATACACGTCGAGGTCGTGGGCGCAGACTACTCTGCCCTTATAGAGACGGGTGACTTCGGCCAATAAATCCTCGTCGCTGGTGCCCCATGAGAGCAGGTGCGTGAGCACCAACAGCTTCGGGTTTGCTTTCGTCGCGATGCCGGCGAGCTGCGCGCTCGATGTGTGATACCGCGCATGGTAGCGTTGCCATTCGGGAGGCCGTCTCGCGAAGCCGGAGGTGGAGTAGACCTCGTGAACGAGAACGTCGCAGCCGCGGCAGAGGTCGGCGACAGCGTCGGAGGGGCCGGTGTCGCCCGAGATGACGATGCTGCGGCCGTCTGAGGTATCGAAGCGATAAGCGTAGGCCTCGGTCTCTTCGCCATGCGGGACCCTGACAGCGGTGACTTTCACGTTGGCGTCCTGATAGACGACTCCAGGCGTGATCTCGTGGACATTCACCTTGTAGCCGGCCTTGTTGGAGGGCTCGCCGCCGGTGAGACGGATCTTGATGTCTTCCGCATAGGCCTGCTCGATGTGATCGGCCATGGATTTCAGGCCAGTGGGGCCGTAGAGTTCCAGCGGCAGTGTGCGTTCGAGGGTCCAGGGCGTGAGGATGAGGTCGGGCAGGCCGGCGGTATGGTCGCTGTGGAGATGTGTGACGAAGGCGATCTTCAAATCCGGCGGCTTGATCTTCGCGGCGACGGCGCGGCGGACGACGCCGGGGCCGAAGTCGACGAGGTAGGGGGTACCGTTGGCGACGATGGCGACGGAGGGGCCAGAGCGGTCCGGTTCGGCATTGGGGGTCCCGGTGCCTAGGAGGATGACTTGTGCGGCGGCGAGAAGCATCGAGTTAAGAGATTAGCAAAGTGGGACGCGCGGGCCGAAGGGGACAGACCGCTGTGTCCAGTGAAGAGGTCATTTCGTGAAGGCCGCGCCGAGGGCTGGGGACACAGTGGTCAGTCCCCTTCTCGGGGCGGGACGCGGGCCGAAGGGGACAGACCGCTGTGTCCACTGGAGGAGATCGTTTCGTGAAGGCGGCGCAGACGGCTGGAGACACAGTGGTCTGTCTCCTTCTCAGGATTGGCCGGTGACGCCTTTCCATTTTCTTAGCACGAGCTCGGTGAGGTTCAGGGCGATGGCGAGGCCCAGCAGTCCGGGCCAGAGGCTGAGGGTGGACGGGATCTGGCGGCGGCCGGGATCAAAGACGTCGCTGGGGCTAGGTTCGAAGCGGCCTCCGGTAAAATCGGAGACCTGTTTGAGCAGGGCGATATTGGAGCCATAGTCCGCCAGTTCTGCCTCGGGACGATAGAGGCCGGCTTCGGGGAAAGCCCGGGAATCGACGAGCGGGCGAACGCGGAAGAGGCCCTGGGCGTTGCCCATCTGGAGGCGGCCGCGATAAAGGCCGGCGGCGATTTTCTTCACCTCGATGGGTTTTTGGAAGCCGTTGGGGCCCAAGACAAAGATCTCGGGAATTGTTTCGGGCTCGGGTACGTCGCGGGAAAGGCGGTATTCGACCACCAGATCTCCATTGGCGCTGTCGAAGTCGAGCGAGGCTTCGCCGCCCTGGGCGTGCGGCAGGAGGTCGCGCGTCAGGTTGGTCCAGAATTTGTCGTATCCGGACCAGGTGACCCAATCGGCGGCCCAACGGGCTTTGGCGTCCGAGGCGAACACGGCGGAGCGGCCGAGGCCGTATTGCCAGCGGGTGAGCAGCGGATCCTTCCTATCGATGGTCAGGATGGTTTCGGCGCTGGGCTTGGCGATGAACTTCACATAGCCCTTCAGCGCGGGCGCGGATTCGATGCCTGTGCCATCGAGAATTTCGGCCCGGCGAGCAACTT
Organism: Bryobacteraceae bacterium; assembly: GCA_035542735.1. Taxonomy (GTDB): domain Bacteria; phylum Acidobacteriota; class Terriglobia; order Bryobacterales; family Bryobacteraceae; genus Palsa-187. The sequence goes on from DATKKV010000021.1 coordinate 7,232, forward strand.
CGGGCATCAGCGGCTTCTCAATGGCCGTGGAGCCGGTGTGCTCCATCACGTCTTTTAAGAGAATCTGTTCCAGGCCGGCGGGCTCATTCAAGAAGTACGATTTGCCGCCGGCGTATTGCGCCACCTTTTCCAAATAGGCGCGGTTGACGTCCTGGCCGAGGCCGACGGTCGAGATGGTGACTTTCTTGAGCTGGGCTTCGCGGGAGAGGTCGAGCGAATCGCCTTCCTCGGAAATTCCGTCGGTGAGCAACACGATGTGCTTGAATGTCGCGTTGGATGGCAGGATGCGGCGGAAGCCCTCGTTAAGCGCGGGCGCTATCTGCGTGCCGCCGTCGGGCGTGATGCCGGAGATGAGGCGCTTGATCAGCGGGCGATCCTCGGCACGGCGCAGGGGCACGGCCCATTGGAAGGAGTTATCGAAGATGAGAACGCCGACCTGATCGATGGGGCGGAGATTCTCCACGACGCCGATGGCGGCCAGGCGCGCGAGCTCGATTTTGCGTCCTTCCATGGAGGACGACTTATCGATGATGATGACGACGGCCGTGCCTTCGGGCGAGCGGGGCGGCGCAAGTTTGGCGGGAAGCGTACGGTCGAGCGCATCCTCTTCTTTCTTGCCATCGGCGTAGACGCTGCGCTCGCCTCCAATGACGAGCAATCCCCCGCCCTGCTTGACGAATCTCTCCAGCTCGCCCTTGCGGGACGGCGCGATGGCTTCCAGATCCCAGTTATTAAAGATGACAAGCTGATAAGGGGAAAGATCTCCGCTGGTGAAATCGTTGACGCGGTCGATATCGAACTGAGCGGCGGAGAGAGTCGCGGTCAGATGGGTATCGGTGGAGCCGGAGTCCTGCGAGACGTAGAGCACTTTCGGCCGCTTGAGCGTGACCGCCTGATCGTAGCGGACTTCCCCTCCGGCGGAGCGGATGGCGATGGAGAGATCGAGCGCGCCGGGTGTGTTCAACGCGGCGTGCAGGCGCACCGGATTTTCCCCGGCGTTGAGTCTCACATTGGTCTTGCCGAGCGGCCGGCCCTCGGCGGCCATTTCGATTTCGGCGGATTCGGAGAAGGGAGCGGAGACGGTGAGATCGATGGGAAACTGCTCGCCGGTGAAGGCGATGGAGGGCAGCGAAATGGATTCCAGGCGGAGCGCCGGCTTGGGGCGGCCCTTCAGGGCGAACGTGTCGATGGGGATGCCGAGTTGCTGCGCCTGCCAGGCGGCTCGGGCGATGCTGCCTTTGTTCTCCATACCGTCGGAAATGAGAGCGACACGAGGCACCATGCCCGCGGGAAGGCTGGCGACGGCTTCGCGGACGGCGGCTTCGAGATCGGTGGCGCGGCCGGCTTCGCCGGAGGTCAAGCGGATCTGTTTGACCTCGGTGGCGTCGAGCGCGCGTGTGGATCGGGCGAAGGGAATCACCCGGACCCAGTGGCGCCCTTTGCCGTGCTCGATGGAGGTGGCGAGTTGTGAGGCTCGCTCGAGATCGGTGGAGGAGACGGAGGCGGAGGTATCGACCAGAACGGCGAGGGCGACTTTTGTTTCGGATGTAGATATGTGGGGCTCGGCTAGCGCGACGATGACGGCCACGAAGGAAAGCGCTTTGAGCACGAGCGCGAGGTGGCGCTGCGTCCGGCGCCATTCGAAGATGGCCCAGGCGACGGGAAGGACGGCGAAGATGAGGATCCAGTCGCGGGTGAAGGTCATGGAAGAACCTCTCTCACGCAGAGACGCAAAGGCGCAAAGAAAATCATGTCGCCGATCATGCGGCTTTCCTCCACATGTTTAGACGATAGAAGCGGCTGCGGCCGAACAGGAGCCAGTCGAGCAGAAGGCCGAGGACTCCGGTGACTGCGAACCAAGGCCAGATGTCGGTTGTCGAGACGCCTTCGCCAGTCGACTTGGGAATGCCTTTGCGGACGGTCGATGGGGGCTTCCAGAGCGATTCGGCGACGCCTGGCAGGGTAAGCGAATAAACCAGCTCACGATCTCCGGTGAGGACGCGGACCACGCCGGGCGCGCCGGAGAAGAAGCGCAACAGGTTGTCCTCGATGGTGAACGGCAGAGGACGATTGTCCTCGGTGACGACGCGGACAGTGGAAGGGTCAATGCCGCGCTCGACAGGAACCGCGACGGTGCCGACGGTTCCGGCCTGGACTTCGCGGACGCGAAAGACGTCGGGCGCCATCCAGCGCAGCGTATTGGCGATCAACAGAGGCGTGGCCAGATCGTACTTCATCGTCGATTTCAAGGGATGGAAGCCGAAGACCGCGATCTTGGGCGCGCTGGGACGGATGACGATGAGAGGGCCCTCGGTAGATTCGGCGACAGCGAGATCTGCGGGCGCGGGAGTGAAGATCTCGGTGGACGCGAGCAGTACGTCCTTGGTGCGGATGCCCGCACTGAGAGGTGTATCGGCGTGCCAGGAATCGAGTTTGACGCCGGTTCGGATTCCTTTGACGGGAACCGGCGAGCCGCCGGCGGGCGGCTCGATCCATATGGAATTGGCCGCGGGGCGTTTCATCGGCACGAAGCGGTCCAGCACGACGATATCGGCAGGGGTGTCGGCGGAATACCGGACGGGCGATTCGAAAACCGCTTCGACCTGGTTCGACGCGAGCAGGGGCTTCAGCAAAGCCGGCTCATCGGAGTAGACCAACACGCGCAGGGGCTTTTCCTTCGGCAATTCGACAATGGCGCGGTCGTCCTGAGGGAAGGCATCGCGCGCGTTAAGGCGCGCTTCCAGATAGCCGGCGGCCTTGGTCCGGAACGTAAACGCAGCTTGCTGTTCTTCGTCCGGTTTCAAGGAAAACGCTTTCGATCCGGCGGGCGCGCCTCCGAATTGCAGTTCCAAAGCGACGTCGCGGGGCTTGAGGCCGTAGTTGCGCACGGAGACGAAAACATCCCATGCGTCGGCGGCGCTCGCCGAGCGGCGCAGGGCGATTTTTCGCAGGCCGACGTTTTCGAGCGCGCCTTGCACTTGCAGAACGCGAAGATTCTTCGGCACGGAGGCGAAGGAAGATTCGTCGTCGGCCACGCGGGCGGCCCCGGCGAAAACGATTTCGCCCGCGTGCTGGGATTGGAGGTTTTGCGCCTTCTGGGCAAACTCAAAGGCTTGCGCAAGATTCAAAGCCGACGCGCCGGGCTGCGATTTTCGAATCGCGTCGTTGACGATCTTGCGGTCGGATTCAAACGCGGTGACGGGCGTGGCCAGGGCGTCGGCGCGAACCAGCATGACACGATCGCGCGAGGGCAACGCCTTGACGTAAGCGAGCGCGGCGGCGCGGGCTTCGTCACTCAACGTCGCGCGGCCGGTGCGTGCGGCCATCCACGCGGACGTGTCCAAAATAAGTACGTGATCGCGGCTGGAATCGGACGGGCCGAGGACGGGGCCGGCCAGCGCGATGAGCAGGCAAAGCAGGCTGACGATCTGAAGCAGGAGGCTCCAGGGCTGCTGGATGCGCCGGCGATGCTTCATTTCGGTGCGCGAATCGGCGGGGGTCCAAAAGCGGAGGGTCGCGACGACGTGGCGGTGCTTTGACTTGTCCAGGAGGTACAGCGCGACCACGGCGGCGGAGATGGCTCCGCCAATGCCGATGAGTTCGCCCAGGCTTAGGTTGAGAAAATTCACCTAGACATTCTCTTTATTCAATCGCTCCACTGCGCACGATGGGTCCGAAAATCGCGTCTTCTACTGGGACGCTTGTCGGGATGCCGACGTAACGCCCGGAATTGCGCAAGGCGAGATGGCGGATGTGCTGAGAGTATTCGTCGAATGCTGCTGTGTACTGCTGGCGCGCGCCGGAGTCGAAGGAAAGCTCGTAATGGCGGCCGGTTTCGGCGTCTTCCAGGTCCAGCTCGCCATCCCAGGGAGGGTCGCGGTCTTCTTCGGCCCAAACCTGAGTAAGGATCAGTTCATGGCCGAAATCGGCGATGTATTGCAGGGGTTTCTCGCAATCGGCGTCGTCCAGGAAGTCGGAGATGACGATCACCAGGCCTCGCTGCGGGTACGTGGAGATGAAATCGCGGGCCGCGCCCATGAAATTGGTGGGGCCGCCGATTTTCAGGTTGTTGAGAAATGTGGCGGCCGCCTGAAAGCGATGGCGTCCGCCGCTGGCGACGAAGGCGTCGCCAAGCTTATCGGAAAAAGGCTGCAAGCAGATGGAGTCCAGGCGCACCAGGCCGACGTAGCACATGGCGGCGGCCAGCTTGCGGGCGTAATCGAACTTCGGGACCGAGCCGGTCTCCATGGACTTGCTGATATCGAGCAGAATGCGTACGGGGATGCGCGGCTCAAGCTGGAACATCTTCAAGAACAGCTTGTCGAGCCGGAGGTACGCGCGCCAGTTGATCGCGCGAAGATCGTCGCCCTGATGGAAGTGGCGATGGTCCAAGAATTCCTGCCCCGCGCCGGCGAAGCGGGACGTGTTGTGTCCGCCCACCAATCCGGGGAGGGATTTTTGCCAATGAATGGTGAGCCGTTCGAGTTTTTCGAGGAGGGCTCTGTCGATGAGCGGTGCTGGCACTTGCTTACTTATGGACCGCCGCGCCCACGCTCGGAATGATGCGACTGAGGATCGTCTCCGGAGTTTGCCCGTCTGCGTGGGCGTCGAAGTTCAAAATAATTCGGTGACGGAGGACGGCGGGCGCAACGGTCTGAACATCCTCAATCGAGAGATGCAGGCGGCCCTTCATCAGGGCCAGGACGCGCCCGCACTCGACGAGGGCTTGCGCGCCTCGGGGCGAGCTGCCGTAGCGGATAAACTTGCGCGTCAACTCGTGGGCCTGATCGGTTTCGGGCTGCGTCGCCATGACCAGATCGATGGCGAAGTCTTGGACGTGCGGCGCAACGAGAACCATATGGCAGACCTGGCGGAGGCCAAGGATCGCGTCCCGGTCGAGCACGTTTTCGAGCTCGATTTCATCTTTTTGAATGGTGCGGTCGACGATGGTGGAAAGGTCGCTGCGCGAGGGGTATTTCACAAGAATTTTCATGAGGAAGCGGTCGAGCTGGGCCTCGGGCAGCGGATAAGTACCTTCCATTTCGATGGGGTTCTGCGTCGCCATGACGAGGAACGGCGCCTCGAGCGGGTGCGTGGTAGTGCCGATGGTGACCGTGTGCTCCTGCATGGCTTCAAGCAGCGCCGACTGGGTTTTCGGCGTCGCCCGGTTGATTTCATCGGCCAGGCAGAGATGGGTGAAGATCGGCCCAGGCTGGAAGCGCAGGGCGCGCGAGGAACTGTCCGCGTCGATGATCATGCTGCCGACGATGTCGCCTGGCATGAGGTCGGGCGTGAACTGGATGCGCGAATATTTCAAGTGAAGCACGCGGGAGAGCGTGCGGAGAAGAGTGGTTTTGCCCAGTCCAGGGACGCCTTCCAGCAAAACGTGGCCGCCGGCGAGCAGGCAGATGAGAACTCCATCGACGACGTCCTGTTGACCGACGATGATTTTCCCGATTTCCTGTCGTACGCGGTTGAGTTGAGAGGTCGCTAGTTGGAGGGCGGTATCGGGCTGCATTGGAGTCATTTTAGCGCATCGGGGGAAAAGGGACGAAAAACCCGTCGACCGGGCGGCGTGCGCTACGTACCGGCTAAGAGGAAGCTCTTCAGGTCTGCCTCGATGACTTCGGGCTCGCCTGGAGCTACGTGGTTCAGTTTGCCGGCTTTCATCCATTGTTCGAGCTGATTGACGAGATCGAAAAGGTGGTCGAAGGAGTCGACGATGAACAGCAGGGGCTGGTAGTGGTCGATGGCGAAGCCCTGGTTAATCACCCATTCGAGCTGGATCGGGTAGCGCTGCACATCTGGCGAGGCGATGGCATGCTCAATTTCGCCGTGCGAGCTGAGCAGGCCGCTACCGTAGACGCGCAGGTCGTTAGAACCGGGCCGCGCGCGCATCAGGCCGAATTCGACCGTGAACCAGAAGAAGCGGGCCATGGCCCGGATGATGCTGGCGAGCGAATCGACATGGATCGACGAAACCATAGACGCGGCGGTGTGCGCGCAGTCCCCAAATCGAACCAGAGCCTCGGCGAAGGCCGGGTCGGTGTGCATCGGCACGTGGCCGGCGATGTCGTGGAAAATGTCAGGTTCGGGAAGATAATCAAGTTGATTCGAGGGGCGGACGGTGACCGTTGTGGGAAATGCGCGCTTTCGGAGGCAATCGAAGAAGAGAAATGCCGGGACGTACCCGCCGACCCCCCTCGCCTGGAATCCAGTTAGTGGCCGGAGGAAACCATTCACTTCTTCCAGGCGAGGGACACGGTCGGACGGGAGAGCGAGAGAGGAAATGCCCTTCAAGAAATGTTCATTGGCGTACTTATCCCATTCGGGGCGCATGCGGGAGTAGAGGAGACTCCAGGACTTGTGGTCTTCGGGGGTATAGAGATCGTACGGCTGTTCCACGAAGGAAGGTGTCATTCCTATACGCTCCTGTTCGCATGATATCAAGTTAGCCCCACCTATGTGTGGTGCTTAGCACTTTTCCAGAGGCAGGTAAGGTGTTTCACTTGTGTTCACCCCAGAACTTGGGTGGTACGCTCCAATTGAGGTACTCTATGCGCCGTCTTTTGTTTCTGGTGCCGGTATTCGTCTCCTTTGCGGGGGCGCAGACACTTACTGAGATGAGTGGAGCCGTGGCTGGCGGCGCGATCGGGAGCGCGGCCGGTAAGAAGGTGAGCGAAGGAATCACCGCGATCTTCGGCAAGGTGGATGCAACCACAAAGAAGGCTGCGAAACCGGAGGATCCCGCAAAGAAGGAACCTCTACTGGAAGTCGGTGAGGGTGTGCCCCGCCGGGCGTCCAGCCCGGAATCCGTGCCTCCTCCGCCTCCGCCCGCCGGAGCTCATAGAGCGGTGAAGCCGCCAGTTCCAGAACCGGCGCCCGAGGTTCTGCCTCCGCCTCCTCCGCCTCCACCACCGCCGCAGGTGACCAGCGAGGATCTGAAGAAGGTCGCCGAGGGGATGAAGAGGGATGATCTGCTGAAGCTCGGCGCGCCGGCGGCCCGGATCACGATGGACGACGACGGACACCTGATGGAGACGTACACCTACTACGCCAAGGACACAGCGATCGGGCGGGTGAAGCTGACCGACGGATCGGTGACTAAAGTCGAGGTCTGGTAGGCGCCTTAGTGACGGCCCTCCAGTGCTTGTAGACGAGCGCGACCGGCAGGCCCATCACGTTAAAGAAACAGCCGTCGACCCGGTCGACGAATTTTGAGGCCAGTCCCTGGATGCCGTAGGCTCCAGCTTTGTCCATCGGCTCTCCAGTCGCGACATAGGCGTCAATCTCTTCCTCACTCAGCTCGACCATGCTGACGCGCGTGGTTTCACAATCGACAATCTTTCCGCCGGGGTGCAGCAGGCAGATACCGGTGAGCACGGTGTGTTCCCTGCACGACAGCGCCCGCAGCATCGCCTTGGCGGCGGCCGGATGGGCTGGTTTTTCGAGCACGTGGTGATCAAGCACGACGGTTGTATCCGCGCCCAGGACGATTTCGTCCAGGGAATCGCGCGCTGCCTCGGCCTTGGCTTGGGCCAGCCGGGTGACGTAGTCGCGGGGATCTTCCTTGGGGGCGCGGACCTCATCGACGGGGCGGGCGCGGACGATGAACCGGAATCCGGCTTGCGCGAGCAGTTCGCGGCGGCGAGGCGAGGTGGAGGCGAGAATCAAATGGGGGCCGCTTGCGTTGGTCATGTCTGCTACAATCATGTCTTCCCCCGGCTAGTGTAAACCAATGGAACGTGCCGGAAGGCTCATCGGAAAATTAAAGTTGGACGTGGACGATCCCGAACTGCGGGCGCGCGCGGCCTGGAAGGTGGCGGCGGGGAGAAAAATTGCCGAGCACACGCGGGCCGTGGCTCTGGTGAGGGGTTCGCTGGTGGTGGAGGTGGAGGATCAGGTCTGGCAGCGGCAGTTGAACACGCTGAGCGGGTTCCTGATTCGCAACCTGGAGAAGGCTCTGGGCGAGCCTCTGGTGACCGGCATCGATTTCCGGCCGATGCCGAAGCGGCGCGAGCCGCAGAAAGCAGAAACAGCCTCCGGCCGCGAGGTGGACGATCCCGTTCTCGACCTGCTTTATAAACAATCGCGAAAGAACGCATGAAGATTACCGATCAAGAAGTCAGGCGCGTGGCGGAACTGGCCTCGCTCGCCCTGCGCGACGACGAAGTGGAGAAGATGGCGGAGGATTTGAGTAACATCCTGACGCATATCGAAAAGTTGAACGAATTAGATACTTCCGGTGTCGAGCCGATGGCTCAGGTGCTGTTCGACGCCGAGGAAACGGCGACGCTGCGCGAGGACCGCGAGCGGCCGAGTTTGACCAATGAAGAAGCTCTGGCCAACGCCCCGGTCTCTGGCAGCGGTTATTTCAAAGTCCCACGGGTGATCGAACGGTGAGGCAGCACAGCATCAGTTCGATTCGGGAGGGCCTGCTCAGGAAGGAATTCAGCGCGGAGGAACTAACGCGCGAGGCCCTGGAGTTCGCCGAAAAAGAGAATCCGAAGACCAACGCGTATCTGACGTTTTCGGCGGTACGGGCGATCGCGGCGGCGGAGGCGGTGGATCGCAAGATCGCGGCGGGCGAGGATCCGGGCCCACTGGCAGGTGTGCCGGTGGCCGTGAAGGACGTGATCGTCACCAAAGGGCTGAGGACCACCTGCGGGTCCAAGCTGCTGGAGCACTACATTCCGCCCTATGACGCGACGGCGATTAAGCGATTGGAGGCGGCGGGCGGCGTCATCATCGGAAAGACGAACTGCGACGAGTTCGCGATGGGATCGTCGAACGAAAACTCGGCGTTCGGGCCGGTGAGGAACCCCGTGGCGCTGGATCGGGTGCCGGGGGGATCTAGCGGAGGCTCGGCGGCAGCGGTGGCGCAGGGGACGGCAGTGGTCGCGTTGGGATCGGATACGGGAGGCTCGGTTCGGCAGCCGGCCTCGTTCTGCGGCGTGGTGGGCGTGACGCCAACCTATGGCCGCGTGTCGCGATACGGATTGACGGCGTTCGCCAGTTCGCTGGATCATATCGGGCCGTTCGCGCGGTCGACGGGCGATGCGGCGACGCTGCTGGCGGCGATTGCCGGTCGCGACGAGATGGACGCAACGTCGGCGGCGGCTCCTGTGCCGAATTATGTAGCCGCGCTGGATGGCAACGTAAGAGGCTTGAAAATTGGACTTCCACGCGAATATTTTTCGGGATTATCGGCGGAGACGGGCGACCGCGTTCACGCGGCGGTCGAGATATTGAAGAAGCTCGGCTGCGAGGCGCGCGATATTTCTCTGCCCCACACCGAGTACGCGATCGCCACGTATTACATCATCGCGACGGCGGAGGCGAGCGCAAATCTGGCCCGGTACGACGGCGTGCGATACACGACGCGATCGGCATCCACGGGTACGCTCACCGAAATGTACCGCGAGACGCGCGATGAAGGCTTCGGCGCGGAGTGCAAGCGCCGCATCATGCTGGGAACGTACGTGCTGAGCGCCGGTTACTACGACGCGTATTACCTGAAAGGCCAGAAAGTGCGCGCGCTGATCGCGAAGGACTACGCCGAGGCGTTTAAACAAGTGGACGCGATCGTGGCGCCGGTGTCTCCGGTGCCTGCGTTCAAGCTCGGGGAAAAAGTGGACGATCCGGTGGCAATGTACCTGGCCGATATCTATACCGTCACCGGGGATTTGGCCGGCATTCCGTGCATGAGCGTGCCTTGCGGGACGACTCCGGACGGATTACCGGTGGGCTTGCAGATTCTCACCCGCCATTTCGACGAAACGACAATGTTTCGTGTAGCGGACGCGTACGAAAGAGCATCAACATAGAACAAGGAGACAACATGCCATTCACACTGCCTGCACTGCCTTACGCGCACGACGCGCTGGAACCAACCATCGACAAGATGACCATGGAGATCCACCATGGCAAGCATCATCAGGCCTACATCACGAACCTGAACAAGGCGCTGGAGAGCGCTCCGGAACTGACCGGGAAGACGGTGGAGGAACTGCTCGCGAATAATTTGGCGATTGTGCCGGATGCGATCAAGACAGCGGTTCGCAACAACGGCGGCGGCCATATTAATCACTCGATGTTCTGGACGATCATGGGTCCCAACGCGGGCGGCGCGCCGGTGGGCAACCTGGCGTCGGCGATCAACGGGACGTTTGGGAGCTTCGATGCGTTTAAGGAGAAGTTCGGGACGGCGGCGGCGACGCGGTTCGGCTCGGGCTGGGCGTGGCTGCTGAAGACCGGCTCGGGGCTGGAGGTAATGTCGACCGCGAACCAGGATTCGCCGATTATGGACGGGAGATTCCCGGTGATCGGCCTGGACGTGTGGGAGCATGCGTACTACCTGAAATATCAGAACCGGCGTCCGGAGTACATCGGGGCGTGGTGGAACGTGGTGAATTGGGCGGAAGCGGAGAAGCGGTTTAACGCCGGGAAGTAACTTTTTCACGCGGAGACGCAGAGTTCGCTGAGTCACTTCGCGAGCTTTGCGGCTTGGCGTGCGCCTGAAGGAGTTCACGCAAAGACGCCAAGGCGCAAAGACTCAGCGTCCTCTGCGTTTCTGCGTGGAAGAATGAAGCCAAAGCCTGCCCGCCGACTGGCTCTGCAGCCAGCCGCCTTTCTTGGAGGGAATTCAGTTTCCGCCGGGGCCTGAATGCGAAACGGTTTTCTCGACCTCCGTTCGGACCTTTCGCCTGCGTCGCTGTACCATGTAATCCCAAAGCGCGCCGCCACAAAAGGTCAAGAAGACCAGTCCCACGATTACGAGAATGAGCATACAGCGTGCCTCCTCAAGAGAAACTTGCTGTCAGTGGTCATTGCCCACCCCCTTGTTTTTGCAAACTGTTAATGCGGTCTTCGATACCGAGCGTCGTCAATATTTTGGGAGCTGCTTCATCCACCGCGACCGGCACGTGACACGTATTGCAGTCCTGCGTGATGGTCATCTTCTTGTCTGCTGTGTTGTGCGATCCGTCATGGCAACGGAAGCAGCCCGGGAAGTCGGTATGTCCCAGATTGTCGGGGTACGTACCCCATGTGACCTTGAGATCGGGAAAAACGTTCCGGTTATAAATCGCGGCGATCTGAACGCCGGCGATTGAAATGTCCTGGGAGCGCTGAGCGGCGACAGCCGGATCGCTTTTCAGGTAGAAGTCAGCCAAAGCAGCCGGGATCATACGTGAGGCCTCTTCGTTGCCCGAATACTTGGCCTTGAGCAGTTCCATTGCCTTCTTTTTAATAAAGGGCAGCGTTGGAGAGATCTGTCCCAGTCCCAAGGCTCTGTCCACCGCGCGCTCCGGAAGCTCAAACCCATGATCCGCGTTGTTGTGGCAGTCGACGCACTGCATCTGATGGCGCTGCAGATTTGCGACTGACTGTGCCGTTGATCCGTCCGCGAGGTACGTTTGGACCTCGCCAGTGTTACGGTTCCGGTATTCGACTAAAGGGATGGTCTGACGCTGCGGATCCGTGGCTGAGTAGAAAATCTCAATTCCGGGGCCAAAATGCTTTCCGTGAATGCCGCCAAATTTGCCGCCTCCAGTGAGCATTGTCAAAGCGGTCTGCGTCTGGGTATTCTTCTGGTCGTCCTGGAAGTGGAAGATCACGCGAAGTTTCACGGCCTCAAATGTTTCCTTGAAGTGGCATTGTTCGCAAGTGTCGCTGGCGGGGACCAGGCGACCACTGGCAATCGCCGACTCGATCGGGTTGTGGACGCGGTTGAAAGCGATGTCGAGGCCCTGCTTCATGCCCCCCATTTTGCTCTTCGCCCATCCAACAGCGCCCGGAGTAACGTGGCAATCGACGCATTCGACGCCCGCATGTGGCGAGTTTACATGCGTGATATATTCCGGCTGCATGAGATGGCAACTCTGACCGCAGAATTGGACCGTTTCCATATGTGCCACCGCACGGTAAGTAACCTGCGCTCCAATGATCACATTCAGCGCAGTGGTTACCGCGAAAAATATCGCGAGCTTCCGAAGGTAAACCTGCCGTTCCGGAACCTGTAGCAGCCCCTGCTCGATATGCCTCCGGGAAAGATAGATTCCGAGGGCGATCAATACCAAGCCAAAGACGAGGATCCCGGGAATTACCAGAAAAACCAGAATGCCGACGTACGGATTGCTGGCGTGCCCCCGAAGCTGCATCGGCAAAGCAAACAGCCACGAAAAGCCGGCGGTCGTCACCAGCGCAGTGCCCAGCAGACTGATCCAATGGCTCGTCAGCAACCAGAGTATGGGGCGCTTTGGATTATCGCTCATCGCTTTTTCCTCTCACACTCGATGTCATTTGCGTCTCCGTTGTGTGCAGGTGCAATTTTCGGGCCGACATGATTCTCAGAGACGTGATCCCGCAAAGAAGGGAAAGTTCTCACCTGACCAATCACCATTTGGGCAAATGCCGACAAGCTTGACGAAAATGCTTCAGCAAAAGACGCAATACGAGCTAACACTGCAGCCCCGAAATCCCAGGGATCGTGTTGGCAACTTCACTGAAGGACAGCGGCGGTACCTCGATTTCCACCGAAGCGCAGTATTGTCGAGGATGGCTCGATAGGTCGTGTCGGAGGAAGTGGGCGTCCGCAAAATGAAAGTTGCTTAGAATGAGCGAACGCGGCAAGTTATGGGAAATCATTGTGCATTCCCCTCGACATGCATGTCGCATGGGCCCAGACAAGTTTCTGTCTGAGCAATTTTGCTGCACCCATTCAGATAGTCTGACCTAAGTCAGGCAATCTGAAATTTCTCTTCCTCCCCTCTTAGCCAAACCACAACCATGGAGGTTGACATGTTTGCTCGTAATGTATCTTTTCATCTGAAGCCCAACAGCTCGGTGGCGTTCACCAAGCAGATCGAGAACGAGACAATTCCAATGCTTCGAAAGCAAGCAGGCTTTCAAGGGGAACTTACGTTCCTCGCTCCGAGCGGAACCGATGCTGTTGCGATTAGCTTGTGGGATAAGAAGGAGAACGCCGAGGCCTACGCCAGGAGCGGCCATCCCGAAATTTTGAAAAACCTGAATAAGTTCGTCGAAGGCACTCCGAATGTTCAGACCTACGAAGTTGCTAATTCGACGTTCCAGAAGATCGCCGCATCAGTAGCGGTGTAGATCTAAGAATCATTTGCTCGTAAGCAGGGGGTGGACCCGAGTCCACCCTCATGCCGCTGGGTACCCACCGCGCGCATGGACATTCACCTGTCGACGCCTCTCAGTACTTCGGCACGCTTGGGTCGACCTGATCGCTCCAGGCGAGAATGCCGCCCTTCATGTTGCGGGCTTTCTTGAACCCGTTCTGCTTCAGCAGATCCACGGCCTTGCCGCTGCGGACGCCGCTCTTGCAGTGCGCGATGATCTCAGCACTCTGATCGAGCTCGTTGAGACGCTTCGGCAGTTCGCCTAGAGGGATCAGCTTTGTGCCGGGAATCTTGCAGATCTGGTATTCGTGAGGCTCGCGCACGTCGATGAAGGTGAACGCGTCGCCGCGATCCTGCTTGGCTTTCACTTCCTTCGGCGTGATGTCACCTTCCACGAACTCCGGCTCCGGCGTGTGGCCGGGGATGCCGCAGAATTGCTGATAGTCGATCAGCTTGGTCACCGTCGGATGGTCGCCGCAGACCGGGCATTCGGGATTGCGGCGGAGTTTCAGCTCGCGGAACTTCATCGCCAAGGCGTCGTAGAGCATCAGGCGGCCGATCAGCGGCTGACCGGTGCCGAGAATCAGCTTCACGGCTTCGGTAGCCTGAACCAGGCCGATGATGCCGGGCAGAATGCCTAGCACCCCGCCTTCCGCGCAGCTCGGGACAAGGCCGGGAGGCGGCGGCTCCGGATACAGGCAGCGATAGCAAGGACCGCCCTCGGTGGCGAAAATCGTGGCCTGGCCTTCGAAGCGGAAAATCGAGCCGTACACGTTCGGCTTCTTCAGAATCACGCACGCGTCGTTGACCAGGTAGCGCGTGGGGAAATTATCCGTGCCGTCCACCACCATGTCGTAGCCGGAGATGATCTCGAGCGCGTTCTCGCTGGTCAACGCGACTTCGTACTTGTCGATCCGAACGTTGGGATTGATGTCCTTCATGCGATCGTGCGCCGAATCGAGCTTCTTGCGGCCCACGTCCTTGGTGCCGTGAATCACCTGGCGCTGCAGGTTGGTGAAATCGACGACGTCGAAATCGACAATGCCGATACGGCCGACGCCGGCGGCTGCCAGATACAGGCCCAAAGGCGCGCCGAGCCCGCCCGCGCCGACGAGCAGCACCTTGGCGTTCTTCAACTTGATCTGCCCCTCCATGCCGACCTCCGGCATGATCAGGTGGCGCGAATAGCGGAGAATCTCGTCCTTGGAAAGAGCGTCGGTCAGCGGTTCGGCGACCGTACTGCCTCCCGCGATGCTGGGCACGATCGACAGCGTGTCGCCCGAGGCCACCGGCGTATCGGATTTTTTCAGATACCGGATATCCTCGTCGTTCAAATACACGTTGACGAAGCTGCGTAGCTTGCCTTCGTCGTTGAAAATCTGCTTCTTCAGATCGGGGAACGTAGAAGTGAGCGCGGCGAGCACTTCGCCGACGTTCGCCCCCGCAAGTTCCACCGATTCCTGCTTGCCCGCGAACTGGCGCAGGGGCGTGGGGATCATTACTTTGGCCATGTCAATTCTTCCTTCTCCGCCGCGGTTTGGTCGGCGTTCGGCAGGAAGCAGTTCGCATGATCGAACTTCCCGCCTTTTATCGATAGTACGACGAACGAATACCAGGGGCACGAATTTTCTAAGTCGGTCTTGGAAAAATACGCGTCGCAATCGGGATGCGAATGAAAAATGCCGATCAGGTCCAGGCCCTCGGCGCGTGCCTTCTTGTCCGCGGCCAGCAGGTCCTCGGGCCGGATCTCATAGCGGTCCTCCTGCTTGCCCTTGTACGCGTTTTCAAGAGGAAACGCCGCAGTAACGGTTTTCTTGTCGCCGTCGATCGAGCCGACCATCACGCCGCAGCATTCATCGGGGAACGTGGATTCGGCATGCGCGACCATCGCGCGCGCGGCCTCGGCGTTAATCCTGATCATCCCAGAAAGGCTCGCTCAAATATTTGGTGGCGCCGTCGCAGAGCACGGTGACCACTACGCCCGTTCCGCCCTGTTCGGCGATGTTCCTTGCCACCACCGTTGCCGCGTGAACATTCGCGCCGCTGGACATGCCGCCGAGAAGGCCCTCATTGCGGCCGAGCCACCGCGTCATCTTATAGGCGTCTTCGGTTTCGATCCACAGATTGTCGTCGGCCAGCGTTTCATCGTAGATGCCGGGCACGATGGCCGTGGGCATATGCTTCAGGCCTTCCAGGCCGTGAAATCCGGACGACGGCTGCGCCGAGATGCACTTCACTTCGGGCATGTCCCGCTTCAGGCGCCGCGACGTGCCCATGAACGTCCCGCTGGTGCCCATGCAGGCGACGAAATGCGTGATCGCCCCATCGGTCTGCTCCATGATCTCCACCGCGGTGCCGTCAAAATGGGCTTTCCAGTTGGCCGGATTGTTGTACTGGTCTGGGTAGAAGTAGCGGTCGGGATCTTCGTTATAGATTTTACGGCAGAGGCGGATGGCTCCGTCGGAGCCTTCGGCCGGATCGGAGAAAACCATCTCCGCGCCGTATGCCTTGAGGATCTGCTTGCGCTCGTGCGACGCATTGGCGGGGATGCAGAGCTTCACCTTGTACCCCTTCAGCGCGCCGATCATGGCATAGGCGATGCCGGTGTTGCCGGAAGTCGCGTCGAGCAGGATTTTTTCGTGCGTGAGGCGGCCGGAACGCTCGCCTTCGAGAAACATGTTGCGGCCAGCTCGGTCCTTCACCGAACCGCCAGGGTTGAAGAATTCGGCTTTCGCGTGGATCTCAACGCCAGGGAACTGGGAGTCGAGTCTCGTCAACCGGATGAGAGGCGTGTTGCCGATCTGGTCGAGCAGCGAGGACGCAGGGCGCACGAGTTTTGGCAGGGGTGCGGTCATCGGAACCTCTCCATTGTACCCAATCTCTGTCAACATGCGGTAGATTTTCCTACCACTAATCCATTAGAGTCATTTGGATCCAGTTTCGATGCTATAATCCGGGTCGATTATGGAAAATCTTACCTTTTCGCGCCGCAGTTTGCTGCTGGCGGGCGCTGGACTAGCTTTCGGAGGCGCAAATCCTACTGCGGACGAGGTGATTCAGCGGACGCTCGAGATTGCATCGCAGGGCAAAAGAAGGGGCTGATCGTAATCGGACATGTCCTTTCGGAGCAGGCGCGTATGACCAAGCTGCAAAATGAAAACTCTGCGGAAATTTAGCGTGCAGCGAGCAATGCCCGCAGATGACGCGCTCGCTCCGGCGAACGGAGCTGGCGCAGAGCCTTGGCTTCGATCTGGCGAATACGTTCGCGGGTGACGTCGAACTCCTGGCCGATTTCCTCGAGGGTGTGCTCGCGTTCGCAGCCGATGCCGAAGCGCAGGCGAATTACCTTTTCTTCCTTGGGAGAAAGAGTCTTGAGGATGTTAGCCGTCTCGTCGCGGACATTGGTGTCGATCACTGCGTCCACAGGCGAGCCCACCCAGCGGTCTTCGATGAGATCGCCGAGCGCGGATTCGCCGTCGCGGCCGACGGGCGTCTCCAGCGACACAGGGTCGCGCGAAATGGTCTTGAGCTTTTGAACCTTTTCGACCGGGATATCCATCCGGCGCGAAATTTCGTCGTTGGTCGGCGCGCGGCCCAGTTCCTTTTCCAGCTCGCGCGTGGCGCGCAGGAACTTGTTCATGCTCTCGTTCATGTGAACGGGGATGCGGATGGTGCGGGATTGATCGGCGATAGCGCGCGTGATCGCCTGGCGGATCCACCAGGTGGCGTAGGTGGAGAACTTGTAGCCGCGGCGATATTCGAACTTGTCGGCCGCACGCATCAGGCCGATGTTGCCTTCCTGGATCAGGTCCAGTAGGTGCAGGCCACGGTTGACGTACTTCTTGGCGACGGAAACCACCAGGCGGAGATTGGCCTCCACCAGGTCCTTCTTGGCGCGCTCGGCTTCGATTTCGCCGTGCCGGATGACGGCCGTTGTGTGACGGAGGTCGGGCAGGCTGGCGCCGGCGGTCGTCTCACGCTTGCGGATCTCCCGCTTCAGCTCGCGGATCTTGTTCTGGGCGGCCTGGCTGCTGCGGCCTTCCAGCTTGCGTAGGTCCTGATCGAGGTGGGACAACTCATCCACCACGCGCTCAATCTCCTTGCCGAAGGCCTTCCATTGAGAGTTGTAGAAGGGCACGTTGCGGATGGCCTTGGACACCTCTACTCGGGAACGGGCGCACTTGGCGATCCACTTCCTGCGAAGCTTCTTATTGGAGGCAGGTACGGCCTCCGTTTTGTCGTAGGTGACAACCAGTTTCTTGTGAGCGGAGACAATTTCCGCCAGCTTGTTCTTGACTTCGTTGCGGCGCTTGGCATAGGCGGCCGAGTCTTCCTCAAGGTCCGCACCAAGATCGACAAACGCGTCTAAATCTTCTGTTTCCTTCCGGATCTGCTCGCAGATTTCCACCGCGCGGAGTTGCACCAGGGCCGACCGGCTAATGGCCTTCTGCATGCGCAGCTTGCCTCGCTCCATGCGCCGGGCGAGGTTGACTTCGCCTTCGCGGGTGAGCAGGGGGACGGCGCCCATTTCGCGCAGGTAGACGCGAACCGGGTCATCGGTGTAAATTGATTCCTCGGGAGCATGCGAAGCGGGAAATTCTTCGCCGTCATGGGTTTCCTCGGGGTGAAAAAAATTCGCTTCCTCGTCGAAAGGAAGCCCGAGAGGCTCGTGATTTTCGCCTGAGAATTGATCCTCTAATTCGTCCACAACATCCACCTTCCCCACTCTCGCGCCTCCTTGCCTCCCATCGAATCCAGCCGTAACGCGTCCGTCATGCGCGCCCAGCCGGATCCGAACAAGGAAACACCTTGTTGGGGTTCTTCAAAATAGTTCTTGTGCCGTCGTCGATTTCGCCACGCATCCGCTTGACTGGCAAGGAGTTATAAAGCAAACGTCCGCGCACACTCCATCGGCCCAGCCAGTCGAAACGGCAAATCCGAGTATAACAGGCTTCGCCCGTTAAGTTAAGTCCCTATTTCAAAAGATGTTCTCGATCGCAATCGGTTACACATTTTCCGATTGGTGCCAGCTCAAGAACGCCGATGAAGCAGGCCTTTCAGCTCAGACAGGAACGCCTCGACGTCCTGAAAGTCCCGGTAAACTGAGGCGAATCTGACATATGCAATCTTGTCGAGCGCAACAAGCCGCCTCATGAGCAATTCGCCGACCTCGGATGTAGGCATCTCCCGGTCCGGGGTATCGGCGAGCTTGGATTCGACGGCGTCGACAATCTCGGCGAGCTTCGCCATCGGGACTGGCCTTTTTTCACAAGCCTTTAGCAGCCCCTCGAGGACTTTCTGGCGGTCGAATTTCTCTCGCCTCCCATCTCTTTTGACGACCATGTAGGGGATTTCGTCACTCCGTTCGTAGGTGGTAAAGCGACGCTCGCATTTGAGGCATTCGCGGCGGCGGCGGATGACGTCACCCTCCTTGGATTCGCGGGAGTCGATCACCCGGTCCTGACGATGGCTGCAAAATGGGCAAATCACGTTAAGTTCCTTGGCCTCCGGCGCCGGCATCCTCCGAATCGGTCTCAATGTGCCGCAGATTGCGCCACTGAATTCCTTCGTGGAAGGCCAACGCCAATCCCAGCGGTACGATGGCGACAAATGTGATGATCCAGAGCACCAGTGCGACGCCGGTGGCTGCTTCCAGAGTAACGCCGAATAGCTCGGTTAGCACCAGGACGGTGACAATTTGTACGCCTCCGCCGATACCGGGAAGCTGGACAACGCTGCCAAAGGCGATGAAGCCGAGCAGCATCACCACGTCGGTCACGCCCAGTTGGTGTGTGGCCGGGAAAGCCTTGAAAACGCAGCCGAAGGCGGCGGCGATGAGCGCCCATTCGAGGACCGTGTAGAGGATCAGCAAGCGGATCCGCGCACCGCTGCGCATGGATTCCATGCCTTCGCCGAAGGAGCGCAGCGCGTGGCCGATTTTCACTGTGACCGGCTCTGGAAGGAACGCCAGGCCTTCCATCAGCCGGTGCAGGACAGTGCCACGGAACTGCCTCAGGCCGACCAACAGTGCCAGCGAAGCCAGACCGACGATTCCGGCCAGATACCCGCCGGTTGCCAGGATGATATCGATCCTCGGCCCGTGCCGCACGGTACTATGCGAGACCTGCGAGAGGGCCACGCCGAAGATCACCAGCATCATCAGCAGGTCCAGCATGCGCTCGACCACCCAGGCGGCCACTTGACCGGAAAACGGCACGTTCTCTTTCTTGGCGATCAGGTAGGGACGGACGGGCTCGCCGGCGCGGCCGAACAGGACAACCGCAGTGAATCCGATGGCGGTGGCCACGAACAGCCGCCAGAGGTGGGTCCGGGGGACCAAAGGCCGCAACATAACCTCCCAGCGGAGGGCGCGGCCAACGTAGGTGGCCAGGATTAGCGCAATGCTCATCGCAAGCCAGGACCAATCGACCGTTTCCAGGGCGGTGGCGAATTCATGCCAAGCGAATCCGGAGGTTCGCCAGCGATAAACTGCGAAGGCCACCACTGCCAGAATGGCGGCGATTGCGAGTCCGGCTCCAACGTATTTCTTGGTCAAACGATTACCGCCATACGAAGGAGGGGCCCACGTGGGCTAGAATGTAAGGCGAACTTAGCATCGAACTGAATCGCGAACTTGGCATTGAACTTATTGAGGCCATTCTTCGTTCTCATAGTCAGGACAGCAAGATTCTGGATCCTGGAACGAAGAAACCATGGCAGCCACAGCCACAGTTGGTCAGATTAGCACGATAGGGACCTTGGCGGGTTCGAGGGAAGCCACGTGGCTGGAGGACAGCCGCCGGACCAGGCAGAATTTTTTGGACGCAGACGCACAGTTAGTCGAGCGGTGCCTAGGCGGCGAAGAGGCCGCATGGGAGGATCTCGTGAAGATCCATACTCGGCGTGTGTACGCGATCTGCTACCGTTTCGTGGGCTCGGACCAGGAGGCGCAGGACCTGACGCAGGAGATTTTCCTGCGGGTATTCCGGTCCTTGAAGAGCTTTCGCGCGGGCGAGGGATCGTTCACCGTATGGCTGGCCCGGCTGAGCAGGAACCTGCTGATCGACCATTACCGGCGGACAAAGCTGGACCGGGCGACGGATTCAATTGAAGAGCAGTTGCCGATGCTGGAGGAAAAGACGGCCATGTCGGCGAGGACCGACGGGCTGGTGGCGGGCCGCGAGGCGAGCGAGATGCTGCAGGCGGCTTTACAAAAATTATCACCGGAGTTGCGCGAAACCGTGATTTTGCGCGATCTGGAGGAATTAGAATATCGGGAAGTCGCACAGGTGTTGAATGTTCCCGAAGGTACGGTAAAATCCCGCTTAAACCGGGGCCGGGCGGAGTTGGCCCGGCTGCTGCGGAGGCGGATGTGAGAAGAAGGAGTCAGAGACCAGGAGCCGGGAGTCAGAATTCTGACTGCTGCTTGCTGGGTTTGGATCGCAGCCTTCGGCTGCGAGTGTTATGGGATCGCAGCCCTCGGGCTGTGAATGTTATATGAATTGCGCCGACGTTGAAATCCTGTTGGCCGACTATGTGGACGGCACGCTGGCCGCGGAGCGGAAGGCCGCGATCGAGAGCCACCTGTCCGCCTGCGCGGCTTGCAAGGAACTGGCGGCCGATATTCAAAGCGCGGTGGCGTTCATGGAGAGGGCACAGGAGGTGACGGCGCCGCCGGAACTGGTAACGCGCATCCTGTTCGAAGTGAACAGCGGGCCGAGCCGGGCGGTGGTGAGGCCGTCCTGGATCCGGCGGCTCTTCGGAACCGTGGTCGCGAAGTATCTGGAGCCGGTGCTGCAGCCGCGGTACGCGATGGGGATGGCGATGACGCTGCTCTCCTTCGCGATGCTGGGCCGGTTCGCGGGAATCGAAGTGAAGCACCTGACGCCGGCCGACCTGGATCCGGTGAAGGTCTGGACCGCAGCCGAGGATCGCGCCTCGCGCACGTGGCAGCGGGGAGTGAAGTATTACCAGAGTTTGCGATTGGTCTATGAGGTTGAATCGCGAGTAAAGGAGTGGAGCGACGAAGGCAGCGACTCGAAAAATTCTGCGCCTCCGCCGGCTCCAGCATCGAAATGAGCCCAGAAGAACCTAAACCCGAAACCCCGCCCGCGCTGCCCGAGCAGCCGCCTCAAGTGGAGGCGCCGAAGCAGGAGCCGCCGAAAATCGTCGGCTACTGCCGCGCCTGCGGCAAACCGCTCGACCAGGCGTCGGTGCGGAATTCCCATGGAACGATTTATTGCGAGGAGCATATCCCGATGACGAACTTTACTCAACAGCAGACGGTACCACCCCTTCCGAACGCCGCGGCCCACGAATCGCCGTACTCTTCGCCGTATACGGCTCCCGTGCCGCCGCCGATCGTGAACCACGACGCGTCGCCCGGCCTGGCGTTCGTGCTGGGCCTGATTCCCGGCGTGGGCGCGATTTACAACGGGCAGTACGCCAAGGGCCTGGTGCATGTGATCATTATCGGGCTGACGATCAGCATTCTCAGCAATGATGCGGCGCGCGGATTCGAGCCGCTGCTTGGCCTCCTGCTGGCCGGCTTCTGGTTCTACATGGCGTTTGAGGCGTATCACACGGCGCGGCGACGGCAGCAAGGCCTGGTTGTGGACGAATTCTCGAGTCTGCTGCCCATGCACGGCGGCGCGGGATTCCCCATCGCGCCCGTGCTGCTGATCGTGCTGGGTGTGGTGTTCCTGCTGAATAATCTCGACCTGTTCCACATCGAGCGCGTGATTCGTTATTGGCCGGTGCTGCTGATCGCGGCGGGCGCGGTTATGCTGTACGCGCGGCTGGCGGGAACGGAAGGGAGCCGAGACGCGAAATGACTCCGGGATTCTTATGCGCGATCCGCGGACCGGTGATGCTGATCACGCTGGGCGTGTTGTTGTCGGTCGATCATTTCGGTCCGGTGGGATTCGGCCGGACGTGGCCGGTGCTGTTGATTGTATTTGGGATTTTCAAGCTGTTGGAGCGATCCAGCGCTCGTAGTTCCTAGGGGAAAAACCATGAAGCGTTCCTCCATTGTCGCGCCCTTGCTGTTGATTGGCTTCGGCGTTCTTTTTCTGGCGCGGAATCTGTATCCGGACTTGGCGCTGATCGATTACTTCGCCCGGTACTGGCCGACGCTCTTGATCCTGTGGGGCGTCCTACGGCTCGCCGAGATCATGGTCTGGACCGCAACCGACAAGGAGCTGCCCGCGCGAGGCATCAGCGGAGGGGAATGGATCCTCATCGTTTTTCTCTGCCTGATCGGCCTGAGCGTGCACACCGTGCGCGGGTTCGAGAGCTGGTGGCCGAAGAGCGGCATTACCATGGGCGGCATCGATATGTTCGGCGAGAGCTACGACTATCCCATTGCGGCCGAAAAACCATGCGCCAAGGCCCCACGGGTGATTATCGAGAGTTTTCGCGGCAACGCGCGCATCACCGGCTCCGACGCCACGTCGGTAAAGGTGGCGGGACACAAGACCATCCGCAGCATGGAGCAGACCGGCGCGGATCAAGCCAACCAGGCCTCGCCGTTTGAGATCACCGGCGACGGCAATGAGCTGACGATCCGCACCAATCAGGATCGTGTATCGGGCAGCATGCGGGTATCGAGCGAGATGGAGATTACCGTGCCCAAGGGCGCGACGATCGAGGCGCACGGACGCACGGGCGATTTCGACATCACGGATGTAACCGGCAACGTGGAGATCACCTCCGACAACGCGGGCGTCAGGCTTCAGAACATCGGCGGAGAAGTGAAGATCGATCTGCGGCGCAGCGACATCGTGCGGGCGATCGGCGTAAGAGGGCCCTTCGATTTGAAGGGCCGGGGCGCCGACGTGGAGTTGCAGGACATGGACGGCCAGGTGACCATCTCCGGGGCATATTCCGGCGTGATCCAGCTTCGTAACCTGGCCAAGCCTCTGCGCTACAACGGGCAGCAGACCGACCTGAACATCGAGAAGATCCCCGGACAGGTGCGGATGGCGCTGGGCGATTTCACGGCGGATAATCTGGTGGGGCCGGTGCGGCTGAACACGCGGTCGCGTGACGTGCGCATCAGCGGTTTTACCAATTCCCTGGAATTATCGGTGGAGCGCGGCGACGTCGAACTGCGGCCCGGCAAGCTGCCGGTGGCGAAGATGGACGTGCACTCGCGCTTCGGTGACGTGGAAATTTCCCTGCCCGCAGCGGCTCGATTTGATCTCAATGCGACCACCGCGCGCGGCGAAACCTACACCGATTTCGGCGCGCCGCTCCATACCGAGCGCAGCGGCAACGGCGGCTCGATTCGCGGATCGAACGGCGGCGCGGCGATCACGCTGCAGACGGAGCGCGGAAAGGTGACGGTCCGAAAGGCGTCGGCCGATGAAAAGGGGTTCCAGCCGGAGGTGGATGCTCCTGAACGGCCCGAGCATCCGGAGACGCCGGAACATCCTCCGGCAAAACCGGTGCCGCCCAAGCCGCTTCAGAAAGTGGATCAGTAAGGTTTCAGCCCACCTTGTGGGGCGGCCAAATTTGGCGGCAGCCGCTCTTTCAGCGGCTTCTTCGGGACCACAACAGAGCCTGCTGAAAGCATGCTGCCGGCTCAATAGCCCGCCTCACTTAATACGCGCTGCGGTAGATTTCCAGCGCCGCCGCGGCATCGAAGGAGCGCGGATTGAACTTGCAGGTCCACTGCGCGCCGGCCTCTTCGGCGAGCCTCGGAAGAGCCTCTTCAGGGACCTTGGCCTCACCTAAGGACGCAGGCAACCCGGCGATCTCCGCCAGCTTGCGGAGACGCCCGGCCAGATCGCCGTGGTAGAGATCGTCGTAGCGCTCGGCAGCCACCGGGAAATTAAAGTCCACCACGTGAGGCAGCAGCAGCGCGATCGCCACGCCGTGTGGAATATCGTAGTGCGCGGTGAGGGGATTGGCGCAGGCATGTGTCGCGCCGAGCATGGAGTTTTCAATCGCCACACCGGCAAAGTGCGCGCCGGTGATCATCGCGCCGCGGGCTTCCAGATCGTCGGGATGGGACAGCACGCGCTCGAAGCTCAAGTTCAGCAAGCGCCAGGCCTCGCGCGAAAAGCACTCTGAGATGGCGTTGCCGCGGGTGGAAACCAGCGTTTCGACGGCGTGGGAAATGGCGTCGTAGCCGGTGGCCGCGGTAACCGCCGGCGGCTGGGACACGGTTAGCTTGGGATCGAGGATCGCGGCGCGGAAGCAGGCCTTCGGGTCCCCGATGGCCATCTTCACGTGCGTGTCAGCGTCGGAGATCAGCGCGTAGCTTTGCGCTTCACTGCCGGTTCCGGCGGTGGTGGGCACGGCGATCATCGGCAGCATGGCGCGTTGCGCCTTGCCGTAGCCCCAGTACTCCTGAATCTGGCCGCCGTTGGTCAGCACAAAGTTGATACCCTTGGCGCAATCCATGGAACTGCCGCCGCCGAGGCCGACAATGAGATTGATTTCGAGCGTGGAGGCGAATGCCCTGCCCGCCTCCACTTCCGCCGTCGTCGGGTTTACGCCGAAATCGTGGAAGCCAAACACCTCCATGCGGCGAGCCTTCAGCGTGCGCGTGGCCTCCTGCGCATAGCCGGCGCCGACCATCCCCCGGTCGGCCACAAGCAAGCAGCGCGTACCGCCCAATTCACGGGCGACCTCACCGAGGCGCGCGAACTCGCCGGCGCCAAACAGCACTCGGGTACGGGAACGAAAGTCGAATGGGGTCATGTCGCTGCTTTCATTTTGACGTGTTCGACGACAAAAGGCGATCTTACATTCCGCCCTTGGTTCCCTTTTCGGCGCGGGCCTTGGCCACCAGCTCTTTCACTTCGTTCAGCAGCGTTGGGCCGTGATAGGGAATGCCGTCCTTGATGGTCCATTCCACGGCGCCACCGTGAAGCGGCTTCCCGTCGATCCAGGTTTCGATGCCGGTGGGATAAAGCACTTTCAGATCCTCTACCGGATTTCCGTTGACGACGATGAGGTCAGCCAGATAGCCGGGCCGGACCTTGCCCATCTTTGCTTCCTGGCCGAGGATCTTCGCGTTGTTCGAGGTGGCATGCTGGATGACTTTCAGCGTGGGGAAGCCTGCCTCCTGCTGCATTTCCAGCTCCCGGATGAGTCCGAAGCCGTAGAGCGAATAGAGAAAGCCGGCGTCGTCGCCGACGCCGATGAGGCCGCCGCGCTTGTCGAATTCGCGCAGAGCAGCCATCCAGATGCGGTAATTCTCCTTCCAATACGCTTCGTCCGTGGAGGTCCAGTGATCGAAGTACGAGGCGTGGTTGGCCGCGTTCGGTTCAAAGTATTTTTCCAACACGGGGTGCAGATAGTCCTTGAACCAGGGCGCGGTCTTGGAGCGCTGCAAGTCGCGATTGGCTTCGTAGATGCTCATGGTGGGCACCCAGGCGACGTTGGCTTTTACCATGGCGTCCAGAACCTTCAGCAGCGTCTCCGGATTGGCCTCGCGGAACAGGCGTCCGCCGTAGCGGAAACGGTCGCCTTCATTCGAATAGTTGTACGTCGACGGAAAACGCTGCACGCCGTCGTCGAGCGCTGCGTCGGGGACGCCATACCAGTGCTCGATACTGGTAGTGCCGAACTTAATGTCGTCCCAGGCGGTGGTTTCCTCAACGCCCACGTGATGGGCAATGCGCATGCCGAGCTTGTGGGCTTCATCTTCGGCCGCCTCCATGATGTCGCGCTTGATGCCGGTGAACTTGATGCCATCCACAGTGAGCGCGTGCAGCTCGCGAACGCGGGCCCGCGCCAGTTCCGGCGATTTCGGCTCGCCGAACATCGGGTAAATGAAAATGCGCGGCGAGGCAACTTCGCCGTCGGCGCTCTTGCGGCGCAATTCCAGTGTTTTCTTTGTATCGCTGCCGACGTCGCGAACGGTAGTGATGCCGCAGGCCAGCCAGATTTTCAACTCGTAGTCGAGCGGTTGTGCAATGCCGCCGCGCTCGTCCTGCACGTGGGCGTGTGCATCGATAAGACCCGGGAGGACATACTTGCCCGACGCGTCGATCACAACGTCGCCGGCGGGCCTGTGGCCGCCGCGCCCGGATGCCACGGCGTCCGCCGAGACCACGTCGGTGATCATGTTGTTCTCGATCACGATGTCCTTGGGCCCGGAGGCGGGCGTGCCGCTGCCATCCACCACCGTCGCGCCGCGGACCACGATGCGGGGATACTTTCTTCCGCTTTGCACATTGGTTTGGGCAAAGGAAACGGCGGCGGTCAACAGCAGCAACAAAGAGTTACGCAGCATATTAGCTAGGATACTCGAAGAAGGTTTTTCACGGCGTCCACGCAGAGCACGGCGGCATGCTTCGAGGCGGGCTCCAATCCGCCAACGGCCTCTTCAATGACGTCGACGTGCAACGATTGCAGTTCGGCTCGGGACTTGCCGGTCATCCATTCGGTGAGCGCGGAGCTGGCTGCAATCGACGCGGTGCAGCCGCGCGCCAGAAATCGCGCCTCCGCCACGCGATTGTTCTCGAAACGCGCGGACAGGCGCAGTGTGTCCCCGCAGGCGGGATTCGTTGCGTCGACCACGGTGGCCGGGGGCGCGAGCTCGCCCACGTTGCGCGGGTTCTGAAAATGGTCCAGCAAGCGCGGACTATGCATTTCGTGCTTCAATTATCGCCGATGGACGTCGTGGCCGCGGTGATCGAACGGAATGGGCGGATCTTGATCTGCCAGCGCAAGCGGGGCTCAAAACACGAGCTGAAATGGGAGTTTCCCGGGGGCAAGGTGGAGCACGGCGAGGATTCCATCGCCGCGCTCGCAAGAGAGCTGCGCGAGGAGCTGGGCATCGAAGCGGCGATCGGACGGCTGATGCATACCGAAACTGTGCGATATCCGAGCGGCCCTCCGCTCCAACTGGAATTTTTCCATGTAGACGAGTTTTTCGGCGAGCCGAGGAATCTCCAGTTCGAGCGGATCGTCTGGGAGGGGCGGGAGAGGCTGGCCGATTATGATTTTCTGGAAGGCGATCTGAATTTCTTAAAAAAACTCGCGTCCGGGTGAAACCATCGGCGCGATTTCACGTATTACCTGCAAAGGAGTGTTCCCATGAAGCTGATCCTATTACCCGTGGTATTGGTGATCGCGGCCATCTGCTCCCTGGCCAGTCCGCACCGCTACTACTGCAGCGAGTGGCGATCCGACGCGTGGCGATATGAAGCGCGGCGCGCGGAGCGCGAAGTCCGGAGGTCGGCTTGGGAAACCCGCAGGGCGGCCATGGAGAGCCGCGCGGAAATCCTACGGGAGAAGCGAGAGTTCCTGCGGGAGATGCGGCGGCAGGAGATGGAAGTGCGGCGCGAGGTTCGCGAGGCGTTCCGCGGACGCTAGCCGCCTGCAAATTGGCCTCTCCTAATGCAACAAAACCGGCTGCGTACGATCCTTATCGGACCGCAGCAGCCGGTTTCGGAGGAATAATCCCTGGGAAAGTGCTACTTGACGTCCTGCACGATGCCGCCGGTGGCGGGCGTGCGTGAGGCCTTCAACTTCTTTGTATCCAGCGCTTTCTGGACCCAACCGTCGGCCACTTCGACCTGCTTCTTATAGTCGTCGGGGTTATCCATCAGGTCGGCGCGCTCGCGGACCAGGAGGTTCATATAGGCCATCGCATCGTCATACTCCTTGTCGATGTCGAGAGCCTTCTGAAGATCGGCGATGCCTTCATCCACAAGCGCCCCATACTTCTCCTTCAGTTCGTCCTTCACCTTTTTGTCCTTCAGCGGGCCGGGATCTTCCGGCTTCATATGAAGGTTGGCACGCGCGGTCATCAGCGCGGGATACCATTTCGCCCAAACGATGACGCCGAGGCTGTAATAGGCTTCCTTGTTTTTCGGATCGGCTTCGATGAGCTGCTTGTTCCACTTGGTGGCTTCGTCGAACTTCTCGAGCTTCTGGTCCAATGGGAGCGAGCCGGCCTGGTTATAGGCAAGTGAGGCGAGCGAGGCCAGCGCGGTGGTGTTCTTGGGATCCTTTTCGAGAACCTTGAGGAACTCGTCCTTCGCCATGGTGGCAAAGGCCAGGTTTTCCGGCGATTCAGCGCCCGGAATCCACTGCGACATGTAGGAAGTCGCCAGATAGAGCCGGGCGTTCGGATTGGTCGGATCGAGTGCGGCAGCTTCCTTGAACTTCTCCACCGCGTCGCCGTACTTGGCGTTGCGGAAGGCGGCGATGCCCTTATTGATGTCGTCGCGGGACTTCAGTTTGTCGCAACCCGCGGCGCCCAGAATCAGCACGCCGGCGATGAGCGCGGCGCTTACAGAGGAAACTTTGCGCATGCGATTATTGTCCTTAAATTCCTTATTGTCCGGCCTCGATCTTCGGGGTCATCAGACCGATCTTGTCGATGCCCGCGCCCTTGGCGATGTCGATGGCGCGCGCCACGGTCTGGAAGTCCAGTTTCGGGTCGCCCTTCACGAACACCACGCGCTCGGCGCGAGTCTTAAAGATCTCGAGCAGGCGGTCGCCGAGCTTTGCCTCGGTGATGTCTTCCTGGTTGATCTTCATGGACTTGTCCGCCGCGATCTGAATCACCACCGTGCGGTCCTGATCCGGGGGCGGAGGAGTATTGTCCTTCGGCGGCTGAGGCGCCAGCGCCTCCAGGCCGTGCGGCGTCAACGGCGTGATCACCATGAAGATGATCAGCAGCACCAGCAAAACGTCGATAAGCGGTGTAACGTTGATGTCGGCCTTTGCTCCACCGCCACCGCCAACATTCATTGACATAACATTTTCCTCACTTCATCCTTCGATGGGATCCAAACGTAATCTCTAGTCGCTGGCCGGAGGCGCCGCGGTACCCTGCGGGTTGAGTTGCTCGGTCAGCAGGCCCAGCTGATCCACGCCTGCCGCCCGGAGGTTATCCACCACATCCTCCACCAGTTCGTACCGGGCGCGCATGTCGGCCTTAATATACACGGTCTTGTCGAGCCTGTTCGTCAGAAGATCCTTCACCTTGTTGGGCAGATCGGAGGGGAGCATCTGGGAGTTGCCAGGGCTCAGAACCACTCTGCCGTCGCGGGTCACGGCAATCAGAACGGCGTCTTCCTTATCGGCATCCTTCATCGCGATGGGGTTCTTGGCCTTCACCATCTCGACGCTCACGCCCTTGGTGAGCATCGGCGTGATCACCATGAAGATGATCAACAGCACCAGCATCA
The DNA here is from genome assembly GCA_035542735.1 of Bryobacteraceae bacterium. Classification (GTDB taxonomy): domain Bacteria; phylum Acidobacteriota; class Terriglobia; order Bryobacterales; family Bryobacteraceae; genus Palsa-187. Next base: position 36,540 of record DATKKV010000021.1, read on the forward strand.
CGTCCACCATCGGGGTGACGTTGATGTCGGCGACCACGGGCGGCGCTTTCATTTTATGCATAACGGCTCCTCAAATCCAAAACAATGCCGGCGCACACAGCGCGAATCGGGCCGCACGGCTCTCCATTTCGCCCGATCTCGCTCGGCTCGCGCCGCCCGGTTTGGCCAAGCGGCGCGGTCCGAAGTTTCAACTCGCAAACAAAACTATCAGCCTACTTGCCCGCGCTGGCGCGCTGCGTCCGCTTCAGGAAGTAGTCGATCAGCTCGGAACTCGAGTTGCCCATCTCGACGTCGAACGCTTCCACGCGGTTCGTGAAATAATTGAACGCCCAGACGGCCGGGATAGCCACGAACAGACCGACGGCGGTGGTGACGAGGGCTTCCGAAATACCGCCCGCGACCGCGCCCAGACCGGTGGACTTTTCCGTCGAAATGCCCTTGAACGCGTTGATAATGCCGAGCACCGTGCCGAACAGACCGACGAACGGCGCCGACGATCCGATGGTCGCCAGGCTCGAAATGCCGCGCTTCAGCTCCGCGTGCACGATGGCTTCGGCGCGTTCCAGAGCGCGTTTCGACGCATCGATTTCCTCACCAGATATATCCGAACTTAACTGGTGGGCTCGGAACTCCTGCAGACCGGCGACGACAACCTTGGCCAAGTGGCTCTTGCTATAGCGATCGGCAATCTTAATAGCTTCGTCGAGTTTCCCTTCGCGCAGCGCTCCGGCCACGGCCGGGGCAAACTGGCGCGACTGATTTCTGGCTCCGTTGAACGCGATCACACGATCGATCATGACGCCGATGGACCAGGCGGACATAACGAACAGAACGATAACGACGAGACGGGCGGGCCAGCTCATCTGCCCCCACATCGCGCGCGGATCGAAGCTAACGGCGGGTTGTCCTGCTTCCTGAAGAAGCATGAGAGCCCAGACTTGCAACTGTAAAACCATTGTTATTCTCCTGCGAGTTGAAATTAAAAACGGACGTTTTTCGGACGCCCGCTTCCGTGCTTACTGACTCAGACTGAAGTTGACGTCAATCTGAGTGATGACCTCCACCGGCTCGCCGTTGAGCAGAGTCGGCTTGTAAATCCATTGCGTTACAGCGTCACGTGCGGCCGCAACCAGCAGCGGATGCCCGCTGACCAGCTGCAGATTCTGAATTGTGCCGTCCTTGCCGATGATGGCCGTGAACCGCACCTGGCCCGAAATACGCGCCTGCTTGGCCAACGGCGGATAAGTCGGCGTCACCTTCTTGATCAGGTTCGCCGCCTGCACGTTGCCGCCGACGCGGATGCGCTCGGGTGTCTTAGGCTTGGGGGCTTCCTTCACTGAGGGCGGAGGAGCCGCCGTCGGGATGCCGCCGATGATGCCGCCGATAACACCACCCGCCATGCCACCAGGCACGCCACCGGGTACGCCACCGACCACGCCGGAGACGCCGGACGAGGGCGGCGGCAGATCTTCTTCCTTAATCACCGCGATGTCTTTCGGGATGGTCTTCGGGGCAATCAGCCGGCCAGCATCGAACTGGCGCGGGGCCACCTTGACGACCTTCACCGGAGCCGCCGGAGGAGGAGGAGGCGGCGGCGGGGGCGGAGGCGGCGCCGTCAAGAACGTCGTCAGCGACGCCTTCGGCAGCACGTCCGTATAGATCAGCGGAATCAGCACAAAGACGCCAATCGCGATCATCTGCCCGATGAAGGACAGGATCACCGACCAGCCTTTGTTGGTCTTCCCGGTTCCGTCTACGAATGTTTGATCAAACATAATCCCTTCCTTCCCGCACTCACCAATTCAGTTCCGCAAACCCTCCGCGGCTAGGCCGCGTTCCTCTTCTTGGCTTCCACTTTCCGCGCATCGACGAAGTTCTGGAAGAATATCAGGATTGGACTGGCAATGTAAATGGACGAGTACGTGCCAACCAGAATCCCCATCACAAGCGCAAACGAAAACCCGTTCAAAACTTCTCCGCCGAAAATCAAAAGCGACAGCGCCGTCAACAGCGTCAGGCCGCTGGTCAGCACCGTCCGGCTCAGCGTCTGATTCACACTCAAGTTCACGATCGTCTCCAGCTTGTCCCGCCGCATGAATTTCAGATTCTCTCGAATGCGATCGAACGTCACGATCGTATCGTTCATCGAATACCCAACCAGCGTCAGCAAGGCCGCCACCACCGTTAAGGAAATATCCTTGTGGAAGATTGAGAATAACCCAATCGTGATGATCGTGTCATGGAACACTGCCACCACTGCCGCCACCCCGTAAATCCACTCGAACCGGAACGCGATATAAACCAGCATTCCCGCCAGGGCGAACAGCGTTGCCCGAAGGCCCTGCGCCTTCAGATCCGCCCCGATTTTCGGCCCAACCATCTCCGCCGACAAAATCGTAAACGGACCCAAGTTGCACTCCTGTTTTAACGCTGCAACCAGCGCCGGCGTTACGCCTTTCACCGAAGAAAGTTCATCGAAGGAGCTGAGAATGCCGCCCTTCGATGCCCGATACTCCTCCATGGCCTTCACCACGTCCTGCAGTTCCTGCTCGGACAGCGGCACGCCGGCCTTCAGGAGAGGATCGCGCAGGCGCCCGGCCAACTGCTCGGCCGATGCGTTGTTGAAATCGAGCCTGCCGCCAGGGTCGGCGAACATCTGCCGCAGCGTGTCCTCGATCGCCTGGCGGCTGACGTTCAGCCGCGCCTCGTTGTCGATCTCGGTTCCCACCAGGACTTCATTCTTGCCGGAGATCTGCTGCACCGAAATTTCGCCCTTAATGTTCTTCCCCAGCGCGGCGCGAATCTTATCGAGCGGCGGCTGCTGGTTGAACTTCAGCATCATCTCCGCGCCGCCCTTAAAGTCGATCCCATATGTCGGCCCGCCGTGCATCGCCAGGCTTCCCAGCCCTGCCGCCGTCAGCACGAGTGAGGCGGTGATGAACGGCCACTTCTTGCCGAGAAAGTCGTAGTTCGTGTTCTTAAATAATTCCATTGAGCCTATACTGCCGGCTTACTTTACAGACACCGGCCACCGTTCCAAAGTTCCCTTTCGGTTCGCTTTTTCCGCCGGTGGGTTTCCAAAATACCACAAAACCCCGGACGGTTCAAACCGGTTCAGATGCTTATGGTTACCTCTCGCTTTTGCGTGCCGAGGTACCAGTCGAAAATCGTCCGCGACACGAAGACCGCGGTAAATACGTTGGCGAACAAACCGATCACCAGTGTCACCGCGAATCCCTGGACCGGGCCGGTTCCGAACAGAAACAAAAACGCGCACGACACGATCGTCGTAACGTGCGTATCGATAATCGTCAGAAATGCCTTGCTGAATCCGGAGTCGACCGCCGCGATGACGGCCTTGCCCGTGCGCAACTCTTCGCGAATTCGCTCGAAGATCAGCACGTTGGAGTCCACCGCCATGCCGATCGTCAGGATGATGCCGGCGATGCCCGGCAGCGTCAGCACGGCACCGAAGTAACTCAGCGCGGCCACCAGAATCAACGCGTTCAGGACCAGCGCCAGCGTGGCGTTCACACCGCTGCCCCTGTAGTAAAAAAGCATCACGAACACTACCGCGATCACGCCCGCAATGCCCGCGTACATGCCTTCCTTGATCGAATCCGAGCCGAGCGAGGCGCCTACCGCGCGCTCTTCCAACGTTTCCACCGTCGCCGGCAGCGAGCCCGCGCGCAGGTTCAGCGCCAGATCAGCGGCGTTGTCGTGGCTGCCCATCCCCTCGATCACACCGTTATCGGCGATTTTGGCCTGAATCACCGGCGCGCTCAGCACCACGTTATCCAGCACGATCGCCAGCCGGTTGCCGATGTTGGCTCCGGTGTACCGCTCGAAGCGCTTGGCGGCGTCCTGAGCCAGCACGAACTCCGTTTCCCAGCCTTTTTCCTGGGAATTTTGCGGACGCGCGTCGCGAATGTCGCGGCCCGTCACTACCGGCGTTCTTGCCAGCATCCACACGGCGGCCGGCGCCGCGCCATCCTTCTTCCCCATCAACAGCTGCGAATCGAGCGGCAGCAGGCCGCCCTTGCTCTGCATCGCCTCTTCCTTCGAAGAAAACGGACCGCCCTTCACCTCGTAAAGACCCAGGATCGCCGCGGTGCTCAGAATCTGCTTGATGCGGGCCGGATCGTCGACGCCCGGCAATTGAATGAGCAGTTCCGATTCGTTGGCCGCGCCGCCGCGCTGCTGCACGGTGGCCTCGGTCAGGCCGAGCTGATTTACCTTGTTGGAAATCGTGTTCTTAGTCTGGACGATGGTGTCCTGCTTCAGCTTCAGCGCCTCGCTGGGCTTCAGCGTCATGCGATAGTCGGTGGAGTTCACTGTCGTCAGGATCCAGCCGTTGCCGAAGTTGTCGTTCACCAGCTGGCGGAAATTGCCGGCCTGCGTCGATGGCACGCCGGAAATATTGATCTGGATGTTCGCTGCATCGGCGATGGTCTGGGGATCCGTGCGCAGCATTTCGGCAAAACCGATTTGGGCTTTGGAGCATTCGTCCTTCAACCGGGCGATCACCGCATCGGCCTCGCCCTTGAAAGCGTCCTGAAGGTGTACTTCCATCACCAGGTGGCTGCCGCCGCTCAAATCGAGACCGAGCCGGATACTGCTCTTCCAGTTCTGGACCAACTCCTCTTTCGACTTGGGCAGCCCGATGATGCCGTACACGCACACCAGGATCACCGCGACAATGGTCAAGATTCTGAATTTAAGATTGCTTTTCATGGGGTCAGTTGTCTACTTCTTTTCCTCGCCGCCCTGCTTGGACGGGTCCACCAGACTCGCCACGGCGCTGCGCATCACCTGCAGCTTAATGTTGTCCGGCTTCACCCGCAGGATCAGCGTAGTGTCGGTGAGGCTGACGATCGTGCCGACGATGCCGCCTGTGGTCAGCACATCCGTGCCCGCCTGCAGGCTGGACAACATCTGCGCCTGTTGCTTTTTCTGCTTCTGCATGGGCATGAAGACCAGGAAATAAAAAATCGCCACGATGAAGATCAGCGGGAGGAAGCTCATCAATGGGTTCGACTGCGCGCCGGGCGCGGCCTGCTGCTGGAGGAGGAAAAAGCCTAGGTATTGCATTTATTGTCCCGCGCGACTCGCGCGAAGGTATTCCGGGTACTTCCCAATCAATATAGCCTGCCTGATCTCTCTCATGATGTCAAGATACCGGTTTAGATTATGCAGGGTGGCGAGGGTCGAAAACGTCATCTCGCCGGCCTGGAACAAATGGCGTAGATAGGCTCGGGAGAAGTTCCGGCACGTATAGCACCCACAGGCCTCGTCTACCGGCCGCTGGTCGTCCTTATACTGCGTCTGCTTGATCACCACTCTCCCTTCACGCGTGAAAAGGCATCCGTTGCGGGCATTGCGCGACGGAAGCACGCAATCCATCATATCCACGCCTCGGGCAACGTACTCCGGCAGTTCCTCCGGCATGCCGACGCCCATCACGTAGCGCGGCTTATCGCTCGGCAGCATGGGCGTGGTGATCTCCGCCATTTCCAGAGACAGCGGACGAGGCTCGCCGACAGACAATCCGCCGATGGCGTAGCCCTTCGCGCCGAGTTCGACCAGTTGCTCCGCGCAGGCCTTGCGGAGATCCCCGTACATGGAGCCTTGGACGATGGGGAACACGGCGCGGTTTCCATCGTCGTAGCGCTCTTTGAAATAAGCCATCGCCTTGCGAGCCCATCGCACGGTGCGATCGGTCGAGTGCTTCGCCGCGCCGCGTTCAGCGGGATGCTCAATGCATTCGTCCAGCACCATCATCACGTCGCTACCCAAGGCCATCTGCACGTCGATGGTCGATTCAGGCGTAAACAGGTGCGCGTCGCCGTTCAGGTGGGAATGAAACAACACACCCTCTTCCGTGATCTTGCGCAGGCTGTTCAGGCTGAAGACCTGAAAGCCGCCGGAATCGGTGAGGATCGCGCGCGGCCAAGCCATGAAGCCGTGAAGTCCGCCAAGGCTCCTCACGGTCTCGGGACCAGGGCGCAGGTACAGATGATAGGTATTCCCCAGGATGATCTTCGCGTCGAGATCGTTCAGCAGATCGCGAGGGAGGATACCCTTGACGGTCGCCTGGGTGCCGACAGGCATGAACACAGGCGTTTCCACGTCGCCGTGCGCGGTGTGCAGGATGCCTGCGCGCGCGCCGGTTTCCGGGCAAACCGCCAGAAGCTCGAAATGAAACACTTTTATTTGCTTTCTCTCGTGGGTGTTGCGGCTTTCAGCGAAAAACGCTCCCGCATTTCCAGCGTATCGTAAAATCAGAAGAGACCTCTAAGCCCCCATTTCCGTGCCGGCGGTCTCCGCGCTGCTACGATAAAAAGAACAATGGCCCTGCGCTTCTACAATACCCTTACGCAAAGAGTCGAGATCTTCACCCCGCTTCATGACAACGTAGTGAGAATGTACACCTGCGGGCCCACCGTGTACAATTTCGTCCACATCGGCAACCTGCGGACGTTCACATTTCAGGACGTTTTGCGCCGCTGGCTGCGCGCGCGGGGCTACCGGCTCGACCACGTGATGAACATCACGGACGTGGAGGACAAGATCATCCGCAACGCCGCGGCGCAGCATAAATCCATCGGCGAATACACCGCCGTCTATACGCAGGCGTTCCTCGACGACACCGCGTCGCTGCGCCTGGAGAGTCCGGAGCGCATGGTGAAGGCCACCGAGCACATCGATGACATGGCCTGCGCCATCGAAACGCTGCGTGACAAGGGCTTTACCTACGTCAGCGAAGGCAGCGTTTATTATCGCATCGCAAACTTTCCGACTTACGGAAAGCTTTCCCACAACGATTTTTCTGGCATCCGGGCCGGCGCGCGCGTCGATGTGGACGAATACGATAAGGCTGACGCCCGCGACTTTGTGCTCTGGAAGGCGCAAAAGGAAGGCGAGCCCGCCTGGCAGACTCCGCTCGGCCCGGGCCGTCCGGGCTGGCACATTGAGTGTTCCGTGATGGCGATGAAATATCTGGGTGAGACGCTCGACATCCACACCGGCGGCGTCGATCTGACCTTTCCGCACCATGAAAACGAGATCGCGCAATCGGAGGCGATTACGGGCAAGCCGTTCGCGCGCTTCTGGCTGCACGCCGAGCATCTGTCCATCGATTCGCAAAAAATGTCGAAATCGCTGGGCAATTTTTATACGTTACGCGACCTGCTGGGCATGGGCTACGCGCCGGAGGCGATCCGCTACCTGCTTGCCTCGGTGCCCTATCGCAAGAAACTGAATTTCACCTTCGATGGCCTGAAAGCTGCCGCGACCTCCATCGAACGTCTGCGGAATTGCAAGCTCCGTTTGGAAACCGCGAAGCTCGGTGCCGGCACGAACGAAAAATGGGTGGCGCGCGCCGCCGCCGCGACGAAGGCCTTCGATGAAGGCCTCGACAACGACCTCAACACGGCGGAAGCTCTGGCGGCCGTTTTCGAATTCATCCGGGACGCCAACACCGCCATGGACGCGGGCGAGTTTCTCGCCGGAAACACTCCCGATGCCTTCGAATTCCTGAACCGGTTCGACAGCGTGTTCGACGTTCTGACCCCATCCGGCGGCGGCACTGGATTATCCGATGCCGATATCGAGGCGAAGATCGCCGAGCGCACTGCGGCGAAAAAAGCCAAGGATTTCGCCCGCGCCGATCAGGTGCGCCAGGATCTGGCCGCGCAGGGCGTCATCCTGGAAGATACCAAAGAAGGCGTGCGCTGGAAGCGGACATGACCAAGAAATGAAGCGGGCATGAAGTTCGAATCAAAAGCAGTTCATTTCGCCGACCGCAAGCGCGGCCGAAAACTAGGCGATGCCAGCGTGCCCGTCACCACGCCCATCCACACCGCGACCAGTTACGTCCACGATTCGATGGAGGCGCTGGACCGCGTTTTCGCTGGCGAGCAGGAAGGCCAATCCTACGGACGCCACGACAATCCCACTCGCAACGCCCTAGCCGACCTGGTGAGCGCGCTCGAAGGCGGCGCGGGCGCGGTGGCGTGTGCCTCGGGCATGAGCGCGCTGCACCTGGCGCTTCTCGCCGCTCTGCTCGACCGGCCCAAGAGAGTGGTGGCGGCCAACGCTCTGTATGGCGCGACCACCAACATGCTGATGAGCGTCTTCGGGCCGATGGGCGTCGAGACGACTCTTGCCGATGTTTGCGATCCGCCTGCGTTTGAGGAGGCGGTCGCCGAAGCGAAGCCCGGCGCGGTTTTGATCGAGACGATCTCCAATCCCCTGCTCCGCGTCGCGCCCATGGACAAGATCGCGGAGATATGCGCGCGCGCCGGGGCGCCTCTAATCGTCGACAACACCTTTGCCACCCCGGTGATGGTCCGTCCACTGGAGTTTGGCGCGAATATCGTGGTCCACAGCGCGACCAAATATCTGGCCGGGCATGGGGACGTGCTGGGAGGCGTGGCCGTCGCCGACGCCGCGAATTTTCCGGCGATTCTCCAACTGATGCGCACTATCGGTCCGGCGCTGAGCCCTTTCGACAGCTATCTGACCATGCGCGGTATCAAGACACTGCCTCTGCGGGTAGAGCGCCAGTGCGCCAACGCCTGCAAAGTCGCCTCCTGGCTTTCCGGGCACCCCAAAGTCGAACGCGTCTACTTCACGGGAGATCCTCAGCATCCCGACGCCGCCACAATCGCGCGGCTGTTCCCCAAGAACCTGCAAGGCGCGATGCTGGCCTTCGATATCAAGGGCGCCGGCCGGGCGGAAGTGTTCCGCTTCATGGAAGCACTGATGATGATCGTGCCGGCGACGTCCTTGGGCGACGTGCACACCATGGCTCTATATCCGGCCATCTCGACGCACCGGGATATTTCAGCCAAGATGCGCGCGCGGCTCGGCATCGGCGACGGACTGGTCCGCATGTCGATCGGCATCGAAGCGGCCGAGGACATCATCTCGGATCTGGAGCAGGCATTTCGCTGAGCATTCGATAGACGCCGGGTGAGCTACACTCTTACGAATGCAACAGGCTGAGCACGGCCTCAAACGCGAACTCGGCCTGTGGGATTTGGTCTTTACCCAAATCCTCTTCGTGATGGGATTGGCATGGGTGGGAGCGGCGGCGAAGCTCGGCTCATCGCACGTGTCGTTCTGGCTGCTCGCCGTGGCGCTGTTCTACATCCCCTCGGGGATCGTGGTGATCCACCTGAGCCGCCGGATGCCCTTCGAAGGCGGCCTTTACGAATGGACCAGGCTGGGCTTCAACGCCCGCATCGGGTTCCTTGTTGGATGGAATTTGTGGCTGTACGCGATGGTGCTGATGTCGGAGGCGGGCGTGATCGCCGCGACGAATCTCGCCTATGCGCTGGGCGTGCCATGGATCGCGGAAAGTAAGTGGTCGATCGCGCTGGCAAGCGTGGTGATCATGGGCGGGCTCGCCGTGCTGTCGATCGCCGGGCTGGGCGCCGGAAAATGGCTGCACCGCGCGGGGGGCATCACCATGGTGGTGGTGCTCTTTGCGGTGATCATTTCGCCGGCCTTTGCATGGGCGCGCGGCGTCAGGCCCATGACCCAGCCTTTTGATCTGGCGATGCCCGCGGTAACGCTGCTGAATCTGAACATCCTGGGGAAGATGGGGTTCGGCGCGTTGGGCGGATTTGAGTATGTGGCGATCTTCGCGGGCGAATCGCGCGATCCGGCGAAGACGATCGCGCGCAGTATTTTTATCGCCGCGCCGGTGATCGCGGCGGGATTCATCCTGGGGACGGGAGCGGTGCTGTTTTACGTGCCGATGGAATCGATCGATCTGGTGTCGCCCACGTCCCAGGTGTTGTCGATCGCGGCGCAGCCGTTCGGGGCGAGCGCAAGCATCGCGGGCGCGGTGATTCTCTCCGTGCTGGGGTTGAGAATCGCGCAATCGAGCGTGAATTTTTCGGCGACGGCGCGGCTGCCGATGGTGGCGGGCTGGGATCACCTGCTGCCGCGTTGGTTCACGAAGCTGCATCCCACGCGCCGGACACCGGTCAATTCGATTCTGTTCGTAGGCGCGGCGACGCTGGCGTTTGGCTTGGCCGGCATCGCGGGGGTGGCGAGGCAGGAGGCGTATCAGTTGCTGAACAACGCGGCGGGGATTTTCTACGCGCTTCCGTACCTGGCGATGTTCGCGTTGCCGTTCGCGTCGAAGGATGCATCGCCATGGGTGAAGATCACCTCGGCATCGGGATTCTTGATGACGCTGTTGTATGTGGTGCTGTCGGTTTTTCCCATCGTCGAGGTAGGCAGCAGGACTCAGTTCACGGGGAAGATTTGCGGCGTGATTTTGTTGGGTAACTTGATAGGCGTCGCGATTTTCGCGTTGGCGAGGCCGCCTGGCGCGCAAGACGAAAAGTGCGCGGACTCGAACTAAGCTGCGGGACACGGAATGTAGCGCGCCACGCGGATTTTCTTTTCGCCTTCGCGCGTGCGGGCGATATCGTAGGAGTTTTGCATCCGCATCAGCGTCTCCATATCGACGCCGAAGGCCTTTTCGAAGCGCAATGCCATCTCGCCGGATAGATTGGATTTTGCGTTCAAAAGGCTCGAGAGCGTCGGACGGGAGACGCGAAGAACCCTCGCCGCCTGCGTCACCGACAGGCCATGGGCCTCGACAATCTCAGTCCGCAAGAAACGGCCGGGGTGGACCGGGTTGAGCATGCGCATCGTTCTCTCCTTAGTGATAATCTTCATAATCGACATCCACAATCTCGCCGTCCCGAATCTGGAACGTGAGCCGCCAGTTCCGGGTGACGTGCAGGCTCCACGCCCCTTTGCGGTCGCCGCCAAGCTGATGGGCCTTCCATAGGGGGAACGCGCGCAATTTCTCCGGGTCCTGCATGTCCTGGAGGAAGGCCAACATGGCGCGCAGCTTTTCCACGGCGTCCGGAGGCAGGCCTTTCGCGCTGTCCTCCAAATAGAGCTTCTTCAAGCCCTTGTGGACGAAATTCCGTAATCTCAATAACCATACTGTAGCCCGTCGCCCTACACCTGTCAATTTTCTTGAGTCGACCGGGTAGACTATAGAAATGGCGATCCGGGCACTTCTTGCGGCGTTGCTCCTCTCCTGCGCCTGCTCCGCGCAGGTGACACTGCGCGAATTCTTGAGCGATGTGCCCGGCGACGTCTGGAGCGCCGATTTTTCGCCCTCGGGCGACCGGATCCTGATCGGCTGGTGCAAAAATCCGGGGCCCGGCCAGGTCTGCGGTGCGTACCTCCGCCCGGCTGGCGGCGGAGAGCCGAAGCTACTCTTCACCGGCCACGAATTCGTCCAGAATCCGCGATGGTCGCCCGATGGAAAATGGATCGCCTACACCGACATTCATAGCCACAACAGCGCAATGCTCGCTGTCCGGCCCGCAGAGGGAGGCGCTCCGCATGACGTCGGGATGCTTTGCTGGGGCGGCTACGCGTGGACGCCGGATAGCCAAGGGTTCATCGCTTCGGCGTCGAACAAAGCAGAGTATTCGTCGGAGGCCTGCGACCTGTGGGCCTTTTCGCGAGACGGCAAAAAGCTCAGCAGGGTGGTGAAGAAAGCCCGACACCCGGCGTTCTCGTCCGATGGCCGCATGCTCGCTTTCCTCCGCGGCGACTCCGTCTTTGTGCTGCCTCTGGACAAGGCGCTTCTCCCCACCGCGCCGGAGCGCAAAGTGGCGACTGAGGAGGCGGGCATTGTGGGGGCGGCATGGATCGGCACGGACCTGCTCTACGCCACTCAAGCGCGCAACCCTCTGCACCGCATCTCGCTCGCCGTCGGCGCGAAGGCACAAACGATCTCCGCCATTGACGATCAGACCCAGATCGTGTCGCTGGAACGAAGCGCGTCCGGTGCGATTGTCGCCGGAATCTACCGGCACGATGCGGCTCTCTGGCGGATGGATTTGCGCGCCGCCTCGCCCACGTTCGAGAAACTGCAGGCCATCCCTCACACGGACCGGTGGCATTGGATATCGCCGGACGGGCGCAGGGTTGTTTACACTTCGACGGCAGGGCTCTGCACATCCGATCTGGATGGGTCGAACGCGCGCCTCGTGGCAACGCTTCGTGAGGGCATCTTGCGGCCGCGCTGGTCTCCGGACGGCAACTGGATCGCTTTCTCCGGGTTTCCCGGCGAGGGAAACGCAGACCTCCGCTCGCGGATTTACATCGTCCCGGCCAGTGGAGGCAGGCCACGGCGCTTGCTGCCGCAGAATGACGACGTGACATTTCACGAATGGTCGCGCGATGGGAAATGGCTTTACGTTTCCCGCGAGAATCCCGACCCGTTGAAGGACGAGAAAGCGCAGATCTGGAAAGTCAACATGGCCGACGGCTCCCTGGTACAGGTCACGAAGCAGGGCGGATACTACGGCGAGGAGTCCGCGGACGGCAAATGGGTTTACTACTCCGCGATGGTGTACCCGAAACTCCATCGTGTGCCTGCGGCCGGTGGACCCGAGGGGCTATTGTTGAACACTACTCTCAGCCCCTTCGGCAGATTCGTGGTAGGGCGTGAGTCAATTTACTTCGTCCCCGACGGGCGAGACTATGGGGCGAAACGCGTCGATCTTTTCGAAATAGCTTCGGGAAAAGTGAGCCCGCTCGGCTCTACGGAGTTTGTGCCGTTCTCACTGCAGTTGAGCCCGGATGAGCGCTATCTTTATGCGACCAGCCAGCCGGCGGAGAAGCGGTCGCTCGTGCTCATGGAAGGCCTTCATACGAGATAGCCCCATGCGTCAGCTTGGGGCTAGCCCGGTACTGGTACAAAATCGCGATTTGATTCCTTGATCCACACCGCGAATCCTGACACAAACAGTCATGCGGATGGCGATTTTCGCCGCATTGTCCTCCCTTGCGGCTGCGCAGTCGATTTCGGTGGCTCAGGTGGACCTCAATTTGCCCGAGCAATCGCTGGCGGAGGCGTGGGGCGCGGCGGCGCAGCATCCTTCATCGGTGGAGGCGCGGGTGAACGTGGCGTCTGCGCTGTTGGCCTCGAACCGGTTGCAGCAGGCGGAATGGGCGGCTCGGGAATCGGTGGAAATGAACCCGGCGAACGCTCGGGCGCAGTTCTTGCTCGGCTGGATTTTGGCACGGGAGCACCACTACACGGCGGAAGCGCTGGAGTGCCTGCAACGCGGGGCAAAGAGCATTCCTGAAGCACATCTGGGCGCAGCGGACGTGTTCGCCCATCAGGGGTCGAATGCGCAGGCGCGAGCCGAAATCGCCGCCTATCTGGCATCCGGCGAGGCCGCGCACCGCAGGATCGCCGAGGCATGGCTGAAACTGCTGGCCAACTGAAGTACACTGAATCTTCTCGACTGCGATTTTCAAAGAGGAGATTCCCATGCGCCGCACATTCCTGTTCATCGCGCTCGTCTCGCTCGCGCTCATTCCCGCACGGGCTGACGAAGTTCTGTACCAGAAGCCTCCCAAGGACGTACTGGACATCCTCAACGCTCCGGCGACGCCTACGCTGGCCGTGAATCCGACCAAGACGTACGCCACGCTGGCGCAGTCGGCGCGTTATCCATCGATTGCCGAGGTTTCCGAGCCGATGCTGCGCCTGGCAGGGATGCGCATCGACCCTCGGACGAACGGGTTGCATCTGGCGCCCCACATTTTGGCAATCGAGCTGGTGAAACTCCCGGAGGGGACGAAGACGAAGCTCGCGCTGCCGCCCGGCGCCCAAGTGAGCCCGCTGCGATGGTCGCCCGACGGGAAGCAGTTCGCGTTAACGAACACCGTCGCCAACGGCATCGAGCTGTGGCTGGGCGAGCCGGTGACCGGCAAACTGCACAAGGTCGTAGGCATCAAGTTAAACGCTGTGCTGGGCGACCCTATCGACTGGATGCCGGATAACAAGACGATCGTCGTCAAGACGGTTCCGGCCGGACGAGGACCCGCTCCCGCCGAGCCTCGCGTGCCGAAGGGTCCGCACGTGCAGGAATCGGACGGGAACGCGGCGGGCGTGGCCACCTATGAAGACATGCTGCAGAATCCCCAGGACGAGGATCTGTACGAATACTATGCCACGGCGCAACTGGTTTCGATCGATACATCGACGGGCAAGATCACGCCGGTCGGGAAGCCGGGGATTTTCGAGGGCGTGAGCCTCTCCACTGACGGCAAGTACATGCTGATCACGCGCGAGCATCGCCCGTTTTCCTACCTGCATCCGGCGCGCGAGTTTCCGAAGGAAGTGGAAATCTGGAATGACGCAGGCGTGATGGTGCACAAGGTGGCCAGCGTGCCGACGCCAAAGACAGCTTCGCGCGGAGGAGGCGTCGCGCCGGGTCCACGGCAGTTCCGCTGGCTGCCGAACGAGCCCGCGTCGCTGATGTGGGTGGAGGCGCTGGATGGAGGCAATCCCCGTGAAAAGGTCCCGAATCGCGACAAGGTGGTCGCGCTGCAGGCGCCGTTCACGGGCGAGCCGGCAGAAATCGTCCGGACGCAGGAGCGTTTTTCAGGCATGCAGTTCGGCAAGGACTTCGCGCTGGTGGAAGACAGCGCGCGGATCACGCGCATCGTGCGGACATTCAAGATCGACCCGAAGAACCCGAACGCCGAGGCGAGGCTGATCTGGAGCCGCAATGCGCAGGATCGTTATAAGGATCCCGGCACGCCGGTTTCGGTCAACGGCGGCGGACGCGGCGCGTTTGCGGGTGGTGGTGGACGAGGCGGCGGCGGCGGAGGCCTCCTGGTGCAATCGGGCCAGACGATTCTGCTCGAAGGCGCGGGCGCATCGCCGGCTGGCGACCATCCGTTCCTCGATCGCTTCAATGTCGATACGCTGAAAGCCGAGCGCGTGTTCCAGTGCGCGGACGATGTCTACGAAACCGTGGACGCGGTGCTCGACGACACGGGCACGAGGTTTATTACGCGGAAGGAAAGCCCGAGCGAGCCTCCGAATTACTATCTGCACAACGGCGCAAAGGTGATGGCGCTCACGAACTTCAAGGATCCCGCGCCGCAGCTTCGCCGCATCACCAAGCAGCTGGTGACGTACAAGCGGCCCGACGGCGTACCCCTCTCGATGGAGCTGTATCTGCCGCCCGATTACAAGCCAGGCACGAAGCTTCCTGCGGTAGTGTGGGCGTATCCGCGCGAATATAACGATGCGGATACGGCGGGCCAGATTCAAGGCTCGACCAAGCGGTTCACGACGATCACCGGATACTCCGAGCTGTTCTTCCTGCTTGAAGGCTACGCGGTGCTCGATAACGCGGCGATGCCGGTAGTAGGCACGATCGACGTGGTGAACAACACGTATGTCGATCAGGTGGTGGCCGATGCGAAGGCGGCGATCGACAAGGCCGCGTCGATGGGCGTGATCGACCCGGACCGCGTGGGCGTGGGCGGGCATAGCTACGGCGCGTTCATGACGGCGAATCTTCTGGCGCACTGCAACCTGTTCCGCGCGGGCATCGCCGAGAGCGGCGCATACAATCGCACGCTGACGCCGTTCGGATTCCAGAGCGAGGAGCGCACCTTCTGGGAGGCAAAGGACACCTATCTGAACATGTCGCCGTTCGTGTTCGCCGACAAGATCAAGGACCCGATCCTGCTGATCCATGGCGAGGCCGACGACAACTCCGGCACGTTCCCGATTCAGAGCGATCGCATGTACCAGGCGCTGCGCGGCAACAAGGCGATTGTGCGGCTCGTATTCTTACCGGACGAAGCGCATGGCTATCGCGCCAAGGAAACAATCGAACATGTGCTCTGGGAGAAGTTCCAGTGGTTCGACAAGTACGTGAAGAACCCCAGCATCCCGAAGCAGCCTGCAAAAAGCGGCGCCGTTGAATAGATGACTCGCTTCGCTACGTTGCTGCTGGCGCTGGCCGCGGCGCAGGGCCAGGGGAAGCCGGATTCACTGGCCGCGCTGCGTCAGGCGGCGGAAAAATCGGCCGCGGAATGGGACGCGCTCGCGAAAGGGCTGGATCAGAAGATCGAGCACCTTCTGCCATGCGATCCCGCGGGAAAGGCGGCGGTGGAAGAAATCAGCCGTGCGTCGGCTGCTCGCCTGGGTGCTCTTTCCGCGTACGTGAAGGCGGAGGCCGCCGCGGCTCGCGAGAATACCGAGGCGGCGAAGCGAGCGCTGGCGGCGCAAGCAGCGCTGGGCGGGACATGGGCTGCCGAGCGGGCAGAATCCGATCAGGATCACACGGCAATTGAAGCGCAGATCGCGGAACTGAAAGAAAGCATGCGCAAGCGATCCGCTTTGAACGGCGCGGAGCAGACGCTGATGGAGCTGTCGCGCCTGGCGAAGGAACGCGCCGCAAAGGCCGAGGAGCAGGCCGGGCGGAAGGACGTGGTCAACCTGCTGCTCGGCGATCTGATCTCGGCGTATCAGCTCCGGCAGACCGCGCTCGAACAGGAATCCGCCCTGGTGGACGCGGAAAGCGCCCGCTGGAGTTTCTATTACGCCACGCGCCTGGCCCGGGCCGCGACGGAGTGCGCCATCATCAACGGCGCCGCGGCGCCCAAAAAGAGGGAGCCGTGAGACGAGCGCTTCTGTGGATCCCGCTCCTGTGCCTGGCGCAGCATCCTCGCGACGAGGTGCAGGCCGCGTATCGCGCCTGGCGGGAAGCGGATCCGAATCTGGAACGCGAGGCCGCCGCGGGTGGCGCTCCGATCGCCCAGCGGGCCGACCGATTGTCGGCCGAGGCCGGTAAGTTCGCGGCGGCGCGTAAGGCTCTGCTCGAAAGTGTCGCGCAGGATCAGGCGGTGCAGGTCTCGCTGCTCGACGCTTCCCCGATAGCGCCGGAATCGGCAGCGGTGTCCACTGTGTTAGACGCTCAGTTCATCGCCGCGGAGGACGCGCACTTGACGCGCATGATCCGCGCGTTCGCCGGCAATCGCGACAAGGGCATCCAGAGGCTGAAACTTGCACTCGAAAAGGAACGAACCGCATTAAACGCGTTGTCCGAGGCAATCGCCGAGCGTCAGAAATCGGCTGATGGAGTTCAAGCCGCGAGTGGCGCCGCCGAGGCCGCGCGCGCCAAGGCCATGGGAGAGATGCGGCCCATGCTCGACGCCGCGAACGAGGCGGCCGGGGCGACATCGAGTGAGGCGGCGGCCTGGGCTGAGTATTACCGCAAGATCGGAGAAGGAGCACAAGGAGAGGCGACGCCCATCACGGTGGTTCCTCCCGGCGTTCAGGCGGTGACGCTGAATAATCCGGCACCTGCGCAGCCCAACGTAACGCCGCTGCCGCTGGTGCGCTACATCGGCGCGTGGACCTATCCGGCATCGAACGGAGTGTTCCACGGCGCTCAGCCGGAGATGGTGGAACTTGAAGTGTCCGAAGCCAACGGACAGGCCAAGGGCACGCTGACCGCGCGTTTCAAGCTGCCGCCGGGCAATATCGGCGATCCGGCGCTGCGGTTCGAGTTCTCCGGACCGCTGCAGTCCACACGGAATCAGGTATTCAATCTGGTGACCGACAACGGCGTGAAGGGGCGGGTGGAGTTAATCCCCGGCGCGGCGTTCAATCTGCTGGAAGTGACTTTTCAAACCGAGTCCAACCCCACGAAGATCCGCATGGCGGATGTGGTGCTGGTTAAGAAGTAAGTTCGTCCGCCGCTCAGAACAGGAATCAGGCTTCGGCGAAGAACCGTTTCCTTACCGCTTCATCAGCCGGCGTGTCGGGCCCGGAAAACAGCGAGTCCGGCTGGCGGCTGGGATCCTCGGCGATCAGCGGGAAAGCCCTGGCGCGGCGGGCATCGGCATCCGGTCCCATGGCGAGATACATCTGGGCAAACCACTGATTGAAGATGTGCAGCCGGTTTGCGTACCCGTCGTGCTCGGCCGCGTAGGCGTTGCCCGCAGCGTCCCAATCATCGGAGGAGAGCAAGTGATCGCGCAGCACGCGGGCGTCGCGCAAGGTCAACGACAGACCCTGGCCTTCGGTGGGATCGCTTGCTGTCGCCGAGTCGCCCACCAGCGCCACGCCATCGCGGAACGGGTGATCCACCCAGCGATGCGCGCCACTGAAGGTCGCGAGCGGGCCGATCTGTCTGGCGTTCTCTAAGAGCTCGGATCTTGCGCCCGTTCGGCGGCAGCCCTCCATGAATCGAGGGAGGTCCGCCGGCCCCTGGAACCGCTCCTGCGTGCCGTCGTGGTAGCCCAGGTACATCCGTACGCGTCCGCCGCCCTGGGGAGCAATAATCACGATGTGTCCCAGGCCGAAATGATAAATAGCTTCGGCCGTGTCCTCCGCAGCCGGGACGTTTTCAAGCAGAACACCAGCGATCATCATGTCCTCTGCGTCGCGGAGCAGAGGGAAATGAGCCGAGGATCGCACCACCGAAGTCCTGCCGTCCGCCCCCACCACTAGGCGCGCGGAGATGGTTTCCACGCGGCCATTTTCCTCCACCACCAGCGCCGGCATTGCGCCCGGCTGCACGGCACGGACGGCGGCGCCGCGGCGCACCGTGGCTCCGGCGGCTGACGCTGCAGAGAGCAGAGACTCTTGCATGGCCGGGTGATAGAACGCCAGGCAAGGGAGTTGCTGCGGCGTGGTGGGCGCGACTTCGCGGCGAAGCATCCGGTCCGTGAACGCAAAGAGGTCCACCCAGTGGATCTCGTGCGCGGCGGCATCGTTGAGACATCCGGCGACTCCCAGTGCGCGCGCCTCGGCGAAGCCCCATGGAAACATCATTTCGCCGCGAACACGATCCTTGAATTGCCGCTCGTGCTCGATGATCAATACGCTCGCGCCGCGCTCCGCCATGCTCTTGCCAAGAGCCGCGCCACCCAGACCGCCGCCCGCGACGGCTAAATCATAGGTTCTCGACATGCTTCCTCACTGTCATTCGGGACTTCTTTCTGGCCTAAAGGGCTTCGTGTCAGTGTACAGCATCGCCGGAGCCCTTATAATTAGTTCGTGCCCCCGTCCACCCAAGCGTTTGTCCAGCAGAATCAGGCGCGTCTCCTCGACGAGTTATTTGCCTTCCTCAGAATTCCCAGCATCAGCACGCTGCCGGAGCATAAGGGCGACGTCGACCGCGCGGCGCGTTTTGTCGCCGACGCCTTGGCGGCCGCCGGGCTCGAGCACGTTGAAGTGATTCCCACGGCGAAGCATCCGCTCGTGTACGCCGATTGGCTGAATGCGCCCGGCAAGCCGACGGTGCTGTGCTACGGACACTATGACGTGCAGCCGCCCGATCCGCTGGAGTTGTGGAAGTCTCCTCCGTTCGAGCCCGAGGTTCGCGATGGAAATATCTATGCCCGTGGCTCGGCCGACGATAAAGGGCAGGTGTACATGCACATCAAAGCCGTGGAGGCTTTGCGCGCGGTCCATGGCACGCTACCGGTGAATTTGAAGTTCCTGATCGAAGGCGAAGAGGAGATCGGGGGCGAATCGGTTGCCGAATACGTCGCCAGGAATCCGGCAAAGCTGAAGGCGGATGTGGCCCTGGTGTCCGATACGGCACTCTACGCCGAGGGCATTCCCACGCTGTGCATCGGCCTGCGAGGCTTGGTTTACACGGAGATCGAGGCCAAGGGACCGGCGCGCGATCTGCATTCGGGCTTATACGGCGGAGCGGCCCCGAACGCCGTCTTCGGGCTGGTGGAGCTTCTCGCAAAGCTGAAAGATGCGAACGGCGTCATCCAGATTCCCGGCATGTACGACGACGTCGAGGCTCCCGCTCCGGCAGAGAAGAAAAGCTGGGAGTCGCTGCCGTTTAATGAAGTCGAATTTCTAAAGAACGAAGTGGGCTCGACGGCGCTGACGGGCGAGCGCGGGTACTCCGTCCTGGAGCGCGTGTGGGCGCGGCCAACGCTGGAGGTTCACGGCATAGCCGGGGGGTTCACGGCCGCGGGAGCCAAGACGGTGATTCCGGCCACGGCCACCGCCAAGGTCAGCATGAGGCTTGTGCCGAAGCAGAACGCCGAGAAGATCATCGAGGCGTACAAGAAGTTCGTGCAGGACAATGCGCCCGCCGGCATCCAGCTGGAGGTACGCGTCCTGAGCTCCGGCGAGGCGATCATGGTGAATCCGGATCACCACGCCATCGACGTGGCGGCCCATGCCTTCAGCGATGTGCTCGGCCGGGAGACGGTTTTCGTGCGTAGCGGCGGGTCGATCCCAATTGTGGGCGACTTTGCGCGGCATCTGCAGATTCCGACAATTTTGATGGGGTTCGGTCTGCCGGACGACGGGCTGCACTCGCCGAACGAAAAATATAAACTGTCGAACTATTACGCAGGTATCGTCACGATTGCCCATTTCTTTGAACAATACGGAAGCTGATCGCGACTCCTCGCCGGCCAGGACCACTGCGGCAACGCAGGAGAGTGTCGTCCGCTCGGCGGGAATCGTTTCGATCGCGGTGTTCATGAGCCGGGTCACCGGCCTGCTCCGTGAAATCGTGATGGCGCGGCTGTTCGGCGCGGGCCTGATTCAGGACGCTTTCAACCTGGGTTTCCGCATCCCGAATCTGACGCGCGATTTGTTCGCCGAGGGCGCCCTTTCCAGCGCGTTTGTGCCGACCTTCACCGAATACCTTTCCACGCGCAGCAATAAGGAGGCAGAGCGGCTGGCGAATCTGGTGGCGACGGCGTTGTTGCTGGTGGTCGGCTCCGTGTGCGCGCTGGGAATGATTTTCGCGCCGGTGCTGGTGACGGCGCTGGCGCCTGGATACGCCGCGGTGCCCGGCAAATTCGAACTGGCCGTCACGATGACGCGCATCATGTTCCCGTTCCTGCTGCTGGTGGCGCTGGCCGCGCAGGCGATGGGCATGCTGAACGCGTCGAACAAGTTCGGCGTGCCTGCGATGGCGTCGACATTCTTCAACATCGGCTCGGTTGGGTTCGGCGTGACCCTCGGAGTATGGCTTGCGCCTCACCTGAACGGTGCGCATATCCACATCTCCCGCATCGACGGCATGGCTATCGGCGTGGTGCTGGGCGGCGCGCTACAGCTGTGCTGGCAGCTGCCGAGCCTGCACAGGCTCGGATACAGGTTCCATGCCGCGTTCGAGTGGCAGAACCCCGGATTACAGCGCATCTTGCGCATGATGGCGCCGGCCATTCTGGGAAACGCCGCGGTATTGATCAACGTCGCCGTGAGCACCAATCTCGCCTCCGCGATCTCCGATCCGGTGCGCGGGTACGATGGGCCGGTAAGCTGGCTCGGCTACGCGTTCCGGTTCATGCAGCTCCCTTTAGGGCTGTTCGGGGTGGCCATCGGCTCGGCCACGCTTCCCTCCATTTCGCGGAGCGCGGCGGCGGGCAATATGGACGAGTTCCGTCGAACATTTTCAAAATCGCTGGGCATGGTGTTCCTGTTGACGCTGCCCTCGTCGGTCGGGCTCATTGTGCTTGGAAAATCGATCATCGGCGCGATCTATCAGGGCGGCAAATTCCAGGTCTATGATACGCAGCAAACGGCAACGGCGCTGTCCTGCTATGCCATCGGCCTGCTGGGCTACGCGGCGCTGAAGGTGCTGAATCCGGCGTTTTACGCGCTGGGCGACGCGCGCACGCCAATGGTCGTCAGCCTCATCTCGATCCTGATTAACTACGGCGTGGCCGTGACACTGATCCGCGTGGCCGGTTTCGGGCATGCGGGGCTTGCCGTGGCCACGTCGGTGGTGGCATTGTTCGGATTCGTAGTATTGTTCGTGATCCTGCGGGCGAGACTCGGCGGCGTTTATGGGCGGGATCTGGCGGCCGGATTGGGCAAGGTGGCGGCGGCCTCCGCGGCGATGGGAGCGGTGGTGTTCCTGGCGTCGCATCAGATGGAGCACTGGTTCGGCGTGACGCAGACGGCTCGACGCGCCGACCTGGTGGTTTCGCTGCCCCTGGGTGTGGCCGTGTTCTACGCCGCGTGCCGCGCGATGGGAGTAACGGACTTGGATCTGGCGCTCCGCGCGGTGGTGGCGCCGGTCCAACGAAGGCTCCGCCGGGTCGGGAATGGGTCTTAGAAGGCACCCTAGGGAATCCTAAAGGTCTTAAGGGATTCGACCGATTGTATCCGCAAGGAAGCGGTATTTTCGTAACCATGAGAACCACTCTCTGCACCTTGCTCGCATTCACGGCCGTGGCAGTCTGCGCCGATACAAAGAAAGCGCAGCGCGAATTCGAACAAGGGGTTCATTTTGAACAGGCCGGTCAGTGGTCGGAGGCATACACCGCATTCACCGCATCGCTCGACGCAGAGCCGAACGAGGCCGCGTACCTGCACCGGGCCAAGGCGCAGCTCGCGCTGGGCAATCCCGAAAAGGCAGTGGACGACCTGACGGAAGCCATCCGGCTGGAACCGAAAGATCCGGAAGCGCTGCGCTGGCGCAGCGAAACGTACGTCAAGATGGGAAATCATCGCGGGGTGATCTCGGATCTGACGGCGTTATTCGCGGTGGGCGTCGAGACGTCGGCACTCTATTCGCAGCGCGCCGCCGCGCATGAGGCTCTGGGCGAGCACAACATGGCCGCCGAGGATTACGGCAAGGCAATCAAGCTTCGCCTGGACGATCCCGCGCCGTGGAAGGGCCGGGGGATGGCCCTTTCAGCCATGGGCAGTTACCGCGACGCCATCGACGACTTTACCGAAGCCACCGCTCTGAAGCCGAACGATCCAGGCGCCTACCTCGAGCGAGGATTCGCTTACGGGCAGTTGGGCGAGTTCCCGCGCGCCGTGGAGGATTGCGATCGAGCGATCAAGCTGGATCCGAAGAACGTCCGTGCGCTGACGCTCCGCGGGGCGGCCTACGCGCGGCTCGGGTTCTACGAAAAATCGGTGGCCGACTTCTCCACGGCGATTTCCATGACCCCCGAAGACCCGGCGCTGTACCTGGCGCGATCCAGCGTTTACGCGGCGTCCGGAGAACATCAGAAGGCGTTAGCAGATCGCGAGGAGACCGTCCGCCTGAGGCCCGATTCGGCGGAGGCCCATCTGGCGCGCGGCGGATCGTATCACGCGCTCGGCGACCACGAAAAGGGGCTCGCGGATCGTACCACCGCCATTCGTTTGAAGCCGAACATGCCGGAGGCCTGGTGCGCGCGCGGCAGCGCGTTCTACCTGCTGGGCCGGTATCGCGAGGCACTTGACGATTTGAACCATGCCGTGCGTCTAAGGCCGGACTATCAGGAGGCGAGGATGGTGCTCGCCAAGACGGAAGTCGCCATGGCGCGGGAGAAAGAGACGCAGGACGCGCCGGCGGTGGTTGCGCTGGCCGCCAAGCCCGCCGAGCCGGAACCTGCGCCGAAGGCCGAAGTGAGAATCGAGCCCAAGCCCGTGACGCCCCCGGAGCCCGTTACACCGAAGCCGGCTAAGACAGTGAAGAACTCCGTGGTCGAGACAAGAACGGATGGCAAGAGCGCCGTCGACCACAACAAGATCGGACGCGAGTTACTGAATCAAGGGAAATACCGCGAGGCCGTAGAGGAGTTGAGCGCCGCGCTGGCTGAAGAGCCGGACTTCCCGTTGGCGCTCAACGCCCGGGGCTTTGCCTACTACCTGATGAAGGACAACAAGAAGGCGATCGCCGACTTCGATGAAGCCATCCGGCTGAATCCGAAGTATCTGAACGCGTATCAGATCCGCGCGAAGGCGCGTCGTGCGGCAGGTGACGCCGAGGGCGCAAAAGCGGATGAGGGGAAGGTCCGGGAACTTTCAAAGGGGAGCTAGCAGTTCCGCCGATCCTTTGCAACAACATCGCGTTTCAAGCGAACGCGCCCGCGGGACGATGCCCTGCCTTAGCGTTCTTTTTCAACTTAGAGCTGAATCGACCAGGACGGGGCAGCCTAGGGAGCCCCTCTGAGGGTCTGCGCGCGTTGGTGTGTCACCGGAACCAAAACTAATGGCTAGAGGGCCGGCCCGATAAATTGATCCTTTGAAATTCTAATCCCCGCACACGTGCCGGGCTGCCCATCGCCCACCGAGGGAACGCGTACAGCACCACTCCGCCCAGGCTAGTTCGCCGCGACCTGGCGATCTTTTAGGAACTGCTCCGTCGCCGCGATTTGGTCGGCGGTGCCGCGAACCGCCAGGGCCATGGTCGCGTTATACGTGAAGACACGGCGCATTTGCGTCTTCATTCGTACTTGCGTGGCGATCTGCTGGAAGGCCTGCACAGTAGGCGCGTCCTTCACGTAGAAAATGCGCACCACTTCGTCGCCTTGGCCCGCAAGATCGTCCATGTGATAGACGGGCGAGGAGAACCGGCCATCGACCGGGGTTCCGAGTTCGTGAATCATCCACGCGGCGCCCGCGACCTGATCCGCTGTGCCACGAACTGTGATGGCTTTCGCGGCGTTGTATGTGAACACGCGTCGTATTCGTCCAATCGAGCGGATCAACGTCGCGACCTCCTGGAACTGCTGCACCGTGGAGGTGAACGGCGCGTAGATGACGCGAACCTGAGTCTCCCCGTGGTTCTCCGGATCGATCATCTTGTACTCGGCCGAATCGGTCCGCTTCGCACGGGCCGGCTGATCGAGCTCCTGGATCATCCACGCAGCCGCGGCGACCTGATCCGCTGTTCCGCGAATCGTCAGAGCCCTCGGCTCGTTGTATGTGAAGACCCTTCGTATTTCGGTCACCGTGCGCACTGCTGTCGCGACCTCCTGGAACTGCTGAATGGTCGCTGTATTCGGCAGATAGAACACCCGCACTACATCAGACCCGTCGGGCGCGACCTGAAAAGCCTTGGTCACCGTGTCCGGAAACGACGTCCGATCCAGTTCCTTCAGCAGAAACTCGGCGATCTGGATGGAGCCTTCCGGGGCGGTCATCGAGATGGATGCTTGCGTCGTGTCGACGGAGAGATTACGGATGTCGGCGATGGTGCGAACCATCGTCGCGACCTCCTGCACCTGCTGCGTCCCCTCGATGTGGTGAAACTGGAAGACACGGGACGTATCCGCCCCCAGCGCGACGCCCAGGCTCAACGCGAAAACCGCCGGATTTGCTCGCATACCGACCTCCTTCGACCGCTCCCGCGGGTCGCGGTTCTGTTTCACACAGACTGACGCCATCCGGACGGAAAACGTGCAGCCTAGACGTCGAACAACGTGTCGATGGCGGCCGCGGCGACCCGTTTGCCCAGGTAAAACTGCCCGAACAGGGCATAAACGGCGCTCACTTCGTCGAACCGCATCTCATAAATCAGCTTCTTGAAAATCACCGGGTCATCGGCGAACAGGTCGACGCCCCACTCCCAGTCGTCCAGGCCGATCGATCCGGAGATGATCTGCTTCACCTTGCCCATGTAGCGGCGGCCGATTTCGCCGTGGTCCTGCATCTGGCGCTGGCGCTCCGGCATGGGGACCTGGTACCAGTTGCGCACCTCGCCCCGGCGGCGATCCATCGGATAGAAGCAAATGAACGGGTTGGCGGGGATTTCCGGGAACAGACGCGGCTGCATCGCCGTGCGCTGCCTGGCCAGCGTCTCTTCGACCGCCTCGTTCCACTCGTAGGTGTGGGGCTCGATGCCGCGTTCGGCCAGCTCCGGGTACACCTTCATTGTCGAGTCGTAGAGCCCCAGTTCCACCACCGATACATAGGACGTCGTCTGCTCCAGGTAATCCCACAGCTTGAGCTTGGCCAGCGCGAGTTCTACCTGGTTCAACTCTGAAAAATCCTTGCGGAAATGGACCAGCATCAGATCGCCCTTGTGGCCGAGCATGGAGAATGCGCCGGTTCCCTGCTCTTCCATCGCCTCCAGGGCGTCGGCGGCGGCTTCCAGGATTCCGGCCCGATCCGCGGCGGGAAGCGCCCGCCACGCGGCCCATCGCACGCGCAGCATTTGATGCAGCAACGCCGCACCCTCCAGGGTCAGCGGCACCGGTGGCAGATTCTCAAAAGAGTTCATAATCGTCTCCTCCTAATGTACCGTGCTAGAATTACGAATTAATGCACCCAGATACTCATCTGGTGATTCAGCTCCAATCGCTAGACCAGAAAATCACGGCACTCGAAAAAGAAGTGGCCGCACTGCCGAAGCATATCGCGACAATCGAAAAGGCGCTCGAGTCCCACAATCGCAGGCTGGAGGCGGACCGCGCCGCGTTGGCCGCCAATCAAAAGGATCGCAAAAAGCTGGAAGGCGATATCGGCGTTCACCAGCAGAAAATCAGCAAATTGAAGGATCAGATGCTGGGAGCCAAGACCAATGAGCAGTACCGCGCCTTCCAGCATGAGATTGAGTTTGTGGAGAAAGAAATCCGCAAGGCCGAGGATCGCATTCTGGAGCTGATGTCGGAGGCCGAGCCCCTGGACATCAATGTGAAAAAGGCGGAAACCGCGCTGAAGCAGGAAAAAGTGGTCGTCGAGGACGAAAAGGGTCGCGCCCGCAAGCGCACCGCCGAGGATCAGGAGTTCCTGAAACAGCACCAAGCACAGCGCGCCGAGGTAGTGGCGAAGCTTCCCAAGCAGACCGTGACGGTCTACGACCGGATTCGCGCGAAATCCGGCGGCGTGGCCATCGCCGAGGTGGTGGATTCCCGCTGCCAGGCCTGCCAGATCACCATCCGGCCGCAATATCTCCAGGACTTGCGCAAGGGAACCGAACTGCTGCGGTGCGAGCAGTGCGGAAGGTTCCTTTACCTGAATCCGCCCGTGAGCTTTGAAGATGTCACCGCAAAAGCTGGCTGAGGTCCGCGCGTTCATCGATTCCTGCCGCATCGGGGTGCTTGGCACGCTGTCGGCCTCCGGGGTGCCTCAGACGGCGGTCATGGGCCTGGCGATCTCACCCGATCTTGAAATCATCTTCGACACGCTGACCACCACCCGCAAGTACGCCAACCTGAAGGCTCATAAACAGTGTGCGTTTTCCGTCTGGAAGGGCGAGATCGCGGTGCAGTATGAGGGAATCGCCGAGGAACTCCGCGGCGACGAACTCGCTCGCTATCAGGAAATCTACTTCACCAAAATGCCGGATGGGCGCGAACGCCTCTCCTGGCCGGGGATCACTTATTTCGTGGTGCGCCCCACCTGGCTGCGGCACTCCGACTACGACGCGCGCCCGCCGAGAATCGAAGAGCACACGTTCTTATAACAAAATGGGCCGACCCGAAGGCCGGCCCATTCACAAGGAGCGCGCAAGCTTATTGCTTCGCCGGCGCGCTGGTGGACGCCGCCGGAGCGGGCGCCTTCTGGTTGACCACCTTGTTCGAGCTGGCCGGCTTGGCCGTGGTCGACTTGGCGGTCTTCTTCGTTTTCTTGGTTTTCGCGGCAGGGGCCGCGGTGGTGGTCTTGGTGGTCGAGCCCTGCGGCGCTGCCGGGGAACCCGATTGCGGCGCGCTCTGTGCAAACATCGCGGCTGCCGTCAACATCGAAATCAAAATCGTTCGTTTCATGGTCTCTTTTCTCCTATGCGGGGCCTCTTGAGCTCCCCTTGCAAATCCATCTTGCGGCCATATGCGTTTTGGAACACTCGCCTCCGCAGGCGAGGGAACTGCGCCCCGTTAGGGGATTCACGACGAGCGTTTTTTAATGAAAAAACGCTAACGTGGGAGAGGTCCTTATGCGCACCATGCTCCGCGTGCTGATCGCCGGGTTTGCGGTGGTGATCGCTCTATTGGCCGCCGCCGCGGTCATCGGCGTTCAGAACGCCCGGTCCGTCACAGCGAGTACGGCAAACCTGGTCGAGAGCCAGCTGGCGATCACGCGCCTTTTGGACGAAGTAGAACGCGAGCAGGAAGCCCTCAACGCAGTTTTTTACCGGATGTCCCGTACGCCCGATAACGTCGACCGGGATGAGATTCTCGCCGCCCTCGACGCGACGGGAAAACAGGTCGCCGGCCTGGTGGAAAAGGCTCGCGGCGGGCCGGACGAGGCGGAGTGGAACGCGCTCGAACGCGCCGTGGCGGACTTTTCGAGCGAAGCTCGGCAGCTTCTGGCCGGGAAGAGAGCCGACGGTGCCTCCTCGCGCGACCTGTTCAGCCGTCATGAAGACGTCACCGCCGTGGTGGCGCACCTGGCCGACTTGAGCTACGCCCGCGCCGCCGGCACGCGCCTGGAAGTGGACGCGCGGACGCAGCGCATCGTGGCGGAATCGGCGCTGCTGATCGGAGGATGCCTTCTTGTCGCATTGATTTCGGCAATCGTGACCGTGCGGATTGCCGCTCGTGTTTTCCGCCAGATGGAAGCGCAGGCGGGGGAACTCAGCCGCGTGTCCTTCGCCATGCTGGAGACGCAGGAGGCGACCGCGCGCCGCTTCTCGCACGAGTTGCACGACGAGCTGGGAGGGTCCCTCACCCTGATCAAGACCAATCTGGCCAACCCTGCCATTCCCCTCGACGATTCCATCAAGCTGATCGACGAGGCAATCGCCAGCGTGCGGACGCTGTCGCAACTGCTACGCCCGACGATTCTCGACGATTTCGGATTGGACGCGGGCATCCGCTGGCTGGCGGAGCGCTTCCACGAGCGGACGCGCATTGACGTCGATTATCGTTCCCAGTTCGAAGGCCGCCTGCCCGATCAAACCGAGACGCACCTGTTTCGCATCGTGCAGGAGGCGCTCACCAATGTCGCCCGCCACGCAAACGCGTACCGCGTGACGATCTTTCTGCGCGCCGAGAATCACAACATCCGCCTGACGATATCGGATAATGGGCGTGGCCTCCCCAACGGCTCGCCGGGGCAGTTAGGCATGGGGTTGAGCGGAATGACCGCGCGCGCGCGCAGCGCCGGCGGCGATTGCACCATTTCCTCGACGCCCGGTGGGGGCGTCACCATCGACGTCACCGCGCCCGCCGTGCCGCCAGTGGAGCAGAAATCATGATTCGCATCCTGCTTGCCGAAGACCACGCCCTTGTCCGCCACGGGTTCCGCATGATCCTCGCCGCACAACCGGACATGGAGGTCGTGGGCGAGGCGGGAAACGGACGCGAGGCCGTCGAGTTGACGCAGAAGCTGAAGCCGGACGTGGTGGTGATGGACGTGGCGATGCCCGAGTTGAATGGCATCGAGGCGACGCGGCGGCTGATCGAGCTTGCGCCGCGCACACGGGTGCTTGCCCTCAGCATGCACAAGGATGCAGTCTACGTCCGCGAGATTTTGCGCGCCGGGGCTCGCGGATATTTATTGAAAGACTCTGCCGACGCGGATCTGCTGGCCGCCGTGCGCGCGGTCGCCAAAGGCGAAGGCTATCTGAGTCCGGGCGTCTCCGACGCCGTTCTGACCGATTATCGACGCCACGTGACCGATCCTCTGGATCTACTGACTAGCCGCGAGCGGGAGGTGCTGCAGATGATCGCAGAAGGCAAGACGAACAAGGAAATCGCCACGACGCTGAATTTGAGCGTCTACACCGTGGAGGCCCATCGCGGGCGCATCATGGAAAAACTGAATCTGCACAGCACGGGAGAACTGGTGCGATTTGCCGTCAGGAGCGGGCTCATCGATTGAATTCTCCGCCGAATCTTTGCGAAACGTGCCGGCATTGCCGGAAGATCCCGTCCGATCGGGGGCCGGTGTACTATCTGTGCCAGCGCTCGCTGACCGATTCGACGTTTCCCAAGTATCCGCGGCTGCCGGTGTTGGAGTGTCGGGGCTATGAACGGACCTCATCGTAGAAAATTTCCAGCTCCACGGGCGATCCGGTGCCTACGCCGAGCATCTTCGCCGCCGAGCCTTGATTCACGGCGACTTCGAGATAGCCCGAGCTGCCAACGATCGCGAACAGTTCGCCGAGGGCGGTCTCGGCGTACGTGCGAGCCAGGCGAGTGATGCGTTCCAGTCCTGCGCGCATCTCAATCGGCTGCTTCATGACGTCGGGAAACTCATCGATGTGAAAATTAGTAATCAGGTTGCCGAAGCGGTCGGTTTTCAGCACCGCTCCCGCCCAATCGTGCCGCGATAACCGCGTCGGCTTGAGCAGGAAATTGCGCGCGGCATCCTGAACCGGCTTGCCGAACTTCGCCGGAGCGACGCCCTTAGCCAGATGCGCCGCCGCGGGAGCGAAAACATCGCGCCCATGGAATGTCCTGCTCACGCTTTTGAGCGTCAGCTTTGGATTAGAGATGACGCGCACTTGATGGCGCGCCCGATCGAACACCATCGACAGCACGCCGTTATCCGGCGCGATGAAGAAATGTCCCTCCGCCTCGCATAAAATCGCCCGCCGGGCGCTGCCCACGCCCGGATCGACGACCACCACGTGAATCGAGCCCTTTGGGAAGTATTTCCACGCCTGGGCGATGGTAAATCCTGCTTCGCCCACGTCAAAGGGCGGAATTTCATGCGTAATATCGACGATCCGCGCGCGCGGCGCGATGCCCAGGATCACACCCTTCATCGTGCCGACAAAATGGTCGGCGCATCCAAAATCAGTGGTGAGTGTAATCGGTCCGCGTGACATCTGCTGTTAAAATTAAAACAAAGCCGTGCAAAGATATTATTTCGATCACAACGCGACCACGCCCGTATCTCCGGAAGTGCTGCAGGCCATGCTCCCGGCGCTGACGGACGCGTTCGGCAACCCCTCCAGTATCCATCATTACGGGCAGGCCGCTTGCGCCAGACTGGATGACGCGCGGCGGCAGATCGCGGCAATGCTGCACTGCGCGGACAACGAAATCGTTTTCACCAGCGGCGGCACCGAGGCCGATAATTTGGCGATTCTGGGCACTGGCGGCCACGTGATCACCACGTCCATCGAACATCCGGCGGTGCTTGCCGCGGCTGAACAGTTGCCAATGACCAAGATCGCGGTCGATGCGAGCGGCGTTGTGGATCCCGATGCGATCCGGCGCGCGATCCGCCCCGATACGCGCCTGATCAGCGTGATGCACGTCAACAACGAACTGGGGACAATTCAGCCGGTTGAGGAGATCGGCCGCATCGCTCGCGAGGCAGGCGTCGTCTTTCATTCCGACGGCATCCAGGCCGCCGGCAAGCTGCCCGTCGATGTGCGCTCCATAAACGCCGATCTTTATTCGATCAGCGGCCACAAGATTTATGCTCCCAAGGGCTCGGCAGCGCTCTATGTTCGTAAGGGATTGCAGCTCCGCCCCCAGACGCATGGCGGCAGTCACGAAAGCCGTCTAAGGGCTGGCACACAGAACGTCCCCGGAGCGGTCGCCTTGGGCGCCGCTGCGCAATGGATCACGGAACACGCTGCCTCCGAATGGCCAGACCTCGCGGCACTGCGCGATCGGCTTGAACAGGGCATCCTCGCGCGCGTCGCCGATGCGCACGTCAACGCCGCTGGCAGCTCTCGCACGCCCAACGTCACCAATATTCGCTTCGACGGCATCGACAGCGAAGCCCTGCTGATCGCGCTGGACCTGCGCGGCTTCGCCGTGTCCGCCGGTTCGGCCTGCTCCAGCGGCAAGCAGGACCCTTCGCCCGTGCTGCTGGCCATCGGCCTGACCCGTTCGCAGGCCAAGTCCAGCATTCGCTTTTCGCTCGGCCGGTCGAACAACACCGCGCAGGTTGACGCATTGCTGGAAGCCGTCGCCGAATCCGTCGCCCATCTTCGCAAACTGGCGCCCTCCTATGTCTGATCGGACGATCGCCGTCGCTATGTCCGGCGGAGTGGATAGCTCCGTTGTCGCGGGGATGCTTCGCGCGCGCGGGGAGCAGGTCGTCGGCATGACGATGCAGCTTTGGAATCAGCGCCGCCTGCCGGAATTGGTTCCGGAAGGAGGATCCACCGGCCGCTGCTGCTCGCTTGACGACGTCTACGACGCGCGCCATGTTGCGCGAATCCTTGGCATCCCATACTATGTCCTGAATTTCGAGGACAAGTTCGAGGAGCAAGTCGTCAAACCGTTCGTCGACGAGTATCTGGCCGGACGGACGCCAATTCCGTGCACGCTTTGCAATAACTTCATCAAGTTCGATCGATTTCTCGAAATGGCCGAGGGCGTGGGTGCGCATCGCATTGCCACGGGCCACTACGCGATCGTCGATTGGAACGACTCCACCGGCCGATGGGAACTGCGCCGCAGCACCGATCGCGCCAAGGATCAGACGTATTTCCTGTTCGGTCTGACCCAGGATCAACTGGCGCGGACACTTTTCCCCCTAGGCGCGATGGAAAAGTCCGCTGTGCGCGAACTGGCGAGGCAACTCGGCATCCCCACCGCCACCAAGCCCGATAGCCAGGAAATCTGCTTTGTACCCAACGGCGATTACGCCGCGTTCATCGACGCGTATTTTCGCGAGCAGGGCATTTCTCCTTCGGAGACGAAGGGTGAACTTGTCACCACGGACGGCCGCGTGGTGGGCGAGCATTCCGGTGTGCATCATTTCACCGTCGGCCAGCGGCGCGGGCTGGGGGTGGCTGCAGGCGAGCCTCTTTACGTCATTTCCACCGAACCTGTATCGAAGCGCGTCGTTATCGGCCGCAACGACGATCTTCTGCGTTGGGCAATGAACGTCGGCCAAGTGAACTGGATCTCGATCGCGGCGCCTGAAGGGCCTGTGCGCGCCGAGGTGAAGATTCGCAACAAGCATCAGGCAGCGCCCGCGACCATTCTTCCCACGGCCGACCCGGCGCGCGTCGAGGTTCGCTTCGATCAGCCGCAGCGAGCCGTTACTCCCGGCCAGGGCGCGGTGTTTTACTCCGGCGAACTGGTCTTGGGCGGGGGCTGGATTGATTGAGTACGCCGCTGTACGCATCGTACTTGCGCTGGTCGCCGTCTTCCCTGCCCTTTCGGTTTTTTTTGCCAAGCTTCTGGACGCGCTGGTCCCGCGCCTGCGCCGCATCGCGATCCACAATCTCACGATGGCGGGATTGGCTAACCCTCCGCGCATAGCCGGCGGCGTTTTTCAGTCGATTGCGCGACTCATCGCAACCTTTGCCAGACTGCCTCGACTGACGCCTCAAAACATTTCTGAGTTGATCCGGTATGACGGCCTGGACAATTTCCTTAACCCGCTTTCGCGCGGCAAAGGCGTGCTGGTTGCCACGGCGCATCTCGGAAACTGGGAATTGAGCGCCTTCGCGCATGCCTGGATGACGGCGCCGATGCACATTGTCGTGCGTCCCCTGGATAATCCCCAGATCGACGCACTCGTCGAGCGCTATCGAGCCCTTTCGGGCAATCACATCATCCAGAAAAAAGACGCCGCCCGTGGCATCCTACGCGCCCTGAAATCCGGCGAGGCTGTTGGCATCCTGATCGATCAGAACACTACGCTCGACCAAGGCGTATTCATCGATTTTTTCGGCAAGAAGGCCTGCGCCGGGACAGCCTTTGCCAAGCTGGCGCATCACAGTGGAGCCGCCGTCGTCCCTGGCTTCGCGCTGTGGTCCAGCGAGGAAGAACGCTACATCCTGCGTTTCTATCCCGAGATCCCAATGACGGGAGACGTCGCAGAGGACACGCAACGGATTCACGCGCAACTCGAATCCGTAATCCGCGAACATCCCGACCAGTGGCTTTGGATTCACCGGCGGTGGAAAACGCGCCCGCCGGGCGAGCCGCCTTTGTATTGAACCAGCGAGAAGTTCAGCTTCTTCTCCACTCCGTCCACACGATCCAGCCGAACGCGGACTTTATCGCCGATCGAGAACTGCTTGCGCGTCCTCTGTCCGATGATCTTGCGCGTGTTCTCGTGATAGGTAAAATAGTCGCCGCCAAGCGTGTCCATCGGCACCAACCCTTCGATGAACATTTCCGTCAGCTCCACGAAGAATCCAAAACGCTGCGTAGAGATGATCAGCCCGTCAAACTCCTCGCCGACGTGCTGGATCATGAACTTTACTTTCTTCCACTCCACCAGTTCCCGCTCCGCCTCCGCCGCGCGGCGCTCGCTAAACGACGAGGATTCGGCGATCTCCCGCATATCGTCTTCGTATGTCTTCCCATGCAGATGCGCACGCAGGATCCTGTGCACGATCAGATCGGGATAGCGCCGGATCGGCGACGTGAAGTGTGTGTAACTTTTCGCTGCCAGCGCGAAGTGACCCACGTTCAGATCGCTGTAGCGGGCCTGTTTCAGGCTCCGCAGCATCAGGTAGCTGAGAATTCTCTCCTCGGGCTTTCCCTCGATCTTGTCCACCAGCCTCTGATAGTTTCGCGACGTCAGGTTGGCGTTGTCCAGCGCCAGGATTTCACCGCGAAACTTCTTCACCGGGGCCGCGCCGCCAACAAGCGAGTAGCCGAACTGCGTCGCGACCTCTTCGAATTCCAGCACGCGTTTCGGATCGGGCCGGTCATGGATGCGGTAAATCATCGGCAGGCCCGCTTCTTCGATGTGTGACGCGACGGCCTCATTTGCCGCCAGCATGAATTCCTCAATCAGCCGGTGTGCATCGTTGCGATCGGCCCGTTTCACACCGGTCATTTCGCCGAACTCGTCGAATTCCAGGAGCGGTTCGGGCAGATCGAAGTCGATCGATCCGCGCTTCGTCCGCTTCTTATTCAGGATCGCCGCCAGATCCCGCATCAGCTCAAACCTGGCAACCAGAGGCGCATAGCGCTCCCGCAGCGCCGCTTCCCCTTCGAGCACGCCATGCACTGCGGTGTACGTCATCCGCTCCGCACTGCGGATCACGCCTTCGACGAATTCTTGCGAAACTACATCGCCATGGCGGTCGATTTCGAGCAAGGCCGACAGGACCAGCCTTTCCTCATGCGGCCGCAACGAGCACTGATCGGTGGACAATTCAAGCGGCAGCATCGGCACCGCCCGATCCGGGAAATAGACGCTTGTTCCGCGCAGCAGCGCCTCACGATCGATGGCCGAACCGGGTTTGACATAGTAACTGACGTCGGCAATGTGCACGTGCAGGGCAAAGTGACCGTTGGGAAGTTGATCCACCCAAACCGCGTCGTCAAAATCACGAGCCGTCTCGCCATCGATCGTCACGATGTCCATGGATCGAAAGTCGCGCCGGCGGGCGATCTCCGGGTCCGGAATGCTTCCCGGAATCGCGCGCGCCTGGTCAAGAACGTCTTCCGGAAATTCGTGCGGGATGTGATGCGACCGGATCAAAATCTCCACGTCGATTCCGAAGTCGTCCGGTTTGCCGAGAATTTCCGTCACGCGGCCGGCCGGCCGGTCGCCGTCTCCATAATCGACGATCTCCACGTTGACGATCATTCCGTCCAGGTCCTCAACGCTTTTCACGTCGACGGAGCGCGCGCCCACGCGGTTCGCGGATTGCTTCTTTTTCGGAAATTCCATCCCTTCGGGAATCTCAATCCACTGCCGGATGCGGTCCTCGTGCGGGATGACATAGTTTCCGCGCCGGCGCACGCGGAATTCGCCCACCACCGAGGGATGGGCTCGCCGGACAACGTTCATGATCTCGCCTTGTACGCGGCCGCGGTCACCGCGCTTCAGCCGGATCGACACGCGATCCCCATGCATCGCTTTGTGTGCTTCTTCCTTGGCGACGTAGATGTCGCCTTCGATGCCCGGTAAGGGCTTATCGGGGATCACGAATGCGTAGCCGTCGCGATGGACGTTCAGCCGGCCTTCGATCAGCTTGCTCGCCTTGGTGCTTGTCTTCGCTTTAGGCGCCTTATGAGAGGCCACGATTCATTATGATGGTTTGTTTAAGAGGAACGCCATGGAACTGAAGTCCATTCGTTTGGAAGTCCCTGAAAACGGCAATATTGTGATTGGCCAGAGCCACTTCATCAAGACAGTAGAGGATATCTACGAAGCAATCGTGAACACGGTACCACAGATGAAGTTCGGCGTCGCCTTCAATGAAGCTTCCGGCGCGTGCCTCACTCGAGTCGACGGCAACGACGACGCCATGAAAACGAATGCCACGCGCAACGCTCAGGCCCTCGCCGCCGGACACACGTTCGTGCTCTCGATAACGGATGGCTATCCTATCAATATCCTCAGCCGTTTGCGCGACATCCCGGAGATTTGCATGATTTACTGCGCCACGGCAAATCCTCTGGAAGTGATCGTCGCCGAAACGGAGCAGGGCCGAGGCGTTCTCGGCGTGATCGACGGCAGTTCCCCGAAAGGTGTGGAAACGGCAGCCGACGCGGAATGGCGCCACAGCCTGCTGCGCAAGATCGGCTATAAGCGTTAGCCGTTGATCCCCGCCCACACGCCGCGCATATAAGCGAAGCTCTTGATCATGTTCGGCAGCGGATCGGTATCGTCAATTTCGTACTCCAGATTGACGTAGCCTTGATAATTCATCTTCTTCAACTGCGCGAACAATGCCGGAAACGGAATCACGCCGTCGCCGCATGGCCTCTGGCTGTTCTTATCTTTGAAGTCCGCCAAGTCCTTGACGTGCATGTCGAGCAGGCGCGAACCGGCTTCGGCCACCGTTGGGACCAGATCCACGCCGGTGCGAACCGTGTGTCCGATGTCAATGCACAGGCCGCAGCGCGGATCCATGTTCTTCACGATCGCCAGGACGTCCTGCGGGCGCGGGAAATTCGGATCCTCGGGGCCGTGATTGTGCACCGCGATCTTGATGTCGTACTCCTTCACGAACTTTTCGAGCTTCGGCAAAATGGCTTTATCCGGCATGCAGACGATGGTGGGCATCCCGCAGGCCTTCGCGTACTCAAACTTGGCCCGAATGTCCGCCTCATCAGCGGAACGGAAGTAAATCGTTCCTCCGCCGACGATCCTCAGCCCTGCCTTCTCCGTCTCCGTCACGGCCTTCTTGATGTCCGCCGGCGACGACGTGAGCGGTAGATGCACATCTTTATAGTTGATGTAGCGCGTGTTCAGCTTCTGCGTGTTCAAAATCGCGATCTTGCGGCCGAACTCGCGGAAGGAATAGCTCGCCACGCCGAGTCTGAACTCATTCAAACTGCCCTCTTTGGCCGGCGTCTCCTCGCCGAACACACTCAACGCGGACAGCGCGCTTGCGGCAATCGCGCCGCCGAAAAGGTCGCGTCTTGATGTCTTCATGGCATCTCCTCTTTAATAACCTACCAGGACCACAAGGCGATCGTTGTACCCTGAAACGTGAACCGTCCTGAACAGACCGCCCGCCGAGCGGCGTTGGCCGGCATCGCCATCAGCATCGCGCTCTCGTCTGTCAAGATCGCGGTTGGTTTGGCCGCGCACTCCGTCGCGCTTGTTTCCGACGGCTTCGAATCCGCAGCGGACATCCTTATGTCCGGATTAGTGCTGTTCGGCCTCTGGATTGCCGCCAAGCCCGCCGACGACGAACATCCCTACGGCCACGGCCGCTTTGAGATCCTTACGGGTCTCGCCATCGGCGCGATTCTCACCTCGGCCGGCGTGGGGATCTCGTGGCGAGCCATCGCCAATCGGTACGACCGCGCCCCGGAAGCCTTCGCACTATGGCCGCTCCTTGGCGCCACGGCGCTGAAGGCGTCGATGTGGTTCGCAAAACGGCGAATCGCCCGGCGATCCGGCAGCACGGCACTGAACGCGGACGCCTGGAACGACGCCGTCGATATGTGCTCCGGCATCGTGGCGCTCATCGCCGTCGCCCTCGCCGTCTTCGTCCCAGGCATGCACGCCGCCGATCACTGGGGAGGCTTCGTGGTCGGCCTCTTTGTTGTGTTTTTCGGCTTGCGGGTCGTCCGGGAGACGGCGCTCCAGTTGATGGACACCATGCCGGAGGGTGAGCAGATGCAGGAGATCCGGGCCGTCGCTCTCCGCGTTCCCGGAGCGTTGGGCATCGAAAAATGCTTCGCGCGCAAGACCGGATTACGCTATCACGTCGACCTCCACCTGGAAGTTGATCCCGACCTCACGGTCCGGGCTTCGCACGATATCGCTACCGCCGTCCGCGACGCGTTGCGCAGAGACGTCGACTGGGTGGAGGACGTGCTGGTGCACGTCGAGCCCCACGCCCAGGCTCCTACCGACGCTACAATCAAGCAGTAAGTGGAAAATCGAGCCATCGCCTATCTTCTATCTGAAACCGCCGACCTGATGGAGGTCGCCGGCGAGGACTCCTTTCGCATCCGCAGCTATCGAAACGCGGCGAGCGTGATCGAGAGTTATCCCGAATCCATCTCCGCGATTCTCAAGGATCCCGACCGGAAGGTCACCGATATTCCAGGCATCGGCAAGGGCATCGCCGCCGTGCTCGAGGAGATCGAGCAGCGTGGCAGCTTTGAGCGCCGCGATGAGATGCTGGAAAAATATCCCGAGTCCGCGCTCGAACTGCTTAAGATCCAAGGCCTAGGCCCGAAGAGCATCCGCGTCCTCTACGACCAGCTCCACATCATCTCCATCGATAGCCTGGAACGAGCCTGCCGCGAGCAGAAGCTTCGCGATCTTCCCCGCATGGGAGCGAAGCTGGAAGAGAAAGTGCTGCGCTCCATCGCGTCCTATCGTCAGCGCCAGGGCCGTTTCCTCTTGAATTTCGCACAGAACGTCGCCGACGAACTGACGGAGTATTTGTCCACGGTGAAGGGCGTCGAAAAGATCACGCCGGCGGGCAGCCTTCGCCGGGGCAAGGAAACGGTGGGCGATCTCGATCTTCTCGTCACCGGCAAGGGCGCGCCTCAAGCGCTTGAAAAGTTCGTCAAGCATCCGAAAGCTCAGGAGATCCTCGGCAAGGGCGAGAACAAAGCAAGCATCCGGTACGGCCATGAGGGCCTTCAGGTGGATCTGCGCGCGCTGGGCTCGGAGAACTTCGGTGCGGCTCTGCAGTATTTCACCGGCAGCAAGGAGCATAACGTCGCCCTGCGGCAGCGCGCACTGAAAATGGGCCTGACTCTCAACGAATACGGCCTAGCGAAAGTCGATGGCGGCAAAATCGTCGCGCAAGAAACCGAGGAGGAGATTTATCAAGCTCTCGGCCTCGCCTGGATTCCGCCGGAACTGCGCGAGAACGCGGGCGAAATCGAGGCTGCGGCGGCAGGCCACTTGCCGAAGCTGGTCGAGCAGTCGAACATCCGCGGCGATCTGCACATGCACACGACCGAGAGCGACGGGCGCGCGACGCTAGAGGAAATGGCCCACGCCGCCCGCGCCCTCGGCTATGAGTACATCGCCATCACGGACCATTCGAAAGCGCTCGCCATGGCCAACGGGATGGATGAAAAGCGAGCCATCGCGTTCGCCCACAAGGTCCGCGATATGGACCAATCCGGCCTCGGCCTGCGGGTATTCTCCGGCGTAGAATGCGATATCAAACGCGATGGCGAAATGGATCTGGATAACGACGCCCTCGGCGAGCTCGACTTCGTCATCGGCAGCGTGCACAGTTACATGAACCTGGAAGCCTCGGAAATGACGGACCGCCTCATGCGCGCTCTCGAATGTCCGCATCTGCGCGTGCTCGGCCATCCCACCGGACGGCTACTGCTGAACCGCGATCCGTTCCCGTTCGACTTCGACCTGATCGCCACCGAGGCCGCGCGTCGGCGTGTTTACCTCGAAATCAACTCCAGCCCGGAGCGCCTGGACCTGACCGCATCCCTGATCCGCGCCGCGAAGGCAAAGGGCTGCAAGTTCGTCATCAACACGGACGCCCATCGCCCGGAACATCTCGCCAACATCCAATACGGCGTGAAAATGGCGCGCCGCGGGTGGCTGGAGGCTAAGGACGTTCTAAATACTCATTCGGCGCGGGAATTCGCGCGTCTCATCTCTCATAAATGACTCTCATCACTTCGAAAACACTGCTAAAGACTCCAATTTTTACCGTCACGCAGGATACCGCGCTCGATCCGGACGGCTTCCAAATCAAACGAGCCATCGTCAAGCATAGCGGATCCGCCGTGATGATGCCGGTAGACGAAAAGAAACGCATCTTACTGGTAAAGCAGTATCGTTTGCCGGTGGCGGATTACCTTTGGGAACTGCCCGCCGGCCGGCTCGACCCTGGGGAAACGGCGCTTCAGGCCGCCAAACGCGAATTGGCTGAGGAGACCGGCTATCGCGCAAGACATTGGAAAAAACTGGCCGATTTTTATGCCAGCCCAGGTTTTCTGGCGGAGAAAATGACGATTTATCTCGCCAGCGGCCTGACTCCCGGCGAACAAGAGCCGATGGAGGACGAGCGCATCGAGATCCGCTGGTTCACTTCGCGCGAACTCGACAGCGCCATCGAATCCGGGAAGATCCTCGACGCAAAAACGCAGATCGGGTTCTTCAGGTGGAAACGCTACGCAAATAAGTGAACATTGCCTTGAGCGCCTGAGCGCGGTGGCTCACGCGCATTTTCTCCGCTGTGTCCGCTTCGCCGAACGTGCAGCCGAACGGCTCGTAAAAGAAGATGGGATCGTAGCCGAAACCATTGGTGCCGCGGGGCTCCTCGGTCAGGCGGCCCTCCACGGCGGCGCGAAACATCTTCAGGAGTTCGCCTTTGCGCACCAACGCGATGACGCACACAAATCGGGCGGTGCGGTTTTCCACGCCGCGCATTTGCGCGAGCAGCCAGGCGGTGTCGAAATGTGCGGAATCCACGCCGGGCCGTCCGCCGAGCCCATCCACTTCGATCCCCGAATCGTCGACGAACAGGTAGCCGTCCACGTGCGCGCCGTAATAGCGAGCCTTCAACAGCGCGTTCTCTTCGAACGTCTTTCCCGTCTCTTCCGGCGCTGGCGGCGAAACAGGGACAATTTCGAAATCCGGAGCAGCCAGACGGAATTCACGCAGTTTTCCGGGGTTCGAGGTGGCGCAGTAAATCGTCACGCCCGCTCAATGCCCTTTTGAAGCTCAATCAATTCGGCGATTCCTTTGCGAGCCAGCACCAGCAGAGAAGCAAGCTGCGTGTCGTCGAACGCGGTTTTCTCCGCCGTCGCCTGCAATTCCACGAACTTCCCCGCGCCTGTCATGATGACGTTCATGTCGACCTCAGCGCGGGAGTCTTCCTGATAGCAGAGGTCAAGCATCGCTTCGCCGTCCACAATGCCGACGCTGG
Source organism: Bryobacteraceae bacterium (assembly GCA_035542735.1). GTDB lineage: Bacteria > Acidobacteriota > Terriglobia > Bryobacterales > Bryobacteraceae > Palsa-187. Next base: position 77,279 of record DATKKV010000021.1, read on the forward strand.
TCGCGGCAACGCAATCCCGGATGGGGGACTTCTTCAATGCACCAAAGTGGACAAGTTGCCGTAGCGCGATTGACATGGCGATATAAGCGCCAGTGATTGCCGCCGTACGCGTGCCGCCATCGGCCTGCAGGACGTCGCAATCGAGGATGACGCTACGCTCGCCGAGCGCTTCCATGTCGACCACGGAGCGGAGAGAGCGTCCGATGAGCCGCTGGATCTCCATCGTCCGGCCGGAGGCCCGGCCCTTCGAGACTTCGCGCGGTGAGCGCGTGGCGGTGGCGCGCGGCAGCATCGAGTATTCGGCCGTCACCCACCCCTTCCCCGATCCGCGAAGGAACCCGGGCACGCTGTCTTCCACGGAAGCCGCACACAACACGCGTGTGTTTCCGACTTCAATCAAAACCGATCCTTCGGCCGTAAGCAAATAGCCGGGCGTGACGGTCACAGGCCGCATCTGAGCGGCTTCTCTCTTGTCGATTCGCATTTATTTTCCGGAATTCAAAAACTCGTAAAAGAAAAAGAAGAGGAGCACGAGCCCGCCAATTAAAAGGAACAAGCAAGGCACCAGTCCCCGCGCGATTTTTTGCGGCTCCTTTTTCTTCACCCCTCTGGGACGAAATCTCGCCATCGTTATTCAACCCGCCGGATCAGCGTCGCCGCCTGGCGGAAAAATTCGTCGAGCGCCCGCAGTGACGCCTCTTCCAAGTCCTTTAACGAAATCGAAACCACTGCGCGCCCGCGCTCGGACAACGCCATTTGCGTGGCCAGATATTGCGCGCGATGGTAATCCGCACCTTCGCCTTCCGCGATTACGATGGTGGAAAAACATCCGCCGTGACCGATGATCATCTCGTGATAGGAATGATTCATCGGCGGTCCTTCATAAACATCGACGGGAATCTTCAGCCGCGCATGGAACAAGTGTTCGGCCGCGCGCTGGAGAACGAAGTGCACGGCGCGGCCTCGCGACGAATATCGTGTGTCACCGAAAAAAGTAAGTTCGCCGTACGTCGTCTGGCCATCGCCCGCATAACGTTTCACCAGCGCGGCGTAAATTGCCGGAGCCGTCGCCCGGCCCAGATCGGCGGCAGCATCCGGCGGCAGTCGATCCCACCGCAAAGTCACGCGCCCGCGCCACATCGCCCGCTTGGGCGACTCCTCATATAGCCGCCACTGTTTGCTTTTGGCGATTCCCCCAGCCCGTTCGGCCTCCGCGAACAGTTTATTCGTGATCGCTTTGTATAGCTCAACATTCGGCTGCGTCACGAAGTTGATTTTGCGCAGCCATGCCATGCCAAACACAACGTAGTGAACAAACTGCATATAACGGGAAAGAGGCGCGCCCTTTTCGAGTGTCAGCAATGCCGCAGGGTATCCGGAGCGCCGCAGCAGGGAAAGCTTCTCTTTGCACCCGTTCGAAGAACCCTTGATGTCCACGCACCAGAAGATGCGGTCCTGTTTCGAATCCCTGGGAGAGCGATAGTTCGTCAGTTTTACCCGCTCGCCGCAAACGACCTTCAGGCCGTAGTCCACTGACTTCCCCAGGCTCTCCTCGAAAGCTTGCTTGGTCCAAATGCCGGCTCCGGCCCATTCCCCAGGCAATAGGAGCGTGATCTTGTCCCGCCCCGCAAGCCCCTGGACGTGAAAAAAGGAGGCCAGGCGCCAGGCGACGTCCACGTCGTCGTCGGTCAAGAAGGTGCCTTCAATCCAGGCGCGCAAATCCACGCCGGCCAGGCCCAGCGGATAGAGGCTGCCTCGATTCAGCGGCGCGCTATGACGGCCGGCGGTTGAGTTTCGCTCGTCCAACTGCAAAGGCACACGTTTGTATCCCCGCGCGGCGGCGAACTTGTCCAACAGCGAACCCGGCAGCGTCATGTAATAGAAATTCGGCCGCGAATCGACGCCCGCCGCATCGTAGATCACCGCGAGCTTCTTCAGATTGACCACCGGCTCATAGGACGTCATCCCCATCGCCATGCCGACGACCAGCGTGCGGCGCAACAGATCGGCATCGGTACCGGAACCGCGCTTTCTGATGTCCGCGAGTATGGCGTCCAGCTTCGCGGGATCGGTGGAATCGAGCACATAGACCCTTGGCCCCTTCCGCAGAAAGCCGGCGGCCTGATACATCGCCTTGTCTTCCGACGATCCGCCCATGCCAGCCCAAATCAGATATCTCAACGGGACGCCATGGACAGACCGGATCCGCGCGCGAATCTCACTCAGTTCCCGTTCGATTTTTTCCGGCCACTCCGGATGCTCCTCAGCTTGCCAGGCGAGATCGAAGACGCCGTATCCGTTCTTGGTCACGCGGCCATTTTCGATCTCCATGCCGATAGGGATCAGCGCGCCGCGCGCTGGGTCAAGGCAGTCCAAACCCTTGCGGCGCGCCCGGGAATCAAGCGCTTTCAGGCTCTTCAGAAGAGATGCCGCACGGAAACGGGCGAACGTGGAATCCGACTCAGGCCGGTCGTGATGGAGCGAAAGGATCACCTATTAGATGTAGCATAAGACATGGCCACGCCCTCTACCCAGGAGCCGCAGCGCCTGAGCGATCCGCCGCGCACGGTGGAGCGTTTTTTCGAGTTCGCGCTGCTGGGGATGCTGGCCTCTGGATACCTCGCCGTGGCCACGTCGGGCTATCTGGATTGGCCCACCGCCATTGGGGCAGGCATAGCCTTGTGCGTGCGCGCTTTGATGGCTGCGGGCGTCGTGCGCGTCGCGATTCCGGGCCGCCTGGCGGACATATTGGCGATCATATTCCTCGCCTTCTACCCGCTGGATTATCTGTACCTTTCCCGCGCATTCCTCCCGGCCACGATTCATCTGGTGTTCTTCCTGCTGATCTGCAAAGTCCTCACAGCCAGGACTTCGCGTGATTTTACCCTTCTGAAGCTGCTGGCGGCCATGGAACTGATCGCCGCGGCGATTCTGTCCACCAGTCTCGGCTTCTTTGGCTTCCTGGCTTTGTTCCTGCTGTTCGCCGTCGCATCGTTCGCCAGCGGAGAGGTGCGCGCGTCGACCCTGCGGCAAGGAGAAATTGTCCGCGGAGGACTCCGGGCGTTTCCCCGCCGGCTGGGCGCGCTCTCCACGTTCCTGTTCGTGGGGATCCTGGCAATGACTTCGGTGCTGTTCTTCGTCCTGCCGCGAACCGCGCGCGCGGCCATCGAACGGTTCGCGCCGCACCGGTATCACTTACCTGGATTCTCCAACGAAGTGACGCTGGGGCAGATCGGCGAGATTAAGCGTTCCAGCGCCGCCGTGATGCACATCCGCCTGTATACGGGGGAGGGGCCGCTCAATCTCCGCTGGCGCGGCGCGGCTTTGAGCGAGTTCGACGGCAGGCGATGGTTCAATCCTCCCGGCGGGGACGTCGACATTCGTGTGCCACCCGACACGCATATCGTTACGTTCCCTGTGCCCCGCCATCCGCGCCGCGGGGAGCGGATCGTGTACCACGTGCAACTCAGCGAGATAGCTTCCGACGCGTTGTTTTACGCTGGAACCGCGCAGTCCATCAGCATCGATACGCCGGTGCTCCACTTTACCCGAGGGGGAACGCTGCGCGTATCCGGCGGCTCCGCGGCAGGAATGCGGTACATCGCATCGAGCTGGGTGGAAGACGAAGCCGCCACGCCGCGAACTCCTCCCGACCCGCTGACGCCGCTCGAACGCGACGAACTGCTGCTTTTGCCCGCGAGTCTGGACTCTCGGATTTCCGCCCTCGCCCGGCAGATCGCTGGCGGCATGGCGAGCGACGGCGAGAAAGCCACTTCCATTGAGAGGTATCTGCGCACGCATTACGGCTATACACTGCAAACGCCGTCCGCGAAGACGCCCGATCCCCTGGCCAACTTCCTGTTCGACCGAAAAAAGGGACATTGCGAGTACTTCGCCTCCTCCATGGCCGTGATGCTGCGCATGGTGGGCGTTCCCTCGCGCGTGGTTACGGGCTTTGCCAGCGGCTCTTTTAATCCGATCACCGGATGGCAGGTGGTTCGCGCCTCCGATGCACATAGCTGGGTGGAAGCGTGGGTCCCGGGCCACGGATGGACCTCCTACGATCCTACGCCGCCCGATCCGGGCGCGACGCGCAGCGCATTCCTAAACCGCGTCTCTCTGTTCCTCGACGCCGCCGACCAATTCTGGCAGAACTGGGTGATGAGCTACGACCTAGAGCGGCAATTCGTGCTGGCCTCGCGCGTCCAAAAGTCCGGCCGCGGTGCGAAACAGCGCTGGACGGATCGAGTCGCGGCCTGGCTGGCCGCGGCGGCTCGCTCCAGCCCGCCCTGGAACAACGAACGCGCCGCTGCTCTCGCGATATTGGTTTTCGCCGCGATTTTCGCAGCGCTGTTCGGAGGGAATGCGTTGAAGTGGCTGAAGCGGGCGATCCGGCTGCGGCGCTTGAAACGCGGCGAAGGACAGGCTTCAGACGCCACGCTGCTCTACCAGCGGATGCTGGGACTGCTCGAACGCCGCGGCATCCAGAAACCGCCATGGTTGACTCCCTCCGAGTTCGCGCGGGTGCTGCCAACCAGCGAATTATCGCCGCTAGTGGACGACCTGACATCGGCTTACGTGGAATTCCGATTCGGCGGAAAACCGGACGCCGCCCCCCGCATGGTGCAATTGCTCGATCAACTTGAGAAGATGTAGGACACCCTACACACTCTATGATCCCCATCGCCCGCGTCGTGATCCGCTTCCTGCTGCGTCTGCTCTTTCGCGCCGAGTTGCGCGGCTACGTCAAACCCGTGGGGAAAACCCTGATCGTGGCCAATCACCAGTCCTTCATGGACGGGCTGCTGATCGGCGCGTTCCTTCCGTTCGCGCCAACCTACCTGGTGCACACGACCATCGCCGCAAAGTGGCATTTCAAGATTCTCCTTTCCGCCATCGATCATCTGGTGATCGATTCCACCAACCCCCTGTCGATGAAGACCGTCATCGCGCTGCTTGAATCGGGCGCGCCGGTGGTGATTTTTCCCGAAGGCCGCATCACCGTAACCGGCAGCCGCATGAAGATCTACGATGGCCCAGCCTTCGCCGCCGCGAAGTCCGGAGCCCAGGTGGTCCCGATTCACATCGACGGCCTCGTTTATTCCCACTTTTCCCGCATGCCGGCCGATTTTCCGAAGCGCTGGTTTCCCAAAGTCACTCTCACCATGCACACGCCCCAGCCTTTGCCGATGCCGGAGGCTCCCCGCGCGCGCGACCGCCGCCGCATGGCGAGCAACGAACTGCGCCGCATCATGCAACTCGGTGAATTCGATGCGCGAAGGGAAACCACGATCCCCGACGAATTGCTGACGCAGGTCAAGCGTTTCGGGAAACATCGCCCGCTGATTGAAGACATTCGCGGTAAAGAAGAAACGCTCGGCGATCTGTTAAGAATGACGCTCGCCCTTGGCCGCCTCACGTCGAAGTGGACCAGTGAAGGAGAGCGTGTCGGCGTGCTGATGCCCACCGCGACGCCCACCGCGGCTATGATTATCGGCCTCATGGCGATGCGCCGAATCCCTGCGATGCTCAATTACACCTCCGGCCGGGAGGGCCTCGAAAACGCCTGCCGCATCGCCGAAGTCAAGACGGTGTTCGCCTCGCGGGCGTTCATTGAAAAAGCGAAGCTCACCTCAATGATGGAGAACTTCACCGCGGCTCGGGTTATGTACCTGGAAGACGTGCGCCCTCAGTTTGGGCTTCTCGACAAGCTCTGGCTGGTGTTGTTCGCGCTGCGATTCCCGAAGGCGGCCATGAAGAAACCGCGTCCCGAGGAGATGGCCATCGTCCTGTTCACCTCCGGATCGGAAGGCAAGCCGAAGGGCGTCGCGTTGAGCCACGCGAACATCCTGGCCAACTGTGCCCAGGCGCGCGCCGTCATCGAAGTTTCTCACCATGACAAGTTCCTAAACTCCCTGCCGCTCTTCCATTCGTTCGGCCTTCTGGGCGGCCTGGTGCTGCCGCTCACCAGCGGTTCGCGGATCTTTATGTACCCTTCGCCGCTACATTACCGCGTGATTCCCGAAATCGCCTACGACCGCGACTGCACCGTGCTGTTCGCCACCAGCACGTTCCTGGGCAATTACGCCAAGTACGCGCATCCCTACGATCTTTATATGGCTCGCTACGTTGTCTCCGGCGCGGAAAAGTTGAGCGAAGAGGTCCGCCGGCTGTACGCGGAAAAGTTCGGGATCCGCATCCTGGAAGGTTACGGCGCAACCGAATGCTCACCGATCATTTCCCTCAATTTACCGATGTCGTATCAGCTCGGAACAGTGGGCGAGCCTCTGCCCGGAATAGAGTACAAGCTCGCTCCTGTGCAGGGCATCGAAAACGGCGGCGAACTGCACGTGCGTGGACCGAACGTGATGATGGGGTATTTTCTCGACCGCGCACCCGGCGTGTTGCAGCCTCCGCGCTCGCAATTCGGCGATGGCTGGTATGACACCGGCGATATCGTGGAAATCGACGCCCGCCGCCACATCACGATTCAAGGGCGCTTGAAGCGCTTCGCGAAGGTCGCCGGCGAGATGGTGTCGCTGGAAGTCGTCGAGCGAATCGCGGTCGCCGCGTCGCCGAAACGCATGCACGCATCGGCCGCGGCAAAGGAGGAGTCTCGCGGCGAATCCATCGTGCTGTTCACCGACGATCCGGCGCTGAAACGCGAAGGCCTCGTGGCGGCGGCGAGAGAAAACGGCCTACCCGAGCTTGCTCTGCCCCGGCGTGTGATTCATCTTGACAAAGTTCCGCTGCTCGGCAACGGCAAGAAGGACTATGTGAAGTTGCAGGCCATGGCGAATGAGGCGGCGAAACGATGAACGTTTACTCCAAGCGAGAACAGTTCGGCTGGTGCATGTACGATTTCGCCAATTCGGCCTTCTACACCACCGTCATCACCCTGTTCCTGGGGCCGTATCTCACTGCTCTGGCTTCGAACGCAGCCGATGCGGGAGGATACGTGCATCCTCTCGGAATTCCGATTCTAGCCAAGGCCTTCTGGAGTTTCGCCGTCGCCCTCTCAGTGATTTTGCAGGTGATATTTCTGCCGGTGTTCGGCGCCGTGGCCGATTACGGCCGCCACAAGAAGGAGTTCTTGGGTACAACCGCTTATCTCGGGGCAGTCGCCACCATCGGGATGTTTTTCCTGAAGGGCGGCGATTATCTGATGGGCGGACTGCTGTTCCTCATCGCCAATGTGGCCTTCGGCGCCGCCGAGGTGGTTTACAATTCTTTCCTCCCCGAAATCGCTCCACCCGAAGATCGCGATGCGGTGTCCTCCAAAGGCTACGCCATCGGCTATATCGGCGGAGGCGTGCTGCTCGCGCTGAATCTGGCGCTGTTTCTGGGCGCGGGGAAAATCGGCATCACCGAAGGGATGGCTGTGCGGATCAGCCTATCCTCCGCCGGAGCCTGGTGGGCTGTCTTTACCATCCCTACGCTCCTGACGCTCCACAACCGCGGCCCGGCGCGCAGCCTTGGCGTCGGGCAAAGCGCGGTCGTCACGGCCGCGCGCCAACTGGCGCACACCATCAAAGAGGTTCGCCATTATCCGGAAACGACGATCTTCCTCGTCGCCTATATGCTCTATAACGACGCGATCCAGACGGTGATTTCTCTCTCCTCTCAGTTCGGAGCCGACGAATTGAAGATTCCCCAGGCGCAGTTGACGCTCACGATTCTAATGGTCCAGTTCGTCGCCTTCTTCGGCGCGATGGGATTCAACTGGGTGGCTTCGAAAACCACCGCCAAGCGCGCCGTCGTCGTGAGCCTCCTTGTATGGACCGCGGTGGTGATTTACATGTTCTGGGTGACGACCATGATCGAGTTCTTCCTGATGGCGGCCGTGGTCGCGCTGGTGTTGGGAGGCAGCCAGGCGCTCAGCCGTTCGCTGTTCGCGCAGCTGATTCCCAAGGGCCGCGAAGCGGAATATTTCGGCGTTTACGAAATTACGGACAAAGGCACAAGCTGGCTGTGCCCGATCATTTTCGGCCTCGCTTTGCAGTTCACGAAGAGCTTTCGCATGGCCATTCTTTCCCTAGTCGTCTTTTTCCTCGCGGGCACGCTGACCCTGCTCAAAGTCGACGTCGAGCAAGGCGAACGCGACGTGGAGCGTCAGGCGGCCGCGTAGATTCGCCGCACGTGTTCCACGATGGCGGAGGGCACCAGGTGCTCCCAGGGCGCTCCATTGGCGACGCGGCCGCGGACTTCCGTGGAGGAGATGCCGCTGAGGTCGGTCTCCAGTTCCAAATGCAGCACACGGTTCCGGAGATGCTCTGGCGGCTGATAGACTCCTCCGCGCTCGGCAACGATCAGGGAGAATTCATCCAACATCTTCTCGATCGCGCCATCCTCGCCGTAATCCCAATCGATGATTCTCTCGGCGGCATCACGTCCGCAGATGAAGAAAATCTCGTTGTCCGCCCGTCGCAGTTCCCTCGCGATGTCGATGAAAAGCCCTCGCTCGGTAATCTCTACGCGGTATTGTCCGCCGGTGAGCTTTAGCATCTTGATCCGGTCCTCGAGCGCCGCGCCATGAAACTCCTTGTGAGGATAGACGCGCGGGACCGCGCAGACAACTTCATCCACCATGCGGGACGCCGCGTCCGCCAGGGCCAGATGGGCCATTGTGACGGGATTGAAGGCGCCCGCCAGCACGCCCAGACGTTTTTTCTTCACCGTTTTTTTGAGACCGCGTGCCGGTGTGGAACCACCACGGATTGAACGAACGTCACCACCGCGACAAAGACCAACACCGCCGCCGCCACGGCAGCAACAAGCCATCGACGCAAGCGCGATCTCGGCCCGGCTTCCACGCGAATGCCCAGCACCGGCGCGGAATGGACCGGCCCGTGGGCGACGCGAGCATGCGCTCCCGCGTTCACCGCCCGGGGCATCTCGATCACCCGGCGCACGTGCGGCAATACCTGCCCTTCGCGGAACTCCAGCTCTTTCACCAGGCCGACGATCATTACAGGCTCATCCACGAGCGCCCCTTCTCCCACAAATCGCCGCGGTACACACATCTCGGCCTTTGTCTTCGTATTCACCACCAGAAAATCCGTCCAGTTGGCGCGCCGCAGAATCCACTCGTTGTGCTCCACGTTCACAATCGGCGGATAAAAGGAAAAGGGACGCCTCCGGAGGCTCTCAAATGAAGCGGGAATGGGCGGTCCGGGCATCCGTTTTTATTGTACAGTGAGTATTTCGTGAAGCTCGGCCTCCCGATCCTCTGCCTGGTTCCGCTGTTGGCGCAATCCCCTGCCGAGCGCGGGATGGTGCATGTCGATTACACCTGCACCGCGGAGGACATCGATTCCTTCGGCCTGGCGTGCACGGAAGAACGCTCCTGCCCGATTTTCTTCGAGGTGTCCGCGGTCGATTCCGCCGGATCGAGCGTCTTCGTCGCGGGCGATATTCACACCGCGACCACTACTCTCTATGGCGTCCTTCTCTCCACCGAAGACGGCGGTGCGAGCTGGAGCGAAGCGATCCCGCGCCTCCGCTCCACTGCCTTCGAACAGTTTCAATTTCGTCAGGATCACGGCTGGCTTAGCGGCCAGCGCCTGGAGCCTCTGCCGAAGGATCCGTTCCTGATGATCACCACCAACGGCGGCAAGGATTGGCATCAAAGGCCCCTGTTTGAGGAAACCCGCTTCGGCTCCATCGCGCAGTTCTGGTTTGATTCCGCCTCCGCCGGGCAATTGATTTTTGACGCGTCCGTGGGAAACCGCACCAAGCAGGAACTTTATTCCACAATGACCGGCGGCGAGAGCTGGGAGATCAAGCAAACCAGTTCGAAGCTTCTGCAACTGAAGACCGGCCGCGGCAGCGGCTCAGGCTGGACCGTCACTACGCCCCCGGGATCGAAAGCATACCTGATTGAGCGCAACGCCGGCGGCCGCAAGGAAACGCTGGCGCGCTTCCTGATTCACATCGGAGACTGCAAATGAACGCAATTGAGCTGGAGCTGTTCCGGCACTTGATGGTATCGATCGCCGAGGAGATGGGCGTCGTGCTGCGCAAGACGTCCTATTCGGCCAATATCAAGGAGCGCCGCGACTATTCCTGCGCCGTCTACGATGCCAACGGCGAAACCGTGGCCATGGGCGACCACATGCCGGTGCACCTGGGCGCGATGCCCCTGTCGGTGCGCGCCGTAGTGGACGCCTTCGACCTCGGCCCCGGCGACGTCGCGCTGGTGAACGATCCCTTCCGCGGCGGCACGCATCTGCCGGACATCACTGCCGTGGCGCCCGTATTCGTCAAACACTCTAAGCGCCCGGCCTTTTATCTGGCGAACCGGGCCCATCACGCCGATGTCGGCGGAATGAGCCCTGGGTCGATGCCCCTGGCGCGCGAAATTTATCAGGAGGGCCTGCGCCTTCCGCCGATCCTGATCCAGCGCTCGGGCGCGATCGATCGCGACCTGCTTCGCATGATTCTGTCCAACGTCCGCACGCCGGAGGAGCGCGAGGGCGACCTGCGCGCGCAACTCATGTCGATCAAGCGCGGCGAAGTGCGCTTGCACGAACTGGTGGCCAAGTACGGCGCATCGCGCGTCGCTTCGAACATGCGCGCCCTTCAGGACTACAGTGAGCGCATGATGCGCGCAGCCATCGCCAGGCTCCGTCCGGGCAGATACCGGTTCGAAGACTGCCTCGATAGCGACGGCATCACCCCGCGCCCGGTGTGGATTCGGGTCGCCATCACGATCGACGGCGATTCGGCCACGGTTGATTTTTCCGGCTCCGATCCACAAGCCCACGGCCCGGTGAACGCGAATTACGCCGTGGCTGTCGCCGCCACGATGTATGTGTTTCGCTGCCTGGTCGAAGAGGAGGTTCCGTACACGGCGGGCATTCTTCGCCCGATTCGCGTCATCGCTCCGGAAGGCACGGTCGTCGCCGCGCGCGCTCCTTCGGCCATGGCCGCAGGCAACGTCGAAACATCGCAACGCATCACCGATACCGTGCTCGGAGCAATGGCGAAGGCCGCGCCTGATCGCATTCCTGCCGCCAGTTCGGGCACCATGAACAACCTGAGCTTCGGAGGCGAGGCCGGCGGCAAGCCGTTCGCCTATTACGAAACCATCGCGGGCGGCATGGGCGCGTCCCCTCGGGGCGACGGCTATAGCGCCACGCACACTCACATGACCAATAGCTGGAACACGCCGGTCGAGGCCTTTGAGCATCAATATCCGCTGCGCATCGAAAGCTACCGCATCCGCCGCGGATCGGGCGGGAAGGGAAAGCATCGCGGTGGCGATGCCATCGTGCGCGAATTCCGGTTTCTCGCCGATGCGGAAGTGACCATTCTTTCCGACCGCCGCGAACGCGGTCCCTACGGGTTGGCTGGAGGCTCCCCTGGCAAGCCGGGGAAGAATACGCTGCTACGCCGCGGCCGTGAGATTGCGCTGAAGGCCAAAACGCGATTCGATATCAAATCAGGTGACGCGCTCCGCATCGAAAGTCCCGGGGGCGGCGGCTGGGGTTAATGGGCCAACGACTTCTTCACCCGCTCCCGATACTCGGCCGCCTTCGCCATCACAGGCTTGGGGTCGATCGTCAGGATCTTTTTCTCCCTGACGATCGTCCGCCCATTCACCATCACGTCGGCCACGTCTGACGCCTTCAGCGCGTATACCAGTTGCGAATATACGTTGTACATCGGCACGGCGTGCGGTTGATCGAGGCGGATCGTGATCATATCCGCACGCTTGCCCGTCTCCAGCGACCCGATCAGGGAATCCAGCCGCAAAGCGCGCGCGCCGGTGATCGTCGCCATCGCGAACGCGGTTTCGGCGGGCAGCGCCTGCGGATCCATAGTCGAGACTTTTTGCAGCTTCGCGGCGAGGTCCATCTCCTCCATCATGTCGTGGTCGTTGTTCGATCCCGCGACACCGTCCGGACCCAAGCCCATCGCGATGCCTGCCGCCAGAATTTTACCCACCGGCGCGACTCCGCTTGCGAGCTTCATGTTGCTCGACGGGCAATGCGCAAGTCCGGTATTGTGCGCCTTCAGAATCGCGATGTCCGCGTCATTGAGCCACACGCCGTGCGCGCCCAGCGTCCAGCCGTCGAGCACACCCAGAGCCTCCAGCGCCGCCGCCGGGGTTTTCCCCCGTTTCTCGAGCGATTCGTCGTTCTCATGCTTCGTCTCGGAGAGATGGGTCACCAAAGGCTTGTTGTACCGGTTCGCCAGCGCGCGGCAGGACTGCAAGACATCGTCCGGAACCGTATAAATCGCGTGCGGCGCGACGGCCGGCACAATCAACGGATCATTCGCGTACGCTTTTAAGAATTTCTCCGTTCCGGTCAGCGCCTCGGCCGGCGTCTTGTAATCGGCGACAGGGAACCCGATAATTGTCTGCCCCAGCACGCCGCGCAGCCCCACTTCCTTGGTCGCCTCGGCGACCGTCTCTTCGAAGTAGTACATATCGGTGTACGTCGTCGTGCCCGAAAGCGCCATCTCGATGGAGGCCAGACGCGTGCCCCAACGCACGAACTCGCGGTCCACGTTGCGCGCCTCGGCCGGGAAGATGAACTTGTTCAGCCAGTCCTGCAGCTTCATATCGTCGGCGACGCCCCGGAACAATGACATCGCCGCGTGAGTATGCGTATTGATTAGCCCTGGCGCCAAAATCGCGTCGGGCTGGTCCACCCGCTGCTTAGCCTGATACTCTTTATCGATCTGCGCCCGCGTCCCGACCGCGACGATGTGGTCCCCTGAAACCGCAATCGCCCCATTTTCAATCACCCGCCGCTGCGCGTCCATCGTCACCACATACTTCGCCGACCAGATTGCGTCCACGGTGGCTGCCTGCGCGCAGGCGCACAAGAGAAGACTATAGAAAAGACGCATCGAATGCCCTCGGGAACAGGTCCTTCATGCGCAGAACTTCGCTCTTGCCGCGCGGGTTCACCAGCGCGACTTCGATGTCGCCGCAAAACTCCCACAGAATCTGGCGGCAGGCCCCGCAGGGAGGCGTCAACATCTCGGTATCAGCGGCAATCGCGATGCGCACGAACTCGCGCACGCCCTCACTCATCGCCTTGAACACCGCCACGCGCTCGGCACAGACCGTCAACCCATAAGTCGCGTTCTCGACGTTGCAGCCGGTGTGAATCCGGCCCTTCGAATCCTCCAGCGCCGCACCCACAAGGAAGTGCGAATACGGCGCATGCGCGTGGAGCCGCGCGGCGAGCGCGGCAGCGAGCAATTCCGTCATGCCCTCTCAGGGTACAACAGCGCTGCTGCCAGATTTTCAAAGTCGGTGGGCGTGACCAGATGAAATTGAATCTCCAGCGCGGTGAAGCTCCGTAATGCCGAATTCATCTCGCGCGAAGGCAGACGCGCACCCGCGAGGAACAAGTTTCCCTCCGCCACCTTGAACGGCAATACGCGCCACTCGCGCACCACATGTTCCGGGAGCGCCCGAGCCACCGACGCCGGCACGCTCTCCGGCTCGACGCGCCCCACCGGCAGGCCCTGCTGAAGGCTGAGCGCCTGATAAAGCCTGTCTTCGGAAAGATAGCCCCGGCGCACGAGGTGCTCGCCTAGTGGAACCCCCGGAGGCTGCGACTCCAGCGCCGCCCTCATCGTCGATGCGCCGACATCGCCCGACCCGACCAGAATCTCGCCCAGCTTCCGCTTGTGCGCCAGCAGCACGGCCCGATTCGGATAGGCATGTTCCGTCTTCAGCCACTTCAGCGGCCGCCCCTGCGCCTTCGCGGCCGCATAGCGGGCCACTGCGTTAAACGTCGCGGCCGCGTTCAGCGTATTCGCGTACACGGCTCGCACTGGCACGCCGAATGCGAACAGCGGACCATAAACCCTTCCGACGCATCCCATCCGCACTGCCATCCGGAGGCACTGGATGGAAAAGGTCGCCCAGCAAAGCTCGACGGAGAAGGGCGTCAAAAGCCGCCAGATTCCTGTCGCCAGCCCGTAGACGAAAACCAGATTCGCCAGCAGACTCAGCGGATTGGCGATCAGTCCCTTGCGATCCCGCCACAGCCAATACACTTCGGCCGGCGTTCCGCACCAGCCATGCCGCTCCCAGGTCTGCAGGGCAATCCCCATGACCCAGCGTGTCCTCTGCCGCATCGCCGCCGTCCATTTTTGAGGAAAAAATTCGCGCGTGGCCACGAAGTCCTTCGACCCGTACGGATGCACCAGCGGCACGAATGTCTGCGTGCATCCCAGCCGGAACAGCCGCAGCCCGTTTTCGTAATCCTCGGTCAACGCTTCCGGCTCGAAAATCCTGTTCGCCGCGGACCGCGCCAGTTTTTCCAAGGCGTCGCGCCTGTACCCCGTGCCGACCCCTGAGCTGGGCACAAATCCGCCCATCATCGGACGCACTGCCATGTCCCGCGTATGATATTCGGCAAATTCGTCGCAATAAACACCGTGCGTCAGCGAAAGGAGCGGCGTCCGCAGCGCCAGCACTGGAGTCTGGATAAAGTCGAATCGCGCCGCGCAAAAATTGATCCAGCGCAGTTCCTCGGGATGAATCAAGTCCTCGGCGTCATGGGTGACGACGATGTCGAACCGCTGGCCGGTTTGCTCTTCGTGCAGAATTAAGCGCTGATAAATCCAGTTCAGGCAATCGGCCTTCGACGTCGGCCCGTCGTGCGGACAAAGAGCCAGATGAACGTTCGAGAATCGATCCGCCACGGACTGAACCGCCTCTCGCGTCAACTGGTCATTGGGATACGCGCCGACAAAAAAGTGATATCCCGAGTAGCGGATCGAGGCCAGATTATGCTCGAGCATCCTCGCGATCACGTCATACTCGTTCCATAGGGGCACCAGAATCGCGATGGCCCTCTGCGGCGCGGCGTCGAGCTGCCGAGGCCCCGGAGGAAATAGCTTTGCCGCAGGTTTGAAGACGCCGCGCAGCCACGAAAACGCCCACACCGCGTCGATCACCAAGTCGTCCAGCCCGCTCAAAAGAATCGCCACCGCGAGCGGCGTGAGAATCGACAGAACCGCATGATCGAGTGAGGAAAGCATCGCCGCTAGTGTAGTGCGGCCAGTCCGCCGACAATCTCTAGGCGAAATGATTCACGGGGCCCGACCCACGCCCGAGCCCAGGATTGGTCCGAATCGCCTCGGTCACGAAGGCCTTGGCGAGCGCCACCGCCTCCATCAGATCCGTTCCCTTCGCCAGCTCTGCCGTAATCGCCGCAGAATAGGTGCATCCAGTACCGTGCGTATGCCGCGTGTCTATCCTCGGGGCCGAATATTCCCGCACACCGCCGCCTTCCAGATACAGCAAGTCCATCGGCTCGCCCGCCAGATGCCCGCCCTTCACCAGCACATTGCGTGCGCCCATTCGGGCCAGCTTCTCCGCCGCTCGACCCATCGAGTCGCGATCCGTCACCGGAAATCCAACCAGTTCCGCGGCTTCGGGCAGATTGGGCGTGAGCAGGAACGCCCGCGCGATCAACCGGCCCAGGGATGCCGCCTCAATCAATCTGGCGCCGTGCTTGGGCATCATCACCGGATCCACCACCAGCGGAAACGTAAATCTTTCCGCCGCCGCCGCGATGGCATGCACAACTCGCGCGTTGCCCATCGCCCCGGTCTTAGCTGCTCCCGGAGGCATGTCGGAAAGGAGGGCGTCTAATTGCTCCAGAACCAGATCGGGTGCCAGCGTTTCCACGCGCGCGACGCCCACGCTGTTCTGTGCCGTGATCAGCGTCACCACCGATTCGCCGTATACGCCGAAGCGGTGAAAGGTCTTCAAATCCGCCTGCAGGCCGGCTCCTCCGCTCGGGTCCGATCCGGCAATGGTCAGCGCGACAGGAATCACTCTTTCACATTAGTAGAATGTCAGACTCCCCGTGGTAGCGGTTCCCGCGCCGTTGGTGATGGTCACCGTCACGCTACCGATGGTCGCCACGCTGCCGGTCACCGGGAATGAAACCACGGCCGAGAACCCGCTGCCCGACGAATTCACGTTGGCCCAATAACTCTTGAACGCCGCGGCGAAATCGGCGTTCGCGTTAGTTAACGCCTTGCCGCTCGTGTCGAAAAACGCAAATGACATGGCTCCCGCCGAATAGGTGTTGTCCGCGCCGGTGATCTTGACGTCCAGGTAGCCGGTTCTTTCCTTGGACGCGCTCGCCGAGTCGATGATCACGTTCGTGCCGGGAATCGTCAGCTTCGTCGTCGGATCGCCCGCCAGCGCTGCCGTGGTGGAAACGGTGAAGGTAATCGTCCCTTGGGTAGTTCCCGTTTGAAATGCTGCCGAGCTTTGGCCCGCCAGCAGAACCTGCGTCGCCCCCGCCGCCACGCTGAACGGAATCGAGCGCGAGCCGTTGGCCAGAAAGACGATCTCCGAGTCGTCCTTCACCACAGCGGTCGACGGCGTGAACGCCAGGTTCACAAATCCCGTAGCGGTCACCGTCGAACCGCCCGGAATCGTGACCGTTAGCGCGCGCTGCTGACCGCTGGCCGCCGCCCCGGAATCGAACTGCAAAACCGGTGTTGGAATCGGCGCGGATACACCCGTCCCCGTCAACGAAAAGGACTGCGTGCCCACCGCCAGCGTCCCGTTATACACAATCGCCGCCTGTGGCGCGAACGTCACCGAGAAGGATACCGACTGCCCGGCTTGGAGCGTCAAAGGTAGACTCACTCCTGCCGGCCCCGAGAATCCAAGTCCGTTCACCGTGAGCGCTTGAACATTGATTGGCTGCGGATTGAAATTCGACAACGCAAACGCGCAGGCCGACGTTGCGCCCACTCGCACACTGCCGAAATTGAATTGGCTTCCCGAACATCCCGCCGTGGCCGCCACTGTTGGCGCCGCGACGCCGGAGCCGACCAGAATCACTGAGATCGAATTGATCTGCAAACTCGCACTGTACGAGGCCGTCGACGAGGGCGTGAACGCAACCGTGAAATTCAGCGCCTGCGCCGCGGTCGAGTTCGGTGGGATCGGATACGGCAACGCAGGCGTGGTCAGCGCGAAACCCGCGCCGCCGAGCGTCACGTTGACCGAAGCGGCCGTGCTGCCCGTGTTGTAGACGCGAAACTGAACACTTGAGGTCGTGTTCAGCGCCACTTGCCCGAACGAATACGTCGAGCCGATCGACGTCTGCGTCGTGCCGCTGACCGAATACACCACGAGTTGCGCCCGCGCGGCCAGAGGCAGCAGCACTATCCACAGGAGCGTCTTCATTGCGAAACTCCAGGCAGTTGAAATAACGCCTCGCGTCCCAATGTGATCCGAAGCGCGTAATCAACGCCACGAGCGCGGACCTGCAAGTAGTCGTCCGACATCTGGAAAAACGCCGAAACGCCCTCGAGCGGGAACCGCGCATTGCCCACCACAGCCTCACCCCGCTCCACATACACCACGCCGCCCGGAACCAACATCACCGCGCCCGTCCCCCGCCCCAGCGCACCCGCCACGCTGCCGTCCTGATTGACGATCCATACCGCGCCCCTTCGGCGTACGGCGAAGAACACCGCGCCTGACTTCACGCCAATCGACAAAACCTCGCCTTCAATGTTGATGTCGATATACGTCAGCGAATCGTTCTCCCATCGCGCCAGTCGACGCGAGGGCGGGAACCAGACGAACGCGCCCGCGCCATCGAACGCGAACATCGCTGGGCCCTCCGGCGCATCGGCCGTGCCCGCCGGCGATACGACGCTCGTCGCCGTCTTCCATAAGCACAGGGTTTTCGAGCAGCCATACGACAGGACGCCGCCCATCTCGGCATCTCCCAACGAGACGCTCGACGCAATCCCGTAAACCGTCCGCACCGAGCCCTGGCCGTCGAGCATCTGTCCAATCTGCGGGCGATTCCATCCACTCTGCGCCCATGCGCATATGCATGTTGTGAAAAGAACGACCTTTTTCATCGGTTTCCTATCGTGATCGTCGGTGTTCCGACGCTGGTTGGCGTCAACATCGGGCCCGCCGGGGCCGACGATTTTGCGCCTAGCGCCGCCGCCGCCACCGCGATGCCCGCGCCTCCCGCCGCCAGCGTAATCCAGAGCCATTTGTGGCTACTGGCTAGTTTCACGGGCGGCTGCGAGCGGGTTTCCATCGTCGCCTTGGCCATCGCGGCCTTGGAAAGATAGACCGGGCAGACTGTGCCCGCCCTCGCCGCACCTTTCGCGGCTGTGATGCGAATCTCGAACGACCCCTCAATCTTGTTCCACTGCATGCCCCAGGTCGACGCTTTCCCATCCGGCCTCGTGGTGGCGACCTCCGTTCGCGATCCGTTGGAAAACGTCCCACTTGGCCCATCGTCCGGAAGGCGAAAACTGACCGAAGCCCCTTGTACCGGTCTGCCCGTTTCGTCCGTCACCTGTACCGTGACCCCTCGCGTGGCCCGTCCCCCGACTGAATAAGCCACCCCCTCGCCTTCTATGACACGAATCTGTAAAATAGCGGGGTTGCCCCCAGGAGGGTCCTGGATCAGCATCGACGCAAACAGGATGAAAACATTGGTACCCACGGGATATAAGTGTTCGAATGGGGGAAATACTCTCAGGGGGATACGCGAACACGTCCCTACTGTGTTTTAATGAAAGAAACAGGGAATGCCAGACACGTCCTTTAGAATGAGGCGCGCCGCGAAGTCCTTCCTCAGGCAGCTGCGCGAGCTAAAGCTCGTCGCGCGCGGAGCGATGGGAACGGACCATCCCATCATGGCCCACATTATTCCCATCCGGCGCTGCAATCTGTCCTGCACGTACTGCAACGAATACGACGATTTTTCGCCGCCCGTCCCGAAGGATGTCCTCATCCATCGGATCAATAAATTGGCGGATTTAGGCACCAGCATTCTCACGCTTTCGGGCGGCGAGCCGCTGCTGCACCCCGAACTCGACGACATCATCGCCGCCATGCGCGCGCGGGGCGTCATCGCCGGTATGATCACCAACGGCTACCTGCTGATGCCGGACCGGATCAAGCGCCTGAATCAGGCCGGGCTGGACCACATGCAGATCTCGATCGACAACGTCAAACCGGACGACGTGTCGAAGAAGAGCCTCAAGGTGCTCGACAAGAAACTGGAAATGCTGGCCGAGCACGCCGAGTTTCACGTCAACATCAATTCGGTCGTCGGCGGAGGCATCCACAATCCGGATGACGCGCTTGTCGTCGGACGCCGCGCCATCGAACTGGGATTCTCCGCCACCGTCGGCATCATTCACGACGGCGACGGCCAGCTTCGCCCCTTGGGCGAGCGCGAGCGCGCCGTGTATCACGAAATGAAGGCGATGGAGAATCGCCACTTCGCGCGCCTCAACTTCTTCCAGGACGCGATCGCGCAGGGCAAGCCGAACAACTGGCGATGCCGCGCCGGCGCCCGCTATATGTACATCTGCGAGGACGGCCTGGTGCACTACTGCTCCCAGCAGCGCGGCTACCCCGGCGTGCCTCTGGAACAGTACTCGGTGGAGGATATCCGCCGTGAGTACCTCACCGAAAAATCCTGCGCGCCTTACTGCACCGTCAGCTGTGTGCACTACGTCTCCTACTTCGACTTCTGGCGCGGCAAGCAGACCATCCGTCAGGAAGTGCCCGAGCAGCACCACGAAAAACTCGTAAAAATCCAATCGGCCAAATAGAGGGTCGTTCCGTACTGCCGGCGTACGTTGCTACCGGCAAATACCTTACAATGTAAGGCATATGAAGTTCGAATCCGCCGGCCAATTCGAGCAACTCGTACTCACCGCTATCCTCGCCCTGCGCGACGACGCCTACGGCGTCTCGATCCATGCCAAAGTCGCTGAACTGGCGAAGCCTCGCAACGTTTCCCTCGGCGCCGTCTACGTGACGCTGGACCGCCTGGAAGACAAAGGCTACGTCGCGTCCTGGCTTGCCGATCCTACCCCCGAGCGCGGCGGCCGCTCCAAGCGGTTCTATCGTCTGGAAGCCCTCGGCGAGCGTGCCCTGCGCGAATCGCTCCAAACCGCGCGCCGCGTCTGGCAGGAGGTCGGCCGCGTCCGGGGCTGGCTGAAAACGTGATCGAGAAGATTATCGGCATTCTCATTCCGCCCGCCTGCCGCGAGGAAGTCCTCGGCGACCTACGCGAGCGCAACGAAGGCGTTCAACTCTTCTTGTACGACGCCCTGCGCACGCTGCCGTTCGTCATCTTCAGCCGCGTCCGCCGCACGACCGATCCGGTGGTTCTGCTGATGCAGGCCTTCTGCTGCTACGTCTCTTTCCTCACGGCGGCCTGGTTTCTTGATCCGAAGCTCATCGGCGACCGGCAGGGCCTTCTCCGCCTGGGGATCCCTTGCGCCATCGCGCTCGTCGTTCTCGCGCTGGCCGACGCCTACGCCGATCCCAGGAAGAAGTCGCCGCTGCGGCCGTTTCTCGCCGTCGCGCTCGCGTTCGCCGCCGTGGGCATCGCGCTGACGATCTATCCCGTTCTGCCCGGCCGTTTGGTCGGGATCGGCTCCGGTCTCAGCATCGCGTTTCTCCTCGTGCTTCGCATGATGTTTCCCCCGTTCGCGGACCGCCCGCAGCAGGCACAAGGCCCGGCGTTCTGGCAAAAGCAGGAGATCGCCGCCGCAGGAGTGTTGAAGCTCACCGCGGCGGTCGCCGCCGTCCTGTTCGGCGTATCCATGCTTCCCGAGCGCATGGCCGCCCCCGCTCTCCTTTTTGCGATTCTCGGGGGCGCGGTTTATTGGGCCACGCGGCGGTAAACTAATTTCCATGCGGAAAATCGTTCTTACACTGGCACTGTGCGCGGCATTTGTCTCCGCGCAGGACTGGGCGCGCGCGAAGGTCGACAAGTCGCCGAGGCATCGCGAATGGGTCACCGTCAAATATGGCGACCGCAAAGTGGAAACGTTCGCGGCTTACCCTGAATCGAGCCACAACACTCCGGTGATCGTGGTGATCCACGAAATCTTCGGGCATAGCGACTGGGTGGAAGCCGTCACCGACGAGTTCGCCGCTGCGGGATATATCGCGCTGTCGCCCGATCTACTCTCCGGCATGGCTCCCAACGGCGGCCGCACCTCCGATTTTCCCTCGGGCGGCGTGGGCCCAGCGATTCAGAAACTGCCTCCCGATCAGATCACGGCCGACCTCAACGCCGTCGCCGATTACGGCCTGAAGCTGCCCTCAGCCACCAAGAAATTGTTCGTCACCGGATTCTGCTGGGGCGGAGGACAAGCCTTCCGCTTCGCGACCAATCGCCCCGATCTGGCCTCGGCGATGGTGTTCTACGGTCCCCCGCCGGAGAAGGAATCGCTGGCCCGTATTAAGGCTCCGGTCTACGGTTTCTATGGCGGCACCGACAACCGAATCGGCGCAATGGTTCCCGGCACGGTCGCCGACATGAAGGCGCTCGGCAAGTTCTATGAGCCGGTAACCTACGAAGGCGCGGGCCACGGCTTCATGCGCGCCGGCGAGCAGCCCGACCCATCGCCCGCGAACGCCAAAGGCCGCGAAGAAGCCTGGGACCGCATCAAGAAAATCATGAGCAGCCATTAGCGGGCGGCATGCGCCGGGCGCCACGCGGCAGGAAATTGGTTCGGCGCTCGCCTGGCGCCTGCCGCGCGACGCGTGGCGCCTAACCCCGTCCGCTCCGGGCAATCGCCTCTTTCAGCCGAGCCTCAATTCCTCCGAACTGCTCCACGGGAATCTTCATCTTCCGCCGCCAGTTCGGATACTGCCACGTACTGCCCGGCAGATTCTGCTGATACTCCTCGCCTGTCAGATCCTCCTGGTTGATCACCGCGAGGACGCACGGCGTCGCCAACAGGAACCCCAGCGGGTCGCCCGCAAATCCGGTCTCCTGAAGCACCGCGTTCAGCCGCGCGACCTCTCCCTCCCGAGCAGCGCGCTGCTGCCGGTACCCCTCATCATCGACGATCCCCGCTTCCCGCCGCGCGTCGATATCCTTCCCTGAGGCGAACCCCGCCAGCGTCGGCAAATCATGCGTCGTCGTCGACACCACTGCGTGCGCCGGATACTCCTCCGGACGCAGGAAATCCCCGCCTTCGTCGCGTTCGAACCAAAACACTTTATAGCTGAGGATTCCGGACTGGTACAGTGCCTGGCGAACCTCTCCCGTCACCGTCCCCAGGTCCTCGCCGACCACCAGGAAACTCCCGCGCACGCTTTCGAGCGCCAGCACCCCCAGCAGATCGGTTGCATAGTTGCGCACATAGGCGCCCCGCGTCGCGGGCATGCCGTCGGGAATCCAGTACAACCGGAAGAACCGCATCACGTGGTCGATTCGAAGCGCTCCGCCATGCCTCGCGTTGTTGCGGATCGCCTGCGCGAACAACCGGTAGCCGTTGCGCCTGTGCGCGTCCCTATCCGGTGGCGGAAACGCCCAATCCTGGCCGTTCGGCGAAAAATCGTCCGGAGGCGAGCCCACGCGTGCGCCTTTCACGTAAAAGGCCCCACCGGCCCAAAGGTCCGCGCCGTACCGATCCGTAGCCAGCGCCAGATCGTGATAAATCCCGATCTTCATTCCCGCAGCCAGCGCGTGCGCCTGCGCCTCCGCCAGTTGCCGGTCGATATGCCACTGGAGGAACTTGTAAAACAAAACGTCACGATCGTGTTCGCGCGCAAAATCCGTCACCGCCGCCGACCGCGCTTCCCGATACTGTTCCGGCCAATCCGTCCACAACCAGACATTGGGATCGCGGCGGCGAATGTCCGCGTCGAGCGCGCAGTACACCGCGAAATCGTGGAGACTTGAGCCCTGTTCGGCGATGTACCTGTCGAACTCCGCCGACTCCGGAAACGCGTCGAAAACCCGTCGCAGAGCGCCCAGTTTTAGCGCGGCGACTCGCTCGTACTCCACAAATTCCGACGCCCGCAGGGCCTCAATTTCCCGGCGCTCTTCCTGGCTCAGCCTCGCTTCGCCCGTCTTCTCGACATCGAGGTAAAGGAAATTCCGATACAAGGAACACTGCGGCAGGTACGGGCTGGTGTTGTACGGCTGCCGGTTCGGAATCGCGTGCAGAGGATTCAGCGCAATAAATGCCGCCCCCGCGCGCGCAAAGGAATCGATGGCTGCTTTCAGATCAGTGAAATCACCGCAGCCCCAATCGCGCGCCGAGCGCAGTCCATATAGGCTGACCGCAACCCCCGCCGCGCGGCCATCGAACGCCTTCGCGCGGTCCGGGCACACAATGAAATGCGCGTCTGCAATCGTCTCCAGTTCCGGCTCTTTGACGTGATAAACGCGCAAGCGGTGATAGCCGAGCCGCAGGTTCCCCGGCAGAGGCACCCTTCGCGCGCCGTCTTCCATCGCCAGCTCCGGCAACCAGAACCAGTGGTGTTCGATGTCGCCCGCTTCCCACTGGATCTCCAGCTTGATGGTGCCGGATTGCTCGAGAGGGACCCTAAGGAGGATCGACGCCCCATATTGCCGCACGATCATGGCTGAGGGCAGTGGCCCTTCCGGATCCGGCCTGTGAGTCGCGCGCACGATGGCGTCCAGAACGTCGTCTGGCGTCTGGTGCGTGCGCCCCCAGATGTCGATGTATTCAAGCTCGATTCCGTGAGCGGCGGCGGCTCTCAGCCGAGGGTCGTTGGTTGGCTCCAACTCCTAATTATGGATGCTGAGGAGTACGGGTGGAGACACCCGCGTGCCCACGCCCACGCTGACCGGTAGCGTCCCGTTGGGAACCCAGGTGGGGATCTGGATCTGAACCGACAAGCCGTTAATCTGCTGGACCGGAATACTGAACGCGGAGGACGTATTCATTACGCCGCCTGTCACGAACAGCGTTTGAAGATTCACCGGCGTCGTCCCGTCGGAGAGATTGTTCAGATACAGCGTCACGGTGTCGCCCGGATGCACCTGTTGCGTAGGCGCAATGGCCGCGCCGGCCGTGTTCAATACGGACACAATCAGCGGCGGCGCGGCGTCCACCTTCATGAAGATCATGGGCGCGCTCTGGCCCGAGGGTGACGTCAGCACCACGTCCGCCGGTCCCACCGGAACGCTGACCGGCACCGTGACCTGGATCTGATTGCCGTTAACCAGCGCCGGGGAAACGATCTGCTGGGGCCCGATATTCAGCGTCCAGCCGGTGAGATCTTGCGTCTGGATGCCGTTGATGTTGATCACCGCGACTCCACCCGCCGGCGTGCCCGCCAGGCCCGTCGCGGCATTGGTTACCGGCGCACGCAGGCTAATCTGATTCGGAGACGAGACCGCGATCTGCATTCCCGTTCCGGTGCCCAGATCGGCGGCGTAGGTCGCTGTCTGAAGGCCCGTGAAAACCGTTACGTTGGTCGTCGCCAGCGGCGCGGCCGAATTCACCGAAATATCCGCAAACAGTAGCAGCGGATTCACCACGTACACCTGCTTCACCACGATGTCGCTCGAGCCGAATCCAACGACCGTCTGGCCGTTCACGAAATTTGTATTATCGCCGTCGATTCTGACCTTGACGTCAGTCCCCGCCGCCGCCACCGCCGGACTCACCGCCGCGATCGTGGGCGGGTTCATATACGGGTACACGTACTGCGGGGGCGTGCCGAAGGGAATTGCCTGCCCTGACGTCTGTCCATCGGGATTCATCGCCTCCACCGACGCGCTATAGCCTGCCGGGGCGGGCGGAGCCGTCAGCGTGAACGATCCGTCGGAGTTAGGCGTCGCGGCCACCGGTGTGCCGTCGAACAAGAACGTCGTCGCTGCGGACAGATTCGACCCCGAAACGTTCAGCGTGCCGTTGGCGGTGTTGGCGGTCAGGTTCGTGAGCGTCGGCGGACCGGACGGTACCACGTAAAATGCCGCTGGCAGCACATACACGTCATTGCTCACCGATACGGCCAGCGCCACCGGAGTCGTCGCCGGCACCGGGTACGTATAGACGGCCATCGAGACGTAGCCCTGCGTGTAGTATTTCGTATAGCCCGGAACTACCGATGCCGGCGCCTGGCTGCCGATCACGGATACGGTCAACCCCGGCGCGAGCTTGTTGCCGCTGACGACCGTGCCTGGCGCATAGAAGTCCATGCTGAAGCTGCCGTTGGCCGGCAGCATCGGGCTGGCCTCCACGGCGTTATACACGTAGCCGGAAAGCTCCAAGCCGTACACCGCCGGACCCGAGCTCGACTGCACGCTGAAGTTCGCGTTGCCGACGTTGTTGCCCGCGCTCACGCCGATGGAAACCGCCTGGGTCCAATCACGCGTCCCCGGGAAGAACTGCGTCACGAATCCGGTGTTCGCCGCGAAGGGCCTCTGCCCGGCGTCCATCGGCAGGACAATCGCATCCGGCCCGGATTCCCCAGGCGCCGCGGGCGGCAGCGGATGGACATACAAAAGATAATTGCCCTGCGGGATCGCGTTGATCGTATACGTGCCGTCAGGATTGGTCAAGGCGCTGATCGCGACGCCGGTTGTCGGCGAGATCGCCACGACGCTGGCCAGATTCACTCCGTTGCCGCCCGCCGTCACCTGGCCCGAAATGCTGCCGGTCGTCGCCAGGTAGCCCGGCGCGGGATAAAGCAGCGAAACGCCTGCAATATCGTCGGCCGCCAGTGGCATCGCCTTGGTGGTGGACCGCGTGATATAGGTCGACATCGTCGCCGACGTCAGCGTGTGCTGCAGCCCGATGGCGTGTCCGAACTCGTGCACCATCGTCGTGAAGGAGCTGTCGTAAAAACTCGCCTGCTGTGGCACGGTGACGGTCAGATTCTTGCGGAGTTGGATGCGCGAACGCAGAATCGGCAGAAACGGCGTGCTGCCGTTAATGAAACTCACGTCCGCGTAAGTGGTCACCTTCGTTTGCGCCAGTATGCCGGCGGCGATATTTTGGTCGTCGAATACGACGTCGATTCCCGGCGCCGATTGCGGCGTCGACAGCGATTCCAGCCCGCCGTAGGCCAGCTTCAACTGCGAACTGGAAACGCCATTCCACGCTTGCGCCGCCAGTTGCAGCTCGCTGACGACCGCCGTGAAGCTGTCACCCGGCACCAACACGTTCGGACCATCGTCGGAAATGAAGTAATAGATGGTGTTATTGGGGGCGTTGGAAAGGTCGAACTGCAAATGGATCGGAGCAAACGGCCCCACTCGGCTCGGGAAGTAGATGAAGTGATAATACCCGGAAGCGATCGAGGAAAGCGCTGTCAGCGCCGCCGCCATGCTCAGAACCCGCTTCGGGAAGTTCATTTCTTCACCGCCGGCTCCCGAAGCGTCTTGGCGATTTGCGCCCGTAGATCGGTCCACTTCATGCTCACCGCGGTGTCCGTGACCGGCTTGCCGGCGTGGTTGAGCATTTGATCGTCGATCACCGCCCGTCCGGCAACCATCGCGCCGGAAGCGTCCTCAGCCAAGCTCAGGATCCCTTGCGACAGCCCGATCAGTTGGGTCATCCCCCGGCGGCTCGTCCACAGGAACAGCACGTACTCCTGTCCAGGCGTCAGCACCGGCGATCCCACACCGATCTGGCGGATGTGTCCGTAGACGCCTCCCGGCACCGCGACTTCGGCCGGAACAGAGGTGCCCTTCAGAGCCTCGGAAACCTGTAACTGATAGTAGGTATAGATATCTTGCCCGATCATGGTCGACCGGGAGCCGGTCACCCGGGCGCGGACAATGGCCGTCGATTGGACGATCAGATCGTTCATCGACATCTTGAGCAGCGTGGTCGCGCCCGCCGGGGCGATAAGGCCAACGCTGGCAAGGATGGTGAGCAGAATCCGCATTCATGCTTCAAACAAGCACGATCATTGCCGATCTGAACTGCTGATAAAAAAGAAGTTAATGCGGTTTCAGAAGGTCATTTTGTAGACCTGTGACACAGGATTGAGACAGATCGACTCAAGACCCTACGGACAGGTCAGTTGGAACACTTCAAACACCGGCCGGCCATTCGAATCGGCGACGGTCCGTTGCCCGGCCCTCTGGCAGCCCGCAGACTCCGCCGCCTGGTCGAACCGCTTGTGGACTCCTACAAAGTTCTCGCGTTTTTCCGTGTGCGCCAAATAGAGGGCGCCGTGATTGGCAAACATCCGCGCCGCCGTCTGCTTGTCCCACTCGCTGGGCGCTGCGGCCACGAACGGGTCATGGCCGCTCTGCATCTTCAGCCGTCCGTCGTGCAGGACGTCGAGAGGCAGTTCGATCCCCCAGTCAAGTACGTAAACTGTCTGACCGGGGACGTCGGCAATCGACGCCGACAGCGGGTAAATCGCGTCGGTGAATCCACCCTCCGCGCCATTTCGCTCAAATTGCGAAATGTATTGCGCCATCACCAGCAGATTCAGGATGACCAGGAAGCCGCATAGTCCTGCCGAAGCCCACTTCCATGGCAGCCGCGAGATCACGATCGCCACAAACATCTGCGGAAAGGGCCACAGCAGCACAGTGTGATGCAAAGACGCACCGGCGTCCTTGGTCGACGCCATCAAAAACCAGGAGACCGCGCAGAATACCAGGCAGAAGCGCGCCGCACGCGACCGCCACCAAAGAGGAACCGCCAGCAACGCCAATCCAGCCGCCCATTCCATGCCTCCGCCGCGATGCTCGCCCAGATGATCTCGGAGGTAAGCTGCAACCCGGCCGCGCAGCGATACAGCAGTTTTGGGCAGATCGGTATATTCTTCCGAGACAATATACCCGTAAAGACCATAGCCGCCGAGCGCGCTGCGGACATGAATGAACTTGCCAGGCGCGGCCTTCGGCTCCATGTGAGCAGTGGTCCGGAACGTCTCCATCCGGCGATGGCCGTTGTAAATCATGAGCGGAAGCGATCCCAGCAGAAACCCCGCTGTGGCTGTGGCTAAATGACGCCGTGTGATCATTTTCGACACATCGCGTCCAAATATGAACAGCGCGCCGCAGATCAACCCGGCCAAGGCCCAGACGAAGACGGCCTTGTTCCAGAGAGCGAGTCCGAAAAAGAAAAACCCGAGCGGGAGATCCCTCGGAACTCGTTCCTGCGCGAATCTGACCAGGAAGAAACAGCCAGTCACAAGCAAAAGATGTTCGAGCGCAACTGGACCCCAGTCGAAGGTGTTTGTCAGGAGAAAAGTGGGGTCGGAGGCGAGCAGCAGAGCCGCCGTGAAGGCCGCCGGTCGGCTGACGGAGCGTTCCGTTAAGTGAAAGAAAATCCATACGGTTAGGGCCGCGACCAGGACCACCGGAAGGCGCAGAACCCAGGCTGCCCAGTGCGGATGGGCCTGAAAGGCGGACCGGAAGAGGGCCATCAGCGGCCAGAAAATCAGGGTCTTGAGCGTCCCGATATAGCTCATAATCATCAGTGGAATGTCATGATGGAACACCCGAAGGCGCAATGCTCTTGACACGGGCTGGTAATATGGACCCGCGAACAGCGCCTCGTCCATCTGGATCCCGGCATACGGGATCAGGGCGCATCCGGCAAGTATCGTCACGCCACAGGTGAGGAAAAGCGCGAGTCTTGAGGCGGGATTCTTCACAGCTTATAGAAAGAATTGAGAGTTTTGACCGGTTCCTCAAACAGTATAAAGCATCCGGTCCGTAATGATTTGCCCGGTAGGGGCCGATAGGAGGACAATGCATAGGCTGAGATGCAAGAGCCCGATTGGGGCCTTGAAAAGATTGGCCTTTTAATTGCTTGCAAAAGTCGACGTTGCTATGATATGCTGTGCGAAGCAGTTTGGGACAGCAGTGATTGCGTCGGGTGGAGGCCCGGCGTCGGACTTGCGAATAGCTTGGCCGTAAGATCCCTGTCGGCGTTGGCCATCCGGCCAACCTTCCCCGGGCGAATCCTTCTCGCATCGAAGTGATTCGGAGCCAAAAAAGCAAACCGTCGTCAAAAAACGGATTGAAGAAACTGAACCTTTTTCCTGGTCCGAGCGTCTAAGGATTTGACGCGGACGAACGATAGAGATAGAACGAAGAAAAAATAAAACAAGAGAAGAGACAAGAGGCAGCCATGACAAAGAGTGAGTTGAACAAATTTAGAAATATCCTGGAGGCAAAGCAGGCGGAGCTGATTGCATTCGTGCGGAATCGCGAGGGAATCGCCATCGAGAAAAGCCCGGATGCTTTGGACGAAGTGCAGCACGCCGCCGAGCGCGAACTGGCGATCCGTAATCTGGACCGCGAGTCGCAGTTGCTCCGCAACGTGCGCGCGGCCTTGCGCCGCATCGACGAGGGAACGTTCGGAGTGTGCCTGCACTGCGAGGAAGACATCAGCCCGAAGCGGCTGGCCGCGGTGCCGTGGACTCCGTTCTGCATCCAGTGCCAGGAAATGGCGGACCGCAACCAGGCCGGCGACGCGTCGGAGAATTTCGACGAGATGCTGGTCAGCGCGGCCTGACAATCCGGATAAAAGAAGTCATCCGACCCGCTTTCTCCTTCTCCCTGCGGTAGGAAAAAAAGCGCTCGGCATCGCAGAAGGTGCAGATGCCGAGCGCTTCAATATTCTGGGGCCTGATTCCGGCGCGCTCCATCTGCCTGCGATTTTCCTGCGCCAGGTCCAGATGTGCCCTTCCGCCATCGATTCCGAACTGGAGCGCGACATCCCGTCCCACTTCGTAACAGCATGCACCGATGCCGGGACCGATGGCGGCGCGGATATCGCCCGGCTCCGTACCGAATTCGTGATTCATTCGTTCCAGCGTCCTGAGAACGATCCGCGCGGCCGTGCCTCGCCATCCGGAGTGTACGGCTGCGACGGCTCCCGTACGTGCGTCCGCCAACAGAATCGGGTAGCAGTCGGCCGTGCGAATCGAGACGGCGAGTTCGGGACGACCGGTGATCAGTGCATCGCCATCGCCGCAGTTGCCCGTCTCCTGGGCAACCAGTATCCGATCGGAGTGAATCTGCCGCAAACCCGCCAGATCCGGAGGAAGAACCGAACTCTTCAAGCCAAAACCGTGCTCGACAGGCATGGAGGCGAACACTCCCACCGTCAAAAAACCGTCCATGATCCGATTCTAAGGCAAGCGGTATAATCCAGAGGTTCTCGGAGCCTCTCCATGAAGCGTCGCGATTATCTGACGGTCACCGTGGGCGGCCTGATCGTCTACACGCTCGATCGGATGCCCGGAATGGCGCAAGGGCGCTTGATCCGCGTGCCGCTACGCTTCTTCACCGAGCCGGAGGCGCTCATCATCGCGGCTGCGGCTGCGCGTATTTTCCCGTCGGACGAATCTGGGCCGGGGGCAAACGAGGCCGGCGTGATAATCTACATCGACCGTCAACTCGCCGGACCCTATGGACGAGGCCGGTATCGGTACGCCGAAGCGCCCTTCGAGGAAGGACCGCCCGAGTTGGGGTATCAAGGCAAGGCGCCGCCGCGCGAGATTTACCGGGAAGGGCTGGCTCTTCTGGGCGCCGATTTTCGTACGCTCACGCCGCAACAGCAGGACGAGCGCCTCCGTGGCATGGAACGCTCCGTTTTTTTCGATCTCCTCCGCACCCACACGATCGAGGGCATGTTCTGCGACCCGATGCACGGCGGAAACGCGGACCTCATCGGTTGGCAGTTGATCGGATTCCCTGGCCCCCGAATGGGCTATTTCGACGAGGTCGACACGCATCACGGAAGGGCATTCCGTCCGAAACCCGCCAGTCTGGAACAGGTGATGGGGCGCAAGGTGCGGCCGAGCGAGGACGAACCATGAGACGGCTGCCGCCGGTGGACGCGGTCATTGTCGGAGGCGGTTGGGCGGGATTGCTGATGGCCAAAGAGCTGGCGACGCGGGCGCCGCTTGAGGTTCTGATTTTGGAACGGGGAGGTCCGCGCAAGACCTCGGATTACCGCGACAACATGGACGAGTTGGACTACGCGATCCGGTTGCGCATGATGCAGGACATCGCGCGTGAGACTGTTACGCTGCGGCACAGCGAGAAGTATCCCGCATTGCCGGTCCGCCAGTATGGTTCCTTCCTGCCCGGAGCGGGCGTGGGAGGCGCGGGCGAGCATTGGAGCGGCATCTCTTACCGCTACTATCCGGATGTGTTCGAATTGCTCACAAGAACCGTCGAACGATACGGAGCGAAGCGGCTCCCCGATGATCACGCGATCCGCGACTGGGGCGTCACGTACGCCGAACTTGAACCGTACTACGACAAAGCCGAACGGCTGATGGGGGTTTCCGGCAAGGCAGGGAACCTTCGCGGTCAGCGGATAGAAGGGGGCAACGTTTTCGAAGGACCACGCAGCGCCGAGTACCCGACGCCTCCGATGAAAATGCCGTACCTTGCGGCACTGTTCCGTGACGCATGCGCTTCGCTGGGCTATCATCCCTTCCCGATGCCAGCGGCCACGACCAGCCAGGCTTACACCAATCCCGACGGCGTCTCCCGCGCCGGATGCTCGTACTGCGGTTATTGCGAGCGGTACGGATGCATGATCGGCGCCAAGGCGCAGCCCACCAACACGCTGATGCCGGTGCTTGCGCGCCGCAAGAACTTCACGCTGCGCACGGGGGCGTCGGTGCGCCGCATTACCGTCGACGGCGGCCGGGCGCGCGGCGTCACGTATGTGGATGCGACCGGCGAGGAATGCTTCCAACCGGCGGAAATCGTGTTTCTGGCCTCCTGGACACTGAATAACACGCGCCTCCTGCTGCTCTCGGAACTCGGCAGGGGCAACGCCGGGCGCAATCTGACGCATCAGGTTTCGATGCCGGCGGCAACGGTGTTTTTCGACAAGCCGCTCAATCGATTCATTGGCTCCGGAGCGGCCGGCGTCGCGACGGGTGACTTCGACGCCGACGCGTTCGACCACTCCAACTTGCCGTTCCTACGGGGCGGGGCAATTAACACGGTCTGTTATGGGTTCCGCCCGATGGCGAATTTCGGCGTCGTTCCGCGGAGCGCGAAGGCCCGGTGGGGATCGGAGTGGAAGAAAGCCGCACTGGACTGGTACGACCGCACGGGCCGAATTACGTTCACCGGAGAGCACTTGGCCTATCGCGGCAACTTCATGGACCTTGATCCGCGTTACCGCGACGCGCATGGAGATCCACTGCTCCGGTTGACGCTCGACTGGCGGGACAACGAGCGCCGCATGGCGGAGTTCATGACGGCCAAAGCGGTGGAAATTTCCCGCGCGATGGGCGCTCGCGAAATCACCCCGTTCGCCGGCCTGGGCCACTATGACGCGACCCGCTACCAGAGCACCCACCTGCAGGGCGGCGCGATCATGGGTGCGACGCCGGAAGGTACGGTCGTGAACCCGTATCAGCAGCATTGGGACGTGCCGAACCTGTTCGTGCTGGGTGCGTCCTCCTTTCCGCAAAACGCATCCGGCAATCCCACGCTGACCGTGCTTGCCCTGACCTGGCGCACCGCCGACGCGGTGGTCGGACGGTATCTGAAGCGGCCCCAATCCCTGGCGTGAGCCGCGGAACTAAGAAAAATTGAGGCTGTGTGCTACGATACCCTGTTCGGAGCCTGGAGTTATCGTTGACTATTGCATCCTCCCCAACGCGCAGCACGCCTGCGCTGATCTTCCTTCTGATTCTTTTCTCCCTCAGCGGCATGTGCGCGCTGATTTATGAAGTCGTCTGGTATCAGCTGCTGCAGCTCGCCATCGGTTCGACGTCGGTTTCGCTGGGCATCCTGCTCGCGACGTTCATGGGAGGCCTCTGCATCGGCAGCATCTGGTTCCCGCGTCTGCGTCTGACGCAGCATCCGTTGCAGGTTTACGCAGGTATCGAACTCGGCATCGCAGCGCTGGCCGTTCTGGTACAGATGGCGATCCCTTCCTTGAGCCGGCTCTATATCGCGGGAGCCGAGCACGGCATGCCGGGCATGCTCTGGCGAGGCGTGCTGGCCGCGCTCTGCATGCTGCCGGCGACGATCCTGATGGGCGCTTCGCTGCCGTCGATCGTGCGATGGGCCACTGGCGTCTCCTGGTGGGGCTATCTGTACACGGGCAATACGGCAGGCGCGGTGATCGGGTGCCTCGCCGCCGGGTTCTATCTGCTGCGCCTTTACAACATGGCTACGGCGACGTATTTCGCCGCGACCATCAATATCCTGGTCGCCTGCGGAGCGTTCCTGCTTGCCACCAGGCTGCCCCATGAGGACGCTGCCGAACCGGAAGCGCAGCCCGACGCGGCCATGTCCGAAGACGCTCCGCGATGGCCAATCTACCTCGCGATCGGCATCTCCGGCACTACGGCTCTGGGCGCCGAGGTCGTCTGGACGCGCCTGCTCGGCATGCTGCTGCTGGGCACCGTGTACGTGTTTTCGATCATTCTGGCGGTGTTTCTGGTGGGCCTCGCCATCGGCAGCGGAGCCGGATCGTGGCTCATCAAGAAAGTGCGCCCTCAGCTCGCCCTCGGATGGTGCCAGATCCTGCTGTTGGCGGGCTTCGCCTGGACCGCGTACATGATCGTCGACATTCTGCCGTTCTGGAACGATAACGCGCTGACCACGCCAGATCCCTGGCGCATGTACTATCTCGATCTCAAGCGCTGCCTGCTGGCGATTCTTCCTCCGACGCTGTTCTGGGGCGCGAGCTTTCCTCTGGCCTGCGCCGCCGTGTCGCGTAAAGGCGAAGATTCCGGACGAACAGCCGGCGCAGTGTACGCGGCCAATACCCTGGGCGGCATCGCCGGAGCACTTCTCGTCAGCCTCGTTCTGATCCCGCAGATCGGGTCACAGAACGCCCAGCGCGCGCTGCTGATCGCCACGGCTATCGGCGGCCTGATCGTCCTCTTCCCGATCCTCCGGCGATCGGGAGCCGGAATTGCGGGCCTGGCCGCATCGTTGGGCGTTGCCGCGCTGCTCGCCTGGTCGGTCGATCCGGTGCCCGGCGACCTGATCGCCTACGGGCGCCGCATGGCGATCAACGCGGGCCAGTCGAAGATTCTTTATGCGGGCGAGGGGATCAACTCCTCGGTAGCGATTACGGAGTGGCCTAATCACACAATCTACGTCAACGTGAACGGACACGTGGAGGCCACCACTGAACCCTACGACATGAAGCTGCAGCGTATGGTGGGACATCTGCCCGCCATTCTGCATCCCAACGCTAAATCGGTTCTGGGCATCGGCTTCGGCGCCGGCGTTTCCGCGGGAACGTTCACGCGCTATCCCGGCATTCAGAAGATCACCATCTGCGAGATCGAACCGCTGATCCCTCCGGCCTCGACCAAATATTTCGGCGACGCCGATTATCGTGTGGCCCTGGACCCGCGTACGCACATCCAATTCGATGACGCGCGCCACTACCTGCTCACCACCACGGAGAAATTCGACATTATCGCATCGGACCCGCTGGACGTGTTCATCAAGGGCACCGCCGCGCTCTATTCGAAGGAGTATTTCGAATCGATCAAGAGCCACCTGAATCCAGGCGGCATGTTCACGCTGTACGTGCCCCTTTATGAAACCGATGAGCCGACGCTCAAGAGCGAGTTGGCTACATTTTTCGCGGCTTTCCCTTACGGAACGATCTGGGCCAACACCCGGAATGGCGAAGGCTACGACATGGTCTTCATGGGCCAACTGGAGCCGCTGAAAATCAACATCGACGAAGCGCTGGAACGCCTCAATCGCGACGATCACGCCCGCGTGCGCGAATCTCTGCGGGAGATCGGCATCAATTCGCTGCTCGATTTGTTTTCGACCTACGCCGGGAGCGCCAACGACCTCGCCCCGTGGACCAAGGGCTCGCCGCTGAATACGGACGCCGATCTGAAGCTCAGCTACCTGGCCGGATGGGGCGTTAACGCGGCTATGGACGACATTCTGTACCGCAAGTTGCTGGTGTATCGCACCGCTCCGGTGAGCATATTCCACGGTTCGCCGGAGTATATAGAAAAACTATTGGCAAACCTGACGAACTAGAAGATGCACGACAAGCGAAACCGCCTGTCCTACCTCGATTGCTTCGAAAATCCGTTTGTGTCCGTCTTCAGGATCTCTTCTAGGCTTCTTGATGGCCTCCATAGCGCGACCGGTTGACACGTCTCTCCGCCACGCGGTACAACGGCTCATGGAATTCTCTACCCGGCGCCAGTGGCTCGCCGCGAGTCTCGGCGCGGCCGCCGCATCGCGCCTTGGATGGGCGGACGCCTCCGACGACCTCGCCTCGCTCACGCTTAAGCAAGCCTCCGACCGCATCCGCGCAAAGACGATCTCCCCGGTCGATCTCACCCAAGCTTGCCTGGATCGCATCAAGATCTATCAGCCAAAGACCAACGCCTGGATCACGGTGATGCGCGAAAAGGCTCTGGCACAGGCACGCGATCTGGAAAAGGAGACTCCGCGCGGGCCACTGCACGGCATTCCCATCGGAGCGAAAGATTCCATCGACACCGAAGGTACGCGCACCACCGGAGCGAGTGCTGTTTATGAATACCGCTTTCCCAGCGAAGACGCAGAGGTGGTGCGCCGCTTGAAAGCAGCGGGCGCGGTGATCGTCGGAAAGCTAAACATGCACGAGTTCGACGCAGGCGCGACATCCTCGGTCAGCTATTGGGGGCCCGTAAGAAATCCCTGGAACCTGGAACGCGTCACTGGTGGAGCATCGGGCGGTTCCGCCGCCGCGGTCGCGATGAACAACTGCTTCGCCGCGCTCGGCACCGATGCTGGCGGAGGCATCCGTATCCCCGCCGCCTATTGTGGCATGGTCGGATTCAAGCCGACGTACGGGCGCGTCAGCCTGCGCGGCATCATTCCGTTTTCCTACACGCTCGATCATTGTGGGCCGATCGCCCGCACTGTGGAAGACGCCGCGATTCTGCTCCAGCAGATCGCCGGATACGACCATCTCGACATCGATAGCATCGACAAGCCGGTGCCCGATTTCCTCGCCGCTATCGGCGCGCCCGTCGTCAAGTACCGTATCGGCATCCCGGTGCAGTGTTTCGACCATTTGGACGATGAGGTCGCACGCGCCATCGACGACGCGCTCGCGGTGCTGAACAAGATAACCAAGGGCTCTCATGATGTCATCATGCCGTCGCTGCTTCGCGCTGGCATTCCTGGCGAGATCGCGGCGTATCACGAAGGGATTCGCGGTGTGAACGGCGGCGGATACGAACCCTCCACCGCGCGCGTACTCCCAACCACGCAGGACACCGCGCGAGCGGTCGACTACATCCGCGGCTGGCGCGAGCTGCAACTCATCCGCCGCACGATCAACGCCGAATTGTTCGTGAAGCAGGGCGTTGATGTTCTCATCGCGCCGACCATGCGTCACCCCGCGCAAACCGTCGAGGAATCGCTCGCGATCACGCCATCCGGCGGCGGTGGAGGCCGGGGCGGAGGAGGAGGCGGCGGTGCGGCAGGTGGCGGTGCGGCAGGTGGAGGTGGACGCGGTGCGAGCCCGGCCGCAGAAGCCCCGCCGCGCACCGATCCCGAGGAGAATACGCGCCTGTTTAACGCCTACGGTTTGCCCGTCATCTCCCTGCCCTGCGGATTCTCGAAAGACGGCATGCCCATCGGCCTGCAGATCGCAGGACCGATGTTCGGCGAAGCGAACGTGCTTGCGCTGGCGCATGCATATCAGGAAATGACGGATTGGCATTCGCGTAAACCACCCCTGCAGCCCGATACGAAGGTTCCTACGCTGTCGAAGAACGCATCGGAGCAGACGGGTGGCTAACGAACTCCTCTCACTGACATTAAAGCAGGCCTCCGACGGCATTCGCGCGAAGAAATTTTCTCCCGTCGATCTGACCGAGGCGTGCCTCGCCTCGATGAAGACGCTGAATCCGAAGACCAACGCCTGGATCACAGTGATGCAGGAGCGAGCGCTCGAACAGGCCAAGACCCTCCATAAGGAGAAGCATCCACGAGGGCCTCTGCACGGCATCCCAATCGGCCTGAAGGACAACATCGACATCGCCGGCACGCGCACCACGGCCGGCAGCAAGACGCTGGCGGGCTACATCCCCAGCGAGGATTCCGAGGTTGCACGGCGTCTCGTCGCCGCGGGCGCGGTGATCGTCGGCAAGGCGAACATGCATATCTTCGCCGCGGGCGCGACCTCCGCCGTCAGCTATTTCGGACCCGTTCGCAATCCCTGGAATCTCGCGCTCATCGCCGGAGGTTCTTCCGGAGGCTCGGCCGCCGCGGTTGCCGTTGGCGATTGTTTCGCCGCGCTCGGTACCGATACGGGAGGCTCTATCCGCACCCCGTCGGCCATGTGCGGCGTTACAGGATTCAAGGCCACTTACGGGCGCGTCAGCATTCGCGGGATCGTGCCGCTCACCTGGTCGCTCGATCACTGCGGACCTATCGCGCGAACCGCCGAAGACACGGCCATGGTTCTCCAGTGCATCGCCGGCTACGACCTTTATGACCTGCAAAGCATCGATTACCCTGTGGCCGATTATTCCAAGACCATTGGCGCGCCGGTCGCGCAGTTTCGCCTGGGCATACCGCCGATGTTTTACGACGGCCTCGATGACGATGTCGCGACGGCCGTGGATCAGGCCATCGCGGTGCTCAACAAATTGACGAAGGGATCGCACGAAATCCAGATGCCGTCGATTCTCGGTACGGGAGCCAACAGCGAAGGCGGTGTCTATCGCGAGGCGCTCGGGAACGGCTTCGTCAGCTCCGATCCCGGCGGCGGGGGAGCCTTCGGCGGAGGCCCCGGTGGAGGCCAGCGCGCCGTCGACTATGTCCGCGAGTGGCGTCAGCTGCGCTTGGTTCGCCGCACTGTTGACGACGAGGTCTTCAAGAAACAAAGCGTCGACTTGCTCATCACACCGACCATCCGCCATCTTCCCTGGACGATTGAGGAGGATCTGAGCCGCCTGGCAAACACCCGCGCCCGTCATCCGGAGCCGGGCAACACCCGCTCGTTAGACGATTACGGTCTGCCAACAATCAGCATCCCCTGCGGATTCTCCAAGGAAGGCATGCCCATCGGCCTGCAGATCAGCGGACCGAATCTGGCCGAATCGAACGTGCTGGCGCTGGCGCACGCGTATCAACAGGCAACGGATTGGCACACGCGGCGGCCCAAGTTGGATGCGGATACGAAAGTGCCTACGCTGTCCAAGACCGCGCTCGGACAAACGGGCGAAGCCGTGCCGCGATAAACCAAATCGCGGTATAAAAGATAGACATGCTGAATCGACTTTTTCTAGCCGCCGCCTTCGCCGTGGGGCTCTTCGCCCAGACCGCCGACGTCAAGACCGCCGAGCAGGCCTATAAGAACATCATCGAACTGAAAGGCACGCCCGCCGACCAGCTCATGCCGACCATGCAGTACATTTCGGTCTCGCTCGGCGTGCAGTGCGACACTTGCCACGTCGCCGGCAAGTTTGAAGCCGACGATAAGCGGGCCAAGAAGACGGCGCGCGAAATGATCGCCATGACGATGGCCATCAACAAGAATTCTTTCCGCGGCCAGACAAGCGTCACGTGCTACTCCTGCCATCGTGGATCGGAGCGCCCAATGGGAATCCCGCCCGTGCAGGAAACGGACGCCGCGCCGAAGCCCGCCGAAGCGCCCGCCGCCGGACCGCGCCCTACGCCTCCCACGGCCGATTCGGTGATCGAGAATTACATCTCCGCGCTTGGCGGAGCGGATGCGATGAAGAAGGTCACCACCCGCGTGGGCAAGGGTTCCATCACTGCGATGGGCCAGGAAATGCCGATCGAGGTCTACACCAAAGCCCCCAACATGCGCATCACCGTCACACACATGGGCCCCCGCGAAAGCTACACCGCGTTCGACGGAAAGGCCGGCTGGATGGGCTCCTCCGGACGTCCTGCCAGCGACATGTCGCCCGCTGAATCGCTCGCCTCCAGCCTCGATTCCGAGTTCTACCTCGCGCTTCGCATGAAGGAAATCTTTCCGCAGCTCCGTGCCGGACGACCCGATAAGATCGGCGACAGGGACGTCATTTCGCTCAACGGTTCGCGCCAGGGCCAGCCTCCCGTGCGCTTCTTCTTCGACGCGAACACCAACCTGCTGGTCCGGATTGTCCGCTACTCCGACACGCCTGTCGGCCGTATGCCGACACAGATCGACTACTCCGATTACCGCGAGGTCAACGGGGTGAAAACTCCATTCCGCTGGACGCTTTCGCGCCCCAACGGCCGCTTCACGATCCAGTTGACCGAAGTGAAGGCCAATGTGCCGATTGAAGACAGCAGGTTCGCCAAGCCGGCCCAGTAGCCGGGCATTCAGGCGAGGCGATGCTACAAATCCGGCGCACATTTACCGGGTCCGGCGTCGCCTCATTAAATGTGCGGGAGAATCCGATCATGCCATCGGATGAAAGTGGATCGGCGCAAATTGGCAGGAACGGTTTGCGGGTGGCGGCGGAAATCGCGGTGGTGGCGGGCGCCGCAGCCTCCCTGGGGCTGATGCTGCTCGTGGGGCATCGCAATCCCTCCGCGCTTTTGCTGACACTTTTCGGCGGCTGGGTGCTATTGCCATTCGTGGGGCTGCTCGTGGCGGCAAAGCGAGGGCGCGGATCGATGGTTTCAGTCCTGATACTAATCGTCGCGCTGGCTTCGGTCGGAATTTACGCCTACGCCGCATTCGGGCCGCCCTTGGCGAAACCGCATTCCCGTTCCTGGCGGTTCCTTTCCTGTCTTGGGTGGCGATCGCCGCGGCGGTGATTGCCGGCCGGTTTGTTGACAAGCGGTGATAAATTACTTTATATTGCAAAGGATATGGTCCGCTTTGCCAGCAAGACATCCCGGATTCTCGCGATCTTCGCTATTGTGGGCCTGGTCGCAGTTATCGCGCTCGTCTCGGCCCTTTGGCTGGAGCGCGGTACCGAGCTCGCGCTCCCCACGCCGAGCGGAC
Source organism: Bryobacteraceae bacterium (assembly GCA_035542735.1). Classification (GTDB taxonomy): domain Bacteria; phylum Acidobacteriota; class Terriglobia; order Bryobacterales; family Bryobacteraceae; genus Palsa-187. The sequence goes on from DATKKV010000021.1 coordinate 116,969, forward strand.
CGTTCCCAGTCGGCCGCGGGCTGTTCGACGATCAGATCGGAAAAGAGCTCCTGATCTGGATCTGGTATCCGGCAGCCGCACCGGGTTCGCCAGATGACTATATGCCGCCCTGGATGCGCGCGCCGCGCGAACACGCGTTGGGGCCGGTCTTGAGGCTCTTGACGAGAGATTACGCGAAAGGTGCGCGGACATAGCGAGGCATGGGCGGACATATCTCCACGCGACCGCACATACCCTGTCGTGATCATGCGCGGGGGCGCATCCGCCGAAGTGATCAATTACTCCGCGCTGGCGGAGGATCTGGCGAGTCACGGCTATTTTGTCGTTGGATTCGACGCTCCGGGCCTCACGCATCTGGTGGTTTTCCCCGACGGCCGCACCGTGGCTCGCGCGCCGGAGAACGATCTGGAGGCAGTCTCCGGCCCTGAGCTGAACCGCCGCGCTCAGAGCCTCCTTGATGCGTGGACTGCGGACATCGGGCACGTGCTCGAACGGCTGGAGCGCTGGAACATCGAGAATGAGAAGTTCGCAGGCCGGTTGAACATGATGCGCGTGGGTGTCTTCGGCCATTCGTTCGGCGGCGCGACATCGGCGAAATTCTGTGCACAGGACCCTCGATGCACGGCCGGTGTGGACATCGATGGAGCCCTGTTCGGGAGCGTGCTTCGCGAGGGCATCCACAAGCCTTTCCTGTTCTTACTCAGCGGCAAGGGCGATTTCTCATCTCCAGAGGAAGTCCGCCGCTTCGAAGCTGATATCCAATCCGTCTACGATCGCCTGCCGCCGGATGGCAGGCTCCGGCTCTCGATTCGCGGGACGAATCACTTTATGTTCAGCGACGACGGGGCCCTGCTCAAGAGCCAGCTGGTGCGTGGCGTACTTCGGACGTTCGGGATGCTCGGACTTGACGGGCGCCGCCAGCTCGCGGTGACGGCGTACTGCGTGTCGAGCTTTTTCGATGCGTATCTGAAGGGGGCAGGAAGTTCACTGCCGCCAAACATCCCTTCTCCGCTCTATCCGGAGGTGCAAGCGATCGCGGCACCCGCCGCGATCCAGCGTTAGGATTCACGATCCTAAGGCCGGTGCTTCTCCCGCCTGCTCAAGAGCTGATGTAGCGCGAACGGCACTTCATCCGGATGCGATGCGCACCAGGCGATGATACGCTCCAGTTTCGTGGAGTCGTCAGCGATGGCGCCAATCGCCACCAGTTCTTCTTCGATAGTCTCCGGGTCTCTCATAGAAACACCAGCATGCCACAATCCCTGCGAGCCGGCTTGGCATATTTCGCTGCGTATTTGAGAGAGAGGGGTATATATCACATTGAAGAGAGGTTCCATGAGGTCCATCCTGACGTTCGCCCTGCCAGTTCTAGGATTGTTGGCGATGGCGACGGCATTGAACGCCGGCGTTCGAGTCGGCGGGTCGGCTTTTTCGGCCAACGGGCAGCTCGCCCGAGACCATCAGTACACCGGCGCCTGCCCGGTAGACTTGAAATTCGATTGGGGAGTGATCGGCACGCAGGCGGCCGAGGTGGTCTACACCACGAGCCGCAGCGATGGCGCCACCGGGCCGTCGCGATCCATCGTCCTGCCTGCACCGAATCGGTCCGTTCCGGTGATCACCACCTGGCGGCTGGGGGCCAACACGCCGAAGTTCCGAAACTTCAGCGGGTGGGTGCAGATCAACATTCAATCGCCAAATCCGGTTTCGAACAAAATCGGATTCACGATTCACTGCCAGTAGCGAGCTAGTCTTGAGGGCGCGGGCTCATCGAGCAACCAGCGACCCGCGCCATCCGGCCAGCAGAGATTTTTCGTCGGTCCCGAGTGTGGCCAGAGCCTGGGCCGTGCTGTGGGCCTTCAGGAGGCGGACCGTCGTGTCGCGGCCCCACTTCCGGTCGACGTAGCGGACCAGCGTCCCGGCGTTGGCGTAGCGGCTCGGCCCGGTCCAGATCTTTTGGAGCGAATCCGGCAGCTTGTCGCGCTGCATCTGCTTGAGGCGATTCTCGGTCAGTTGGCCGGAGGCAAAGACGGCCACGCCTTCGACGAACCAGTCCAGATCGTCTATCCCTGAAAAATCGCGGCTCGAGTTGAACTGCCCGTGATAGACGTGAACAAGCTCATGCGTGATCAACTGGCGCGTGGCTTCAGAATCGGCGGGATCGTGCTCGCAGGCCTGTTTCGTCCAGACGCTGGGCGAAAGGAGCACCATCAGGTCGCCCGTGCCCATGCCGACCATCCAGCACTGCGTCGGGCTGAGACCGAACTTCGCCGCGGCAGCATCGAACTCCGCGCGGCTGGCGGCGATCTTGAAATGGATCGGATCAGGAAAGGGAGCGCCGAAAAACGCCTCAACTTCGCGGGCGGAAGAAGCGGCCATCTCGCGCACGGCGGGAGCGTCACCCTGAAAATCGATTTTCTGGCCGAACAAGCCAGCCAAGGAGAGCGCAGCCAGAAGGTTTTTGGAAAGCATTACCCGGAATACGCAAGATTCTCGTGCAATGTTCGAGGCTTCGGCGGCGGACGCCTCGCGGCTTCGCGCTCGGGGTGTTCAACCATGGCAGTGGTGGCCCACAGTGCGTTGCGCTGCATCTTTTATTTGTACATCAGATGATCGATTGGAATGATCCCCGCCCTCACGGGCGGGGTTACAACCCCTGGCGTGAGCCAGGGGATTACCTGATCGCGTCGTCCAGCAACAGCGAAAACTGCTTCGACTTCTCCTCCACGCGATCCTTCAGTTCGGCGAGTTCCTTTTCCATCGACCGCACGCGGTCCGCCAGGTGCAAACACGCCAGCGCGGCGACGCGTTGATGGTCCACGTTACCCGCCCTTTGCGCGATGCTGGTCATCAGTTCATCCACCGCGTGCGCCAGGGCCTCCACTTCGCCAGCCTCCTCGGTCGCGGCGAGGGTGTACGTCTGGTTGAAGATGGTGACCTTCACCGTCTTTCGTTCCATCGCCCCTCCTGGAGATCTTAGGATTCGCTTAACTGATCGATCTGGCCCAGCAGTTTTTCGATGCGCCCGCGGACTTGTTTGCGCTCCGCGCGCAGCTCTTCCACTTCGTCGCGCAGTTTCTGCATTTCAGAGAGAGCCGCGCCCGCGCCGCTGCGGGCGGCATCGCGTTCGGCGATGGCCGCGTCGCGCTCGGCGCGCAGTTGCGCCACCAGCTTCACCGCGCGGTGAATGCGCTCCTCTAAGTTCGATAAGGAATCCGCTTCAGGAACGGACATGGCTTACGCAGCTTTCGGAGAAGGAGTTCCCGCGGCTTCCAAAGCCGCCTTGGCCTGCGCCGCAACAGCCGCGAACGCCGGAGCGTCGTTGTACGCCATGTCCGCCAGAACCTTGCGGTTCAGCGTCACGCCTGCCTTCTTGAGGCCGTCCATGAACCGGCTGTAGGACATACCGGCCAGCCGGGCGCCCGCGCCGATGCGGACAATCCACAGCGCGCGAAAATCGCGCTTCTTGAGCTTGCGTCCGACGTAGCCGTAGCGCAGCGACTTCTCGACCGCTTCCTGAGCGGCGCGATGCAGCTTGCTCTTGGTGAGGAAAAAGCCCTTTGCCAGGGCCAGTGTCTTTTTGCGGCTTTCACGCCGCTTGGTACCGCGTTTTACTCTTGGCACGTTTTTATCTCCTTATTTCCGGCGGATCAGGCACGTGCATGCGCACTGTCCACACGAGGGAAGTCTATTTAATACGGCAGCATGCGCAGCATTTCGCCCTGATTCGTGGAATCGGCCACCGCGCTCTTGCCGAGCCGCCGCTTGCGGGAACGCGTCTTGGACGTCAAAATGTGGCGGGCAAACGCGTGTTGGCGAACAACTTTGCCGGTGCCCGTTTTTTTGAACCGCTTGGACGCACCCTTATGGGTCTTCAACTTTGGCATAAATATCCTAGGGTATTGTCGCTGATCCGCGACGACCTCTCTCAATGTACCACAGTCTGCAGGGCGTGAGTGATTCGCAAGGCCTTGCGTCTTGATAGACTCCAGGCAATGCCGTTTCGAGCCTTCCAGGCCAGACTTGAAAGGTTTACCAGACCTCTTCGTCGCGCCCTTCAGTATGCCCGTTACGACTGGACCCGCGAGATGCCCAAGTGGAAACGCGTCATCACCTGGGTCGGGATCCTGATGCAGGGATATGCCGTCTATTGCATTTTTACGCGCTCTCTGGTGTGGCCTGTGATGTGGCCGCATGGAATGCTTCTCTATGCGAGTGTGTGGCTGATTTACCTCATCGGCAGTTGGCTGATGAACGGGATGCTGACTTCGGAGTTCTTCCGCAAGACCCAACTGGAAGCCGACCAGATCGCCGCGCGACAGATCCAGCAGACCCTTCAACCCGAAAAGCTGGACCGGCTGCCGGGCTACGAGTTGGAGACGTTCTATAAGCCCTTCCGCGAGGTGAGCGGCGACTACTTTGACGTCATCGAGCTTGCGGGAAGCCGAACGCTTTTCGCGTTAGCGGATGTGTCCGGGAAAGGCATGCCGGCGGCGCTGCTGGCGGCGAACATACAGGCCCTGGTAAGAAGCAGCGCGAGTTTTGAGGCCGATCCCTTGATGTTGGCTCAGCGGATCAACAGGCACCTGAGCCGTTACAGTCCAAGCGATCGCTTTGCGACGGCGGTTTTCATCGTGCTGAGTCGCGATTCGGGAGAATTGACCTACGTGAACGCCGGCCACAACGCCCCGATTCTTGTTGGCTCCGGACCTACGATAGAGCTGGAAGCTACTGGTATGCCGCTCGGATTATTTCGCGAGGCGGCATACAAAGCCCGCACGGCTCTTCTTTCCCCTGGTGGTGTTCTCCTGGTTTTCACCGACGGACTGACCGATTCGATTTCCGGCGAGAATCCCGAAGCCCGATTGCGTAATGCTCTGGCTGACAGGTCGGGAAGAACGATGTCTATTCTGAAATCGCTGATAAACCCGGAGTTTAATGAGGATGATGTCTCCATCCTACTCGTGAAACGCCATGAAGACGGAGTCTCCGGCGGCAACTCCTAGTTGCTCTGATAGCTTACCCGCCAGATCACCTTCGCACCGTCGTCCGTCACAAGCAACGAGCCGTCCGAGGCGACCGCGACTCCGACGGGCCGACCCCAGGAAGTTCCATTGGTAGTGAATCCGGTGAGGAAGTCCTGATAGACGCCCGACGCTCGCCCCTTCTCTATCGGGATGCGGATCACCTCCCGGCCCGAGCCCTGGGAATGATTCCACGATCCGTGCTCAGCCGCAAACGCATCGCCCTGATATTCGGCGGGAAACATCTCGCCGTCGTAAAAAGTCATGCCAAGCGAGGCGCTATGGGCCTGAATCAAAACGTCGGGCAGGATTACCTTGTTCTTCAACTCAGGATGTTTTCCCGCATGCGCCGGATCCTGGTTGCCTCCGATGTAGAACCACGGCCAACCATAGAAGCCACCGCGCTCGACGTGCGTGACATAATCCGGAACCAGGTTGTCGCCGAGGTTGTCGCGCTCGTTGACGGAGGCCCACAGCTCGCCCGTATCCGGATTCACCGCGAGCCCCACTGGATTTCGAATGCCAGCCGCATAGATGCCTAGAAACGTGCCCTCGGGTGTGTACTCCAGGATGTTGGCTCGGCGGAATTCGGCCTGATTGTCGTTATTGTTGGACGCCGATCCCACCGCCAGGAACAGTCTCTTGCCGTCTTTGGAGAAGACAAGATCGCGTGTGGAGTGTCCGCCGCCCGGAATGTTTGAGATCAGCTTCTCCGGCTCTCCACTGGCCTTCAGATCGCCGTTTTTATACGCGTAGCGCACCACCATGGTGGTGTTGCTCACATAGACCCACTGCGGATTCGGCCCCGGCGGATAAAAGTCCATGCCGAACGCGGCTGGCAGACTTGCGTACACCGAGGATTCCCGAGGCTTGCCTTCGGCCGTGATGCCGCGGTAGATACGAACCGTTCCCGCGCCCGTATCCGCCATGAAGATGTCGCCGTTCGGAGCCCTTCGGATTTGCCGAGGGATCATGAGGCCGCTCCAGACAAAAAGATCGACCTTGAATCCGGCCGGCGCCTTCGGAATAGCGTTCTCCGGCCGCGCGCCGTTCCTGCCCAAGCCGACCGTGGCATACATCGAGAGCCGCGAAAAAATCCCGGGGGCGTTCGGTTGCGGAAGATCCTGCGCCGTGATCTTGCGAGCCAAACCGGGACGGAGTGAGGCAGTATTGGTGAACGCCTTCTGCCCGGTGATCACGTTCATGCCATCCGTCTTGGACGCATAAGCCAGCAGCGCGGCCGCAATGCCAATACCCGCCGTCACGGCGATCCAGCGAGAGAGCTTCATCAGGTTGATGTTACTAAAGTCGCGAGGCGCTTCTTTACGAAACAGTTGTCGGGCGCGAATCAAGTCGCGTACTCTAGGAGCGGCCCGCTGCTCAGAACACTAGAAATGAGGATTCCTTGACGAAAACGCTTGCGTTGTTCGATTTGACCGGCCGAGTGGCCGTCGTGACTGGCGGCAACGGAGGGATCGGCCGCGGCATCGTGCTCGGATTGGCCGGAGCCGGGGCTGCCGTCGCCGTGCTTGGACGAAACGAGGAGAAGAACCAGCGGGTGCTCGCGGAATTAAAGGCAATCGGCGCACGGGCGATTGCCTTCAAAATGGACGTTACCGATCGCGCCGCGTTGGAGCCAGCGCTCAACAGGGTCGAAAACGAACTCGGCAGCATCGGCGTCCTGGTCAATAACGCGGGCATCGTTTCGTTAAGCGGCGGTGTGTTGAACGAAACCCCTGAAGCTTGGGACAACGTGATCGAGACGCAACTCAATGCGGTCTTCCTCCTTTCGAAGCTCGCTGCCCGGTCAATGGTTGCAAATAAAGGCGGCAAGATTATCAACATCGGGAGCATGTATTCGTTCTTTGGATCCGGGTTGGTTCCGTCTTACAGCGCAGCGAAAGGAGCGATCGTTCAGCTGACCAAGTCCATGGCCATTGAGCTCGCCCCGCACAATATTCAAGTTAATGCGATCGCGCCGGGTTGGATTGAAACGGACATGACGGCTCCCGTCCGCAAGATGCCCATGAATGACGAAATCCTGATGCGAACGCCCGCCGGGCGGTTTGGTCAAGCGGAGGAAATTGCTGGGACTGCGGTTTATTTGGCCTCGCGGGCATCGGACTTCGTTACCGGCGAGACAATTCGGGTCGACGGCGGGTACGCCATCCGCTAATCATCCGCCAGGTGGGTGCCGCTGCGGCGCAGGGACTGCCCAACTCGGCCAGAAGCACGGCGCGTGTTGGAGGGTGCCTTTCTTCTCGCCACTTTCGGTGCGGAAACTGCAACGGCTGCCACCCCTGGAACTGCGTCCGCATTCACCGTCATGATGCTGCGCCCTACTGTTTCGAGAAGGCTGGCCAAGTCGATGGTTCCATCCGCCGCTGGGTTTTGCGTCATGAAGTCTCCGTCTTTCACAACCTCGTCTCTTACAACTACGACGGCGGTCAGGATCTGAATCAATCCGGCGGGCCCAAGGCAGAAGCCCGCCCGCATCTCAGCCGCGACAACCCGCCCATGAAGCACGCTGTCCTCTTGTTGTAGGCTCTTGCCGGCACGATTCTGTGGCCAAGGGCAGTACTCTTTCTTCGATACCTCAGGGATCAACCCTTGATCGGCAGCCAGTTGGGAACTCTCCGGTCGCATGTCGGCCGGAAAACAGGGATATGCCGGGCATGAGGGAACAAAATCGAGCGGCTGCGGCTCCTGCATGCGCGTGCCGCCCGAATCAACAGGGTGAAGCGTAGCCTGGCGCAACGGTGAGAGGATCTGCCTGGGCACTCCTTCCGTTCGCGCACGGACGGATGTCAGCTCCGACAGCAAGTGCCATTCGTAGCCTGCTAAAAACAATGCGTTATCCCGTTCTTGGCTTGTCAAGCTAAGGATGCGGTTGATCGAAAGTGTTGCTTGCCTTTCAAGGTACAGATCCTCATGTAAAGAGGAACAGAAGTTCACCCGCGAGAATCGCTGTATAAGCGATAGAGACCGAAAGCAATAACCGCATGTCTTCGGGGCGCTCACAGGGACCCAGAATAAGTGATCTACTTCGGATTGACAAGATTACCTAAGAGTTAGGGAAGATGCCTTAGGAGTCCCGAACTAAAGTACCCTACATCAGCCCCAGACTCGGGAATATTCTGCAATGTTCTGAGATTATCCGCTTATATCAATTATCCTCGCCCCAAATGTATTTGCTGAACCACGCGTAGTTCTCCTCCATCACCGACCTCTGCTGCTTCGGCTTATTGATCGGATGCCCGAAGCCTTTGTAAAACACAAGCTTCACCGGCACGCCGCGATCCTTTAGCGCCTGATACAGTTCGTAGGAATTGGGCGGAGGCACGCGCTTGTCCTGATCGCCCTGCTGGATCAGGGTCGGCGTCTTGGCCTTGTTCACATAGGTGATCGGCGATGTCTTCCGATAGATTTCCGGATCGTCCCAGGGCGTAGCCTTCAGATACTGGCGCGTGAACGGATGAATATCGGTGTTGACGTAGTACGTCATCCAATCGGAAATGCCCGCGCCGACCGAGACGGCCTTAAACCGGTCGCTGAAGCAGGTGATGAACGCCGAGATATAGCCGCCCTCACTCCAGCCCATGGACGCGACGCGGTCCTTATCCACCAACCCCTTGGCGATCAGCGAATCGACGCCCGAGATCACATCCGCGTAGTCGCCCGTGCCCAGATCCCTGACGTTCAGCGCTCGGAACTTCGCGCCATAGCCCGCCGAGCCTCGGTAATTCGGCTTCAAAATCAGTGCGCCCTTCGCTCCGAACATTTCCACGGGATAGTATCGGTCCGGGCTCAAAATGGGCGTGTCCACCCCCGTCGGGCCGCCGTGAATCACCACCATCAGCGGATATTTCCGCGACGGATCGTAATCGGCAGGCTTGATCAGAATCCCCTGCATCTTCGCGCCGCCGTCGGAGGAGGTCCATTCGACCACCTCGCGCGTGGCGAGCGCGAATTCCTTGTACTGCGCCGCGACGTCGGTCAGAATCTTCGGCACAAAATCCGACGTGGACGAAGTGATGATCTCCGCGAAATGATTCGGCATCGCCCCGGTGCCGGCCATCACGCGGTGATCCTTCGTAAAGGTCACGCCGTTCAGGTGATACACATCCGGACCGCTGATCCGTTTGATCGCCTTCGACGACGGATCGACCCGGAATGCGTGCGCAGCCGTCTTCTGCAACGCCGTGAAATAGATACCGTCGACCGACCAATCGATCAGGTTCGGGTCTTCGTCGAACTCGCTGGTCAGAATTCTCGGCGAGCCTCCGTCGGCGGAAATGGCCGCGATATAGCGATTCGCGTAAAAGTAAAATTCCTGGCCATTAGCCGTGACGTAGGCGATCTGCTTGCCATCGGGAGACCATTTCGGATTGCTGTTCGGCCCGCCCGAGTCGAGCAGTTTACGCACATGCAGGTCGGCCAGATCGAGCAGGTAAATCTGCTGCGTGCCTTGCGATCCCAGGTCCGGATCGCGAGCGCCCGTGAACGCGATCCGCGAGCCATCGGGAGAATAGGAGAAGCTCGAGACCGTGAGCTGGTCGCCCTTGGTGAGAGCCTCCGGCTTGGGCAGAGTCTTCGCGTCGTAAGGCATCTCCGCGGGAACCTTGATGCGCCAGAGATGACTCATCGTATAATCTCCGCCGATCACGTCGAGTTCGCCGTACTTGTCCTTACGGTCTTTCTTCCACTTCGGGTCAGGGCCGCTCGACGTGAACGCGATCCAGGCGCCATCTGGCGACCAGGCGAATCCACCCACGCCGTTTTCTTCGGCCGTCAGCGCGGACGCCTCGCCGCCGGTAGGCGAGATCAAGTAAATCTGCCGCTTCCCGTCGCGATCCGATGTGAACGCGATGCGTTTGGAATCAGGCGACCACTGCGGCCCGCTCGAAGACTTCTTTCCGGTGGTCAGCCGGTACCGCTCGCCCGTGAGCGTCGAGGCGACCCAGATCTGCGTGATGAAGTCGTTCTCGTCCCAATTGGCCTGCGTCACGGTGTAAGCGACATATTTTCCATCGGGCGAAATTTCCGCGGCGGAGACCGACTGAGTGCTCAGCGCCTGGTCGATGGTGGGCACCTTCGCGGCGAAGGCGACGGCGGAAAGAAGCAGGAACGCGGCATTTCTGTGAAGCATCTCGAAAGTATATAAAATTGGTTCCCATGATGACGGCTCGATTGGCGATGTTGGCGATTACGCTCGGCTTGGCAGCGCGAGCTCAAGCACCGGCGGCGACGGCCGAACTGGAACTGAAGGCGCTCGACCAACAGTGGATGGACGCGGAGGTGAAACACGACCGCGAGACCCTCGAACGGATCCTCGACGAAGGCTTCGTCATTACCTGGACCTCCGGCGCAACATCCAACCGGGCGGAGTTCATTGAGAGGATCCTTGCCGGCCCCGTTGCACCCTTCGAGGTTGTTCACGATATGATTCGGTTGAACGGCGACACGGCCGTGGTGATAGACCGGTTTGGGGAAGGGCTCGCCATCAAGTGCACCTGGGTCGCCGTCAAACGGCAGGGCCGGTGGCGCGTGATCACTGAGCACATGACCAGAATCTCCCAGGCCAAGAAATGAAGGCCTCAGTTCTCGTTTTGTTGCTACTGCTCCAGGCCTCCGCGCAGATCGTGGTGGATGCGTCGCGCCTCGGCGACAAACCCGTGTTGGAGCCCGGCCCCGCCTGGGCCTCGACCGGCACGTTTAATCCCACGGCAGTCGAATTTCATGGCAAGACCGTGCTCCTGTTCCGCGCCACCGACGCGAAAATGATCTCGCGCATCGGCTATGCCGAGAGTCCCGATGGTCTGCACTTCAAGATCCGGGAGCAACCTGTTCTCGCGCCCGAGGCTCCTTACGAAATCGGCGGAGGCGTGGAAGACCCGCGCCTGGTGTTCATCGCCGGAACCTATTATTTGACCTACACCGGCTACAACGGCCACGATGCGCAGTTGTGCCTCGCCACATCGCGCGACCTGATTCACTGGGATCGCAAGGGCGTCATCTTGCCTGCCTACAAGGGAACCTGGAACCCAAGTGGACCAAGTCTGGCGCGATTCTGCCGGAAAGAGTCCGGGGCCGCTGGTGGATGTATTACCTCGGCACGCGTACCGACGCGGATGGTAAGGAACGGGACTACATGGGCCTCGCCTCCTCCACCGATCTTCTGCATTGGGCCGATGCGAGCGCTCAGCCTGTGCTCGCGCGCCGCCCCGGCGCGTTCGATTCGCGCGTGATGGAGCCCGGATCCGCCCCCATCCTGACCAGGGCCGGAATTCTACTCCTTTATAACGGTGCGGACGACGCGTTGGTCTACGGCCCGGGCTGGGCGTTGTTCGACCGCAACGATCCCGCGAAATTGCTCGCCCGCGCGGATAAACCATTCCTGCTTCCGGAGCGCGACTGGGAAAAGAAGGGCGTCGTTCCGAACGTGATCTTCCTGGAAGGAGCGATCGTCGCGCCCGATCGCGCGCGTGTCCTCGCCATTCGCGCCTACTACGGTGCAGCAGACCGCGTTACTGGTGCAGCGCGGCTACGCATCTCAATTGGGCGGCTAAACCCGAAGCCGGACCTTTTTTGAAGCCTCATCCGGTTTTGGAGATTCGTCCACTGGATGACGGAACGGCAGCAAGCGCGGTCCTTTCAGGGAACCGCCGTTGCCATATCGGTTCAGCGAGGATGAGGCGATATGCAATGCTACGGCCAGTGCGATCCACACCTGCCAGTGCGAGAACAGTCCGGTAAACGCGAACTCCGCCGCCATTCCCAGATCCGAGGCGAGCCTCCATATCCCGAGTACGTAGGCCATCAGCGCGGCCGGTATCAGGAGCACGCCGATGGCGGACGCCACCTGGCGGTTCTTTCCGTCCTTCTTCTGGATCGGACGGCCTTTTCGCAGCTTAATCCGGACCATCATAAAGAAGTCGACGACCCTGAATCTCAGTCTAACAGGATTGCCTAGTTTTGTTTTAAGGAAATTGCCTTGCCGGTCTTGATGCTTTCCTTGGCGGCGTCGATAATCTCCACCACCTGGACGTTGATATCGAGAGCGACCAATCCCTCAGGCGCATGATTCGTCTCCATGGCGTTCGCCATATAAGCCAGCGGGCTGGATCGCTCCTTCGGCAGCGGATCGATCGCCACCGGCTCATAGCCCGCGTTGCGGCCGCTCCTGCGGACCTCCACTTTGCCGTTGACCATGGTCATGCTGGCCTTTCGTCCGAACACCTCCAGATCCTGGAAGCTGCGCGGCAGATCCCAGCTGCCCTCGAAAATTCCATCGCCGTTCGGGTAGCCGAGAACGATGGTGGCGTTGTCCTCCACCTTGGGGAACCGCTCCGGCTGCAAGTGATCGACGCGCGCGTAAACAGTCTGCGGCTTGCCCATGTACCACAGGCTCCAAAGCGCGTTGTAGCAGCCGAAATCCATCAGCGCACCGGCCCCGTTCTTTACCGGATCGGTCAGCCATTCAAAGAAGAACGAATTGCGCGCGCCCTCCGAGCCGGGGCCACCGTGACCCACAACGCCGCGCAGCCGGTATACTTTGCCCAGTTCGTCCGCATCGGCCAACTTCTTCGCGGTGTAATTGGCCGCCCACCAGGCCATCTGGTAGTTGGTCATCACGTAGATGCCGCTCTTGCTGGCGATCTCGCGAATCGCCGCCGCGTCCTTGGCTGTCGACGCCAGCGGCTTTTCGAAAATCACCGAAATCTTGCGCGGCGCGCAAGCCTTCACAATTTCCAGGTGCCGGTTATTCTCAACGAACGCCCATACGAAATCCGGCTTCGACTGATCCAGCATCTTGCTGTAGTCGGAGAAGAAAAGATTGTCGGCCACCCCTGCTTTCTTGGCTTCGGCCACCAGTTCGGGATGTTCCTCGGCGACGCCCACCAGCGTCACCACGTCGCCCTTCACCATGTTCGGCAACTGGCTCCAGACGTGGGAGTGGAGCAATCCGATCACGGCGATCTTCGGGGGCGCGGCCGCAATCGGCAGCGCCATCAAAATAGCAAATAACAGGTTTTTCATGATAGAAGTCGGGCCTCACGTGGCCCGCCCAAAATCATACAACTAAACGCTCTCTGGGAGCGCGATATGACCCGGTTTTTTGCCTACCCGAGCCGTGCTAGAGTAGGAAACCAGATCTTCCGGCCAGGTTGGAGGGTCGGTTGAAGGAGACTGTAGCGATGCGGCTCTCTTGGCAAGTGGGATTGTCAGTGGTTTTGGCATTCGGTTTGGGCATCTGCCGGGGGCAAGATGTCACCAGTGAGATCTGGCGCCTGGAAAGCAAAGGCGAGGCTCAGCAGGCACGGGAGCGATTGAAGAAAGCCGCTGCCGCGTCTCCCGCCGATCCCTCGGCTTTGCGCGCTTATGCCGAATTTCTGGATCGCCATCGCGATCCGGAGGCACGCGAGGTCTATTCCCGCTTGCAGCAGGTTCTCCCTGTGCCGGAAAAAATGTCCGTGCTCCGCCGGCTGGCCGTTCTGGATCTCCTCGCCGGCGACCGCGACTCAGCCGCCAAGCATGTCGGCGCCTACCGCCAGGCCGGAGGGTCCGGTCTGGCTCTCTCCACCGCGCCCTCGCAGTCCCCGGTCCAGACCAGCTTTGTAGAGATCCCCGGCCCCCTGCGTTCCTTCGCCCGCATGGCCGCCCTCTCTCCTGATCTTCGCCCTGACGATTTGCTCGGCGCACTGGCCCGGAACATTATCACCAACGGGTACCAGACCGCGGGCTCCAACGACCTGCTCGATCAAACCGAGTACCTGAAGCTCGTCATCCGCTACCTGTCGCAGGCGCGCGAGCTGGACCGCCTGGCGGGCGACAAGAAGGTGCTCCGCCTGGAGACCTGCGAATCGTCGCAAACGGGCGATATTCTGCGTATTCTCGGCTATCGCATGCGCGGCGCCTGCGGATCCGAAGTCGTGCTCGAAACCGTGAACGCCTCGCGCGCGTTCCTGACCATCGATTCCGGATTCCCAATTGCCGACCTGGAGCAGGCGCTGCGCACCAATCGTCCCTTCGTGCTCGATTATCATCCCGCACGCATTCCGATTCTCTACGACGCCGCCTACTGGCAATCGGCCAAGGAGAAGACCAGCGGCGAGTTCATCGACTATTTCATCGCGGATCCATCACTGTGCCGTCTCTATCTCGGCTTGTCGAAAATTGATCCGGAAACCGCGCAGGCTCTCCGCGACGCGATCCCCGCGCCGAGGCTGAGAATCTACTCGCATGTGCTCGACTTTTTCGGAGGCATGTTTGAGATTCGCGGCGGGAAGGCAGTCGTCCCCGGCGGCGCGCGGACGGAAAAAATGTGGGGCGAACTGGCCGGAGCCCCTCCGTCCAACGGCGCCGCGTTTATCGAAAAACTCGTGGCTCGGGACGACGGCTGGCTGGCCAGCTACTTCGACGCTCTGGCCCGCGTCAACGGACCCGTCAAAGACTATCTCTGTGAGCCGGAGCGCCTGAAGCGCTTCTACCTGGCGATTCGCGGCAGGGTGACCAGCCCCGGCCCCGCGCGTCCCGTTTTCCGCTCCAACACCGATATGATGCTGCTCACCACGCGCCTCCGGATGGACCGCGACGGCAAGCCGCACATCCCGGGTAGCCTGGACGTCTGGAAAAACCTGTTCAGCGGCCATTCCCAAATGAAGTACGACGCGAAGCTCGCCAAGGCCGCCGGCGGATGGAAGGACTCCGATGACGTCCTTGAAGCGTTGTTCGGTCTTTCCCGGAAATCCGTGGAAAACGAGCCGCTGAAGATCTTCATGGCATTGAGTGATGTGGAGCGCAACCGCGCCACACCATTGGAGGCCTCCACCATTGACCGCCTGGCCCACGAATTCCGCAATCTGGGCTCGCAGTACCAGCTGTTCGCCGAAGCGCCATCGGTCACCGACCGGACGGTCCTGGCCTATCTGGACGCCGCTCATTCGCTCGATAAGATCGGCGACCAGGCGCTCCGCGCCGATGCCGCGGGCACGTTCCAGGCGCTCTCCGCTCTGTGGCAGATCTTTGTCCGCCAGGGAAGCCTCTCCGCCGTGCAAGCGGACCGGACGCTGGCGCAGATCGTTGAACCTTTCCAGAAGGTCCAGAGCGAGCGCGAAGTCTTCGACGGCGGACGCACCGGCGTGAAGGCGCTGCTCGAGGCCGCCGGCTGGCCGAAGGGTGTGTCGGCGCAGGATCGTATGATCGATCTGCTTGGAGGGACCTCCTCGACCGATGCTTCCGAAGCGCGCACGCAGATCGCCGAGGACATGATTCGCGTGTTCGAGGCGCAGCGGCTGATTTCCCTGACAACCTTGTTCGATCTTGCCGATAACCTCGAAAGTGTCAGCCGCGGCGAGAAGCTCAACACCGCGCTGGCGGCGAAGCTTGCCATGCGGATCTCCGATATTCAGCTGCCGCGCAACGCCTTCAGCACCGCGGAAAAGAGCACGCTCGCCTACGGCTACTTTACCGAGAAGCATATCGACCAGCAGCGAAAAGTCAATTTGCGGCAGGCGATTGAAAAAGCAGCCAGCGATCCGAATAAGTTGAAGGACCTGCGCGCCTCGCTGGCCCCGTTCCTGCGCGATACGTTAGTGGGCTACGCCTATATTCACTACGCACCGCCCGGCGCACAAGTGCTGCACACAAATCCCCTGTTCGTCCGCAGCCACGATTTTATCGGCATCCAAAGCGCGGGCCAGAGCCAGACCTGGAAGCAGACCGAACTGTTCGGCACCGGATGGCCGGCGAACGCGGGGGGTCGCCTGGTGGGTTCCCTTGCCGCGCTGCCGTACGCACTCGCCGAGGCGGAACAGAACTTCCTGATCCCCACCCGCGAGCAGGCGCTGATCTGGGGCGATCTGGTGCCGCAGCTGATCCTCAGCGCCGTTGTTCCGCGCTGGTGGAACACCACGCCTTTACAGATCCACTGGGTCGGAGTCAATATGGCCTACGCGGAGACCCTGCTTGCGGAAAGCGCGCTCAACGCCGACCGCCGAGCGCAGGTACTGGGCGTGCTTGAACGCTACGCCCCTCCGGCTCGCGTGCGCAAGTTGGACCGACTGCTGGCCGAAGGCGACATCAAGGCCGCCGGGGAGAATGTCCTGCCATCGGAAATGTATCTGCTCGCCACCGAAATGGCACCGCAGGACAGGGATTCGCCCACGGCGGTGAACATCATGAGGCTCGCCGCACAAGCACCCGATGCCGTCAGCCCGAACGCGATTTCCCGCGCCTTCGGCACGCCGAAACCGACGCTGGCCAACTCCTATCGTCCGGAACTGCTTAACCTCCGCACATTCCCGACCCTGATGGGATACTCTAGCCGAATCCTGGCCGAGAGCTGGGAATCGAACATTTTATACTACGCCGGACTGGCCGACGAGGTTTACGCGCAGCCCGGGCAGTTGAACGTGCTCATTCCGGCCTGGACGCAACAGACCGTCGAACAGATCTTCGCTACGCACCTCGAGGACTGGCCGGCTTTGCTGCGCAGTCTGCGCATCGTCGGCGACGATGTCCGGCAAAAAGCACGGAAACAAATGGCCGACTCGGCCGCGGATAACGAATGATGGGTAGTGCAGGTTCGCTTGCCATTGGAGGAATGCTTGATTCGCAATATTCTCGGGCTCTTCATCCTGGTGTCCCTTGTGTTTGCCCAGGAGCATCCGGTGTTCAAGGTCAAGGTGGACATGGTGGTGCTCAGTTTCCAGGTCACCGACAACAAGGGCAAGTATATTAATGGCCTCAAACCGAAAGATTTTCGCGTTTTGGAAGACGGAATCCCACAGAAGTTCGCCACCTTCGCCGAAGGCAGCAAGCCTCCGGTGGAAATCACCGCCGACGGCTCCTTGAAACCGATCGCCATCTCGCCGGAAGGCGTGGCCGAGGGCCGTTCCGACGCATTCGTCGGCACGAATGTGTTCGTGCTGTTCGACACCAGCAATTACATGTACCGCGGCTTCGTATACGCCTCTGACGCGATTGCCGATTTTATCCGCGGGCTGGATCGCGCCGATTCGATCGCCGTATACACATACAGCCGCAACCTGACGCGCGCCGCGCCGCTCACGAAGGAACGCGGCGACGCGATCTTCGGCCTCCGCAAGGCCGTCGCCGGCGACGATTCGGCGCTTTATAACGCCTTGTTGCTGACCCTGCGCGACGCGGCCAAGGTGCCGGGCCGAAAAGTAGTCATTGTCTTCTCCAACGGTCCCGATAACGCCAGCATGGTGGCTCCCAACGACGTTTCCACCGTGGCCGAGGATGAGGGTATCCCGATTTACGTCATCTCCACCAACGAGGTGAACAAGGATCCTATTTCCTCCAGCGTATTCAAGCGCATCTCCACGCGCACGGGCGGAAAGTCATATTTCGCCAAGACCTGGCAGAAGCAAGTGGAGGCGTTCGAAAATATCCGCGAGGATCTGGGCAACTCCTACACAATCACCTACTACCCGCAGCCGAATCCGAACGAGGGATTCCGCAAGCTGACAGTGGAAGTAGTGTCGGACATCGGCAAGAAGTATCGCGTCCAGTGCCGTCCCGGCTACAAGCCGAAAGGTGGTTTCTAAGTGAGACTGGCGGTTCTTTGCTCGATCCTGGCGCTGGCTTCGTGCATGAAGCCGCCCGACACCTCCGAAACCGACAAGAAGGCGATCCGCGAAATGGAGGAGGCCTGGAACAAAGCCGGAGCCGCCAAGGACGCGGCCGCCTACGTGGCTTTTTACACCGACGACGCCCACGTTCTGATGCCGAACGCGCCTCTGCTCACCGGCAAAGCGGCCATCAAGGATGCCGTCAAGCCGATGATGGCCGATCCGAACTTCTCCATTACGCTTACGCCTACGCGACTGGAAGTTTCCAAGGGCGGCGACATGGCCTACACGCAGGGCTCGTACAAGATGACCTTCTCCGACGTTCGCGGCAACAAATTCGAAGATGAAGGGAAATATTTGACCATCTATCGCAAACTCGCCGACGGAAGCTGGAAGGCGGTGGAAGATACGATGATGTCCGATCTCCCTCTGCCTCCACCGCAGGAATGATCGCGGCGCGCTGTGATACACTCCCCGGATGCTTCGACAAACCCTGCTATCCTTTGTGATCGCTTCCGCATTCCTCACAACATCCTGTGCTCCGCCGGCCGCGCCTGATAATCGCGCCGCCGATGAGGCCGCCCTGAAGGCGATGGACGAGCAGTGGTCGGCCACAGCGGGAAAACATGATCTCAACGGAACCGTCGCGTTTTATGCCGATGACGCGGTGCTGCTGCCGCCCAACGGCCCGATCGCCAAAGATCCGAAGTCAATCCGCGAAAACTGGGCGCCCATGGTCGCTCCGAATGCCGCTATCTCGTGGAAAGTTTTCAAGACCGAGGCCTCGAAATCCGGCGATATCGGCTACGTCTACGGTTCCTATCAGCTTTCGATACAGGACCCGAAGACCCCGGTCAACGACACCGGCAAGTTCCTGGAAATCTGGAAGAAGCAGGCCGACGGCAAATGGAAGTGTATCGTCGATACCTTCAACTCGGATCTTCCGCTTCCCGTGGTTCCCGAAGTGAAGAAGAAGTAGCGAACCAGTCTTTCCCGCCAAACGGGCTCAGCCTGGTGAAGTCCGGCACAGGCGATGGAACGATCGCCGGGCATTCGGAAGCTTCGGCCATCCAACTGGGCCTGTATTGGATGCGCTCGCCCGCTTCGGACCACCGGCAGAGGAGAAGCTCCGTGCTGGAATCCCACGCCATCTTCATCGCGCGCACCTCCTGAGCGAACCCATGCCCAGAATACGGCGAATCGCGCGCGCTGTCCAGACGCTCTCACCCGCCCATCGCCACCGCGGCCGCGCCGACGATGCCGGCGTCCGCGCCGAACTTCGCCGGCACAATCGGCAAATCCCGGGCGTAAGGATTCACCGTCCGCTTCGGCACCACTGCGCGCAAACGCGCAAACAGGGGCTCGCCGATTTTCGAAACGCCTCCGCCGATCACAATGATATCGGGGTCGAGCAGACTTACGATGCTGCCCAGCCAGGCTCCCAGTTGGATCGCCAGATGATCCAGATCGTAGGCTCCCAGCCGCTCTAACACCTGCCCCGACGCCAGCGCCTCGATGCAGCCGGGCGATCCGCAGCCGCAGATCGTCTCGCTGCGGTAATCGATGGTGACGTGGCCGCCCTCCGCCGCCGCGCCGTTCTTGCCGTGATAAATTTTCCCGTCAAGAATAATCCCCGCGCCAATCCCCGTTCCAATGGCGGCATAAAACACGCTTGAGCAGCCTTTCGCCGCTCCAAAGAGAGCTTCGGCGAGCCCCGCCGCGTTGCAATCATTCTCCAGCCTGACGTTTCTGCCGAACCGATCCTGCGCCATCCGCTGCAGAGGCACGTTGTGCCAGCCGGGAAGATTCGGCGGATTCATCACGATGCCCGTTTTCGGATTCAACGGCCCGGGGGCGCAGATGCCGATCGACGTCACATCACCGGCGATGCTTTCCTCGATTGCCTTCCAGATCTGCTGGATGGAAACCTCGTAGCCTTCTGCGGCACGCGTCGGGATGGTATGAACGCCGGAAACCTCGGCCTCTTCACTCACAAGCCCGGCGGCGATTTTCGTGCCCCCAATATCGACCCCTAGCACCATTGCTATGCTCGATTGTATCGGATGGCGTTGCTGACAATTTCGGGCGATCCGGCGTCGCGATGGGAGGAGGTCGCGCATGCCGCGGCGCATCTGCTGCAATTCGAACTCGTGACCGAGGCGCGGCTGGCGCAGTGGATGAAAGAGGAGATCGGCGAAGCACCACCCGAAAAAGCATGGAAGCCCGCGGCCGTCTCAATCCTGGCGCGCATGGCCACGGAGCATCATCTCGTGGTCGCGGTCGCCGGCGCGGAATCGCTCTTCCCTCCCCTGCCGATGCTGCTTCGTGCGACGATCGTCGCACCGGAGGCTCGCCGCGCGGGCAACGTGATGATCGATCAGCGGCTGGAGCGCCCAGCCGCTCTCAAGATGCTCGACGAAATGGACCGCGAAGCCAAGTATCTTCGGAAAACCCGCTACGGCCGGAGTCCCAAGGCATTCGACGTATCCCTGAACATGGAGTTCATGGACGCTCCGCGGGCGGCCGAAGTGCTGCGGGCGGCCTGCGCGGCGCGCAATCTTCGCGATCATGGCCTGCTGAGCGACGCCGCCGAAGCACAGATCCATTTTCAGACCCGCGTGCAGCTCGCCCAGCACGGAATCGCCCCCGCCGGCCGCGCCCACCTGAAGCGGCCCTCCTTCGGGCATCCCAGCGAACGGCTGTTCGCCAACCTGCTCGATTTTTACCGCATCCAGTGGGAGTACGAGCCGCGCAGTTTCCCGCTACAGTGGGACAAGGACGGCCATGTCATTGAGGCTTTCACGCCGGATTTCTATTTGCCCGAACTCGACCTCTACGTCGAGCTGACCACCATGAAACAGGCTCTGGTGACCAAGAAAAACAGGAAGGTGAAGCTGCTTCGAGCGATTTATCCGCACGTGAATATTCAGGTGTTTTATCAAAAAGACGTCCAGGATCTGATTTTTAAGCACGGATTGCGCGCATGACCGCTCCTCCCATCGAACGCATCCTGTTTACTGAAGAGCAGGTGGCCGCGCGCATCAGGGAAGTGGCGGCGGAAATCTCGGCCAAATTCTCGGGCCGGGAGTTGAAGCTGATAGGGGTACTGAAGGGCTCGGTTTTCTTCCTCACGGCCCTGGCGAGGGCCATCGATCTTCCGGTTAAGATCGATTTTTTGGCCATCTCCAGCTTCGGCGGAACTTCTGCCGGAATGGTGCGCATCGCCAAGGATCTGGACGAGCCGATTCAGGACGAAGACGTGCTGTTAGTGGAGGATATCGTCGACACCGGCCTTACCACCCGATACCTGCTGCAGACGCTGGCTGGACGCGCGCCGCGGTCCATCGCCATCTGCACCATGCTCGACCGGACGGTGCGCCGGATGGTGCCCGTGCCGGTGGATTTCCGCTGTTTTGAGATTCCAGACCGGTTTGTGGTCGGCTGCGGGCTGGACTATAAGCAGCTCTACCGGAATCTCGGCTACATTGCCGTCATGAATCCTGACCGCAGCTGACTGCATCGTAATAAACGTACATTTATGAGCACCTACCAGATTGACCCAGCACATACCCAGGCCCAGTTCAAGGTCCGCCACCTGATGATCTCGAATGTGAAGGGCGAGTTCGACAAAGTCGCCGGCACCGTTGAGTACGATGACGCCAACCCCTCGGCCGCGAAAATCGACGTGACCATCGACGTCGCGAGCATTAGCACCCGGGAGCCGCAGCGCGACGCTCACCTGAAGAGCGCCGACTTTTTCGATGTGGAGAAGTTCCCCACCATGCGTTTCGTTTCGAAGGACGTAGTTAAGTCCGGCGAAGACAGCTTCGAGGTTGTGGGCGACCTCACGATTCACGGCGTCACGAAAACCGTCGACCTGAACGTGGAGGACTTCACACCGGAAATGAAGGATCCCTACGGCCTGTTCCGCCGGGGAGCCTCCGCCAAGACGACGATTCTGCGCAGCGATTTCGGGCTGGTGTATAACGCCCTGCTCGAAGCCGGCGGCGTAGCGATCGGCGACGAGGTCCACATTACAATCGACACGGAATTCACGCGCCAGGCCTAATTAATGCATCAGCCGATGGAGATCCTGCTGCGGCACGGCTACCTGCTGCTGTTTGCCGTCGTGCTGGCCGAGCAGCTGGGCGCGCCCATCCCAGCCATGCCAGTGTTGCTGGCAATGGGCGCGCTGATCGGTTCGGGAAAATATTCCTGGGCGGGCGCATTGTGGCTGTCGGTGGCCGCGGCGACGGCCGCCGATGGAGCCTGGTACCTGATCGGGCGGAAAAGGGGTTCATCCGTCTTAAAGCTGTTGTGCCGCATCTCGCTGGAACCCGATTCCTGCGTGTCCACGACCCGTTATTGGTTCAAGAGGCTGGGTGGATGGGCCTTGGTGATCGCGAAGTTCGTGCCCGGTCTAAGCACGGTTTCTCCACCGATGGCGGGTTTGTCGCGCATGCCCTGGTGGAGATTTCTGGGCGCGGACGGCTTGGGCGCGTTCCTCTGGTCCGGTGCGCTCTTGGGCCTCGGCTTTGTATTCCGCGCGCAATTGGACATGGTGGGCGATTACGCGACGAGGCTCGGCGGACGGCTGATCCTCGTGCTCGGCGGCGGGCTGGCGATGTGGATCTGCTTCAAATACTATCAGCGCCGCCGGTTCATCAAGAGCCTGCGCGTGGCGCGCATTCAGCCCGAGGACTTGAAACACAAGCTGACCGATGCGGTGATCATCGACCTTCGCACGGCCGAGGAGTTTCAATCCGAGGGGATGAAAATTCCGGGAGCGCTTTGGTTCGACCGCAAGGAGCTTGAGTCGAGGCATGGGGAGATCCCTCGGGATCGCGACGTGATCCTCTACTGTACGTGACCGAACGAAGCCACCAGCGCCCGTGCGGCGCTGCTCCTCAAAAAGTACGGGATCACCCGCGTGCGACCACTGGAAGGCGGCTTCGACGCATGGCGGGAGAGAAACTATCCCATGGAAGCGGTGGGATTGGTGGAGTTGAAGTAGCAGCCGGAAGGCCCCGCGTGGGAACAATTCCCCACCCCGCGGCGTCTATAGGCCATGCTTGAAGCTCGCGCGTTGACCAAGCGCTACCCCACCACCACCGCGGTCGACGAAGTGAGCTTCACCGTTAAGCCCTACGAAGTCCTGGGATATCTTGGACCCAACGGCTCCGGCAAGAGCACCACGGTCAACATGATCGTGGGCCTGCTCGAACCTACGCGGGGAGAAGTGCTCTTCGAGGGCCGCAGTATTCAATCGCAACTGATCGAATACAAACGGCGCCTCGGCTACGTGCCGGAACAGCCGCATCTGTATCCTCATTTGACGGGGCGCGAATATCTGCAGCTTGCCGGGCGGCTGCGCGGTTTGCCCAAGAAATCGCTCGACAGGAAGATCGACGACCTGCTGCAACTGTTTTCGCTCGGCGCGGCGCGCCATTCTCCCATTGCGTCCTACTCCAAGGGGATGCGTCAGAAAGTGCTCGTTTCCGCGGCCTTGTTGCACAATCCCGACGTTTTGGTTTTCGACGAGCCGCTCTCCGGCCTCGATGTGACCACCGGACTGGTGTTCCGCAGCCTGGTGAAATCCCTTGCGCGCGAAGGCAAAATCATTCTCTACAGCTCGCATGTGCTCGAAGTCGTGGAAAAAGTCTGCACGCACGTGATGATTCTGCGCAAAGGCAAAATCGCCGCCCACGACTCGGTCGACGCGCTGCGCAACCTTATGAACCTGCCCTCGCTCGAAGACATTTTTTCCGAGCTCGTGCTGGAGCAGGACACCGAAGCGACCGCCAACTCGATTGTCGAGGTTATGAAGAGCGCTTGAAGCATCTCGACCAACTCGACGCCCTGACCCGGCATTTCTTCGGGCGATTTTTCGACAACGAATTCGTCGCGCAGAATACCGAGATTCAGGTGACGGTGACCAAGATGCTCGCGTTGCTGGCGTCGCCGGGAATTATCCTGCCCTGCTTGCGATACACGACTTACCTCGGCCTGGCCGCGGCACCGCCGGAGATGCGGCAAGCGATGTTGTGGTCGGACCGCTCGCTTTATCTGTCATTTTCGATGCTGGTGATGGGCGCGGTAACGGTGCTCGAATGGGACGCGCTGTTTCCGGACCGGCGCGATTACGCGTCGCTGGTCCCGCTGCCGATCCACGCGCGAACTATATTCCTGGGCAAGGTTTCGGCGCTGGCGCTATTTCTGCTGGCGTTCACGGCCAGCGTAAATCTGGTTTCGACCGTGACGTTCCCAGCAGTGTCCTATAAAGGCCCGCCCTCGGGACTCGTAAGGACCATCGCCGCGCACGGCATATCGATCCTGGCTTCCAGCGCGTTTGCGTTTTTATTCCTGGTCGCGCTCGAAGGTGTGTTATTGAACGTCTTGAGCGTCCGATGGTTCCGAAAGGTTTCGGCGTACGTGCAAGGGGCGATGGTGTTCGCGCTGCTATGGCTTTTCTTCTTGTTCCCGAACATTGCCTCGGAGATGGCGCAACTCAGAGCCCAGAATTCGTGGGTGCTGCGCGCGTTTCCTCCGGCGTGGTTCCTGGGAATGTACGAGGCACTCACAGGCTCGAACGATGCCGTGTTCCTGGCGCTGGCGCATCGCGCGGAGGCCGCACTCGGGCTGGTGACGGTCCTGGCCGCTCTGGCCTACGCGTTCGCTTACCGCAGACACGTGCGCAGAACACTCGAAGCCACCGAGGGCGGCGACGGAACTCGAACCAGGATGCAGGAACGGATCGGCCGCATCGCGGACTGGCTGGCGCCCGATCCGGTGGAGCGCGCGACCTCCGCATTCATCGGCAAAACGATGTCGCGCAGCGCCAAGCACCGCATCTTTCTGGCGGCCTATGCGGGCGTAGGCTGTGCCCTGGCGGCGCAGGCATTCGCGGCGGCGCGGATTCGCGACGAATGGCTGCCTCTACCGCTGGTGGTGGGTTTTTTTCTCCTCAGCGGCATGCGGTTCATTTTTACCCTCCCCTCGGAGCTGCCGGCGAACTGGCAGTTCCGCGTGAGCGACACAGACCGGCAGCGAGCGGCGCTCAACGGAGCGCGCCTGGCGATGTGGTGGTTCGGTGTCGCGCCATTGTTTGTGTTTCTCTCACCCGTTTATTTCATCCTGTTCAGTCCTGGCGCGGCGCTGGCCCACCTGATCTTTAGCGTGGCCATCACGCTGCTGCTGGTCGAAGCATTGGTGATGGAGTTTCGCAAAATTCCGTTCACCTGCTCGTACCCGCCGGGCAAAGCGAACGTGACGATTCTCTGGGTCGCCTATTGGATCGGATTCCTGGTCTATGCCTTCTCCATGGCTCGGATGGAATCGTGGATGGTGAGGAAGCCTTTGCGGCTGATTCCATTTTACGCAGCCGTAGCGCTGGCCTTGACCGGATTCGAGTGGTGGCGCCGCAGGGCGGACGCGGTGGGCGTCGCACTCGTATTCGATGACGCCGCGGACCCCGCCGTGCTCACACTGGGACTGGGTGAGATTGCGTGGCGGAAGGGAACGACGACTCGTCCCGAGCAAGCTCCCGGCGGCGTTCGGCGATCATCCGCATCCCGTGTTTCGCGCGCAGAGTGATCAGCGGCTTCGTGGCCACGGTGTGCCCGGGAAACAGATTGAAGCGCCACTTCTGCGCGACCGTTGCCAGCAGCAGCACGCCCTCCATCCAGGCGAACCGCTCGCCGATGCAAACGCGCATGCCTCCGCCGAACGGGAAATAGGAGAATTTCGGACGGTCCTCGCCTCTGGTCCAGCGCTCCGGCTGGAATCGGCCGGGATCGGGGAACCAGCGCGGATCATGATGGACCACCCAGGGGCTCATCATGATTATGGCGTCCCTCGGAATTCTGTAGCCGTCAATCGAGTAATCGTTAAGAACCTTCCTGCCGATCAGCCAGGCCGGCGGGAACATCCGCATCGACTCGGCAAAGACGCTCTCCGTGTATTTCAGGCGCGGCAGGTCCTCGAACGAGGGCAAGCGTCCCTGCAGCACGCGGTCTACTTCTTCGTATAACCTATCCGCCTCGTCGGGATTCTGCGAAAGCAGGTACCAGGCCCACATCAGGGCGTTGGCCGTGGTCTCATGGCCGGCCAGGAACAGCGTCAGCGCCTCATCGCGGATCTGCTTGTCGTCCATGCCGCCGTTTCCGTCCTCGTCGCGGGCCAACAGCAGCATTGCGAGCAGATCGCCTTTGTCCTCGCCCGAGGCGCGGCGCTCCGCGATCATGGAATAAATCAGGCGGTCCAGAAAATCGCGCGCCTCGTAGAATCCGCGCACCCATGGCAGCGGCAGCTTCTCAAGGATCTGATTGAACGGAAGGAAGATGCGGTCGAACATCAACATCACCTTTTCCAGCGCCTGGCCGATGTTTTCCGCTTCGCCGGTCACGTCGGCGCTGAACAGCGTTCGCGCCACCACGGCGAGCGTCAGGCGCATCATCTCCTTTGACATGTCGAGCGTGGCCCCGTCCGTCCAGGTTTCCCGCGTATGCGCAGCGCATTCCACCATAGCCGAGGCGTAACCGATCAGGCGGTCGCGGTGAAACGCCGGCTGCACCAGGCGGCGCTGGCGGCGGTGAAGCTCGCCTTCGCTTGTGAGCAGCCCTTCGCCCAGCAACGCCTTGGCGCGCTCCAGGAAACGGCTCTTGGCGAAATTGGTTTGATTCGTCACCAGAATGTCGCGGATCCATTCCGGCTTGCTCACCAGGTACACGTCCTGAGGGCCGAGGCGGTAATGCACCAGGTCGCCAAAGTCCCGCGCGGTGTTTTGCAAAAACTCCGGAGGGTTCCGGCGAAACCACGGAAGCACTCCCAGAAAAGGGAGGCCCTTGCGAACGGGAGGGCTGGCGGTCATGCCTCCAGCTTAACGCGAGCGGGGCCAGAATGATTGCTGCTGTTGCTGTTGCTGCTGATGGATTTCGTAGGATTCGATATCGGAGACCGGTTCCCATTGCGGAGGCGTGTTCAGCTCGGTTTCCGGAGGAGGAGGCGCGTCGGACGGAGCGACCCGGACGGCCACCTTCAGCTCGCTTGACGCTTTTCCCTTGAAAATGCCGCGCGTGGGTGGCACGTCGGCATAATCGCGGCCGATGGCCGTGCGGATATGACGCTCCCCGGCCAACAGGTTATTGGTCGGGTCGAAGCCGACCCATCCGAGCCCCGGTAAAAGTGCTTCCACCCAGGCATGCGACGCGCCTTCCGAGGAACGGTCCGGATGATTCGCCAGCGGGTAGAGGTAGCCGCTGACATAACGGCAGGGAATTTTCACATGCCGCACGAGCGCCGTCATGATGTGGGCAAAATCCTGGCAAACGCCACGGCGCGTCTCGATCGCGTGGTCGATCGGCGAATCCACACGCGTCGCCTTCGGCACGTAATCGAACCAGTTGTACAAACTCTCGTTCAGCTCGCGCAGGAACGATAATGGATCGTCGCGGCGCGTAACAGCCAGTTCCTCGGCCAGTTCCAGCAGGACGGGCGTCGGCTCCGCGAACTGGCTGGGCGCCAGCACTTCCCAGTAATCGCCGGTAGCAGCCAGCTCGTCGATCTGCTGCCAGGAGTCGGTGCCGAGCCGCTTCGGCAGCTCCGGCACAACCTGCACTTCCACCAGCGATTCAGCCACGATCCGCAGCAGAATGTGCTTTCCCGGCACATCGAAGTGATGCACGCTATTGCCCAGATGATCGCGATACTGGAACACCATTGCGCGCGGGTCCACCGACAGGTTGAATGACAGGCAGCGTTGCGGACCCTCCGTGCGCGGATGCATCCGCAGTTCCATCTGGCTTTCGCTGACGGGCGAATCGTAACGGAATTGAGTGAGGTGCCGGATGGAATAGAACATAAATCAGGATGCCTGGAGCGCCGCCTCGATTGGATAGGTGATGTAGGTCTGATACAGCGCGCTGTGCGCCTGGGAGCATTGCCGCAGCACCGTCTCCAGGTATGCTTGGAGGCTGGCGCTCATGATCTCGTCGATCTGCCCGAAGGCGAGCGTCGCCTGCATACGCCCGGCGATGCGCTCCACGCGCGCCGACCGCTTGCTCGACACCTCCGTGCCAATCTGCTTGAGCGCGGTTTCGAAGGCGTCCGCGGAAAACCGGATGGAGTGCGGGAAGCTGGGGTTCAGCACCAGGAATTCGGCGATGCGGTCCGGCCGCAGATCCGCGGTGTACGCCTTACAATAGGCCTCGAATGCCGTGCAGGAGCGCAGCAGGCCGATCCATTCGAGCGGCTCCGCCTCCGAACCGGCGCCGTAAAATTCGCGGAAATGCACGCTCAGCAGCGTCGACAGCGCCGAGACCCGTTCCAACGCGCGCCCGGCCTGAATAAACTGCCAACCCTCGCCGTGCGTCATGGTCGAATCGGTAATGCCCTGAAACTGGTGCACGCTATCCTTGATGGCCTGCAGAAAGTCGCTGTCGTCGAAGGCTTCGTCGGATTCGCCGCGCTTCACCTCGTGAAACATGCGATTCAGCTGCTCCCACATCTCGGAACTGATCTGTTCGCGCACCTGACGGGCGTTCTCGCGCGCCGCATTGATACAAGTAACGATCGAGGACCGGCTCGCCGTGGCATGGACCAGGGACTTGGCCATGGCCTGTGCCTCGCCTGGCGCGACCCCGGCGGTGTCGATCGCAAGCGACTTCAGCGTTCGCATCCAGTGCCGGTCGTCTTCCTCGGTTTCGCGCTCCAGCATGAGGTTCAGCTGAACCTTGATGACGCGCGCGGTGTGCTCGGCGCGCTCCAGGTAGCGGCTCATCCAATAAAGACTCTCTGCGACTCGGGAAAGCATACCTAATGAAGGACCCAAGTGTCCTTGCTGCCGCCCCCCTGCGACGAATTCACCACCAGCGAGCCTTTCTTGAGCGCCACGCGCGTCAACCCGCCGGGAACCACTACCGTTTTGTCGCCGAACAAAATGTACGGCCGCAGATCCACGTGCCGGGCCTGGACCTTCCCATCGATAATGCAGGGCGCACGCGACAGCATGATGGTCGGCTGCGCGATGTAATTGCGGGGATCCGCCTCCACGCGGACGCGAAATTCCTCGCGCTGCGCGGCAGTCGAGTGCGGGCCGATCAGCATGCCGTAGCCTCCCGATTCGCCCACGGCCTTCAATACGAATTTCTCCAGATTCCCCAGCACATGCTGCCGCTGCACCGCATCTGACATTTGAAACGTCTCCACGTTGTTCAGCACCGGATCTTCGTCCAGATAGTACTTGATGATCGCGGGAACGTACGCATACACCGCCTTGTCGTCGGCGACGCCCGTGCCCAGCGCATTGGCCAGGTTCACGTTGCCCGCGCGGTACGCGTTGAACAGACCCGCCGCGCCCAGCGACGAATCCGGACGGAAGGCCAAGGGATCGACGAAATCGTCGTCGATGCGGCGGTAAATCACGTCCACGCGCCGCAGCCCCTCGGTGGTTCGCATGTAAATGAAATTGTCGTGCGCCACCAGATCGCGGCCTTCCACGAGTTCGATTCCCATCTGGCGCGCCAGAAACGCATGCTCGAAATACGCCGAGTTATAGACTCCAGGCGTCAGAAGCACGATGGTCGGCTCGGTGTTTCCCTGCGGAGCCAGGGACCGCAACGTCGCCAGAAGCGCCTGGCTGTAATGCTCGATCGGCTGGACGCCGCACTGCCGGAACAGGTCCGGGAAAATGCGCTTCATCACCTGGCGGCTCACCAGCATGTAGCTGACGCCGCTGGGGACGCGAAGATTGTCCTCCAGCACAACGAACTCGCCCGTGGGCGTGCGGATTAAGTCAGTTCCGGCGACGGTGACGTACGCGTCCTTCCGGACCACCAGGCCCCGCATCTGGCGGCGGAAGTGCCTGCAGCTATAGACTAGCTCGCGCGGCACCACGCCGTCGTTCAGGATGCGGCCCTCGTGATACAGGTCCTTGAGGAAAAGATTGAGCGCCGTGATGCGCTGCGTCAATCCCCGTTCGATGCGCGACCATTCGCGATTGGTGATGATCCGCGGCAGCAGATCGTTGGGGAAAATGCGCTCCGTGCCCTCGGTGCGTCCGTACACCGTGAACGTGATGCCTTGGTGGAGGAAGGACAGGTCGGAAATCTGCTGGCGGCGCTTGAACTCACTTGCGGGCAACTCGCGCAGAGCCTGGTAGAGGTGCTCGTAGTGCGGCCGAGGCTCGCCGCCAGCATCGATCATCTCATCGTACGCTTCGTCGAGCCCGTAATCCTGAAACGGAGCCGGAAGCGCGCTCGCTGTACCCGCCATCGATTCCCCTGGTTCGCCTCTTCATACAGGGAAGAGCATTGGATAGGAAGCCAGTTTAGCATGGCTGCTCCAACCGAAGGCGACGAACGAAAATAACCCTATTATTAGCGGTATTATACAGAGTAAATGCGCATTTCTATCGCCGGCGACCACGCCGGGTTCGATTTGAAGAAGCATCTCCAGGACTTTCTCACGGCTCAAGGCCACCAGGTGCAGGATCTGGGAGCCTACGACACCAACCCATCTGACTATCCCGACTTTGCGGTAGCCCTCGCCCAGGTTATTCTGAACGGCGGCTGCGATAAGGCCATTCTTCTCTGCGGCAGTGGCGTTGGCGCTTCGGTCGCGGCCAACAAAATCCCCGGCATCCGCGCCGGCCTCTGCCACGATACCTATTCCGCGCATCAGGGCGTTGAGCATGACGATATGAACATGCTGGTGCTCGGCGGGCGGGTGATCGGAACAGCGATGGCGGAGGAACTGGTCCGCGCGTTCCTCGCCGCGGCCTATTCGCACGAAGAACGCCATGTTCGCCGGCTGGCGAAGATCAGGGAAATTGAACAAGAATATGCCCACTAAAAAGGTTCTTGTCATCGACGTCGGCGGTACGCATGTGAAGGCCGGATCGAACGATCACGCCGAGGTCAAGGCCGATTCCGGACCTGGAATGACCCCCTCCGCCATGGTCACCGCGGTGAAGAATATGACCAAGGGGTGGAAATACGACGCGGTGGCGATCGGCTACCCAGGACCAGTGCTCCATGGGCGTCCGGTGGCGGAACCTCATAACCTTGGAATCGGCTGGGTAGGCTTCAATTTCAAGAAAGCATTTCGCAAACCGGTGAAGATGGTGAACGACGCGGCCATGCAGGCTCTCGGAAGCTACCAGGGCGGGCGCATGCTGTTCCTCGGGCTCGGTACCGGATTAGGTGCCGCCATGATCGTCGACGGTATTCTGGAGCCCATGGAACTGGCGCATCTGCCCTACAAGAAGGGTCGCACGTATGAGGATTACGTCGGCGAGCGCGGCCTGGAGCGCCTGGGGAAAAAACGCTGGGCGCGTCACGTGTCCGATGTCGTCGAGAAGCTAAGAGCCGCGCTGGAGGTGGATTACGTCGTTCTCGGCGGAGGCAACGCGAGGTTGCTGAAGAATCCGCCACCCGGCGCCCGGCTTGGTGACAATGCCAACGCTATCAAAGGCGGAATCAGACTGTTTTCCTAGGAGCGTACATGTTTCCGATCTTATTGCTCGTTTCGGCGGCGCTGGCTGCGGATCCGCCCTCGCTTCGCCTGCCGGAAGGCGTCCGCCCGGTGAAGTATGCCGCCGATCTGACACTATTGCCGGACAAACTGACGTTTTCCGGAAGCATCGATATCGACGTCGTGTTCCCGGCGCCCACCAAGCTGTTTTACGTGAACGCGCGCGAGTTGCGGATCGCCAGCGCCACGGCCGGGAAAACAAAGCTGACTCCTGATCAGGCAAATGAAAACTTCCTCGCGTTGACGGCGCCATCTTCCATTCCGGCGGGACCAACAAGGCTGCATTTCGAATACTCCGGGAAAATCAGCCCGAAAAGCAGCGAGGGCATTTTCCAGGGACGCGACGGCGACATCAATTACCTGTTCACCCAGTTCGAGGAGATTGACGCGCGCCGCGCCTTTCCTTGCTTCGACGAGCCCGGATTTAAAACGCCCTGGCAAATCACGCTTCACGTGAAATCGTCCGATAAGGCCTTCGCCAATACGCCGCAGGTGTCCGAAACCGCGGAGCCGAATGGCATGAAGAAGGTCGTCTTTGCGCCTACCAAACCTCTGCCTAGCTATCTGGTAGCCTTCGCCGTCGGGCCCTTCGACGTGGTTGAAGCCGGCCGCATCGGCAAGACTGGCGCTCCCGTGCGCATCATCACGCCGAAAGGAAAGGCGAGCCAGGCAAAATACGCGGCGGAAGTCACCGCTACGATCATTGAACGTCTGCAGGATTACTTTGGAATCCCCTATCCGTACGAAAAAGCCGACGCCATCGCCATTCCGCTGACCTTCGGTTTTGGAGCAATGGAAAACGCCGGTTTGATCACCTACGCGGAAAACATCCTGCTGGCCGATCCGGCCACGGATACGGAACAGCGCCGGCGCGGCTATGCCAGCGTGGGAGCGCACGAACTGGCGCATCAATGGTTCGGCGACCTGGTGACGCTCGCCTGGTGGGACGATACCTGGCTCAACGAAGCCTTCGCCACCTGGACGTCGTCGAAGATTCTCGCCGAGTGGAGACCCGAATGGAAGACCCGTGTCTCTGATCTGGGTGCGAAGTTCGGCGCGATGAGCGAGGACAGCCTCGTCACCACACGCAAGATCCGTCAGGAGATCCTCACTAACGACGACATTTCGAACGCCTTCGACGGCATCACCTACGAGAAGGGCGCGGCCGTCATCCGGATGTTCGAGATCTGGGCCGGCGAAAAGGAATTTCAGCGGGGCGTCAACGCTTATTTGAAGCGTCACGCCTACAAGAATGCCCGCATGAGCGATTTTCTGGACGCCATCGGTTCCAGCCAGCCGAGGCTGAGCGCGGCGTTTCAGACGTTTCTCAACCAGCCCGGCGTGCCGGAGATTTCGGTGGCTCTAAAGTGCGATGGCACGCCGACCCTGGCACTGCGACAGAAACGCTATCTTCCGGTTGGCTCCAAAGGCTCCTCGGCCCAGACGTGGCAGGTTCCGGTGTGCGTCCGCTACCCGTCTGCCAAAGGACTCGAGCGCGAATGCTTCCTGTTGGACAAGGAGAGCGCGGAATTCAAACTGGCGAAAGCTTCGTCCTGTCCGGCGATGATCGCGGCCAACGAAAGCGCCTCGGGTTATTACATTTCTTCCTATGAAGGCGCGCAGTTAGATCAGATGGTGGCGCAGGGCCGCGGCTTCCTGAATCCGGCTGAGCAATTAACGCTTCTTCACGACGTTGCGTCGCTGGCCAACGCCGGGGATCTAAAGATCGGGCGCGCCCTCGACGCCGCCGCGCAGTACGCCGACTCGCCGGAACGTCAGATCGTGGCGGAGGCGAGAAGTATTGTGGCCGGAGCCCGGCAACTTCTTCCTGATCCGCTCCTCGACAACTACGGACGATTCGTGCTGAAAGTATTCGGCGCGCGGGCCCGCACCCTCGGGTGGTCTTCCAAGCCGGGCGAGGAGCAGGAAACGCGTCTGCTGCGTCCGCAAATCGTCCCCTTTGTCGCGCGGTATGATACGGCGCTCGGTGCGGAGGCGCGCAAACTTGCCGATGGCTGGCTGGCCAATCGCTCCGGCGTCGACGCCGACATGCTCGGCTCGATCCTAACCACGGCGGCCTACCGGGGCGATCGCACATTGTTTAATACGCTGCTGCAGGAGTTGCCGAAAACCCAGGACAAACGCCAACGCGAGGCGATCCTGGCGGCTCTTACTGCGTTCCGTGAGCCCGATCTGGTGGCCGCCGCGCTCAATCTGGTGATTCATTCCGATATCGACACGAGGGAGACCATTGGCCTCCTGTTTTCCGGCACGGGCAATCCGAAAACCAGGCGCATGGCGTTTGAATTCGTGAAAGCGAATTACGACGAGATCCTGAAGCGCGCCCCCAGCGGCGGAGGGTCGGATTTCGGAGCATATCTTCCCTACACCGCCAGTGGATTCTGCGACGCGGATTCCGAAAAAGAGTTCGTCGATTACTTCGCCGAGCGGTCCAAGAAATTTACCGGGGGCCCGCGCGTGTACGAGCAGGCGCTTGAGGGAATCCGGCTCTGCCAGACCCAGAAGGCGGCCGAGGGAGCCGACGCGGAAGCGTATTTTGCCAGGCAGTGATCTTTAGCCGCGCCAGGCGGCCTCTTCGGCGGAATCCGGGCGCGGGATGTGGAAGAACTCCAGAAACTTCCTGCCCGCGGAGGCCGGTTTCGATTCGCCGTGCGGCGCAAGCGAACGCGCTAACTCCAGGATGCTCTGCCCCAGCGGCGTGTGCGGCGTCACCGGAGACGCCTCCATGATGGAGTGGTTCACGGCGACGTATTCATTGGGAAATGTGTGGCTCACCGGGATGCCGACGGCATCCGCCACCGCCTGATCGCTCAATCCGCCTCGTGTCTTGCGGTTCAACAGCAGCGCCAGGCGATCATCCAGGCCCAGTTCGGTGAGGCGGCGCACGCGCGCCGAGGTCAAATGGAGCGGCACCAGTTCGGGCGTCGTCACCAGGAAAATCCTCCGCGATTCGCGCATAATGGCTGTCGAAAACGAGTCAATGCTACTGGCCAGATCGGCGCAGATCACCTCGTACTGGTCTCGCGCCATCGCCAGGACTTTTTGCAGGCCCATGAGATCCACTTCCGGTGGAGGATCCAGCAGGCCCGCGTGCAACACCTCCAGCTTTTCCCATTTCCCGATCATCTGGCTCCACAGATCTTCGTCCAGGTTACCGGCGTGCGCGACAGCATCGATGAGCGACGCCGTATTTCCGAGCTTCAGCAGAAACTTGATCGTCCCAGCCGCCAGATCGCAATCGAGCAGCAGCGTCTTCAGGCCGAGATTTTCCGCAGCCGCGCAACTGGCGCTTACCGCGATCGTGGATGTGCCGACCCCGGGCTTGGCGGGAAGGAAGGAATAGATATCGGCCTCCCGCACGCGGGCGACCGGGCTTGTCGCCAGACGCCGCCGCGCGATTTCAATCGCCTCGGCAAGTGCCGGTCCATCGAACGGAGGCGTTAGATGGTCGCGAATGCCCACGTGCATCAGTTCCGCCAGCACAGCAAGGCTGTCGCTCCCTCCGATTGTGATCACCGGGAAACCTGGCATCAGTCTGTCGAGGACGGAAGCCACTGCTTTGGCTCGCGCAAGGTCCGCGACGTCCAGGATCAGGAGGTCCGCTTTCCGCAGGCGGACGATGCGCAATAAGTCGTTTTCCGAAGGATATTCCGAGAGCGCCCGTACAACTTCGACTTCCGGGACTTTAGCGATTGCGGCGATGAGTTCCCGGCCTCGGGCACCCTCCGGAGAGATCAAGAGAGTGCGAAGCATTTCTATCAGTTAATCGGCGGAAATTCTTATTTAATTAGGACCTTCATCCGCGCCGCGTGGGCAGGGCGGTCTGCCCCCTTCGGTACACGCAGCGCTACGGCAATACCCGAATCCTGATCTTCCGGAACCACACTTCCGACCCGTGATTCTGCAGGCTGATCGGGCTTTCCGTCGCCAGAGGCGCGTCAGCCGCCGATCCCTTCGGCAGCATGTTTCTCAACGAGGCCTGCACTTTGGGGTCGGTCGTTTCGTACGTCAACACGCGCTTGCCATTCAACCAGTGCTCGACGTGCGTGCCGTTGACAATCAGCTTCGATTCATTGAACTCGCCGATCTTCCAGTTGGCGTTCTCCGGGGGGAAAATCGCATACAGAGCACCCGTGATGCGTGTGGGGTCTTTGGCGTCCGTCGAATACAGGTCCACCAGTTGATACTCCAACCCACGGGCCCGCGCCTGCCGGCCCTCTTGATTCGCCCAGTCGTCCATCCGCTGGATAAGATACTTTACGCCGGAATTACCGAGCTTTGCCAGCTTCCATTCCCACTGCAGTTCGAACGACGTGAACGAGTCCTCTGTGCGAATATCCTCGGCGCCGTCCTTGGTTACCAGCGTTTTCAGGCATCCGTCCTCGATGGTCCACGATTGGGTGGGAAACGGCTTTCCCGTGACTCCCAGCCAGCCTTTCGGCGACGAGCCGTCAAATAGCGAATGCCATCCCTGGTCCTGCGCGGCCGCGAGTTGCGCCAGTGCCAAGGCGGCGGCCGCTCCGAGTCTCAACCTCATCTACTTAAAGCTTAGTGCAGAATGGCGTCCCGCACCGCCTGCAAGTATGCGCCGCGCGCGTCGCGCCGGGCGCCGTCGAGCGCAGTCGGCCACGCGCTCAACGTCACGACGATGACCTTCTCGGCCGGGAAGAATTGGATGTGCTGCCCGAAAATTCCGGAAGCGAAGAACGTCTCGTTCGGCCCGGTCCACCATTGATAGCCGTATCCGCCTCGCGGGTCGGTCGAGAAAGGAGTCGGCGTGGTAGCTTGCTTCGTCCAATCGGCGGCCACCACGCCTTTCGCTCCGCTTAGAAAAAACATCGCAAAGCGGCCGTAATCGCGCAGACTGATGCTGAGGCAGCAGCCGCCGATTTCCCTTTCGTCCGGGCTCGTAATCCAGAACGCGTCCCGCTCCATGCCGACCTTCGACCAGACCTTTTCCGAAAGATACGCCGCCAGCGGTTTCTTGACCGCCCCGATGATAATCTCGCCGATCAGATTCGTTTCGCCAGTCTTGTAGACGAACTTTGTACCGGGCTCGGCCTCACGCGGCAGTTTCGCCATGTACGTTGTCAGGCGGCTCCCCTTGGATTCATCCGTCGCTTGCGAAAACGAGTTCACGTCGGAGTGGGGATCCACATAGTCTTCGTTCCACTTCACGCCTGAGGACATGTTCAGGACGTGCCGGACCGTCACGCCGTCATAAGCGGATCCTTTCAAGCCCGGCAGGTACCGCGTCACCGGATCGTCGATGCTCTTGATGGCGCCGTCGGCGATGGCCGCGCCTGCAAGTGTCGAAGTAAATGACTTCGCCACAGAGAAGGACGTCCAGCGGCTGTTCTGATCGAAACCCAGCGCATATCGCTCCATCAGAATCTTCCCATCGTGGATCACCAACAACCCGGCGACGTTGTTGTGCTCCATAAATCGCGCCGTGTCCCAAGCCTCGCCTTTGTATTGATAGCGAACCGCCAGTTCCCGCGCTGCATACGGCAGGGGCGCGACGTGTACCCCGCGCTTGACCACGTGGCCGGGGAAAATTTTGTCGATATTGCGGAAGCCGACGGGCTTTTCCTGCGGGCTCCAGAACAGGAACTTCAGGGGATCCGGATAAACCTCCTCCGGCTTCACCTGCGCCGAAGCTGCGATGGGAAAAATGGACAGCGCGATTGCGGACACGGCAAGGCGGCAGAGCATTTTCAGATTGTACGCCGCGAGCCGGATAAACGTCCGCGTCATCATCTTGAAACGTCTCAATCCCCATAAATTCGCAAATTGCTATTCTGAAAAGACCCCATGAAACACGTCAACTACCTCTGGGACGACCAGAAGGCCAACTCCCTGTCACCGGCCGAGCGCCTCGTCTACCGCTCCAATCTCCTCGGCTCAGATCAACGCATCACCAATACAGGTGGCGGCAACACTTCGTCGAAGTTGATGGAAAAAGACCCTCTCACCGGTGCGGAAACCGAAGTCCTCTGGGTAAAGGGCTCGGGGGGCGACCTGCGAACCAGCAAGCTTGAAAACTTTTCCTCGCTCTATCAGGAGAAGTTGTTGGCCCTCCAGAGGATCTATCTCGGAGGCAAGGAAATCGGCCCCAAGACGCCGCACGAGGACGCCATGGTGGCCCTGTTCACACACTGCACCTTCAACCTGAATCCGCGCGCGTCGTCGATCGATACGACCCTGCACTCGTTCGTGCCCTGGAAGCACGTGGATCACATGCACCCGAATTCGGTCATCTCCGTGGCTGCCTCCAAGCATTCCAAGGAGCTGACCAAGGAAATTTTCGGCGACGAGATCGTCTGGACGCCCTGGCTGCGCCCCGGCTTCGAGCTCGGCCTGGAGCTAGAACGCCTTGCCAAGGCCGACCCCAAGCGCAAAGGCGTCATCCTCGGCCAGCACGGCCTGATCAACTGGGCCAACTGCGACAAGGAATGCTACGATCTGACGCTGAGCCTGATCGAAAAGGCAGCCGACTATATTGAAGCGCGCGATAAGGGCGAGAAAACCTTTGGTGGCCAGAAATTCGCTCCCCTATCCGACGCTGCCCGCGACGAACTGCTCTTCGAATTGCTTCCCTGGCTGCGCGGACAGGTCTCGCAGAAGAAACGTTTCATCGCGACCATCCAGTCCGATCCGACCATTCGCCGCTTCGTCAACAGCCATGATGCTCCCCGGCTGGCAGAACTTGGCACGTCCTGCCCGGATCACTTCCTGCGCACGAAAATCAAGCCTCTGTATGTCGATTGGAATCCGCAGGCGGAGAATCTGGACGCGCTCAAAGGCAAGCTGACGGCCGGCCTGGAGCAGTATCGCAAGGATTACGCGGCCTATTACGAACGCAGCAAGCATCCGAACTCGCCCGCCATGCGCGACCCGAATCCGACGGTGATACTGATCCCCGGGGTCGGCATGATCGCCTTCGGCAAGGATAAGAGCGAATCGCGCGTGACGGCTGAATTCTACAACTGCGCCGTGGAAGTGATGCGCGGCGCAGAAGCCATTGACGAATACATCTCCCTGCCACAGCAGGAAGCCTTCGACATCGAATACTGGCTATTGGAAGAGGCCAAGCTGAAGCGAATGCCGCCCGAAAAAGAACTGGCGCGCAATGTGGTGATCGTCGTCGGAGCCGGTAACGGCATCGGACGCGCAGTGGCGCATCGCGTGGCGAAAGAGGGCGCGCACGTGGTTTGCGCAGACCTCGACAAGAGCGCCGCCGAAGCGACCGCCAGGGAACTGACCAAGGTTCACGGGCTCGGCATCGGCGTGGCCGGAACCGGAATTTCCGGCTGCGGACCAGCCATCGGCCTGGGCGTCGACATCACCAATCGCGCCAGCGTCCGCGAAGTGCTGAAACAAGCCGTGCTGGCCTACGGAGGTGTCGACAACATCGTCGTCACCGCGGGCGTTTACGTTTCACCGGACCGCGCCGGCCACGTCACGGACGAGCAGTGGAAGCTGACCTTCGACGTGAACGTGATGGGCGGATACCTGGTCGGCGACGAGGCTCGTCACGTCTTCGCGCGCCAGGGATTGCGCGGCAGCCTGGTGATCACCACCAGCGTCAACGCCGTGGTGGCGAAAAAAGGTTCACTCGCCTACGACGCGTCGAAAGCGGCGGCGAATCATCTGGTGCGAGGCTTGGCCGTGGAATTGTCGCCGCTGGTGCGCGTCAACGCCCTGGCGCCGGCGACGGTCGTGGCCGGCTCGACCATGTTCCCACGCGACCGCGTCATCGCGTCGCTGGTGAAATACTCGATTCCGTTCGAGGAATCCGAATCGGACGAATCGCTGCGCAACAAACTGGCGAACTACTACGCTCAGCGCACGTTGACCAAAGCGGCGATCACGCCAGAGGATCAGGCCGAGACGGCGTACTTCCTGCTGTCGGACCGGTCGTCGAAGATCACCGGCCAAACAATTCAGGTCGACGGGGGTCTGCAAGAAGCCTTCGTCCGTTAGGAGTGGGGCGGACGCCCGTCCGCGCCGGACCCTGGTCCGGCGATACGCTGTGCAACCAAAGGCCGACGAGGGCGTCGGTTGCGGATCGGGGGCCCCACGAGCGCATCACGTTCATTGTGCAGTATCGTCATAAGGATTACCAGTGATGCGAATCCTCATCCCCGTATTGATGATCTTCGCCGCCCGCCTGTTCGCCGCGAACGTCGATCTGCATGACGCCGTCGTCGTGGTCCGTCCCGGCCCTGCGCCCATCGCGGCAACCGTACTCATCGAGGAGGTGCAGAAACGCACCGGCATCCGCCTGCCGATCGCGACTTCCCCGCGGGAGAGCAGGCCCTCCATCGCGATCGCGGAGGACTCGAACATTCCCGCCGAGGGATACCATCTCTACCTCGACCGCAAACAGGCTCAGCCGGCCGTTGTCATCGAAGGCGCGGGGGCGCGCGGCGAACTATTCGGCGTCGGCAACTTGTTGCGACTCGCAGACATGGCGCAGGGCAAACTGAGCGTCCCATCGCCTCTTGATATCGCCACCGCGCCCAAGTATCCGATTCGCGGCCACCAGCTCGGCTACCGTACGCAGGCCAACTCCTATGACGCATGGACGCCGGCGCAATTCGAACAGTACATCAGGGAGCTGGCGTTTTTCGGAACGAACAGCATTGAAGGAATTCCGTTCCAGGACGACCGCCCGACACCGGTGATGAAGTATTCCCGCCGCGAGATGAATCGCATCATCGGGGAAATTTGCCTCCGCTACAACCTGGACTACTGGGCCTGGATTCCCGCCGACTTCGACCTGAACGATCAGGCCAAGCGCGCCGCGCTTCTCGCCCGCTGCGAGGAGTTCTTTCGCGACACGCCGGAACTGACGGGAATTTTCTTCCCTGGCGGCGATCCCGGCAAGAACGCACCGGAAATGGTCCTTCCATTTCTGGAGGATATGGCGAAACGCCTCCTGCCCCTGCACTCCAAGGCCAGAATCTGGATGTCGACCCAGCAGTTCTCGGCCGCCCAGCGCGAGTTTGTCTATCAGTACATCGCCCGCGAGCAGCCAAACTGGTTCGGAGGCCTCGTCGGTGGTCCATCAAGCGCACCTTTGGCCGAGTTGCGCGGCCGTTTGAGCGCCCGCTACAAGGTCCGCGATTATCCGGACCTGACGCATAACAAGCTGTCGCAATATGAGGTGCCGGACTGGGATCCCGCCTACGCTCGCACTCTTGGCCGCGAGGCGATCAATCCGCGTCCCGCCGAATATGCCGCGATTCACGCGCGCACTGGCGTATATACCGACGGTTTTGTCTCCTATTCCGATGGCGCGCACGACGACGTCAATAAAGTTATCTGGAGCGCGCTGGCCTGGGACTCCTCCCGCAGCGTTCGCGACATCCTCATCGAATACGCCCGAGTATATTTCGCTTCAAGTGTGGCCGAAAAGGCCGCCGATGCGATCCTGGCGCTCGAACGCAACTGGCGTGGCTCGCTTGCCGATAACGGAGCCGTGGAGGGCACTCTGCTTCAGTGGCGCGAACTCGAGCGAGCCGCGCCCTGGCTCGAAAACAACTGGCGATGGCAGATGTGCCTGCTGCGGGCCAACTACGATGCCTATGACCGCCGGCGCCTGATCTATGAATCGAGCCTGGAGGACGAGGCCAACGCGATCCTCGCCAACGCCGGCAAATCGGGCGCGGCCGAGGTGATGAACGCAGCATCGCGCGTGCTGGACCGTAGCGACGCCCATACGGCCACCCCCGAACTCCGAGCCCGCATCGTCGAACTGTGCGCAGAACTGTTCCAATCCATCGGCCTCCAATCGAGCGTCGAGCAATACTATGCCAGCGACCCGCAGCGCGGCGCGGTGCTCGATTTCATCGACACACCCCTGAACAACCGCTGGTGGATTGAAGACCAGTTCGCGGAGATTCGCAAGCTGCCTTCGGAGGATGCGAAAGTCGAAAGGCTGCTCGTGATCGCACATTGGGAGCATCCCGGCCCGGGTAGTTTCTACGACAATCCGGGCAACATCGCCAAGTCGCCGCATGTGCAACCGGAGGTTGCCCCGGACCGGACCTACTGGTGGTGGGATCGGGGCCGCAGCCGCGCCCGCACCACCTGGCAGATCACCATGTGGCCTCGCGCCATGGTGTATGAAGGCCTCGACCCCGGCGGGAAGTACGTTATTCGCACTACGGGCGCCGGTCAGGCCAACCTTCGCATCAACGGCGAACGTGTGATGCCCGTAATCGACGGAAAGAAGATGGGAGAGTTCAAAGAATTTCCCGTCGACCCGAAGTTCTTAAAAGAGCGCAAAATGGTCCTGACCTTCGATAAACCCGTCGGCGAGGAAGATCTAAACTGGCGCAACAAATCGCGCCTGTCCGAAGTCTGGGTGTTAAGGAGGGATTGACCGTTGCGGGTGGCGAGCCTGGGCGAAATCCTGTGGGATCTGATCGGCGATAAAGAACTGCTGGGCGGCGCAACGTTCAACTTCTCCGTGCATCTGGCGCGGCTCGGCCACGACGTGTCCTTTGTGAGCGCCGTCGGCGACGATGGTCGCGGCCGGCGGGCGCTGGAGGCCTCCGCTCACCTGGGCCTCTCCACGCGATTCATCCGCACGGTGCGGGACGCGCCCACCGGAGCCGTTTCAGTCACTGTGGACGCCGAAGGCCAGCCTTCCTACGTGCTGCACCGGCCCGCGGCCTACGATTTTGTAACGTTGAATGAGGCCGATCTAGACGTGCTTTCGCCCGCCTGGATCTATCACGGCACCCTGCAGCTGATCGAGCCGCGAATGCGCGATCTGCTGCGGAGATTAACCGGACGGTACCCATTCGCCCGGCGCTTTTACGATATCAATTTGCGCAGGGATTCCTACAATGCTCCTCTGTTGATGGATCTGCTACAGGGCGCTCACGTCGTGAAGCTCAACGACGACGAGGTGATTCATCTCCAGAAGATGGCCGCGACTTGCCACGAATCGCTTGAGTCCTTTTGCCGCGATTACGCGTCGCGCCATGGATGGGAAGCCGTCTGCGTCACCCGTGGAGAGCACGGCTGCGCCATCCTGCACGGGGCGGAGTACGTGGAGGTGCCCGGCGTTGCGGTGAGGATCGCCGATACGGTGGGCGCGGGCGATGCGTTCGCAGCGGCGTTCCTGCATGGTCTCAATGCGGGCTGGCCTGCGTCTAAGATCGGCGCGTTCGCCAATCGTCTGGGCGCGATCGTCGCCAGCCGCAGCGGCGGCGTGCCCGATTGGTCGCTCGGCGAATTGCGGGATTGACGATTTTCGCCCGGGAAACTCGTCCGGCAGGCGAGACCGGCTGCCCTACTTCTTCGCTTCCGCAGCCGGCCTCTTTGCCGCCGGCGCGGGAATCGACTCCAGCCGCAGGCAAGCTGCCGCCGCGCGCATCCGCACCGCCGGTTTCTTATCTTCCATCAGCGGAATCAATTGCGGCTCCAGCGACTTCTTGTTTCGCAGAGCCAGCGCATGGCAGGCCGCCGCGCGAACGGAGGCTTCTTTGTCTTCCAGGCAGTCGATCAGCGCTGCTTCCACCCGAGGATCCCTTTCAGGCGCCAGCAGCAGTGCCGTGGCCGCGCGTCCCGAAATGCCGGCGTCGGACAGAATCCCTTGCAGCGATGAAACGCCCTCGCCCAGACCCGGAACGGGCGCGAAACCGATCCCCGTCTTGAACGCGAACATAAGCAGGGGCCGCGGCGTTTGCAGCAGGCGCAGCGAGTCGCGCTTTTGTTTGGTGAAATAGCCGGAGGATGTCTTCAATTCCTTGCCCAAGACGGAGATCAGGGCATCCTCGCCCTCCGGGTCCCTGATGACCCAAAGCGCCTTCGCCGCCGCGAAGCTCACTTCGGGTACGGGATCGGCCAAAGCTCTCTTCAGCGCCGGAGCGGTTTTCTTGTTCTTCATATCCACCAGGCTCGTTATCGCGGCCACGCGCACCTGCACATCCTTGTCCTCCAGCATCCCCTCCAGCGCCGAAAGATACGGCTCGTGCACGCCGATCAGGCCCATTGACTGCACCGCCTGCACCCGCGTGTCCGGGTTCTTGTCGGTCAACGCATCGGAAATCAGGCTCCAGGCTTGTTTCTTAACAGGCTGGGTCTGCCCGAATGCGCCCGCGGCCATCATCGCTGCCATCAGATAATTCACGACGTCCTCCTATCGCGCCAAGGCCACCGCCAACAGCAGGGCCCGCTGCGTTCCCAGCACGGAATCCGTTGTATCGAAGGCCTCGTTGAGCGCGTGCGCGCCCGTGCCGCGGCCTCCTCCACCGATAGTGATGGCCGGAATGCCCATGTTCATCGGCACGTTCGAGTCTGTGGATCCCTCGCCGAGCCTGCCGCTGTAGCCGAAGACTTTCGAAACGGCCTGCGCTGTAATCACGATCGCCGAATCGGCGGAGGTGGTGCCCCCTGGACGGTACCCCACCAGCTCCGGCGATGCGGAAACGGCTCCGCGCCCCTTCCAGCGCTTATTCTCTTCCTCGACCGCTTCGTCCACGGCCTTCTTGAATTTCGCGTGCAACGCCTCCAGCGATGCTTTGTCGGAGGATCGCATGTCCACCTCCATCCAGGCCTCGAATGGAATCGCGTTTACCGACGTGCCTCCGCCCACGCGGCCGACGTTGAACGTCGTCTTGGGATTGGCGGGTACGTCAAACGCGTCGATCTTGGCGATCGCGCGGCCCATCGCTTGAATCGGATTCGCCATGCCGAATGCGCCGAAGCTGTGTCCTCCGGGCCCTTTGAATGTCACGCGGTAACGATAGCTGCCGACGCCGACGTTGGCGATGCTCAGGCCCGTGCCGTCCACGGAGATAAACTTGTCGATCTGGCCCTTCAGGCTGTCGTTAAACAGATTTTTCGTCCCACGAAGGTCACCGAGGCCCTCCTCACCCGTGTCGGCAACGAACGTAATCGTGCCCGGCGTCTTCACATGGCCATCGTTGAGCGCTTGAATCACGCCGAGCATCACGGCCAAGCCTCGGCAATCGTCGCCGATGCCGGGCCCCTTCAACACACTGCCTTCGCGCGTGACCTTGACGTCGGTTTCCGGCGGAAAAACCGTGTCCAGATGCGCCGCGAACACCAGGTTGGGATGCGGGGAGGCGCCCGGCCGGACACCGATCACGTTGCCGGCCTTGTCGATCCGCACGTTTTCCAGGCCCAGATTCTTGAACAGGCGCTCGAACTCCCTGCCGCGGACTTCTTCCTTGAAAGGCGGCGCAGGGATCTGACAGAATCGCGCCTGTTCGTCGATGAAATGCGCTTCGTTGCGCTTGGCCGCTTCGAGCGCCGCCTTCACCGTGAGCTCTTCCGCCAGTTTCGCCGCATCCTGCGCCAAAGACACGGACGCAACAAGAAAAATGAGATGGATTCGCATGAGTCTCTTGATTCTAACGAACCGGCACGGAGCCGCGACCTGCGGGAGCGGACCCTGGTACATTTATCCGAGGGCAATTATGGA
Source organism: Bryobacteraceae bacterium (assembly GCA_035542735.1). Lineage (GTDB taxonomy): Bacteria > Acidobacteriota > Terriglobia > Bryobacterales > Bryobacteraceae > Palsa-187. Next base: position 161,611 of record DATKKV010000021.1, read on the forward strand.
AAAAGGGCGTGTCGAAGCATTCAGCGATGGAGTTCTGGCGGTCATCATCACGATCATGGTGCTCGAAATGAAGGCGCCCGCCGGAGCGAATCTGGAGGCGCTGCGCGGCTCGGTCCCCGTGCTGCTGGCCTACGCGCTGAGCTACACGAACGTTGGTATTTTTTGGAATAATCATCACCACATGCTGCAAGTCTCCAAGCGTGTGAACGGCCGCGTGCTTTGGGCGAATCTTTTCCTGCTGTTCTGGCTCTCGCTGGTGCCGTTCGTGATCCACTGGATGGACGACACGCACTTCGCGCCCCTGCCGACGGCGTGCTATGGGGTCATTCTGGCCCTTGCTGCCATCGGCTATGTGATGCTACAGCAGTGCCTCATCGGCTGCAATCCGAACTCCCCTCTGGCCGGAGCGATCGGGAGCGATTTCAAGGGCAAGCTCTCTTTGACGATGTACCTGGTCGCGATCCCCATGTCCTTCGTGCACTCGTGGATCGCCATCGCGCTGTACATCGCTGTCGCCCTAATCTGGCTCGCGCCTGATCCGCGTATTGAGAAGACAACCGGCGCCTGACCGCGCGCTAAAATTAAGAAACCATGCGGTTGGTATTGATTGTTTTCACGGCCGGCGCGCTTCTCGCCCAACGCCGGACTTTCGACGTTCAAATGATGCTCGGCCTCTCCCGGGTCAGCGAGCCTGCGCTCTCGCCCGATGGAAAGCAGGTCGCTTTTACCGTGCAGACGGTCGACGTCGAGAAAAATATTAAACCCAAACAGATCTACGTTGTCCCCCTGAACGGCGGCTCGCCTGTTCAGATCACGCGGGAGGGCAACGATAACGAGCGTCCGCGCTGGGCTCCTGATTCCAAGAAAATTTACTTTATCTCCGACCGCGGCGGATCGTCACAGGTCTGGGTAATGGATACCGACGGCGGCCGTGCGCGCCAGATCACAAGGCTCGCCACCGAAGCGGGAGGCCTGCTTGTTTCGCCGGACGGCAAGAAGATCGTCTTTCAATCCAGCGTGTACCCGGAATGCGGTGCCGACGATTCCTGCAACAGAACGAAAATCGAGGCCGAAGCCAAGAGCAAGGTGAAAGCCCGCGTGTACACTTCCCTGCTCTACCGTCACTGGACTGCCTATGAGACCAAACGCCGGGAGCATCTGCTGGTGGTCGATGCCGATGGATCGAACGTCAAGGATCTGACGCCCGGGCCGTACGACGTGCCTCCCTTCTCGCTCGGCGGACCTGACGGATACGCCATCTCGCCCGATTCGCAGGAACTGGCGTTCACCATGAACGTCGATCCAGACCCGGCCACCAGCACGAATTCGGATATCTATACCGTCCCGCTCGCGGGCGGCGAAATGCGGCGGATCACCATCGGCCTGGGCGCCGATAATTCTCCAGTCTACTCGCCAGACGGAAAAATGCTGGCGTTCCGCTCGCAAGCCCGCGCCGGCTATGAGAGTGATCGCTGGCGCCTGATGGTTCTCGATCGCGCCAGCGGCAAGACGACCAACCTCTCCGAAGGCCTGGACCGCTGGGTGGACAGCATGACCTGGCTGCCCGATTCCGAGCGCTTGGTTTTCACCTCGGAAGATCGCGGGCGCAGCGGATTGCAGATGATCTCCGCTTCTGGCGGAGGCCTGCGCTCCATCATCTCCGGAGCGCTGAGCCTGGACGACGTGCAGTTCACGCCCGACGGCTCCACCATGGTTTATTCGCAGCAGAGTGGCTCGCGCCCCACGGAAATCTTCAAGGCGACCGCGGGAGCGGGGGCGGGCATCGCACTGACGCACTTCAACGACGCCGCGCTGGCAGGCTCCACCGTGCGTCCCCTCGAGGAATTTTGGGTCGAAAGTGGCGAGGACAAGACGCGGATTCAAACCTTCCTGGTAAAGCCTCCTGATTTTTCACCCACCAAAAAATATCCAGTCCTGTTCCTGATTCACGGCGGTCCGCAGGGCGCATGGGGCGAGACGTGGAGCTATCGCTGGAATCCGCAAGTGTTCGCGTCCGCGGGTTACCTGATCGTGATGCCGAATCCGCGGGGGTCCACCGGCTACGGCCAGAAATTCATCGACGACATCAACGGCGATTGGGGTGGCAGGTGTTTTGACGACATCATGGCCGTTGCCGATTATGTTCAAAAGTTGCCCTACGCCGATGCCGACCGCATGGCCGCCGCCGGAGGGTCGTTCGGCGGTTACATGGTGGATTGGATCCTGGGGCACACCAATCGGTTCAAGGCGCTGATCTCGCACTCCGGCGTCTACGATCTGCGTAGCATGACCGGCGAAACGGAAGAATTGTGGTTTCCTCAGTGGGAGTTCAAGGGCATGCCGTGGGACAACCCGGAGATGTACGCGCGCTGGTCGCCGAGTTTTTTCGCCAAGGAATTCAAGACGCCGACGCTGATTCTGCACGGCGAACTGGACTATCGCGTCCCGGTGGGCCAGGGGATGCAACTGTTCACCGCGCTGCAGGAGCAGAAAGTGCCGTCAAAACTGGTGCTGTTTCCCGATGAAGGCCATTGGATCATGAAGCCGCAGAATAGCGTGCTCTGGTATGGCCAGTTTCTGGAATGGATCGGCGAATGGCTCAAGAAGCCGAACTAGCCGCGTGTTTCGTCGCCATTTTCCTGAGCGCCGGCTGCGGCGGCACAGTCGAATCCCGCCTTCGCGAGACGCTGGCGAGGCAGCCCACCGGCTCCATCTCACTGCCACCCGGCATCATCGAAATCTCTTCCGAGCTTCGGCTTGCGCCGGGTGCGCACGATCTGGAGGTTGTCGGATCACGGACGATTCTCAAGGCAGCCAATAACTTCAAAGGCCGAGCGATCTTCTTCGCCGAGGGCGCGCGCAACCTCCGCTTTCGCGATTTTTCGATTGACGGCAACCGCTCGACGTTTGATCAGCCCGCCGAAATGGCCCCGCCAGAGAACGCGTTCCGAGTCTTTTATTCCAATAACGGAATCGTGCTGGATCGCGTCGAAGGCGTTGAAATCTCTCAAGTGCGGTTCTCGGCGATTCCCAGTTTTGCCGTGATCGCCAGCCGCAGCTCGGGAGTCAAGATCAGGAACGTGCTGGTGGAAGATTCGGGAACGAAGAAGCCGAACGGGCGCAACAACACCACCGGAGGAATCGTCATCGAGGAAGGAACGTCGAATTTCGAAGTCCGCGATTCCGAGTTCCGGCGCATTCGCGGCAATGCGCTGTGGACCCATTCGCTCTACACCTCGCCGCGGCTGCATGACGGCCTGTTCGTCTCCAATCGCTTCGAGCAACTAGGGCGCGATGCGATCCAGGTCGGCGCGGCATCGAATGTGCGCGTCGAGGACAACGCCGGCAACCACATCGGCTATCCGCCGGAACTCGTTGACTTCGAGACGTACGGCACACCCGTGGCTCTGGACACGGCCGGCAACGTCGACCATTCCACGTACGTGCACAACAAGTTTGAAGAGGTCAATGGGAAGTGCATCGACCTCGACGGATTCCACGACGGATCGATTGTTGAGAATACCTGCGTGAATCGCGGCGCGCCTGCATCTTACGCGTTTGGCCATTTCGGCATCGTCATGAACAACACCGATCCGAATATGAACTCGCAGAACATCGAGATTCGCGGCAATATCATCGATGGCGTGAAGTTTGGAGGCCTGTTCCTGATGGGCTCCGGACACACGGTGACGGGCAATTCGTTTATTCATTTAAACACCGCAGAGTGCAACGAAAACGCGAAGCAGTTCGGATGTGTTTATAAAGCCGACGAGCCGGAGATGCTCGAAAGCGGAATCTACTTGAGCAAAGGCGTGGTGCGCATGGAGGACGTCCGCGGCAACACGATTCGGAACAATACAATTTCCGGCCACAAGATGAAATCGCGCTGCATTGCGGCAGGCCCCGGAGTTAAGCTACGGGAGAACACGATCGGTCCGAACGCATGCGAGGATCTCCCCGCCACGGGGAGGCGCTAAAAAACCCTGTATCCTGTTTTTGAATGTCCCTTGAGTTCAAGAACGTCTCCGCCGGTCCTCTGAAAGAGTTTCGGGCGGTTGCGCCGCCAGGGGTGATCATCGGCGTGATCGGCGAGAAAGGCTCCGGCATAACGGAGTTGCTGAAGCTCGCCTGCGGAGTCCTGAATCCGGAGTCGGGCGAAGTGAAGGCGCCGCCGGAGAGCCGGTTCGTGGGCCCGGGCGACGCGTTGAACCTGGCCCCGGCCGCGGTTCTGGCGCTGGATCAGGCGCTGGCGACTCAGGACGCCGTGGTCCGTGCGCGAACGCTTACCGGCCTCGACCGCCTGCGGCGCGCGGGGACCACCGTACTGCTCGCGTCGCACGAGGAGCAGCTTCTGGAATCTCTCTGCGACGAAGTCTGGTGGCTGGAAGCGGGAGAACTGGCGGCCAAGGGCGACCCGCGAGAGACGCTGCGTAAGTATAAGCGCGCGGTTTCGGAAAAGATCCGCGCCTGGGGCGGCACCATTCCGCCTAGGCTCGCGCCATCCTACCGCCGCGGCGACGGACGGGCGGAAGTGCTGTCCATCGAAACGCACGGCGCGGATGGTAAGCCCACCATCGTCTGGAAAAGCGGTGAGATGGTGAGCGTGCGCGTCACCGTACGGTTCCATGAAGCCGTGCAGGATCCGGTGCTGGGCATCCTGATCCGCACCCAGATCGGATTCGAGGTGTACGGCACGAATACGCAATTGGAGCGGCTGAAAATCGGCCCGCGCGCCGCCGGCGATACCGTGACGCTTTCGTTTAGCTTCCTGTGCGACCTATGCCCGCATCCTTACACACTCACCGTAGCCTCCCACGATCCCGACGGCACGGCGCACGACTGGCTGGAGGACGCCGTGGCGTTCACCGTGACCGACGAGCGCTACACTGCGGGCGTCGCGAATCTACGGGCAAAAGCCGTGATCGAAAAATAGCTATTTCGCGCCCAAAATCGTCAGCCTGTGCCCGTCCGGATCGGTGAACGTCGCTGCCCACGTGCCTTCGGTGACCTCGTGGGGCTTGGCGATGAAGCTGCACCCGCGAGCCTCCAGATCGCGATGGGACTCTGCAACGCTTGCGACTGGGAAGATCGCTTCGACCGTGCCCGCCAAAGCGCCCTTTACGTTGCGCGCCGAGGGCTCATTCAGAACGATCGTGATTTCGCCCGCGCGGAACAATGCCACTTCGCCAGGCTTGCCCACCATCGTAAGACCAAGTACATCCCGATAAAACGGGATGGATCGCGCACAATCCCGCACGCCGAGAGAAACCATGGAAACGCGCAGGGGAGTCTCGGCGAGCACCGTTCCCAAGAGAAGCGCAGTCAGCAAGAAAAGTCTCATACCGCCATTGTGAACGATCCAGGTACTTTGCCGGCGCGAACGGTCTTAATCGAGAGAGGTCCCGGAAAGCCCTCCACGCGATGACTGGCGCGCGCGGGCGTGGAGGATTGCGTTGTCGGTACCCAGGCGGGCACCGGAAGGGAAAAGCCAAGGCACGCGCTTCATGACATCCTCTTTGCCCAAGGGTACACTGCAATGCCGCACAGCGCCACGATGCCCGCCAGCGCTGCTGCGCTGATGGAACCGATCTGTTCATGGCGGTTCATCACCGCGGCCACCAGAAGCAAGACGCACGGCATCACGGCCATCGCTACGGCTCCTGCCGGGCCTCCGGGGATGCGGAACGGCCGCACAAGCTCGGGCTCGCGCACCCGCAGGACGATCAGCGCGATAAACTCCAGGGTCAGACTGCCGCCGTAAAGCATAATGTCAAGCAGTAGGATCCGGTCGAGGCTGAGGCTCAGCGCCAGCGTCCAGATCGCGCCGCAGGCAAGTAGAGCGGCCCACGGCGAACCGTTGTTCGTCACGCGCCGGAAAACGGACGGCGCGAGCCCGTGCTCGGCCATCGCGAAAGGGATGCGCGAATAGGACATGGTGAGCGAATTGACCTGGCCCAGCACGCTGATCATGATCGTCAACAACATCGGAACGGCAAGCCACGGGCGAATGCCTCCGGCGAGGCTCACCCATGCACCGTCCGACCACTGGGATGGTGGAACGCCGGCGTACGCGACGGCAAGGATCGGCGCGATGTACACAAGAGTGACCGTAACCACGGCCCATAGCATTGTGCGCGGATAGGTCCTTTGAGGGTCGCGCACTTCCTGGGCGATGGTGGAGGCATTGTCCCAACCCATGAAGTTCCACATGGCGATGATGAGGCCCGCATACCAGCTCGTGTGCGTGGTCGCGGGAGCTATGCCGTGATGCGGGGCAAGAAACATCATCATCGCAAAAGGCATGAGCAACAAAATCCCAAGCGCGATCGACCCTTCGCCCACCGCTTTTGAACCCAGCAGATTCCACGCCACGCAGGTGAAGATCACCGCGACGGGAATCACGATGCGCCATGGATTGTGGAGTGCCGCGGGCCAAAGCTGGCCCAGTGACAGCACCAAGACCGAAGGGTAAGCCGCTATGTCGAAGACGCTTGCTGCGAGCGACAGCCAGGCTCCCTGAAATCCCCAGAACGGCCCCATCGCGCGCCGCACCCAGACGTAAAACCCCCCTTCGGCGGGGATGGCTGCGGCAAGCTCCCCCACCATCAGGCCGGTCGGAAGCGCCCAGATCACAGGAATGATAAGCAGCATGAGGATCGCGCCGGCGTAGCCCGATTGCTTGACTACTCCTTCAATGCCATAAGGACCGCCGGAGACCATAAAAAACGTCGCGGCCACCAGGGGGAAGAGTCCAAGTTTCGATTTCATCGGCGGAGTTTCGATTGTAGCCTGAAGCGCGGCGCAGGCGTTAGCGCCGCTGGAGGTCCAGTTCCTTCGGAATCCAACACTTCCTAGCCAGGAAGACTCCTGCCTGAAGGTATACCAAGGGCACGAAAAGCATTTCACGCCATGACGCCAAGGGCGCAGAGAATAAAGAGATATATGATCTAGGCATGAGGAACGCGACCTTGCTGCTGGCGGCGGCAGCTTGTTTCGCCCAGCCGAGCGGGCGGAGTGCTCGCCCGAGTCCGGCGCGATTTGTCGGCTTTGGGCGAACGGGTTGGGTCCGCGGGGGTACAGGCCGGGGCGGGGCTAGCGGCGCCTCCTCTCTAAGTTTGGCAGGAACACCGTCAGTAGGCCGATGGCGGGGAGGAAGGCGCAAGTCCGGTAGACGAACGTGATACTGGTTGCGTCGGCGAGGCTGCCGAGCATGGCCGCTCCGATGCCGGCGACGCCGAAGGCCAGTCCGAAAAAGAGGCCGGAAATAGCACCGACGCGGCCGGGGACCAGTTCTTGGGCATAAACGAGGATCGCCGAAAAGGCAGAGGCGAGCACCAGGCCGATGATGATGGTGAGCACGCCCGTCCAGAACAGATCCGCATAAGGCAGAGCCAGGGTAAAAGGCAAAATGCCGAGGATCGAGGCCCAGATGACGTATTTACGGCCGATGCGATCGCCGATTGGGCCTCCGGCGAAGGTTCCCGCGGCGACGGCTCCCAAGAACAGGAACAGGTGAATCTGGGCGTTCTGGACGGAAACGTGAAATTTACTGATCAGGTAAAAAGTATAGTAACTGGTCAGGCTGGCCAGGTAAATATACTTCGAAAACACCAGGGCGATAAGCACCAACATAGCGATGGTGACCTGGCGGGGCGAAACGGTGGCATGGCGCTCGGGTGCGGTGCGCTTGACGGTCGGCGGGTGATGGGTTTTGTACCAGGACCCGACCTGAACCAGGATCAGTATGGCGATCAGGGCGGCAAGGGAGAAAAACGCGATGCTGTGCTGGCCCTTGGGAAGGACGATAAAGGCGGCCAGGAGGGGTCCGGTGGCGGAGCCGGCATTGCCGCCAACTTGAAATAAAGATTGGGCTAAACCATGTTGGCCCCCCGAAGCGAGCCGGGCGATGCGGGAGGATTCCGGGTGGAAGACGGCCGATCCCACGCCGACAAGAGCGACGGCAGCCAAAATCGCCAGGAAACTCGGCGCGGAGGCAAGCAGCAGGAGGCCAGTAAGTGTAAATCCCATGCCGATCGCAAGAGAATAGGGTTTGGGATGCTTGTCGGTATACATCCCGACCAGGGGCTGGAGCAGCGAGGCCGTGATCTGTAGAGAAGCCGTAATCATGCCGATCTGGCTAAAATCGAGATGGTAGGACGATTTGAGAATTGGGTAGACCGCCGGGACGACGGACTGCATCATGTCGTTCAGGAGGTGGCAGAAGCTGATGGCGGCCAGGATGCGGAAAGCGGTTCCGGGCGCGTCCTGGGTGTGGGCGGGGCTGAGAGTGGTAGAGGACACTCTTTTTCAGTGTACGTCTTCTGTGCATGACGAGAAACGATGTGGCGGTGGGATACACAACCGTATAGTAGGATCTTCCGAATCCCATATTCGGGGCTTGCTCTGGGCCAGGAAGTGCAGTAATATCAATCACAAGCTTCGATAATAGGGTGGTCATTCACGTGCACTGACTTCACGTGGGTTTGTGTCTTCAGCGGGCGGTATGAGGGAATTCAGGCAACAGCTCGTTAGCGCGTTGCTGGTGGTTGTGACAGTGGCGGCCGTGGTGGCCGCGGCGGTCAATTTCCAACAGCAGAGCCGATTTGCGCTTCCCGACGACGGCGTGGCCTGGGTGGATCAGGTCGGGTCCGACCAGAATTCGCACGTGGTGGCGGCGTATGTGACGCCCGGGAGTCCGGCGGCGAAGCGGGGGCTACGAACGGGCGACGTTCTCCTATCCATAGAAGACGTGCGGATGGACGACGCGCTCGAAGCGACGCAGGTGCTGGCGCGGCTGGGTCCCTGGCGCGAGGCCAAGTACGAGATGATGCGCGGCGGCCGGCCCTTTACCGCCAAAGTGATCATCGGGCAGGCCGAACGCGATTCCACGGTTTTCTATCAGTACGCGGTGGCGGTGCTGTATATTGCTATCGGGCTGTTTGTGTATTTCCGCCGGGGAAGCGCGCCGCGGGCGCTACACTTCTTCCTGCTATGCCTAGCGTCGTTCATTATGTCGGCGTTCCATTACTCGGGCAAGCTGAATAATTTCGACAAAGTGATTTACCTGGGCAACGTGGTGGCGGGCTATCTGGCGCCGACGCTGTTCCTGCATTTCTGCTTCGTGTTCCCGGAGCCACAGGCCTGGATCAAGCGGCGGGGCGCGGCCGTGTTGTTGTACCTGCCCGGCCTTGCTCTGATGGCCTCGCAGTTGGGTGTAATTTTCGGATATATTCACACGGACGCGCCTCTGCTCGAAATGCGCTGGCTGCTGGATCGGGTGTGGCTGACATTCTTGTGCACGATGTACCTGGCGGGAGGGGCGGTCCTGGCATGGCAGTTGCGGAAAGCCGACGATCCCGTTGTACGGAAACAGTTGACCTGGCTGCGCAACGGCGCGGTGGTAGGCATTGTGCCGTTCGCTCTGATTTACGCCGTGCCATATCTGTTCGGCGTACCTCCGAATCACGCGATGAATCTGGCCGTGCTGAGCCTGCCGCTGATCCCCCTCACTTGGGCCTACGCGATTCTGCGCTACCGGCTGATGGACGTCGACGTGATTTTCCAGGAGGGCTACGTCTATACGCTGGCGACGCTGGCGGTGCTGGCAATCTTCTATGGCCTGATCTTCACGGTGAGCAAAGCGGGCGAACTGAACGGCACGGCGATGGTGGCTCTGATCCTGATCGCGGCGTTCGTGTTCCAGCCCATCCGCAAATGGATTCAGGAGCAGTTGGACCGGTACTACTTCTACAAAGACCGCTACGATTACCGGCGGACGCTGATTGAGTTCGCGCGCGAGCTGGGGTCGCCGACGAATCTGGGCGAGATGCTGGAGAGCGTTGCGGACCGGCTGATTCGCACGCTCGGCATCCGTCACGTGGCGTTCTTTGTGTGGGATGACGCCGAATCGCGGTTCCGGCTGGAACTGGCGAGCAACCGTCACGGCAAGCAGACGGAGAACGTTCCCTACGGGTTGGATTTGAGCTTCTTGAGCGCGAAACCTGGGAAGCCATATCTGTTTTTCGAGCGGACAAGGAATCTGCTCGACGTGGTGTCGCACGAGATGCCGGTGTCTGCGAGGCGCTCGATTGCGGAACTGGAGCTGACGTATTATCTGCCCTGTTCGGCGCGCGGGCGGACGATTGCGTATTTGGGTGTGAGCCGGACGGAATCGGGCGATTTTCTCTCGAGCGAGGACGTGGAGCTTCTGGTCACGCTTTCCGGATACGTGGGCATCGCGGTGGATAATTCGATGCTGTATCAATCGCTGGCGCGCAAGGTGGAAGAGTACGAGCGGTTGAAAGAGTTCAGCGAGAACATCGTCGAATCGATCAACGTGGGCATCCTGGCGGCGGATCTGGAAGATCGCGTCGAAAGTTGGAACTCGCAAATCGAAAAGCTGACCGGCATTTCGCGGGAGCAGGCAGTGGGCAGGAGGCTGAGCGAACTGCTGCCGCCGGATCTGTGCGACCGGCTGGGGCCAGGCGTGGAGAACGTCTATAAATACGTCCTGAAGCCGATGGAAACGACGCTGAATATCGCCGTGGCGCCACTGATTTCGCGTGAAGGGACCCGCATCGGGCGGCTGATCATTTTCGACGACGTGACGGACCGGGCGGAACTGGAGCGGAGGCTGATGCAGGCCGATAAGTTGAGCTCCATCGGATTGTTGGCCGCGGGCGTCGCGCACGAAGTCAACACGCCGCTGGCGGTGATCTCGACTTACGCGCAGATGTTGGCCAAGCAGATTTCCGGCGACGAGCAGAAGGCTCCGCTGCTTGAGAAGATCGCGCGGCAGACATTCCGGGCGAGCGAGATCGTCAATTCGCTGCTAAATTTCTCGCGCACGTCGCCGACGGAGTTCGTGAGCGTGGATTTGAACAAGACGCTCAAGGAAACGCTGGCACTGATGGAGCACCAACTCACGAAAACCGACGTGAAGACGACGGTTTCGCTCGACGATGCTCTGCCGCGGATCAAGGGGAATCCGGGCAAGCTGCAGCAGGTGTTCCTGAATCTGTTCCTGAACGCGAGGGACGCGATGGAGCGGGGAGGCTCGCTGACGGTGAAGACATCCGCCCACGACGGACGGGTGATCGTGACGGTGGCGGATTCGGGGGCGGGCATCGCGGTGGATAATCTGGCGAAGATTTTCGACCCCTTCTTCACCACTAAGGGCGCGAAAAAAGGTACGGGGCTTGGATTGTCGGTAAGCTACGGCATCGTGCGCGAGCACGGAGGCGACATCGAGGTGGAGAGCAGGATCGGCGCGGGAACGCGCTTCGAGCTATCATTTCCTGAGGCGGCAGCTCAGGAAACGCTCAAGAAGCGAAGCGAGATTCCGGCGGGCGTGCCTGCGGCGGTACCGGCGCAAGCCGTGTCCACGCAAGTGGTCCCGACGTCGGCGCCGAGTACCGCGGTGGCGCGAACCGACAGGTTGATTTTTTGATGATCCCCGACAGTCCGTTTCCTCCCGAATTGCCCAGCACGGAGAAATCCTCACGCGGGCGCATCCTGGTGATCGACGATGAGCCCGATATCCGCGAGAGCCTGGAGGCTTTGCTGTCGCTCGAAGGCTATCGCGTCGATCTGGCGGTGAACGCCACCGAAGGGCTGAAGAAGCTGGAAAACTCCCTGTACGATCTTGTGCTGGTGGATCTGATGATGCCGGACAAGAGCGGCATGGAAGTGCTGGAGGAGATCCGGCAGAGGGATCGCGAGACGCCTCTGTTCATGATCACGGCCTACGGGTCGGTTGAAGTGGCAGTGGAGGCGCTGAAGCACGGCGCCAACGACTATTTCTCCAAGCCGTGGGATAACGAGAAGCTGGTGATCGAGATCGAACGCATGATCTCCAAGCACCGGCTGGAGCGCGAGAACACGGAGCTGAAGCGGGCGCTGAAGCAACGCTACAGCTTCCCGAACATCGTCGGGAAGAGCGAGAGGATGATGAAAATCCTCGACCTGGTGGCGCAGGTTGCGGCGAGCAGGGCGACGATTCTGATCACGGGCGAAACGGGGACAGGTAAAGAACTGATCGCCAATGCGATCCATGCGCGGTCGGCGCGGAGCGATCATCCGTTCGTGGCGGTGAACTCGGGCTCGGTGCCGCCGGATCTGCTCGAATCCGCGTTGTTCGGGCACGTGAAGGGCGCGTTCACGGGGGCGGTGGCGTCGCGCAAAGGATATTTCGAAATCGCCAACCGGGGCACGATTTTCTTCGATGAGATCGGCACCATTTCGCCGGAGACGCAAACCAAACTGCTGCGGGTGATTCAGGAGCGTGAGTTCATGCCACTGGGCTCGGCCGAAACGATTCGCGTGGACGTGAGGATCGTGGCAGCGACCAATGCGGACCTGAAGAAGGCGGTGGAAGAGGGCAAATTTCGCGAGGATCTGTATTACCGGCTGAACGTGATCAACCTCGCGCTGCCGCCGCTACGCGACCGCAAGGAAGACATTCCGGCACTGGTGGATCATTTTTTTGCCAAGTATTGCCGGGAGAACGAGAAATACCTCGATGCGAGCGGCCGAAGCCAGCTGCGGTTCGAGCCGGAGGCGATGCAGATCCTGATGGATCACGCCTGGCCGGGTAACGTTCGCGAGTTGGAGAACGTCGTGGAACGCGCGGTAGTGCTGGCATCGCAAACGCTGGTTCCGGCCGATGTGCTGCCGGATCATCTGCTGGAAGCCAAGGGGTTGAGAATCCGCAGAGACGAAAGCGGAGGGCTGGCCGCCGACGCGAGCCTGTTCGAAGTGGTCGCCGATTTCGAGCGGCGCAAAATTATCGAGCAGCTGGAAACGTCCGACTGGAGCCAGACAGCGGCGGCCGAGGCGCTGCACGTACCTCTGTCGACGCTGAATCAGAAGATCAAGCGGCTGAATATCGAAGTGAAGAAGCGGGGGCAGTAGGCCGCCCCGCGGGCGTCGAGACGAGCCTCGACGCGGCACGCACGAGTGCGTGCGCCACGTCTATTAGAAATCGAATAAGAAGTTACTCTGGAGAAACATGCGCGCGCCGCTGCTTGCCAGTCCTTCGGATCTGGAGTCGATTCCTGACGCGCCGGCGGTGTTTCTGCTGTGGGCGAGCGAGGGGAAACCCTATCTGGCGCGGACGGCGCTGCTGCGGCGGCGGCTAAAGCGGCTGATTTCCGACCGCGACCGCGTATCGAGGCTGTTAAACCTGCGCGGCATCGTGGAGCGGATCGAGTATTGGCCGGTGGGGTCGCGCCTCGAATCGTCGCTGCTGCATCTGGAGCTGGCGCAGAAGCATTTCCCCGAGGATTGGGAAAGGATCACACGGCTGCGCCCCCCGGCGTTCGTGCGGCTGACAGTGGAGAATCCGTTTCCGCGAACGATGATCACGACTCGGCTTGGCAAGGGTGTGTTTTATGGGCCGTTTGCCAGCCGGGCGGCGGCGGAGCGCTTCGACGAAGGAATGCTGGACCTGTTTCAGATCCGGCGGTGCGAGGAGAATCTGACGCCGTCGCCGCAGCATCCGGGGTGTATCTATGGAGAAATGGCGCGATGCCTCAGGCCGTGCCAGGAGGCGGTGACGGTGGAGGAGTATCGCAGCGAGTCGTCGCGGGTGGAGCAGTTTTTGCGGAGCAGCGGGGCGTCGCTGCGCGAGGCGGCGGAGGCGGCTCGGAACCGGGCGAGCACGGAAATGCAGTTCGAAGAAGCGGAGCGGATGCATCAGCGCGCGGAAAAGATCGCGGCGGTGCAGGCGCTGGGCGGCGAACTGGCCAGGACGGCGGATCGACTGTCGGGCGTGGCGGTTGTGCGCGCGCCGGTGTGCGAGGCGGTGGATTTGCTGTTCCTGCTCGGCGGGCGGTGGCAGGAGCCGGCGCGTTTTTCGCTTGGGTATACGGCGGGCGAGGCGGGCGCATCGATGGATCACCGGTTGCGGGAGCTGGCGCAAGCACTACCGGCCGGGGGGCCTCCGAATCTGGAGCATCTGGCGATTCTGACGCGCTGGCACGGATCAAGCTGGCGCGACGGGGAGTGGCTGGGATTCGAATCACTTGACAAGATTCCGTATCGTAAATTGGTAAATGCGATCGGCCGTGTGCAGGGGTTAAAGACGTGATCAAGTCTCTTCACGATTGGTGGCTGCCTCGGGCCTGGCGGAAATTCCACGCCTTCTGGACGCAGGGCGTGCGCCAGCAGGTGACCGGGGCGGGCATCGCCTATACCGTTGCCCTAGCGGTGGTGGGAGGGGGCGCGTTCATTTCGACCAACAATCTGCTGTTCCTGATTTTCGCGGCGATGCTTTCCACGCTGCTGGTTTCGGGCTTCATCAGCCGGCTGGGGATCGCGGGACTGGAGATCAACCTTCTGGTGCCGGAGCACATCTCGGCGCGGCGACGAGTGCGGGCATCGATCCGAATCGGGAATTTGAAGCGGATGATTCCCTCGTTTAGCGTTCATCTGGCGGGGTCGAAGGAGAGCGGCTTCGATTCGACGCTGTATTTCCCGGTAATACCTGGTGGGGAGAGCCTGGAAGAGCCCGTGGAGTTGTACTTTCCCAGGCGCGGAACGCAGAGGGAGCGCACGTTTCAATTTTCGACGCGGTTTCCGTTCGGATTCTCCGAGCGCAGGGAAATGGTGACGGCGCATCACGACATCCTGGTGTATCCGTGCGTGGATCCGCAGCCGGGGTTCGAGGAACTGCTGGCCGGAGTGCGTGGAGAAATGGAGGCGCAACAGCGCGGGCGCGGCCACGATTTTTATCGCATCCGGCGGTACGAGGCTCTGGAGAGTGCGCGTCATGTGGATTGGAGGGCGACGGCGCACACGGGCGAACTGCAAGTTCGGGAGTTCGCGCGGGAGCAAGACAACCGCGCGTTGATTTATCTGGATCTGGATACGGAATCGCAGGAGTGGTTCGAATCCGCGGTGGATTGCGCGGCGTTCCTGGCGTTTCACCTGGCCGAGCGCGCCTCCCAAGTGCGGTTGCAGACGCAGGAGTTCGACGTGTGCTCTCCGGAGGAAGGCGACATTTATACTATCCTCAAATATCTGGCTTTAGTCTCCCCTATGCGGGGAAAGACTCCGGCGGCTCCCGATGATCTCGCCTGTTACCAGCTCATTCTCACATCCAATCCGCAGCGCATGGCCTCCCTTGGTTGGGGGTCGGGCGAGGAGCGCGGCGCCCGCATGCTGGGACCCGACGCGTTTCGTGGTCCGGTAGCGTCATGAAGATCGCATTTTTGATGATTCTGGCCGCGCAGTCCTATGCGCAGGTGGCGGCGGCGATTTCCGGACGCATCGAAGATCCGGCGGGCGCGGCGGTCAGCGGCGCAAAGGTCACGGTGACCAGTGCGGAAACAGGTGCGGCTCGCACCGCGGTCAGCGACGATGCTGGAAGTTTCAGCGTGCTCTCCCTTGCGCCGGGGCCTTACGAGATTCAGGCGGAAAAGGCCGGTTTCCGCGCCGCCGTGCGCACGGGCGTCCATCTTCAAGTGGCCCAGAACGCGGTGGTGAATTTCCATCTGGAGATCGGCGAGTTCGTGCAGCAGGTGACGGTGGCCGAGGACGCTCCGGTGGTGAACACGACCACGTCGGCCGTATCGGGCGTCGTGGGCGAGCGCGAGGTGAAGGATCTGCCGCTAAACGGGCGCAGCTTCGATACGCTGATCGCGCTGAATCCGGGGACGATCAACTACAGCTCGATGAAGAGCGCCAATACCAGCACCAGCGACGGAAATACGTTTTCGGTGGCGGGGCGGCGGACCTCCGAAAATCTGTTCCTGATCAACGGCGTGGAGTACACGGGCTCGAGCCAGCTGGCGGTTTCGCCCGGGGGCGTGAGCGGGGAACTGCTGGGCATCGACGCGGTGCGCGAGTTCAATGTGCTGACCGACACATATAGCGCGGAGTATGGGAAACGCGCGGGCGCGCAGGTGAGCGTCGTCACGCAATCGGGAACGAACGCCCTTCACGGAAGTTTGTTCGAATTCTTGCGAAACAGCGCTCTGGACGCACGGAATTTCTTGGACCGAGGCTTTGTACCTCCATTCCGGAGAAATCAGTTCGGCGGTGCGCTGGGCGGTCCGGTGAAGAAAAACAGGCTGTTTGCGTTCGGAAATTACGAAGGATTCCGGCAGGCGCTGGCGGTGAGCAGCGTGAGCGTGGTTCCCGACGCGCTGGTGCGGCAGGGCTTGATTCCGAATCCGACGACAGGAGTGTACGCGCCCGTGCCGAATCTGAATCCGGCGATGCTTCCATTTATGTCACTGTGGCCGCAGCCAAACGGGCCGGAATTGCTGGCCGGGGGTGTCGCGAGCGGCAACGCGCTATCGTACAACAATCCCCACCAGCAGATCCACGAGAATTTCGGGACGGCTCGGGCAGATTGGACGATTCGCCAGGGGGATTCGTTATCCGTGGCGTACACGATCGATGACGGAAACAGTACGATTCCGCAGGCAGATCCGTTGTTCGCCTCGGGCGAGTTGCTGCGAAGCCAGGTGGCGAGCATTCGGGAGACGCACGTGTTTTCACCGCGCGTGCTGAATACGGCGACCATCGGGTTTTCACGGGCGGAGTTTAACTTGAGCTCGGTGTTGCTGACGGCGTTTCCGGAGAATCAGTCGTTCGTGGAGGGCGGAGGGCCGGGGGGCGTGGTGGTGAACGGAGGCGTCACCACGACGGGCATTTCGGGGATCACTTCGGCGGGGCCGAATAATGCCGCGGGGTCGTGGAATCGCCGGAATCTGTTCACCTATGCGGATGAGGTGCAGGCGATGAAGGGCATCCATCAGATCAGCGCCGGTGTCTGGCTGCAGCCTTTGCGGGATAACGAGGACAGCGCGTCGAGGCAACTGGGGCAGGCGACCTTCGCCAGCATGACGACGCTGCTGCAAGGCACGGTGAGCACCTTTCAGGTGATTCCCAATCCCAACGAACTGGGCTGGCGCAGTATCGAAGGCGCGTGGTTTGTGGAAGATTCCATGCGGCTGCGGCCGAATCTGACGGTTCGCGTCGGCCTGCGGTACGAGTTTACGAATGGATGGAACGAGGAATCGGGACGGGCGGCGAATTACGTCGCCGACGCGAATGGAGTGCTCGGAACAAACGTGATCGTCGGGCATTCGGTGTTCACGAAGAATAACGCGACGCACCTGCTGGCGCCGCGCGTCGGCCTGGCTTGGGATCCGTTCGGCGACGGGAAGACGGCGGTGCGGGCGTCCTATGGGACGTTTTATTCGTTGATCGATAGCCTCAGCTTTCTGCTGAATTCGCTGCCCCCGGCCAATGGCGCAGTCTCTCTGGCTAACATGCCGCTGCTGTCGATAATTCCCATCAAACCGGGCGTGCAACCCGCGCCGCAGTGCAGCGCGACGGTTCCGCAGCCATGTACGACGTTCGCGCCGCAGGGAGTGCAACCGGACGCGAAAACGCCGTCGGTCCAGGAATGGAACTTGACCCTTGAGCGGCAGATCGACCGCAATACGTCGGTGCGGGCGGCGTACGTGGGGTCATTCGGCGTGCACGGATTGGTGAGCATCGATCCGAACGATATTCCGGCTGCGGTCTGCGCGAGCGCAACATGTGTTTCCGGGGGCATCGGGAGCACCAAGGGTAGTGTGATGCACGGGCAGCAGTATATTCCCGCCGGGACACGGCCGAATCCGTATCTGGGGGCGGGGTTCTTCTGGTATTCGGAAGGCAACACGAGCTACCATGCATTGCAATTCGACGCGACCAGGCGGTTGAGCCGCGGCTGGCAGTTTCGAGCGAACTACACGTGGTCGAAGAATCTGGACATCAATTCGGCGCTGACGGGGGCGCAGGCGAATAATCAGGCGCAGATGGTGCTGGACAGAAATGATTTGCAAAGGGACTGGGGGCCGTCGGCGCTGGACGCCAATCACCAGGCCAGCATTTCGAGTTTATATGCGCTTCCCGGAAGAGGCAGAGTGCTCGGCGGCTGGCAGATTAACGGGATCGCGACGCTGCTGAGCGGGTTTCCATTCACACCGCAGATCGGCGCGAACCGGTCGGGCGATGGAGACACGAGGAATCCGGACCGGCCGTCCTTGAATCCGGCGTTCAATGGTCCAGTGGTATCGGGGAGTCCGAACCAGTGGTTCAATCCATCGGCATTTGTGCTGCCGACGGCGGGGACATACGGGAATTTGGGGCGAGGCGTTTATCGCGGGCCGGGACTGGCGGAGGTGGATCTTTCCCTGTTTAAGACGACAAAGGTCACAGAGAAGACTGAACTGCAATTCCGGGCGGAGTTTTTCAATGCCCTGAACCACCCGAATTTTGGGACACCGAACGCGACGGTGTTCGCGGGGACGGCATTCAATCCGTCGGCGGGATTGGTGACAACGACCACGACAACGTCGCGGCAGATTCAGTTTGGGTTGAAGTTAGTGTTCTAAACTTCGGCGCCCCGGCTCAAAGCCCAGGCCGAAGCGGGAGTCGGCTGCGGTCCAGGGGACCGCCCCACATGCCTATTTCGACGCCGTAAACGTCGTGAACGGGTGCGAATCGAGATCGCGCAGGGCCGATTTCTCCCACGAAAATTCGGGGTGCAGCTTCAGGTGCTTCGCCGCCTTGAAATCGATGCCGCAGGAGTGGCCCATCGCGGCATTGAAGGACATATTGGCGGCCATGGCGGCGTCGGCGACCTTGTTCTGTACCGCGCCGGCGGTGCCGTATTCGGGCTGCCAGGGCTTGGAGCCCCGCGCCGATAGATCGACGTGGCCGCAAAGAGTGCGTTCGCTGGGCTCCTCTTTTTTCGCGAACGTATCGTAGTGGTCGCCCAGGAATTTCTGGCCCAGGGCAACGTCGATGCGGCCCTTATACTCGTTCAGCAGGCTGTCCCAGCGGATGTGGCGCGCGTTGCCGCTGAGGCTCTTGTTGTTCAGGTCCCAATCCGTTTCTTCCTTCGCAAGCGCCGGGTCGATGGGGTAATTGGAGCCGGCGAAATAGCCGTCCTTGGTGCGCCAGAGGTTGACGTGCTTCAGGCCGAGTTCAAGACTGGCGATTTCGCCCGTGTTGCGGTCCGCGATCAGCCAGTCGTTGGCGTAGCCGCCGTTGTTGCCTTGCTTCATGATGCGCGCGAAATCGTCGATGGACGCGGAATACTGCATGGCTTTCCTGGCGCGCACGAATTCAGGGACGCCGTTGGGGTCGAAACCATGGAAATTGCTGATGGTGGTCTCGGTGATCATGATGCCGGCCGAGTTGAGGCCGAAGTCGTCGCCGGAGTGGATCAGGCCGGGCATGCCGTCCATGATGAAACGGTGGCCGTGCTCGGGTGTCACGTCAAAAATGACATTCCAGCGCGATCCGGTCATGTAATCGGTCCAGTTATTGTGGGCGATAACGGGTTTGCCGTCCTTGGTATAGGTGCCGGTGGCGACGAAGGCGCTGCAATGGTCGGCGGTGGGGCGATTGATGTTTTCGTCCCATTTGACGTAGTACGGATCGAGTTCGAGCCAGGCGTTGGTGGCCACGATATCCCAAATATCGAGCTTCACGCCCTTGGCGGCAAGGCCTGCGACTATGCCCGTCAATTCTTCCCGGTATTCCGCATCGACGTGGGGCCAGAGGACCTTTTCGGCGGCGGTGCGGAAGTATTTCCAGTCCTTGGACTCATGCGTCAGGGCGAGCTTGATCGCTTTATGCGCGTCGAGGATTTCGGGCGCCAGCAGATAGCCGTGTTGGAAGCCGATTTCGGAGGGCTTACCTTCCAGATGGACAAAAATCCAACCGGCCTGGACCGGCTTGCGGAAGGACTTTGTCAAGCGGGCGTCGGCGGTGTGCGCGGGAGCGGCGACAGCGAGCGAGGCCAGAAGGATCAGGAAGGCGGCGCGTTTCATTCAATTATGATAATTCGTTCCGGGACGGCCGTGCCGGACCACACTCGTGTGCTGACCGACTTTTCTGGCGCTCATGCGGCCCTCGGAGCGCGATATAATCCGAAACGCTACTGAAAATGAGCGATACGGGCGAAGTGACGCGGCTGCTGGGCGAGGTGGGGCGCGGCAAGAAGGACGCGATGCATCAACTACTGCCGCTGGTTTACGACGAGTTGCATCGCCTGGCGCGGTCTTATTTCCGCCGCGAACGTGGCGAGCACACGCTGCAGCCGACCGCCCTGGTGCATGAGGCCTATATGCGCATGGTGGATCAAAAATCGCCGATGGAAACGCGCGGACATTTCCTGGCGGTTGCGGCGACGCAGATGCGGCGGATCCTGCTGGACTACGCGCGCAAGCACCGGGCGGAGAGGCGCGGCGGGGGCGGGCAGAAGGTGATGTTGGAAGATACGATGGCCATCGCCGAGCAGAGGCCGCTCGATATGATCGCGCTGGACGGGGCTCTGCGCCGGCTCGGCGAACTTGATCCGGAGCAGGCGCGGTTGGTTGAGCTGCGGTTCTTCGGCGGACTTTCGGTGGAGGAAACGGCCGAGGTGATGGGTGTTTCTCCGGCTACAGTGAAGCGGAGCTGGAGTTCCGCGCGGGCGTTTCTGCATCGCCAGATGACGGGAGGCACAGGTGACGCCGGAGCGATGGGCGCAAGTCCGGCAGACGTTTGACGGGGCGCTTGAACGCGCACCGAAGGACCGCGCCGCCTATCTCCGCGTGGTGTGCGCCCGCGACGACGAACTGCGCCGCGAAGTAGAAAGCCTGCTTGCCAGTCACGAGGATGCCAGCGGCTTTCTGGCCAAGCCGGCTGTGGACCTTGGTTACACGCTGCCCTATTCAGGCGAGGAATCGGGCGAATATCCGGAAGGGTTCCGCGCGGGCCCCTACCGGCTGGAAGCGCGCATTGGCCGCGGAGGCATGGGTTCGGTCTGGCTGGCGTCACGCGGCGACGGTCAAAAAGTCGCCGTGAAGCTGGTGAAGCGGGGCATGGACACCACCGAGATCCTGCGCCGTTTCGGCCTGGAGAGGAAGGTGCTGGCGAGCCTCGATCATCCCAACATCGCGCGACTGATCGACGGCGGATCGACTCCCGATGGCATGCCGTTCCTGGCGATGGAGTACGTGGAGGGCGTGCCGATCGACCAGTATTGCGAGGCGCGCGCCAGCACGATCACCGAGCGGTTGAAGTTGTTCCGCGACGTGTGCGCGGCGGTGCAGTATGCGCATCAGAACCTCGTAGTGCATCGGGACATCAAGACCGGCAACATCTTGGTGACGAAGGAGGGCGTGGTAAAGCTGCTCGATTTCGGCATTGCCAAGCTGTTGAGGACGGACCTTTCCACGCTGGAGATGGCGCAGACAAGGCCGGAGCTGCGGCCGATGACGTTGGATTACGCGAGTCCTGAGCAGGTGCGCGGGGATCCGGTCACGACGTCGACCGATGTGTACTCGCTTGGCGTACTGCTGTATAAAATGCTGACGGGGAAGTCGCCCTATGCGCTCAGTGGGCGATCGCCGGAGGCAATCCGGCAGGCGGTTCTGGAAATGGAGCCGCGGCGGCCGAGCAGCGTGATCCTCAGGGACGATAAAAACGCGATTCCACAGGCCACGCAGAAGATGGAAGCAGTCAAGGAAGAGACGCGCGACCTGGCGCGCAAGCGGCTAAGAAAGAAGCTCAGCGGCGATCTCGACATGATCATTCTGAAAGCGCTGCGCAAGGAGCCTCAAAAGCGGTATCTGTCGGTGGAGCAGTTTTCCGAGGACATCCGGCGATATCTGGACCGCCGCCCGGTGATCGCACGGGTCGACACGCCGGGATACCGGTTCCGGAAATTCATCCGCCGCAATGCGGTGGCCGTCGGCGCGGCGGCGGCGCTGGTGCTGACGCTGCTGGCTAGCACGGTATTCTTTGCCAGCCGGGAACGGGCGGAGAAGTTGCACTTCGAAAATCAAACGGTGGCGCTCGAACGCCAATTGATCCACGCGGATCTGGAGATCGGCAGCGCCGATCGCGTCCGCGAGGCCTACAACTTCGCGTCAGCGATCTTGCTGGCCCGTCGCAGCGAAGACGAATCGCGGCGCGATGTGGCGGAGGCGGCGTTGAAGATGGGAGATCTTGCGCAAGAGCGCGATGCGGCGCAGAAATATTACAGCGAGGCGCTGGCGCAGTTCGATGCCTTGACGCAGAAGGGCGATCGAGGGATCCAGAAGAGCCTGGCTGCCGCTGCCGCGAAGGTCGGCGGCGTCGAACTGGAACGTGGTAACGTCCTGGCGGCGCTGGCGAATTTCAGCCGGTCGCTGCAGATTGCCGACGGGATCGCGGCCGCGGAGGGCGCGAACGCCTCGAACGAAGCGAGGGAGGCAGTGGCGCGGGCCAATGAACACGTGGGCCAGGCGCTGCTGCGCAATGGCGCGATTGCCGAAGGTGTGTCAAAGTTGAAGAAGGCTATCGGAATTTATCGCGCGCTCGGAGAGGATGAGCGCGCCGCCTCGGTAGAAGAAGAACTTAGCCGGCACTAGCGTCATATGCCGAACAGCGGGCATGTTTCCCGCATCGGATTTCGCCTTGCCGAATCTAATTCTGGCAGGAGTTCGTCCCCCAGGTGTGGATCGTCCAAATTGCGCTAAGGCGCCCGTACACGTTCATTGTATTGGCGCTCCTGATTCTGATCATCAGTCCCCTGGTGATTCTGCGCACTCCGACGGATATTTTTCCGAACATCAACATCCCGGTGGTTAGCGTTCTGTACCAGTACAGCGGGTTGCCCGCGGAAGAGATGGAGCAGCGCATCACCTCGGTCTACGAACGCATCCTGACGACTACGGTAAACGACATCGAACACATCGAAT
Source organism: Bryobacteraceae bacterium (assembly GCA_035542735.1). Taxonomy (GTDB): domain Bacteria; phylum Acidobacteriota; class Terriglobia; order Bryobacterales; family Bryobacteraceae; genus Palsa-187. The sequence continues at coordinate 184,350 of DATKKV010000021.1, forward strand.
CGACCTCGCTGAATGGCGTCGCAGTCGTGAAGGTGTTTTTTCAGCCCGGCGTACAGGTGACGGCTGCCGTGGCGCAGCTGACGGCCGCCTCACAGCCGGCAATCCGGTTGATGCCTCCGGGCACGACGCCGCCGCTGGTGATCAGCTATAGCGCATCGAGCGTGCCGATTTTGCAGCTGGCACTGTCCGGCCAGGGCCTTTCCGAGCAACAGTTGAACGATTTCGGCACGAACTTCATCCGCCAGTCGCTGGCGACGGTCCCGGGCGCGTCCGTGCCGTGGCCGTATGGCGGAAAACAGCGGCAGATCATGATCGATCTGCAGCCGGCGCAGCTTCAGGCGCAAGGGCTTTCGGCCAGCGATATCGTGACAGCGGTGACCGCGCAGAACCTGATCATCCCGGCCGGGACCTCCAAGATCGGGCAGTTCGAATACGACGTAGACCTGAATGCCAGCCCGAAAACGGTACAGGAATTGAACGATCTGCCGGTGAAATCGGGAAACGGCACCACCACCTACATCCGCGACGTCGCGCATGTGCGCGACGGATTTTCGCCGCAGACGAATGTGGTGCGACGCGACGGCATGCGCGGGTCGCTGCTGACAGTGCAGAAGGTGGGAGCGACCTCGACGCTTGATATCGTGCAGAAGGTGAAGGACGCGCTGCCGGCGATTCGTGCGGCGCTGCCGCCGGAACTGCGGATCGAGCCGCTCGCCGATCAATCGCTGTTCGTGCGCGCGGCGGTGAACGGCGTGATTCGCGAGGCGGTGATCGCGGCCTGTCTGACGGCGGCGATGATTCTGCTGTTCCTCGGAAGCTGGCGCAGCACGTTGATTATTGCCGTGTCGATCCCGTTATCGATCCTGACGTCGATCGTGTGCCTGAGCGCGCTGGGCGAGACGATCAACATCATGACGCTGGGCGGACTCGCACTGGCCGTCGGCATCCTGGTGGACGACGCCACGGTGACCATTGAGAACATCGAGCGGAACTTCGAAGAAGGGAAGGACCTGCACGAAGGCATTCTGCACGGAGCGGCCCAAATCGCGGTGCCGGCGCTGGTCTCGACGCTGGCCATCTGCATCGTTTTTATCCCGATGTTCTTCCTCACCGGCGTGGCGCGATACCTATTCATCCCGCTGGCCGAGGCGGTGGTGTTCGCCATGCTTGCGTCCTACGCCCTTTCGCGAACGCTTGTCCCCACCATGGCAATGTTCCTGTTGCGCGCGCATGGCCACCACGGCAAGCCTTCGCCTTGGAATGTAGCAGCTCGATTTCAGAAATGGTTCCAGGGAGTGTTTGACGCGACGCGCGACAGCTACCATTCGTTGTTGAGGCGTCTGATTGCCATACCGTGGTTGTTTCTGCCGTTGTTCCTGGGAGCTTGCCTCGCGGTCTTCGCTCTGGTCCCGTGGCTGGGGCAGGATTTCTTCCCCTCGAGCGATGCCGGCCAAATCAAGCTGCACGTGCGCACGAAGACGGGGATGCGTATCGAGGAAACCGCCGCCGTTTGCGATCGCGTCGAGCAAGCGATCCGCCGCGCTATTCCCGAGGCCGAAGTCTCGAGCATCATCGACAATATTGGCTTGCCGTATTCGACGATCAACCTTTCCTACAGCACCTCCGCACCGGTCGGCACCATGGACGCGGACATTCTGGTCTCTCTTAACGAGCGCCATCGTCCCACCGACGAGTACGTCCGGGAACTGCGCAAGAATCTGCCGCGCGAGTTTCCGGGCGTGAGCTTCGCGTTTCTGCCGGCCGATATCATCAGCCAGATTCTGAATTTCGGACTACCTGCGCCGGTGGACGTACAGGTGATCGGGCTCGATGTGAATGCCAATCGCGCCTATGCGCAAGCGCTGCTTGAGCAACTGCGGCTGGTTCCGGGACTGGTGGATCTGCATATCCACCAACTGTTCGATCAGCCCAAATTGCACGTAGCGGTGGATCGGACCAAGGCGTCGGAGAGCGGGCTCACGGAAAAGGACGTCGCCAACAGCATGTTGATCGCTTTAAGCGGCAGTTTCCAGACCGCGCCTTCGTTCTGGCTGAACCCGAAGAATGGCGTGAATTACAGCTTGATTGCCCAGTCGCCGCAATATTCGATTAGCTCGCTGGACGATCTCGAAAATATTTCCCTCACCGGGCAGGGCACCTCGCAGGCAGGGATTCTGGGCGATGTCGCGTCGACCACCCGCGGCATGGGAATGGCGGTCGTGACGCAGTACAACATCCAGAGGACGATCGATCTTTACGGGGCCGTTCAGGATCGCGACCTGGGCGCCGTGGCGGCCGACGTGACGCGGATTGTCGATGCGAGCCGCAAGTCTCTGCCGCGCGGAGCGCAGGTGGTGATCCGGGGTCAGGTGCAAACCATGCGATCCTCATTCACCGGCCTGCTGGGCGGCCTGGCTCTGGCGATTGTGCTGGTGTATCTGTTGATTGTGGTGAATTTCCAAAGCTGGCTGGATCCGTTTGTCATCGTCACGGCTCTGCCGGCGGCCATGGCCGGCATTTTGCTGTCACTGTTCTTTACCCAGACGACGATCAGCGTGCCGGCCTTGATGGGAGCTATTATGAGCGTCGGCGTGGCGACGGCGAATAGCATCCTCGTCGTGAGTTTCGCCAAAGAACGCCTTGCTGAGGAGGGCGATCCGAAACTGGCCGCGCTCCAGGCCGGGTATGCGCGATTCCGTCCGGTGGTGATGACCGCCCTTGCGATGATCATCGGCATGGCGCCGATGGCGCTGGGCGCTGGCGAGGGTGGCGAGCAGAACGCTCCTCTGGGACGAGCGGTCATCGGCGGATTGGCCCTGGCGACCTTGGCCACGCTGTTTTTCGTGCCGGCCGTGTTTAGCGTGCTTCACAAACACAGGAAGAATGCGTGACTAAGAATATGAGTGTGTTGGGAAGACTTTTGCGCGTGATCGCCGTTGCCGCACTGATCGTGCTGCTAGCGGTTGGTATTTATCGCGGCATCCATACGCGGATCGAGGCCGCGGCGAATGTGAAGCAGGCGACCATCGACATGTCCGTGCCGACGGTCACCGTGGTGCACCCAAAGCGGGGGGCGCTGCAAAGTGAGATCGCTCTTCCAGGAAACGTGCAGCCGTTCACTTCCTCGCCGATCTATGCGCGCACGAGCGGCTATCTGAAGAAATGGCACGTGGACATCGGCGGGCACGTGAAGGCCGGGGATCTTCTCGCCGAGATCGATGCACCGGAGGTGGACCGGCAGTTGGAACAGGCCAGGGCCGACCTGAAGACGGCGCAAGCGAATCTGAAGCTGGCCGAGATCACGATGAATCGCGACCTGGGAGTGATGAAGGACGCGATTTCGAAGCAGGACCTGGACAACGCCATCGGCACGTATGAGGCGGATAAGGCGGTGGTGGAATCGCAGAACGCAAATGTGAAGCACCTGGAGCAATTGGTGGCGTTCGAGAGAGTCTACGCGCCGTTCGACGGCGTCATCACGGCGCGCAACACCGATATTGGCGCTCTGATAAACGCGGGCAACGGCGGGATGTCGCAGCAATTGTTTGCGCTGGCGGCGACGTCAACCCTGCGCGTGTTCGTGAGCGTTCCGCAGGTGTATTCACGCTCCGCGCAACCTGGCGTGGTGGCGCGCCTGACCTTCGCCGAATACCCGGGCCGCGTCTTTACGGGGAAAGTCGTGCGCAACGCCGAGGCCATTGATCCCTCGATGCGCACGCTGCTGACGGAAGTGGATGTGGACAATGCGCGCGGAGACCTGCTTCCGGGCGCGTTCGCGCGGGTGCATCTGACACTTCCCTCCAAAGCGCCGTCGCTGGTGCTGCCGGTGAATTCGCTGCTATTTCGCGCCGAAGGCATGCAGGCAGGGGTCGTCCGCGAAGATGGCAGCGTGCAACTGATGCCGCTCACCATCGGGAAGGACTACGGCACGGAGGTGGAGGTCGTTTCCGGGTTGAAGGAGTCCGACGACGTGATCGTTAATCCGCCGGATTCGCTGGCAACCGGAATGAAGGTGCGCATCGCAAGCGCGCCGTAACGATCAGACGCGCCAGACGGTCCAGCCGTTGACAATTGTGGCGACCGGGCCCCCGCGGAACGTCTTGCCGTGAAACGGGGAATTGCGGCTCTTCGAGAACGATTTGTTGACGTCGTAGGTCCATTCGCGGTCGAGCGAAAAGATTGTGACGTCGGCAGCCGCGCCCTGCGCCAGCGTGCCACGGGGAATGCTCAGAATGCGCGCCGGCCCGGTGGTGAAAAGCTCGACGAGCCGCATCAGGCCGATTCTCCGGGAATGCAAGAGCCGCTCCAGGGAGACGCCGAGCGCGGTTTCCAGGCCCAGAATGCCGAACGGGCATTTTTCGAATTCCTGCATCTTTTCGCTGCCTGGATGCGGAGCGTGATCCGTCGCGATGGCGTCAATCGCGCCGCTCATCACACCGGCAGTGATAGCCTCTATGTCACCCTGCGTGCGCAACGGCGGCTTCATCTTGAAATTGCTGTCGTAGGGGATCATGTCCGTATCGGCGATGGCAAAATGATGCGGCGTCGTTTCGGCAGTCACCCCCAGGCCCCTCATTTTCGCAAACGCGACCATTTCCACCGAATGCTTCGCGGAGATATGCGCCACGTGATACCGTGCGCCGGTGACTTCGGCAAGCAGGATGTCGCGCGCCACCATCACGTCCTCGGAGCAGCCCGGAATGCCGCGCAGGCCGAGACGCACGGATTCCAGCCCTTCGTGCATGTCGCCGCCGGCGCTCAGATGCAGATCTTCGCAGTGATTAATCACCGGAATATTGAAGCCGCAGGCGAATTCCATGGCGCGGCGCATCACGCGGGCGTTCATCACCGGACGGCCATCGTCGGAGATCGCCACCGCGCCGGCGTTGACCATGGAGCCGATGGCGGCCAGTTCCTCGCCCTCGCTGCCCTTGGTGATGGCGCCGATGGGCCACACATTGACCACCGCGCGGCGACGGGCCTTCTCGACGATGTAGCTGGTGACCGTCGCGTTGTCGTTCACCGGAGATGTGTTCGGCATCGGCGCGATGGAGGTGAATCCCCCTGCTGCCGCGGCGCGCGAACCGGATTCGATGGTTTCGGCGTGCTCGAAACCGGGCTCGCGAAGGTGCACGTGCATGTCGATGAAGCCGGGCGCGACGATGAGCCCCGTAGCGTCGAGAATTTCGGCTCCCTGCTTCGATACATTTGCTCCGACGCCGGCGATCACGCCGTCTTCGATAAGCAGGTCGGCTAACGCGTCGTGACCTGAAGCCGGGTCAATCACCCGGCCGTTCTTAATGAGTAGCGCTGCCACCGAGCACCCTTTCCAGCACGGCCATCCGCACTGCGATTCCGTTTTCCACTTGATTCAAAATCACTGACCGCTGCGAATCCGCCACTTCCGAGGAGATTTCACGCCCGCGGTTGATCGGCCCGGGGTGCATCACGATGACGTCCGGTTTCGCCAGCCGGAGATGCTCCAGACGCAGGCCGTAAAATTGAAAGTATTCGCTCGCCGGGAAAGCCGATTCATGCTGACGTTCAAGCTGCACGCGCAGCATCATGATGACGTCCGCGCCGCGAATCGCATCATCCAGATTCGTGGTCAGCGTGATCCCCGGCGCGATGTACTTCAGCTCATGGGGCAAAAGGGAAGCGGGCCCGCACAGCACGATCTGGGCACCGAATTTCGAGAGGAGGTACGCATCGGAGCGGGCCACGCGGCTGTGCGCGATATCGCCGATGATGGCCACGCGCAGATCTTCCAGCGACGCACCGCGGTCGAGAATCGTGCGCGCGTCGAGCAAAGCCTGCGTGGGATGCTCATGCGTGCCGTCGCCGGCGTTGATGATCGGCGTGTCCAGATGCCTCTGTAGAAAGTGCGGCGCGCCGGAGGCCGCATGGCGCATGATGATGGCGTCCGGGCGCATCGCCGCAAGCGTATTCAATGTGTCCACCAGGGATTCGCCTTTGGAAACGCTGGAGGCCTGCGCGTTGATCGATACCGCATCCGCGCCCAGGCACTTCGCGGCGATCTCAAAGCTGGTGCGGGTGCGCGTGGAGGCCTCGAAAAACAGGTTCACCACCATGCGGCCGCGCAATAAGTCAAGCTTGCGGAAACCCTGGCCCGGCTTGGGCTGAAAATCCCGAGCCCGGTCCAAGATGGCCTGAATTTCATCCCGCGTCAGGCCTTCAATTCCCAACAACCCACCCCTCATTTATTCCACTTTCTCCACCAAGAGAACCTTCTCCATGCCGTCGATCTCGTTGAATTTCACTTCAATGATCTCGTTGTCGGTGGTCTGCACCATGCGGCCGGTGTACTGAGCCTCAATAGGGATTTCGCGATGCCCGCGATCGATCAGCACCAGCAACTGCACGCGCGCGGCGCGGCCCTGGTCGAACAGCGCGTCGAGCGCGGCGCGAATCGTACGGCCGGTATACAGAACGTCGTCCATCAGGATGATGTCCTTGCCGGTGACGTCGAACGGGATGTCGGTTGCGTTCAACACCGGTTGATGCGACACCGTGGAGAGATCGTCGCGGTAGAGGTTGATGTCGAGGATGCCGACAGGGATCTTCCGGCGTTCCAGGTCCTCGATCTTCTTTGCTAATCGTTGCGCCAGGGGAACGCCGCGACGGCGGATGCCGATGAAGGCCAGCTGATCAAGGTTCGCTTTGCGCTCCAGAATTTCGTGCGCCAGACGGACCAGCGTGCGGTCGATCTCCGAGGCGCTCATGAGTTGTGCTTTTTCGCGTGTGGCGGGCATGGCGGATGAACGTATCAGCGTATCACAGAGGCGCCGATCAATACTTCTTCAGGCGGCCGCGAATTGCCTTGGTGAGCCGCTCGATTTCGTCGAGCTTTTTCAGGGTCTTCACCGAAACCACATAGCGGTCGTCTTTCCCCAGTTCTTCGGCCACTTCATCGGCCAATTTCGAGATGGCCGCCGCGTCTTCCAGGTTCTTCTTGTGTTCCGCTTTCAGAATTTCCTCCCGCTGCGACTTGCCGCCCGGAAGCAGGACATCCGGAGGTGTCCCCGGCGGTGGAGGAGGGATGGGCGGCTGCTGCGCTAGTCCCAGGAGAGCCAGCGTGGAGGCGAGCACAATTGGTTTCATCACCTACAATGATACAGACGCGCATGAGAGCCCTGGCCGCCTGCTTCTTGTTGTCCTTCCCGGCCACCGGGCCGTGCCGGGCGGCCGAGATCGAGCTGCGGTTCGATACGTTGGAGCGAATCGTCTCCGAACAGGTATTCACGCAGGACGGGCGCAAATATGTTCGTGGCACGCCGTCGGCCAGGTGCCAGTTCGCTTACCTGGAAAAGCCGCGCATCGGAGAGGCGAACGGATTGCTCCGTGTGCAGGCGCGATTCAGTGGGCGCAGCGCGCTAGGCGTGCTGGGCGGCTGCGTCGGTCTGGGCGATTCCTTCGACCTGACGATGGCCGCGTCGCCCGTCGTCCGGAACGGGGCCATCGGATTCAAGGACATAAACATCACCACCGCGAAGGATTCGTTTTACATCCGGCGCGTGCGAGCGTCGCTGACGCAGGCCTTCGCGAAGGACGTGAAGCTCGACGTGAAGGATCAGGCGACCAAAATCCTGGAGCAGACGCGTGAGGGGGCATCGTACAAAGCGGAGCTAGCGTCCTTCGTTCTGAACGAAATTCATGTGAAGCCTGGCGCGCTGGTGCTGGTGGTGGACTTCCACCTCGTCGTACGTTGAAGGTCGTACAGTAGATAGAGACTCCATGCAGCCCGTAAATATTGGCCTGATCGGCCTTGGCAACGTTGGCGAAGGCACCCTGACGATCCTCACCGAGAATGCCGCGCACATTGAGGCGAAGCTCGGCTTCCCGCTGCGCATCGCCGCTGTATGCAGCCGCGGCATCGCGAAAAAGGAGCTGCCCGCGGCGTTGGATAGCGCCCTGAAGACGGCGGACTGGCGCGACGTGGTGAATCATCCGAACGTGGACGTGGTGGTGGAACTGATCGGCGGCACGACGACCGCGCGCGAGATCATCGAGGCCGCCATCGCCAAGGGCAAGTCGGTCGTGACGGCAAATAAGGAGCTGATGGCGCTGGCCGGAGCGGAACTGTGGGACCGCGCCATCGCCGCGCACATCAACCTGGCGATGGAGGCCAGCGTCGCCGGGGGCATCCCGATTCACGCCGTCCTGCGCGAAGGCATTTCTGGCGACCGCATCAACGCTCTGTACGGGATTCTGAACGGCACCTGCAATTTCATCCTCACGGAGATTGAGACGCGCGGCGCATCGTTCGGCGACGTTCTCGCGGAGGCGCAGCGCGCCGGGTATGCGGAGGCAGATCCTTCAGCCGACGTCGACGGCTTCGACGCACGCTCCAAGCTGGCGATTCTGGCAGCGCTGGCGTTCGGAGAGCGCATCAATCCCGCCGATATTTATACCGAGGGCATCCGGCGTATTACCCCGGTCGATTTCGAATACGCGCATCAGTTGCATCACACGATCCGGCTGATCTGCGCCGCGCGCCAGACGCCGGAGGGGCTGATCCTTTCCGTCCGGCCGTCGCTGATTCCGCAGTCGACGATCCTAGCCAGTGTTCGCGGCGCCTACAACGCGGTTTGGGTGAGCGGACAGTATGGTGCGGATACGTTTTATTACGGCCGCGGCGCTGGTTCCCATCCGACGGGCGTGGCTGTTGTGAGCGACCTGATGCGCGTGGCGCGCGAGATTCGCTCAGGCAGCCCGGAGCGTGTTTCGCCGTTCGCTCATGCGAGTCTCGGCGTGTACAAGCCTGTCCCAATCACGCTGAGCAAATCGGCTTACTATCTGCGCTTCCGCGTGGAGGACCGGCCGGGGATTATCGCGCAGCTGGCCACCGCGCTCGCCGCCGAAGGCATCTCCATTGACGCCGTCCTACAGCTGCCGAAAGCCGATTGGCGCGATCTTCCGTTCGTCATCACCGTCGAACCGGCCACCGAACAATCGATCCGCGCCGCCATCGAGCGCATGGCAGCGCTGAACTTTCTCATTGAGCCGCCTCTGGCACTGCCCATGGAGCTTCCGTTATGAAACTTTTCGCTGCATTTCTGCTGACCGCGACGGCGTGGGCGCAGGTCGCCGATGACGCCAACAAGGGATACAAGACGAAGGAGGGCCGAGACAAAGTCGCCGCCACGTTGGACGATCCGCATCGCGACGGAAAGCAGAAGCCGCAGGAACTGATCGCGGCGATGCACATCAAGGCGGGGATGACCGTGGCCGACATCGGCACCGGAACCGGCTACATGCTCCCGTTTCTGAGCCGCGCCGTGGGCCCCGGCGGCAAGGTGTTTGGCGAAGATATCCAAGCCGACTTTCTGGACCGTGCGCGGGCGAAGAAAGTTCCCAATACCGAATTGATCTTGGGGACAGACGTGGATCCAAAGCTGCCGCCGTCCACCGTTGATATCGCGCTTGTGCTGGACGTCTATCATCACTTCGACTACCCGGAAAAGATGCTGGCGGCGATTCGCGGCTCGCTGAAGCCAGGCGCGCACCTGGTGATCGTGGACTTCTACAAATCGGCGAGCCCGTCTCCCGGCCATATTCGCGCCGAACGCGACGAAGTGGCGGCGGAGATCGAGCGCAACGGGTTTCATCTGATCGACAAGCGCGACCACCAGCCGAAGACGCAATATATGCTCACGTTCGAAATGCGCTAGCTGAGGGCGACGCTCAGGATCACAGTTCCAGCTCCAGAAATCGCGCGCCCGGCACGGGGTTGAGCCGATATGGCTCAATATCCCGGAAGCCGAGAGATTGGTACAGCCGTTGCGCGCCCGCCATTTTGGGCAACGTGTCAAGTCTCATGCGACGGTAGCCGACGGCGCGAGCGTCTTCGATAAGCGCGAGCACGAGCCGCCGCCCGAGGCCGGATCCGCGATGTTCGGGCCGAACGTAGAGCCGTTTCATTTCACAGATTTCTTCATCGATCGGACGCAGCGCGACACACCCTGCGCATTCGGCAATCAATAGCCTGCCGCGTGGCGGCGCGTAATCGCCGGGAAGTGACGCAAGCTCCTTCTCAAAACCCTGGAAGCACAAGTCCACTTCGAGCCACGCTTCGTACTCCCGCAGCATCCGCCGGATTTCATCCACATCGCCGGAAGTGGCTTCGCGAATCGTCATGGCCGTTCGTAATTGACGGAAAGGCTCCGCCCGTAGACCTGGCGGAAGACATCGTCCACGCGAGCTGCGGCCCATTCGGCCAGATCGGGCTCGCGCGGGGAGGTCAGCTTGACGGTAACCTCACTACCGGTAATCTCGCACGACGAGATCTCGACGTCCAGATCGCGGCTGCGATCCAGATTATCGGCCAGACGAAGCACGGGGATCAGCAGCAGCAGGGCGCGCTTATCCTCCGGCGCGAGGATCTGGTATTCAGGATGCGTGGGAGAGGGCATCGCCTTGCGGTGGTAGCGGCAGAGCGTGGCGATGAAGACGCGCTCCCGGTTGGTGAAGCCGCTAAAGTCGACGTTGGACACGATGTAATACGCGTGCTTGTGATGGCCGGAATCGTTGATGTGGTGCCCGGTGTCGCAAAAATAGCTGGCTGCTTCGAGCAGCCGCCCGAAGGCCAGCGGCAACTCATGCATCGGCTCCAGGCGTGTGAACAGAGTCTGGGCGAACGATGCGACTTTGCGGGCATGCGGGAGCACCACGCCGAAACGAGTGGCCACACGTTCCACTTCCTTGCGCTGTTCGCGCCCCATTCGCGCCAGTTCGCCGCCGACGCCGCGGGCGGCCATGTCGGCCAAAATGCCGTCGCGGACGCCAGCGGCGCAGTAATAGACGGCGGGCGCGTGAAAGCGCTCCAAAATGCGCAACAGCGTGCCGGCGCCGGCGACGATGATTTCCGCCCGCCTCGGGCCGATGCCGGCGATCTTGCGGCGCTCGGCGATGTCGGATTCGGCGAGTTTCCGGTACAGTTTGCGGATCTGCGCGGTGGAGGCCCGCAGACGATCGGCCTGATCGCGGCGGCTGCGCGCCACCCGGTTCACCGCGCACACTACCGCGGACGCCGTGGCCGACGTCGCGATGACGCGGTCCCACTTCGTCCCCATTTTTTCCACCGCGGCGCCGAGCTTCTGATCCACAAATTCAGCCATCTGGTGCAGTTCCCTTGGAGAAGGAGGATCGGTGCGAAGGAACATCTGCTGCAATCGGACCGCGCCCAAAGGCTTCGAAACGGCGTCCACTAACCGGTCGTCCTCGCCGGCGACGATCTCGGCGCTGCCTCCGCCGATGTCGATGATCAGGATGCGCCTGCCGGCCTGCGGCCACCGGCTCGCCACGCCCCGATGGATCAGGCGCGCTTCCTCCCGGCCGGAGACAATTTCCACGGGAGTACCGAGCGCCGAAGATGCGCGCGCCAGGAATTCCAGCTGATTGGAGGCATCCCGCACGGCGCTGGTGGCCACCGCGCGGACGCCCGCCACATCCAGCCGCTTGTAGGTATCCGCCATGCGCGCCAGCACGCGGATCACCTCCTCCATCGCCTGCGCGCTGATACGGCCGTCGCGAAACACGCTTTCGCCCAATCGCGTCACCACGCGTTCGGAAACCAGCTCGCGTGGAGGCTCCCCCGGAGGAGCCTCCGCCGCGATCATGCGGGTGGAGTTGCTTCCAATATCGACGGCGGCGTAACGGAGCATGTTCGACGCTAGGCCAGTTTCACGCGCTTTACCTCGATCTTCGCGTCGTCATACACGCCCAGGCCGAGCGCCCCCGCGAACTCAATGTGCTCCACCTGGCAGTTCAGGTACGTGCTCACCTTATCGGGTTTGGAAAGAGCCACGCTCGCCATGCCCGCCTCCGCGCGCTTCGCGTCGATCGCCTTCCAGCCGGTATGATCCAGCGCAACCGGATCCGTAGCGAAGTACATCGTCTTGTGTTCCCACACGTAAGGCGCGCGCGCGGGCGGACCACCGTGGAATGACGCCTTCACGCCATCACAAATATGCAGCGTGGCTTTCTCGCGCATCACCGGCAGGCTCACCACCGACGGAATAAATACACCACAGGCGTTCTGCGTCGGCGTCAAATGGCTGCGATTGACGTTGTTCACCATGCCATGTGACATGTTTTTCAGGCAGATCGTCACGCCCGCCGATTGATGATGCTTCAGCACTGGCAGATTGATGAACTTATTGATGTCCTTGGTTACCACCTTGGCCACGTAGCTGCGGCGATAATGCGCGTCATTGGCGTTTTCTCCCGGCTTGATCAGCGCCATCTCCATGAACACGTCCGGATCGTAGCCGTCCATGTCGAGCTGCGTATTGTTGTACCCTTCCGACGAAGTAATCCAACGCACGCCCGACGGGATCCACTTGTCGATACCCCCGGCCAGGAATTCATCCTTGTAGCGATTAAACACGATCACGTCGCGTGCGCCGACGCCGGCCTGCGCGAGGCCGTCCAGAATCTGCCGTAGCACCAGCGCATCGGAGCAGAGCTTCGGTCCTCCCACCGGGCTCACCTTGATGCCCACCACGTCGCCTTTTTCGAACAGAGTGCGCCAGGCGTCCGTCCAGGAAGGCGCGCCGGTCAGCTCCGTCATACCGCGCGTCATTGTCTGCTTCACTTCCTCGGCCTGGTAAAGGCCGTTTTCGATGACGTGTGCATGCTCCACTGCGACGACGCGGCCGGGCCATGGGCCGGGCATTCCGCCCTTCTTCGCGGCTCGCGCGATCTGTGGCACGGCGGCGGCCAGCACCGGCGCGAAGGCATTGCGAAGCACCTTGCGCCGTGATTGAAGGAGATCCATTCCAAGATCCGTCATGCCGATATTGTAAGCCATTGCGCATTGCGCTACTGTGAATAAGGCACCATGCGTTTTTTTAAACGGGCAGCGCAGCCGCAACCCCTCGGAAGCCTGGAATCGCAGGTTATGGAAGTGGTGTGGTCGCACGGCGATTCGAGCGTGCGCGACGTTGCGGAAAAGCTCGACCGGCCCCTGGCGTATACTACCGTGATGACGACGCTCGACCGCCTTTATAAGAAAGGCCTGCTCGAGCGGCGCAAAGCGGATCGAGCCTTTGTCTATTGGCCCAGCCTGACCCGCCCGGAGTGGGAGCGGCGGATCGTCGCGGATTTGCTTCCCCACAGCGGCGACCTGCTGATTTCCTGCCTGCTCGACGAGGTCGGTCAAGATGTGGACCTGCTCAATGAGTTGGAGCGGAAAATCAAGTTGAAGCGCAGGGAACTGGACGGGAGGAAATCGTGACGACTTCTTATTTTCTCCGTCTGCTCTTTCTCGCCTGCGCGGCATTCTTTCTTCTGCGGCTGGCCGCCGAGGCTTTCGCGGCTTTGATCGCGGACGCCGCCATTCGCCGCGCGGAGAAAATGCGCCCGGACGCGGGCGCCCGGCTCGTGCTTACACTCCGGCTTCTGCCGGCCTTTCTTTCGCTGCTTCTGGTAGCGATGTTCTGCATTCCCAGCTACCTGCGCTTCGAGCCACCCACCGCGAGGGAGGAAATAGGAGTGCTTTGCCTGTCGACAGCTGTTTTGGGCCTGGCGCTCTTGTGCGTAGCCCTGTGGCGATCCGCGAGGGCATGGATTCGCACTGCTCGCTACACTCTTTCCGACGATGGAGGCATCGCTCTGGCCGGCATTGTGCGTCCCCGCGTGCTGATTTCGGCTCGCGCCAGGCGTGAGCTTTCGGAGGCTCAACTCGACGCTGCGCTGCTGCATGAACACGCACATCGCGAATCGCTCGACAATCTGAAGCGCCTGCTCATGCTGCTCGCGCCGGCGATGCTCCCCGGATCGCGCGGCCTGGAACGCACCTGGGCGCGCTGCGCGGAATGGGCCGCCGACGAACAGGCGGCCGGTGGCGATCCGAGCCGCGCGCTGGCGCTGGCAGAGGCTCTCGTGCGCGTGGCTCGCATGCAAACGGAGGCTCCTTCGCTGGTGGCAACGCTCATCAATTCGGATGAGGACTTGAGCGTGCGCGTCGACCGGCTGCTGAATGTCGGGGCACCCGTTGAGGAGCATCTTGGCGGCGCTGCGATCGCGGCCTGCGCTGCCGCGCTGGCGATTGCTTTGGCGGCGGTCAATCCCACTGCCCTGCACGCCGTTCACGGTTTGCTCGAGCGGTTGCTCGACTGAACTACGATCACTGGTAGTAGATGACGTCTTCTTGTAGCCTACAGAGGACATGTCTCGCTGGCTCGCATTCGCTTGTTTTGCTGCCTTCCTCGCCGCGCAAACTCCTGACACCGCGACTGTTCGAGGGCGCGTGGTCGATCAAACCCGCGCCGCCGTGCCTGGCGTGCAGGTCACGGTCACCAGCGCGCTCACGGGACTAAAGCGCACCACGCAAACCGATGATTCCGGTGGGTACTCCGTCTCCGGGCTGCCCGTCGGCGCGTATAACGTGGTCTCCGCCAAGCAAGGCTTCGCGGAGATGAAGCCGGCGAGTATTACACTTGCCGGGGAAACCACGGCCGAGGTCGATCTGCAACTCAACGCAGCAGGCGGGCAGACGCAGGTCACCGTGACAGGGGTAGTGGGCGAGGTGCGAACGGATGGTCCGCAGTTAGGGAACCGCCTGGGCGCCGAGCTGATGGAGGAGACTCCTCTGCTCACTCGGAGGATCACCTACCTGCCCCTGCTCGATGCGGCCAATCGCCAGGCGATCAATCAGGGCGATGTGTTCATGAACCAAAACCTGTTCACCACCAACGGCGCGGGACGCCGCCAGGCCTGGTTCGAAATCGACGGCGCAACGGGCAACGACAGTTGGGGCCGCCAGACGCTGTTCACGAACTTGCCGCTATCGGCCGTCGAGGAGATGACTATCCTCAACAACGGGTTTTCCGCCGAGTACGGCGCCAGCACCGGTAGCGCTGTGAATATCATCACGAAGTCCGGCGGCGAGCGATATCACGGCGATTTTCTGGAACTGTGGCGCCCCTCGGCCACTTCGGCTGCGCTTTCCGGTTTCACTGCGGCCACTGGCGCGAGCGGCAATGACATCATCAACGATTCGCTGGGCCAAAGCGCGCTCTCGTTTTCCGGCCCAATCGGCGCGAAGACGCACTTTTTGGTCGCCGGCGAGAACAGCCGCGAGACTAAAGGCTCGCCGATCATTTCTCCGCTCGCTCCCGGGGTGTTCGAGGGCGCCTATCACGGCTGGCTTGCGTACATGCGCCTGGATCACCAGATCAACGAGAGGAACAACCTGTTTTACCGCTTCGACGCGGACATGTTCACCGACAC
Source organism: Bryobacteraceae bacterium (assembly GCA_035542735.1). Lineage (GTDB taxonomy): Bacteria > Acidobacteriota > Terriglobia > Bryobacterales > Bryobacteraceae > Palsa-187. Next base: position 199,605 of record DATKKV010000021.1, read on the forward strand.
GAATCCGAACGGTATCGTCGGCGGCAACAGCCTGCCCACGGTCCAGCGCATCTTCCATCGCCGCACGTATGCGAACGAGCTTGGCGAAACTATGGTGCTGAGTCCGACGCTGGTCAACAATCTGCGCTTGCAGTTCCAGTTGGCGTCGCCCATCACCGAGTTCGACCCGGCGGTCTATGGAACGCAGTATCAGGTCCCCATTTCCAGTGGAGGAACCTTCACTACCGGCACCTCGCAATCGGCGCTGCTGATGAACCGGCAGTATGAGATGGGCGACACGCTTTCCGGCGTCTGGGGGCATCACCAGGTGAAGTTCGGTGGCGACGGCATCCTGGCGCACACGGGAGGCAACAGCAAGGAATTCGGCGGCCCGATCTACCTCGGCCAGTTCATCTACAACACCTGCACGCAGCCGGTTGCGGTATGCGAGAGCCCCGCGTACCTGAACAATATCGCCAACGTGAAGAGCTACACGCAGAGCTACGGCAACGCGTCGTACACCGTGAACGACTGGCTGTGGTCCCTGTTCGTCCAAGACGACTGGCGCATTCGTCCGAACCTGACCATCAACCTCGGGCTGCGCTACGAGCGCCAGACCTTCACCGATTCAAACAAGGACTTCGCCCCGCGCGCCGGTTTCGCGTATAACGCGAATGGCACGGTAATCCGCGGCAGCTTCGGCATTTATTATTCGCAGATCGTCGATAATTCCGAGGCGAACTACGCGCTTACTGGGCCGACCGGCGTCTTCAACTACACCGCGACGCCTGGCCAGATCGGTTTTCCGCCCAGCGTCAGCGCGGCGCCGCTCCCCGCGTTCCCCGCCGGCGCGCCGGTGCCTCTGCGGAGCCTATATGTCCGCCCCGGGGAGAGCGCGTATTTGAATCAGTTCTTTCCCACAAGCACGCTGATCGGCTATCAGAACGGGCTGTGGAATCCGTATTCGGAGCAGTGGACGTTCGGGGTCGAAAGAGAAGTCGCGCACCACTGGGTTTTACGCGTCGATTACGTCGGCTCGCACACGACGAGAATCAACCGGCCTCTGGACGTCGATCCTCCGTCGCCGTTCATACGGACCGCGCAGAACCAGATCCGCACTGCGCAGGCGGCCAATTGCACGCGGCCTTATTGGATATGGTGGTATGCGCAGAATCACACGACCTGCAGCACCACGGCGGCAACGAATCCGCAGCCGCCTTATTCGGTAATCCAGAGCGACGTCAACAACGGCTACGTCTACTATAATGCGCTCGATGTGAACCTCACGCACCGCTTCGGCAACCGTCTTTCCATGCTGGCCAGCTACACCTGGTCGCACACAATCGACAACGTCGACCCCGACATTCCCAGCCAAAACCCGAATGACCCGAACTTCACCGGCAAGGAGGAAAGGGGCAACGCAATTTTCGATCAGCGGAATCGCTTCGTGCTGAGCGGCGTTTACAGCCTGCCATTCAAAATCAACTTCGGAGGCGTCGCGACCTTCGCCTCGGGGCTGCCTTATAACTACACCACCGGAACCGTGAACAGCGGCGACACCGGCGCGACCACGGATCGCCCGGTGATCAACGGCGTGGTTGTTGGGCGAAATATCGGCCGCGGCAATCCGATTTACGATATTTCGCCATTCTTGGAACGCGCGTTCGCGCTCGGCGAGCGGGTCCGCCTGAACCTCCGTGTCGAGTCCTTTAACGTTCTGAATCACCCCAATTTCGTCGGCTATAGCGGCACCTACGGCAACGGAGCGACGCCCGGCGCAGGGTTCGGCGCGCCGCTGTTGGGCGTCACGAATCAGCTGCCGGCGAGGTCGGTGCAATTTTCGTTGAAGGTTGCATTTTAGAGCCCCCGCCCTGACGGACGGGGCTGTCTGGAGCGAGTGCAGCCCCTGGCGTAAGCCAAGATTCCCCGAACACCTGCCCTTTAAACAGCGCGAAGATTATGAACACCTCCGGCACTTCCATGGAACCCAGCATCCATCCTTCTGGCGTCCCAGACTGCCATGACGCAGCCGGCGAGTAACAACCACCCGAACGTGGTGTTATTATGACCTTGATGCCCCTCGTCCCTCCCTACATCGAAAATCTGCGCCCCTACGAGCCCGGGCGCGGCATCGATGAAGTGCGCCGGACGTATGGGCTTACGCGGATCGCCAAACTCGCGTCGAACGAGAATCCTCTGGGCCCGTCGCCAATGGCTCTAACGGCGATTGAGGACAGCCTGGGCAAGCTAAATTTCTACCCCAACGGCGGCCTCGATCTGCGCGAGCGCCTCGCCGGGGAGTTCGATCTCAAGATCGAAAACGTGATCGCGGGCAGTGGGTCGGACAGCATCATGTCCGGCATCATCCGAGCCTTCCTGTGCGACGACGACGAGGTGCTGACCACCGAGGCTGCCTTTATCGGCTTTCGGGTGCTGGCGCGCTCCCGCGGAGTGGCCTACCGCACCGTTCCCTATCGCGACTGGCAGTACGACCTGAAGGCCCTGGCTGCAGAGATTACGGATAAGACCAAGATCATTTATCTGGCGAATCCGAACAATCCCACCGGGACCATTTTTTCCAAGACCGAGTTTGACGACTTCTACAAGCACGTACCGGAGCGGGTGCTGATCATTCTCGACGAGGCGTACTTTGAATACGCCAAGGACACCCCGCGCTATCCCGATTCGATGCACTACCGCTACGATAACGTCATCACACTCAGGACGTTCTCGAAGATTTACGGCCTTGCCGGGCTGCGCGTCGGCTATGGATTCGCGCATGAGGAGTTGATCAGGAACCTCCTCAAAGTGAAGCTGCCGTTCGAGCCCAGCGAGCCGGCGCAACAGGCTGCCATGGCCGCGCTCGGCGACAAAGAGTTCGTGCATCGATCCCTGGAGCTGAATGCGCGCGGGCTGCGGCTGATCACCGACTCGCTCCGGCAAATGGGGCTGGATGTGGTTTCGTCGAAGGCGAACTTCGTGATGCTGCCGCTCGAAAGCGCGGACGAGGTGAGGTGGCTCACCGAGGAACTACTCCGCCACGGCGTGATTGTGCGGCCCTTGAGCGCATTCGGGTTGCCGCACTGCGTTCGTATCTCCACGGGAACCGACGAGGACAATCGCATGTTCCTAGACGCGATGGAAGGACTGTATTGCAAGGAGGGAGTATGCCGGCGTTAGAACAAGCCAGGAGCCAGCAGCCACCAGCGAGTAAAGACTTTCTGCCTCTGAACGGCACGGATTTCGTCGAGTTTTATGTCGGCAACGCCCGACAGGCCGCGCATTATTACCGCTCGGCCTTCGGCATGCGCCTCACCGGGTATTGCGGGCCGGAAACCGGTGTGCGCGACCGCGCTTCCTACCTTCTGGAGCAGGGCCAGATCCGTTTTGTACTGACCACTGCTCTGCGCCCCGACCATCCCATCGCCGATCAGGTTCACCGGCACGGCGATGGCGTTCACGATATCGCGCTGGCCGTCGATGACGCAGATGCGGCATTCCGGGAGACGACGAAGCGAGGTGCCCGTCCTGTGCGGGAGCCGTTCAGCGTTCGCGATGACGCGGGTGAAGTGCGGATGGCGTCCATCGCCGCCTACGGAGACACCGTTCACACCTTCGTCGAGCGGCGTAATTACAAGGGATCGTTCCTGCCCGGTTTTATCGTGATCAACACCCCGGACACCGTCTGCCGGCCCACCGGATTGAAGTACATCGACCACATGGTGGGCAACGTCGGCTGGAACCAGATGAACGCCTGGGTGCGTTTCTACGAAGATGTGATGGGCTTCAAGCTGTACCAGACGTTCGACGACAAAGACATTTCCACCGAATATTCGGCTCTGATGTCCAAAGTCATGTCCAATGGCAACGGCCGAATCAAGTTCCCGATCAACGAGCCGGCCGAGGGCCGCAAGAAGTCGCAGATCGAGGAGTTCCTGGAGTTTTACGGCGGCCCCGGCGTGCAGCACATCGCCATGGGCACGGGAAATATCGTCGAAACGGTGACGCAGTTGCGCCATCAGGGCGTCGAGTTCCTGAAAGTCCCCAGCTCCTACTATCGCGAATTGACGGCACGCGTAGGCGAGATCGACGAGCCGCTCGATCGGCTGGAGGAGTTGGGCATCCTTGTCGACCGCGACGATGAAGGCTACATGCTGCAGATCTTCACCCGTCCGGTGGAGGACCGACCCACGCTGTTCTATGAAGTAATCCAGCGCAAAGGCAGCCGAAGCTTCGGCAAGGGCAATTTCAAGGCTCTGTTTGAGGCTATCGAGCGCGAACAGGCCCTCCGCGGAAACCTTTAGTCGGGGAACTTTATCCGGGCAGTGCGCGTAAGAACCCTTATGCGCACCCTTCTAGGAGACCTTCGCTACGCGCTCCGGACTCTTTGGAAGAGCCCGGGATTTACGCTGATCGCGATCCTGTCGATCTCGCTCGGCATCGGCGCCAACACCGCGATGTTCAGCTTTGTGGACGCGCTGGTGCTGCGTCCGCTTCCGGTCAAGAACCCGGGGTCTATCATCGCCGTCCACGCCACTTCCCCGGGCGCGAGACTCGATCAGGTTTCCTACCCCGATTACGCGGATTTGCGCGACCGCTCCAAGACGCTCGAGAGCGTCGCCGCGTTCTCCTCTTTCCCGGCCGGCATCAGCGCCACCCGCGAGGCTCTGCCGAAGATGACGCTCGGCTATATGGTCAGCGGGAATTTCTTTTCCGGCCTCGGAATCGAGACACCGATAGGCCGTGGCTTCCGCGAGGACGAAGACCGGGTGGAGAACCAGGACCAACTTATTGTGGTCATCAGCCACTCCTTGTGGGAAGAGTTTTTTCATTCGGATCCGAACGTCGCCGGGCGGACGCTCCGGCTGAACGGGGCAGTGTTTACCGTCATCGGCGTCGCCTCGGCCGATTTCACCGGACCGGAGGCCTACGTTCAGCCCGACATCTACGTGCCGATCCATTGCTACAAACAGGCCGCGCCGATGATCGTGGAGCCGAACTTTCTCACGTCGCGCAAGCTGAAGCCCATTCGGGTGTTCGCGCGCCTGAAGCCCGGAGCAAACATCAAGACCGCTCAGGCGGAAGCAACGGCCATCGCCCATGCGGTTGAGACGCAGTATCCGGAAACGAATCGCGACCGCACGATGACGGTACTCACGTATGAGCGCGATCGCTATGAACAGGATTCCATAGACGTGATACTCGGTGTTACTCTGATGGGGATCACGGGAATGGTCCTGTTGATCGCGTGCGCCAACGTCGCGAATCTGCTGCTGGCGCGCGGCACGGCTCGGGTTAAGGAGATCGCGATTCGCATGGCGATCGGCGCGGGCCGTGGCGCGCTGGTGCGTCAACTTTTGACGGAGAGCATGGTGTTAGCTGCGCTTGGAGGAGTGGCGGGCGTCGCGCTGGGCTATGGAGGCGTGCGATTTCTGCAGTCCATCAAGCTGCCTCTCGATTTTCCCATCGACCTGGGCATCCGCATGGACACGCGTCTGCTGATTTTCGGCCTCGGGCTTGCGGCCGTCACTGGAATTGTTTTTGGCCTGGTACCGGCGCTCCGCGCCACGCGCATGGAGTTGGGCACAACGATGAAGGCCAGCGATCAGGGTCCGGCCAAGCCTGGATTCTGGGGCGGCAGGCTTGCCGGACGAAACGTCCTGGTGATCGTACAATTGGCCCTGTCCGTTGTGCTGCTGGTCGCTTCCGCCATGTTCGTTCGCGGCTTCGGCGAGGCGCGCAAAATGAATCCCGGCTTCCGCGTGGATCATACTTTGCTGGTTTCCTTCGACGCGAGCCTCATCCGTTACGACGAAACAAAATCGCGCGCATTCTACAAGACACTGATTGAAAACGTCCGCACGCTGCCGGGCGTCGTAGACGCCTCGCTCGCGGACAATTTTCCGTTCGGCAGCAACGTGTTTACGCGAGGAGTGGCCGTCGACGGTTACCAGCCTCGCGTCGGTCAGGAGAAGCCTTACTCGTTCGCGAACATTGTCGACGATCATTACTTTGCGACCATGGAGTCGAAGCTTGTCCGCGGCCGCGCCTTCGACGCCCGCGACACGGCGACCTCGCCTCGCGTGGTGATCCTGAACGAAGCGGCCGCGCAGAAGTTCTTCCCGAATCGCGACGCGCTCGGCGCCCAGTTTCGGCTCGATAGCGCCACGGGTCCGCTGGTGCAGGTCGTTGGCATCGCGAAGACGGGAACGTATCTCTATTGGGCAGAACCTCCGACGCCATTCCTCTGGATGCCGTTCACGCAGGACTACGGCAACCACGTCACGCTGCATGTTCACACGAAGGGCGATCCTCCCGCGCTGTCCGCCGCGATTCGCGATGTGGTGCGCAAGATCGATCCGGACATGCCGGTGTTCAGCGTGCGGTCCATGGAAGCGTTTTACGATGCCAAGGCGATGCTGGGACCGCGCCTCACGATGCAGCTGGTCACAACCGCCGGGCTCATGGGTCTGCTTCTGTCGGTCATCGGGCTCTACGGAGTCGTCGCGTACGCGGTCAGCCGCAGGACGCGCGAAATCGGCATCCGCATGGCGATCGGCGCGCGCCCGGGCGACGTGCTGCGCATGATCCTCTCGCAGGGCCTGGCATTTACCGTTGTCGGGCTTGTTGCCGGCCTGACCATCGCGTTCTTCGCGAGCCGCGCGATTTCCGGATTCGTGATCGGCGTGAGCCCGCACGACCCCGCGATCTTCCTCGGCGTCCCGGTGATTCTGGCCGCGGTCATGCTGCTCGCTTCGTGGCTGCCCGCCTGGCGAGCCTCGAAAGTCGACCCAACGCTGGCACTACGCAGCGAATAAACGCCCTGAATAATGTGATAAGCTGGCGCTCCTATGCCCAGAGGCGCCGCGTTTGCCATCGTCGTTCTGTTTCTCATCAACATTCTGAACTTCTATGACCGCAACGTCGCCGGCGCGTTAGTGGAACCGATGCGCAAAGAGTTCCACCTCACCGACACGCAGGTGGGGCTGCTGGGCACCGCCTTCACGATTCTTTACGCCATCATAGGCGTGCCGCTGGGCCGCGTGGCCGACGTTTGGAGCCGCAAACGGCTGCTCGCCGGAGGCATGGCGATCTGGGGCCTCCTGACGGCCCTCGCGGCGGTGGTAACCAGCTACGGCGGGCTCATGGTGTCAAGGCTCGGCGTGGGCGTCGGCGAGGCGGCGTGCGCTCCCGCGGGAACCAGTTGGATCGGCGATCTGGTGCCGCCGACCAAGCGCGCCCGCGCGCTGGCTCTGTTCATGCTCGGCGTGCCGGTGGGCGGCGCCTTGAGCTATTTCTTCAGCGGACCCATCGCGCAAGCGTATGGATGGCGGACGGCGATGGTGATCGCCGCCCTACCCGCGTTTCTTCTCTTGCCCGTCCTGGCGACGCTTCATGAGCCGGCCCGTGGAGCCTCTGAAGGCCACGCGCACGGGAGTTCTTCCGCGTCGATGTTCAGCGTGCTGCGCATCCCGACGTTGTGGTGGATCATCGCTTCCGGCGCGCTGGTGAATTTCAACATGTACGCGGTAGGGACCTTCATGCCCGCCCTGCTGGGGCGCATCCATGGGCTGAAAGTCGGCCCGGCCGGAATCGCCACGGGGATTCTGTACATCACGGGGGGCGTTCTCGGCGGCCTGACCGCGGGCTGGATCGGCGACCGGATCATCCATAAGCGAAAAAACGGCCGCCTGGTGGCCGCGGCGCTGATCTCTTTGGCCGGCGCGCCGTTCGCGTACTTCGGGGCGATGCAGCCCAAGGGCGCCCTGATCGCCGCCGTGGCGCTCTGGACCGTGGCCTATGGGACGCTAAACAGCTACTACGGCCTGGTCTATTCCTCGATTCAGGACATCGTTGCACCGGCGCAGCGAGGAGCTACCATGGCCCTTTACTTCATGGCCATGTATCTGTGCGGCGCATCGTTCGGACCGCTGCTGACGGGGCGCTTGAGCGATCATTTCGCGCGGCAGGCAGCGCAATTGGCCGGATCGGCGACCATCACCGATGCGGCGCGAGCCATTGGGCTGCAGCAGGCCATGCTGGCGGTGCCGGTGATGAGCGCGCTGTTGGGGCTGGTTCTCTTTATGGGCTCGCGGACCATCGCCAAGGACATGACGCGGCGCGACGCGGCGGCCCAGGCGAAAGCGGCATAATAGAGCATGGTCGTCGTCGTATTCCGCTCCCGCCTGAGCGCCGAAGCCGGCGCCGATTATTCCGAGATGGCCGCGGAGATGCTCGCCACGGCAAAGGAGATGCCCGGGTTCGTCGAATTTAAGTCCTTCAAGGCCGACGACGGCGAGCGCGTGTCCTTGGTCTATTGGCAGGACCAGGAAACCATGGCCGCCTGGCGCAGCCATCCCCGGCACCGCATCGCGCAGAACCAGGGCCGCGCGAAGTGGTACAGCGAGTATCGCATCGAGGTCGCCGAAGTCGTGCGCGGGAACAAATTCGAGCGGCCGTGAGACCGCTATTTACGGCTACCGAACGCTTTGACCCATCCGATGGGAACAAATGGCTGGAATACGCCGAATTTGCCGAGATTCCGGACCTAACCGAGCTGGTTAGCCTCGATGGCCTCCTCTGCCCGAGCCTGATCGGTCCGTTCGACAACGAAGACTGGGCGCATGCGGACGCTGAGTTCCTCCATCGCGGCATCTCGACCATCAACTGGTTCAAGGACCTGGATTACCTGCTGGCCAAAATCGGTGATAGGGAGCGGCGAAACGTCCTGGGCGTATACCAAAACGCCGACAGTCACGTGAACGAGGCACCCGCGCGCGGGTTCGTCTTCCTCGGTTACGACCTCATCGGCGAGGAGTCCGGGATCAGCGCGCTCACGAATTGCGGGGGTTTTCCCGAATCGTTCTCGAATGGCGAACTGAACCAATACGGACTCTTGGCTGATTTCGGTCGAGCCTCCGAAGTCCGTAGAACACTGCGTGAACGAAATCCCGAAGAACACCACGCGCAGTGCGACTTATTTGCAATTTGGAGGCTTGTGGAAATTTAGCTTCTCAGAGGTGGCGCACGCACTCGTGCGTGCCGTGTCGAGACTCATCTCGACACCTGTCTGTTCGTCTTCTCAAACGACGCCTGCATCTCGTGGTCGATCCGGATCGACAATCCGTCGGGATATGTCGTGTACTTCCGATACAGATTCATGTGGTCGCGCCCCGGGACCACTTCGCAGACATCCTCGCGCCCCTTCGACTTGAGAAATCCGCAGAACATGATCGCGGCTTCTTCCAGATGGAACGTATCCTCGGAGCCCACCACCAGATGCAGTTTGCCTAGCAGCTTGGGCCCCAGAGTGGGCCAGTTCCCCTCGACGATCTTGTGGATGTCATACTTCTCCCAAGCGCGCTGAATTTCCGGGTCTTGCTCGCCCGTTTCGCGATTGAACATTTTTACCGGACGCCCATCAGGCCCCTTCGGGCTCCAGACCCATTCGAATGACGCGATTTGGCCGCCGTATTCGCCCTGCACCTGCTCGGCTCGCGCGAATTGCTCAAAGCTGGCGATCTCTTTCCCGTTCATGCGGACCAGATTCAGCAGCGCTCCGATCTTGTTTTTATACACGTTTTGCGTGGAGCCCGGCGTCACGTCGACGCCCGTGAAGCTATGCAGGTCGATGGGATCGGGTGACGTCGACCACGTTCCTCCGAACACGTCGGGATAATTCACCTCCAGCCACAGCGTGCTCCAGCCGCCCGAGGAGTGGCCGGTGAGGAATCGCGCCGAGGTCTTCGGAATCAGGCGGAACCTTTGCTCCAGATACGGAACAAATTCCTCCGTGAGAGCCTTGCCCCAGGGCCCGTTGTTCACTGAATCCGCGAACACGTGATGCCCGGTGGCGAACGAGCCATCGAGAAACACATGGACCATGGGAAACCGGCGGCCCTCGGCGATGTCTTTCACGATGCCCGGTCCGCTGCGCCACGCGCCGGTGTGATCGCCTCCAAATCCGTGCACGTTGTACACACTTGGATACTGTTTTGTGCCCGTAGCGTAATCAGGCGGCAACACCACCCCCGCGCGCATGGTGATCGGCCGGCCCCAGAACTTGCTCAGCATGGGGCTCACAAACTCCACCAGCTTGATGTTTTCGGTATCGGCGAGCTTGGGCCGCGTGGGCGTCACTTTGCTGATCGTCAGCTTGACGGGCGCCGCGTCCGCCGGATTGATCCCTTGCACGGTGACGACGGCGCTATACAAATCACCTCCATCCTGGCCGCTGCGCGCGTAAGTGTGATCGGGGTCAATGAGCGCCATAAACTCGTAGTCGCCCGACGGTGCCTGCGAGAACGGCTTCGGATACGCGATCTCGTCAGGGTCGAAGACAATGGTCGCGCCGGGGCCGAGGTATTCGATCTCCCTCGCCGCGATCCATGTTTCGCCCGGCACGAAACCGCCTCCGAGTACTTCGCGAGGCTTCTTCGCGTCGGCGAGAAAAACTAGCAGGCGTCCGGATGATCCATTGGGCGCGATGGAGGAATCCAGCGTAATTTCGAAGCGCAGAGGCGCGGCGGAGGCGACGGCGGCAAGAACCGCGGCGAGAAGCAGGCGCATTCCAACAGGCTAGCGCCTTCTGAGGCCCGATGGATCCATGCCGTCGTAGAGCTTCTTCATCTGCGCCAGCAGCTCCGCCTTTAGTGATGCCAGCATAAGCTTCTGCGCCGGATCATGAACCAGATCCGTCATTTCCAAGGGATCATCGGCCAGATTGAACAGGCTTGTAATATCGCCCTTCGGCGTGGCGATGACTTTGTCGTACCCGCGCAGGAGCATGCGCCACTCCTCCGCCTCGCCGAGCTTCCCCTCGGCGAAAACAACCTCGCGCGGCGACTTGCCGAACAGGTCTACTCCCTGCGCCTTATCTGGAATTTCCACGCCTTGGAGCGCCAGTAGCGTCGGGAGAATGTCGATCTGCGACGCCAGGTCCCGCATGCCAGGTTCCAGTTTGCGCGGGTAGCGGATGGCCAAAGGAATGCGGACGGATTCCTCGTAGGGAACCTCCCCTCCATCGATGCCGTGCGAGCCGAGCTGCTGGCCGCAATCGGAAGTGAAGCAGACAATCGTATCGCGCGCCAGATTCAGTTTGTCGAGCGTCGCGAGAATCTCTCCCAGCATGGCGTCGTCGTTCTTGCGCGCGCCGTAGAAATTCGCCAGGGTTGCTCGCGCATGGGGCTCGTTCTGCGAAGGAACATTGCCGCGCAAATGCACCGGCCCGAGGCCGGGTCCTCCGCGGCTCGCCAACGAAATCCGCACCGCAAAAGGCGTCTTCTTGAAGGCGCCGTCGAGCGGTCGAGTTTGGAGGCCGCCCAGTGCCTGATCATGCAGATTGGCTGCATGGGGAAACCTGGACGTGGCGAGCGCCGTCTGCGCCAGTTCCGGTTTAGGTGAGCAGCAATAGGCGCGCGCAACGACCACGCTTTGTTCGCCGAATTTCTTCAGATTGGGCGCCACCAGGTCAGGATCCTCCGCCCACGGCACGGCCTGCCCTCGCCAGCCGCTTGCCGTGATCAGGACGAGATTCGAGGCTTGGTCCGCCGCTCGCGCCAGAGCCAGGGGAGTCAGGAGAAATGTCCGGCGGCCGATCACGCCTTCATCATAAACAACAGGGCCAGTCGCTATCGCCGCTTCGTCTTGATCACGATCGGCGTGCCCTCAAAGCCGAACTTCTCCCGCAGGCGGTTCATCAAGTACCGCTCTGCGGAAAAATGCATCTCTCCCGCTTTATCGGTGAATACGATAAACGTCGGCGGACGTACACTGCCTTGGGTGATGTAGTAAATCTTCTGGTGGAACTCCCAAGGCATCTCCGCGACGAAACGATTTAGCGCGCCGGTGCTGATGTGTTTGTTGGCCGATTCGTAGGCTTTCTTGATCAACGTGAACAGCGCCCGGGTGCCCTGCTTTTTCTGCGCGGAAATGAAAGCGATGGACGCGTAGTCCAGAAATTTGAAGCGGTCGTGAAAATCCTCGAGGAATTTGCGCTTGCTGTGCTCCTTCGCCACGTCCCATTTGTTCACGGCGACCACCACCGCGCGGCCTTCCTCATGCGCGTAGCCGGCGATCGTCGTGTCCAGCGCCAGCGGCCCCTCGCTCGCGTCGATCACGAACAAGGCGACGTTGCACATGCGCAGATGGCGGCGCGCCATCACGACGCTGAGCTTTTCCGCCATCAGCTTCGTCTTGCCCTTACGGCGGATACCCGCCGTATCGATAAAGACGTACTCGGTCCCGTTTTCGACCATGATTTCATCCACCGCGTCGCGAGTAGTGCCGGCGATCGGCGAAACGATGGCCCGTTCCATTCCCGTAAGCGCGTTTAGTAAGGTCGATTTTCCGACGTTCGGGCGGCCGATAATCGCAACCTTGATGCGGGGTGATTCCTTGGCGTGCTCGGCCGCGGTGGATTCCTTCACCGGATGTTCCGGTTTCGTCGCACGCGCGACGTCCACCGGGAAATCCTTGGTAATGTGTTCCAGAAGATCGTCCAGGCCGATATGATGCTCGGCGGAGACCGCGAACAGATGCTCAAAGCCAAGCGAGTAAAATTCGTGCGCCAGCGATTCGCGCTTCTGGCTGTCAATTTTATTCACCGCCAGCGTCACCGGCTTGCCGAGCTTGCGTAGCATCTTGGCCAGATCGCGATCCGCGCCTGTGATTTCGGTGCGCCCATCAATCAAAAAGATCACCTGCGCGGCGTCTTCCAGTGCTACACGAGCCTGTTTCAGGATCTCGCGCGGGATCATTTCCGCATCATCGGTGATGATGCCGCCCGTGTCGACTAACTCAAACGGCCGCCCGCGGTAGCTGCCCGCGCCGGCGATTCGGTCCCGCGTAATGCCGGGCTCGTCGCCGACAATCGACCGCCTTTGGCGCAAAATGGCGTTAAACAGCGTCGATTTGCCCACATTCGGGCGGCCGACGATCACCACCGAAGGCAGCGCCGAGTGAGGAACGATTTCGGCGGAATCACTTGGAGCGTCAGACATGAGAAAATGGAAAAGCGCGTTGCGCTTGCGCGCTCACACGCTTTTAAAGATAACACCCGAATGCAATCCTCAGAAATTCAACACGTCAAGAATACAACTATCCGCAACGTCGCCATCATCGCGCACGTCGATCACGGAAAGACCACGCTGGTTGACGCCATGCTTCGCCAGAGCGGCATTTTCCGCAAGAATGAAGAGGTCGCCGAGCGCGTCATGGACTCCAACGACCTTGAGCGCGAACGAGGCATCACCATCCTTGCCAAGGCCACCGGCGTCCGCTATCACGACATCAAGATCAACATTGTCGACACGCCCGGGCACAGCGATTTCGGCGGAGAAGTGGAACGCGCGCTGAAGATCGTCGACGGCGTGATTCTGTTGGTCGACGCGAGTGAAGGCCCACTGCCGCAGACGCGCTACGTGCTGATGAAGTCGCTCGAAGCCGGCCTGCCTCCGATCGTCGTGATCAACAAGATCGATCGCCCCGACGCCCGCATTCAGGAAGTCCTGAACGAAGTCTACGATCTGTTCATCGATCTGGGCGCGAATGAAGATCAGCTCGGCTTTCCCGTGATCTACACCAACGGGAAACTCGGCATCGCGCGCACAGATCCATCCAAACCCGACGCGGAAGGCGAACCGGAAACGCTCCAGCCTCTGTTCGAGACGATTCTCAAACACATTCCCCCGCCGAGCGGTTATCCCGACAACGTCCTGCAGTTGCTGGTGGCGAACCTCGATTACAGCGATTACCTGGGCCGTCTGGCGATTGGACGCGTGTTCAACGGCACGCTGAAAATCAACGATGAAGTGGCCATCGCCAAGCTGGATGGTTCGTTCCACAAGACGAAGATCACCAAGCTTTATTCGTTCGAGGGACTGAAGCGCGTCGATGAAACCATCGGCCGCACGGGAGACATTCTGGCGATCGCCGGTGTCGAAGGGATCACCATTGGCGAAACGGTGACCAGCGCGGAGACGCCTCAGCCGCTGCCCCATATCCAGATCGACGAGCCGACCATCGCCATGACGATCGCCATCAATACCTCGCCGTTTTCGGGGCGCGAAGGGCAGTTCGTCACCTCGCGCAATATTCGCGACAGGCTGGACAAAGAGCTGCTTACCAATGTTTCCATCAAGGTGGAAGAGGCCGGCGGCCCGGACGCATTCAAAGTAATGGGCCGCGGCGAGCTGCAGTTGGCGATTTTAATCGAAATGATGCGGCGCGAAGGCTATGAGCTTTCCGTGGGCAAGCCGGAAATTCTGACCAAGAAGATCGATGGCGTCGTCAGCGAGCCGGTGGAGCTTCTTGTCATCGATTGCCCGGAAAGTTTCGTTGGCGTGGTGATTGAAAAGCTCGGCTCGCGCAAGGGCAAGATGGAGAAGATGATCAACAACGGTTCGGGGCGCGTGCGCCTGGAATTCGTGATCCCCTCGCGAGGCCTGATCGGGCTGCGCAGCGAAATGCTCACGGACACCAAGGGCACTGCGATCATGAACTCGCTCTTCCATGGCTACATCGAATGGCAGGGCGATATCCCCTCGCGGCCCACCGGTTCGCTGATCGCCGACCGTGCGGGCAGAACCACCGGGTACGCTCTGTTCAACCTTCAGGAGCGCGGCGACATGTTCGTCTCGCCCGGCACCGAAGTCTATGAAGGAATGATTGTTGGCGAAAATGCGCGCGACACCGATCTTGATGTCAATATCGTGAAAGAAAAGAAGCTCACCAACATGCGGGCCTCCAGCGCCGACGAGGCCATCCGGCTGGTTCCTCCGCGCCTGCTGAACCTGGAACAGGCCATCGAGTTCATCCGGGAGGACGAACTGGTGGAAGTGACCCCTGTCTCCATCCGATTGAGGAAAAAGGTGTTAAAGCAGAATCAGCGGTAAAGATTTCATTATTTTTCCTAAGTGACTATCTTTCAATAAGATAGACCAGATTTAGCGCCCCCTTTGTCTTTTCAAGTCGCTGTTCGCCATGCGATACTAACCGATAAGACACATGACTCAGGTCGGCGAGGCGATTGCCCGTTATCACAAGTTAATTGAGAGCGGCCCTTATATTGACCTCGGGTGGGCGCGCGCACTGCACGAGCAGTTAAAGGCGGCCAGACTCGGCGGAGGCGCCATTTCTCCTGTACTGCGCCCCCATTTTCTGAGTTCCCGCGACTACGCCGCGCTGGCGAAGAGTTCAGAGACCATCGCTTCGGCCATCGCGCGCGTGGAACAGATGGCGTTGTCGACGCCGTCACTCCTCGCGCGGCTGCAGCTGCTTCCCGCCGAACGAATGCTGGCGCAGGTGGACCCGGGTTATCCGCACGCGGGCGTCGACGGTCAGTTGGATACGATTCTTCACAACGGTACGTTGAAATTCGCCAATCATCATGCCGACGCTCCTGCCGGCGTCCTTTACGGTGACGCTCTGGCCGACCTGTATTATGAAGCGCCTCCGGTAAAGGAATTTCGCAAGAAATACAAGCTGAAGAAACTGGGCGGCACGAAATACCTGTTGCACGCGCTGCTTAAATCCTATAAGGATTTTGGGGGCAAGCAGAAAAAGCCCCGCATCGCCATTGTCGAACTGAAGCAGCCGTTTTCCGGCGCCTCCGGCGAGTTCGCGCTCCTGGCCGAGTTCTTCGCCAGGGAAGGGTATCCGGCCGAAGTGGTGACGCCGGAGCAGCTTGAATACCGCAACAACGTTTTGCGCCACGGCGAGTTCACCATCGACATTCTGTACCGCCGCATCCGGTTGCAGGAGTTTCTGATCCGCTTCGATCTGTCCCATCCTATGATGCGCGCTTACAAAGAACGCGCCGTCTGCATGGTGAACAGCTTCCGCTCGGAAGTCAGCGCCAAGCGCGCCATTTTCGATCTGCTCACCGACGACGCAGTGACTGCGAAATTCCCCGCCGCCGAACGAAAGGCGATCAAAGAGCACATCCCCTGGACCCGCCTGGTTCAGGCGGTTAAGACCACGCATCACGGCCACACCGTGGATCTTCCGGATTTTGTGATGAAACATCGCGCCAAGCTGATCCTGAAGCCGAACGACGACGCGCCGGATCAGCACTTCTTCCGCGGCTCGGAAACCGACGACCTGGGTTGGGAGAAAGCGCTGCGTCAAGCGATGCGCACGCCTTACGTGGTGCAGGAACTGGTTGAGCCGGCGAAGATGGTTTTCCCGCTGATGCAATATGGCAGCCTGATGATGAAGGAGATGCAGGTGGACGTGCACCCCCACTCGTTCTATGGGAAGGTGCAGGGCTGCTCCAGCTGGCTGAGCATCGCCGGATCGCAGAGCTTCTCCACGCTCACCGGCCTCGCGCCGACGTTCTTGCTCGAAGGCAAGTAATACACTTCAAGAATGGAAACACGGAAGATCGGAAGCCAGGGCCTTGCCGTGGGCGCCCTTGGGCTCGGCTGCATGAGCATGACCCATGGTTACGGCGGGGGCGACGAAACGGAATCCATCGCCACCATTCATCGCGCGCTGGACCGCGGCGTCACGATGCTCGATACGGCGGAGATTTACGGCCCGTACACCAATGAGGAACTGGTGGGCAAGGCCATCCGAGGCCGGCGCGAGGGCGTCGTGCTCGCCACCAAGTTCGGCTTCGTGATCGGCTCGGGCATGATGCAGCTGGATGGATCGCCCGCCAATGCCGGACGCGCCGCGGAGGGCTCCCTGCGGCGATTGGGCGTGGACGTGATCGACCTTTACTACCTGCATCGCAAGGACCCGGCGGTTCCCATCGAGGAATCGGTGGGTGCGATGAAGCGGTTGGTGGAGGCGGGCAGGGTTCGCTTCCTGGGACTCTCTGAAGTGGGCGTAGAAACGCTCCGGCGGGCGAACCAGGTTCATCCGATCACCGCCGTGCAGAGCGAGTATTCGCTGTGGGAGCGCGGCATCGAAGAATCGATCCTGCCCGTGATGCGGGAACTCGGCATCGGCCTGGTACCGTTCAGCCCTCTGGGGCGCGGATATCTCACCGGCGCGCTCCAGTCCAGTTCCGTCTTCGGCGAGAACGATTTCCGCCGCAATCTGCCCCGTTTTAGCGACGAACATCTGGCGGCCAACCAGAGGCTTGTCGCCATCGTGAAGACCGTCGCGGCACGCCGTGGAGCCACCCCGGCGCAAATCGCGCTCGCATGGATTCTCGCCAAAGGGCCTGACATTGTGCCGATTCCCGGAACAAAACGCAGAGAGTATCTGGACGACAACCTCGGCGCTTTGGATGTTCGCCTGACGCCGGAAGATATGGCGGAGTTGGACCGCATAGCCTCGATGACCTCAGGCGACCGCTATCCGCAGTCCCTGGCTAAGATTGCCGAACGGTAAGAAACAATATGTTCTTATCCTTTGCGCCCTTAGCGACTTTGGCGAAGTGTTTTTTGGGTACTCTCAACATACTCTTCGATCAGAAACAACTCTGCTGAGCGGATAGCCCGTATTGCCGCCTGCAGGGGAGTTTTCAAGGGCGAGCGTCAATGCAGGGCTAATAGATGGGGCGAGATAGGTAAGCCCTGGAGCCCTTCGCTAGATGCCGCCCAGTCCACACGGAGGCCGCGCATTGTGACGCTTTGAGAGTGTCACAATCGTCGGCTAGTGGGGCAGGCGGCTCCGCCTGCCTGCGTCACCCGCAATCGCAGGAATCGCAGCAGCCATCGCAACAGCAGTCGCAATCGCAGGAATTACCGCAGCAGTTGCCACAGCAGTTCGAAAAGCCCTTCTTCTTTTCCGGCTCCACTGGAGGCCCAGGCGTCTGCACGTTCGCCATCATCGCTCCGAACGCCATCAGATTCATCGCCAACCCGAGAGATTGCTTCCACGACTCCGCCGACCGGACCTGATGCGGCGCAAAGAACGCCAGCAAAGGGACTGTTGCGAGCACCGCCGCGCCCTTCCAGAATCCCGCGCCCTCCCGCTCCTTCATACCCCATGCGAACTCCACCGCGGCGCGCCAGCGCTCCTTCGCGGATTTCCGGCACGCACCGTGCATCAGGCGAGGCCTCATCCCCAGCCTCTCCTCGACATTCCATCGAAGACGAGCCGCCAGCGCCGCGGGCAGGTCCTTTTCCAGAGACTCGACCAGGGCGAGAATCTCCGCGCGTCCGCCGACTCCGGGAAATGCTGCCAACGCGTTGAAATCGCCAGATTTCGCATCCTTCGCCCGATCCTCCCAGGCATCCAGAACATAGATGAGCGTCCCAAATCTGCGTCCAATCGAGCCCAACTCCGGTGCCCCCTGCGAAAAGACCATTTCCGCCGCCCGGGCCGTCGGCTCCGCGACGTCTTCCAAAGACCAGGCTCGGGCCTCGCGTGCACGCTGGCTCTCAAGCAGAGCCGTCAGTTCATCCAGCGCGAAACCCGATGCCCGCAGCCGCGCCGCCGCTTTCCGATACGCGGGAGAGATGAGGCGCTGGAGCGGCCTCCACCACCAGCGCCCGGAATCCTCCGCCTGGTCGCCGATCTGAAAATGCGCCAGCACCACCGCCACGGTGGCCGCATATTCCAACTCCGGCGGGTTTTTCTTCGGCATCGCCATACAATTGAACGAGCGGTGCGCCTTTTCCCATTCCGGCTCGCCTCGCCGCGCCATCAAGAGTTCGCCCAGAAAGACCATGTCGTGATTCAACAACAGCCGCGACCGTTGCCCGTACATTGCACCCATTGTCTTGCAGCAGCCGCAGTAAGCCAGACGGTCCGCCCGTTTCATAAGTCCGAACATGGGTGCCATTGTAATCGTTTTTTTGTGCTACCATGCAGAGAGCTTTTGAAAACTTGGCACTTCGTTTTGATTCCCACCGCTCAAATTCTGTTTGCAGCCTCCCGTATCAATCGATGTTTCCTTTGTTTCCATAGCTAATGATTTAAGGAGATCAGTCAGTATGAAAGAGACCGGAACGGTCAAGTGGTTTAACGCCGCAAAAGGCTATGGATTTCTCGCGCGCGAGAACGGGGAAGATGTGTTCGTGCACTACTCGGCAATCGAATCGACGGGTTACCGCACGCTTGAGGAGGGCGCTCGCGTCCAGTTTATCGTGAAGCAGGGCCCCAAGGGGCTGCAGGCCGAACAAGTCAGTTTGGCCTAGATGTCAAAATCCTGCGGCGACACTGCCCGTTTTAACAGGCTCCGGAAGAAGAAGATTGCTTTGCGGCTGAAAACCCGCCTTCTGCGCGCGGCTCTCGATGCCGCGGCAGCCAAGCCTGTCGTTACCAAATAACAACCCTGCGGGGAGCATGAACAATGCTCTCCGCATGAACTGCGCCTACATGAAGTAATCTTTCACCTTGTCGAAAAGCCCCTTTTCTTGAGGCTCATTTTCGGCGGGCAGCGAATCCCGCAACTGCTCCATCAATTTCCTCTGCTCCCGCGTCAGCTTTGTGGGTATCTTCACGTCCAGATGCACGTACAGATCTCCCCGGCCGCTGGAATTGACGTGCGGAACGCCTAATCCCTTCAGCCTCAACCGGTTCCCGGCCTGTGACCCTTCCGGAACCTTGATGGTCTGCACCCCGTCAAACGTCAAAATATCGATTGAAGCGCCCAGCGCGGCCTGTCCGATGTTGATCGGCACGGTGCAATGCAGGTCGCTTTCGTGACGCTCGAAAATCGGATGCTCGGCAACCTTCAGCACCACGTATAAATCGCCTGGAGGACCGCCATTGGCGCCCGGCTGGCCTTCCTGCGAAAGCCGCAACTGCGTCCCGTTGTCGACGCCCGCCGGGATATTCACCTTCAGCTTGCGCTCCCGCTTCTGATAGCCGTCGCCGCGGCACTCCTTGCAGGGCCGCCGCACGATCTGCCCGCGGCCGCCGCACTGCGAACACGTCCGCCGCACCGACAGGAACGCCTGCTGGTAAATCACCTCGCCGCGCCCTCGGCACATCGGACACGTGACGAGCCCGTCGTCCGGTTCGGCGCCTTTGCCGTGACAGCGCCCGCATTCTTCCAAACGCGGAACCTGAATATCCACCGACAATCCGCGCATGGAGTCTTCGAAGCCGATCTCAAGGTCGTAGCGGACATCGTCGCCGCGCTGCGGGCGGGAGCGCTTCTGCTGCCCTCCGGCGCGTCCGAAGACGTCGCCGAAGCCGAACATATCGCTGAGGATGTCGCTCAGGTCTGGGAATCCCTGTGCGTCGAACCCGCCGTTGCCTGCGGCCGTCGGCACGCCCTGATGCCCAAAGCGATTGTAGGCGGCCCGCTTCTGCGGATCGCTCAGCACGCTATACGCCTCGGCCGCTTCCTTGAATCGTTCTTCCGCCTCGTGGCTGCCCGGATTTCGGTCCGGGTGATACTGCATGGCCAGTTTGCGGTACGCAGTCTTGATCGAGCCGTCGTCGGCCTCGCGCTCAATACCTAGGATTTCGTAATAATCTCGTCTGGTCACGGAACTCATTTCGCCTGCGGATGAACCGCCACTTTCACCATTGCCGGCCGCAGCATCCGGCCCTTAAAGTTGTAGCCGCGCTGGAACTCCTCCAGCACGGTATCGGCCGGAACTTCGTCCGTTTCCGCCGAATCCACTGCGTGGTGAACGTGCGGGTCGAAGGGCTGCCCCTGGGATACAATCGGCTCCAGCCCCAATTTCTTCAGGCCCTCGTAGAACCGCTGGTAAATCAATTCCATGCCCTTGACGTATTCCTTGTCGGAGGACTCCACCTTCAACGACCGTTCGAAGTCGTCGAGCACGGGCAGCATCGCCCGAACCGCCTCCATGGACGCGAATTCGAACAGTTCGCCGCGCTCCTTCTCAGTGCGTTTTCTGAAATTTTGAAATTCTGCTTGTGCGCGCAAAAGGCGGTCCTGCAACTCGGCCTTTTCAGCCGCCAGTTGATCCAATTCCTTCTGCGGATCGCTTGGATCGGGCGCTTGCGCCTCGGTTGTTGTCTGTTCGCTCATCTGATTTCAGGTTAACATTAGCCGTCAGTTTTCGACGGAAATTGGGGATTTATGCCTCGCGGAAGGCGTGCCCGACGTGCTGCACGGCGGACATCACCCGCACATAATCCATGCGCATCGGCCCCAGCACCGCGATCACCGCGGAAAGACCGCTGTCCAGCGTCACCGGCAGCCCGATCAGGCTTAGCTCGCCCATCGAAGGATGCATTTCGCCCAGACCGACGTGCACACCGAGTTCGCCCGCTGGTTTTTCCAGGAACCGGTCGAGCAGTTCGAGCACGCGTTTCTTCTCTTCGAGCGTCCGGAACAGCTCCCGCATCTTCTCTTTTGTAAGATGCAGGTCCAAGCCCACCAGGTTGCTGGCGCCTTCCATGTGAACCTCGGGTTCCACCGCCAGATTCAGCAGGCCCTTGGCGTACAGGACTTCCAGCTTGCGCAGAATGGCGTCGTAGGTCGCGCTGGCCTGGCGCAGACGCGCCGCCAGTTCGCCACGGATCTCTTCGATCGACCATCCGGAGAAATTCTGGTTGATATAGTTGCGAATCGATTCCAGCTCGGAGGACGTCAACGGCTCGTCCAGGCTTACCACCCGATTGCGGACCTGCCGGTCCCTCGTCACCACCACCATCAGCACGCGGCGGTCCGGCAAAGAGATCAGTTCAATTCGCTCGAGCGCCGGAATCGCCTGGCGGATCGCCGCCGCCAGGCCAACGCCCTGCGTCATTTCCGTCAGCATGCGCGAGGTGCGCTCCACGCGCTCCTCCATGGTGTTCAACCGTCCGAACTCGGACCGCAGCCGGTGGATCTCCGCCGTCGCGAGCCGCCTCAACTGCAGCGACTCCACGTAGTTCCGGAATGCTTTTTCCGTGGGAACACGCCCAGCTGAGGTGTGCGGCTGGGTGAGATAGCCCTCCTCGTCCAGGTCGGCCATGATGTTGCGGATAGAGGCGCCCGAAAGGCGCTGGGAACCAGCAACTGCACGCGATGCGACGGGTTCACCGGTGTGAATATACGCCTCGACGATCTCGTGCAGGAGCTGCCTGCTGCGCGGTGTCATCGATCTAGAATAACCTCTTTCTTAATATTAGCGCGGGCTTGCCGAACAGAAAAGATGCGCGGGAGCCTCGACGCCCCGGAACGTCATGCGGGCAATGGCTCCGGTGGATTCGTCGGCGAAAACCGTTCCCGCGTGGGTCTTGCCGTTCATTACGAAGCTGTACGCGAAGACAGCGAGCGTCTTTCCGTTGACAGCGGCCCAGTGATCCCAGCGGAACTCGGCGGCACTCGAAGGCGCGAAGACATCTTCCACCAAGGCGGCCGTCACGGTGTTTGCCTCGGCGCCGCGATGCGGAGTTTCGCCGAATTCCACCATCATCGTTTTCGTGCTCGCCGGCAACTGCGCGCAGGAAAGATTCGCGTCGCGATTGAGATGCGCCGCCGCGAACTGCCGGATGCTGGAAATCGTCTGCTCCTGCCGGGCGGAATCCGGCGGAGCGGGAGTGGCGGCATAAACACTAAGAAGACAGGAAAAGAAAACGATACTGCGCATAACTCAATTGTGCCACGAGAATCCTATGGCATGGAACGCACTTCATGGCAGGGCAGGCAGTTCCGCCTGCCAATTGGATCCAGGCTCTATAAACTCAGTGCCTCCTTCAACGCCGCCGATTGACGCCGCGACGCTGACACGGTGACCCCGGTTCGCAGGGTGATGATGAGATTTCCCGCCGGGCCCGTTTCCACCTTCTCTACCCATTTCAGATTGACGATCTGCGACCGGCTCGCCCGGAAAAACACGGCCGCCTCGAGCCGGGCCTCCAGCGCGGCCAGCGAACGCGGGATCAGGGGACGCTGATTCTTGAAGCACACCCGCGTATAGTTTCCCTCGGATTCCAACAGGAAAATGTCGGCGACGCGCACCAGCCAGCACCGTTCGCCGTCGCGCACGAACACCTGTTCCAGGCGCGGAGGCGCGCTGCGCGGTTTCAGTTTGGCCACCGCCGCGGCGAGCCTCGCAGGCGCGACCGGCTTCAGCAAATAATCCAGCGCGCTCACCTCGAATGCCCGCAATGCGTACTCGTCATAGGCGGTCGTAAAGATAATCTGCGGAACGTCCTCGAGGCGCGCCAGCATCTCAAAGCCCGTCATTCCAGGCATCTGCACGTCCAGGAACACCACGTCTGGCGTGAGCTTTGAAATCAGGTCCAGGGCCTCCTGCGCGTTCTGCGCCTCGCCGGCGATTTCGAGGTCCGGATGAGCAGCCAGCAGCCGCCGCAGCTCTTGCCGCGCGATCCGCTCGTCGTCGACAATCAGCGCTCTCATGCTGGTATCGTCACAAGGGCCGCGACGCTCCCGCCGCGATTCTCGAGCTTCAAGCTGGCCTTGTCGCCATAGAGCAGCCGCAGCCGCAGGCGGGCATTGGCTAGGCCGATCTGTGTGGCGTCTTCGCGCGGCGCCTCCAGGCAGCCCGGATTCACGATCTCCAGCGTCAGCGCGCCGTCCTGGATCGCCGCGCGGATCAGCACTTCCCCGCCCTCGGGCGTGGTGCCGATGCCGTGCTTCAGAGCGTTTTCCACCAGCGTCTGCACCAGCATCGACGGCACCTGGGCGGCGGCCGCGGCGGGCTGGATCTCGATGCGGACCCGCAGACGGTGGTCGAAGCGGATGGACTCAATGGCCAGATAGTCCGCGACAACTTCCATTTCGCGCTCCAGCGAAACGGTGTACGTCCGCTCGCGCTGCAGGCTGTAGCGCAGGATATTCGCGAGGCGCGTGACCATGTCCTGGGCGACGGAAGCGTCCTCGACGATCATGCCGCGGATGGTGTTCAGCGAATTGAAAAGAAAATGCGGATTCACCTGCGCTTCGAGTGCCCGCAACTCGGCTTCGCGCAGACGCAGACGCATTTCGAGCGCGCGTCGCGTCGCGGTAATCGCGACGTAGAGCACCATCCAGATCAGCGACGCCGTGGTGAGGCTCATGATGATAGACAAGACGGCGACGCGGCTCCACTCGCCCCCTCCCCCAGTCGCGTAATCCAGGCCAATCACCTCGGCCGACGCGATGAGGCCGACCAGGATCGCGGACGCCGCCAGCCGCGGCAATGCCTTGCGCATCGGCAGATTCAGCCATTGCCTTCGCTTGATCTCGCGGCGCAGCAGGTGCGTCAACAGAATCGCGAATGCGAAAAAGATCGCATACAGCGAGATGATCCGCGGCATCCGCGCCGCGCCCACGTCATTAGCCGCAAATGACAGGCCGATGGTGGAATACGTTCCCCAGCCGACGATCTGGCACAGCCAGTACGCCGGATTCCGGCTCTTCATTATTTCGCCCCCAGAAACCCGTCGATCTGCGTGAAGAACCACTCCGGATCATCGTACATGATGAAGTGCCGCGCGGTGTCGGTGAAGCGGATGTCCACGCCCTTCAGCTTGGCGTAATCGCGGCGGGCGTTGGCCTCGGTTGTTTCGCGCGTGGAGTAGTCCTTGTAAGCGATCCAAGTGGCCAGAACCAGCGCCGGGCTTTGAATCGAAGCCACCGCATCGCGCAGATCGGTTCCGTACATCTCCACCATCGCGTCGACGACGGACGGATAGTGGGATGCCCGGCTCCAGTTCATCACGCGCTCGAAATCGGCATCCTTGGTCACCATCGCGCGGATCGACATGCGCGCGCCTTGCTCAGGATCCGCGCCGGACATGAACTTGCGGGTCATGGCCGATTGCGCCTTGGCCTGCTCCGCCGTGATGTCGGGCTGGAAGATGGCCGGCAGCGACGGATATGCGTCCACAATGACCAGTTTCCCGGGCAGGTCCGGATACCTGCTTGCGATGCCGAGAGCCAGGAATCCGCCCAGACTATGGCCGACGATTACCGGCCTGACCAGTTTCTTCTGGCGAATGTACGCCGCGATCTGGTCCCGCGCCTGTTCGAGCATCGGGTGATCGGGCGTCGCGGCGACCGGGGGAACGCCCGCAAATCCAGCCAGTGTAAAGACGTGGCACTCGTAACGGTCCTTGTAATGAGCCACCGTGGAATCCCATGTTTCGCCGGAGGAAGACAGCCCGGGGATGAGGATCATCGGCTGGCCGTGGCCGCTGATGTTCACCTGAAACGCGGCGTTTTCGGCGGCATTCGCCACCGGCAGCGCCAAGACAAGAGCAAGCAGGATGTGTTTCATGGCCCTATCTTCAGGCGGAGCGTCCACCCGGCGGCGATTTTCGTGACGAGCGGCGCGCACGGGCCATGAACGGCTGATACAATGCTTATTTCCATGAGAGCAATTTCCTGGTTTCTACGCGTTTTTTGCTATCTCTTCCATACGGTGTTTTCCATTGCCCTGGTCGTTCTGGGCGGCCTCGCGTTTCTGGCCGGGGCGACCAACATGAAGCTCCAGAGTATTCCCTGGTGGCAGGGCACAACGCTGAACTGCTGGCTGGTGGGACTTGGACTGCTCGGGCTGCTCAGCGTCTTTCTGGCGATTACCGGGAAGGTCCGCGCATTGCTGGCGCTGTGGTCGATCTGCGTGCTGGGGCTGCTGATCCGGGATGTGTTCCTTTCGCTGGCAGTGACGTT
Source organism: Bryobacteraceae bacterium (assembly GCA_035542735.1). Taxonomy (GTDB): domain Bacteria; phylum Acidobacteriota; class Terriglobia; order Bryobacterales; family Bryobacteraceae; genus Palsa-187. Next base: position 225,073 of record DATKKV010000021.1, read on the forward strand.
TTCCGGCCGCGAGGATTTTCACAACTGGCTGCTGCTGACCGCCGGCGCGGCGCTCGCCATGATCGGCAGCTTCTTGGTGCTTATGCGCCGTCCCGCTTATTAGGTTCAAGCGCGGCGAGCAGACGTTCGACGGAAGCGGCGATCTCCGCGTGCGCCCTGTGAAACACCTCTTCGTTCGCCCGCGAGGGCTTGCGGTAGCCGCTCACTTTTCTCACGAACTGCAGCGCGGCGGCGGAAACATCTTCGCGCGTGGCCGGCGGCTCCTGATTCCTTAAGACTTTTATGCTTCGGCACATAATCCTACGGTAGAACGTTCACCACGACACGGGGGGCCGGCGGTCAATCCTCCATCCTCAGGCGTTATGTGTACCCGGATCTCTACATCGCCACCTTCACCGCAGGTACGGGTCGGCTGTGAATGCCGGATTCCCCTTGGCGCGCGGCCATCCGGTGCGGAAATAATTTACACTCGGTTGTGTGAAAACACGGACTCTGCTTCTTGCCATCTCCTGCGCTATCGCAGCCGCTGCTCCCACCGATCGGCAGAACGTCGAATATGGCCATCCGGGAGAAACGGCGCTGCTGCTGGATCTTCACATCCCGGACGGCCCCGGCCCGTTCCCGGCGGCGATTCTCATCCACGGTGGAGGATTCGACGAGGGCAGCAAGAGCACCAACGTGCGTCCACTGTTCGAACCGCTGGCCGGCGCAGGCTTCGCATGGTTCAGTATCGACTACCGCATGGCGCCGAAGTTCAAGTTCGCCGACACCAAGGAGGACGTTTCCGCCGCGATCGTCTGGGTGAAGGCCAACGCGAAGAAGTATCGCGTTGATCCCGCGCGCATCGCATTGATCGGCGAATCGGCCGGAGGCTGGCTGGTGAATTATGCCGGCACGCATGAGACGCCGGAGACGAAAGTCGCCGCAGTGGTAGATTTTTACGGGCCGGTCGACTACGGAAGGCTCGCGCTGGAGCGCCGCGAACATCCCGAGCGGTTCAACATGGCCAGCATCAATCGCCACGCAGCCAACGGGGGTGGGATTCACTTTTTCGGCGTCGACGTTCTGGACGATGCCGGCCTGAAGAAGCTGTGGTCGGTCGCGCCTCTGGCCGCCGTCCACAAGGGGATGCCTCCGTTCCTGTGCATCCATGGGACCAGGGACGACCAGGTGTCGTACGATCAGACCACGATTTTCCTCGAGGCGATGCGCAGGGCAGGCGTGCCGTGCGAGCTGATCACGATCGACGGCGGAGGCCACGGCATGTCCGGCTGGAAGGCTCCGGAAATGCAGCACTGGAAGGCCGAGATGATCACCTGGCTCAAGATGGCCCTGAACGTGCCAAACTAAAAATAATGAGGGGTCTTCTCGCGCTGTTCGCTGTTAGTGTCGCCATTGTTCACGCCCAAGGCAGCTACGAAATCCAGGTTTATGGCTCCGATCTCGTCGAGCGGGGAATCACCATGGTGGAATTGCATTCGAACTTCACATTCATGGGCGTGAAGGCAGTGGTAGACGGCATGTATCCCACCGAGCATCAATTGCACGAGACTGTGGAGATCACGCACGGGTTCAGCGACTGGTTCGAGACGGGTTTTTACGTCTTCACTAGCGCCGATTCGCGCGTCGGCTGGCAGTATGTGGGAAATCACATCCGCCCTCGCGTGCGCGTTCCCGAGGATTGGAAATGGCCCGTCGGCGTGAGCCTGTCGCTGGAATTCGGCTATCAGCGCGCCGTTTATTCTGCCGACACCTGGACGCTGGAGATCCGGCCGATTGTCGATAAAACCTTCGGCAGATTGTATTTGTGCTTCAATCCAGCGTTCGACCGTTCGTTTCACGGACCTTCGGTTTCGAAGGGTGTCGTGTTTTCGCCGAATGTGAAGGTCGGCTATGACGTGACGCAGAAGGTCAACGCCGGTTTCGAGTATTACGGTTCGTTGGGGCCGGTGACGGGCTTCGATCCCTTGCGCGAGCAGATGCAGCAAATCTTCGCGGTGACCGACCTGAATCTCAGCAAAGACTGGGAGTTTAACTTCGGCGTGGGCGTTGGCATGACAGGCGCGACGGATCACTTAGTGGTGAAGACGATCATCGGGCGGCGGTTTGGCGGCAAGAAGAGTTGACGCTTCTTTGTCCAGTCCGCGATTGCCATTTACCGCTGGCGCGTGAGGAAAAACGGCTGGTGTGCGCACGCGGGCATTCCTTCGATGTTGCGCGGCGCGGCTATGTGAATCTGCTTCAGCCGCAGGACAAACGATCGAAGCAGCCGGGCGATTCGGCGGAGGCGGTCGCGGGAAGACTGCGGCTGCACAATTTGGGCGTGACGCGGCCCCTGCTAGACGGCATCGCGAGCCTGGCTGCGCCATCGAAACGAGATATCGTGCTCGATGCCGGCTGCGGCAATGGATTTTATCTCGGCACCATGGCTCGGGAGACAGGATTCGACGCGCATGGCGTGGATATTTCAACGGCCGCCATTGAGTCGGCGGCGCGACGGTATCCGCAGTGCGAATGGATCGTGGCCAACGCGGATCGATTTATCCCCTACGCGAACAAATCGTTCACGCTGGTGCTGTCCATCACCGCGCGCATGAACGCGGAGGAGTTTCGCCGCGTGCTGCGCAATGACGGGAGGCTGCTGGTAGCCATCCCGGCTCCGGACGATCTGATCGAACTGCGCGGCGCCGGGCGTGACCGGGTGGCTCGGACGATCCACACGTTCGCACAGCATTTCCAATTGACCGCACAGCGGCGGGTGACGCCTCATGCCGATCTGGATGTGGAAACGGTCCGCGGCCTGCTCGCGGCCGTTTACCGTCCGATGCAGCGGAAATCGCCGGAGGCGATGCGGGTGACGTTCAGTTTGGATTTATTATTGTTCCGGCCCGCGTAACTTCTCGCCTGATCCGGCGTATAAAGGGCATGCAACACGTGCTGGGCGATTTGCGTTATGCCTTCCGCTCCCTGCGCAAGGCTCCCGTTTTCACCGCAGTGGCGGTTTTATCACTGGCGCTGGGCATTGGGGCGAACACGGCGATCTTTTCGTTACTGGACCAGATTCTGCTGCGGCTGCTGCCGGTGAAGAATCCAGGTGAATTGGCGCTGCTGACGATGAAGGGCCGCAATTACGGCAGCAACTGGGGCGGCAACGCGATTTCCTACCCGATGTTTCGCGATTTTCAGGATCGCAACCAGGTGTTTTCCGACATGTTCTGCCGTTTTCCGCGTCAGGTGAGTCTGGCCTTCGAAGGCAGCACCGAACTGTCAACCGCGGAACTGGTCTCGGGCGGATATTTTCCCGTGTTGGGCGTAGGCGCGGCGATAGGGCGCGTCTTTAATCAAAACGACGACCGCACGCCGAGCGGCCATCCCGTGGTGGTGTTGAGCTACGACTTCTGGAAAACGCGTTTCGCGGGAGACACCCAGGTGGTGGGCAAGAAAATTATCGTCGACGGCAACAACATGACCATCGTGGGCGTGGCGCAGCAGGGTTTCAACGGCGTCGAACTGGGCAACTCGGCGAAGATTTTCGTACCCGTGATGATGCAGCCCGATCTGATGCCGCAGCAGAAGCACTTCCTGAAAGACCGGCGCACGCGCTGGGTGAACGCATTCGGCCGGCTGAAGCCGGGCGTAAGCCCTACGCAGGCCAAGGCGTCGCTCCAGCCGATGACGCACGCCATGCTGGAGGAGGAAGTTAAGGAAGCAGCGTTCAGCACGGCGTCGGCCTTTACGCGCGAAGAGTTCTTGAAGTGCTATATCGACGTGATGCCCGGCTCCCAAGGCCGGTCGTATTTGCGGCAGCAACTCACCACGCCGCTCTGGGTGCTGATGGCGATTACCGGCACGGTATTGCTGATTGCGTGCGCGAATCTGGCAAATCTGCTACTTGCGCGGGCCACGGGGCGCTATAAGGAAATGGCCATCCGGCTGGCGATGGGCGCTGGCCGGGGACGGATCGTCTCACAATTGTTAACGGAGAGCATGGTGCTGGCGATGTTGGGCGGCGCTGCCGGCGTGGGGTTCGCGTTTCTGGCCGACAATCTGCTGTTGGCCACCTATGTGCCCTCGGATTCGCGGGGGCTGAAGATCGCCACCTCGCCGGACCTGCGCATTCTGCTCTTCACCATCGCGGTGACGCTGTTCACGGGCCTGCTGTTCGGCCTCGCGCCGGCCCTGCAGGCCACCAAACCGGAGGTCGCTCCGACGCTGAAGGATCAGGCCGGAGCGGTGGTGGGCGGCGGGCACAGCGCACTGCGGAAGGCACTGGTGGCCGCGCAGGTGACCATGTCCCTGCTGCTGCTGATCGGCGCGGGGTTGTTCGTGAAGAGCCTGAGCAATCTGCGCGCGCTTGGACCAGGTTTTCCGGCGGACCGGCTGATCGGGTTCGAGATCGACCCCACGCTGAACGGTTATACGCGCGAGCGCACGAAGCTCTTTTTCCGCGAACTGACCGAATCCTTGCGCGGTTTGCCGGGCGTGCAATCGGTGGGCCTGGCCTCGCTGCGGATCCTGGAAGACAACGAATGGGACCAATCCGCGCTGGTGGAGGGTTACACGCCTCCGCGCGCTGGCGACCATGCAGAACCGTACATGAACTCCATCAGTCCCGGTTACTTCGCCACACTGGGCGTGCCGATCGTCGAAGGCCGGGATTTCACGGAGAAGGACACGCAGGAACTCTTGCATATGCCGGGCCGTCCGCCCCGGAATGAAGATTATTACGTTCCCGCCACCATCATGATCAACGAAACCTTCGCCAAGAGGTATTTTAAGGGCCGCAGTCCGATCGGCCGGCATATCGGCTTCGGTATCGACCCTGGAACCAAGCTCGATACGGAGATCATCGGCGTGGTGAAGGACATCAAGTACACCAATCTCCGGGACGAGATTCCGGAACAGGCCTATGAGCCCTATCTTGCCGAACGCTATGCGGGCGGCATGACGGTGTATGTCCGCACGACGCTGGCGCCGGAGCAGCTGTTTTCCGCGGTGCGAGCCAAGGTTCGAGAGAAGGACCCCGGCATCCCGATCTACGGCATGCGGACGACCGAGGAACAGATCACCAACTCGCTTTCAATCGAGCGGCTGATCGCGAGCCTGTCCGCGGTGTTCGGATTCCTGGCGACGCTGCTGGCAACCATCGGCCTTTACGGCGTGATGGCGTACACGGTAGCGCGAAGGACGAGGGAGATCGGCATCCGCATGGCCCTGGGCGCCGCGCAGGGCAACGTGGTGTGGATGGTGATGAAGGAAGTACTGGTTCTTGTCGCGATCGGCGTGGGGCTCGGATTGCCTGCGGCGCTGGGGCTGACGCGGCTGGTGCGCAGCCAGCTGTTCGGGATCGCGCCGAATGATCCGTGGACGCTGGCGGGCGCCGCTACGGGGCTCGCCGTGATCGCCTGTGCGGCGGGCTATCTGTCGGCGATCCGGGCCAGCCGAGTGGATCCGATTGTGGCGCTTAGGTACGAGTGAAATTTCCCTGGTCTTGTGGGCGGCCATTATTGGCTGCCCCACAAGCCGGACTTCCAGCGGAGCGGCCAAAGCAGGGGACACAATTATTTTGCTGCGCTGCAGCAGGTGGTCTTTAGCGCCGTCCACTTGGCCATCAGCGCGGTGTAGGCAGCCTCCTGCCTGGTGCAAACGGCGAGTTCCAGGGCTGTGGGAGGCATCTCCGCTGCCTGCATTCCCATCACCGCGGCGATCATCTGCTGGGCGATGTTGGCCAGCGTCGGCGCGGCAGGCGGTTCGGGCGCGCCGAATCCTCCGCCAGCACCGCGGCCGCCACCTCCTCCGCCGCCTTGCGGAGCCTCGGGAGCCAGCGCCTCCACCTTCTTGATCAACTCATCGTTGGCCGCCGACTGGGGACGAGCCTTCAGCTTCTCCAAGAGCGCGCGTGCTTCGGCATAGGCGGCCTGGGCCGCGCGGGCGTTGTCCTCCATCTTGGTGGACCAGGTGAAGATCTGCTGGATTTCGGGCGTGATCTTCACGCGAGGGTCCATCTTGATGACGATGGGCTGCGTGACGCTCTGGCCTTTGGCGGTGAGGCGCACAGTGTAGGTCCCCGGCGCGACCCAGGGCGAATTGACGCCCGGATAAGTGCGATGCGGCACGGCTGCTCCGCCGCCACCGCCGCCGCGTCCACCACCGCCTCCGCCCGGAAGCGGATCGAAGTGCATATCCCAAGTGAAGCGATGCATGCCGGCCGAGGCCGCGAGAATCTGCGGCGGCGCGGGCCAGTAGAGAGGCAGGCTACAATCCGGCGCGTTCGGCGTCTGCTGGCAGAGCTTGTTGTACTCCACTGGATCGAGCGCCGGATCGGGGCGCCGCACCGGATCGGTGCTCGAATACTTGCGGATCACCTGGCCCGAGCCGTTCAAGAACTCGAGCTTCACCTCGCCCGCGGACGACGGCAGGTAGTAATCGACGATCGCTCCAGGAGGAGGATTCTCGCCCGCCGGAAGCTCCGGAGGCCACGGCGTGGGATCGTTGGTGCCGAAGCGGACGCGGATGCCGGTTGCGGGCTTGAACAGATAGGCGCTGGATGCGGCGGCGGCTTCCGCGGCCTGGCGCAGCGGCGTCACGTCGTCGAGAATCCAGAAGCCCCGGCCGTGCGTTCCGGCCACCAGGTCCGAGCACAGGCACGACGCGTCGTCCTTCACTTCGATGTCGCGCACGGAAATGGCGGGCATGTTCAGGCGCAGCGAATGCCAGTTGTCGCCGTCGTCGAATGAAACCCATACCTGCGTATCGGTGGACGCATAGAGCAGTCCCTTCTTGCGAGGATCTTCGCGAATGGAGTTTGTTGGATAACCGCCCGCGATGCCGTGCACGATCTCGGTCCACGTCTTGCCGCCGTCGTGCGTGCGCCACAGGTGCGGATTCATATCGTCCAGGCGCAGCGTGTTGGCCGCCGCGTAGGCGGTTTTGGTGTCGAAGTGGCCCGCGTCCATGTTGAAGATGCGCGTCCAGGCCTTGATCTGCGGAGGCGTGACGTTGGTCCACTTCTTGCCGCCGTCCATTGTCACCTGGATCAGGCCGTCGCCCGTCCCCGCCCACAGGACGTTAACGTCAAGAGGTGAGGGAGCCAGCGCGGTGATCGAGCCCATGGCCGCGGGCGTCACGGTGGACCCATATCTTCCCGCGTTCGATGGGATATCCCACTTTTCACCGCGCGTCAGATCGCCGCTGATCGGCGTCCAGCTATGCCCTCCGTTGGTGGTCTTCCAGACGCCGGCGGTCGCATAGAACAGCGTGTTCGTGTCCTTAGGCGACCAGTTCAATGGCTGCGTCCGAACGGTGCGTCCCGGAGGAGCATTGGGAGGCAATTCCACCGCCGCGCCTCGTCCGCCGCCGGGTCCGACGCTGCCTTTCTGACCCGTGATGCGGTTATAGAGCGATACCTTGCCGCCGTAGACCAGATCGGGATTTCTTGGATCGGGCGCGGCGTAGCCGTATTCTTCGATCCCTACCGGATGCCAGTCGTGGAACGTGATTTCGCCATCCATCCCGCGGCTGTCAACACAAGCCGAGCCGGAATCCTGCTGGCCGCTGCACAGGCGATACGGAAACGCGTTGTCCGCAGTTACGTGATACATCGCCGCGGTAGGCTGCGTGTACCAGTTGCTCCAGGATTCGCCGCGATTGGCGGAAACCACGCCGCCCTGATCGCTGACGAGTAAGATGATTCGCGAGTTATTGGGATTCACCCAGCTTTTCTGATAATCGTCACCGCCCGGAGCGCCGCGCACGGCCGACCATGTCTGGCCTCCGTCCTCGGTGCGCCAGAATACGGTGGAGCAGCTATAGACGACATTTTCGTCCTGGGGATCGACCGTGATGGTCGGCAGGTCGCCTCCGCCGATGCGGCCGAGCGGGCGAGTATCCGGCGGATGGCGCTGCGAGCCCGTCTCCGACACCCGAGGATCGTCAGTGGCGAGGAACCAGTGCTCGCCTCCATCGATGGTCTTGTAGAACTGAATGGCCCCGCCTCCGCCGCCACGGCCTCCACGACCGCCCCGCCCGGCTGCCGGAGCTGCGCTTCCTGCGGCTACGGTCGCATAGAGCGTCTGCGGATTGCTCATCGAGATGGCCAGATTCGCTTCGATGATGGGAGGCAGGCCATTGGTCAACTTGCGCCACGAGGCGCCGCCGTCGGTGGACTTGAAGACGCCTCCGTCGGTGCCGCCGAATGCGCCGTTTTCATAAAATCCCTGCTGCTGCTGCCACAAGGCGGCGTAGACGATGTTGGGGTTCTTGGGGTCGATGCGGACATCGTTGCCCGAGGTGTACTCGTCCTTATAGAGGACCTTCTCGAAAGTGGCTCCGCCGTCGGTGGAGCGGAAAATTCCGCGTTCGGCGTTCGGCCCATAAGGATGGCCAAGGGCGGCGACGAAGAGCCGGTTTGCGTTGAGCGGATCCACTTCGATATCGGCGATCATCTGCGAATCGCGCAGGCCCAGGTGGGTCCAGGTTTTGCCCGCGTCCTTCGATTTGTAGACGCCGTCGCCGGTGGCCAGATCGGGCCGGATGATGCCGGCGCCGCTGCCGACGTAGATGATATTCGGGTCCGAGGGAGCCACGGCGATCGCGCCGATGGAGCCCGTGGGCTGATTGTCGAACAGAGGCGTCCACGTGGAGCCGTAGTCGGTGGAACGCCAGACGCCTCCGTTATCAAATCCGATATAGAAAACGTTAGGCTGGCTGGGCACACCGGCCAGGGCTCGCGCGCGTCCGGCGCGAGGAGGCCCGATGGAGCGCCAGCGCATCTCCGAATACAGCCGTTCGTCAATGGTCTGCGGCAGCGCGAGGGAGGCCAGCGCCGCGCCGAGGAACACAACTCGGGAAATAGACAAGTTACACCTCTCCTAAACCAATCGAGTGTAAACCATTTTCACGTGGCGGCGTTGATCTTACGCGTAGACCATCTGGATCAGCGCCTGGATATAGCCGAAGGCAAAGGCGAAGGCCTGCTTACCCGCATCGTCGCCGTCAATTTTCGGAACATGATCCGGCATCAGCACGTTAGCCTTCCAATGATTAATCAGATTATCATGCTCAAATGATCGTTCCGCATCTTTTGCTGGCCGCCACCACGCTGGTCCAAGACACCCCCACCGAGCGCGAGGCTGCTGGTGACGTGATTCGCAAGATGAGCGAATTGGAAAAGTCTCTTGATGTGCCGTCCCTGGTCATGAAAATGACCGCGCCGAACCCGGCGCGGGAGCAAACGGCAGCGCGGGCGCGGGAATTGATGGAGAAAGAACTTCTGGCGATGGCCGACGACATCACGCGCCATCCGGAGGTCGGCTTCGTGGAGACGCGGTCGGTCGATATATTGACGGCATATTTGAAGAAGCATGGTTTCGAGATTACTCCAGGCGTCGCGGATCTGAAAACGGCATTTGTGGCGCGATACAAGGGCCGCCACGAGCATCCGGCTCTCGGCGTGATCGTTGAATACGACGCGCTGCGCGGCACCAAGGGCGCGTTTCACGGCGATCAGCACAGCGCGCAGGGTCCCGTGGGTATCGCCGCGGCCATCGCGATAGCGGAACTGATGGAGCGGACGCAAGCGCCGGGATCGATCACGGTCTTCGGCACGCCGGGCGAGGAGATGATGCCCCCGGTGGCCAAGACGCAGATGTTCGAGGCGGGCGTATTTAACGGGATCGACGTGATTGTGCGGAGTCATTCCAGCCCGTCGACGCAGAGGCCCGCACCCGGGTTCGGCTCCTGCTGCCTGAACATCGACGGTGTGAAGTACACTTTCAGCGGCGCGCCCTCGCACCAGATGACGCCTTGGGACGGCCGCAACGCGCTGGAAGCAGTGATCCATTTGTTTGAGAATATCGATTCGGTCCGCGCGAGTATTCGCCCCGAGGCTCGCATACAGGGAATCATCAGCGAAGGAGGCGCGGCTCCAAACGTGGTTCCAGATCGCACCGGGGCGGATTTTTACATCCGATATCCGGATGAAGTCTATCTGGAACAAGTGCGCGAGTTCACCGATAATGCCGCTCGGGCGGCGGCGCTGGCGACTGGAACGAAAGTGAAGATCGACAACTACGGCCGCATGCGCGATGGCGTTTCCGCGGCCACGCTGGCCGAACTGGCGTTCGCTTATATGAAGCATTACGGCGGCAGGAAGGTCGACGAGGCACCTGGCAAGCCGATGGGCTTCGACGAAACCGGCAGCGTGTCGAGCGCGGTGCCCGGCATCGGCTTCAGCGCCTCGACCACGAACGCTCCTTATCACACTTATGAAATGGAGACCGACGCGCTGGCTGAAATCGGCCATCAGGGATTCGTGGTGGACGCGCAGGCCATGACGGCGCTGCTCTACGATTTTCTGACGCGCGCCGATTATCGCGCGGCCGTGGAAAAGGAGTTCGACGGCATCCGCGTGCTGTTCGACGAATATCGCGAATCGCTGAAGAAGGTCTACAAGAAGCCGAACGTTCCGGAACCGAAGTAGCTAATTCTTCCCGAACACGACCGCTTTGCCCGTCTTCGCCGATTCGCGCGCTGCGGTCAGAATTTCCGTGACGATCATGTTGTTTTCAAGCGATGACAAGCCCGAGGGCTTGCGGCGGCCTCGCACGACGGCGATCAAATAAGACACGGAATCGCGGTCGTCGGGCGAGATTTCCGGAGGCGTGCGCGATTCTTCCTTTTGGCCGGGCAAGCGCAAGGTGAGTCCGTCGCCTCCGGTGGCGATCGCATAGCCGCGCTGCCCGTACACCTCAAAATCCTTGCGCGCGAAGGGCCAGTTCCACGAGCCTTCGATGATGCCCTGCGCTTTCGGATATTCCACCAGGATGGTCGCCTCGTCGTCGACGTGCGCGTAAATTTCCGGCTTGATCTGCTGCATCATGGCGGTGACGCGGAGAGGGCGCTGATTGTCCATCATCCAGGTCATCAGGTTGGCGCCGTAGCAGCCGAAGTCGAATAGCGCGCCCGCGCCGTTCTTCACCGGATCACTGAGCCAGGAAAAAAACTCCGGCGGCACGTTGATCTCCTTTGGCCCCTGATGGCCGTCCATGGCGACCATCTTGCGGATGTCACCCATCGCTTTCTGGTCCTTAACCAGCGCGTGAATTTCGGCATGGCTGCGATACCAGGTGGTTTCGTAATTGACGACGACGGGGATGCCGGCGTTCGTGGCGGCCTTCTGGATGCGGCGGGCGTGATCCATGCTGACGGCCAGTGGCTTTTCCATCATCACGGGAATCTTGTGCGCGGCGGCCGCTTCCACCACCATGGGATGGCCGAACGTGTCGGTGAATGCGGCGACGGCTTCGGGCTTCACCTGATGGAGCATCTTGGCTAAGTCTGCATAAAAGAGGCCGGCTGAAATGCCATAGCGGTCACCGTATTTCTTGTGGAGGGACACGTCGGGATCGAATACCCCGACGACATCCACGTCCTTGCGATTCTTGAGAGCGCGGAAAAATCCGTCCACATGTCCGTGATTCAGCCCGGCTATGGCCACGCGGAGAGGTTTTTCATCTTGCGCGCGGGCGAGCGCCGCGCAGAGGATGATTCCGAGAAAGACTTTCATATTTTCGTATTCACTATATCAACGGGTCGCGGCGCGATAGGCTTCATCGAGCACTTCCACCACGTGGGAGACCTTCTGGCCTGTGCCACGCCGCTCGACGCCCGCGCGTAGTTGCAGCATGCAGCCGGCGTTCGCGGTGACGATGCGATCGGCTCCCGTGAGCGCGACGGAGTCCATTTTCCTATCGAGCAGCGCCATCGCCATATCCGTGTGGACGACATTGTAGATGCCCGCGCTGCCGCAGCATACGTCGGAAAGAGGAAGCTCCTTGAACGTGAGCCCAGGGACTTGCTTCAATAAGTCGCGCGGAGCGGACTTGATCCGCTGGCCGTGCGCCAGGTGGCAGGAATCCTGGCAGGTGGCCACGCAGCGAACTTCGCTCATGCGCGGATTCAAACCGATGGAGGCGAGAAACTCCGTCACGTCCTTCATCTGAGTGACAAAACGGCGGGCGCGCTCCGAATAGCCGGGGTCGTGCTCCAGCAGTTCGTCGTATTCCTTAAGCGTCGAGCCACAGCCGGCGGCGCAGGTGAGGATCGCGTCGAATCCCGCATCGGCCAGTGCGGCGACGTTCTGGCGGGCCAGCTTGCGAGCGCTTTCGCGCAGGCCGGAATGGACGTGCAGGGCTCCGCAGCAGGTTTGTGCCTCCGGGACGGTCACTTCGCAGCCGTTGGCTTGCAGGACGCGGACCGTCGCCTCATTCAAGCGGGCGAAAGAAATGTTCGCGATGCAGCCGGAGAGCAACGCCACACGGTGTTTTCGTTCGCCCTTCGCGGGAAAGGCACGGCCCATGTGGCGATAGAAGCTCGGCAGTTCCGCGGCGGGAGCAAGCGATTCCAACTCACGAAGGCGGGGCGTCATTTTCAGGACGGTGGCGCGCGCCAGGCGTTGGAGGCCCAGGCTTTGATACATCCACATGAGAGCTCCGGCACAACGCAGAAGAAAACGGCTGGGCAGCAGGATGTCGAAAACGAATTTGCGGACGATGCGTGCGAAAAATGGCCGCTCTGTGCGCTGCTCCAGATCGGCGCGTGCTGCTTCGATCAATCGGCCGTATTGCACGCCGGACGGGCAGGCCGATTCGCAGCCGCGGCAGGCGAGGCAGAGGCCGATATGATCGCGATAGGCATCCGTGATAGGCGCTCCGTTGGCGACTTGCGCCATCTGATAGATCCGGCCGCGGGGCGAATCCATTTCGACGCCCAACTCGCGATAGGTGGGACAGGCATTCAGGCAGAGGCCGCAGTGGACACAGCGGTCCAGATCGGCCTGTTTAGGCGCATCAGATGCGGCCATACAAGCGCCCCCGGTTGAGTAATCGCTCCGGATCGAACATTTCCTTCACCTTCGTCATGGTCGCAAAGTCGCCGGCCAGCGGCGTTTCCGGCGCGTCTTTCGAATAGTGCGCGTAAATGACGCCGCAGCCGGCGCGTGCGATGAACGGCACGCTGAGCTTCGCCGCCTCCTCGGCCATTCTCGACAAAGGCATGTGCATCGCCACGACCTTCGCGCCCGGATTCGCCGTGAGATAGCGGCGCGAAAACTCGCGGACGGCATCCCACACGGATTCCTCCGCGACGGCCGCGTGCGGCAACTCGCGCGCATAGCGGTCCAGTACGGTGCCGCTGCCGCCCGCCTGAACCAGCAACCGGAACCCGCGGGGCAAGTTCACGATGTCGATGGCGGCGGGCTGAAGAACGCCATTGAGAATACGGTCGCGCTCGGCGAAGGCTTGAGCGGCGGTTTCAAACTCCATCACGAAGGTCCGTGCCTCGGCGGGCATGGGAAACACCTTGAAGTTCGCGATGGCGATGGCAGCCAGCGTCCCATAAGAACCGATCAACAGCTTGGCCATGTCCAACCCGGCGACGTTCTTCACCACCATGCCCCCGCTATTGATCAGCTTGCCTTCCAGCGTGGCGAACGTCAGGCCGATGACCATGTCTCGCGCGGTGCCGTACAGACGGCGACGGGGGCCGCTGAGGTTGGCGGCGAGAACACCGCCGACGGTGGATTGCTCGAACCAGGGTGGATCGAGCGGCAACATCTGCTTGTGCCCTGCCAGCGTGCGCGCCAGTTCCGCGAAAGGCATCCCTGCTTCGACGCTGATGGTCAGATCGCGGGGATCGTATTGCCGCAGGCGGGACATCGACGCGGTGGAGATAGTAACATCCGCGTCCGTCAACGGGCCGCCGAGCGCGTCTTTGGAGAAATTCCCGCCCAGGCGGATGGTGCGATGCGCGCTCGCGGCATCGCGCAGCAGGCCGACGAGTTGTTCAGGACTTTCGGGTCGAAGCATCGTTCGCGGAACCTAACAATTGTCGTATTTCCCCGGGCGTCAGCGCGCGGTGTTTGCCGATCTCGAGCCCGGCGATGGCGATGGGCCCTATCTGCGTCCGCACCAGCTTCAGCACTTTCGCCCCAAGTGCCTCCACCATGCGGCGGACCTGCCGGTTGCGTCCTTCCGTGATCGTGATCTCGAAAAACGTATACTTCCCCGAATCGCGAATGCGCGCGATTGTAGCCGGACGGGTGGGGCCGTCCGCCAGTTGAATTCCGTTCCGTAGCCGATCGAGTTGCTCGTCGGACAGCCGCTCCGACGCCTTTACCAGATAGGTCTTCGGCACATGAGATTCAGGGCTCATGATGAAATTGACGAAGTCCGTATCATTGGTCATGATGAGCAGGCCCGTGGTGTCCTGATCAAGACGGCCGATGGGAACAAGCCACTCGCCGTCCTCGGGGAGAAGAGCGTAGACGGTCGGCCTGCCCTCGGGATCTTTGTAAGTGGTCAGGTAGCCCTTGGGTTTGTAGAGCAGCAGATACCGCTTCTTGTGCGCCACGAGCGCACGGCCGTCAAGTGTGACGCGGTCCCGCGACGGGTCCACCCACAAATCGGGCGATTGAATTGTCTCTCCGTTCACCGCGACTCGGCCGGCGCCGATCCACTTTCGCGCGTCGGTGCGGGAGCCGATGCCCAGCTTGGAAATCACCCGGTCCAGAGTGCGCGGCTGTGTCTTGGACGGTCGCGAAGGCAATTCTTATCATCTTACAGGACGACGTAGAGCGCGAGCGGTTAAAATAAAGCTAAGTGCTGGTTACCATTGAGCCAAAAGCACCCCGGCCTGCGTGGCTACGCGCCCCGGCGCCGGTGGGCGAAAATTATCGAGATCTGAAGCAACTGGTGGAGTCGCTGAAGCTGCACACCGTGTGCGAGAGCGCGGCGTGCCCGAACGTCGGCGATTGCTGGAACCGCCGCGCGGCCACGTTCATGATCCTGGGCAACGTCTGCACGCGGCGCTGCGGATTCTGCGCGGTGCAAAAGGGCGGCCCGCTTCCGGTGGATTACGACGAGCCACGGCGCGTTGCCGAGGCCTGCGCCGCTTTGGGCCTGAAATTCGCGGTGATCACAAGCGTGAACCGCGACGATCGCAAGGACGGCGGCGCGGAGCTCTTCGCACTGACCATCCGCGCGATCCGCAAGCGTGTCCCCGGCTGCGGCGTCGAGGTTCTGGTGCCGGATTTTCAGGGCTCGCACGCGGCGATGGACATCGTGCTGGAAGCCTCGCCGGACATTCTGAATCACAACACGGAAACGGTGCCGCGGCTCTATCGCCAGGTGCGGTTGGGCGCGCGCTATGAGCGTTCGCTCGATATGCTGGCGTACGTGAAGCGCGTGCGGCCGGAAACCCCGACGAAATCCGGCCTGATGCTCGGCCTGGGCGAGACGATCGACGAAGTGCTGGCCGTGATGCGGGACCTGCGAAAGAGCAGTGTGGAAATCCTCACGCTAGGGCAGTATCTGCGACCGTCGCCGAAGCATTTGCCGATCATCCGCTACGTGACCCTGGATGAGTTCGCGGAACTCAAGCGGCGAGGCTACGAAATGGGCTTTCGCCACGTGGAAAGCGGCCCGCTGGTGCGCAGTTCCTATCATGCGGCGGACGCCGTCGCATGATCCAGGCTTCATGGATTCAAACCATTACGCTGCCCGTCCCGTGGGACCTGAAGTCGGTCAACGCGCACCTGGTGGAGTTGGAAGGGGGCCTCATGCTGGTGGATTCCGGCGTGGCCACGGACCAGTGCTTTCACGCGCTTGAATCGGCGATTCACGCGCGCGGCGCGCAGTGGACGGACATCCGCACGCTGCTGCTGACGCACTACCATCCGGACCACATCGGGCTTTCGTGGAAGATTCTGGGGCTCACCGGCGCGCGGCTGATCATGCATCGGGCCGACGTGGCCCATCTGGCCGAACTGGCTCGTACGGATGGCGTACCCTATTTTCACGAGACGATGCGCATCGCCGGAGTGCCCGCGGAAAAAGCGGTGGAGATGGAAAAAGCATTGAAATCCCACCGCATGCCGTTCCAGGAGCATCATCCGCAGCTGGTTCTCGAAGGCGGGGAGCACCTACCGGTTCGCGGCGGGACGCTTCAGGTGATCTGGACGCCGGGGCACGCCCCCGGCCACGTCTGCCTCTATTCTCCTGAAACGCGCATTCTGATTTCCGGCGACCATGTGCTCCAGAAAATCACGCCGAACATCGCCTGGCATCCGAAACAGGACATGCTGGCGACGTATATCGAATCGCTGAAGCTGCTGCTGCCGTACGACGTGGCCGAAGTGCGGCCCTCGCATGGTGAGCCGTTCACGGGCCTTCGCGCGGTGATTGAGAGCATCATCGAACATCACGACGAGCGCTGCGGCGAAATCCTGGATCTGATCAAAATCGCCCCGCGAACGGCGCATGAGCTGGTGGGATTACTCTGGAAACGCAAACTCTCGGCTTTTCATCACAATTTCGCCGTCTTCGAGATTCTGGCGCATCTGGAATATATGAAGCGCCGGGGCGAGATTGTCCCTCAAGCCCAGCCGGACAGTTCTCTTACCTGGAACGTTTCCTGAACCGCTATCGTATGATTAGGTGGAGAAGAATCCAATGGTTGCGTTCCTGCTTTGGTGCCTGCTGCTGGTGGTCTGCTGGCCACTGGCTATTGTCGCGCTGATTGCTTATCCCATCGTTTGGCTGCTGCTGCTGCCTTTCCGGATCGTCGGCATCGCCGTGGGAGGCGCGCTGCATCTGGTCTGGTCGATCGTGATGCTTCCGTTCTTCGTGGTTCGGCGGCTGGGCCGGGTCTAAGAGCCTCGGTTAACGCACCGCGAGTGTTTCCTCGAAGAATTTGACCGCCCGCGGATCCTTGGACCGGCCAAGCCAGCGGACGGCCTCCTGACGAATGCTGGCGGGGAGTTGCGGACGCTTGGCCAGATCGATGAGGGCCGGAGCGCCGTCCCGATGGCGGGCGATAGCCGAAAGCGCGCTGCTCGAAAGGGGCGACTTCCCTGGCACGACGAACGACGCGAGCATCGACGCGCTTTGGGCTCCATCGACCCCGGTCAGCCAGTACAAAGGGAGGCCGCCGGCATCGAACTTGCAGTCGATGGCATAGGTCCGGATCTTCTCCACCTGCCCGTCCGCGACCCGATAGAGCACGACAAACTCGGGCGCGCCCTCCAGGCTCACCGTGCCGCACATGGAGCGTTCACCCGCGGTCTGCGCCACTGTATAGCCGACCCACGCCGCTTCGGACTGCGATGCGACGCTCGCGCGGAAGTCCGCCTCCAGCGAGCCGCTCACGGCGCGGGTTTGGAGTTTCGCGTTCTCAATCTTCGGTTGCGCGACGACAGCCGCCGCGCATGCCACCAGCAGGAACGTCTTCACTTGAGCAACTCCGCGATGTAGTCCAGCGCTTCCTTCGACTTCATCTGGGCCAGGCGCTGCACGGCTGCACGCTTCAATTCCGGATCGGATTCCTTGCGCGCGCACTCGATCAACTGCTTCGCCGCGCCGGCATTGCCCAGCGAATGAATGATTTCGCGCTTGATGTTGCGGTCCGTCTCCGGGCCGTAAAGCGCAACCAAGCCCGCGGTGGCTTGGTCGTCCCGGATGATTCCCAGCCCACGGATCGCTTCCTCGCGAAGCTCGGTGTTCTGTTCGCTCTTCGCGGCCGCCAACAGGTGGTCGGCATCGCGGGACCGTTCGAAGCTCCGCAGCACCGCGCGCTTCACGTTGACGTCGTGGCTGGAGGCGTAGACCTCGGACAGAAGCTGCCGGCTGTCCTTGGACCGGAACGAGCCCAGATATTCGACCGCGGTCATTTGCAGATCCGGATTAGTCGCGCCCTTGGCGTAGCGCGCCACGATGTCATGAGCCTTATCCGACCCGCTCTGCGCTAGCACGAACAGCGCCCGTTCCTTCAACCGCGGGGACATTTTCGGATTATTCAGCAGCCCTTCAAGAAGGGGCACCGCGCGATCGGCGTCCGAGCCCATCAGCGCGTTGATGGCGTAGAGCTTCAAATCCTCGTCGGCTTCGCCTTCGGGGGACACCGGCTGGCCCTTGGCTGCTTGAACCTCAGCCTGCAAGGCCTTGGCGTCGTTTGACCAGCCGCTCTGCGGATACTTTTTCTGCAGTTCGGCAAGAGAGGCCAACGCCTCGTCGCGCTTGCCCAGCTTATTGAGCGCGTAGGCTTTCCAATAATATGCGCCCTCCACGTGGGACGATGGCTCCCTGGCGTTGATCACCTTATCGAACGCCTCCACCGCCTTGTCATAATTGTGCGCATTGATCCGCGACTTGCCCGACTCGTACGAGTTGCCGTCCCAGACCATTCGCATCGGCGGCATGGGTGGCATCGGCGCAACCGGCGCTACTGGCGTGAGTTTCGGCATTGCCTGCGCCAGTTCCATGTTGATCCGGTCGATATCGAGCTTCTCGACCTGTTTCATCGCCGCGCGCACCTGATCCTGCACGGCGTCGATGTCGAGCCGCTCGATCTCGCTGGTCAGTTCGCGTACCTGCTCGTCGACCGAGCGCCTGATCTGGTCCGAGGTCAGCGCCTTGACTTGCGCTTTCGCTCTTGTCTTGATCTCGTCGATCCTGGAGCGCATCGCATCCGTGTCCTCTCGCGCCGTAGGCGCTTGCTGGCCGAACACCTGCTGGCCGAACACTTGCCGGCCGAACAATGGCGCTGCGATCAAAAGGATGATGTTGATTGTCTTTTTCATGTTTTCCTCACAAAGAATTCGTTTGCGCTACGCGCGTTCCAAACACCTTCACCTTGAACAAAATTCCCCGATCCTCAATCTGCGACCGCAAGCTTCGCAATTCGCCCGCCGACAACTGCGAGGGGCTGTGCGCGATCTCCAGTAGCACCGGCTCCAATTCGTCGAGCAGCGACTCAGTGGCCACATCGCCGCTGGCCGACGCGGTCTGGCGATACAAACGGTTCGATTCCACCAGATCCTCCGCGGCCTGTCTTTCATAGGAAATATCGAGCTTGCCCAATGGCGCGCCGGCGTTCACCAGTTCTGCCAGCACAGTTTGGCTGCGCTCGAGATGATCTCCAACAGCCACCAGCAACACGCGTTCGCGGACTCCACGGTCGGCAACCTGGACGGGCGCGGGCTGCCGCCAGGCCCGGCCGGCAAGAAACGCCGACACCACCATCACCGCCATCGCCGCGGCAGCCAGCCAGGGAGTCAACTGGGGCCTCTGCCACCATGGCCGGCGCACTCGGCGGTCCAGGCGCTGTTCCACCGACGCCCATACGCGATCCTCGTAATCGGCGGGGCGCTCCGGCACCGGAAAGCTGTCCACGGTATTCAGTACGCGCTGTAGCGCATGATACGTCGCGCGGCAGGCGTCGCAGCCGTCCATATGCGGGGCGATCTCGGCCGCCTCGCCGTAGTAGTACAGAACGAATTGTTCCTCGCTCGGATGGTTCATCATGTCACCAAAGGTTCCAATGCCCGGCGCAGTTTCTGCACCGCGCGAAAGATACTGTGTTTCGCCGCCGCGCCGGAAACGCCCAGCGACGACGCGATTTCCTCAATCGACTGCCCTTCAAAATGCCGCAGCACAAAGGCCGCGCGTTCCTGCGCGCTTAATTGATCCAGCGTTTCCGAGACCGTCCGCCGCACTTCGCCGCCGGCCAGCAGGCGGTCCGGGCCGGGAGCGTTGCTGGCGTTCTCCAGCAGTTCCGTCTGCGGGTGCCTGCCGCGCGACCGCGCCAGATCCAGCGAACAGTTCGCCGCGATCCGGTACAGCCACGTCCCGAAGCTGGCCCGCGATTCGTAACGGTGCAGCTGTTTATATGCCCGCAGAAACGTCTCCTGCACGATGTCTTCGGCGTCCTGTTCGTTGCCCGTCATTCGAAATGCCAGCCGGAAGACACCGCGGCTGTGACGATCCACCAGCGCGCGGTAGGCGTCTCCGTCGCCCGCTTTTGCCCGGGCTACGGCAACGCTATCGGAATCTTCCATTCACCCTTTAGACTGCGGCGGTGCGCGCCGGTTAGCAACCTTGGTACAATCAACATTCGACGCGGAGAGCCTGGTTGCCTCTGCAGGCCGTCCCGTTCGCGGTTCCTGGCGGAATCTTCTTTCTGATCGCCTTGCTCCGGCAGTAGACCTGACGCTCCAGTCATCGGAAGGATTCCGTTTGAACATCGTCCATCTGCGCTCCGCTCCGGCGGCCGTACCGAGCGGTATGCGCGTTCATTTAGTGAACCCCAGCGACATTTCTTTTGGAACGGCGGTGATCACGCCGCGCTGGCTTTACGTCCTTGCCTCTGCGACCCCCAACGTGTTCGGCAACGCCGTCATCTGCGATGAGACTCTGGAGCAGTTCGATCCGCAGAACGTCAACCCCGGCGACGTGGTGGGCATCGGCATTCACACCGGCAATGCCCTGCGCGGTTATCAGGTAGGCCAGCTCGCCAGCGAACGGGGCGCCTGGGTAATTTTCGGGGGCATCCACGCGACGCTTTATCCGGAAGAGGCGCTCGAACGGGGAGGCGCTCACGCCGTGGTGAAAGGCGATGGCGACGTCATCTGGGCGGAAGCGCTCAATGACTGCGTTCTCGGGAACCCCCGCAAGATCTATGACGGCGGGCGCATCGAGCCCGACCAATTTCTGCCCGCCCGTTGGGATCTCATGCCAGAGAACAGCTATATGTGGGCCTCCGTGCAGACGATTCGCGGCTGCGCCAAGCACTGCTCGTTCTGCTCCGTCTGGAGGACCGACGGGCAGCGCCCGCGCCAGCGAGCTTCCGACGGCGTGATGCAGGAAATTGTCGAGCTTCGCCGCAAAGGCTTCCGCTTCATCGCCCTGGCCGACGATAATTTCTATCCCGTCACGCTCACGGACCTGAGGCTCGCGCGCCAGCAGGGCAACGCCGGACGCATCGCAGAGCTGGAATCCATTCGCGCGGAGCGTTTTGTGCTCATGGCCCGGCTGGCCGCGCTGCCCAAGGACATGGTGTTCTACACGCAAATCACCATGGAGGCGGCCGAGGACGTGGAGTTTCTCAAGGCCATGAACAAGGCTCGCATCCGGGGCGCGCTGGTGGGCGTCGAGGCCGTGACCGCCGAGGGACTGAAGTCCGTTTTCAAAGACTTCAACTACTCCGGCGACGGCCTGGTAAAACAATTGCAGACGTTTCGCGAGCACGGCGTGCACGTCTTGGGGTCGTTCATCTTCGGCCTGCCGACAGACAAGCCCGATACGTTCCAGGCAACCGCGGCGCTGGCCAAGAAGGCTGGTGTGACCTTCGCACAGTTTGTGATGATGACGCCTTTCCCCGGCACCGTCGATTTTCAGAGATGGGAAAAAGAACAGGCGTCCAATCCGGAGTTCGTCGCCGGTATTCCTTTGACGCGGTACTGGCTGATCCCCGCCTCGGACCGGCCCAAAATGTTCACGCCGCATCCTCTGATGAGCGCCGATGAGATTCGCGAACGCACGCAAGGCGTCTGGGACCGCTTCTACGCCCTCGGCTCCGTGTGGGATCGCTCGCGCTGCGTCAAGGGGGTGAAGGGCCGCATCGCGTTCGTCCTGATTTCGCGGCTCTACCGCCAGATGTACGCCATGACCGGCATCTCCACCGATAGCGCGCGGAAGAAAAAGGCGAATCGCATGGCCCGCTGGATCGCGGTGCCGTGCCGGAAGCTTTTTCAGGCCGCGCCGATGCCCGATCTGGCGGCCCCGCTCTAAGAATCGCTTAAACACGGCACAATAGAAGATTGTGCGCCCGCGTTTCCGACCGTACGAGCTGCTGATCCTGGCCTACTACGCCTATGTTGCGTTGGTCGCCCAGGTGCGCCTGGACGCGCCGGTGAGATGGTACCCCTCCGGCATCCTGCTGACCGCGTTGTTGATTCTCTTTGCGTTGAGGCGCGGCGAATCCCACCTGCGGGACTGGATGCCGCTGGCCTACACCTTCGTCGCCTTCCGCGAGATGAACTTCTTCACGCCAGCCGTACGGGATTATCACTTGGAGAACGCCTGGATTGGGTGGGACCGCTGGCTGCTCAATACCGGGCACCTGCGCCCCGCCATCGAGAGCCTTGGGCCGGTGATTCCTTCGTATCTCGAGATCTGCTACTCGTTGGTGTACGCCATCGCGCTGATTTCCGCCCTGATCGTCTTACTCAACCATCGCCGGGACCATTTGAACGCCTTCTGGTTCGCCTATCTGGCGGGGACACTGGCGTCCTACGCGCTATTCCCGTACTTCCCTTCCGACCCTCCACGCGCCGTATTCGCGGGGGCGGACCTTCCCACCGTCTTCACGATCTTCCGGCGTTTTAACCTTGCGATCCTCGGGCGGTTCGGCATTCATTCGAGCGTTTTTCCGAGCGCGCACGTTTCCTCCTGCTTCGCCTGCGCCTGGGGGTTATTCCTCACGGTTCCGGAGCGAAAACGCTGGGGGTGGATCGTGGCGATTTACTCATTTTCGGTCGCCGTCGCCACCATTTACGGCCGATATCATTTTGCCGTCGACGCAGTGGCCGGCTTCGCGATGAGCTTTTTCGCGTGGTCCGCCGCACGCCTTTTGCCGAGGCGTGTATAGTAGCTCTAATATGAAGCTATTCCTGCCCCTGCTTCCTTCCCTGCTCCTGTCCGCAGCCGACACCAAAACCGAGCCGGTCAAAGTACAAAAAGCGAACTACGAGCTCGCCCAGCGCTGGACCACGACCAAAATCGGCAAGTTGGTGTTCGACACTCAAGTGACCCCGCATTGGATCGAAGGCGACCGCTTCTGGTACAGCTACGAAACCAGCCACGGACGGCGCTTCATGCTAGTGGACCCGGTAAAGAAGACGAAAGCTCCGCTGTTCGATGTCTCCAAAATGGCGGCGATGCTCACGCTGATCACGCGCACACCATACGACGCGCAGCACCTGCCCATCCGTACCATCAAATTCGCCAAGAACGACACGGTGATCCAGTTTGAGGTGCAGGTGGACAAGGACGCCGACATCAACGGGACCCAGAAAGTCATCGGCGTGGAGGAAGAGGGCGACATGACGCAGACCACCGGCTCGGGCAACCCGCAGGGCCGTGGCGGACGCGGCGCGGCCCCTCCCAATCCGCGCAAGAGGACCCTCTATTTCGAGTACGAACTCGCCTCCGGCAAACTGACGCTGCCGCCCGAGTTCACGCCGGAGCCTCGCAAGCCTGCTTGGGCGTCCATGTCGCCCGACGAGAAGACCATCGTGTTCGCCCGCAAGAACAACCTGTGGATGATGGACATGGAAAACTACGCAAAGGCGCTGAAGAAGTCTGACGATTCGTCGATCAAAGAAACGCAGCTGACCACCGATGGAGAGGACGGTTTCAGCTACGCGCGCCACATTAGCGGAGCCGAACGCGACCAGGAACAGCAACAGCAGCAGGAATCGGGCCAAGCCGCCGCCGCGCGCGACAAAACCGGACGCGTGCCGCCGATCGTCGTCGCCTGGTCGAAGGATTCGAAGAAGTTTTCGGTGGTCCGGCGCGATGAGCGCAAGGTGGGCGACCTGTGGGTGATCCATACACTGGAAAGTCCCAGGCCGACGCTCGAAACATACAAGTACGCCATGCCGGGTGACGTGAACGTTCCGCTGCCGCACCTGGAGGTCTTCGACCTGGCCGCGAAATCGCGAAAGGAAATGAAGATCGATCGCTTCAAGGATCAATTCGCGCGAGTGCTGACCGCGCCCGTTACTGCCCGCCAGCGCGAGAAGCAGCGCACCGACCCGCAGTGGCTGGCCGACGGCTCCGACAAGCTTTATTTCGAGCGCCAGAGCCGCGATCTGCACAAGCTCGATATCTGTATAGCCAATCCGGAGACGGGCGAGGTGACCACGCTGATCGAGGATCGCATGAACACCTACATCGAGAGTAAGCCGCTCCGGTTGGTCAACAACGGAGAAGAGTTGCTCTACTGGTCCGAGCGTGACGGTTGGGGTCACTGGTATCTCTACGACGGCAAGGGAGGGCTGAAGAGTCAGGTCACCTCGGGCGAGTTCGTCACCGAAGCCATCGACAACATCGACGAAAAAGCTCGCACGATGATCTTCACCGCCGAAGGCCGCGAACCGGGCGAGAATCCTTATCTCACCCACGCCTACAGCATCAAGCTGGACGGCGCGGGGATGAAGATGCTCGACCCGGGAGACGCGTCGCACACCGTGGCGATGGCCGACGACGGGAAATACTTCGTCGACAATTCGTCGCGCGTGAATACCGCTCCGCGTTCGGTGCTCTACGATCGCGCGGGCGCCCAAATCCTGGATCTGGAAACCACGGATGTCTCGGCGTTGGTGGATACGGGTTTCAAGATGCCCGAACCCTTTTCCGTAAAGGCCGACGACGGGCTGACCGACCTTTACGGCGTGATGTACAAGCCGTTCGACTTCGATCCCAACAAGAAGTATCCGATCATTGCGTATGTTTATCCCGGCCCTCAGACGGAAAGCGTCACGCAGGTGTTCACGCCGAAGAGTCCGAACGTCGGCCTGGCGCAACTCGGCTTCATCGTCATCGAAGTCGGCAATCGCGGAGGCAATCCGCACCGCTCGAAGTGGTATCACACCTTCGGCTATGGCAACCTGCGCGATTATGGCTTGGCGGACAAGAAGGCCGCGATCGAACAACTGGCGCGCCGCTATTCGTTCATCGATATCGAGCGGGTGGGGATCACGGGCCATTCCGGAGGCGGTTTCATGTCCGCTGCGGCGATGCTGCAGTACCCGGACTTCTTCAAGGTGGCCGTCAGCGAGTCCGGCAATCACGAAAACAACGTCTACAACCAGACGTGGAGCGAAAAGCATCACGGCATCAAGGAAGTGGTGAATGAAAAAGACGGCTCCGTGCATTTCGAGTACAACATCGAGAAGAATTCGGAGATCGCGAAGAACCTCAAGGGCCACCTGATGCTGACTACGGGAGACATGGACGATAACGTCCACATGGCGAACACCATGCGTCTGGCTGATGCGCTGATTAAGGCCAATAAACGCTTCGACCAGTTCATCTTGCCGGGCATACGCCACAGCTACGCCGCCGAGGCGAATTACTTCTTTTGGGTCCGCGCCGATTATTTCTGCCGCTTCCTGCTCGGCGATTGGGACCAAAGGGTCGACATGACGGAGATGGAAGCGGAAGCGTCGCCCAGACCGGTGCCGGGCGCGAGGAGAGGGGCGGAGGACGACCAGAATCCCTAAACGCTCCTAAAGCGCGTTAAGGTATTCATCCGGAGTCACATCTGCCTGACGAATCACGCTTAAGAGCGTACCCACAGAGACGCTGCGGTGCATAGGTACCGTAACCCTGCGACCTCCTTTAGCCATACGTAGGTGGGATCCGGGATGTCTAACGGCGAGAAATCCGAGCCTCTCCAACGCTCGAACAGCTTCGGCTCACCAGGAACGGACACTGCCTCCGTGATCTGCTGTTACAAGTCGCGCAAGTCCTCGCCCTGAGTTGTGATTCCACCTAAGCCGGCAGGATCGTCCCACCAGACGACAAGGTAGCCCGACACGGTCTCTCTTTGAACTTGAAACGTGGTCTCTTCCATATGAGGCTAACCTAATCATGACCTACAACGACGAGACGTTTCACCTTCCGCTGAAATATGGCTTGGCCTCTCTGTTCCCCCAACACGCTGACCGCCGTCGCGATCGGATCCGCGTCCAGGCCCCGCCGTGCGACCACGGTCACCGCGATCGGTGACGTGAGTCCGCGCCCCGTTCTCGGATCGATGATGTGGGAATAGCGCACGCCGCCGATGATTCGGGATTGTTCGGTGTCCCCCGAGGTGGAGACCGCGGTGTTCCGCAACAGAATTTCTCCGCCCGCCGGTTCGAGCCCGATGCGCCATCCGCGCGTGCCGGGAGGAGCATCGCCCGCCACGATATCGCCGCTCACGGCGATCAATGCGCGTTTTACGCCGAGTTTTTTCAGCACCTTCAGCGCTTCATCCGCCGCGTAGCCCTTGGCGATTGCGCCAAGATCGAGCTGCATGTCGGCGATTTTCAGTTCCACGGTGCGACGGGCCCTATCGAGAACGACGTTGTGCCAGCCCACGCGGGCCATCGTTCCCGCATCCGGCAGTTTGCCGGCGCGCCAGAGATGCGTCACCGGGCCGACGGTAACGTCGAAGGCTCCATCAGTCAATGCGGATAGCTTTCGTGCGGCATCGATCACGCGAAAGAGATCCTCACTGACGTGCACTGGCTCGCCGTGCGTGCGGCAGAGGCGGTTCAACTCGCTATCGGGCTTGTAATCGGAGAGTTTCTCGTCTAGATCTTTAACACGGGCGAAGGCTGGGCGCATTGCCGAACCATCGCGGGCGTAGATCGTAATGCGAACCAGCGTGCCCATGTGCGGCTCGGTCCCCTCAAACCGCTCCGCGCGCAAGGCGCACATCAACAACAGGGCGCTAATTATCCCTTTCAACGCCGTTGTTCCAATACTTATATATCTCCTCCGCGCTGGGAATTTTCAGCGGACGAATCAGCCGGAACCCAAGGCCCTGCGCGTCGGTTTCGTACCAGATGCTCTTGGGCAGTTGGGGATCCTGCTCCTTCCAACTCGGATCGGAGCCCACGCGCGCGCTGCACGTCAAACGATCCGCGCCGTCCTGCCACGAGCCTCCACGAACCGCGAGAGGATACGGCCGGGTCGCCTTGTTCCAGGGATTCGCCGCCGGAGCCTGCGCGTAGTAATCCGGCGCATACTGATCGAGCGTCCACTCCATAACGTTACCCAGGATGTCGTACAGGCCCCATGCGTTCGGCAGTTTTTGTCCCACTTTTTGATACTTACCGCCGCTGTTGGCCGCGTAAAACGCGTATTTGTCCAACTCCTTCGGATCCTCTCCGAACGTGGTGGTGCCGGCGCGGCAGGCGTATTCCCATTCAGCCTCGGTCGGCAGACGATAGAACTGGCCCGTCTTCTGGCTGAGCCATTCCGCGTATTTGTTTGCGGCGTGCTGCGTCATGCTGATGGCGGGATAGCCTTCAATGCCCATGCCGAAGGACATCTCGACATAGGGCCGCGTGGGACGGCTCACCGCATCGACGCCTTCGTCCTTGGCGAACATAAACGGCCGGTACTGATCCCATGTCACCTCATACTGATCCATATAAAACGAATCGATATGGACCTTGTGGAGAGGCGCCTCGTCTTTCTTACGATCGGAGCCCATGGTGAAATCACCCTCGGGGATTCTCACCATGGTCGACGGAGGCGGAGCCGTGCTGGCCACGATCTTGTCATGAATCCGCTTAACGATAGCGCGCTCGTCGGCGGCCGCGCGCACCTGCTCCAGCGACAGTCCTGCCGGCCAGCGCGCGCCCTCGCGAATCCAGTCGCGGATGGCGTCTAACTGCTCCTTGGGAAGCTTCTCGCCTGGTGGCATCGTGCCCGATTCAATCGACAGATAAAGCCGGCTCTTTTCCGGCGCGCCGGGAGCGATGGTCCGGGCGGACGTGGCGGCGTTGGAATACCGCACGCCGCCGCCCGCCTTCGCGCTGCTGTGACAGGGAAGGCAGTGCTCGATCAACACCGGCGCGACCGACTTTTCGAAGTTGACCGCGCCGTTCGCGGCCGCCATCGACAGCAAAAGCGCCGAATAACGCATCAGAGGAACTTCGTGACGCCCGGGCGCGGCAGCGGAGGAACCGGAAGAGATCCATTCCAATCGAGTTTCTCCGGGAAAATCCGCTCCTGCGAATTAAGCGCCATGTCCCAGGTGATCTCCCGGCCGGTGTACGCGGCCATGCGGCCCATCATCGCGAGGAGCGTGCTGGTGGCCATGCGCTCGCCGTTATTGATCGGCTGGCCCTTGCGGAGGGATTGGAACAGCATATCGTGCTCGTACTGATACATGTCGTATTTCTGGCCGGTGAACGTCCATTCCGTCGCACCGGTGATCTTCGGCATCGGCGACCTGCCGATGGTGCACACACCCTTGGTGCCCATGATGTAGTCGGCGTTTTCGTTCCAGCAATTCTCGATCTGCCGGCAGCCCAGGAACGCGCGGACACCGTTCGGGTAAACATAGTTCACCTCGAAGTGATCGAAAATGTTGCCACCCTCGGCGGGGATCTGCCGACCGCCGACCGCCGTGCAACTGAGCGGAGGCGCATCGCCCTGCGACCAGGCGATTTTGTCCGCGCTGTGCACTGCCTGCTCCACGAGGCTGTCGCCGCAGAGCCACTGGAAGTTGTACCAGTTGGCGATCTGCCACTGCACGTCGCTCATGCCCGCCGGGCGGGCATTGGCAGGAGGCATCGGTTTCACAGGGCTCGTGTAATAGGTGGCGTAGTAGGCGACGATGTCGCCGATTGCTCCCGCCTTCAGCTGGTCGAACGTGGCGACAATGTAGTTGCTGTAGCGCCAACAGAAACCGGACACCAGCGAAAGATTCTTCTGTTTGGCGAGCTTCGCCGTTTCCAGCACATCGCGCACGCCGAACGCGTCCACGGCGATGGGTTTTTCGCAGAATACGTGTTTGCCCGCCTCGATACAGGCACGCAGATGCGCCGGCCGGAAGCCCGGGGGCGTGGCAAGGATCACCACGTCGACACCGCTATCGATCACCTTCTGATAGGCATCGAGCCCCAGAAAGATGTTCTTCGCTTCCACCTTCACCTTCGCCCCGCTGGTTTTCATCAACTGTTCCAGGCACTGATCGACGCGCTCCTGCGCGACGTCGGCCACGGCGGTCAGTTCGGCGAAATCGTCGGCCTTCATGGCCTGCGCCGCGGCTCCGGTGCCGCGGCCTCCGCAGCCCACCAGGCCGACCTTAATCGCGTTGGTCGTCGCCTGCGCGCGGATCAGCGCGGGAAATCCCGCGGCCAGGGCAGCCACGCCGGTGGTCTTCAAGAAATCACGACGGTTATCTTCCATTGTGTGTTTGCTCCAACCTCGATAGTGTACCAGCGCCGCCTCAACGGGGCTTCGGCATCAGCCCCGCGTCGTACATTGACCCATAGAGCAGATACTGTCTGACCGCGTCGCGAGGGTAGGCTATTTCGACGCTTGCGACGCTGCCGTCTTTCTTGAACGTCGCCGTCAGTTGAGGATTAATGCCGGCCCAATACGTGGGGATGTCCAGCGTCTTGTACCGCGCCACCACCTGATCCCGCAGCTTGGGATCGAAATGCACGCCGTATTTGTCCACCAGCGCCTTGATGGCCTTGTAATCGCCCTCGGCCTTGATGCGCATCAGCTCGGCCAGCAGCTTTCCGACGGCTTCGTGCATTTTCTTGTAATCCTCCACCATGACGAACGTCTTGCCGTTGCGCACGAACATGTTGATCGCGCCGGTCGTGTCCATGATGTAGTTCGCGATCAGCGCGCGGTCGCGCTGATGATCCTCTTCGATCGTGTCGCCCTTGGGAATGCGCCGCAGTTGCTGTAAGACGTTGGCCGCAGCCATATCGTACATCGCCTTGCCGACCTCCTCCTGATCCTGCACAAGGCCCAGTTCCTTCAGCTTCGGGTCCCAGGCGTTCCAATACGCCGATAGGTCCGCGCGAGCTTCTTCCAGCGTCGAAAAATACTCTTTCAGATGAGGCTCCGCGCCGCCCGCAACACGCGCGCTCAATTTGCCGGAGCCGTGGCCGATGACCTCATGGAGCGCCGTAGTCAGCTCCTCGGCTTGCGGTCCGTACTTGATGCTGCGTTCCGCAACCGCAGGCGAAGGAGCAAACTCGTGAATGCTTTTGTGCCCTGCCGCTTCGTCGAAGGCGCGGCTGCTGCTGGTGAACAGGAAATTCTTGGTGCCGTATTTTTCGTGGATCTCATTTTCGTTCGGCAGATTGTCGCCGATGGTGGAGACCTGGAAGTCGCCGCTTTCGATGAGTACTTCGACCGCCTTCACCACCGGCGGTGTGAATGACTTCTTCTTGTACTGTTCGAGCCATGGGGCCCTTTCCTCGAAATATGCGGCGTTTTGCGCCAGCTTGATCATCGTGTCGGTTAGCGGCCTGTCGGTCACCGTCACGAAGCTCTGGGAACTGCCCTTGGCGCCGCGCGCGTCGCGGTAGACCTCGATGAAGCCGTTATCGAAGTCGACAATGGCATCGTTGCGGACCCAGTTGCCTCCGAACGCGAGCCAATCGGCGGGATCGCCGGTTTGATAAAAGCGGATCAGGTCCTTGATCGCCTGCGCCTGGGGCGCGTCGGCTGCAGCCGCGGCTTTTTGCAGGTACTCGACTGCTTTCTTTAGATACACGGCGTATTTGCCCGGGGGCACTGTGCTATCGGGCGTTCCGGCGCGCCAGACAAGTTCGGTCAGTTTGCCCCTCGCATCCTTCATGACCGTTGAGTTCAGCGGATAATGCGACGTGAAATTCGCCAGATCGGCCAGCGTCACGCCCGGGCCGTAAAAGGTGTTCGAGCTGGCCTGGATGATATCCTTCCCGCCGCGCGGACTCTTGGCGGTCATCATCGGCTCGAAATCGCCGTTGAAGAGGGCGTCTTTCAGCGCCTGTACTTCCTTGGCGACCTGGCCCGGAGCGGCAAGGGCAGGCAGATCGGCGTAGGTGGTGCGAAAAGCGCCGTTGGCATAGGCCTGCTCCGCCGCCTTCTGTAATTCCTCGATCGTGAAGTCCGGCAGGAACTTCTGCGAGGTCATTTCATTGTGATTGCCGCGATTGGCCCAGAACAATTTGGCGAAATCGGCGATCTTCTTGAGCGAGGCGGGATCGATGCCCTCGGGATGCGCGGCGATCTCTTCGAATAGCCTCTTTTCTCGGATGCCGTAGGCGGAGAGCTGGTCGTAGATAATCGGGTCGATGGCGATGGAGGCTTGCACCAGCCAGTACGCCAGTTCCTTCTGCCGGGGTTCGAGCGCGTGAAAGCTCTCCGCGCGAAGCTGAATAAATCCTGTATTGCCGACGCGATCCGCCAGCGCGCTTGTTTGCGCAAACGCAGGGATCGCCAGCAGGAAAGCGGCCGTACGGCCGGGAAATCTCATACCTATCTCCGTAAAGAGCCCACTTTGGGCCCTTTATGATTGTAGGCGCTTACTGGTCGTCCGGGTCCAAAGCCTTGCGGCTGTCGTGAAGGGAAACCTCTAATACCCCAGAATCCGCTCCGCCTCCGCCACGATATTCTCCACCTGCGGAAGAATCTCGTACTCCAGTTGCGGATGATACCCGACCCAGGTGTCCAGCGCGGCCACTCGGCCAATGGGCGCATCGAGCGAGCTGAACAACTCGCCCGCGATGCGCGCGGCGATCTCCGCGCCGTAGCCGAACGAGAGGCAATCTTCATGCACGATCATCACGCGGCTGGTTTTTTCCACCGACGCGCGGATCGAGGCCCAATCGTAGGGCGCAAGGGAACGCAGGTCCATCACCTCGATCGTCGTCCCGGGCCGGCGCTCTTCGATCTGCACCGCCGCCTGCATGGACTTCTGCACCAGAGCGCCGTAGGTGACGATCGTCAGATGCGCCCCCGTCTTGGCGATTCGCGCTTTGCCGAACGGGATGGTGTAATCGGGCCCGGCGTGGGGTGAGCGGTTGTACGGTTCGCGATACAGGCGTTTGTGCTCCAGAAACAATACCGGATCGTCGCAGCGGATCGCCGTGCGCAGCAGGCCGCAGGCATCCTGGGCATTCGACGGAAACACCACGCGCAGACCGGGGATATGCGTAAACATCACTTCGCCGGACTGGCTGTGATAGATCGCGCCTCCGTTCAAGTACCCGCCGATGGCGACACGAATCACCACGGGCGCCGAAAATCCGTTATGCGAACGCCAGCGCAGCGTAGCCAGTTCGTCCCGAATCTGCATCATCGCCGGCCAGATATAGTCGAAAAACTGCACCTCCACAACCGGTTTCATGCCTCGCGTGGCCATGCCGATGGCCCGCCCGACGATACCCGCCTCGGCGATAGGCGTATTGAAGCAGCGCGCAGAGCCATAGGCGATCTGCAGACCCTGGGTGGCCTTGAACACACCGCCCTTGCCCTTCACTTCGGACAGATTGCGTTCGCGGCTGGCGTCGGCCACGTCCTCGCCGAACACCAACATGCGAGCATTGCGCCGCATCTCCTCGTGCATGGTCAGGTTAATCTCGTCCACCATCGTGCGCGGCTCTCCGGAGAACTTCGGCGCGGCGTCGAATTCGGCCGACGTCGGATCGACACGCTCCGAATAGAGATAACGCAGCGCGGAGCCTGCGGGTGGCGGCGCGGCCTTAAGCACACGCTCGGTAGCCTCCTGGATCTCCAGGTCGACGCCGTGCGTCAGCAGTTCCAGGCCGTGCCGGTCGAGCACGCCTTCTTCGATCAGGCGCTCCGGGTACGTCACGATGGGATCGCGGCGGTGTTCTGCCTGTCGCTCAGCTGGGGTCTTGTACAGTTTTTCGTCGTCGGACAAAGAGTGCGAATACGGCCGGATGCAGGTGGCGCGGACGAACACCGGCGTTTGCTCGCGGCGGCAGTAGGCCACGGCCTCCACCATGGTCGCGTAACTGGCGTCGAAATCGGTGCCGTCGCAATTGAAAATCTTCAGACCTGGGAACCCGCTGACGATCTTCGACAAGTCGCCGCCCGGCGTCTGCCGTTCCACCGGCGTGGAGATGGCATAGCCGTTGTCCTCCACCAGAAAAATGATGGCCAGCTTTTCGAGGCACGCGATGTTCATTGCCTCCCAGAACTCGCCTTCGCTGGTGGCTCCGTCACCCGTGGTGACCAGCGTGATCGCGTCGGAGCTCGGATCCAGCCGGCGGCACGCGTCGGCGCACCCCGCCGCCTGCACGAACTGCGTCCCGGTGGGCGACGAGGCACTCACCAGGTTTAGCCTGGTCGACCCCCAGTGCGAAGGCATCTGGCGTCCACCCGAGGCGGGATCGGCATCGGCTCCTACCGATTGCTCCAGCATCTCCTCGGAGGTAACGCCCAGGGCCAGGCTCAATGCTCGGTCCCGGTAATAGGTGTAGAACCAGTCGTGCCCGGGCCGCAGGGCGAGCCCGGCGGCCGCGCCGATGGCTTCATGCCCGGCGCCGCTGATCTGGAAGAAAATCTTATTCTGCCGTTTAAGGAGAATTTCCCGGTCGTCGAGCCGCCGGGACAGGTACATTATGCGATACGCCTGGATCCGTTGGTCGCGTCCGAGCCTGGTTGGGAGTTCGCTGTGATCCGAGGAAGGTGTCATGAGCATGGTGCTGGTCAGCATAGGCCGCCACCAGTTTACCTCTAGCGTCTGGTCAGGTGCACTACCGTTTCCATATGATATGTCTGTGGAAACAGGTCCACTAAGGTGATTTTTTCGATCCCATAGGAGGTCAGGGAGGCTAGATCCCTGGCCAGCGTGGCCGGGTCGCAGGAAACGATGGTCAATTTCGCCGGTTTAAGGCGTTCCAGATGGCCCGTAACGGCCCTCCCGAGCCCTGCCCGGGGCGGGTCGGCAACCACAAAATCGGGAGCGTCGCTCATCCGCTCCAGATGGTCCTCCACGCGGGCCTGAATCGCGCGGATCTTCATGAAGTTGGCCTTGGCGTTGAACTCCAGGTCGCGCGCGGCGGTCGCACCACCTTCCACAGCCGTGACTTTGGCGAATTTCTTGGTCAGCGGTAGAGCGAAAAGTCCCACCCCGGCATAGAGATCCAGCGCTGTACCACCGGACGCATGGCCAACTGCGGCCTCCACGAGCTGGTCGATCAGAAACCGGTTCACTTGAAAGAATGACCGGGGGCTTACGCGAAAGGTTCCGTGCGCGGTGGCATAGTCGAGCGCCAGCGTCGATTCGCACCATTGGTAAAACACCTGCGCTACAGGGCGATCGGTCTCGATCACGTTCACCTGGACACTCGTTTCGTCGGTGAACAGCTCGACCGAGTGGACGAAATTGGGAAAACGGCGGTCGGACATGCGGACGCGCATCTCGGCCAGGGCTTGATTGAGGCGCGGCGAGGCGATGGGACAGTCGCCTTCCAACGGAACCAAGTCGTGCGATCCGGCGGCCAGCAATCCGATTTTTCCGCCCTCCAGACGGAATTGAGCGCGGTTGCGATAGCCCAGCTCCGGACCGCGAATCGTCGAAATTTCACCCTCCCAGGCGATTTTGCCGACGCGGCGCAACTGTTCGCGCAAGATCTCCACCTTGCGCGCGACCTGAAAATCATACGGAGCGTGCTGATAGTGACAGCCTCCGCACCGCGTAAATAAGGGACATGGCGGGGCCACGCGCTCTGGCGCGGGCTTAACGACGGCGGCCAGCGACGCATGCATGCCGCCTTGTTTCGCCTCGATTTGGACGACCTCGCCCGGCAGAGTGAACGGCGCGAAGACCACGCGGCCGTCGATGCGGGCCATGGCCTCGCCGCCATAAACCCACTTTTCGATGGTTACTTCGTTTACGATGGAAGTTTCCCCCAATTTCTAATGAGACCACGCGTATTATCCGGCATTCAGCCTACGGGCAGCCCGCACATCGGCAACTATCTTGGCGCGCTGAAAAACTGGGCCAAGATCCAGTACGACTACGATAGCATCTACTGCATCGTCGATCTTCACGCGATCACGATGTATCAGGACCCGGCGGAGCTGCGCGCCAAAATCGAAGAACTGGCCGGAATGCTGCTGGCCATCGGCATCGACCCGACGAATTCCGCGCTGATTGTCCAGTCCTCCGTCGCCGCGCATGCCGAGCTCGCCTGGATGTTGACCTGCGTCACGCCGATCGGCTGGCTGGAACGCATGACGCAGTTCAAGGCAAAAGCGGCGGCGCAAGAGACCGTCAGTGACGGCATCATGCAATACCCGGTGCTGATGGCCGCCGACATTTTGCTCTATCAGGCCGCCATCGTCCCGGTCGGCGACGACCAGACGCAGCACCTGGAGCTGACCCGCGACATCGCGCAGCGCTTCAATTCGCTCTACGGCGAAACGTTTACCGTCCCGCAGACGAAATTGCCGACCGTCGGCGCGCGCATCATGGGCCTGGACGATCCGGAAAAGAAAATGAGCAAGTCGGTGGCTGGCACCGGCCACGCCATCAGCCTGCTGGACCCTCCCGCCATCGTCCGCAAGAAGATCATGCGCGCCACCACGGATTCTGC
This sequence comes from Bryobacteraceae bacterium, assembly GCA_035542735.1. GTDB lineage: Bacteria > Acidobacteriota > Terriglobia > Bryobacterales > Bryobacteraceae > Palsa-187. The sequence goes on from DATKKV010000021.1 coordinate 260,051, forward strand.
CCCTGCCGTGGATTTTGAAACGATGGGCGCGGGCGTCCGCAACCTGCTGTCGATCTATCAGGCGTTCACCGAATGCTCCGATGTCGCCCTGAAGAACCAGTTCGACGGAATGCGCTACGGCGATCTGAAAAAGACCGTGGCCGAGTCGGTGATCGCCGCGCTCGAACCGATCCAGAAACGCTACCAGGAAATCACGGCGGAGACGGGCTACATCGCGCGCGTTCTCGAGGACGGAGCGGAAAAGGTCCGGCCGATCGCCAATGACACGGTGCATAAAGTGAAGCGGGCCATGGGTTTGTATACAGTGTGAGCTTCTCGTCCTACTGGCGAATCCTGCGCGAAAACCGCAATTTTCGCCTGCTCTGGACGGCGCAAATCGTAAGCGAACTGGGCGACTGGTTCTACTCCATCGCCATTTTCACGTTTCTTCTGGAGCTCACCGGAAGCGCGCAGATGGTGGCGCTGGCATTCCTGATGCAGGTGCTGCCGCAGACCTTCATGGCGCCCACCGCCGGCGTAATCAACGATCGCGTCAGCCGCCGGAGGGTGATGATCCTCGCCGATTGTGCTCGCGCGGGCATCGTGCTGGCCATGATGCTGGTCCGCACGCGCGCCATTCTGCCTCTGCTCTATGTACTGCTGGCGATGGAAACCGTCTGCTGGGCGATGTTTGAGCCCGCGCGCAGCGCCGTGATTCCGAATATCGCCAAGGACGAGGAAATTCCCGTTGCGAACGCCCTGTCGTCGGCGACCTGGTCCATCAACTTCGCGATGGGCGCGGCATTCGGCGGGCTGGTACTGGTGAGCTTCGGCCGCCCTGCGGTGTTCATCGTCAACTCGCTGTCTTTCGTCGTTTCGGCGCTGCTGATCCGATCGATGCGCTTCGCCGAGCCACATGCCGAAAACCTGCCGCCGCTGAAATGGCGCGACCTGGTGGATTTTTCGCCCATCGCCGAAGGCCTGCGCTACGTCCGCCGGGATCCCAAGCTGCTGTCGGCGATCTTCGTCAAGGGAGGCATCGGCTTGGCCGGATCGAATTGGGTGATTCTGCCGGTTCTGGGCGAGCGTGTCTTCCGGCTCCAACTGGCGGGCATGAGCGCCGCACAAGCCGGAGCCCTCGGTATGAGCGTGCTGCTTGCCTCGCGCGGCGCCGGCGCGATCTTAGGCTCGTTTCTCGGCGGAAATTTCGCGGGCCTCGACCGCAGCCGCTTGCGCTGGACCATCCTGGCAGGTTTTTCCATGATTGGCGCCGGTTATGTGGCTTTGGGCTCAGCCGGATCGCTGATGATGGCTGTGTTGTCGCTGCTGCTGGCGCACGCGGGCGGATCGGCTTGCTGGGCCGCTTCCGCCACTTTGCTGCAGATGCAGACCGACGATCGGTTCCGCGGACGAGTATTCTCCGCCGAAGTCGCGCTCAGCATGTTGGCGCTATCGATTTCCAGTTTCGCCGCAGGCCGGGCCGTGGACGCGGGCATCGCCGTTCGCACGGTTGCGGCCGCCACGGGCGCACTCATGCTGGTGCCAGCGACTCTCTGGCTGATCGCCGGACGGGCCTGGCGCGAACCCTCTTGAACAAGGCGTGCTACTGTTAGGCAGCCTCCGTGGAGAGGCCAGCGGAGGAAGTCCCTTTGAAATCTCTTACGGCTGCTCTTTTGTTCGCTCTGCTTTGTCTCGGCGCGTTGCCGGACGTGGCTACGTATCCCGGCGCCACCGCCGATGCGGCACTCACCGCTTCGAATCGGCAACACGGCCCTCAGTTTTCCGAATTGGCCGTTTACACGACGCCGGACTCTTTCGAGAAAGTCGATGAGTACTACAAGAAGCTCGGCGCGCAGGACGTCCCGCACTCCAGAAATTTTGTTCCTTCCATGAAATACGTGTCCCTGCGTTTTCCCGGAAAACAGTTCCAGGTTGCTCTGTCGTGGTCCGCCTCGGACCATAGGCACATCACCATCGTCCAGATCTTTCTGCTGAAGGCGAAGTAAGGCCTTCTCCGCCGAGGAAGGCGTCTTGCGTCGCCCGGGCTCCCGCTACTGACCCTTCGCGATACACGCCGGAATCTCAATATCGCCCTTCTCGAAATCGTAGTAGTCCATGCGGATGCTGGCGCCGCGCATCTGCGGATCGCTCAGCTCAATGCGCATCGGCAACCCGCTGTCCTTCAGAATATGGATTTGCGCCGGTCCGCGAAACTGGTCTTTGTCTTTGATGAAGAACTCATAGGTTGTTACGGCCGCGCCGTCCACCGTCTGGTCGCCCATCATGTTCAGATCCGTCAGTGGAGGAGGAACACTGTGGTCCACGGGCTCCGTCTTCGGAGCCGCCCTGCACTGCCACTCGAACATCTCGTGGGCTTTTTTGAGCATCTTCACCGCCATGGTGTCCGACAATGCGGTGGAGGCAGCCAGCACGCCTGAGCTGATCCAGCCCAAGGGGCCCGACATGGCGCTCTGAGCCGCAGCTCGCGCGGCCATCTGGTTGAGCTGCGCCATGTCTTTCGCGAACTTCGCGTCCATCTCCGCCAGCAGCCTGGGCACGGCGGGGGAACTCATCAGGCTGGCGGTCTTGCCGTCTTTGGTGACGCTGCGAAATTCCCAGTCATCGGGCGGCCCCGGGTTATCGCTCGACGCGAGCTTCATCCGCATGATCACCTGCTTGGCGCCGTTCGCGACGGTAGTCTCCGTGGGAGCGAATCCCACCATCTGCAGCATCTGCGCCATTTGAGGATCGGGAGTCACCATGGTGATGCGCATGTGATAGACGCCGTGCTGCTCCAGCGCCTCAAACGCCTTCATCGGAGCGCTATCCATCGAAATCGGCACACCCGGCGGATTCACCCGCCCGGCATCGTTTCCCGGGCGCTTCCCCCGCTTCGAACGAGAGTTGTCGGGCCGTGCCATATTCGGCGGCATCTTGAAGCCGGGCGGCAGGGGCGGCATGTCGGGCGGAAGAGCTTGGGCCCCCGCCAGGCCTGCAAGAGCGAAAGTCAGGAGAAATCGCATTCCAAACCTCCAGATGCTGAGAAACGCCGATTCCCTTGGCCGTTTGGCTCAGGCGCCCCGAATTGACCCCGGCCCCGGCGGCAGGCTATCATAAACTCTTAGATGGCAAACACAGTTTCTTCCCTGAAGCGTGTGCGCATCACCGAGGGGCGAACGGAAGTCAACCGCATTCGCAAATCACGGTTGCGCCACCAGATTCGTTCTCTTCGCCGGTTGCTCGAAGCCAAGGACGCGAAAGCGGCCACGGCCATCGTGCCGAAGACGTTCTCCCTGATCGACCGCTCCGCTAAGTGGGGCATTATCAAGAAGAACACGGCGGCGCGCTACAAGAGCCGCATCACGCTGCGCCTGCGCAAGCTCGCCGCGGCATAACCCCTGGCGTCAGCCAGGGGATTTCGTTAGCGCAATAATCATTTCTTCCATCACGATGCGGTCGTCCGGACGCGCATCGCGAAGGGCGTAGTCCGCCTGGAATAGCTTCACGACCGCGTGCTCCAGCCGGGCCTTTGGAAACGCCCCCACGGTCTGCTCAATCTGCCGGGCTCGCTCCGGCCAGATCCTCGCCCCGATCTTGTTGAAATGCGCCTGAATCTGGCCGGCGCTGCGCATCCCCGCCTCGCGAGCCGCCAGCGCCATCCGAAATTGCGTAGCCAGGAACGTCAGCGCCAGGGGCATGTATTCGCCTTCCTTGGCCAGCGTGTCGAGGATCTCCAGTGCCCGAGCGCGATCGCCGCGGCCGAGGGCGGACACAAGGGCGAACACCGTGGTCTGCTGGGCGTCCGGCACCAGCTCCGCGATGTCCTCGGCCGTGATTTTCCGCGACGTCCCGGCGTAAAGAGACAGCTTTTCAATCTCGACCGCGATGCGCGACGCGTCGCCATTGGTGGCTTCGAGCAGCAACGCGAGTTCGCCCAAACCGAGCTGCAATTGAGCCTTCTTCGTCAGCGATTGCGCGAGCGCGCGAGCCTCCGACGGATCGAAAGCGCGAAACTCCACCTGCATCGGCACGCAGGAGAAATATTTCTGCACTCTTTCGATGCGAGCCTTGTCCTCGCCTTCAAAATCGTAGCGACTGGCCTCGATGACGATGGTCGTCTCCGGCGTCGGATCCTTCAAATAGGCGGCAAGCTCCGCTGCATCGGCCGGTTTGCCTTCTTCCCCATCCTCTTCGGAGGCCTTCGCGCGGCCGCGCGGCAGAGCCGACTCCGCGCCCGCCACCCAGATGACGCGCTTGGCCGCGAACAACGACATGGACCGCGCGTCATCGAGCACTGCCGCGAGTGGGATCTCGTCCAGATCGTGCCGCGTGAGCCCCTGTTCGCGATTCTCGGGCGGCAAGACGGCATCCAGGAGAGCCTTTCGGCAGCGCTCCCGCTGATAAGATTCCTGACCGAGGAACAGGTACGCCGGAGCGGGTCCGGATTTTTTCAATAGGTCAAGAAACTGGTCAGGAGTCATGCTGTCTCTTCATGATACAGTGCGATCGCGCGATGATCCCCGCACTGACGAGCCTGTGTGAAAACGCGCTTTACGCGGAATTTCCCTGCTGACGGGGACTGACCACTGTGTCCCCGACCCACAAACGCCGCACTTTCAACAAATCGTGGTCAGTGGACACAGCGGTCTGTCCCCTCCGCTCCCGAATGCTAGTCAAGAAAGGAGGGTCTTCACAGACTCTGACGTGCGGGGTTATAGCCCCCTGGTGTGAGCCCGGGATTTTATCTGACCCTAAAACTTGTTCAAAATCGCGCTAACCACCTGCCGGGCCACCGACGTGGCCACGCGATTCAGGCCGGCGTCGCTTTCCTCGAAGTAAGCGATCGGGTCAGTGGAAATTTCATAACGCTCATTCATGGTGAAACTCGGATTGCTGTACAGCACCTGACCGGTGGCCCGCTCGGTGAAGGTGATTGAGAGAAACACATGGATATCGGCCGCCGTGGCGCGTCCGGTCACCGGATCGACAGTGGTCTGATTCGCCAGGTAGTTCACCACCTGGCCGCGCAGGATGGCGTCGCAGCTGTCCAAATCCGAGCTGATGTGATACCGGGTGCGTGCGATGAACTCGCGGCTGATCGCCTCCGGCAGATGATCGGACAGCTTGTACCGCGATGTCGCGTTCCTAAACGCCGGGATGCAGACGCTCTGAATCGTCTTCGGCATCAGGTCGGCATGGCCCGCGGTGTGGTAGCCGCAGGAACAGAGGAGCAGCGCCAGCGCGCCGGCGGTCCATCTCATACAAACTCTTTCATCACCGCGACGGCGTTGGCTGCCGCCAGTCGAAAATTGTCCGAAGCCATCCAGAACCAGCAGGCGCGGGGCTGATTGACGTCCGCCGAAACTGCTCCGACGCTCAATCCGCTCTGCCCGGCGACGCCGACGTTCGACGGAGGCTCGTCCCGATGCACGTCGATCCCTTCGCCGTGGAGCGCGGACTGCAGCGCTTCCACGCCTGGATTTTCGGCAAATTCCACCCAGGCGGAAAAACTATGGCCGTGAAATACCGGAGCCTGAATCAGCCGCAGCGATGGCATCGGAATACTTGCGCGCGAGGCCAGCAGCGACGCCAGGTGTTTCGCCACGCGGTTCTCGACGCCTTCCAGAGGCTCATCCGCCTCTTCTCCGTAGCGCGCCAGCATGGCGAAGGCGAGCTGCGTATCGAACACGTCGGTTTTCAGCTTCTGGAATGACAGCACCGCGACGTTCTGCTGCTGCAATTCATCGAGGCCTTTTTGGCCGCGCTCGCTGGCGGGCTCAAACACATGAATCACGCTGCGGCGCACAGGCGCGCACTCGGCCACGCGAGTCAGAAACATGGCGATGGCGATGGCTGCGGGGTGCGCCACCACTTGAATAGCGTCCCGATTCGTTTCAGCTCCTGTCTCGACTGCGGGAGCCCGCAAGCGGGCGCTGGGCTGCTCTTCAAGCGCCGAGGTCAGATCAATCAGCACCGTATTCTTCGGCGCGATTTTCAGAGCCCTGCGGCTCGAGGCAGGCGTTCCCGCGAGAAACGCGACCGAGGCACCCTTTAAGCTTTCCGCCGTCAAGGGGACCATCGCTAAATCTTCCTCCTCGTCGTCCGAGGCGAGCTGTTCCGATGCGCCGGTGATCAATTCGACGCGCGGCGAGGGCTTTGCTTCAGCCAGCAATTCGCGCAGTTCGCGGCCGAGAAGGGAGTCGCCGCCCACTACCGCGACCAGGGGTCGTACGAGAAAGGGTTCAGCCAACTTGATGCTCCGGTTGAGGCGGCGCCGGCTTGATTCTTCTGCGGATCGCGCCCCCGATGCGGAGCACGATTCCGCTGAGCATGTAGACCGCCGACATCGCCAGCAGCGCTGCTTGCGGAAAACGCCAGACCAGGAAGATCACGATGCCGATCAAAACGAAGGTGATGGGTGAACGCGGGCGCGTGAGGCTCAGATCCTTGAAGCTGGGATAACGCCACGTGCTCACCATCAGAAAGGAGAGCAGCGCCAGCAGCGCCATCCAGGCCGCTGAGAAGGTCCACAAGTGCAGAGGCACGCCGTCGCAGGCATAGACGATGCTGGCCACCACCGCCGCGCCCGAAGGAATCGCCAGGCCGACGAAGTATTTCCGATCCGGACGTCCCGGATTCTTGGGCATGGGATTCTTCTGAATGTTGAAACGCGCCAGCCGCATCGCGCCGCACAGCAGGAACAGGAACGCGCAGAAGTACCCTGCCCCGTTGAAGTGGTCGAAAATCTGCGGCGGCATTCCGGCGGGGTCCACAAATTGCACGCCCCACACAAATGCCAGCGCGGCCGGAGCGATGCCGAAGGCAATCACATCGGCGAGAGAATCCATCTCCCGGCCAAAATCGCTCACCGTGTTGGTCATACGCGCGATGCGGCCATCCAGGCCGTCCAGGAACACGGCCAAGCCGATAGCCAGCGACGCCTTCACGAAATGCTGATTGGCCGGGCCCGAGCCTTGCGCCATCTGCATTGCGCCCTGGAAAATCTCGATGAGCGCGTAAAAGCCAAAAAAAACATTGCCCGCCGTGAACAGCGTTGGCAGCGCATAGGCCGCGCGGCGCGGGCGGCGTTCGGGGGACTTGGGATCGACCAACCTCTCGCGCAGGTTCACGATTTTTTCCTCGCTATGACGCTCGATCCAGCCGAAACACGCTCGCCCACATGCACCGTGACCTCCCATTCGGGCCCCAGTTGCACGTCCACCCGCGAGCCGAACTTGATCAGCCCGATACGCTCTCCGGCAGCGACCGTATCGCCTGGTTTCTTGTAACAAATAATGCGCCGGGCAATCAACCCGGCGATCTGCTTAAACACAATACGCGTTTTCTGGCCGCCGATTTCGCCTTCGACGGTAATGGTGTTCTGTTCGTTTGAGTGGCTGGCCTCTTCCTTGCTCGCGACAAGAAATTGGCCCTCCTGATAACGAACGTCCACGATGCGGCCGGGGATTGGCGTGCGATTCACGTGCACGTCGAACACGTTCAAGAAAATGCTAATGCGATTGCCGCTGTCTTCCGGCTTCACAACCACCACTTTGCCGTCGGCCGGCGAAACGGCTACCGGCCCGGCGGGAATCTCACGATCAGGATCGCGGAAAAAATACAGACAAAACGCCGCCAGGATGTAAAACGGCAGCGCCCAGATCCAATTTGTGAAATACGTCACCGCCGCCCCTCCCGCCACGAGCGCCGCCGCGTAGTAGATGCCGTAAATAACCAAGCTGTTGTCCCGAAGTCTTATTGTCGCATTACCGATTTCAGGAGTGCGGGATGCTCTGGACCACAACCAGAACGCCGTTGATCGTAATCTGAACGCCGACGCACATCAGGATGAACGCGGACAGGCGCAGCATCACCACGGTTCCCGTGTCGCCCAGAAACTCGATCAGCCGGGCCGCGAAGCGGAAGCTGAGATAAACCGTAAAGGCCACCGCGGCCAGTCCGACGACGCTCGCCATGGCTCGCTGCCAGAGGACCACCCCGGGTTCCTTCAGGCTGGCGCCGATGGTGATCGCGGCGGAGATGGTCCCCGGACCGACGGTCAACGGGAACGTCAGCGGATAAAACGTCCGTGACGCGACATTTTGCAGGTCAGCCGATTTCTGCCCTGTCTTCTCGTCCGCGTTCAATAGCTTCCATCCGCTGGCCGCCACCAGCAATCCTCCCCCAATTCGGACCGAGGTGAGCGAGACGCCGAAAAAATCCAGCACATAGGAGCCGATGAACGTTGCGGCCACCACCAGAAAAAAACTATTCAGACCAATCTGCCAGGCCATCTTGCGACGCGCTCCATCCGGAATGCCCAACGTCATGGAATGAAAGATCGCCGCCGAGCCCGCCGGATTAATCAACGGCAGCAAGGTCGCCACCACAAGCACCGCGATCCTCACGAGGATGCCGAACTGTTCCGCCATCCTTCTACTGTACGAATTGGCCGATGCGGAAGAGTCGCGCCCCTGCCAACTTTCCGCACCGGCAATTCTTACCGCGATGCGGAAAGTTCTTCCTGCTCCCACTCGACGGCATCCGGCAAGTGAATGAAACCAGGAAAAAGCCACTCGATTGCTTTAGCAGACCCCGGCGGAGCGGCCGCATCCTGCCTCAATTCCCGAAAGGAGTTCATGTCCAATGAATGCCGATCAATTGAATGGAAAGTGGAAGCAGTTGAGGGGAGCTGTCAAACAGCAATGGGGGAAGCTGACCGATGAGGACCTGGAAGTCATCGCCGGCAAGCGCGATATGCTCATCGGCAAACTGCAGGAACGCTATGGGTTAGCCAGGGAGGTGGCGCAGGCCAAAGCCGATGAATGGCTGAAGACCTATGCGCCGTCCGACAGCGAAGCCCACGCGGCCGGCATGCAGTAGAGCCAACTACGGGGGGCGGACGCGCGCCGTCCCCCTTTTCATGGGCCGTACAATGCTACGCTTTGCTCATTGTTGATCAATCACGAGAATCTGAAAGCCGACGCGCATCAGGAGATGCTCGATCACGGCTTCTGCCCGGACTTCACGCCCGAGGTTGAAGCTCAGCTTGCTTCTATTCGCGCGGCAACGCCTGGGGCGCCTGGACCCGACGTAAAGGATCTGCGCAATCTGCTATGGTCGTCGATCGATAACGACAGCACGCGCGACCTGGATCAGATCGAATACGCCGAACGCCAGTCCGACGGCGGCGCGCGAGTGCTCATCGGCATCGCGGACGTCGACGGCTCGGTTGCAAAGGGCACGCCGATCGATAGGCGCGCCGAAGCGGAAGGCACCTCTGTCTACACGGGCGTCGAGACGTTCCCGATGCTGCCTCTGGAGCTTTCCACTGGCCTCACCTCGCTGGGCCAGGACGTCGACCGTGCTTCGGTGATCATCGAGATCTCCGTCGCCGTCGACGGTACGATTCAATCCGGACAGGCCTATCGCGCGCTGGTGCGAAATCGCGCGCAGTTGACCTACAGCGCGGTCGGGCCGTGGCTTGAGAACAAGGGCGCGGCGCCGCCCAAGGTCGCCGCGTCGGCGGAACTGCAGGCGCAGATCAAGCTGCAGGACGATATCGCGCAGAAGATGCGCGCGGCGCGGTTCGCCAGCGGCGCGCTGGACATCGAAAGCATTGAGACCGCGCCAACCATGTCCGACGGCCACGTCACCGGCATCGAAGTGATGCTCAAGAATCGCGCTACGGAGTTGATCGAAGACTTCATGATCGGGGCGAATGAAGTGATGGCACGGTCGCTCGCGTCGTCGAACGTCGCATCCATTCGAAGAGTCGTCAAGACCCCGGAGCGCTGGCCTCGCATCGTGGAACTGGCGGCTGCGCTCGGCGAAGACTTGCCCCCAGCACCGGATTCCCGCGCGTTGAACAATTTTCTGATGAAGCGCCGCCAGCAGGATCCCCTGCATGCGCCCGACCTTTCGCTGGCGATCGTCAAGCTGATGGGGCCCGGCGAATATGTCGTCGAGCGCCCGGGCGATCCTCCGCAAGGCCATTTCGGACTCGCCGTGCACGATTACACGCACGGCACCGCACCGAATCGCCGTTACGCCGATCTGGTGACGCAGAGGCTGATCAAGTGGGGCACGAAGGTCTACACGGCCGGCGAGCTGGACTTGATCGCGAAAACCTGCACCTTGCACGAGGACGCGGCGCGCAAGGTCGAGCGCGCGATGAAAAAACGCATCGCCGCGATGGCGTTGAGCAGCGACATTGGGAGGACATTTCAAGGAGTGGTTACTGGAGTCACTCCGAAGGGGACTTTCGTCCGCATCTTCGAGCCGCCCGCTGAAGGCCGCGTGGTGCGTGGAGAGCAGGGTATGGACGTAGGCGACCAGGTGCGCGTCAAGCTGGTCGACACTGACGCGCACCGCGGCTTCATCGATTTCGCGCGCTCCAGCTAAGCAATGAACTACAAACTGACGCTCGAATACGACGGCTCGAAATTCTCCGGCTGGCAGATTCAGAACAACGCGCGCACCGTGCAGGGCGAGTTGCAGCGCGCCGCCGACGAATTGTTCGGCGCCGCCACGGACGTGCAAGGCGCGGGCCGCACCGATGCGGGGGTGCACGCGCTCGGGCAAGTGGCGCACATCAAAGTCCGAGACGCGCGCCGCAAGGTTGCGCCGGAAAAGCTGATGGCGGATTTGAATGACGCGCTGCCGTCGTCGATCGCCGTGGTGGAATGCGAACTTGCGCCGGAGAAATTCCACGCACGCCACGATGCCGCATCCCGCACGTACTTTTATCAGATCTCGACGCGCAAAGCCGCCCTATCGAAGAAATATACCTGGTGGATCAAGCAGCCCTTGGATGTAAAGGCCATGCAGGCGGCAGCCGAGCTGATCGTGGGACGCCACAACTTCGTACGCTTCTGCGCGCCCGACCCTTCGCGTCCGGGCGAGCCCACCACGGTGGTGGTCGATTCGGCCGAAGTCGGCATCGATGGCCACATGGTGGTCTTCCGCATCGAGGCATCCCATTTCTTATGGAAGATGGTCCGGCGATTGACAGGGACGCTGGTCAAAATCGGCCTGGGGGAGATTACGCTCGATCAGTTAAAAAGCCTGCTGGCCGGGAAAAAGGACCCGAAGCTCGACATCGCGTCGTGGACGGCGCCGTCGGCGGGATTGTTCTTGGAATCGGTCCGGTATTAGAGCAGCGTCGGCATCAACTGCATCTCCGGAACAACCGCCCGCGGCGGCAACTTCGCCGCGAACAGCGCTGCCTCCGCCACATCCTCCGGTTGCAAAGCCTTCGCCAGCATTTCCGGCGTCGGCTTCACCGGACGATTTTCCAGGATCTCGGTATCGACCAGGCCCGGGCAGATGACGCACGTCCGAATGCCGTGCTCTTTTTCCTCCACGCGAATCGCGTGCGCCAGCCCGAGCATGCCTCGCTTGGACGCCTGATACGCCGCGCCGGAAATATCGGGCACGAGTCCCGAGATCGACGCGATGTAGATCAGATGCCCGCTTTTCCGCTCGCGCATCGCCGGCAGCACCGCGCGCGTGGCGTAATACGCGCCATTGAGGTTCACGCCGATCACTTCATCCCAGATCTTCACATTTAGCCGCGTCATGGCCCGATCCTTCACGTTGGTGCCGGTGGCGTAGACAAGAATATCGACGCGGCCGAACATCTCCACCGTGAGCGCCGCCAGATCGTCCATCACCGCAGCATCCGAGGCGTCCGCGGCAGCGATGTCGATGCCTGGATGCTCCGCCTTCAAGGCTTCCAGACGATCCAGACGCCTCGCCGCCGCCATCACCCGAGCGCCTTCGTGCGCAAAGAGAATCGCGATGGAGCGGCCGATGCCGCTCGATGCGCCCACTACCAGCGCAACCTGATTTTTCAAGGAAACCGGCATATGCGCTCCAGTATAAGATGAACGCATGAACTTTCATCAGGGACTGATATTCTTTGCCGCCGCGTCCGCGCTGATCGCGCAGCCTGTGTCGTCGTACCGCTACACCGCCAAGGGCGACGAGAGAATCGTCGAAATTACCAACGTGAATTACGAGTTGGTGCCCGCCGACCTGGTGTTGCGCACAACTACAAACATCAAACAGAACCTGGGCGACATCGGCGTGGAGGCGCTCACTACGGTGGAGGCCTGGAAGCTCGGCGTAGACCTGAAGACGAAGCCGCTCTACACAGTGAAGTCCCCGGGCACCGATAGCCGCACCGTAGACGGCGAAGTGTTCGCGATCTCGGCCGGGGTGGAGGAAGTGGAGTGGTGGTCCGTTTATAGCGTCGCCACCGGAGCGCATCTGTTCGACACGTACGTTCCGCTGGCGAGTGTGAACATCGACCGCGCCTCGCTCACCATGCGCTATATCGGCCTGGAAGTCCCTGAAGACGATACGAAAGACGCGCGCCTGAAAGACCCGCACGTCGTGGCGGTAGTCAGCTACGCTTCGTCGGAGAAAGTGATCCGCGAAGCGCTCATCACCTGCGACGATTCGAAGCAAGCCGCGCAATTGCGCTCCTTCGCGGACGAATCGCGAACGATGAACGCAGGCACGGAATTGGCGCCGGCAGTGCATCTATCGTTCAGCCAGAATTATCCTTCGCCGCCCGCGACGGTGAGTCTCACGATCCCTATCGCCAAGGACGATCTCGACTTAGCCCACGCGCAGCTTCCCGCAAAAATGCACGTGGCCGCCTGGAGACGATAATTATTTCGCCGTCAGCGCCATGGACGCGAACGCCGTGGCCGCGTCGCTCATGAACTTCGCCGCGTCCGAGGCCGGATCGCGCTGCTTGTTCATGGACGATGCCGGCCACTGCCCACCCTCATCCTGATTCGCCTCAAGCCACGCCAGGCCTCGCCGCAGCCGCGCATCCGTGCGAGCCACACCCGCCTGCTCCAGCACCCACGACACGAGCGCCGTGCCATAGCCATCGCTCACCTTGGGCAACTCCGTCGAATCCTTGCGCTTCCACGTCGACAGCTGCAGCGACGACGCGCTCCAGCCCCCATCGGCCTGCTGTTTAGAAAACAGCTCGTCAACGATATTCTTCTTCTCCGCCGCATTGACCAATCCAGGCATCTTTGCAGCGGCCCACAGAAACACGGCGCGATTCTGCAGGGACTCGCCCGCCTGCTCGCGCCGCAGATAATCGGCCAGCATCGCGATATTTTCTTTCGCTGAAGCCTGATACTCCTTCGGCGTATTACTCACCGCCAGTGCTGCCAGCGTCGCGCCCCAGAACTGCGAGTCGTCGCCCTCCCAAGGCTCGTTGTGGAATTGCAGCCAGATGAACGCGCCTTTCTTCTCGCCGGACGCAAGTTGGAACGTCCACATGTTCTTGAGCGCGAGCTTCGCGTCCTCGCTCTTTGCGTCGTACGCCGTGAGAACAAGCGCGTTGATTACGGCCTCCGTGCCTCGCGATTCGACGCTCTTCCCTTTGCCGCTTTTCTCATCAGGATACAGAGGAGCGAGTTCGGACCACATGCGCACGCGCTTCTGCACATTGGCGATCAGCCGCTGTTCGCCCGCCGTCGCCGAGGATTCGTGCAACGCCGCATGCAACGACGGCCGGCCGAGGGCGTAAGGCAGCATCGTATGGCAGGAGATGCAGAACGTGTCCTGCTCCCGCAGAGCGGGCTTCCAGGTGGCCCACCAATCGGCGCGCCAGTCCAGATACTCCGCCGCGTTTTTCGGACTCCATGAACCAGCCGAATCCGCTGCGGCTGCCACGGAAGAAAAGGCCGGCGCAAGAGCGAGCAACACGAAAAGGGGTCGCATTCCGCCATTCTAGCGCCAATCCCGAGCGTGGCACGAATGTGATCGTCGTGCTACGCGTGGTATTTTAATACCATCGGGCCCGCCGCCGACGTATCCATACGAGAATGCACATCCCCGACGGATATCTGAGTCCCTCCACCTGCGCGGCTTTGTACGCAGGCTCGACGCCGTTCTGGTACGCATCGTTGAACAAAATGAAGCGCCGGCTGAACACGCAAGCCGTTCCGCTGCTGTCGGTTTTCGCGGCGTTTTCCTTCGTGATCATGATGTTCAACCTGCCATTGCCGGGAGGCACCACGGGACACGCGGTCGGGATGGGCATAGCGGCGATCGTGCTGGGGCCCTGGGGATCGATTCTAGCGATTTCAGTGGCGCTGGCGATTCAAGCGATTTTCTTCGGCGACGGGGGCATCACCGCCATCGGCGCGAACTGCTTCAACATGGCGATCGCCGGATCGCTGATGGCGTACGCCGTGTACCGCGTGATCGCGGGCGGCGCGGCGATCGAATCCTCGCGGCGTGTCGCGGCGGCGGCAGTCGCCGGATACTGTGCCATTAACGTTTCCGCGCTGCTGGCCGCCATCGAGTTCGGCATTCAACCGGCGCTGTTCCACGATGCTTCCGGCGCTCCTCTTTATGCACCGTATCCGCTGCACATTGCCCTGCCCGCGATGATGATCGGCCATCTGACCATCGCAGGGCTCGCCGAAGCGATCGTCTCCGGAGGAGTAGTCGCCTACCTGCAACACGCCGAGCCAGCGTTGCTGAGATCCACCGCTCCGGGCGCGGCCATTGCCGGAGAATCCGCTGGATGGTCCGGTACGCGGCCCTTGTGGATCGCTCTGGGGGTGCTGCTGGTCCTGACACCTCTCGGCATCCTGGCCGCGGGTGCCGCGTGGGGCGAATGGATGCCGGAAGATTTTTCCTCGCCCGCGGCGCGTCAGCAGATGGCGGCGGCATCGGCAAATCAGGCGCCCCCGGCGCAGGCGCCCGCGGGATTGCAAAGGCTCGCGACCATTTGGACCGCGCCCATGCCGCGCTACGCGCCTCCGATGTTGAAGAGTCCTCAATTCGGCTACATCCTTTCGGCGATGGCGGGTACCGGGCTGATCGTGCTGGCGTTCTTAACCGGGACGTGGATTTTCACGCGGGTGCGCCGATGAAAACGTCGTTCGTCGAAAGGACTATCGCCGGGCTGTCGAATGGCATGGATTTCGCTGCTTTTGCCGACACGTCGGCGCAGGCGCGGACGGGTTTACTGCAGCGGGTCGATCCGCGGGTAAAGGTCGCCGGAATCCTTGCGCTGATCGTCGCGGTGGCGACGACGCATAGCCTCGTGGCGATCACGGCCGTCTTCCTGCTTGCCGTGGCGCTCGCCGTTGCATCGCGCGTTTCGCCGATGGACCTGGCGAAATGGGTCTGGATGCCGGTGCTGCTGTTCAGCGGCCTCATCGCGCTGCCGGCGGTCTTTCTCACGCCGGGGGACCGGCTCGGTAGCCTGCCGGTGACCGCGCAGGGCTTGCGGACGGCGAGCTTCCTGCTGCTGCGTGCCGAAACCGCCGTCAGTTTGTCGTCGTTATTGGTCCTGACGACGCGCTGGGCGCATCTCTTGAAAGCGCTGCGCGTCCTCCGATTGCCGGTGGTCTTGGTGGTGATTCTGGGCATGACCTACCGGTATATTTTCCTGATGCTCGAAACCGCGCTCGATATGTTCGAATCGCGCGAGAGCCGAACAGTAGGCGTTCTCGAACCCGCCGATCGCCGCCGTCTCGCGTCGGCGACGGTGGGCGTGCTGCTCAGCAAGAGTTACCAGCTCAGTTCCGAGGTGCATCTGGCAATGCAATCGCGCGGATTTCGCGGCGAGGTATACCTACTGGACGAATTTGCGGCGCGCAGCGTCGACTGGCTCTGGCTTGGGTTCTTTTTTGCAGTTGCGGCCACCGCCGCATGGGTGGGGCGCTGATGTTCCTCGTCGAAAACGCTGTGTTCCGCTACCAAGGGGTTGTCGCGCTGGACGGCGTATCGCTCGAAATCGCGGAAGGAAAGCGCAGCGTGTTGCTGGGCGCGAACGGCTCCGGCAAATCGACCCTGCTGCGGATACTCGATGGGTTATGCTACCCGGAATCTGGCAGGATCACGTTTCGCGGAGACACGATCGACCAGGCCTCGTTAGAACGCGACGAATTCGCGCAGGCCTTCCGCCGCCGCGTCGGCCTGGTATTCCAGAATCCCGACGTGCAACTTTTCAATCCCACTGTGCTCGATGAAATCGCCTTCGGCCCGCTGCAGATGCGCTGGCCCAAGGACGACATCCTGAAACGCGTGGAAGCGACCATGGCCACCATGGAGATCACCCATCTCAAGGACCGTCCGCCACACCGCTTATCGGGCGGCGAAAAGAAACGCGTGGCCATCGCGAGCGTCCTTGTGCTGGATCCCGAGGTGCTCCTGCTCGACGAGCCGACTGCCGCCTTGGACCCTCGCAGCCAGAGCCAGATCATCGACCTGCTGATCGGCTGGGGCGGAGGCAGGAAGACCGTCATCACCGCGACCCACGATCTGGGCCTGGTGGAAGACATTGCCGACGATTGCTTCCTGCTGCAACAGGGGAGGCTCGTGGCACACGCGGCACCTTCAGTGATCCTCAAGGACGAGGCGCTGCTGCGGGCCGCCAATCTGATCCACGAGCATCGCCACGCGCACCCGTCACTTGGACTAACCGCGGGCGAGCACACGCATCCCCACGCTCACCGGACCTGATGGATCTCTCCGATCCAGTAATTCAGGTCCTGCACGAAAACCGTGGCCGTGATGTGGTCGCCTACGTGAAGCGTCCCGAACTCCGCCTCATCCTTCACCGGAAACTCCATGGTCATCGCCTCCATCCAGCCCTCGATTTTCTGGTGCTTGATCTTGGCGATGTGCCCATCTTCGAGTTGCACGACAAAACCGTCGAGCTTGTAGCGTTCAATGGGCGCATTCGACGCCGGTTTTTGCGGCTTACTGGCGCAGGCGCACAAAGCGAGCAGTAAGATGGGAAGGACTCTATGAAGCATCTTCTTCTATTAGTAGCAGCGGCCATAGGGTTCGCGCAGACGCCGGTGATCTTCGACACCGACATGGGCAACGATGTGGACGACGCGCTGGCGCTTGCGCTGCTGCATGCGCTCGAAACGCGGGGAGAATGCAAGATTGTGGCCGTCACGGTTACCAAGGACAACCCCTGGGCCGCGCCGTATATCGACGTGCTCAACACGTTTTTCGGCCGGCCGGAAATTCCCATCGGTATGGTGAAGAACAGCCGCGTCACGCCGGAAGATTCGCCCATGATTCGCGTACCTGCCGGACATTTTCCACATAGGCTGTGGAGCGGCGCCGATGCGCCCGATGCCTCCACGGTCTTGCGCGCCGCTCTCGCCTCGCAGCCGGATCACAGCGTGGTGATCGTTCAGGTGGGCTTCAGCACCAACCTCGGGCGGCTGCTGGACGATTCGGGCGAGTTAATCGCCCGCAAAGTAAAAATCCTCGTCATGATGGCCGGCAACTTCGCCAAGCGCGATCCCGAGTTCAACGTGAAGATGGACATTCCGTCCGCGCAGAGACTCGTGCGCGATTGGCCCACGCCGATCGTCGCCAGCGGATTTGAGATTGGGGCGTCCATGCTGTTCCCCGCCTCGAGCATCACTCGCGATTTTCCCGGCGAAAATCCCATCGCAGAGGCGTACAAGAACTACATGAAATTCCCATACGACCGCCCGACGTGGGACATCACTGCGGCGTTGTATGCGGTGCGTCCCGGAGACGGTTATTTTTCGCTCAGCGAGCCAGGGACGATCCAGGTTGACGCGCGAGGCGTGACGACATTCGCGCCCTGGGCGGACGGCCAGCACCGCTACTTCGTCATGAACGACGTCCAGCGAGCTCGCGCGCTGGAGGCGATGACCCTGCTCAGCAGCCAGCCAAGACCTGAGATGCGAGCCCGGTGATCCGGAGTTTCGCCATGCCGGATCATCGATCCATTCTATCCGCCCAGTGTAGATAGCGAATCAAGTCCCGCCGCTGACGCCAGGCGAACTTCAAAAGGTCCAGCGGAGCGATGCGGTCCGCGTGCAGTCCCCAGTAGGTTTCCACGCGCCAAAGAATATAGGGGCTTCGCCACGGACGCAGGCGGTACCCTTTGGTGAGCCGCCAGGCGATCCTGAACATCTACCGGCCCGGCCCCTGAGCCTTGCCCGGCTTTGGCGCCGCCGACGCATAATATCCGTTGCGCGTGCGCACCGTGGGATTGCCTGGAGCCTTCACCGCCACCCTGATCTGACGGAATGAGCCGTCCAGAGCCTGATTTGTCGGCGAATACGCCAGGATGTACTGATTACGAATCTCATGAGCGATCTGCGGGGTGATCGCCTCGACCTCGCTCAGCGTCTTCGGATAATAGTCCAATCCTCCCGACGCCTCCGCCAGAGCCTTCAGGGCGCGCCTGGCGGCGCGGGCTTCGCGCGGCTCCTCGTCGTTCAGCAGCCCGATGCAATAGATCAGCACCTCGCTCTGGCGAGCTTTGCGAACCAACTGCTCCAAGGTCTCGTTGCTCGTGTTGTCGTTGCCGTCGGTGATCACAAGCAGCACTTTCTTGCTCTTCTTGCCGCTTTCCTTCGCGTAATCGATCGACATGCTGATCGCGTCGCGCATGGCCGTGCCGCCGCGCGTATCGATCTTGTCGAGCACCTGCTCCAGCTTCTTGATGTTGTTGGTGAAGGGAGCGTCCAGATACGCCACATCGTTGAAATCGACGATGAACACTTCGTCCTGCGGGTTGGACGCCTTCACCAGTTCCAAAGCGGCGGCGGCCACTTTGGGACGCTTTTCGCGCATGCTGCCGCTGTTGTCGATGATGATGCCCATGGACACCGGCACATCTTCGCGATTGAAGATTTTCAGCGGCTGTTCGACATTGTTTTCGAAGACTTTAAAGCCGGACTGAGGGATGTTGGTGACCAGCTTGCCGCTCTTATCCACCACGCTGGCGTGCAGCACCACCAACTTAGTATCGAGCGAGAACGTAGGCGTCTCATCCTGAGGTGGAGGCGTCTGCGCCGGCAGCAAGACCGCCGCGGCAAGGGCAAGAAATAAACTACTGCGTGGGGGCATAGTATCCAGTTCGGAACGCAGGCTTCAACGGGGGCAATCCCACCGTCTTTACCAGCTTAACCTGCACCCGCCTGTATTTGCCATCCTTCACGAGGTTCTTCGGCGTATAGCCCAGAACGTATTGATTCCTAAGCTCCAAACCGATCTTGGCGGCCACGTCGGGCAACTCCGCCAAATTGTCCACCGCGAAATCCTTGCCTCCGGTCTGCTCGGACAGTTCGCGCAGCATGCTGGGACCGTTCATCTCCTCAGGCGTGCGGCCCCGCGAGGACAGAGGCTCAAAGATCCCGATGGCGTAAATCTGCACATCCGATTCACGCACGGCGTTGCGGACTTCGCTTTCCGTATAACGGCTGGAGTTGTCGCCTCCGTCGGAGATAATCAGAATGGCCTTGCGCGGATTGCGCGCCTTTTTCATGTGATTCATCGCCATGTAGACGCCATCGAGAAGGGCAGTCCTACCCTTGGCGTTGATGAACGTCAGTCGATTCTGGATTTCCTCGGTGTCGGGGGTCATGGGAACCACCAGGTCCGGGCGGTCATTGAACGTGACCAGGAAAAACTCGTCCTCCGGGTTGGCGGTCTTCATGAACTGCGCAACGGCCTGTCGGGATTTCATGAGCTTGGCGCCCATACTGCCGCTGGTATCGAACACGATGCCGATGGAAAGCGGAGCGTCCTCGCTCGAAAAATGGGTAATTTCCTGCTCGGACTTGTCCTCGAAGAGCTTGAAGTTCTCCTTGTCGAGGCCGGTGACAAAACGGCTCATCGGGTCGGTCACGGCGACCGGGATCAGAACCAGCGTGGTATCGACGCGGATGTTGGCCTTGCGGTCGATCGACGTTTCGGTCCCTGGGGCCGAGCCGGCTCCCTTAATCCGCGGTTTGATATCGATCGGTATCTGCTGCGCCAGAGCGGCGGCTAGTATCGTTATGAGTCCGAGCGTTGGAGCGGAACGCATCGAATCCTCCTCGAATCTGCTCTTAGTATAACAACGTATAACAAACGGATACGATGCTCCTGGCCAGGGAACTGCGCCAGAATCGTCGGCTCGACGCCGGCTCAACACCCGCCGCGGCTTTCCGGCTCAAATTCAGCCATTTACCCGGGGCCCATCCGCGTCGATGAATTTCCCCCCTCCGCGGGAGCTTCCAACTTCGCCCCTAACTTGCTAGAATCGAGTGTGCCGCTCCGTATTCTTGGCGTGATCCCCGCCCGGTACGCCTCGTCCAGATTCCCAGGGAAAGCCCTCGTCTCTATCGCAGGAAAGTCCATGCTCCAGCATGTCTGGGAGCGTGCGTCCCAGGCCCGTTATCTCACCAGCCTCGTCATCGCGACCGACGATGAACGCATCCGCGCCGAGGCGGAAAAGTTCCACGCCCGCGTGATGATGACCCGCTCCGACCACCCATCGGGAACGGATCGCGCAGCCGAGATCGCCTCGGCCTCAAACGCCGAAATCATCGTGAACATCCAGGGCGACGAGCCGTTGATCGATCCGGCGGCCATTGACGCGGCCGTGCTCGGGCTAATGGACGGCGACGAAATCCCCATGGGCACGCTGAAGAAGAAAATCGACCGGCCGGAGGAACTCGCGAATCCGAACGTAGTGAAGGTTGTAACGGATCGTTTGGGCAACGCAATCTACTTCTCCCGCGCGGCGATTCCCCACGTCAGGAGCGACGGCGCAGCGCCGGTTTGCTTCAAACATATCGGGCTGTATGTGTACCGCCGTGATTTTCTGCTAAATTATTCGGATTTACCGGTGGGTCCGCTGGAACAGGCGGAACGGCTGGAACAGTTGCGGGCGCTGGAGAATGGATTCAAGATCCGGGTGGTGGAGACAGAGTACGAATCGCTCGGCGTGGACACGCCGGAAGATTGGGAAAAGGTAT
Source organism: Bryobacteraceae bacterium (assembly GCA_035542735.1). Lineage (GTDB taxonomy): Bacteria > Acidobacteriota > Terriglobia > Bryobacterales > Bryobacteraceae > Palsa-187. The sequence goes on from DATKKV010000021.1 coordinate 280,828, forward strand.
CGGCTTTGTTCGAAAAATTGGTGGTGACCGACTAACATGGCTAAATATATTTTTGTCACCGGCGGCGTTGTTTCCTCGCTTGGGAAGGGGATCGCGGCGGCGAGCCTCGGCTGTCTCTTGGAAAGCCGGGGGTTGAAGGTTACGCTGCAGAAGTTCGATCCGTATCTGAATGTCGACCCGGGCACGATGAGCCCGTTCCAGCACGGCGAGGTGTTCGTCACAGACGACGGCGCGGAAACCGACCTCGACCTGGGCCACTACGAACGCTTTACGCATGCCCCGCTGACGCAGGCCAACAACCTGACCAGTGGCCGCATCTACGAGCAGATCATCTCGCGCGAGCGCCGCGGCGATTACCTCGGTAAGACGGTGCAGGTGATTCCGCACGTCACCAATGAGATTAAGAGTGCGGTGAGGCGCGTCTCCACCGCGGCCGACGGCTCGCCGATCGACGTGGTGCTGGTGGAGATCGGCGGAACAGTGGGCGATATCGAGTCACTGCCGTTCTTGGAAGCCATTCGCCAGCTGCGCCATGAACTGGGCCGCGAGAACACACTGTTCATCCACGTCACCCTGGTGCCCTGGATCGCCGCCGCGCAGGAACTGAAGACCAAGCCGACCCAGCACAGCGTCAAGGAACTGCGCGCCATCGGTATTCAGCCCGATATTCTGTTGTGCCGCAGCGAGCGCGAACTGCCGGACGACATGAAGGAAAAAATCGCCCTGTTCTGCGACGTGGACGTGGAGGCCGTGGGAACCGCGGTCGATGTCTCCAGCGTCTACGAATGCCCGATTGTCTTCGGCGAGCAGGGGATGGACGAGATCGTGCTGCGGCTGCTCGATCTGGAGGGGAAAGCTGGCCCGCGCGACATGACGCGTTGGACGGAGATGGTCGGCCGCCTGAAGCATCCCAAGCATCAGGTGTCGATCGGGCTGGTCGGGAAGTACGTCGAGTACGAGGATTCATACAAGAGCCTGAAGGAAGCGCTGCTGCATGGCGGCCTGGCGCACGAAACCAAGGTCAACATCACCTGGATCGAGTCGGAACGGCTCACCTGGCCCGATTGCATCGCCACTCTGGAGCCTTACGATGCCATTCTGGTTCCGGGCGGATTTGGCAAGCGGGGTGTGGAAGGGATGCTCTGCGCCATCCGCTACGCGCGCGAATTTAAGGTGCCCTACTTCGGCATTTGCCTGGGCATGCAGACCATGGTGATCGAGTACGCCCGAAGCGTCTGCGGCCTGGCGAACGCCAACTCCACCGAGTTCGACCCGGCGACCAACAATCGCGTGATTTACAAATTGCGCGAGTTGAAAGGCGTCGATGAATTGGGCGGCACCATGCGGCTTGGCGCCTATCCGTGCAACCTGCAGGAAGGCAGCTTCGCGCGTGCGGCCTATGGAGCCAGCTCGATCAGTGAACGCCACCGCCATCGCTACGAATTCAATCGCGAGTTCGAGGCGGTGTTAAAAGAGCACGGCCTCAAGCTCACCGGCGAGACGCCGGATGGCGTCTACGTCGAGATCTGTGAACTGCCTGACCATCCCTGGTATCTGGGATGCCAGTTCCATCCCGAGTTCAAGTCGAAACCCATGGAGCCGCATCCGTTGTTCCGCGCGTTCATCGGCGCCGCGCTCGAACAACAAAAGCGGCGGCTGCAGAAGGAAATCGTGAACGTTGGCGCAACCCATATCACTGCCTGACATCGGCGCTGGGCACCCGCTCGCGCTGATCGCCGGGCCTTGCGTGATCGAAAGCGAAGAACACGTCCATTTTCTCGCTGCGGAGATTCGCAAGAGGGTCGGGACGTTTATCTTCAAAGCCTCGTTCGATAAGGCGAACCGCTCAAGCGTTTCGTCGTATCGCGGCCCCGGTTTAAAGGAAGGCCTGCGCATCCTGAAAGGAGTGCATGACGCCGGATATCCAGTTCTTACCGATATTCACGAGCCTGCGCAAGCCGCCCTGGCCTCCGAATCCGTCGATATTCTTCAGATTCCCGCGTTCCTGTGCCGCCAGACAGATCTGCTGGTCGAGGCCGGGCGCACTGGGAAAATCGTCAACATCAAGAAGGGCCAGTTCGTTTCGCCCGCGGACATTCGCTTCGCCGCCGAAAAAGTCGCGTCCACGGGGAACGACAAAATTCTGCTGACCGAGCGCGGCGCGAGCTTCGGCTACAACAACCTGGTCGTCGATATGCGTTCGATTCCTATCATGCGTAGCTTCGGATGGCCCGTGGTGTTCGACGCCACGCACAGCGTTCAGCTTCCCGGCGCATCGGGCAGCGCCTCTGGAGGCCAGCCGCAATTCATAGAGCCGCTGGCCAGTGCGGCGGTCGCCGCCGGCGCCGATGCCGTATTCATGGAAGTCCACGAGGCTCCCGAGCGAGCGTTGTCCGACGGCGCGAACGCCCTGCGGCTGGATCTCCTGGGCCCGCTGTGGAAGAAGTTGACGCAAATCGGAGAACTTGTTCGAACCGGCCCTTCCGCCACTTAACCTGTCTCGCCGTTCGTCCCGCCTTTTTCGCCGTTCGCCGAGTTTCCGGCACTGCGAGCGCTGCGAGGGATACAATTGCCTTCATGGAACTCAAAGGGAAAAGGGTTGCGATTTTCATCGATTCGCTATACCAGGAGATGGAAGTCTGGTATCCGTTCTTCCGGCTGCAGGAAGCGCACGTGGAAGTATCCTTTATCGCGGCGGAGCCCTTTAAAGCGTACAACGGCAAGTTCGGCTATCCGGCGAAGAGTTCACTCTCCTACGAACAGGCGAAGACCCGCGACTACGACGGCGTGGTCATCCCCGGAGGCTACGCGCCGGATCATATCCGCCGCTACATGAAGGCCAACCAGTTCGTGCGGGACATGAACGCCGAGGGGAAGCTGGTTGCCGCGATCTGCCATGGGCCCTGGGTTCTCTGCTCGGCCGACATTTTGAAGGGACGCCGCGCCACCAGTTTCTCCGCCATCAAGGACGACGTGGTGCATGCCGGTGCGATCTACGAAGATGCGGAAGTGGTGGTTGATTGGAATCTGGTCACATCCCGCAAACCGGAGGATCTACCCGCGTTCTGTAAGGCTTGCGTCAAGGTGCTGGCCGCCGGCCCGGTTGTGCCCAAGTAACTTTGCAAATCTTACAGGGTAAATCTATGGATCCCTCCATCCACGTAAGAGGACTGGAAAAGTCCTACGACGACGTCCAAGCTGTCCGCGGCATTGATTTCGAGGTCGCGCCGGGCGAAGTGTTCGGCCTGCTCGGCCCGAATGGAGCGGGCAAGACCACCACCGTGGAGATTTTGGAAGGATTGCGGCCTCGCACCTCGGGCGAGGTGAGAGTGCTGGGCCAGGATCCCGGCGTCAACGTGCGGGCACTGAAGGACCGCATCGGCGTCTGCCTGCAATCGACCAATTTGCCGGCCAAGATTACCGTGCGCGAAGCGCTGGCGATGTTCAGCGCCTTTTATTCGCGCCATACCGATATCGACAAGTTGATCGACCGCCTGCAGCTGGCGGAAAAACGCAACGCATTCTATCAGACGCTGTCCGGAGGGCAGAAGCAGCGGGTAGCGTTAGCGCTGGCGCTGGTGAACGATCCTCAGATGGTTTTTCTCGACGAGCCGACGACGGGCCTCGACCCGCAGGTGCGCCTCGAAATACACGGATTGATTGGCGAACTTCGCGACGCCAAGCGCACCATCCTCATCACCACGCATTACATCGAGGAGGCAGAGCGGCTCTGCGACCGCGTGGCCATCGTGGATCAAGGGAAAATTATCGCGCTCGGCACTCCGCGGGAGATTCAGGCGCAGACGCTCGGCACCTCGCGCGTGGAGATTCATACCGAGCAGCCCATGCCCGCCGAAGTGCCGAACTTCGAATGCGCCGAGAAATTCGCCATGGATGAGGACCGGAAGGTGCTGATCGTTTATTCGGCCAAGCCCGCGCGGACGCTCCCAGGCGTGGTGAAGTGGATCGACCAGAACGGCCTGGACCTGGAAGACATTCACCTGAAGCGGCCGACGCTTGAAGACGTGTTCATCGAACTCACCGGAAAGCGGCTGAGAGACTAACGCGGAGGACCCATGGGAGCATACATCTCACAGATCAGGATCAACCTGCGCCTGACGATGCGCGACCGCACGGTGCTGTTCTTCAACTTCCTGTTCCCGATGATCTTTTTCTTCATCTTCGGATTCATGATGCACGCCGAACAGGGCGGCGCAATCGTGCAGATCGTCAATATGGTGCTGACCCTCGGCATCCTCGGTTCGGGATTCTTCGGCGCGGGCATGCGCTCGGTGATGGACCGGGAATCGAATATCCTCCGCCGCTTTAAGGTCGCGCCGATCACTGCCGGTCCTATCCTCGTGTCCCAGATGGTGGTCGGCCTGCTGCTCTATATCCCTGTTGTCATTCTGGTTTTGGCGCTGGCCCATTTCATCTACGGGATGCCGCCGCTCGAGCATCCATGGTCGCTGACGGTCTTCGTGCTGATCGGCGTGCTGGCGTTCCGCGCCATGGGAGGCATCATCGGTGCGGTCGCCAATTCCATGCAGGAGAGCCAGATCATCATCCAGATCCTGTACTTCCCGATGCTGTTTCTGGGCGGCGCGACGTTCCCCATCGCCGTCATGCCTAACTGGCTGCAGATCGTGGCCCAGTTCATTCCGTCCACGTATTTGTCCACCGGAATCACCGCGATTCTCGAAGGCCACGAAACAATCTGGGACAACCTGGCGCCCGCCGGAGCCCTGATCGTGACGGCCATCGTCGGCACGTTCCTGGCGTTGAAACTGTTCCGCTGGGACAAAGACGACAAACTGCAACCCTCGGCGAAGTTCTGGGTATTGGCGGTGCTGGCGCCGTTCGTCGCGATGGGAGTATATCAGGCCTACGCCAAGGACAACGTGGTAAAAGGCAAGATGCTGGCCCGCGAGATGCGCCGCAGCCAGTCCCATCTCATCCGCGACGCACGGCTATTCCTGGGAGACGGGAATGTCATCGAGCAAGGGTCGGTTCTGGTGAAGAACGGCAAGATCGAGGAAATCTTCACGGGCTCGGCTCCGGACGCGAAAGCGCTGAAGGCGGATGCCATCGATGCGGCGGGCAAGACGCTGATGCCCGGCCTCATCGACGTGCATGTGCATCTCGGCAGCCCGGGAGGGTTTTTCACCAGCGCCAGCGATTTTGAACCGCCGGCCAAGGCGTTCCCGCGCGAGCTCGCCGCTTATCTGTACAGCGGCGTGACAGCAGTGAAGAGCGTCGGCGATCCGCTGGACGAAGCTCTGAAAGCGCGGGTCGTCATCGCTTCGGGCGAAAACCTGGGCGCGGAGTTGTTCGCCGTCGGGCCGCTGTTCACCACCCCCGGGGGCCACGGAACCGAGTACAGCAGGAATATTCCCGAGGCCGCGCGCGCCAGTTTCGAAGCCCAGTTCCTGCGGCTGCCGAAGACGGCCGACGAAGCCAGGAAGATGGTGGACGATCTCGCTGCGAGGCACGTGGACGGGATCAAGACCATTCTCGAAGCGGGCGTGCCCGGATACTCGTTCGTTCGCATGGACCCGGCGCTGATCAAGGCTATCGTCGAGGAAGCGCACGTCAAGGGCCTGCCCGTCGTCTGCCACACCGGCAACGCCAAGGACGTGGAGGACGCGGTGAACGCGGGCGTGGACGGCATCGAGCACGGATCGATGGACGACCTGATTCCCGAGGCATTGTTCGCCCGAATGAAGCAGGCCGGCATCACGTTCGATCCGACGCTGAGCGTCGCGGAGGCGTTCTCCCTGCTCGGGCAGGGGAAGACCGACGGACTGGACCGCACCCTGGTGCAGCAGGTAGGCCCGAAAAAACTGCTCGATTCCACGAAGGCCTTCCTGCAGAGTCCCGCGGGGCAAAAGATGCGCGAAGGGATTGCGAAGTATCCGGTCTCGATGGCGATCTGCGGCCAGAACCTCATGGCGGCCCTGCGCGCCGGCGTGACGCTGGTCACGGGAACCGATTCCGGCAATCCCACACTGCTTCACGGCCCGGCGCTCCATCGCGAATTGCAGCTATGGGCGGACGCGGGCGTGCCCTCCGCGGTGGCGCTGCAGGCCGCGACGTTCAACGGCGCGCAACTGCTGAAGGCCTCCAACCGCATCGGCCTGATCAAGAAGGGTTACCAGGCGAATCTGCTTCTGGTGGACGGGAATCCCCTGAAAGACATCACCGCGACGGAACGCATTTCCCTGGTGATGTTAAAAGGGGAGCGCGTGGACCGGGGCGATCTCTTCGACCAGCAATAAGGCCCGCCGATAAGGCTTGGTGAGCTAATATTCGCTCAGCTTCGGCGCTCGCGCGTCCGGCTCCAGCAATAACACCCGCCGGTTCGGGTATAGCGCCCGCAGCTTCGCATTCTCCTCCTCGCCCAAATCGCGAGCCCAAATCACGCGCGCATCGTCAATCGAGGCCTCGTTATATACCCATTCCTCCTGAAAAATGTGCCGCGGCGAGTAGCGCACGAACACCAGTAATTGGCCGGGGATGTCATCGAGCTGCCGCTTCACCGCGATGCGCCGCTCCGGGTTGCGATGGTTGATGTTGTCCCACGTCTCATAACGGATCATAGCTACCGCCACGTCGCCTTCGCCCGATAGATGCGCAATGTACCAGAACGCAAAGTGTGCCGCGCAGAGAAATAGGAGCAGCCGCGCGGCTTCGGGACTCCATCTGCTGATCTGTTCCAACCCCGCGACGCTCATCAGGATAAAAAGGCACGTCACCGCGCCCAGATAATGCAACTGAAACGCGGGGAAGAAATTGGTCCCCAACGCAAATATCGCCAGCGTCAGCAAGACCCATCCATAGCGCCGGTTCCGGATCGCCGCGAAGCAGAACCCCGGGACCGCCAGATAGAGAGGCGCCAGGAAGAAGAACCGGTAGTAGCGGACGCGATATTCCAGGCGCAGCAGATAGCTTCCGGGCGTCTCTCTGCCCTCGCGAAACGAGATCTGCGACTTATACTCCAGCTGTTGCTGCGGCGTCAGTTCGTAGTGCGGAACGGGATCGGCATCGAACGTCAGCGACGCCGGCACGCCGTATTGATATTGGCTTAATTGATACGGCAGCTTGGTCCATTGCCCCGTGGCGCTCTTGTTGTGGACCAGCGTGATCGCCAGCCCGGGAAGCAAACCGAGGAGGAGCACGGGCATCGCGCGCTTCCAAATCGGGACCAGGAAAAGTGCCGCCGCGGCGACGAGAAAAATCGATTCATACGGGCGCGTGAGCAGGTGGATCGTCAGGCCCGCGCCCAACAGAAACGCGTCGCGCGTACGGAATTTCTCGACCAGCCTCGGGAGAGCCCCGAACACCAGGCATCCCGCCGTCGCGGCCAGCATTCCGCCCCAATAGCTGTTCATCCATTGATTCAGAGGTCCGAACTCAATCACCGCCAGCGCGCCCCCGGCCAGTGCCCAGACGGGCGAGGTCCAGGCCCGCAGCATCCAATAACACAGCGGAGCAAATGCAGCGGAGGCAATCAGTACACCGACCCAGGGAATGCCCGAGACCGCGCGGCCAATGGCGAGGATCAAGCCTTGCCCTATCGGATAAATCGAGCCGTATGTCGGCGTCTGCAAAACGAAGAACGTCTCGAAAAACTGGTGGAGCGTGTGGGGCGGATTCGCCAGGCGGAAGTGCCGCAGCGTATCGGCGACCAACAGGTGCCCGAACTCGTCGTAAATATCTGGCGTGGGCACCGGATGATGCGCCAACAGCGCCAGGCGCAGAGCCACGGGTGCGACGGCCAGCGCCAGCATCGCCCAGCGCGTCTTCGCTGAGAGCTGCCGCGCAAACGGCTCGACAAACGGCGTCCAGAAAATCGCCAGCGCGACGAGCATCAGGGCGATGGCAATCTCGACAAAATCGGCCGCCCCGAAACCGATCGGATTCTTCACCGGATCGAACGAAGAGAAGAGGGAGTCGAGCATCATTTCACCTCCTCAAACTTCAGCCGGGGACGTTTCTTGGAGAGCTCCTTCTGCTGTTCAGTCTGCAGGATCGCCGCGGGTGCGACGGGCTTGGGAGGCTCCTCGCGCCGATACGGAGACAACCTGGGCGGCATCGCATCGGGTTCCAGCAGCCAGGCCACTCGGTCGGGATAATAGGCGCTCAGAGCCTCGTTATCCGCCGCGCCCAGATCGCGTGCGAACACCACGCTTTGTCTGTCGATCTCCGCGCCGTTATAGACCCATTCCGTCAATGTGTGCTTCGGCCAGTAGCGGACGAACACGAGTTGCTTCCCTGGCAGTTGCGCCAGTTGGCGATTCACGGCGATGCGCCCGTCCAGATCGCCGTGATTCACTTCGTCCCAGGTTTCGTAAGGCTCCAGATCCTTGGCGAAATCCTGGCTGCTTGAGAGCTGAACCCCGTACCAGAACAGAAAATGCGCGCCGCACAGAAATAAAATGACGCGGACCGCATCGGGGCCCGCCAGCCGGCCGCGAATCGTCAAACGCGAGAGATTTTCGAGGCTCACCACGGTCACCAGCAGAAACAGGCATGCCACCGCCGCTATGTAATGAGCGTAGAAATAACCATAAAAACTGGTGCCGAAGAAGAAAATCACCAGAGCCGCGAGGACGTAGCGCATGCGCGGATCGCGCCAGCTCCAGAAGAACGCGGGCAGCGCCAGATACAGCGGCGGCAGAAAAAAGAAGCGGTAAAACCGCACTCGCTGCGCGAGGCGGCTCAAGTAGGTTGCCCAGGTGTCCGTTCCTTCTCCGTGCACGAACGATTGCACGTCGTAGGAGATTTTCTGTTCCCGCGTCAGTTCGCGATGCGGCACGGGGTTGGGTTGAAACGTGAACGTGGACGGAACGCCGTACTGATAGCGGCACCACGCATAGGGCAGCGTCGCCCAATTTCCGGTGACGCGATGGTCGTGCAGCGCAATGAGCGCAAGCGCGGGCGCCACCAGCGACGCTGCAATCGCAGTAGCGCGCCACAGTTCCCTTCTCCGAAACTCAGGGACGAAAAACAGGGCCGCGCATATCCCCAGAAGAATCGATTCGAACGGACGCGTTAACACGTGAATCGCCAGGCCCGCGCCCAGCAGCAGCGCATCGCGGGTGCGCCAGCGCTCTTTGAGCCGAGGCATCGCGCCGAACACCAGGCATCCGGCGGCGGCCGCCAGCGATCCTCCCCAATAAGTGTTCATCCAGTGATTCAGAGGTCCGAACTCCACCACCGCCAGCGCGCCGCCCAGCAGCGCCCACCCCGGCTTCGTCCAGCCGCGCAGCATCCAGTAGCACAGTGCCGTAAACGCCGCCGTCGCCAGCGCGATCCCCGCCCAGGGCAGGCGAAAAACCAGTTGCCCGAACGCCAGGGCCAAGCCCGGTCCCAGCGGATAAATCGAGCTGTAGCTCGGCTCCTGGATGACGAAGAACGTCTCGAAAAACCGGTGCATCGGATGCATCGGATTGGTTAAACGAAAGTGCGCCAGCGTGTCACCCAAAAGCAGGTAGCTGAAATCGTCCGCGCCCAGAGGAGTGGGGATCGGCGAGCTATGCAGCATCGACAGCCGCAGAACCACTGGCGCTGCCGCCAGGGCGCCCATGCACCAGACTGTCCGTACCGCGAAGCGATTCACCGCCGCGGCAGATCTCTGCCACCACACGGCCATTGCCACCAGCAGCACCGCCAACGCCAGTTCAATGAAATCCGCCGCACCGAATCCGATGGGATTGTGAAGGGGGAGAAACGAATAAAAGAGGCGGAACAGGTAGAACATTGAAAAAAGGGGCAGACCACTCTGTCCCCGGGTTTCCCTTTGTCTCGGCGCGCGCAAGAGCGGCGGTGGACAGAGCGGCCTGTCCCTTATCTCGACAAACTCTTAAACTAGGCATTATAGGGTATCGCTGATGGCAGCCACTGCCGCATACACGGTCGAAGATCAGGAGCGGATGACGCGCGCCACGAATTATTTCTCCTGGCAGCACCGCCTCGCCGCCCGCCGGCTCGGCCGCCGCGTTCTGGAGATCGGCTGCGGCATCGGCAACTTCACCAGCCTGTTGCTGGATCGCGAAGCCGTGCTGGCCATCGACGCCGAACCCTCATGCATCGAAAAGCTGCGGGCACGTTTTGCCGATCAATTGAACCTGCAGGCTATCACCTGCGACGCTGCGTCACCCCAGTTCCGTTCCCTAGTGGAGTTTAAGCCCGATTCTTGCGTCTGCCTGAACGTTCTCGAGCATATCGAGGACGACCGCGAAGCTCTGCGCGGGATGGCCGAAGTGCTGGTGCCCGGAGGCGTCGCGGTCCTCATTGTACCGGCCTTTCCAGCCCTTTACGGCCCCATTGACGAATTGCTGGGGCATCACCGGCGCTATACACGCGCCTCGATTGCCGCCCTGGCAAAATCGGCCGGCTTCCGCCTCCGCGAGGCGCATTATTTTAACGCCATTGGCTTCTTCGGCTGGTGGATCAACGCCCATGTACTCAAACGCCGCGCGCAATCCGCCGCGCAGATCGAGTTTTTCGACCGCTACGTCGTACCCTTCTCCTCGCGCGCGGAAAAACTCCTGCACCCGCCGTTTGGCCAGTCTTTATTCGTCGTCTTGGAAACGTAATTCGCGAAACTTTCCTGTTCTCAGCTGCATCTGAGGAAGTGGTACCTTGCCGCCGTTCGTTATCACTACGCCGAAAATGCGCGCCAGGAGGAGTATGCGTCCCGACGATGAAACCCGTTGACTTACTGCAGTCCTGGGGCAAAATACTCCGCGGAAAAATCCCCCTCCTTTCCATCGAAATTACGCGTGAATGCCCGCTGCACTGCCCGGGATGCTATGCCTATGGAGAATCGCATCTGGGCGGATCCGAGACCCTGCGGGATGTATCCGACTTTCGCGGCGACGCGCTGGTGAAGGGTATTCTCGGGTTGGTGGAACAACACGATCCCGTCCACGTTTCCCTGGTCGGCGGCGAACCTCTTGTCCGCCACCGCGAACTCAGCCGCGTGCTGCCGGTCTTGAGCGCCCGCGGCACGCACGTGATGGTGGTGACCAGCGCGGTGATTCCCATTCCCGCTGAATGGATGGCGCTGCCCAGGCTCACCGTGGCGGTTTCCATCGACGGACTCGCTCCGGATCATGATGTGCGCCGCCACCCCGCCACCTACGATCGCATCTTGAAGAACATCGCCGGGCGGCGGATCAACGTACACTCCACGATCGTCCGCCAGCATCTCCAGCAGCCGGACTATCTGGAACAGTTCCTGGCCTTCTGGAGCGCGCGCAGCGAAGTGAACCGCATCTGGTTCAGTGTTTACTCGCCGCAGCGGGGCGAATCCAGCGCCGAGCGTCTGCTGCCGGAGGACCGCTTGCGGCTGGCCGCCTTGCTCCCCTCCCTTAGCCGCCGGCATCCCAAGCTGATGATGCCCGACGGAATGGCTCGGGCATTTGCGAAACCTCCCCAGAATCCTTCCGAGTGCCTGTTCTCCAAGTTCTCGGTGAACTACACGGCCGACCTGAAAACCCACGTCGAGCCGTGCGTGTTTGGCGGCAACCCCGATTGCAGCCAGTGCGGCTGCTCCATCAGCGCAGGCCTTCACTGGATCGGAGGGCTGACGGTCGCCGGGCCGCTGAAGATCGGCCATCTGGCACGAGCCTCGGTCTCTGCGGGGACCCTGGTGAACCGGGTCTTTCCCCACAAGGCACGTCTCACGCGTTGGGAAGCCCCGGTTTCCTCGCCCAATCTCGTTCAGATCGAGCCGGCAGATCACGACCGGCAGCTTGAGGCGGTCGAGAAATAAATCGATTCCCTTTCTGAATCGACCTCATAAAAAAAATCGCTTGGCGGCTTTACAAAAGTTAACTCTCAGTGTATTCTCATCTGAAGCCAGGGATGGGAATGCAACGGGCTCATCCTGGACTCAACTTTGAAACGTTTAAATGTCAAGGGGGTCGTCCATGAAGTACGTCTCGCTGAGGTACCTGCCTTTTTTGGGGCTGATTGCCTGCCTCGCAATCGTGCCCGCTGCTAACGCCCAAACCGTTACCGGCCAGATTACAGGCACCGTGGTTGACGCTGCCGGCGCCGTCGTCGCCGGAGCCAATGTTCAGATCACCAACGAAATCACCAAGCAGCTTCGAGAGTTCACCACCTCCGGCACCGGCAGCTTCATTTTCGCCGACATCATCCCGGGCGACTACGATTTGAAGATCACGCATCCCGGATTTAAGACGTACATTCAAAACCACATCACGGTGGGAACCCTCGAGAAGGTGGACGTGCATAACCTTCGGTTGGAAGTTGGCGACGTGGCCACTTCCATTGAGGTTCAGGCGCAGGCCGCCCGCGTCGTCACGGACTCCTCCGACCATGCTACGGACGTCAACCTGGCGCAGATCAAGGAAACTCCCATCAAAGGCCGCAACTTCCAGGCAATCATCAAGGATCTGCCCGGCGTCATCGACATGGGAACCTACGATCAGCGCGGGTGGAACGGCAACTCTGCCGTGATCAACGGCGGCAACAACGGCCAGGTGCTGGTGACGTTCGACGGCATCGCGGCGCAGGATTCCGGCGCGCCCGGCATGAGCACCTATCAGGCCCCCAGCGTCGATGCCGTCGGCGAAGTGAAACTGCTGACCGGCAACTACGCGGCCGAATATGGCGCGCGCAACGGCGGCCAGATGAACGTGTCGATCAAGAACGGCACGGCTCAGTTCCACGGAAGCGCGTATTACTACTACCGGCATGAAGAGTTCAATGCGAACGAGTGGTTCTTTAACCAGCTTGGCCAGGCAAAGCCCAAGTATCGCTACGAGAATCCGGGCTTCACGGTCGGCGGCCCCATCCTGATCCCGAAAGTCCGCTTCAACAAGGATCGCAACCATCTCTTTTTCTTCTACTCGTGGGACCAGTTGTGGAACACCCAGAGCACCGCGCTGAACAAATACACCATGCCCACGGCCCTGGAGCGCCAGGGAGACTTCTCGCAGAGTTTCAACACCAACGGATCCCAGATTCCGGTTCGCGACCCCCTCTCTGGCCAGGCCTGCTCCACCACCAATAGCGCTGGTTGCTTCCCTGGAAACAAGATCCCGCTCAACCGCCTCAGCCCCATTGGGGGTGCGATGCTGAATTTGTTCCCGCTGCCTAATACAACCGATCCCACCGGCCAGCGGCAGTACAACTTCACTGACGTTCTGCAGAACACCGACCCGCGGCGCGACAACATCCTGCGCGTCGACTACAACATTTCCTCCAAGGACACGCTGTTCGTCCGCCTTCTGCAGGACTATCAGGCGCAATCCGGCTTCGGCGCGATTCTAGGCGCGGCCGGGGATGGCTGGGGCCAGTTCCCGCACAGCTACTTCATTCCGTCCGTCGGAGCGGCGACCACCTACGTCCATACGTTCCGCCCTAACCTGATCAACGAGATCACTTTCGGACAAAACCGGGCGCATCAGCAGAACGTGCCCACGGATCCAGCGTCGTATAAGGCCAGCCAGCTGCCGTTCACCTCAGGCGGCACGGCGCTCACGCTGCCCACTATTTTTGGCTCCTCCGCGAATTACTTGAACCTGCTGCCGAACATCAACTTCGGACTGCCCTCCGGCTTCACCGCACAGGCGGCTCCGGCGGGAATTCCGAACCTGCCGAGCTTCGGTTTCGACAGCCGCTGGCCGTTCGACGGTACAGACAGCCTGGTGACGTTCGTGGACAACATCACCTGGATCAAGGGCAGCCACAGCCTGAAGGGCGGCTTCTACTTCGAGCACGACGCCCGCAACGTCAGCGTCTACTCGGTCTACAACACGGCTGGAACGTACTACTTCGGCTCCGACCTCGGCAATCCGGTCGATACCGGGGATCCGTTCTCGAATGCTCTCACCGGAAACCTCTATGGCTACGGCCAGGACAACATCAAGCAGATCAACCGCGCCCGTTACAAGCAGACCGAGTTCTTCCTGCAGGACACCTGGAAGGTGAACCGCCGGCTGACACTCGATTACGGCGCGCGCTTCCAGCGCCTCGGCGCATTGTATGAGGCCAACCAGGCCGCTCTGGGGATGTTCCAAGGCTCGGCCTATAGTAAGAGCCAGCAGGGCCAGTTGCTTTATCCCTATTGCACGGTAACGGTGGCATCCAACGCCAGTTGCCCCACGGCGAATAAGGCTTCGATCAATCCCGCGACGGGCGCGATCTACGCCTATTCGCGCCAGGGAACGTTCGACCCTGCCAGCTATTCCTCCACGCCGTTCAGCGGCATCGTGACCTCGAACAGCTACTTCAAGACGCCCGCAATGCAGGTTTCGCCGCGCATCGGCTTCGCCTATGACGTCTTCGGGAACGGCAAGACCGCGATCCGCGGCGGATTCGGCGTGTTCTACGGCCGCGCGTTTGGCGTCGATACGCTGGGCGCGACGGGCGCAGGCATCGGGCCGATCGCAACGCCGCCCCACTTCCTGGCTCCGATCGTATTGAACACGACAATTGCCAATCTGGCCGGGTCGCAGCTGGTATTCACGCCGCAGACCACGGTCGGCGGGCCTCTCAGCTATCCTCCGCCAAAGACGCTGGACTTCAGCCTCGGCGTCCAGCACGATCTTGGCAAAGGATTCGTGATGGACATCGCCTTCGTCGGCACGGTGGCCCACCATCAGTTCAATCAGGGCAATATCGATCTGAACGCCGTTCCGCCGTTGACGGATTGGACGCCCACCGCCAACAACGGCGCGCCCGGACCGGTGGCCCGTTTCCTCGATCCGACCAGCGGCAACGGCGGCACGAGCGGTTTCTACAACACCAACCTGTTGCGCGCGCTCGGGGGCGCGTATCCGGGCTGGGGCGGCATCCAGCAGTACACGCAGAACGGCGAATCGCACTACGATGCGCTACAGGCGCAGTTCAACAAGCGCGTAGGCGCCCGGTTCCACTTCGGCAGCAACTACACCTGGTCCAAGACGCTGGTGTATTCACGCCTGCAGTGGGTGTCAGACAAGCTGAACGAGAATATCGGCAGCGGCACGCGTCCTCAGGCCGTGAACGTCAACTGGGGATACGCCGTCCCCAACGGCAGCCGTCTCTGGAGCAACGCTCTGACCAAGCAGGTGATGGATGGCTGGCATGTGGAGGGAATCGTGACGTTCTATTACGGAACACCGCTAACCATCGCTTGTTCCGCCAATGGCGCGCCCATCGGCTACTGGACAGGCACACCCACCGGCGGTCTACCGTTCCGCTGCCAGCAGAACGGGCCGCTATTCCTGCCCTCCGGCGCGACGCCCTCCTCGGTTGGTTCCACCGCGCCGTCCAACCTCTGGTATCCGTTCGCCGCCTCGAACTTCGCGCTGCCCCCTGTGAATTCGCTCGGCATCGGCAACACGCCTCCGACGCTCACCTACGGGCCGGGCGTGGAGAACGTCGACCTGAGCGTCTACAAAGAGTGGCGGATCGTCAAGGAAAGCAACGTCCTGCAGCTGAAGTTCGAGGCGTTCAACTCCTTCAACCACTTCAACCCGAGCAACCCCAATTCGACGCTCACTCTGAACTACTCCAATGGCGTCAATACGAACTCCAATTTTGGGACCATCACCACTGCGGCCATCCCGGCGCGCCATGGCGTGCTCTCCATCCGATTCTCCTTCTAACCAACAACCCAACCTCGAACCGGTCCACGCCTCCCCCTGCGCGGGCCGGTTTTCTTGGTAGCCCCAGGCTAACGAGGCTACGCGAAAACCCTCCTTCTTTACTGGCATTCGGTAGCGAAGGGGACAGACCGCTGCGTCCACTGAACACGATTTGTTGAAAGTGCGGCGTTTGTGGGTCGGGGACACAGTGGTCATCCCCTTCGCCCCTACAAACTCAATACCGAGCAGGGTGAATCGTGGATGATGGCCATCGTGTTCGACCGCAGCCGGCCCAGCGCCTTATGGAGCTTGCCGGCGCCGGTGATCACCAGGTCCGCTTTGTGCTCCAAAGCGGCCGCGCGCACCGCCTGCGAGATGTGTCCTTCGCCCGAGTGAAACAGGTGCAGTTCCGCGCCGAACGCCTGCGCCACGTCCTCGGCGGTTCGGACCATCTCCGCGCTTTCTTTCTCCGCTTCGATACAACACAGGACATTGCGGATGTCGCCGGGCGCGGCCGCGTCCTCCGGATGCGCGCTGGTCCACACCGGGCAGTGAGCGTCATGCAGAATCTTCGAGGCTACCGAGCCCATCAGGACGCCGCGGAATTTTCCATAGCCGTGCGTCGCCATCATGATCAGGTCGACGCCGTGTTTTTCCGCGAACTGGCTCACTTCGTACGCGGGATCGCCCATGGTGACCACCCTGTCCGCGCCGGGAAACTCCACGCGGTCGAGCCGCTCCTTCGCCGCCGCCTCGATCGCCGGCACGTCGAC
The DNA here is from genome assembly GCA_035542735.1 of Bryobacteraceae bacterium. Classification (GTDB taxonomy): domain Bacteria; phylum Acidobacteriota; class Terriglobia; order Bryobacterales; family Bryobacteraceae; genus Palsa-187. The sequence continues at coordinate 297,209 of DATKKV010000021.1, forward strand.
GATGATCGGGTAGCCGTCCGGCCCGCCATAGGCGCTCAACGGAATCTGAATCGTGTGGATCAGCGTGACGTGAGCCTGAAAACGCTGCGCCCACGACATCACCTGGCTTCGCGCCGCCTCGGAGCGATCGGAAAAATCGACCGGGAACAGGATGTGGCGAAACGTCTTCATGGGAGCCGCCTTTCACCTCACCGCTCACTTCAATGGAGTCACGCTGATTTCCTTGAACGAAATCACGCAAGCTTCGTCGTGATGCTGAACGGCTATGTAGCCTTCCACGGGGCGCGGGCCTCGGTCCGGCTCGTACGATTTTTTCTTCTCCGGAACAGGCGAGACGCCATCATAATCTGTAACCAGGACGCCATTCACTTTCACGATGGTGCGCAATCCGTCCAAGGTGATCTCCATCGTATTCCATTCGCCTGCCGGCTTGTAGGGCCGCGCCATGGCCTTGGTCATGGAATAGAGAACGCCCGTGGAGTGCCAGTCGTCGTCGCGATTATCGATCTGCACCTCGATGCCCTTGTTGATGGCATCGTCCTCGTTCTGAGGTTCCACCGGGATGCGAATGAAGACGCCGGAATTCCCGCGCTCGTTCGACATCTTGTAGACCACCTTGATGACGGCGTTGCCGATCTTCCGCTTGGTGTACCAGAGCACCCCCTTGCCCGTGGTGGTCTCGAGCAACCCGTCATGCACCCCGAATCCGGCCATGAGGGGAGCGCCTTCTTGGCGGCCGATGGCCTTCCAACCGTCGAGGTCCTTTCCGTTGAATAGCTGCTGTGTTTGCGCGTGGGCCAGAAAAGAAACCAGAACGAAGGCGGAGAGTTTGGCGATCATGTCCGCTTGTCAGTTTCCACCATATTCGCGGCCGGCTGCAAGCGGGCGTCCGCGGTGATGAGGCGCGAGCCGCGGTCGAAGGTGAAATACTCGATGCCCCACCGGATCAGCACGATCAACTTGTTGCGGAAATGCACCAGAAACAGCAGGTGCACAAACAGCCACGTGAGCCAGGCGAAGATGCCTCCGAACTTCAGCGGTCCAAACTCCGCCACACCCGCCTTGCGGCCGATCACCGCCAGACTTCCCTTGTAGAAATAGTGAAATGGCTTGACGGCGCGGCAGCGGATGCGGTTGACAATGCTCCGGGCCACGTATTGCCCTTCTTGAATGGCCGCCGGCGCAATGCCGGGCAAGGGCTGTCCGTTGTACTCGACGTAGGCCATATCGCCGATGACGAAAATCTCCGGATGGCCGGGAACATTCAGCTGCGGATCGACCCGGACCTGGCCGCTCTGCGCCAGTTCCGCGCCCGCGCGATTCGCCAGCACCTTTGCGAACCCCTCCGGTTTCACACCGGCTGCCCAAACCACCGTCCTGGTCGGGATACGCTCTTCGCCCGTCGGCGTCTCAATGGTCACGCCCAACTCGTCAATCGAAGTGACGTATACGCCCGTCCGCGGCAGGACGCCCAGCTGGATCAGTGTTCGTTCCGCCTTCTCCGACGTCGCCGGCGTGAAGGAGTTCAGCACGTGCCGCGCGCCGTCGAGCAACAGAATTCGAGCCTCCTCCGGCTTAATCGACCGGAAATCGTGCCGCATGGTATCGCGGGCGATCTCGGCCAGAGCGCCGGCGAGTTCCACACCCGTCGGCCCGGCGCCAACGATGACAAACGTCAGCCAGGAGCGCCGGATCTCCGGATCCGATTCCTTTTCCGCCGCCTCAAAGGCGTAAAGCAATTTCTGGCGGATCGCAGTGGCGTCCTCAATGGTCTTCAGCCCGGGGGCGATTCTCTCCCACTCTTGGTGGCCGAAGTAGTGGTTTTGCATACCTGCTGCCACGAGGAGCGTGTCGTAGTGAAGCTCGCCGTCGGCCAGGATTAATTTACGGTCATCGGCGTCTAAATCGACCGCCTCGGTCATTAAAACCCGGGTATTTTTCTGGTCGCTCAGGATGGCACGCAGCGGCTCGGCGATTTCGCCGGGAGACAGCGAACCCGTTGCAACCTGATACAAGAGCGGTTGGAAAAGATGAAAGTTGCGCCGATCGATCAGCGTGACCTCGACCGGTGCATTGCGAAGCGCCTGGGCGGCATACAAGCCGCCAAACCCTCCGCCCAAAATGACAACGTGATGCATGACTAATTATTTGATGCGACAGCATCGCCGGAAGTGGCGCTCAATAGACCTAGGTGGATGTTGAAATGTGGTAACTGCGTGATTTCACGAAATGGAGTCCCATAATCGGACAGCTCTTTGCATCGAAGGCACTGCTTCCTCATGAATTTAGCCGCTGGAAGCCCAAATGCAGACAAGGCTGCGGGAAACTCAATGGGCACCCTCCTGCAGGACCTACGCTATGGCCTCCGCACTTTGCGCGACAAGCCGGCTTTTACGGCCACGGCGGTACTCACCTTGGCGCTGGGCATCGCGGTCACTACCGTGGTCTTCAGTTGGATCGACATGGTTCTGCTTCACCCTTTGCCGGGGACAACCAACGGCGAGCAACTCTATATCTTCGAGTCTAAGCAACCCGACGCCGAGGGCCTCAACATCTCCTATCCCGATTTCCGCGACTACCGCGACCATTTGAAGCTCTCCTCGGTTGCCTTGGCGTTTCAAAACAACCCATTGAGCATTGGAGACGGCGACCACGCCGAACGCGTCTGGGCTGAGCTTGTGTCAGGAAATTATTTCGATGTGCTCGGCGTAAAGCCGCTGATTGGACGTTTCTTCCTGCCGGAGGAGCAAGGCGATACGGCGGGTGGTTATCCCGTGGCCATCATCAGCGCTCGCCTCTGGCAGAGCCGCTTCCATGCCGATCCGCATGTACTGGGCTCGACCATCCGGGTAAACCGGCGTGACTTGACCATCGTCGGCGTTGCGCCCCCGGAATTCTACGGGATGATGCGTGGCTTGGCGTACGAAATGTGGATCCCTCTGGTGATGGGTCCGCAATTGAACCGGTTCGACGAGCGCGTGTTGCAGCAGCGGCCGCCGCGCATGTTTAACGCGATCGCACGCGTGCACCGCGGAGCCTCCATCGAGCAGGCGCGCGCGGAGGCCGAGGCCCTGGCGCGCGAACTGGCCGCGAAGTATCCCAAAACCAACGAAGGCTTCGGCGTTACCCTGTTGCCCGAAACCCAAGCCCATGGCACTGAACGCAACCATCTGGTGGGTCCTCTCTGGACTCTGATGACAATGTGCTCCGTTGTGCTGCTGATCGCCTGCGTCAACGTTGCCAACCTCCTGATGGCGCGCGGCGTCAGCCGGCGGAACGAACTCGCCATCCGTCTGGCGGTCGGGGCCAGCCGCTCGCGGATCGTGCGGCAACTCCTGACGGAGGCCCTGTTGTTAGCGATTCTGGCCGCCGCCGCCGGGGCGCCCCTCGCCGGGTGGATGGCGGAATCCATCGAGTACCTTGCGCCAGTCACCATCGGTATCCCGATTCAAATTCAGGCGATGTCACTGAACTGGGAGATCCTTGGCTTTACCGTGCTGGTCTCCATTTTGACGGCGCTGCTCTCGGGAATGTCGCCGGCGCTTCACGCCATCGGACCCAACGCGAGCGAGGCGATGAACGAAGGGGGCCGCGGAGGCGTCTCCGGAGTCCGTTCGCAGCGCCTGCGGGACTTCTTTGTGGTCTGCGAAGTCGCCTTGGCATTTGTGGCCCTGATCGGCGCCGGCCTATTCTTAAAGAACTTCCAGATCGCCAAGGCAATCGACCCCGGCTTCGATGCCCGGCACGTGCTTGTTTGCAATTTCTATACCTCCATGGCGGGCTACTCCGAGGAGCAGCGAAGAGCATTCTGCGTCCGGCTGCGGGAACGGTTGTTGCAAGCTCCGGGAATTGAGAGCGTAAGCTATGCTGATCTGATCCCCTTGGGCTTCGGTCTGGGTCCATCGTCGGAACTGCAAATCGAAGGGTATGTGCCGGCTCGGACGGAGAATATGGCGTTCGGGCGAACGTTGGTTGCACCCGGCTACTTCAGCCTGCTGCGCGTCCCCCTGCTGAGCGGCCGCGACTTTACCGACCGCGACGACCCCGATAGCGCTCCCGTCGCCATTGTCAACGAGCCCTTCGCACGGCGCTTCTTTGCCGGGCGAAGCGCTGTCGGACAGAAGATTTTTGCCGGCGGCAAGGCATACACGGTCGTGGGGCTGGTGCGCGGGACGAAATACTACACGCTGACGGAACCGCCGAGGCCTTACTTTTACGTGCCAATCCAGCAGGCGCATCCGCCCCAGGACATCGCTTTCTACCTCCGCACCAGCGACGACCCGATGCAAGCCATCCAGATGCTGCGCCGGGAAGCGGCCGCGGTCGACCCGAACGCGGGCGTGTTCGACGCCATGCCGCTGACGGACTACATCGGCGCGCCTCTCTTTTCGCTCAGATTCGCCGCGACTCTGCTGAGCGCGCTCGGCGCGATGTCGCTGTTCCTCGCGGCCGTTGGTTTGTACAGCGTGATGGCCTACACGGTGAGCCAGCGGATCCACGAAATCGGCATTCGCCTGGCATTGGGTGCCCGGCCCCGCGATGTCCTTTCCTCGGTGGTCCGGAAGAGCATCGCGTTGACAGCATTGGGCGTGCTGGGAGGGGCGGCCGCAGCCCTGGCGGCGGGGCGCGCGGTTTCCGGCATGCTGTCGAACGTCAGCACCGCCGATCCCCTGATCTTCGCCGGCACGTCGCTGTTCCTGATTTCAGTGACCCTTCTGGCCGGGTATCTGCCGGCGCGCCGCGCCAGCAAGGTGGATCCAATCGTCGCATTGCGGCATCAATAGCCGGCTCAATACCGCTAATTATGATATTCTTTATCGACACAGTGATATGTTTGTCGCCGATTCTACACGTTTATTCGGAGGAATAAAATGAATCGAATTGTGCCGGTTGTGCTTTCGTTCGCGGGTGGTGCGCTGTCGCTCTCCCAGAAGCCGCCACTCTCCCAATCGATCAGGAACCTGGCCGAGGTCAGCGTTATGCCGGAGGACGGCAGGAAGCAGATCGTGGCCGCCCATACGCAGGTACTGCGGAAACAGGACCTGCTACTGAAGGCCACCCAATTCGCGGATCCGGCCGCAGTGGCGGAAGCGCAGGCTGATCTGGAAGCGGCGAAAAAGGCCGCGGCCGAGGTCCCGCGGCAGTCTGCGCCGCTGGCAAACGCACAGCCGGTGTCGCGTGATCAGGCGCAGCACCTGATTCAGCTGGTTACCGGTTTTCGTAACGAGATGAAGGCGCTCGCAACGTCGGCGGCGAACTGGGAAACGGGTCTGATCGGCTCGTCGTTGGGATTCGGCCTTTTCAGCGTTGTTTCCTCGCTTATGCGCTGGAATCGGACGTCGGCCGTCCTGTCCGCGCTGGTGGTGATCGCCAGCGGCGCCCCTAAGATCTACCCAATTCATCAAAGAGCGGTGTACTTCCGGACTCTCACAGACCAGAGCTATCTACTGCTGTCCAGCCTGAATCTTACGAATGAACTAATGCCCGCTCAATACGACGACGGAGCAAAGAAACTGCAAGTGCTGGAGGACTATGGAGCGAATAAGTATCCGCGGAGTGCGGATATCGACTCTACCACCGGGGATCTGCTGAAAGACCTTAGCGCAGTGATGATGGACCCGTCTGCGGCGGCGCCTTAGTCTTCGTCGTGGTGCGCGGCCAGCTTCGTCACCACGCTCAGATCCTCTAGCGTCGTCACGTCGCCGCTCACCGTGTTCGACGTGACAATTTCCCGCAACAGGCGGCGCATGATTTTTCCGCTGCGGGTCTTAGGCAACGCGTCGGAAAAGCGTATCTCCTCCGGCCGCGCGAAGGCGCCAATTTCGTGGGCCACCCACTGGCGCAATTCCTTACCGAGCGCGTCGTGATCCCAGTCGCCTTTCTTGAGCGTCACGAAGCAGCACACCGCCTGGCCGGTAATCTCGTGAGGCTTGCCGACCACCGCCGCTTCCGCCACCGCCGGATGATGCACCAGCGCCGATTCCACCTCCATCGTGCTGAGGCGATGGCCGCTGACGTTCATCACATCGTCGACACGCCCCAGCACCCAGTAGTAGCCGTCCTCGTCGCGGCGCGCGGCGTCGCCGGTGAAATAGATGCCCGGCAGCTTACCCCAATATTGATCCTTGAATCGCTCCGGATCGCCCCAAATGTTCCGAATCATGCTGGGCCATGGCCTGCGGATGACCAAATAGCCCTCGTGATTCACGCCGACTGGGTTGCCCTTCAAATCCACCACATCGGCGATGACGCCGGGCATCGGCAGCGTGCCGGAGCCAGGCTTCAACGGAACCGCGCCGGGCATGGGCGCGATCATGATCGACCCTGTTTCGGTCTGCCACCACGTATCGACGATGGGGCAGCGGTCCTTGCCGATCACGCGGTGGAACCACGCCCATGCCGCCGGATTAATCGGCTCGCCCACGGAGCCGAGCAGGCGCAGGCTCGACAGATCATGGCCGTTCGGCCAGTGCTCGCCCTGGCGCAGCAGTGCGCGGATCGCCGTCGGCGAAGTATAGAAGATATTGACCCGGTACTTTTCGACCATGCGCCACCAGCGGTCGAACGCCGGATAATCCAGCGCGCCTTCATACATCACCGTGGTCGCACCGGCCGAAAGAGGACCATAGACGATATAGCTGTGGCCGGTGACCCAGCCGATATCGGCCGAACACCAGTACGTGTCGCTATCGTGCATGTCGAACACCCACTTCATGGTCGCCGTGGCTTGTGTAATGTAGCCGCCGGTCGTGTGCAGGATGCCCTTCGGCTTGCCTGTGGTGCCAGATGTGTAGAGCACGTATAAAGGATGCTCGCTATCGAGAGGGACAGCGGGGCAATGCTCGCTAACGCCCTCGTCGAGGATGTGCCACCAATGGTCCCGGCCATACTGCATCGCGGTATCGGAGCCGGTGCGGCGATAGACGATCACGTCGCGCACGTCGGGGCACTCCATCAGAGCCTCGTCGACGGCGGGCTTGAGCTTCACCTCTTTGCCGCGGCGGAAACCACCATCCGCGGTGATCACCAGCGTTGCGCCAAGGTCCTGAATGCGGGCCTTGAGCGCCTCGCCTGAAAATCCCCCAAACACAACCGAATGCGTGATGCCGAGCCGCGCGCAGGCCAGCATCGCCACCGGAAGCTCCGGCAACATCGGCATATAGATGATGGCGCGGTCGCCTTCCTTGTAGCCTCGTGCTTTCAGCACGTTAGCGAAGCGCGAAACAAGCCTGAGCAGCTCCTGATACGTAATGAAGCGCTGATCGCCCGGCTCACCTTCCCACAAAATCGCGACCTTGTTCTTGCGATGCGTCAGGCAATGGCGGTCGATGCAATTGTAAGAGACGTTCGTCTTCGCCCCGACGAACCATTTCGCGAACGGCGCCTGCCAGTCAAGCACCTTGGTCCATGGCTCAAACCAATGAATCTCCTGAGAGGCGACATCGGCCCAAAATTTCTCGGGATCCTGCTCGGCGCGGCGGTAGAGGTCCAGGTAGCCTTCCATGCCTTGCACGTGGGCGTTCCGGACAAAGTGTTCGGAGGGAGGGAAAACGACGGGGTTGCTCATCGTTTTGGATTCTAGCAGAGAGAACGCGATGGCAGTAGACGTCTCCGCCCGGTCCCCGGCCTGACGACGGGATGGATACAGCCCCTGGCGTTAGCCAGGGGGAAAGCGCCGCTACGCCCTCCCCATCACGATGGTGTGGGGGCTCATCGGAATCGGATGCGCAGTGATGTCCGTGAAACCCGCCTCGGCATACATCGCCGAAAGCTCGCTAAAGGGATACGCGTCGCCGGACGCTGTGGTGGCCAGCATGGTCATGGCGAAGGCCGCGGGCATGGGCGGCGACACGCGGTCCTCATTGGGCATGAACTCCAGCGTGGCGGCCCGGCCGCCGCTTTTCATGGATCCATGGACTTTCTTCAGCAAGCGGACGCACGTCGCCGTATCGAAATGATGCAGAAAATTTGTAAGCAGGACGGCGTCGTAGGGGCCGCCGAATTCGACCTCGAACGCGCTGCCAGGCAGCATATCGTAGCGATCCGCAACGCCGGCCTTGCGGGCATTCTCCAGTGCCACGCGAAGCACGGGCGTCCAATCGAGACCGGTGACAAAAGCCTTTGGGTTCTGTTTGGCGATCTCAATACCGAACAGGCCGTGGCCGGCGGCGATATCGAGCACGCGCATCGGACCGGTGTACCCCTCCAGCACCACCGCGCCCAGAGGCCTGGCCATGGGAGCCATCATCGGCGCCATGGTTTCGGCGAATTGGACCCAGATGGGATTGTCCGGCTCCACGCTTCCTTCCCCCGGCAGCACCGTCCGCCCCGTACGCACAATGTCCGCCAGATGGTACATCGGCTCCTGCATCGCTTGATTGCCGAGAAAATGCGCGACGGAGGCCAAAGACGACGGCGACCGCGGGTCAAGAAACGCTGCGCTCGTGGGCGTGTGCCAGTAGCGGCCGTTCTCTTTGATCAGCACGCCATTGATCGTCAGGAAATCGCAAAGGATGCGAATGCCCCGCTCCGATGCCGCGCAGTGCCGGGCAATGGAGGCGACGTCCCCCGGCCCATCCCCGACCGCGCGGAAGAGATCGAGGTCGATTGCCGCTTTCAGCGCCGCCGTCTTCTGGTGCGCCTGCATCATCTCGAAGACAAGGCCCGGAGTCAGGGGCCCTTCCTTAGTCTGTCCTGGGTGCATAGCGATTCTCCTCTCTTTCTAGATCACTTAATACCGACAACCCATGTGGGGGTCACTTCGACCCCGTGATTTGAAACCGATCCTTCACCTCCCACGCCGGCTTTTCAGCCATTGGATCGGCGACGCGGATCATTTCGGCGCTCAACTTTCTTCCATGCAGAACGAACTTCAGGTAATGATAATTCGGATATTCCGTCCCTTTATAAAGATCCCTGGCGTCGCGCGTCACCGGCACCGGGGCAGCGCCTCCGCCGCCGGACACCAGATATACAATGCCGTCGCGAAAAAACCGCTCGTAGTTGTGGATGTGCCCCGCGTTCACGATGAAACGCACGCGCTTGCCCTGCGGCGCGGTGGTCAGATACTCGGCCAGGGCGATCTCGTTGGGCCTGGGATTGTGGCTCGCGCCCTCGCCCGTTTCGACATCCGCCACCGGCGGATGATGCAGATTAAAGATAACGAAGCGAACAGGCTTTTTCAGATCGATGAGCTGCTGGTCCACCCATTTGATCTGCTCGCTGCCCAGCGTTAGCGGGGAGGACGTGTCGAGGCTCAGCACCACGATCTTTGTACCGATCTCAGCCGCATACCAGCGCTTGTTGCGAAGCTGCGGAAACTCCGTCCACCAGTTTTCCAGGCATTTCGTGGGATCTCCCCGCATCTCATGATTGCCGAGCGCCGGAAAAACAGGGAGGTTCGCCGCGCGCCAGGCCTCGGTCTCTGCGTGGAACTCAGCGTAATCGGCCGCACGCTCGCCGACGTAGGGAACGTCGCCGCTCACGACGATGGCTGCCGGTTTTTCCGACGCGATTTTCTCCACCAGCCATTGGCGCACCTTTGGATTGGTGGCCTTGGTTTCCGCCGTGTCCGTGAAGCGCATGTCCCCGTAAGCGACAAACACCGTCCTTTGGGCGAACGCACCAAGGGAGGCGGCCAGCAGCGCGAACGAGAGTCGAAACACTATTCTGATTGTATATATGACTGGCTCTCCCCTACGGGCTTGGCTGCCGGACCTTATTTTTGCTGACGGGGTATTCGAATCCGGGCTAGCGCTCGTCGCCGACAGCGGCGGCACGATCCTGCGTTTGTCGGAGGAGGCGGAGGACCTGGCCATCGCCGAGCGGCTGCCGGGCCGAGCCATGCTGCCTGGACTCGTCAACGTCCATTCGCACGCCTTCCAACGCGTGATTCGAGGGCGCACGGAGCATCGGACGTCGGCTGATCGCGATACCTTCTGGACGTGGCGCGAGGCAATGTATCATGCGGCCAACGCCATGACGCCCGAAAATCTCTATCACGCCGCGCGGATGGCGTTCCTCGAGATGATGCTCTCTGGAATTACGGCCGTGGGCGAGTTTCACTACGTCCATCAGGACCTGAATGTCTTGCGGGCGACGCTGCGTGCCGCCAGCGAAGTCGGTCTTCGAGTCCGCCTGCTGCGGACAGCCTACATGCGCGCGGGCTGGAAAAAGGAACCCAACCCCGGGCAGGCGCGGTTCCTGACAGCGGATATGGCGCGGTTCTTCTCCGATACCGACACATTGATCGCCGAGGGAGCCCGCGTCGGCGTGGCGCCGCACAGCATTCGCGCGGTACCGATCGCGGCAGTGCGCGAAATCGCGGAATACGCGGAGGCTCGCGACCTGCCTTTGCATATGCACGTGTCGGAACAGCCTGCCGAAGTGGAGGCCTGCCTCGCCGAGTACGGCCGCCGTCCTGTGCAGTTGCTGCACGACCACGGAATTCTGAAGGAGGGATTCACCGCCATCCACGCGATCCACATCTCGGAGGAAGAAGCGGCGATGCTCGGCGGCTCCACCGTGTGCGCGTGTCCGACGTCGGAGCGGAACTTGGGCGATGGAGCCGTGCCCGCCGATCGTCTGCTGGCCGCGGGCGCGCGGATTTGCCTCGGGTCCGACAGCAACACTCAGATCGATCTTCTCGAAGACGCACGCGAGCTAGAGTATCACCTGCGGATGACCAAACTGGAGCGGGCGGTGATCGAGACGCCGCGTTTATTCCAAGCCGCCACGGAATCGGGCGCGAAGAGCCTGATGTTGCCTTGCGGCGCGCTGGAGCCCGGCCGGGCGGCGGATTTTTTCACCGTCGATCTGAACGATCTTTCCATTGCGGGCGCAAGCCGTGAATCGCTCCCGGCTCACATCGTCTTTTCGCTGGAAAAGACCGCTTTGCGGGACGTGTGTGTCGCCGGCAATCTGGTGGTTCGCGGCGGCAAACACCCGCTGCAGGAAAAGATCGTCGCTGAGTTCGACGAATTGCAGAGTGAATTATGGGGATGAAGCCCGACGATCTCTTGTTGGATTTGGTGGCGATTCCATCCGTCTCGCCGATGAGCAACGCACCGATGATCGCATACGCGGAACAGTATCTCCGGGGCTGGAAGAAGAAACGCTACTGCTATCGCGACGCGGCGGGCGTGGAGAAAATCAACCTCATCGCCACGACGAAGCCGGGCGTGGCCGAGTTGGCGCTTGTCTGCCACACCGATACTGTTCCGTGCGAGGCCGAAGGCCTGCGTCCCATGCTCCGCGGCGGCAAGTTATACGGACGCGGCAGTTGCGACGTTAAGGGATTCCTGGCGTGCATCCTGTCGGCCGTCTCGCGAGTCGACGTAAAGGCGCTCAAGAAGCCACTGGCGGTGGTGCTTACGGCTGACGAAGAAGTCGGCTGCGTCGGCGCGAAGTTTTTGGCGAAGAAGAAGGCCTTCCGCGCTCGCCACATCATCATCGGCGAGCCCACCGGCTTGCGTCCGGTTTGCGCCGGGAAAGGCTATGCCCTGGGGGAGATCGTCGTACGCGGGAAGGAGGCGCATAGCGCCTATCCGGCGCACGGGCATTCGGCGATCGTCGATGCTGCGCGCGTCGTCCTTGCGCTGGAGGGCGTGGCAAAGAAGCTAAAGACCCACAAGAACCGAGCCTTCGATCCGCCGTTCACCACTCTGAACGCCGGTCTGATTCACGGCGGCACCGCGAAGAATATCATCCCCGGAGAATGCCGTATCACGGTGGAATGGCGGCCCGTGCCCGGCCATCCCGAAGATGGGGCGGCTCATCTGATCCGCGAAATGCTCGCCGGACTTCGCGGCATCGACGCGGCGTTCGAGGTGAAGCGGCTGGACCCGCCATTCGAGCCATCGCCGTCGAATGAACTCGCGACGATGGTGCAATCGTTGGCGAACACGCGTCCGGACGCCGTCCCGTTCGGCACCGAAGCGGCCCATTTACGCGGCCTGGGCGGCGAAGTGATCGTCTTTGGGGCGGGCGATATGACCATGGCGCACACGGATCACGAATTCGTTCCAGTGAAAGAACTGCGCGCCTGCGCCGGGAATCTCGTCAGCATCATCGAACGCCTGTGCGGGCGAACGCAATGATTCGCCGCCGGATCTTCGTGAAAGGCATCGTGCAAGGCGTCGGATTTCGTCCGTTCGTCTATTCGCTTGCATCCCGCCACGCACTTACCGGCTTCGTGGGCAACAACAGCAGCGGCGTCTTCATCGAGATTCAGGGCTCCGAGAACGCCGCGCGGGCGTTTGTCGACGAACTGCGCCACTCGCCTCCGCCGCTGGCGATGATCGATTCCCTTTCGGTCGCCGACATGCCAGTGGGCCAGGACGCTGCCTTCGTCATCGTCGAAAGCGAAGCGCAGCCCGCGGCATCAACGCCCATATCGCCCGACATCGCCGTCTGCTCCGATTGCCTGCGCGAACTGTTCGATCCTGCCGACCGGCGCTACCGCTATCCTTTCATCAACTGCACCAACTGCGGGCCGCGCTTCACCATCATTCAGGACATTCCCTACGATCGCCTGTTCACCACCATGCGCGTGTTTCCGATGTGCGCCGCCTGCGAGGCCGAATATCACGACCCCTCCAATCGCCGCTTCCACGCGCAGCCCAACGCCTGCCCGGATTGCGGACCGCAGGTGTCGTTCGGCTCCCTCACGCGCGACGCGGCGATTCAGGCCGCGATCGAGTCGCTGCGCGGCGGAGCGATCGTGGCGATCAAGGGCATCGGAGGGTTTCATCTGGCCTGCGACGCGATCAACGACGATGCGGTGCGCGCGCTGCGCGAACGCAAGGGGCGCGGCGCGAAGCCGTTCGCGCTGATGGCTCGCGATCTGGACGGCATTGCGCCCTATGCCCACATCGCCGAGGATGAAGCGCATCTTCTCACCTCGAAGGAGCGGCCCATCGTGCTGCTGCGCTCGCGCGACAATCCGGCGCTGTCGGCTTTGATCGCACCGGGAAACAAGTATCTCGGATTTCTATTGCCCTACACGCCCGTTCACCACCTGTTGCTGGGCGAAACCCCTCTGGTGATGACCTCCGGCAACCTGAGCGACGAGCCTATCGTGAAGGACAACGACGACGCGCTGACGCGCCTTGCGCCGCTGGCCGACGCATTCCTGATCCACAACCGCGACATTCACGTGGTTTGCGACGATTCGGTCACGCGCGTGTTCGAGGCTCGCGAACTGCCCATCCGCCGTTCGCGCGGCTACAGCCCGATGCCGGTGAAACTCCCCAGGGATGGCCCCTGCGTGCTGGCCGTTGGCGGCGAGCTCAAATCCACGTTCTGCCTCACGCGCGGCGACAACGCCTATATGAGCCAGCACATCGGCGACATGGAAAATCTGGAGACGCTGGCCGCCTTCGAGCACGCCTTCGCTCACTTCCGAGCGCTCTTCCGCGCCGAGCCGGAGGCGCTGATCTGCGATCTTCACCCGAACTACCTGTCGACGCGCTGGGGCATCGCCTATGCCGCCGAAAAGAAGCTCCCGTTGATTCGCGTCCAACATCATTACGCCCACCTTGCGTCGGTGATCGCCGAACACTCCCGCGAACAGCGGACCATCGGCGTGATTTTCGACGGCACAGGCTATGGCACCGATGGAGCCATCTGGGGCGGTGAAATCCTCTGCGGCAATCTCGATTCCTTCGACCGCCTTCTGCATTTGAAATACGTTCCGCTGCCCGGCGGCGACGCCAGCGTCAAGAAACCGAATCGCATGGCATTGGCGCATCTGTGGGCGGCAGGCCTCGATTGGCCGGAATCGCTTGCCTCACCGGTCGAAGCGCGTGTGCTGCGCCGCCAGCTCGAAACGGGAACCAACTGCGTGCCCACCTCCAGCGTGGGCCGCCTGTTCGACGCATTCGCCGCGCTGATCGGCGTGCGCCACAGCGTCACCTATGAGGCGCAGGCCGCCATCGAAATGGAGGCCCTGGCCGAAGGCGTCACCGCTGACCGCGGTTACCGCTTTTCTTTCGATGGCGACACGTTCGATCCCGCGCCGGTGTTTCGATCCGCGCTCGAGGACCTCCGCCGGGGCGTGCCCGCGCCGGAAATGGCCGCGTCTTTCCACCACGCGGTCGCCAAACTCATCCTGCAATGCTGCGAAATCGCCCGCCAGCGAACCGGTATCGCCACCGTGGCCCTCAGTGGAGGAGTCTTTCAGAACACCACGCTGCTCGGATTGGCGAGCGCCGAGCTCGCCAAGGAGGCATTCGAGGTCCTGAAACATCGCAAAGTGCCTCCGAACGATGGAGGCCTGGCCCTGGGGCAAGCGGTGGCCGGACGACATGTCCTTGCGGCTGTGTCACTTGCCTCGCCACCACCTTAGTACTGACCTGAGCCGCCTATCGCCTGGCGGGCGTAAAGCCTAAAGTCTAGCCCTTAGATTGTCGATATCTCCCATGGACATCCATGCTCGGATTGTGGCTCAAATTTAAGGCCTCCGCCAGTTTGGTCGCCTGGGTTGCGCCACACGTCCGGCAGTGGCAAAAGGAGCCCGAACGCCAACCGGAGCCTGTCTCGCTGCAGGAGGTACTGGAAGAAGCGGTCGCCGCCGCCCAACCCGCCTCGCCGGATCGTGTCCGGCTCCAATTGCAATTGGCCGAAACGCAGCGCAAGCAGGCGGAAGGAGATTCGGGCAAGCTGGATGAGGCCGAAGCCCTCATCCGCGCGGCTATCGAAATCGCCGCCTCCACGTCCGATTCGGTAGGGTACGTGCAATGCTTGGACGCCCTGGCGCAGGTTTACCACGACCGCGGCGATTTTCCCCACATGCAGTCGCTGCTCGAAGAGGGCATCCGCATTGAAGCCAGCCTGCCTCATCCGGACCAGCAGCGCATGGCCCGCCGCGTTCACGGCCTGGCGATCTCCCACTCCCTGCAAGGTGAGGATGCCGCGGAATTGCTGGCAAAAGCGCTCGACCTGCACGAGAAGGCCTTCGGCAAGGATCACGTGGAGACCGGGAACGTGCTCACGGATCTCGGGGTGCTGCACCGCTCCCAAGGCAGGTACGAAGAGGCGCACGCCTGCCTGGAACGCGCCCTGAAGATCCACGGCCAGAAGATCGACTATACCTCGCCTGAAGCCCTGCGCGATGTCCACATTCTCTCCTGTTCGCTGGCCGAATCGGGCGACGTGCCCGCCGCCGTCGACCACTACGATCGCGCCCTTGAGTTGCTGGACCGGGTGGTGGGCGCCGATCAGGACCGCTTGGCCGAATTGCAGTTCATGGTGGCCGGCTTGTACGTCGAATGGGAGCACTACGGAGGTGCCCGCGAACTGCTCGCCATGTGCCTGGGTACGTTCCGGCGGAAGAAGGGCCCGCGCCTGGCTGTGGCGCACGAGCTGGCGGCGCACATCGAGGAACTATCCGGCCGCTATCTAAGCGCCATTGCGGAACTGGAGCGCGCGGGCAAGATCTGGCGGACCTGCGTGCCGGAGAAAGCCGAGGAATTGGCCAACAACCTGGAGTACCGGGCCAATCTACTGGATCAACTGAAGCGGAAGGACTCCGCCTCCTGGCTCCGCGAAAAAGCCATGCTGGCGCGCGCCGGCGAGTTTACTTAAGCTCCGGACTGGCCGTCGTGGCGGGCTCCTGCGTGAAACTGACGCGAGTGATCATCGATTCGTCGGAAAAATAGCACTTGCCGCCCGTTCTTCCGTACGCTTCCGGAACCGCGTTGATCGAATAGCCGGTGGGCGTTCCGGTCACCGTAAACACATACCCGCTCGATTTGCCGTCCGCCAGTTTCTTGGGGATCAGCCCCGCTGCCGCCGGTCCATCCGCGCCGCTCGCCGGAGGACCCAGTTCGATGAGATTCTGGGCAAAGCGCCCGTACTGCGAGTTGTACGTCAACTGCGCCTGATGGATGGTGTTCAGGGTCTTTATGGCCGCCGTTTCGTGGGCCGCCATCAGCTGTTTGTTCACCTGCACCGCGGCGATGCCCGCCAGAATCATGATGATGGCGATGACGATCAACAACTCGATGAGCGAGAATCCTCGGCGTAGACGGTTGTTCCGCATATCAATATCTTAGACGCTGCACGGAGCAAAAGTGTGGAGGCGGCTCGATCAAGCGACGGAGAAGGCGATGGCGCAAACGCCCGCCAGCACCATCAATGCCCCACCAATCCGTCCGATCCAGGGCCCTCCCGGAGCCGCCTTCTCGAGCAGGAGCAGCACCGTGATCCCGCCCATCCACACGAGATTCATCACACCCGCGGCGAAGGGCAGCATCATCAGCATCCAGCAGCAACCGATGCAAAACAGGCCATGGCCGGCGCCCATGTGCACGGCGCCCAGCGGCCCTTCCCGCCATTCGCTCAGTAGGAACGTCAGCGGCGAGCGGCAGTGGCGCAAACAGGCGTTTTTCATCGGCGTGAACTGGTACACGCCGGCGGCGATGAGAATCCCACCCGAAAGCACCGAACTGGTGGCTGCCATCATCGGAGAGAGCAGTGCCCTCTGGTGTAACAGGTTCTGCAACACCGCGCAGACTCCGCTGAATGCCGTCCAAACCGCGAAGTAGCCCGCCACAAAATACGCCGCCGGAACCAACGTCATCCGTTGTCGATGCCTCCGGCGCTGCTCCGCGCTGAAGGCAAACACGAACGGAATCGTGGAAGGCAGCATCATGGCCACCATCATCACTGCCCACATCAGAAACAACGGCCCCACCTGCGTAACGTGGTGGTGTGCTTTCATGCCCGCGGCGATGGCCGCCATGTGCCACCACGCCAAGGCGGAGATCCCGGCGGCCCCGCATAGCAGGATGGACCTGTCGCGGTCCGCCGGCCAGACGTTCGTCTTCGGCATGGAGCGCTAATTGTTGTACTGAAATGGTGAATAAAGCCCGTTGCGATCCGATAGGATCCACTTGTAGCCGTGATCCTCGTACCGCATGGACTTCGATCTCGCCACCACGGCCGGGAATCCAGGCGCGATGCATAGGGGATGGCCGGCAACGGTGACCTCGGCCCCGCCCGCGCCCTCAATCCCAATGATTTCGATGCTGGCGACCTCGCCCACTTTGAGGCTGCGGTGCTTTTCACCCGCCTCGAACACGATGGGCACGGTCG
This sequence comes from Bryobacteraceae bacterium, assembly GCA_035542735.1. Taxonomy (GTDB): domain Bacteria; phylum Acidobacteriota; class Terriglobia; order Bryobacterales; family Bryobacteraceae; genus Palsa-187. The sequence goes on from DATKKV010000021.1 coordinate 314,306, forward strand.
CTACTCCCATCACCTCGCCGATATGTGCGCCCAAACGCGCGGGATGGCCGCCCGCCTGGCCCGAAAAAATGGCCAGGAGCCCGTTCTTCTGGTCCTCGGTCGCGCTCGCGTCCAGGTACAGCGCCGCCCTCCACGGCACTTCGTGCATCGTGCCGGGAGAATAAACCGCCAGTGCGGCGTTCAACCCTCGAAGGTCTGTTTTCCCGTAGTGGCCGGTGTCGATGTGCCACCCAACCACCACCGTGCAATCGCCTTCGGTCGGCGTGCTCAGGAACACGCAGGGACACGCGGGCTTGCAGTTGCACGACTCCAGGTACTTTCCAGCGACCTGCCAGGACTCCGTCATACTATCTCCTTTGACATACGGAAGCGCCAAGACCGCAGCCGTGAGTATACACGCTCGCTCCAGGCAGAATCAAGGGAAAAGCGCTCAGGGGAAAACCGCCCGGCCCTCGCTTGACGAACCGCTTCCCCGCACGCTATCTTCAACGCGAGAATGAAATTATTCCGTCTTTCCTTCTGGCTGCCCACGGCCTGCTCCTGCCTGCTGCTCGGCGCGGTCGATTTTTCCATCACGCCCTCGGAACGCTGGACCGAAAAAGAGGCCAACAAGTGGTACGCCAAGCAGCCCTGGTTCGTGGGTAGCAACTACATAACCTCCAATGCCGTCAATCAGATCGAGATGTGGCAGGGCGATACGTTCGACCCGCAGCAGATCGACCGCGAACTGGGATGGGCCGAGGCGATCGGCATGAACACCATGCGCGTTTTCCTCCACGATCTGGTCTGGCAGCAAAACCCCAAGGGTTTCCAGCAGCGGATGGACGCGTTCTTGAAGATCTCCGCCCGTCACCACATCCGGCCGATTTTCGTCCTCTTCGACTCCTGCTGGGATCCATTTCCGAAGCTCGGCGCGCAGCGCGAGCCGAGGCCCGGCGTGCATAACTCCGGCTGGGTGCAAAGCCCCGGCGCGAAATCGCTCAGCGATCCCAACGACCGCAGCCGCCTGGAAGCCTACGTCAAAGCGACCATCGCGACGTTCGGGAAGGATCCCCGGATTCTGGCCTGGGACATGTGGAATGAACCGGACAACATGAACGAGGGCAGCTACAACCGGCAGGATCTTGTGGACAAGGCCAGAATCGTGCAGGACCTGCTGCCCAAGGTCTTTCTATGGGCGCGCTCGAAGCATCCCACTCAGCCCTTGACCAGTGGCGTGTGGACGGGCGACTGGTCGAGCGACAAGACCATGCCGGTGATCGCGAAGCTCCAGATCGAGCAGTCCGATATTGTCTCCTTCCACAACTACGGCCCGCCGGAGGAGTTTGAAAAACGCGTCCAATGGCTGAGGCGCTACAACCGGCCCATCTTCTGCACCGAATACATGGCCCGCCCCACCGGCAGCACGTTCCAGAACATCCTCCCGCTGGCCCAGAAATACAAGGTCGCGGCCATCAACTGGGGACTGGTCGCCGGAAAAACGCAGACCTACCTGCCTTGGGATTCCTGGCAGCGTCCTTACACGGACCGTCAGCCCGCCGTCTGGTTCCACGATGTGTTTAAGGACGACGGCAAACCGTACAAGCGCGACGAAACCGAATTCATCCGGCAGATCACGAAGTAACCGGCGCGGCCGGTCAGCCTTTTTGGACCCTGCGGAGCGTGTACAACTCGGGGTTGACGGTTGTGCTTTTCAGCCGCTTCCAGTTGTCGGTTACGTGCAGCAGCCGCCCCGTGATGTGGTTGGACTGTTCGGACGCAAGAAAAGCCGCCAGTTCCACTTGCTGTTCCGGCGGAACGCCTCCGGTCAGGCGGACCTGCTGCGCGTCCTCGATCTCCCTCCATCCGGCACGCTCGCCCGACGCGAGAATCTGATCCGTCATGTGCGTATAACTGCCGCCCGGCGCCATGCAGTTGATCTGCACGTTGTGCTCGCTCACTTCCTCGGCGACGCTTTCGACGAATCGAACCAGCGCGGTCTTCGTCGACGCATAAAGGGAAAAATTCGGACGTGGGGCACGCGCGCCTCCTCCGGCGATCACGATGATTTTCCCGCGGCGGCGCTCGATCATCTGCGGCAGCACGGCGCGGCAGCAGTTCAGCACGCCGATGAAGTTGGTCTCGATGGTCTCCTGCCAGGCCTTGGGCTGCGTCTCGACAAACGGGCCGATGGGCCCCTGCACCGCGGCGGCGCAAACCAGCACGTCGACGCCTCCCAGGTCGATGCGCATCTGATGCATGACCGCGGTCATGCGCTCGTAATCGCGAACGTCGGCGAGGATGCGCGTAGCCGAGCCCCCGGCGTGTCCGATTTCCAGATGGCACAGATCGATTTCGGCTTTGCTGCGGGCCAGCAGGCCGACTTTTGCTCCGCGCGTGGCGAAGCCAATGGCGAGGCGCTTGCCGATTCCGCGGCCGGCGCCCGTCACCAGAACGGATGCGTTCTTTAAATCCACATCCTCACGTTACTGCATTGCGAGGAATTTCGGTGCAACCAGTCCGGCCTCGGCCCGAATCTCAACGAAACCGCCGTCTTCGAGCGGATATTTTCCGGTGATCCAGGGCACCACCTGTTCGGCGCGGGCCTGCGCCAATTCCGCGCTGCCGCGGAACAGCACCAGGAATTCAAATTCGTCCCACCGGCAGATCAGATCCTGATGACGGAACTGCGAGGAAAGGCGAGAGGCCACCTGCTGCGCCACTTCGTCGGGCAGATCTCCCGAGAGTTCGAACACCACCAACACGGGTTCCTCGCCGGCCTGTTTCCGCTCTTCGATCTGGCGCTGCATTTCCCGGCGGTTCATCAGCCCGGTGACGCGGTCCGTCACTTCGGCTTCCTTCAGGCGCTGCGCCACGGAAGCGAGTTCGGCTCGCATGCGCGCCAGCAGCGACTGCGTGTCGTTGGCCATGCTCTCCACGCAGCCGAGCAGTCCGGCGGCCTGAAGCGCCACCACTTCAGCCAGATGTTCGGGTTCGGTGGGCAGGGCTGTTGTCTCGATCTGCGCCGCGAACTGGCGGAGGCGCGCGCCATAAAACTCCTGCCGCTGCGCCAGGGCTTTGACCACGGATTCCAATACGTCGACGGCCCGCTGCATTTCCTCGCTGTAGCTGGCGGCGTAAGACGAAGCTCTGCGCGAGAACTCTCTTAATTCGCGCTCGACCAGTTCTTGGCTTTCGGCGATGGCCTCCGCGGAAGAGTCGAACGCAAGGCGCGAACGGAGCCGCGTCAGCCGGTCGCAATACGGCCCACCTACTTCCGGGCACGCCTCGCCGAGACAATCGGCAATCGCGGCCAGCGTCGCGAGGTAGCAGTTCGCAACGTTCGGAAGAACGTTCAACGCGAGCTCAACCGGCTTCACTTCGCGATCCACCATCTTGCGGTCCGCCATTTTAAGGGTCGTCTTTATGTAATCGGCGGTAATATTTTGTCCGAGATGGGGGGAATACCTTAGGGCTTTCCTGACGGTCAAAATCGGCTGCGTCCGGACGATGAGACACGTGTGAAGCCTCGCACTCTTTCCCCCTTTATCGGCCTGGCGCTGCTGGCATTGCCGGCGTCCGCTCAGACCACGCCCATCCTGGCGGCGACACCTTCGTCGCTATCCTTCACCTGGATAGAGGGTTCCGCGCTGCCGGCAACCCAGGTTCTTGCCGTAAAGGCCGGAAGTAGTACGGCGGCATATGCCACCGCGATTTCTCCCCTAGGAACGCAATGGATCACGCTGACGCCGGGCGCGGGATCGCTGCCGGCTTCCGTGAGTGTGCTGGTCAATCCCAGCGGGCTGCCCATTGGAACCTACTCGGCGGTGATCCAGTTCACCGCGGTTGGAATCCCCGCGCCGCTGACGGTCACGGTGACGCTGGCCGTGGAGGCGGCGCTGCCCACGCTGCAGATCAGCAGTCCGACGCTGCACTTCGTCACGCCACCCAATCCTCCGGCGACGCAAACTCTGGTGCTGACCACCACCGGAGGCCCCGTGCCGTTCGCCGCGGCGGTGCAGAGCGCAGCCTGGATGACCGTTTCGCCCACCAGCGGCGTGGTGCTGCCCGGCGCACCCAGCACACTGACCGTATCGGTGAACAACTCCGGATTGACGCCCAACTCGACCGCATACTCGGGCAAGATCGCGATCACCGCGACCGGAGTGCCGTCGAACAACGCGCAACAAGTGGTGGCCGTATCCCTGCTGGTGAACGCCCCGGCGCCAACCGTGGCCAGCCTGTATCCGTCTGCCGCACTCGTGGGGTCGGGAAGCTTGACGATCACCGTCACCGGCACGGGATTCTACTCCGGCACAACGGTGGTGGCCGCGACCTCGCCGACGCCGCTCAAGACAACCTACGTGAATCCGACGACGCTTCTCGCAGTCCTTCCGTCGAACGATCTGGCGTCGGTTGGACCTCTCAACATCGAAGCGGTGAATCCCGCGCCGGGAGGAACATCCAACACGGCGGTGTTCACGGTATCGGCGACGCCAGTGGTGCAGGCGGTGGTGAGCGCGGCCAGTTATGCCGCGGGCCCGGTGTCGCCTGGCGAATTTGTGACGCTCTTCGGCACCGGCATCGGACCGGCGACTCCGGCTGGCATGGTGGTTTCAAACGGCTACGCCGCCACAACCGTGTCGAACGTTTCGGTATCGATTGACGGGCAGGCCGCTCCGGTCATCTACCTGAGCGCGAATCAAATCACCGTGCAAGTGCCTTACACGGTGAGCATCGGGCTGGCCAAGGCCGTGATGGTCAACAACAACGGAACGTTGTCGAACGGCGTCGTGGACACCGCCAACGTGGCTCCAGGCTTGTTCGCGCTGGCAGGCAACGGGATCGGCCAGTGCGCGGCTTTGACATTTTCCATGAAGAGCGGAACGTTTTCCGTGAACGGCACCACCAGCCCGGCGCTCAGCGGCGACATTGTCGTGTTTTATCTGACCGGCGAAGGGATTTACGACTTAACGCCGTCCCCCGCGACCGGCTATATTATTCCGGCCAATCTAAATCCGCTGCCACAACTGAGCCCCCTGCCCGCCGTGACGATCGGCGGCGCGGCTGCGACGGTGCAATACGCTGGCCCGGTGGCCGGCGGGATGCTCGGGCTGCTGCAGATCAACGCCGTGGTGCCCGCAGGCTCAACCAAGGGCAACGCAACGCCGGTGACGATCACCATCGGCGCGGGGACAACGCAGGTAGGCGCGACGATCGCGGTGAAGTGAGAACCGCGACCAGCGGGTGCGGTCAACCCTCAACTCATCTTCAACACGACACGGAAGCGCGCCTTGCCGCTCATCATGCGATCATACGCCGCGGCGGCTTCGGCCAGCGGATACGTCTCGACCATCGGCCGGACACCGGAGATCGCCGCCAGGCGCATGGCGTCCTCGGAATCGGCGGCCGTGCCGGAGGGCCAGCCGTGGACCGAGCGCCGTCCACCTACGATGGTCATCGGATACACCTCGATCGGCTCATGCCCGACGCCCACCACCATCAGCGTGCCGTCGACGCCGAGGCCATTCACGAGAGGCGACATCGATTTGGAATCGGGCGCTGTTGCGAGAATCGTCTTCGCGCCGCCGAGCTTCGTCAACGCCGCGGCCGGATCGCCGGCGCTCGCATCGATGTAGTGATGCGCGCCGAGCTTGGTGACGAAGTCCCGTTTGTCCTCACCCCGGCCGATGGCCACGGTTTCGAAGCCCATTTTATTGGCGAACTGAATTCCAAGATGGCCGAGTCCGCCGAGTCCCTGGACGGCCACAAGATCGCCCGGCATCGCCCCGCTGTTGCGCAGCGCGTTGAACGTGGTAATCCCCGCGCAGAGCAGCGGCGCGGCCTCGGTGAATCCCAGCGCATCAGGGATCGCCGCGAGTCCGTAGGCCGAGGTGATCATGTACTCGGCGTAGCCTCCGTCGTAGACTATGCCTGGGATTTCGGTGCGCTCGCAGGCGGCGAATTTTCCACGGCGGCAGGGCCGGCAAATGGTGCAATAGCCGCCAACCCAGCCGACGCCGACGCGCTGGCCGACTTTCCAGTTCCCGACGCCCTCGCCGAGGGCATCGATCACGCCGGCGATCTCATGGCCGGGGATGCGGGGAAAAACCAGGCCGGGAAACAGGCCGTCCTTCGTGTAATGGTCGCTATGGCAGAGGCCGCAAGCTTCGATTTTGACGCGGACCTTGCCGGGACCCGGATCGGGAATGGGACGTTCAACGATTTCAATCGGGCCTCGGGCGGCCGTGACTTGTGCAACGCGCATCGTGGGCATAAACACACGGATGCATTCACAACGCGGGTAGATTCACTTGTCACGATTTATTAACAACATAGCGCTGCTGAAGAAGAAAGTGTCGCGCGGCAACGGCAAAACATCGGGCATGAAGAAACATATCCGCGAAATGATCGACGATCTGAAGAGCGCCAGGCACAAGGATTACATTCCTCCGGTTCCGAAGGGCGCGGCGAAGGAATCGATGCAGGACTTAACCCCTCCACCCGTGAAGACCACGCCGGACGATCTGTCAAACGAGGAATTATCAACGGATCCCGCGGAGAGAGTGAAGCAACTAGATTATCAGGCGTTCGAGAGCGAGCGGTTGCAGACAAATTCGTAACCTACCAAAAAAATGGGACAGATTTCTCTGTCCCGCGACAGGCTGCCGAGCACGACGCCTAAGCTCGCCAAGTGGACAGAGCGGTCCATCGCCATTATTCAGCTCATCTTCCCGAGCACCACGGCTCGCCGCGCGCCGGTAGCGCTGGGGAGATTGGCCGGGCGGCCGCGGACGTGCTCGCGGGCGAGGATCGCGAACGCAATCGCTTCCTTGGCGTCGGGATCGACGCCGTGGGCGGAGGATGTGACGACCTTCATCGACGAAAGCAGGACGCGGAGGCGATTCATCAGGTGCCGGTTGTGGACGCCTCCACCGGAGACGATCAGCTCGTGCATGCCCTCGGGAATGGCGCGCGCAATGGACCGTGCCGTGAGTTCCGTCGCGGTGGCGATGAGGTCGGCGAGCGGCAGCCTGGTCGCGAGGAGACGGGAGACATACTCGCGGCCAAACTGCTCGCGGCCGGCGGATTTGGGCGGTTTCTGCGCAAAGTAGGGATGGGAAAGAAGAGCCGCGAGCAACCATGGCTGGATCGTGCCGGACTGCGCGATGCGGCCGTCCTTGTCGTAGCGCTGGCGGCCCACGGTTTTCACGCTCGCGAGCGCATCGATCACCATGTTGCCCGGTCCGGTGTCGAAGGCGATCACCTGTTCGGGCTTGGCGCCGGCGGAGATCACAGTAATGTTGGCGATGCCGCCGATGTTCAGCGCCACGCGGCCGATGCGTCGGTGACGGAAGAGAAGATAGTCGACGTAAGGGACCAGCGGCGCGCCTTGGCCTCCGGCCGCGATGTCGCGCTCCCGGAAATTGGAAACCACGCGAATGCCGGTGCGCTCCGCGACGACGGCGGATTCGCCGATCTGCATGGTGCTGACACCGCTTTCGTGAAAAATCGTCTGGCCGTGGAGGCCGATCAGGTCAATGGATTTCAGCGGCACGCGAGCCGCGCGGCAAGTCTCCAGAACGGCCTTCGCGTACAGTTCGCCGAGCAGAAAATTCAGGCGTGAGATGGCCCAAGTCTGCGTCTCGGCATTGGACACTGCCAAGATCGCCTCGCGCGTGGCTCGGGAATAAGGCGTGGACCGGAAGGCTAGGGACGAGACCTTGCTGCCTCGGAGATCGACAATGGCGACGTCGATGCCGTCGAGCGAGGTGCCGGACATGATGCCTGCGACTCTCATTGGCCTCGAAATGGGGACAGACTACTCTGTCCCAGGCGCAACATTTCTTGGACACGGCCACGAACGGAAGTGGACAGAGCGGTCTGTCCCCATTTCGCGGTGTTCATTGTTTTAAATCCTTCTGCAACTCCGCAAGCAATTGCAGCGCGTCGATCGGCCGCAGTTCGTCGAGCTTCAGATCGCGGATGCGGTCGGCGATGTCGTGATTGATCGGCTCAAACAGGCGGATCTGGACCGGAGCGTTCCTTGGGACGAAGTCCTCATGATGCGCCAAAATCTGCCTGGCGCGCTCGATCACGGAAATGGGCAGAGCGGCCAATCGCGCGACCTCGATGCCGTAGCTCCGGTCGGCAGCACCGGGCTCGACGCGGCGGAGGAACAGGATCTGATCGCCGGACTCCTTCACCGAAACGTGTAAATTACGGACGCCGGGCAGCGTTTCGGCCAGTTCCGTGAGCTCGTGATAATGCGTGGCGAACAGAGTCTTGGCTCGGATGTTTCTATGAATGTGTTCCACCACCGCCCACGCCAACGCGAGGCCATCGTAGGTCGACGTGCCGCGGCCGATTTCATCGAGGACGACAAGGCTGTGCGGCGTGGCCGTGTTGAGAATGACTGCGGTCTCGGTCATCTCCACCATGAACGTGGAACGGCCTCGTGCCAGGTTATCCGCCGCGCCGATGCGCGTGAACACACGATCGACGATCGGCAGCAGCGCGGATTCGGCCGGGACGAACGATCCCATCTGCGCGAGGATCACGATCAGCGCAGCCTGGCGCAGATACGTTGATTTGCCTCCCATGTTGGGCCCGGTGATGACGGCGACATACTCGGTCTCGGGATGAAAATAAAGGTCGTTGGGAATGAACCGCTGCGCGTCCTTCGCGGTGAGCTGTTCGATGACGGGATGCCGCCCGGCAGCCACTCTCATCTCGCCACTTTCATCGAAATGCGGGCGCGCATAGCGATTCTGCGCAGCAACCTCGGCAAGCGCCACCGAAACGTCCAGTTCGGCGATGGCGTTGGCGGCGTTCTTGATACGTGCGGCGTGGGCGGCGGCCAGCGCGCGAAGGTTCTCAAAAATCTCGCGCTCGATGACCAACATCTTCTCTTCCGCCTCGAGGATCTTGACCTCCAGTTCCTTCAGTTCCGGCGTGGTGAAGCGTTCGGCGTTCACCAGGGTTTGCTTCCGCTCGTAATCGGGCGGCGCCAGGTGTAGATTGGCCTTGGAAATCTCGATGTAATACCCGAAAACATTGTTGAACCGGACTTTCAGCGACGTGATATTCGTACGTGTGCGCTCGCGCTGCTCAATCTGCGCCAGGTATGTCTTGCTGTTCTTAGAAATATCGCGCAACTCATCTAAGCGCGGATCGTAGCCATCACGGATTACGCCAAGGTCGGAGAGGTTTACCGGAGGCTCGTCAGCGAGTGCCGACAAAACAGGGTCGCGGACCTCGGCGACTTCATCCAGATCCAGCGTCTTCAGGCGCCGCGAAATGGCGTTCTGCAGTTGGCGCTTGAGCGCCGGGATTACCGCCAGCGATCTCGCCAGCGCAGCCAGATCGCGCGGTCCGGCGGTGGACAATGCGAGCTTCGATAGCAGCCTTTCAAGGTCGAGAATCGAGCCGAGATCGGCGGCAATGGCGGAGCGAAGCATCGGCGCGGCGTGAAGTTCCGCCACCGCGTCAAGACGCGCATTAATCTCAGATACATCGATCGACGGCGCCAGCAGCCGGCGGCGAAGCAGGCGACCGCCCATGCCTGTGCGCGTGCGGTCGAGCACATAGAGCAGTGTCGATTCCTTCGATTCACCCGCAAACAAGGGTTCGACCAGCTCCAAGTTGCGGACCGTCGCCGCGTCCAGCACCAGCGCGTCGGCGCGATTGTAAAACGCCGGACGCTCCAGATGATCGAGAGCGGCGCGCTGCGTTTCGCGCAGATAATGCAGTAACGCCGCCGCCGCACCGGTGGCCAGAGGGCGATTTTCCAAGCCGCACCCGTCCAGCGAAAGAAGATGAAAATGGTCGCAGAGGCTGCGCCCCGCGTAATCGGCGCCGAACACCCACGGCTCGACGTCGGTCATGAGGCAGGGCAATTTCAACGGCGATCCGGTGGGCGCCAGAGCCTCCTTGGCGTTCAGTGTTTCCAGCGCGGCGGGGATCTCGGCGGCCTCGATTTCGGTAGCGCGGAATTCGCCGGTGGAAACATCGACGTGGGCCAGGCCCGCGCGCGCGCCGTTGACGAACACCGCCGCCAGATAGTTGTTCTCATGCGAGCGCAGCACGCCGGCGTTCATCGCGGTGCCGGGTGTGACGATGCGCGTGACTTCCCTGCGGACCAGTTTCTTACCCGCGCTGGCCTCCTCCATCTGATCGCAGATGGCGACACGGTAGCCCTTCTGGATCAGCCGCGCGATGTAGCCTTCCGAGGCGTGATACGGCACACCGCACATCGGAATGGGCTGGCCTTTTTCCTTATTCCGGGCAGTGAGAGTGATTTCCAGTTCACGCGCGGCGGTGACGGCGTCGTCGAAAAAAAGTTCGTAGAAATCCCCGAGCCGGAACAGCAGCAGCGCGTTGGGGACCTGCTGTTTGATGCCGTAATACTGGCGCATCAACGGCGTTTCGGGTGTGGTCATGGCTGCAATGGGGACGCAAGTAACGGGCCTTTTCGCAATGGCCGTGGACAGAACGGACTGTCCCCACGTTCAGGTCTACGCGTAAATCCCTCGCAGCTTAATCGCGTACGCGACGCGGTCGAGCGCCAGCATGTAGGCGGCAGTGCGGTTGTTGACGTTATGCTTTTGCGCGTACGCGAGCACGTCCTGGAAGCTGTTTACCATAATCTCCTCGAGGCGATCATTGACCAGCTGCTCGTTCCAGAAGTAGCCCTGGCGATCCTGCACCCATTCGAAATAGGAGACGGTGACGCCGCCGGCGTTGGCCAGGATGTCGGGGATCACGAAGATGCCCTTGTCCTGCAGAATGGGATCGGCAACATGGGTTGTCGGCCCGTTGGCGCCTTCGCAGAGAATCTTCGTCCTCAGGCGATGCGCATTTTCCGACGTGATGACATTTTCCTTAGCCGCGGGCAGAAGAACGTCGCATTCCAGGAACATGGCCTCGGTCTTGTCGATGTCCTCGCCACCCTCAAATCCCCGAATCGACCCGGTCTCCTGACGATGCTTTCCCAATGCCGGAATGTCCAGACCCTTTGGGTTGTAAACCGCGCCATCATATTCGATGATGCAGATGATCTTGAACCCGGCGCGAGCCATGAGCTTGGCGGCCATGCCACCAACGTTGCCGAAGCCCTGGATAACGACGCGCGTCGAGGAACGCTCCAGGCCGAGCTTGCGCAAAGCCTGCTCCGTGACGATCATGCATCCGCGTCCCGTGGCTTCGGCGCGACCCTTCGATCCGCCGAGATAAATCGGCTTGCCGGTGACGACAGCGGTCTGCGCGTGGCGCGAGTGCATGGAATACGTATCCATGATCCAGGCCATGGTCTGCTCGTTGGTGTTCATGTCCGGCGCCGGGATGTCGAGTTCGGGGCCGATGAAGTCGAACAGCTGCGCGGTGTAGCGGCGCGTGATCCGTTCGAGCTCACCGCGCGACATAAGACTGGGGTCGCAGATCACTCCGCCCTTTCCGCCGCCGAAGGGCAGGCTTACAACGGCGCACTTCCAGGTCATCCAGGCGGCCAAGGCCCGGACTTCATCGAGCGTGACGTCAGGCGCGTAACGGATACCGCCCTTAGCCGGCCCGCGGGCGATAGAGTGCTGCACGCGGTACCCGGTGAACACTTCGAGGCGGCCGTCGTCCAATTGGACAGGGATGTGAACGATCATTTCGCGCGACGGCGTGCGCAGAACCTTCTGCATCCCTTCGTCGAGGCCCAGGCGAGCGGCGGCCTCGTCAAAACGCACTTCCGCGGATATCTTCGGGTTAAATTCAGTTTCGAGGTTCGACGACATGGTCGCTTCGAGAATCATGAGTATAGTCTCCGGCTCTATTATGCGATATCGGACGGTTCGTACGCACTGATTAGGAGGGGCCTTGGGGTATCATAAGCGGTCGATGGCACCTATTCCTCAAAATCAGCAGCGCGCTCTGGTAGAGCGCTTGATTCAGGCCTGCGGCGGCGCATACTCGCCGGAGGCGCGGCGCAAGTATTACATCTCAGGACCGCAGTGGGCGGCGGCGTATGAGGGCCATGCGTTGTTCCACGCCCCGACGCGGGAACCGGTCGGCTTTGAGAAGGTCATTGAGGAGTACGGCAAGATCGGCATCGGATACTGGACCACGCACGATACCGACGTGATCCCCACGGCGGGCCTGTTCAAGGACGAGCAGGAAGAGATCGTCGCGCGGATCGGGGCGGCGCTCAAGAAAAATGACCTGAAGTGCTCCATGGTGACCACCGAGACGTTCCATCACGCGGTGTGGGCGGCGAGCCCTGCGGCGGAGGCTCCCGAAGTGCGGGCCTACGCGGCGCGGCGTCTGGAGAATACGGTGAAGATCGGGCATCAACTAGGCGCGGAGTTCGCGGTGTACTGGCCGGGGTCGCTGGGCTACTTCGTGCAGGGCGCGGTGGAGGAAACCGAGACGCTAAAGTGGTACGCCGAGGGCCTGAACGCGGCCTGCGAGGCCGATATCAGACTCGCCAGACAATTCGGGCGTCCTACACTGAAGCACTGCATGGAAGCAAAGCCGTTCGAGCCTCAGGCCGAGATCCTGCTGCCGACCTCTGACGCCATGCTCGCCTGGATCTCCTCGGGATTGCTGACGCATCCGGAAATGGTTGGCCTGAACCCCGAATATCTGCACGAGCTAATGTGGGGCGCGGCTCCGCGGGCGGCTTTAGCGCGTGCGCTGGTGTGCGGCAAGCTGTGGCACTTCGACATCAACGACGGCTACCGCCTGAAGCACGACGTCGATATCGCGGTGGGTCTGGTGAATCCGCTCGATTGGCTGAACGTGCTGGTGCTGCTGCGCAGCCACGGCTATAAAGGACCGTTCAACCTGGACTACAAGCCGCCGCGCACGACTAGCAACTGGGGCGTGTTTGCGCTGAGCTTCCCCACCGCGGTGGACCGCTTCATCACGCTGTGGGAGATGGCCGGCGACGTCATTGCGGACCCGGTGATCAACGAGGCCTCGGCCGCGCTGCGCGCTGGCGGCGGACCGGCAGATCCTCTGGATGTGGAAGCGATCGTCGCGGCGAACCGCGAACTGCTCACGCTGCACGAACTGATCGCGCATCGCATGGTGCAGATCCTGGTCGGGGCGCACCGGGGTCGCGTGTATTCGGTTTGAGGATGGATCATGAAGGCACTGGAAGTTCTCATTGATGGAAAGGCAATCGGTATTTTCGTTCCGCCAGAGGGCGCATCATTTACAGCTATGGTGGGCAATATTCCTCGTAGCTATATGCGCGCACAAATCCTATCCGGAAACGATTCTGAAAACTGGCAATGGCAACTGCCGGATGTAAATGAAGGCCAGACGATTTCTTTTCGCATGATCGAAGCGGCCGCGGGCTCTGGTGTCCCACCTCAATCCGTCCGCCAGAGAGATCCAGAGGAGATCGCCGAGACGAAGCGTTGGGCTGAGGAGGCTTTCGCCGAAGCCATGAAAGAACGCGAAGCGGAAAACTCCTCTCACAAGGGGTAACTTGTGCGACACACGGCGAGCGCCAGGTCAGATTGCAGGTCTCATCACTCACAATTGAGCTGATGCACCTGCTAGCCCCACGCTGACGCATGGGGCTCGTACCGATTAAAATTGCGCAGGAAAGCCCCATGCGTCAGCGTGGGGCTAGCAGGTTTTCCCCTACTGCAAATAGAACGCGTTCATGAAGAACTTGTACGTCCCGTGCGACTGCCCGCGCCACTGCGGCCGGAAGCCGAGCAGCAGGATGCGACCCTTTCCGTACTCGACGTTCAGCGCCGCGGCCTTGCCCTGAATCTTTGCCGGCCCGACAAGGTATCCGCTGGCAAGAGGACTCCGATCCTTCGGATAGCGCGCCAGCACCGTGCCCTTGAAATCGGACTTCGTATCGAAGGCGGGGCTTCTCTCGAACATTACGATTGGATCGGGCAATAATCCCGCCGACAGCGCGTTTTTCTGATCCTCGACGTGGATGTGCAGCAGGCACCCGGAGCAGAAAAAGTCCGTATTCGTGACGCCGGCCAGTTCGTTGGTCACCGGCAGATTGAACTGATCAATTGCAAACATTGTCGCGTTGTTGAAGGCCACCAGCGTGCCTCCCTCGGTGACGAAATCCTTCAGCGCATCGACGCCTTCTTCGCCGATGCCTCCAGCGTAACGCCCTGGAGTCGAGCCCGGCCGCTGGCCATTGATAATCTGGTTCGCCTGCGCGTCCGGCAACACGATCACGTCGTATTTCTCGCGCAGATGCCCCGCCATCACGTCGGCGTTATAGAGCGACGTGAACGGGAATTGATACTGTTCCAGGATCCAGCGCGTCCATCCCTCGTCCATATTGCCGGTCCAGGAACGATAAAGGCCGATGCGCGCGAGCTTCACCGGTTTGCCCTCGCCCTTCGACGCGGCGGCCTTCAAGTGATTCGCCGCCAGAATCGAGTCGAGTTTGCCCTTGTCGATGTTCGACGCCGAAATCTCCTCGCCCCCGAAAGAAACAGACCCCTTGGCGGCCAGAATTTCATTCACAGCGCGGAAGCTCGCGTTTTCGGCATGCGAAAACGGGGCGGCATAGCCGACAATGGACCCGTTCTTTACCGGCACCGGCTTCAGCGAATCCGTGAATTTCTTCGAAGGAGGCGTGGTCATGGCTTGCACCTCCACACCCATCTGCATAGGCAGCGTCCACCCGGTGACGTCGTACGGCCTCTGCGACAGCTGCGGATATTTTTGCGGCTCGAACAATTCCTTCACAAGGCCTGAAAACGGCTGGTTCATCATGATGACCCACGCGTCCGGATCCGCCGACTCCTTCACTTCGATCCCCTGCAACATCAGCTTTTCGAGCAGCAGCGCCGCGGTGGGAGAATCGTGCTGCTCGCGCGGAATCAGATAAGCGTAGGGCGGCTCTTTCTCGAACTGCTCGATAGTGTCACGCGCGGCGCGGTACTTGTTGTAAACGAGTTGTTCGCGATAGTCCGCGGCCATGTTGAGCACCGCCATATCGGAGCCATACATATACCGGCAGGCGTCGGCCAGTCGCCACCAACCGCCCTTCCACGGGCTTGAATAGAGCATCTCCGCGCGAAGACCTTGGCGCTGCGCAGGAAAATCGTCGACGGTATAAAAATGCGGCGTCGCGTAGCGATACAGCGCCGTTTCCGTGAAAAACGATAGTGTGTGGCGAAAATTGCCGACGTTATCCAGATAACCCGGATACCAGACATCGAACGTTTCCTGATGCATTGACCCCGGCATGCCATGCTCGTCTAAATAAGACGCGATGCTCATCCCCGTGAGACTCAGCCAGCGCAACATGTACGGATGCATGTTGCTCGAAATCGGGTCGGCGAACGGAGGCAGGTAAATTCGGCCCGGAAACGGCGCCGTCTGGTGCGTGGTGTAAAAAATCAGCGGCTGCGTTTCGAGGGTCGCCTTGGTCACCACCTGGCTCTCGATCATATTCAGCATGTAACCGTCGCGATTGTTGTCGTGTCCCACATATTCCTGCCACAGATAGGGCAGCGGAGCTACCTCGTACGGCGTACCGACGTTCTGGCGATACCAGTTCGCCACCATGTTCTGGCCGTCGGGATTGATGGAAAACCACAACTCCGTGATCACTTCTTCCCGGATGCGTTTGTATTCGGGCTCCTCGCTGGCGACAAGATCGTAGCCAAGCTGAATCGTATGTTGCGCGTTGGCGACCTCGGTGGCGTGCAGGCCTCCGTCGATGTGGATAATCGCCTTCTGCGTCTGCGCCATCTTGCGCGCCTCGGCGTCGGAAATGCCTCGCGCCACGGCCAGCTTGCGCGAGACTTCTTTATAATGTTCGAGCTGCGCCAGGTTCTCGGGCGTCGAAATAAACGCCATGTACCAATCGCGGCTCTGCGTTGTCTTGCCGACCTTCACCAGTTTGATGCGCTTCGACGATGCCGCCAGCTTCTGGAAATAATTCAGCGCGTCGTCGTACGTCGCCAGATAGAAATCGTCGCCGGGCTTGTGGCCAAGCACGGACTCCGGCGTCGGGATCTGCGCGGCGCCGATCGCCGCCGTGAGCGTCAATAAAATTGCGTATTTCACGGCTGCACCGCCTTCGGTTGTTCGTTCTCTGCAGGAGGCTGTGCATTGCCTCCGCGACCGCCCCGTCCGCGTCCGCCTTGCGCGGGCTTTTCGGGTTCGGCGGCCAACGGTGGCGCCATGGAGTCGTTGTAATACAGCGCGTTGAATAGAAATTTATAGGTCCCGTGCGATTGGCCTCGCCACTGCGTGCGGAAGCCGATGAGGATCACGTGGCCCTGGCCCAGCACCACGTCCAGCGCGGCCGGCTTGCCCTCGATCCGCTCCGCGCCGATCAGATAGCCGCTGCGCAGAGGATTGCGTTTGTCGATATAGCTGGCGAGCACCGAGCCCTTGAAGCCGGGCTTGGTCTCGAACACGACGTCGCGCTCGAACATCAGGTCCACTTGCGACGGTAGCCCCGCCGTCACCGGATGCGCCTTCACGTCGGCCCTCAGCAACGCACCCGAGCAGAAAAACTGATCCGACCGCAGCCCGGCGACCACGTTTGTCACCGGCAGCGCGAGACGGTCGATGGCGAACTGCGATGCACTGCCGAGCGTCACCAGCGTTCCTCCCTGCTCCACGAATTCGCGCAGATTGTCGACGCCCTGATCGCCGATGCCTCCGGCGTAACGCCCGGGAATCGTGCCGGGTTGGATGCCGTCGACAATCTGGCGGGTGGCCATCTCGGCGATCAGGATCGCATCGAAATGAGCCTTCAAATGCCCCGCCTGCACATCGTCGTTGTGCAGAATCGTGAACGGGAAGTGGAACTGTTCGAGAATCCATTTGGACCAGCCTTCGTCGATGTTGCCTGCCCAAGGCTCATAAACGCCGACGCGAAGTTTCTTCACCGCAACGGCCGCGGGCACTTGCGCCGCCGACTTGGCGTCGACACCGTTCCCGTGAAGGATCGATTCGACCTTGCCTGTCGCGTAGATCATCGAATCGGATTTGCCGAAACTTACCGACCCGCCTGCGTCCAGAATCTCGTTCACCGACTTCAACGCCGCGTTCGAGTTGTGCGAGAAGGCGAACACCGGACCCGCGCCGTCGATCTTGCCGGAGATCGGCGTCACGCGATCGATCCTCTTCAATGCCGCGCGGGTTTCGTCGCTGACGGGCTCCACTACCATCACGGTGGCGACGCCCATTTGCATCGGCAGCGTCCAACCGGTCACGTCATAGGGCGTTTCAAACGAACTTCCGGTCGGATTCGACGTCGCCGCCGCCGTTGCGCCGCGTCCCCCTCCGCCCGCGCCTCGACCGCCTCCGCCCGCGGCCGGGGCAGCTGCCGGAGCCGTCGCCGTTGTTGCAGGTGTCGCAGGAGCCTGTGTCGCAGGCGCAGCCGCTTGAGGCGCCGCAGGAGTTGGCGTCGGAGCCGCGGCCGCTCCGCCTCGACCGCCTCCGCCAGCCCCCGCCGGCTGCGGACGCAGATCGGGATAATGCTGCGGCTCGAACAGTTCCTTCACCAGCGACGCGAACGGCTGATCCATCAGCACAACCCAATCGCCTGCCTTATACATGGACCCGTTCATCTTGAAATCCCGCGTGGCCTGATGCACTTCGATTCCATTGACCAACAGCTTCTCGACGAGGATCGCCGCCGTGGGCAGATCGTGCTGCTCCTGCGGAATCACGTAGGCATACGGCGGATCGGTCTGGAAGTTCTTGATCACGTCGCGCCCCGCCTGGTAGCGGTTGTAAAGCAGTTCCTCGCGGCTCTTCGCGGCTGTATCGAGCACGGCCATCGACGCGCCGAGCATATAATTGGTCGCGTCGCGCAGTCGCCACCAGCCGCCCCGCCAGGGACTCGAATAAAACACCTCGGCTTTTAAATTCTGTTTTTCGGCTGGAAATTCGT
Organism: Bryobacteraceae bacterium; assembly: GCA_035542735.1. Lineage (GTDB taxonomy): Bacteria > Acidobacteriota > Terriglobia > Bryobacterales > Bryobacteraceae > Palsa-187. The sequence goes on from DATKKV010000021.1 coordinate 332,181, forward strand.
CGATGGTGTAAAAATGCGGCGTGGCGTAGCGATAGAGGGCCGTCTCCGTCAGGAACGAAACCGTATTCCGAAAGCTGTTCACATGGTCGACGAAGCCCGGGTACCAGTCGTCGAAGCGTCCGCGATGCATCGCGCCGGGCATGTCGTGCTCGTCCAGATACGCGGCCATCGCGGTGCCGAATTTATTCACCCAGCGCCACATTAGAGGATGCGGATTCGCGGAGATCGGCTCGGCAAAGGGAGGAATCCAGATGCGCGCCGGGAACGGAGCCGTCTGGTGATGGTTGTAGAAAACCTCGGGGTAATAATCGAGCACGGCCTTGGTAATGGTCTGCGATTCGACCATGTTGTTCATGTAGCCGTCGCGGTTGTTGTCGTGGCCGATGTATTCTTGCCACAGGCCCGGCACAGGGCTCACCTCGTACGGCGTGCCGATGTTCGAGCGGTACCATTTCGCCACCTGATTCTGGCCGTCCGGATTGATGGAGAACCACAGGACCAGAATCACGTTGTCGAGAATCGCAGTGGTCTCGGCATCCGTATTCGTCACCAGGTTGTAGGCCAGTTGAATGGTGTGCTGCGCCCCCGCAACCTCGGTGGCATGCAGGCCTCCATCGATGTGGACGATCACTTTCCCCGTACGAGCCAGCGCTCGCGCGTCGGCGTCGGTCAGGCCGCGCACCAGCGCCAGCTTCTTCGACGTTTCCTTGTACTTGTCGTAATCCGCCAGATTCTTCGCGGACGAAATGACGGCGACGTACCAGTCCACTCCGCGCGTAGTTTTGCCCACGCGCACCAGCTTCATTTTATTCGTGGAAGCCGCGAGTTTCTGGAAGTAGCCGAGCGATTCGTCGTAGGTGGCGAGAAAGAAATCGTCACCCGGTTTGTGGCCAAGGACGGACTCGGGAGTGGGGGGCTGCGCAACGAGCAAGGCCGTGGAAAAAGCGAGCAACGGCAGCAATCTCATAAGTAGGTTAGGCTAGCACGGTGCGTTTCCGCATTGCTACCATCGAAGTGACGGGCGCGTAGCTCAGGTGGATAGAGCATCAGCCTTCTAAGCTGAGGGTCGCTGGTTCGAGTCCAGCCGCGCCTACCAGAGCCCTAACGGTACTCGTGGCGCACGCACTTTGCGTGCCGCGTCGAGACTCTTCTCGACGCCTGCCCAATTCCCATCACAGCCCAGGCATCGACAAGAGTGCCGATAGGTTACTGGGGCGAGACATTCCCGGTCTCGCGCCGGAACGGGAATCGGGTCACACTTTCGGGAGAAATGAGCTCATATGATCGTCCGGCGGACGAAAGTGCTCAAAGCAATGGGACGGTTTCGTCCGTCCCCTAGTCCTCAGCGTCTCTTGAGTTGCCGAGCTTATATCCGGCTTAGAGTCGGGCCGCCGATCGCGATTAGCGGGGAGTAGTCATGAGAACCACTGTCATCAAAATAGGACGTAAGGCCGAGCATTAGGGAGAGATGACTCAACATATCCAGCTTAGCCCTTGTGGGCCTGAGCCTTGTGGCCCCGTAGGCCCTGGCTCCGAGTGAAACCTTTATGCAAGAATTGCAGCAATGCGCTCCGCTTTCTTGCCTATTTTGCTCGCCACTTTCGCGATCGCGCAACCGTCGCCTCAGGGCCAGCGCATCCTGGACCTGACGGAGGCCATCGCGCGGAAGCCCGACTTCGCCGCTGCCTATTATGGCCGTGGGGTGACCTATCTGGAGCTGCGCCAGTACTCGGCAGCCATCAATGATTTAACCAAGGCGATTGGGCTGACGCTGTCTGACGCGAGCGCGTACGCAAAACGTGCGGAGGCGTACGGCGGTCTGAACAGGCACGATGAGGAAATCGCCGATTTGACCGCGGCGCTCGGCATAAAGCCGCGCAACGTGATGTTTTACCTTCAGCGTGCCAATGCCCACAGTCTTTCCGGACATTGTGATCTGTCGATTCCGGATTACAGTCAAGTGATTGCGGCATTCCCCACCGTGGAAGCGTATCGAGGCCGCGCCGCGTGCAGAAAGCAGCTGGGCGATGCCTCCGGCGCCCTTGATGATGAGAACGGCGCCGTGGAATTGAGCGCGAAGATGTCCGCGATTCTTTTGCCTTCGATTACGCCGATTCAGGGTCAGCCTGCCGGGCCGCCCACGCTGGCAATGGAACGTCCAGGCGGGATGACACCTGAGCCTAAAGTCGTGGACCCGATGGAAGGCGGGAGCATATACCGGATTGGTGGCGGCGTTTCTCAACCTTCTCTGATTTTCAAGTGTGAGCCGGAGTATTCGGAGGAGGCTCGTAAGGCAAAATGGCAGGGCACCGTCGCGCTTTCGATTGTAGTGGACCAATACGGAGAAACGCGAAACTTGAAAGTAGTCAAATCGCTGGGGTTGGGCCTTGATGAGGAGGCAGTCGAAGCGGTGCGGAGGTGGGTGTTCAGACCTGGCCGCAAGGAGGGAGCGCCGGTCGCCGTTTATGCGACGATCCAGGTCACGTTTAACCTGCTCTAGGATCGTGTTCTCGGCCCCTTGTGGCGCAAGCTCTCTCTGCGTGCCGGGTCGAGATTCTTCTCGACGCCCGGGCATCGACACGAGGGTCGACGCGGCACGCATTAGCGCGTGCGCCACAGGCCCGAAACTGCCTACTTGCCGGCTTCGGCGACCTTCTCGATCACAATCGAGTTGGATCCACCCTGCTTATAGGTCTTGCCCGTCACCGTAACGCGCTTGCCCGCAAACGGCAGGAGCCTCTCATTTTGCCCCTCGGCCGGCATCGTGTCCGCGATCGGCCAGAAAATGGTGCCGTTGTCCTCCAAAATGACCAGCGGCGATCCTTTCTTGGCGCACGCCACGGCGCACTCGGCACTAATAGGCTTTTTCAGTCCTTTGGTGATTGCACAGGCTGAATCCAGCACCCATCCGGTGACTGTCTTTTGTTCGGCCGCCATGCCGGACGCGCCCGCGAGGATGCCGAGGACAGTAACAAATGCGAGTCGTTGCTTCATGGCAATTGATCTTACACCAAGTCCCTGCAGACGAAAACCCGGCGCCGCCAGGAACGCAACAAACATCGATTTTATGCGCCGAGACGCGTCGGCGCCGAGCCGTTTGTGATACGATCCTCGTTTTACAACTACGTTAAGGGAGACTTTCTACGATGAAAGTTTACGAAACGGGCGATATCAGGAACGTCGCCCTGGTAGGCCACGGACATTCCGGCAAGACGGCCCTCACCGCGGCCCTTCTGTTCACCTCGGGCGCCACCCCCCGGCTCACCAAGCCCGATGAAGGGAACACGATCACGGACTTCGACGATGAAGAAATCGCGCGCAAGATCACGATTTCCTCCGCCGTTGCCGCTACCGAATGGAAGGGCAAGAAGATTAATCTGATCGACACGCCGGGGTTCAACATTTTCATCAACGACACCCGCGGGACGCTGATCGCGGCCGACGCGGCTCTAGTGGTGGTGGATGGCGTCTCAGGCGTCGAGGTGCAGACGGAAAAGGTCTGGAACTTCGCCGACGAATTCGTGCTGCCGCGCGCCATTGTGATCAACAAGCTGGACCGGGAGCGGTCGAGCTATGAGCGGACGCTGGAAAGCGTTCAGGCCGCGTTCGGACGCACTGCCGTGCCGGTACATTTGCCCATCGGCGCCGAGCGCGATTTCAAGGGCGTGGTGGATCTGGTGACGATGAAGGCCGTGATCGGCGGCAAGGAAGAGGAGATTCCCTCCGCCATGGCCGACGCGGCCAAGGCGGGGCACGAGGCTCTGGTCGAAATGGTGGCCGAGGGCAAAGACGAACTCCTGGAGGAGTTTTTCGCCGAGGGCACGCTTCCGGTGGAACACATCCTTGACGGGCTTCGCGAAGGGGTTCGGGCGCGGCGCATTTTCCCGGTGCTGTGCGCCTCCGCGCTCAACAATACCGGGAGCGATCTGATCCTCTCCTTCATCAACGAACATTTCCCCAATCCGGCCGAATGCGGGACCTGGAAAGGAGAGTCGAACGGCAAGGAAGTGGAGCGGAAGATCAGCGGCAAGGAGCCACCCTCCGCGTTCGTGTTCAAGACAGTGGCCGATCCGTTCGCCGGCCGCGTGACTTATTTCCGCGTAATCTCCGGCATCGTGAAGAACGACGCGCACTTGGTCAACTCACGGTCGGGCGTCGACGAGCGCCTGTCCCACATCGGGGCGATTTTTGGAAAAACTCTCCAGCCGGTGACCGAGCTAAATGCCGGAGATATCGGCGGCGTGGCGAAACTGCGCGACACGCTGACCGGCGATACGCTGGCCGACAAGGCCGCGCCCATCGAGTATCCGGAAGTGCGTCTGCCGGAGCCGTCGATTGCCTATGCCATCGCCGCAAAGACGCGCAACGACGAGGATCGTATGGGCAACGCGATCCACAAGATTCTGGAAGAGGATAAATCCCTGCGGTTCTATCGCGATCCGCAGACCAAGGAGTTCTTGCTGGCCGGCTGCGGGCAGCAGCACATTGAAATCATCGTCAGCCGCCTGAAGAAGCGCTACGGCGTGGAAGTGGCGCTGCACGCGCCCAAAATTCCGTATCGCGAAACGATCCGCGGCCGGGCCGAGGTGCAGGGCCGCCACAAGAAGCAGACCGGCGGGCACGGCCAGTTCGGCGATTGCTGGATCCGGATGGAGCCCCTGCCTCGCGGCGGCAAATTCGAATTCGCCAATGAGGTGTTCGGAGGAGCGATCCCGAAGAACTTCATCCCCGCCATCGAGAAAGGCATTTTGGAGACGGCCGAAAAGGGATATCTGGCCGGGTATCCGGTGGTGGATTTCAAGGTGGTCGTCTACGACGGTTCCTATCACGACGTCGACTCGTCGGAAATGTCCTTCAAATTGGCCGCGCGAAAGGCGTTCCGCGCTGCGATGGAAGCGGCGAAGCCCTCGCTGCTCGAGCCGATCATGAACGTCGAGGTGCAGGCCCCGGTGGAGTTCGCCGGCGATCTGATGGGCGACATGAACGGGCGCCGCGGGCGTATTTCTGGCATGGATACCAAGGGCGGCACTCAGATCATCCGCGCACAGGTGCCGATGGCGGAAATGCTGAATTATCTGAACGATTTAACGTCGATGACCCAGGGCCGCGGATCGTTCTCCATGGAGTTCGACCACTACGATTTCGTCCCGCCTCTGCAGGCCGAAAAGATCATCGCAGCGGCGAAGGCGGCCCGCGCGGGCGAAGAGGAAGAAGAAGAGTAGCGGCCCGAATTTTGCCGTTGTTCTTAACATTAATCCCCGTACAGATCCTCTTGCTAAGGGAAGGTGGCCGGGTTATCCTACAGCCCGGGATCACGATTCCTACAAAGCTAAGAGGAGAATACGGGGACAATGAAGATTAACAAGACGACGGTGCTGCTGAGCTCGATTCTGATGGCCGCTAGCATGGCGACGTTTGCCTTCGCGGCGCCTTATCAAGACACCTCCACCACCAAGACCACGAAATCGAAGAAAAACACCACGGAAGCGCCGGCTGCGAAGACGACTGCCACCACGGCGCCCGCGGGCAAGGCCACCACGGAAGTGAAGACCAAGGGTGGCGCGACGAAGAACGCCACCGACGCGCAGATCGCCGCGGCGAAAGCTTCCGGCCAGGTCTGGGTGAACACGTCGTCCAAGGTGTATCACGACAGCTCCAGCCAGTACTTTGGCGCGACAAAAGAGGGCAAGTTCATGTCTGAAAAGGACGCCATCGCCATGGGAGCCCGCAAAGCGAAGAACGAGAAATAATATGAGCCTCCTCGACAGCGTTGCAGGCATGCTGGGCGGTAGCGGCGGCGCGGGCGGCGCGGCGGGAGCCGTGTTGGAGATGTTGCAGAATCACCCGGGCGGCGCGGCCGGTCTGGCCGAACAGTTTCACGCTGGCGGATTGGGCCACCTGGTGCAATCCTGGGCCGGGCCGGGCGAAAACCTGAACGTTTCGGCCGATCAGATCCAGAGCGTGCTGGGCGAGGAGCACATCGCGGCCGTTGCCGGGAAACTGGGCATCAATCCGCAGGAAGCTTCTGCGACCATCGCACAGTATCTGCCTCAAGTGATGAGCGCGATTTCGCAGAACGGCCAGATGCCGGGCGTAGGCACCGATCTTTCATCCCTGGCCGGCGGCCTGCTGAAAAGCTTCCTCAGCAAGGGAGCGTAATTCCATGCCGGCGATGCGCCTGGGGTGGCGGTTTTGTGGTTGTCCGCCGTTTCCTGGGCCGCGCCGGCTGTTGCCTCGAAATCCAGCGCTGACGTCCTCACCAAAGGTCAGGAAGTTTCGACGGCGATCGCGACCGTGACCAGCACGGCGATCTCTCCTCTGCTGGGCGTCTGCCTCCTGGGCATTTACGATTACGTGCGCGCGGCGCCCGAAGCTCGCGCCGCGCTGCCCTTTTATTCCAAACCTCACTTCTGGATTCCCATCGGCATTCTTCTGGTCTTGATTTTCTTCAAGGATTCCGTCGGCGGCGCGGTGCCTTTGCTCAAGAAACCTCTGGACGCCGTCGAGATTCTCATCGTCAATAAAGCCGCGCTGGTGCTGCTGGCGTTTCCCGTGATGGTTCACGAGGTGGCGAGGCTCACCGGCATTCGCGATATCTCGGCGCTGATTGTGCCGCCGGTGTATGCGGCCGCGCCTGGGATGATCGAGACCGCGGGCCATCTGGGCGCGGTGGCGGCGATGCTGACCGCCGGGACCATCATCACGCTGGTGGTCTGGGTAGTGGGCCATGCGGCCAACGTCCTGGCGCTACTGAGCCCGGTGCCCTATTTCGACCTCGCCGTGAAGCTATTTCGCGCGGTGGTGCTCCTGACGGTGGCCGGATGCGCCATCCTGAGTCCGACGCTGGGCCTGATTGCATCGCTGACGGTGATCTGCGTCTGCGCTCTGCTGTTCTGGTTCGCGCTGCGGCTGTTGATCCTCGGTTGGGTGTTCGCCTGGGATGTTCTGGCCCTGGCGCTGGGGGGCAAAGAATCACCCAGCAATACGGTGCGAGCCTTCACGGTGGGAAAGATGCAGGGCATCCCTCGACAGACGCTGGGCCGGTTGTCGCGCGACGCCAACGGCATCCTGGAGTTTCGCTATCGGCGGATGACGTTCGGCCCGTTGAAGCGCGTTCGCCTGGAGGACGCCTCAGCATATGAGGTCGGCCGCGGAATTTTGTACCCCTGCATCGTGCTGCCCAAAGGCGATAAGCCCGACCTGCAATTCCGCTTGCTGCCGCGCTATCGGAATTCGGAAGAAGCAGTGCGCGCGGCGCTGGGAATGGCAGCGGTGCGCGAGGTGGGCTTCGGCAAGCTGTTCTCCAAAAAGGCCGCTGCCGGCGCGTGAACACGAGCTTAATGATACTTCGCGTCCAGTTTTGCCCGAACTTGGCGCATCTTCTCTTTCTCATCAGCCGAAGGCGGTAGGACGGACATCGCCTTCATCAAATTCTTCTTCGCTTCACGGTAAGCTTTGTCGCGATCCTCAATCTTCTGCCGCAGAAAAGTTCGCCACACCAATTCCTTAGTCGCCGGATCGATCAGATCGATCACCAAGGTCCCATCGACGTAATTGTTGACCACGTATTCCTCGTAAGAGTAATCCCATATCCCTGTCCAGTAGGGTGGATATCCGCCCCAAGCCATCGGGTTCATATAGTCGATCACGGTCACGTCCTGTTTCTGCCGTCGGGCCACCCAATAGCGCACGGCCAGACTGTAGTTCGCGTCCTTCGGAACTTCCTTGAGACCGCGCGCTTCCAGCGCCCCGCTGATGAAATTCTTAAAACGCTCTCGCATTTCAGGTTCGTCCAGCCAACCGGATCTTCCAATATCTTTGCCCCCGATGAAGCTGAACGTATGAAAGCGCGAAAAATCGACGTCCGGGTCGAAATCGTTCTTCGCCTCGCCGGCAAAACCAGGCGCCGCCGTCACTACGACGGCAGCAATCCAAAGCGATAAGGAGTTCATGGGCGCATGGATGTCATCCAACCGGGAGAAGATTCCAAATCTCTCGCTTTGTAAAATCTTTTTGCGAACTTCGGGCCACCTGTAACGTTTACCTTTACGGACGGTACAGTCTCCCGTGGGCCACATTCTCAACGACCTTCGCTACGCTCTGCGGACATTCCGCAAGTCCCCTGTTTTCGTCACCGTAGCCGTTTTCTCCCTTGCTCTCGGCATCGGCGCGAACACGGCGATCTTCACGCTCATCGATCAGGTGCTGTTGCGCCTCCTTCCGGTGAAAGATCCGCGGCAGCTGGTTCTTCTCTGGGGACGCGGGCAGCATTACGGCAGCAACAACGGCGCCAACAAGATCTCCTATCCGATGTACGAGGACTTTCGCGATAAGAATCAGGTCTTCAGCGGAATGTTCTGCCGCGACGATATGACCTTCAGCCTCAACTTCGACGGCAAGACCGAACTCATCTCGGGCGAACTGGTCTCCGGCACGTATTTCCCGGTGCTGGGCGTCCACGCGGCAATCGGCCGCGTATTCGACCCCTCCGATGACCGGAGCGACGGAGGCGCGCCCTACGCCGTGTTGAGCTACCGGTACTGGATCAGCCGCTTCGCGGGCGACCCCCGCGTCATCGGCAGGAAACTGGTGCTGAACGGCTATCCATTCACCGTGGTGGGCGTGAGCCAGGCCGGATTCGACGGAACAGACCCCACGCAATCGCCGCAAATCCGCGTGCCGGTGATGATGAAACTGCAGGTTGATCAGATTGGCTTTTACGATCTGAGGAATCGGCGCAACCGCTGGGTGAATGCGTACGGGCGCATGAAGCCAGGCATCACGGTGGAGCAGGCCAAGGCCGGATTACAGCCGCTGATGCACCAAATGCTGGAAATGGAGGTTCAGGAGAAGGATTTCGCCCACGCCGCCGAGGAGACCAAGCAGGCGTTTCTCCGCATGTGGATCGATCTATTGCCCGCCGCCAATGGACGATCGGGGCTGCGAAAGCAGGTCTCCAGCCCCTTGCTGGTATTGATGGCGATTGTGGCGCTGGTGCTGCTGATCGCCTGCGCCAATGTAGCGAATCTGCTGATCGCGCGCGCCACCGCGCGTCAAAAGGAGATCGCGGTGCGGCTGGCCATGGGAGCGAGCCGAGGCCAGATCGTTTCGCAACTCATGGTCGAGAGCCTGCTGCTGTCTCTGACGGGCGGCGCGGCCGGATTGCTGCTGGCCGTCTGGATCGACCGCACGCTGCTGAGCTTCATGCCCCCGGGCCCCACCAACACTCTGACGATTTCCGCCACGCCGGACTGGCGGATCATGCTGTTCGCGCTCGGCACTTCGCTGCTGACCGGCATTATTTTCGGCCTGGTTCCGGCAGTGCAAGCCACGCGCCCGGACCTGGCGCCGACCTTGAAGGACCAGGTGGGCGCGGTCACCAGCACGGCTTCCATCGGCTTGAGAAAAGCGCTGGTGGTCGCGCAGGTGATGCTCTCCTTGCTGCTGCTGGTCGGCGCAGGGCTGTTCATTCGCAGCTTGCAAAACCTGAAGAATCTCGACCCAGGATTCACCACGAAGAACCTTCTGACGTTCGCCATCGACCCTCCGCTGAACGGATATAAACCCGAGCGCAGCCGCGAGATTTTTCGCCAGTTGTACGAGAACCTGAACGGGCTGGCCGGCGTCGAATCCGCCGCGTTCGCCATTATGCCGGTGATGGAGGGTAACGAGTGGGACAGCTCCGTTTCCATCGACACGTACAAGGCGAAACCCAACGAAGACCTTGATCCGCACATGAATTTTGTTTCGCCCGGCTATTTCAAAACCATGGGCGTGCCGATTCTGCAGGGACGCGATTTCCGGCCCTCCGACGCGGGCAAGGACGCGCCCAAGGTATGCATTATCAATGAAAAATTCGCGCGCAAGTATTTTCCGGAAGGCCGCGCCCTGGGCCACCGCATGGGCATGGGCGGCGATCCGGGCACCAAAACCGACATCGAAGTGGTGGGCATTTTCCGCGACATGAAATACGAGGGCATGAAGGATGATGTGCCCATTGAGATGGTCCGGCCATATGAGCAAATGGAGTTCACCCTCGGCATGTCCGTGTACCTCCGCACCGCTCGCGATCCGGAGCAGACGTTCGCCGCCGCGCGCCGCACCGTCCAGCAGGTGGACGCGACGCTGCCAGTGGTTGACATGAAGACGCTCGAAAAGCAGGTGGACAATTCGCTGGTGACGGAGCGCCTGGTTGCCAGCCTCTCGAGCGCGTTCGGCATGCTCGCCACGCTGCTGGCCTCCATTGGATTGTACGGCGTGATGGCGTACACCGTGGCGCGCAGGACGCGCGAAATCGGCATCCGCATGGCACTGGGCGCGGCCACCGGCAACGTGGTTTGGCTGGTGATGAAGGAAGTGCTGGTGCTGGTGGGCATCGGCATCGGGCTGGGCCTCGCCGCGTCCTGGGGACTGACGCGATTCGTGAAGGCGCAGCTTTACGGCATCGCGCCAAACGATCTGATGACCATCGTCCTGGCGACCATCGGGATCGCCTTCGTCGCGATCGCGGCAGGATACGTGCCGGCGATGCGGGCCACGCGCGTCGACCCGATCCAGGCGCTGCGTTTCGAATAAGCGCCGCTCGCCGGTAATCGGCGTGAACTCGCCGATTCGTTGCACGGCCGGCTCCGGTTCGCTGCTACGATTCAGGCATGAAGTTCATTCTGGCAGTACTCGCGGGAGCTACCCTTTTTGGACAGACGTTTGAGGTCGCATCCATCCGGCCGTCGGCCCCTCCCGGAGCCGAGCACGTCGAAGTAGGCGTACATTTAGACGGTTCGCAACTGCGATGCTCGCAATTGGGGCTGAAGGACTACCTCACCGTTGCCTTTCGGGTGAAGATTTATCAAATCTCCGGCCCGGACTGGATCGGATCGGAGCGGTACGATATTTCCGCGAAAATACCCGCCGGAGCCAAGGAGGATCAGGTGCCGGAGATGCTGCAGGCCCTGCTGGTGGAACGGTTTCAGCTGAAAACCCACAAGGAGAAGAAGGACTTTCCGGTGTACGCGCTGATCGTGGCCAAAAGCGGCTTGAAAGCGAAGCCGACGCCACAGGACGCGCAGCCCCAAACCGACGAGGCTCCCAGGCCCGCGGTGAACGTCACCGGCGGAGGCGGACCCAGGGGTGTGAATATCAACATGGGGAACGGATCCTCGTTTTCGCTGGCCGACAACAAGTTCGTCGCCCGTAAATTGACCATGGCGCAGCTCGCCGAAACGCTGGCGCGATTCGAGGATCGCCCGGTGGTGGACATTACCGGTGTCGAGGGCGCATACGACCTGGAACTGGAGTTCACGGCGGAAGATTATCGGGCCATGCTGATCCGCTCCGCGGTCGCTGCTGGGGTCACGCTGCCGCCCGAGGCCTTGAAGCTGATGGAATCGTCGGGCGATTCACTGCTCACGGCTTTAGAAAAAGCCGGTCTAAGGCTGGAGCCGCGGAAGGCTCCGCTGGACGTGGTGGTGATCGACCACATGTCGAAGACGCCGACGGAGAATTGAAGCGCAAGAATGTGGCGCGCCGCTGGCGTGCGGCATCGACCGCCGGGTCGATGGGGTAGGGCAGGCGGAACCGCCTGCCCTACCATTTCTTAACGATTGAAGGCGGCTTGAACGTCCCTGCGCGGATACACTCCCGCGGTTGTTATCATGAATTTCCTTGAGCCGGTGGGGGACCGGTTCTTGAGTTGAGACGGGGACGAAGTTGACAGGACGGAAAAGCTCTATCAGCTGGGCGGCGGCAGCCTGCCTGGCGATTGCAATGTCTTCCATCGATGGCCAATCGTGCACTCCCGGCGAGCTGCGCGTCATCGTCATCGACTCCCAGGAGAGCGAGATCTTCGACGCACTCGTGTCTGTCGGCTCCGGATCTGCGTCCCTGGGGAAAAAATCGACCACAACGCGCGGCTCCGCCAGCTTCGAAAAGGTGCCCTGCGGCATTTGGGAGGTCACTGTCTCGAAGGAAGGGTTTCAGACCGGGGCGAAGATCGCCCAGGTAAAAAGCGGGGCGAATGTCAGCGTCACCGTGGCGCTGGATCTTTCGGTTCAAACCACCAGCGTGGACGTGGTGGAACCTCCTCCGCCCGTGGAACAGAGCGCGTCGCAGGACACCGTGCTGGTCCCCGCCGAGGTCAAGCAACTGCCGACGAACCCCGCCACCGTGGACGATACGCTGCCCCTGGTGCCGGGAGTCGTCCGGACTCCCGATGGCGAGTTAAAAATCAACAGCACCGGGCAGGAGCGGAGCGCGATGGTGGTGAATCAGACGGACATCACCGATCCGGCCACCGGGAAGTTCGGCGAGACCATCCCCATCGACAGCATCGAAACCGTCAACGTTCTGATGACGCCTTTTCTCGCCCAATATGGACGGTTCACGCAAAGCGTCGTCGCGGTGGAGACGCGACGCGGCGGCGAGAAGTGGCACGCGGAACTGAACGATCCGTTCCCCGACTTTCGCGTCCGAAGCTTTCATTTGATGGGCATCCGGAACGAGACTCCGCGCGCCGTGTTCGGCGGACCGCTGATCGCCAACCGCCTGTATTTCATCTCCTCCCTGCAATACATTCTCGACAAGGTTCCCAACCGCACGCTGGGATATCCGCATAACGAGTCCAAGCAGGAATCGGTCAACTCCTTTACCCAGCTCGATTTCATCATTTCTGACCGCCAGCTTCTCACGGCGACGATGCATATCAGCCCGCAGCACACGAATTTCGTCAATCCGGATTACTTTAATCCGCAACCGGTGACGCCCAGCTACGCGCAGCACAATTACGTCGGCACGCTCGCGCACCATCTGGGAATCCTGAACGGCACGCTCGACAGCAGCGTTTCCGTGCAGCAATTCGATGTGGTCATCGGAGCGCAGGGCGACGCCGGCATGATCCTCGCGCCGCAGGGAAACCAAGGGAACTTTTTCGGAACGCAGAATCGCAACGCCAGTCGCACCGAATGGCTGGAGGCATGGTCGCTTGCGCCCTTGAAGGGTCTCGGAACGCATCTGGTCAAGATTGGATCGTCACTGACGGGTTCCAGTGATGCTGGCCGCTTCACCTATCGCTCCGTGAGCATTCACGACGCTTCCGGCATCCTCACCCAGCGAATCGACTTCACCAACCAGAATCCGTTCAATCGCTCGGATCTCGAAGTGACCGCCTTCGTGCAGGACCACTGGCTGCTCACGCCGTCGTTTTCGATCGATTACGGGGCGCGCATCGAGCATCAGAGGCTCGCTTCCAGCCTTCGCGTCGGTCCCCGGGTAGGCTTCGCCTGGAGCCTTTTCTCCGATCATCGCACCGTATTTCGCGCGGGATCGGGCCTGTTCTACGATCATCTGCCGCTGGATATTTACACGTTCGGGCGTTACCCTCTGCGGACCATCACGAACTTCAACCCGGACGGAACGATCAATGGGAGCCCAATTGAATACATCAACGTCATCGGAAGCGTCACCGGTCCGCGATCGTTTTTTGTCCATGGCCAGCAGGTCGCCGGCGCCTTCTCCCCGCGCGGCGTGACTGTAAACCTTCAGCTGGAGCACAAATTTCCCAAGCTGGCACGCGTCCGGGCTGTTTATACGGACAGCAGTTCCCTGGGCCTGGTGGTTTTCGAACAGGAAACATCTGCGGATACGAATGAAGTGGTGCTGAACGGCAACGGCAAGTCGCGCTACCGGCAACTCGTGGTCGATTCAAAGCTGACCTGGAAAAGCGATCAGCAGCTTGATGTTGCCTACACGCGCAGCGACGCCCAGGGGAACCTCAATACGTTTGACCTGTTCCTTGGCAATTATCCGATTCCGATAATCCGCCCCAATGTTTACACCACCCTTCCAGCCGACCTGCCCAACCGTTTTCTCGTCTGGGGACATTTGAACCCGCATGTTTGGAATCTCAGCCTGCAGCCGATCGTGGAATACCGGAACGGGTTTCCTTACGCGAAGTTCGACGCGATGCAGAATTACGTGGGCACGCCCAATAACAGCCGGTACCCGAACTTCTTCTCAGCGGACGTGCGAATTTCCAGGGACTTCAAGGTAAGCCCGAAGTATAAAGTACGCCTGTCGCTTTCGATCTTCAACATGACGAACCATTTCAACGCCTTGGCGATTCACAACAACATCGCCGACCCGAGCTACGGCGTCTTCTTCGGCAATTACGACCGGCGCTACCGCGGCGACTTTGACATTTTGTTCTGAAGTCCGTTTTCAAACCCCATCTGGCTGAGGATCACCACCCGCATCGGCGTTGCATCGAACTTAAAGCGGACTGTCTTCAGCTTCGCGGGGTCGATGTTCGGGAAATCGGCCACGGGGATCTCGAAGGTCTGAAAAACCGGCTCCGAGGATTTCTTGTAAGCGAAATCGTCCATGAACTGCAGCTTCAGCAACCGCGCTTTAAAGGGCGGCATTAAAGCGCCGAAGCGGCTCAGCGGCAGTTCGGCCGTGGCGCCGTCGCGGCTTTCCAGTTCGATGCCGAAATCGGTGACCTCGGGCTTCTCATTCTTGTCTTTGTCCTTCTTGTCCTTATCCTTGTCTTCGTCGTCGTGCTTGCCGGGCAGCGGAGCCTTCTCATCGGTTACGGCGAGCGAGAGGATCAGCACCGGGCGAGGATGAAAGCCGTCGGGCAGCGTGATAGAGAAATCGGGCACCGGTGCATTCGCCGCGCGGTTCCAGCCGAGAAACACGCCGTTATAGGCGCGATCTCCGTTCCGATACGGAATCCGTGCCTCCTTCCAGATGGATAGATTCGACGCGCTGATGCGGCCACCCGCCAACGTCGTGGTGGTGAGGTCGGGATCCTCGCTGAAGTTCGCCACCGTCTGATACGACGCGTCCTGATAGCGCGACATGTAAAACGTCTTCGGCAGCCACGGGCGGGCCGTTCGGTAGTCGCGGAACGCGACCGTGTATTCGCGGCGGCCATGCAGCGTTGCTTCCAGGTATGCGGAGATGTAGACCTTGGCGATCTGCCGCTGCGCCTCCGGATCGAGCAACGGCTTGGTATTCAGGAACCAGCCAAACGGCATGCCGGAGTCGTAGCGGCCCCAGCGCGTGTTGAACTGGCCATGGTTCGCGCCGTAGACATACAACTCAGCTTTGAAGAAATCGCCGTCGCCCGAGTAGCGGACGTGGTCCCACTGGCGGCTGCCATGGAAAGAAGACACGTCGGAGTCGTTCGCGCCTTGCATGGTGAAGTAGCTGACGTCCTTGATGATGCGAAACTCGCCCGCGGGCTTGTACTGGCCGTCCACGGGAGCGATCGCCACCAGGGCTTTGATCGGATAGTGATAGTCAAACGTGATATTCGCGTCGTCGGGATCATAAGCGAGCGTATTGAACAGAGCCGCCGTCGCCACCGCTTCCCCGCCCCGCGAATGCCCCATCAGCGCGACGTTGTTCACATCCACCTTGTGATAAAACACGTTGCCCGGAGCATCGTTCCATTCGCGAAAGAGCTTCAGATGTTCCAGCAGCATCCAGCCTCGGATGGCCTGCTCTTTCTCCGGCCCGACGATCCAGCCGTTCAGGAAATTCTCGTCGACGGAGGCGAGGATAAAACCCCTGCTGGCCAGCAACTGGCCAACGTATTCGTAGCCCGGATCGGAAAACTCGGCCATGTTGTGATTGCCGTGGACAATGAGCACCAGCGGAAACGGTCCATCGCCCTTCGGATACCAGACGCGGCCGTTCAGCGGCAGTTTGTCGAAGCCGAAGCCCCAGTAGCGGCGGCGCAGCTTTTCCTTCCAGCCCTTGAACTCCTTGACGAACAGAGACGCGTCCACCGTTTTCGTCTTGATCGGCACCGACTTGCCGTACTCCGGGCGACGCAGATCGGAACCGCTTCCGTAGAAGGTCGTCAGAACGGAATGTGGGCCAGGGTCGGATGGATTCGGAAGGGTGAGCACCGGTGGATCGGGCGAGGAGATTCTTTCGACGTGCAGAATATCTTTTTCCGTCCCTGAGCCCGACAGAAACGTCAGCAGCACGATATTCGAGGCAATCGCGCACACGAACAGGACAACGGTGATGATCTTCTTGCTGATGTGCGCCTCGCGAAAATGGCCGGCAAGAAACGTGGCGATGGTCGCGCCGAGCACGCATTCGGTCAGCAGAAGGAGTCCGCCGAATAGCGAGCCCAATTCGGGGCTGAACGCAAGCATCGTCAGCACCAGCGCGCCCACGACCATACCCGTTGCGAATCGAGGCAGGTGGCGCAGAACGGTCATCAAGAGTGCGAAGAGCAGCGCCACCAGGGGCACCCCAAGCGCGGCGATGACCAAGGCAAACGTCACATCGAACGCACGCCCATAACCCAGCTTCAGGTAACTTCCGGAGGAGATGGCGATGCCCAGGGCGACCACGATCGCTCCCCAGATCGTGCCCTTGCGCGTCTCCGGTCCGGGACGGATGTTGGCCCATGCGCGGGCCGACCAATCGCAGACGGATCGCCAGCGCTGCCGGATGCTCATCGCTTGAGTGTACTGCTCCGATGCCTGGCTCCGTGGGGCGGGCTATCAGCCGTCGGCCTGCTCTTAGCACGCTTGGTCACGCGCCCGCACAAGCCCCTTCAAAAAGCGGCTGCCGCTTGATAGGCCGCTCCGCAATACGCGCATTTCATCTTTTGCTCTGCAGAGCTTGAAACACGGCGTGGTAAGACAGCCTCTGCATATGCTCGCAGGCTCGCGCGACGAAGCCGGTCATATTGGCCACGGCGAAGCTCGCGCCATTTAGGTTGCGCTCGGGCGGCACGCCTTCGATGGGGCGCGGGTAGGGAGACGCGACGAATGTTTCGTCGTCCAGCCTGTATTCCTCGCGCGGAAGCGTCGCGTCGGCCGCAACGCGAATGACGCCGGGAAGATCGCCCGGGAACATGCCCGCGGCCGAAACGAAAATCGCGCGCTTAAGAAAGGGCGCAAATCTCCCGGCGTGCGCGGCGTTCGCTGTGCCGAGGCTCAGATTGATCACATCCATTCCCTCGGTGATGGCCCAGGCGATCGCCTCAATCAGCGCGTCAATATTCGAGTGCAGTTCACGCCCGAACACGCGCGCCGCGAAATACTCCGCGCCGGGAGCCTTTTCCTGAATCGCGGCCATCACCGCGGTGCCGTGGCCCAGGCGATCCAGAAAATCGTTCTCCGGATAGCCTCCATCGACGCGAGCGATGTGCGGATGCGACGGATTGACGCCGCTGTCGATCACCGCGACGCGGATGCGGCTTCGCTCCATGCCTTCCCTTCGCGCAGATGGATGACTTGATCCGCGATTTCGGCCAGGGCTGGCCGGTGCGTGATGACGACAACGGTATGCCCGCGGAAGTGCTCGCGCAAATTGCGAGCGATGATCGTCTCCGTTTCCGGATCGAGCGCCGAGGTCGGCTCGTCCAACACCAACACGCTGGGGCGCCGCAGCAGCGCGCGGGCGATGGCGATCCGCTGTCGCTCACCGGCCGAAAGCGCCAATCCGCGCTCACCGGTGTTCGTTTCATAGCCCTCAGGCAGGCGGAGGATCAATTCATCGAGACCTGCAGCCGATCCAGCCCGCTCGATCTCGGCCCGCGGGGCTTCCGGACGTGCATAGGCGATGTTCTCGGCAACGGTTGCATGGAACAGATATGGTGCCTGATCCACCAGCGCTACGTGATCGCGCAGGCTGCCAAGCGAAAGGTCGCGCAGATCGTGGCCGTCGAGCAGCACCGCGCCTTCATCGGGATCGAGCAGGCGGACCAGGAGATCGGCCACGGTGGATTTGCCCACGCCGCTGGGCCCCAGAATCGCGCAGAAGGTTCCGGCGGGAATCGTGAAGCTCGCGGCGCTTAACACATCGGCTCGATCGTGCCGCAGCGTGACGTCTTCAAACACAATCTCACCGCGAACCTCGGCGACGGCATGGGCGCCGGCGCGCTCCACGACTTCCGGTTTGGCGTCGAGAATCTCAAAAATACGGTCCAGCGACACGCGCGCCGAGGTGAGATTCGCGGCCATCCCCATCATCGTTTGCACCGGGCTCAGCAGGCGCGTGTGGTAGGCCATGAACGCGACCAGCGAGCCGATGGTCATGGAGCCGTGAATGATCATCGAGCCGCCCAGCAGAAACACTCCGGCGGTGGCGGCGGTGAGAATGGAGCCCGGCAGCGCTCCCGACATAAAGGACGTCATCTGCAGGCGCAGCAGAGTATCGACGAAGGCGTTATTGCGGGCGCGAAATTTCTCCGCCTCGCGATCGCCCGCGTTCGCCGTCACCACTGTGCGCATGCCGAGCAGCGTGTCCACGAACAGGCTGCCCAGATCCGCGCCGCGCTCGCGCAATTCCTTGGTGAAGGCCATCAGTTTGCGTTGATAGTAACGGAACGTGAAGACGCTCACCGGCACAAACACCGCGCTGAACAAGAACAGCCGCCAGTTGAGCCAGATCATCATCGCTACACTGCCCACCAGGAACACCACGTTGCTGAGCACCGAAAGCAGCGTGTCGGCCGAAACGCGCTGGACTTCGCCGATATCGGTGTTCAGGCGCGATACCAAATCACCCAAGCGCCATTTCGCATAAAACCTCGGCGAGAGCGTCTGCAAATGGCGATACAGCGCGAGACGCATGTCGAACAGCATGGCCGCCGACACGCGGACATACTGATAGCTGGACAGAATATTCAGCAGAAACCCGAGCACCGTGACGCCAAACATCAGCCCGGCAACCCAGGCCAGCGCTTTTATGTCCTTCCGGAGGAGTGCGTCGTCGATTAACAGTTTCGAAATATACGGCTGCGTCAGGCCGAGCGCGGTGGCGGCTACGCCGATCGCAAGGATCAGACCCAGCCGCGACGCGTACGGCATCAGGAACGGCTTGACGCGGCGATATTGGGCCCAGCCAGTCGGCATCCTGACCATTATGCGACAGCCCGTCTCATAACCGGACAGTTCCGCGGCGCGGCAGCGTGAAAAATCACCGTTCTAAAGGGCATTATGATTGCTACATCAAGGGGTGGAGATCCCGATGAACCACCTGGTTGACGACATCCGGCTTGCCCTCCGCGGCTTTCAAAAGACTCTCGGAGTCACTGCCGTGATTGTCCTGGCGCTGGCGCTGGGCATAGGGGTCAACGCGTCTTGTTTCATCTGGGTCAGCGCGCTGATTCTGCACCCGTTTCCCTACCCGGGGCTCGAGCGCATCGTGACCGTCTGGGATTCTCCAGCCAACCAACCTGACGATCGCGGCGCCGTTTCTCCCGCGAATTATCTCGATCTGAAGAAGCGCAGTTCGTCGTTCGAAGCCTTGGCGGCGTTTCGCCCCTGGAACGCGAATCTTTCGGGTATCGGCGAGCCGGTGCACATCGAGGCTTGCCTGGTGACGCCTGAATATTTCGCTGCACTCGGGGTTGCGCCTACTCTGGGGCGCGTCTTGAACGAAGACGACGCTCAGGCGGGGCGGAGGGGCGCGCTCGTCGTCAGCCACGATTTCTGGACTACGCACCTGGCGTCGAATCCGGCGGCGCTGGGGACACAGGTGTCGCTAAATGGCGCAACGTTCACCATCGCCGGCGTGATGCCGGAGGAGTTCGATTTTCCGCTCGGCACGCAGATTTGGGCTCCGCTGGCGTTTACGGCGGCCGAACGGCAGGACTGGGGCTCGCGCACCGTTTCGATGATCGGACGCTTAAAGCGCGGCGTGCCGGTGGCGCAGGCTCGCGCGGAATTCGCCACGCTGGGCCGCCGCATGGCCGTCGAGCATCCTGAAACCAATGAAGGCCGCGCCCTGCAAACCGTGCCGCTCAGTGAACTGGTGCAGATTTACACCGCCCGATTTCTGATGACCCTGCTCGCCACTGCCGGATTCGTCCTGCTGCTGGCGTGCGCCAACGTCGCCAATCTTCTTCTGGTGCGGGTATCCGGACGCCAGCGCGAACTCGCCATCCGTACCGCCATGGGCGCCAGCCGGGCGCGCATCGCGATGCAGCTTCTGGTGGAAAGCGGCTTCATCGCGCTCATTGCCGGAGCGCTCGGGTTGGACCTGGCGGCCTGGAGCCTGTCGATTTCCAAGCGAACAATTCCGGCCGAGATTTACCGTTGGGTCGGCGGGATGAAACACGCTCACATTGACACGACCACCGTGCTGATGACTTTGGCGGTATCGCTGGCGGCCGGATTCCTGTGCGCGCTTCCCTCGCTGAGCCTGGTGTTGCGCGAGGCAGCCTCCAAACGGCTGAGCGATTCGCTCAAGGAGAGTGGCCGGTCGAGCGGAGCCGCGCGGTCGCGAAGCCTGCTGCGAACGGCGCTGGCTGTCTCCGAGGTCGCTCTGGCGCTGATTCTGTTGGCGGGCGCGGGAGCAATGGTCAGCAGCTTCAAGCGATTCCTAAAGGTCAACCCGGGGTTCGAAACCGCGCACCTGCTGATGATGGAGATCTCCCTGCCGCAGCCGAAATACGCCGGATCGACAGCCGCGACGGAGTTCTACCAGCGGTTTCTCGAGGATCTTCCGGAGATTCCCGGCGCGCGCGCCGCAGCCATTCGGGCGGTCATGCCCGCCGATGCGGTGTACATCGAGGGGCGTCCGGCGCCTCGGCCGGGCGAACTGGTTCCCCAGACGCAGGCGGTGAGTCCGGGGTTCTTTGAAACGCTGCGCCTGCCGATGATCGAGGGCCGGGTCATTTCCTGGTCCGACGATCGCGATCATCCGGGCGTGGCCATCTTGAGCAGGAGCGTCGCCCGGCAGTATTGGCCCGGCGAAAGCCCCATCGGGCGGCACATCCGCTTCTCAAAGGACGATCCGCGCTGGCTGACCGTGGTCGGCGTCTGCGGCGATACGACGGATTGGTTCGGCAACCAGACGGAGGCCCGCGCCTACGTCGCTTTTTTCCAGTCTCCGCGCGTGCGCCCCGATGCGAGGGTTTATGTGAGCACTTTCGGCGATCCGTCCAGCGTGGTCCGCCCCGTGCAGGGGTTGGTCTGGAAAATCGATCCGGTGCTGGCGCTCTTCGACGTGAAAACCATGGAGCAGGACATAACCGTGCAGACCTCCGGAGTGCGCAGCTCGAGCAGCAGCATGACCCAATACGCGCTGATCGGCCTGATCCTCGCGATGACTGGGATTTACGGGGTGATCTCTTACTCGGTGGCCCGAAGGACGCATGAGATCGGTGTGCGGATGGCGCTCGGCGCGGATCGGGCAACGGTGCTTCGCATGACGTTGAGCGATGCGCTGCGGATCGGGGGCGTTGGTCTGGCGATCGGCATTCCGTTGGCTCTGGCGATGCTTCGCGCTATGTCGAGCGTACTGTTCGGAGTCATTCAACTGGATGGGTGGACCTTTGCCGCGCTCACGCTGACGCTGGCGTTCTGCGCCATCGCAGCCGGGTTCGTCCCGGCTTGGCGCGCATCGCGGCTCGATCCGGTGGCCGCGCTCAGGGACGAGTAGAGTATGACGGACATGCACCGACGCCGCGATTATCTGGCCGCAGCGGTCATAGGGATCGCGCTGGAATCCTTCTGGATGCTCATGAAGGCGGTGGAGGGCCCGCGCGATACCGTGAGCGCATGGGACCTGAGCCAAGTTCCGGGTTTCATCCTGGCGGGGATGATTTTCAGTCCTCTGCGAATGGACCCTCCCCGGGCGTTTCTGTGGCCGACTGTGTTTCTGGCACAGTGCGCGGTGGTGGCCGCGGCGTTTCTGTTTTTCCTGTCGATCATCCGCGTTGTCCGGGATCTTTTCCGGGGGCGGGATTGAAGGCCACATTTTCAAAGAACAAAGAATTTATCGGGCCGGCCCTTTAGCATGGAGTTTTACTTCGATCCCGCTCGAAGTCCGTTTCTTCAGCCCGCAACGGCGAGGGGCCCAGTATCGTCCGACGTCACGTCCAACGTGCGCAGACCCTCAGGGGCGTTCCCTAGGCTCCCCCTCCGGTCGATTCAGCTCTCCGTTGGAAGAGCGCATGAACTCCTGCCCATAACATAGGCGAGAATCGTGCGATCGCGGGCGGGTGAAGGGCCGAAGTGGTTGAATCGAATCGAAATTGGGTTTTTTCTGGCGGCGTGGTTACGCCCGCGCCCTCCCCGGCGTCTTTGCAAGGTACACTCTACTCTAATGAAGACCCGACTCTCCCTCCGCTTTGCTCTGACGGCGGCTTTTGCGGCAGCGCTTGCGTCCGCGCAGAACGCGCCGAAGATCACGACGCCCAAGGACTTCCTTGGCTTCAACATCGGCGACGACTACATGGTGGCGAATTACACCCAACTCGATAAGTACTGGCACAAAATCGCCTCCGAATGCGACCGCTGCAAGCTGGTCGATATCGGGCCGACGGAAGAAGGCCGGCGTCAGTACATGATGATCATCACGTCGCCGGAGAACCTCAAGAAGCTGGACCGCTACAAGGAGATTTCGCAGAAGCTCGCGCATGCCGAGGGCCTGACAGACGAGCAGGCGCACGCGCTGGCGCGCGAAGGCAAGGCCGTGGTCTGGATCGATGGCGGACTGCACGCCACCGAAACGGTCGGCTCGCAGCAGGAGATGGAGATGGTCTACCAGATGGCCAGCCGCACCGATCCGGAGACGATGCGCCTGCTGAACGACGTGATCGGGCTCTACACGCTGGCCAATCCCGACGGACAGGAACTGGTGGCCAACTGGTATATGCGCGAGAAGGATCCAACGAAGCGCAGCATGGCGGGCCTGCCGAGGCTGTACGCCAAATACGTCGGCCACGACGACAATCGCGACTTTTACATGTCCAACATGAAGGAAACCACCAACATGAACCGCCAGTTGTTCATCGAGTGGTTCCCGCAGATCATGTACAACCATCACCAGACGGGTCCGGCGGGCGCGGTGATCTTCATGCCTCCGTTCCGCGATCCGTTCAACTATAACTTCGACCCGCTGATCCCGCTGGGCATCGAGATGGTGGGCACGGCGATGCACAGCCGCCTGGTTGCGGAAGGCAAAGGCGGATCCGCCATGCGCACGGGCGCGAATTATTCAACCTGGTGGAACGGCGGCCTGCGCACCGTGACCTATTTCCACAATATGATCGGGATCCTGACCGAGATCATCGGCGATCCGACGCCGATGCGCATTCCTCTGGTGGCCGACAAGCAACTGCCCAAGGGCGATTGGCCGCTGCCTGTGGTGCCTCAGGAGTGGCACTATCGCCAGTCGATCGAATATGAAATGAGCAACAACCGCGCCATGCTGGATCTGGCGTCGCGGTATCGGGAAACGTGGCTGTACAACATCTATCAGATGGGCCGGAACTCGATTGAGCGCGGCAGCCGCGACAACTGGACCATCACGCCGAAGCGCATCGCGGCATTGGAAGCGGCGGCCGCTGCCGCGGCTCCGGCCGGTGGACGCGGGGGTCGTGGCGGACGCGGCGGCGCTCCCGAAGTGGCCGCAGGCGGCGATATCGGGCCTGGCGGCGGAGGCCGCGGACGAGGAGGCCTGCCCGCGGAACTGTACGAAAAAGTGCTGCACGATCCGAAGTATCGCGATCCGCGCGGTTACATCATCCCCGCCGATCAGGCGGATTTCGCCAACGCCACCGAGTTCATGAACGCTTTGCTGAAAAACGGCATCACGGTGATGAAAGCGACGGCGGCGTTCAGTGTGAACGGCAAGAATTATCCCGCCGGTTCTTTCGTCGTCAAGACCGCGCAGGCGTTCCGTCCGCATGTGATGGATATGTTCGAGCCGCAGGATCACCCCAACGATTTCGCCTATCCGGGCGGTCCGCCGAACCGGCCTTACGACATCACCGGATGGACGCTCGCGATTCAGATGGGCGTGGTGTTCGACCGCGTTTACGATGGATTTGACGGTCCGTTCGCCAAGGTCAGCGGTCTGCTGCCTCCTCCGCCGTCGCAGGTCAGCGGCACGGCCGCCAAGGCGGCAGGTTACCTGGTCAGCCATAAGATCAACAACTCGTTTGTGCTGATCAACCGGTTGCTGGCGGCCAATTGCGACGTGTACTGGCTGAAGAAAGACGTTCTGCTGAACGGCAATAGCCTGGGCACGGGCACAATCTGGGTTCCGGCGTCCACCAATGCTTTGCCGGTGTTGCAGAAAGCCGCAAAGGAGATCGGCGTTTCCTCTTACGCAGTCGCCGAGGCGCCGAAGGGCGAGGCGATGAAGCTCAAGCCCATCCGCATCGGCCTATACGATTCCTACGGCGGCAGCATGCCTTCAGGTTGGACGCGGTGGCTGTTCGAAAACTACGAATTCCCGTTCCAGGTGGTGTATCCGGCTATGCTCGACGCGGGTGATTTAAAGAGCAAGTTCGACGTGATCGTGTTCACCGACGGCGCGATCCGGCGCGGAAACGCGGGCGGACGCGGAGGCGGCGGTGGATTCGGCGGCAACATCAATCCAGAGAACGTGCCGGACGAATACAAAGAACGCATTGGCCGCATCTCGGATGAGAAGACGATGCCGGCGCTGAAGAAATTCGTCGAATCGGGCGGATCGATCGTGACGATCGGCAGTTCCACCAGTGTGGCCGAGGTGTTCGGTATTCCGGTGAAGAACTACCTCACGGAGAAGGGCGCGGACGGCAAGGATCATCCTCTGCCGGGCGAGAAATTCTACATCCCCGGCTCGCTGCTTCACACCAACATCGACAATACGAATCCGTTGGCGTACGGCATGGAGAAGCAAGTGGATGTGTTCTACGACAATAGCCCGGTGTTCCGCATTGAGCCGACGGCGGAGAAGAAAACCAACCCGGTGGGCTGGTTCGAGGGCTCGGATGTGCTCGCCAGCGGCTGGGCCTGGGGCCAGCAGTATCTGGACGGCGGCACCGCGATCGCGGAGGCGTCGGTGGGCGAAGGAAAAGTGGTGCTGCTGGGGCCGGAGGTGAATTTCCGGGATCAGCCGCATGGGACGTATAAGCTGCTGTTCAATGGGTTGTACTACGGCAGCGCGAAGCCGGCGACGTTGCCGTAAAATGCGGGCCCTGCTCGCACTCGGGGTTCTGCTGCCGCTGAAGGTTGCGGCAGCGGACTTCTGCGGCTTTGCACCTCAAGATTGTGACGAGTGCAGGCAAACCGGCGGCCGCTCCCGTGGTGATTTTCGACAAAAGACGGCGAAGTCGAGCAGGAGCTCACCATGAAGGGCGAGGCGTACATTTGCGACCTCAATTTCGGAGCGCATACGATTCCGCATCGGGCCAAAGGAGTGCAGCTACGTCACGATTCACAACATTTACACGGTCTTCAACGAAACGAAGGAAATCTCCGCGGTTTTAGGATGTCGAAATTCTGCCTCGCCGAGTTCAGAGTTGTTTCAACCGAGCGGACGAAGCTCGCAGAAGCCCGAGTGACAGAGGAGGGCCGTCCCCAAGTGATCGCAGCGGATCGCTACGGCCGTCTGCGGCTGACCGTGCGTGAGGGCGAGACAGGGAGATTCATGTTCTCGCTTCCGGGCTATGAGGATCAACTGGTGGAGATTCCGTGCAAGAACCAGCAGGATGTCCAACGCGTCGTGGTCATGCGGTCGAAGTAGAGCTCAGCGAAAAACTTCCCCCGCGCTTCTTCCGCCTACCATCGGGTTATCGGTACGCATCCCGCCGATTCTGGACCCGCGTCACTTCGATATGCGTGCCGCGGTCCCGGAACATCACCCGATAATCCTGCGCGCGCAGCCGGTATAGCGGCGGCACGATGCCCTGCAACTTTTTCACGTCGCCGTCTTCAGAGTCGAGGAATCGCGCAAGCGTATGGAGAATCTGGATGGCGGTCTCCTGAGGGATCGCCCGCAGATCGGTCTTCGCCCGATCCGCGAAGGTGACCCGTCTACCCATTTGACAGGGGCGTGCTTCCCATCCGAGCCCAATCGTCCATCGTCAGCCCAAAATCGGCGAGAACCTCTTCGAGCGGGATGGGCTTATTGTTCTTGAGCCACTCGTCGGACTCGGCGAGCGCCACACGATCCCCTTCGGTGAGCGGTTCGTCATCGATGGGAGCCTCGGCCAGTTTCCGCGACACGGGATCGACCAGCGACTCGAGCAGCGTCTCCAGTGCGGTCAACTGAGGCGTCGCCAGTTGGTCGATCAGGGCGTGAACATGACTCCTCGTATCGGTGCTCATGGTGCCAGTATAAACAACAAACCCGGCGGAACCCTACTGCTCCGCCGGGCATCTTTCCTCGTGTAGGAATGATCTAACGGCGGTAGCCGCGATAGTAGCGGTACCCGCCGCCGTGATACCGGGGCGCGTATCCGTAGCGGTAGCCGTATCGATAATAAGGACCGACATACACCGGCGCGGGCGCGACGTAAGGGGCGACGTACGGAGCCGCATAAACCCTGGGGCCGTAGTAATAACGCGGGCCGACGTACGGACGACCGTATCCGTACCCTCCATAAACCACCGCCGCCGGAGCCAGCGCCGCGAACGACGCCAAAACGAGAGCCAACGTCAGAATCCTTTTTGTCATCACCGCCTCCTTCCACTAACAGCGATGCGGCGGCGCCCAAATTCGTTCCGAAAGCTATTTTAATGCGCCAGCCAGTTATACTAACGGCTTGCGGCTGAAGATTTCCGTGGCAATGGTCCTCGCCTGCGCTTGCTCGGCGCAAACGGAAGATTCGTCTTTTCAACACGGTGCAGCGCTTTACCGAGCCGGAGACTGCCGCGCCGCCGTTCCGCTTCTGGACCGCGCGGCCTCCGCAACCCCACGCGCCGCGTTGCTGCTCAGCCGCTGCCTGTTCGAGTCCCAGCAGTTTGAAAAGGCGGTGGAACTTCTTTCGGCGTAT
The DNA here is from genome assembly GCA_035542735.1 of Bryobacteraceae bacterium. GTDB lineage: Bacteria > Acidobacteriota > Terriglobia > Bryobacterales > Bryobacteraceae > Palsa-187. The sequence goes on from DATKKV010000021.1 coordinate 358,927, forward strand.
CGAAGATCCTTTCCCGGGCCGGAGGCGACGACTCTCCTGGCTCAAGCCCAGGAACGCGCCGGCCACGCCGATGCCGCGCAGGCGACCCTTGGCGGTTTCCTAAAATCCTCGGCGGCGGAAGGCTCCGTGCGCACGGCCCTGGCCGACCTTTATCTGCGGCTCGGCAGGACTGCGGACGCCTCCACCGAATATCAGGCGGTCCTGCGCGACGATCCCACGAACCCGGGAGCGCGGATCGGGCTAGGCCTGCTGGCGCTGCGCGAGAAGAACTACCAGTCCGCCATCGAGCAACTGGAAAAAATCCGGCCGGAGGTTCCGGACGACGCGCGGGTGCTCTCGGGCATCGGCAGCGCATATGCCGCGCTGAACAACTGCGAGCGCGCCGCCGACCCGCTGCGAGAAGCGCTGGATCTTACGCCCGGGGATTATCCGCTGGCGAAGCAGCTCGCCTCTTGCGATGTAAAGCTGAAGCGATGGAGCGCGGCGCTCGGCGCGCTGCGCACCGGTTCCCTTGAGGAGTCGCGCGACGAAGAGGCTACACGCATGGTGTTGGACGCCTATTCCGCATCGGCCGACCTCGCCGGCGCCGAGGCCTACTGCCGCTGGGCGATCATCGCTACGCCGGCGAATCTTACGGCACACCTGAGCCTCGCCAATCTTCTCTACACCGCCAAGCGGGCTCGCGAGGCCTACGCCGAGTATGGCGAGGTGGTGAAGCTAAAGCCCGATACGCCGGAGGTCCACGAGCGCATGGGCGATATCGCCACGGATCAGAAAGACCCGTCCGGCGCGCGCGCCAATTATGAGCTCGCGGCGAGGTCCTCGGACACCGCACGCTTGAAACTGGCGCGGCTGTGCTTCGCTTCCGACGATTTGAAATGCATCACGCAGGCGGTTTCGGCGGTCACCACGCCGGCGCTTCTGGGGCAGGCGAAGACCTGGCGAGCCAGGGTGGAATATAAGTTGGAGAATTGGGACCAGGCCGGGGTGCTGGCCAACGAGGCGCTGGCAGGCGACCCGGAAAACACCACGTTGCTGCGCATCGCCGCCGACGTCGCGGTGCGGCAAAATAAGCCGGCCGCGGCGGCCGACCTGTATGAGCGCGCGCGCAAAATCGAGCCTACCGGCAGGGATCTGGTCTATCGCCTGGCCGCGCTCTATGCGAACTTCGACGAGCTAAGGGATCGCCTGCCCTCGGCGGTCACAATGCTGGCCGGGTTCCCCGACAAAGACGCCGAAGGATATTTGCTGCTGGCCAGTGTTTATCGCAAGACCGGCGATCTGGAAAACGCCAAGCTCAATTTCAAGGCCGGATTCGACAAGATTCAGCAGCCCATTTCCGCGCGCCTCGCCTGGGCGTACACGGCTTACGGCGCGCTGCTTTTCGGCGAAAAGCGGTTCGACGAGGCATATGCGTATGAGACGCAAGCCGTGCAACTCAACCCGAACGATGAGTCGTCGCAGTACGCCTTGGCGCTGATCTGCCTCGAGCTGGGCAAGACGGATGAGTTGAAGGCGGCGCGCGACAAGCTTGCGGGGATGAACTCTGGGCGCGTGGCCACACTGGACACTTACATCGAGGGCAAGAAGGGGAAACCGTGAGGCCCTTTTTCGCGATTCGGCCGCGCCAAGCATCGACACAAGTGTCGATGCTGCACGCACGAGTGCGTGCGCCACGTTCTCTTCTTATGCTGGCGTTCGTTCCGCTGGCGCTGGCGCAGAGCGTGATTGTCGGCACGCGCGCGGCGGATGGAAAAATCGTTTTCGAAACGGCCGAGGATTTTCAGATCAATCAGAGCCGGCGGATCCACCTGCTGCCGGAACAAAGGGAAGACGTGGATCCCAACGCGATCCGGCGTCTGACACGGATCGACCTTGCGCAGGCGGGCGTGATTCGCAATGATGGAACCAGCCGCGTTGTCAGCCTGAATGGCCCAAACGAGCCGCGCGATATCGTTCTCCCCGACAATTACTCCCTCCGCGGCTCCACGCCCGCCAAGGACGTCCCTGGGCGGCTGGTTCTCACGGTCGTTCACAACCGGAGAGCGCGCCAGACCGAGAACGTCGCGCCCGAAGCGTTCGTCGTCGCCCTGTTCGGCGTGTCGCCTGACGAAGCCGTGCGTGATTTTCTGGACAAGGACTGGGCATTCCTGAACGTCGACGAACAACTGGCGGCGATGAGGGGCTTCGCCGCGTCCTTTCCGGGCTCGCCCGCGCTGAAGGAGTTTCGCGATTCGCTCGAATCGCGCATCACGCGGGCGTTGAATGCGCTCGAAGAGGGAGGTTCCTACGGCGATTTCGTCCCCACGCGGCGCTTCAGCGAAGTGGCGCGTCAGATCTTTCCCGGCGATGCGTCCCTTGCCGCGCTCGACGCCCGCGTCGCGGGCCGCATCCAGTTCATCACGGAACGGCAGAGGCTGATCCGTTCGCTGGCTGCGCTGGGGGACTGGGACACACTGCTGGACAAGTATCAGGACTTCGAGCGTTACGAAGGCTCCTTTCCGGAGATGCAGGCAGCCGATGAAGAAGCACTGACAGAAAGCGCGCGTGCCCATTCATTGCGCGCCCGCGGCTTCGAGCAGCGCGCAGACTATACCAAGGCACTGAACGAAGCTGCCGCCGCACTGGCGCGCGATCCTGCCAATCGCGAAATTCGCAAGCTGGTGAGCGATGAAAAGATGCTTGCCTCGCAAGTGGAGGCGCTGGCGAATGCCTCGCGGCGGAAAATACTGCCCAAGGGGCTGCCCGCGGATCTTCGCTTCGGCAACGCCCTCAGCAACGCCGACCGCGCGATCGCTGACAAAGATTTCAAGAAAGCGCAGGAGTTCATTCAGGATTCCGACCGGGAAAACCCCGGCGCTCCGGAAGTGATCCTGATGCGTGCCAAACTTATTGCCGCGCAGGGCAGGCACGCCGAAGCGATTCCGCTGCTGGATCAGTATGACCGGAGGGCGACTGCCTCCGCCGAGCGCGAAAGAGGCTACGAATTGCGCCGCCAGGTGGTCTATGAGCTGGACAAGAATCAGGATGCGCTGCGCGCGCAGGTCGCCGGACTGCTGAAGGAAGGCCTTTATTCGCAGGCCAATGAAGTGCTACGCGGGTTGACGGTGGACAAAGAAGATCCCGTGTTGCTGTATCAGAGCGGCGTCGCCGCGGCCGTCCTGGGAGAAAAGGATCGCGCGAGCACGGCCCTGAACGAGTTTCTGGCCCATGGCAACACGATCGGCGTCAACCCGGCGCAGCGACTCCGCGCGCGGCGCATTCTTGCGATTCTGAGGGGCGAAAAAGCCTCCGCATCGCGCCGGACCGAAGGCCTCATCTACGATCCACAGAGTCTCATGTTCCTGATCCCGCTCGAAAGCGTCTCCGCCAACCACGTCCGCATGACGTTCAACTGGGCCAATGGACGGCTCGACTCGATCCGCACGGCGTTTGAGGACGATCGCGGCGCACAGCTCTATCGAGCCCTGGTGGTGGCCGGAGCCGCCGATTCGGGAGCGCTCGCCGCCAGCGCCGGGGCCGACCAAGGCAATTTTTTCTTCGAGTATCATCCCAACGGCGCGCTGCGGGAAGTGCTCGCAAGAATTCCACCCACCCTACCAGCGAAACCGTACAACGTGCATGTCTCCCGCGACGATAAGGGCCACGTCTTTCTGATCGACGACGAGCAGCATCCGGAGGTGGTCCTGCCCGATCATCCTTTCGTCGACCCGGCAGTGCTCGCCGTGGCCGAAGGCGCGCCGGTGACCACCGTCGTCGCGGGCAATTCCTTCTTCAATCCATTCCTGTGGGACGGCGTCCACATGTTCACGGTGCGCTATGACCGTGAGGGGCGGGCCGAATCGGCCGAGGAGTGGAATGCAGACAACACCGTCCGCTTCCGCTGGGATGGCCTGCATCTTGCTTCGATCCACGCTTATCACAAGGGTTCGGAGACGCCCTATTACCAGCGGACGATCACGTATGCAGGCCCTAACCTCTCCGAGGAGGATTTATCGGTCAACGGCCGGGCGGGGCGAATCCGTTATACGTACGCGAACGGGAGGCTGCAGCAAATCCGGATTGAGCAGGATGGCAGAGAGTGGACAGCCCGGCCGCGTTAGCGCCGGCGGGCTTTATCCCGGGTTTGGCGCAGCGTGGAGGCCAGTTGATCCCTGGCGCGCTGGTTCACCTGCATCGTCGTCCCGAACAGAGGGCGGCGCGAAAGGGAGATCGCCTGGCATTCCGCGTACACGCCCTGGTCCGTCTGCAGCAGCCGCCAGTAAGAGTTCAATCGCCACAGGATGCCGTGATCGTTGCCCTCCGGCAACAAATCGGTGAAGGGCGCGTGGCCGCTGTTGCTCTCGCGAATGGAATACGATCTCGACTCCACCAGCAAATCGGGACCGGAGCGCCGGTACTCGACGTGCGACCGCATGTCGAAGGCGAAGTGCAGGCCGATGGGCTCGACACGCTCCGTGATCAGCCGCACGTCGTAACTGCCCGGGCCGGTCTGCTTCGCCTCGGCGAGCTTCACGTCGGGATAAATTCGTGTGTACTCTCCGTAATCGCGCAGAACGGCTTCGACCGCCGGAACCGCGACGCCGGGGATTAGTTCCGCGCCGATCCAGTGATGGATGTATCCGTCGGGAATGTCGCCCTTGTGCAGGTCGATCAGCTTAGGATCGCCTGCGTACCCGTCGAGCGGCGGCCGCGCGGGAGCTTTTTCAAATGCCGCAATGTATTTCTCCCAGGCCTCGACCGTCTTCGGCTGCAAAGTCGTCGTGACCACCGCGGCCGCGGCCGGACGCGGCAGAAACAACGCGAGGAGCACGACTCCGCGAAAGACCCACGCCCTGGCGACCCAGAAATTCAGCAGCGCCGCCGTCACGATGGCCGCGAAATTGGCCGTCACCAGCGGCAAGCCCGCGATCTGCGCATAGAGGTAGGTCAGCGCTACGTTCGAAAGGATGGACACGAATCCGTTTGCCGCGTGGAAGCGGACCAGCCTGCCCCATCGCTCCGCCACCGGCTTGCCCGCCCAGGTCCAGGCTTCATGCCAGAAGAAGTTGTGGAGAATCGCGATCTCCACCGCCAGCGCGACGCATATCAATGGGGACAGCGGCGTGAAATGCCGCAACATCCATAGGGCACCTAGCTGAACCGCGGCGCCTCCGATGCCGACCGTGTTGAATTTCATCCAGCGAATCACGACAATCTCTCCGCGCGATACAGGAACATCCCGTGCTTCACCGCCGACCACACGGCCGCCGTCAACAAGCCGAGCATTCCGATGGCTCCGCCGACGTCAAACAACGCGTAGGATTTGCCGGCGAACATCACACGCTGATCGTACAGCAGAGCGACATTGCCCGCGATCAGCAGCAGCCGAAGTTCCGTCGGACCGACCGCCGCGAACGACAAGTGGAATCTGCCGATCGTGTGCGTGGTGAGATACGCCTCGATACTCAGCAGCAGATAGGCGACCAGAAGGCCCACCGCGATACGTTCGCTCATATAGCCGGACAGTGCGAGTCCCGCGAACACAAATACGCTGCCGAAGGCGTCCAACAGGTGATCGAGATAGAACCCGTAACGAGGCCTCTGCCGGTTCCGGACACGCGCCAGCGTCCCGTCCAGGCTGTCGCCGAGCCAGTTCAGGGCCAGGAACAGAATCGCCAGAGCCAAGCCGAGTTTCGCTTGCCGCGCATACCAATACGACGCGCCTACCGCCGCCAGCGACACGAATCCCAGCGCCGTCAAATGATCGGAGTTTACCCAGGAGGGCATCCTTTCGGCCAACCAGATCAGGGTTCTTTTCTCCATCGAAGAAAGGATGCTGCGGTGAATCCGCTCCGTGTCCATGATGCAAGAGACGACAACGCAATTATGAAGGTTCCTTAACTTTTCTTGTTTTCCCGCTTTCGCGCGAAACTTCGGGCTGCCATCTCCAGGCCCACGCGGTCAATTCCTTTGAGCGCATCGCATTGCGCGGGGTTGAGGCCCGCGCGGACCGCTTCCTCGTTAGGGTTTTTCAAGAACCGCGCCCTCAGATCCGGGTCAACATACAGCGACGCCAGAAACCGTTCCAACTTCGGATCGTTCACGCGCCCTCCCTTTCTGCAAAGCCTGGCGGGCGAGTTCCAACTGTGCAAGCAGGAGCCCCATGGGCGGATAAGAGCCGTCGCGTTCCAGGATCACGGTGAGCGGGTTCGGGCAGACCGCGGCCAGCTCTTCGAGAAGATCGAACACCGGGTCCGGAGGATCGTGCAGATGATCGTCGAGCAGCCGGCGGCTAACGGGATCGCCGATGAACTGGCCTCCGGAAATGTGCACCTGACGGACTTTTTCGAGCGGCAGGCGGAGCAGAAAATCACTCGGATTTAGCCCGAAATTCAGCGCATTGGCGTATAGGTTGTGCAGATCGAGCAGCATCTCCGCGCCGGAGGCTTCGACCGATCGCTTCAGCCATTCCGATTCATCGAGGTCGCTCACCGGAGGGTCGATCAGGGTGGCGATGTTCTCCATTTTCGGCGCGGTCCCGACCATTTTTCGCCCGGTGTCGATGTTTTCAGCCGTCGCCTCAACGGTGGAGCGCGTGCGGGGAGGCGCTGCCAGGTGGCCGATCTCAATCTCGCCCGCGCGGACAAACGCCAAATGCTCCGACCAGGACTCCGGCTTCAGGAACTCGACAAGCCTTGCCATTTTGCCGAGCCGTTTCAAATCTACAGGCAACGTGGACGCCATGCCGAGCCCGACGCCATGCAGCACCACGGTGGTCTGCGAGGACAGCATTCGCAGCGCCCTGGCCCGCTCCGGCGAATCGAACAGGTTGTCGGCGATCAACTCGATCACATCGATGGAGTCGAGGCTCGCCAGAATGCCCGCTGCGAGTTCAGGGCGCCAACCGAGGCCGACGCGATCGCGCATGGCATCCCTTATCTCGGCCGTTACCTCGGCCCTCACCTCAGCCCCCACCGCAGCCTCCGCATCCGCTTCCGCCGCCGCAGGACGACGAACTCCCCGAATCGCTGCCACAACCGGACCCGCAGGACGATCCGCCGGCCCTCGGAAATAATGCCTTCGCACCCGGAATGGCGGCCGTGCCGAAGACCGCAGCCATCATGGCGAACTCGCCCGGGCTCACGCCATTGCGGATCTGCTCTCGACGGCCCTTCAGGCCATCGAACATCGAGCGCAGATTGACGAGCGTTTCCTGGCCCGCTCTGGTCAGGCGGGGCCGGGAAATCACGACCGTCGCGATGGTGAAGACGATCATGAGGACGATCAGGAATGCGACGTTCTTGTGCCCGGTCTCGATGGCCACCACCAGTTTGGTGATACCGAGTGCCAGTAGCGCCACCAGGGCCACCGCCATCCTCACCAGCTGCGCCTGCTTCGCGTCGTCGTCGGGCAGCAGCCCTGCCTGCATCAACTGTTCCTGGTAACGCGACACCGCGGCACCGCCATCGAGCTTGAAAACGGATACGGCATCGGCTGAAGGCGTGAAGAACTGCGCGACTTTCTGCTCCAGGCCGGGTCCGGCGTTTTTGAGAGCGCCGTCCACGATCGCGATCCTCGTCCCTTCAGGCTTCAGAATGGCCCGGTCGATCAGGGACATGGTCACGACGCGCAGCGTCTCATTCTTGCCCCCGCGCAGATAGGCCACCAGGTACGGATCGGACAGATTGATCTGCAGCGAACTCTCCGGCTCGCCCATGTGGCGAAGGAGGTATAGAGCGAGCATGATCCCCCCACCCACGACCAGGTAAAGTACCAGGAATTCAGGACCTCTGAGGTCAAACGGCCACATGCCATCAGTGTACCCGGGAATTACGGAAGCGCGATTCATTCAAAATATCCTAGGTTCGCGCACGATTCGGCCTAGCGATTGGATCGATCACGGGGCCGTTGGCGAAGACTTCGTAGAGCCTTTTGAAAAGCGGCTGCCGCGATCTTTCTGGTTGATATCAACCGGCATCAACAGGAGTTTGGATGCGGCACGCGTTGGGCGCGTGCGCCATAAGCCCAGGTAATCTCTCTACCGCCGGCGGTCGCCACCGAACAGGCGGAGCAGGATGTTCAGTGTCGCCACGAAGACGTTGAACACGCCGGCGAACAGCGCCAGCGCGCCCGGAATCGGCATATCGGCGTCGCCGCTTTCGAAGATCGCGCTGGTGGAGGAAACGAGCGCGATCACGCCCATCGCGCCGATGCCCGCCGCGATCAGGATGCCCAGAAATCCAATGTTGAAGAAGCTGTTGAGGATCATCGCGCCGATCAAGGAGAAAAACATCCCGACCATCAGGCCTCGCGGGGCGCTGAAGCGGCGTCCGGAGAAAAACACGTATCCGGTAACCGCCAGGAATACGATCGCCGTGATGGCCAGCGCCACCACGATCATCACCGGAGCCATCTTCGAGGCAACCCATAACAGAGGAGCCAGACAGATGCCCGCGAAAAATCCATCGAAGACGAGTGCGGCCGTGCCCAGCGCCGGATTCGATCGCGCCCCCATGGCGATGCGCGGCACCGCGTTCAAGCCGATCATGGCCACGATCCAGCCGATCCAGCTCGAAAAAAACTGCACGATAGCTTCGGTGGTCGCGCCGACATAGCCTCCCACGATCGCGGCCGCCACGGCAATGCCGAACAACGCGTAAGTCTGCTTGATGGCCGCAGCCTGTGCCTCGGTGAGGACCGTAACCGCCGACAACCGGTCGATCACGTTCGAATTTGGATTCGTTGGGTTCATATCGCGTCTCTACTAACATTGTAGATGCCACACCGTCGGGCAGGTTTCAGGAGGAGGAGCAATGCGTTTATTTTCCATACTCTTAATCGCATCGATGGCCGCTAAGGGCGCGGCCTTTTTCGTCTCACCCGCATTTATCTCCGATTGCACCAATGGTTTCGCCGTCGCCACGCTCACCTGGTCCGGGGCCAGCGGCCCGGTGCAGATCCATGTGGGCAAATCGACGGGCCCGGCCATGACCGCCTTCACAGACCCTTCCGGCTCGGCAGTCACCGGCGCGTGGGTCACGGACGGTTTGACGTTTTATCTGGTCAATCAGGCGGGCGGCGTGGAAGGGACAGTCACCGCCCATGTGACGTGCGGGGGCACTCCTCCGGTGATGAATACAGGCCTGGCCGCAGGGAGCATTTTCCCTTTGGCTGTGGGCAACACATGGGTCTATAAAGTGAACAATCGCTTTGTCACGGCCACCTACGTGGTCTGGAGCATCACCGGAACGCAGACCATCAACGGCCAAACGTACTTCGTCCTTTCGCAGACCTCGCCCGCATCGGCGGCGCTTTCCGGCGTAGTCGCCTGGCTGCGCGCCGATAATAACGGCGTGATCCACCAGAACACGAACGGCGCGGACCAGGTTTACGTGGACCCCAACGCGCTGACGAGCACTGTCTACACAGGTCCTTTGGGGACGTTCAACGGAGCAGGAACGACCACGGTTTTTCAGGGCGAGTTGCTGACGACTTACACGTATGTCCATGGCCTCGGCCTCGTCAATCTGCAACAGCAGATTGTGGCTGGTTCCAGCGGGGGATTTTCCGAGAGCTTCGATCTGATCGATGTGCGCGTCGATGGCATTCATCTTTCGCTGCCCGCGCCCAAAATCGCTCTCTCTATTGAGGAGACGAATCTCGATCTCACCAACAAGCTGGCGCCCGATTGCCCGGTTCCTTGCTATTACGCCGCCTGCGGCATCGGCGGGGGACCCGTTGACCCGCCGACGTTCTATCGGCCCTGCGCGCAGATCCGGATCGCGACCGAGGCGGGCGAACCAGGGTACATCGTGCTCACCGAACTGCTGAATCCGGGCAGCGCGGTGGTGTTTCAAAGCAAGCTGACGGTGGGCACGACGTCGAACAATCTCGTCTATCTCCAGGTCCCACTTTATTCGAGCTCCAGCGCGAATTCCGAGGCGATCACGCTGCTGCCGCCTGGCGATTATACGCTGCTTGGCACGGTCCTCAACGGGACGGCCACGGCGGCCACGTCTTCGATCGTGGTTCATATTCACTAGAGAACGGCAATAAACCGCTCCTGTTAGTCGCGGTTCTTTTTCGCATCAGCAGGGAACCGCGACCAGCGGGGGTGCCGCGAAACCAGTGTTGAGGCTCGCTAAAGAACGTTCTCTGCCCCCGCGTGAGTAAAATAATGGCTATGCAATCGGAAAGTTGTGACATAGGACTCGTCGGCCTCGCGGTGATGGGCCAGAACCTCGTCCTCAACATGAATGACCACGGATACAGAGTGGCGGTGTTCAACCGCACCGTATCCAAGGTCGACGATTTTATCCAGCATGAAGCCGCCGGCACGCAGGTCGTTGGCGCGCACAGCATCGAAGAACTCGTTGCCGGGCTGAAGCGTCCGCGCCGCGTAATGCTCATGGTTAAGGCGGGCGATACCGTCGATCAGGTAATCGATGAGATCGTGCCATATCTCGAAAAAGGCGACATTTTGATCGACGGCGGCAACTCGCATTACCCGGACACGAATCGCAGGACTCGGGATCTGGCGGCAAAGGGCATATTGTTCATCGGCACCGGCGTTTCTGGAGGCGAGGAGGGCGCGCGCCACGGCCCCTCCATTATGCCCGGCGGCAATCCCGCCGCCTGGCCCGCCGTGAAGGGAATTTTCCAGGCCATCGCCGCCAAGGTGGACGACGGCACGCCTTGCTGCGATTGGGTGGGAGAAGAGGGCGCGGGCCACTACGTGAAGATGGTTCACAACGGCATCGAATACGGCGACATGCAGTTGATCTGCGAGGCGTATCAACTGCTCGAAACCGGCCTGGGCCTGTCGACGGACGAATTGCACGAAGTGTTCGCCGAATGGAACAAGGGCGAGCTCGACAGTTACCTCATCGAGATCACTGCGGAAATTTTCACCAAGAGAGACGACGACGGCGCGCCTCTGGTCGACAAGATTCTCGACACGGCGGGTCAAAAAGGCACAGGCAAGTGGACCGGCATCGACGCGCTGAACCTCGGCATGCCGGTGACGCTGATCGGCGAGGCGGTGTTCGCGCGCTGCATTTCGGCGCTGAAGGAGGAGCGGGTCGCCGCGACGAAAGTTCTGAAGGGGCCGGCCAAACCGGCGCTCGCCGCGGATCGCAAGGGATTTATTGAGAGCGTCCGCTGCGCACTGTATTGCTCCAAGATGATCTCCTACGCGCAAGGCTACATGCTGCTGCGCGAGGCAGCCAAGGAAATGAAGTGGAACCTCAACTACGGAGGCATCGCGCTGATGTGGCGCGGAGGATGCATCATCCGCAGCCGCTTCCTGGGCAAGATCAAGGAAGCCTACGACAAGAATCCGAACCTCAGCAACCTGCTTTTAGACGATTTCTTCAGCACGGTGCTGAACAAGTATCAGGCCCTATGGCGTGAGGCTGTGGGCAAGGCGATTCAGTACGGCGTGCCGACGCCGGCATTCTCCACCGCGCTGGCATTCTTCGACAGCTACCGCTCCGAGCGCCTCCCGGCGAACCTGCTGCAGGCGCAGCGCGATTTCTTCGGCGCGCACACCTACGAGCGCGTGGATCAGCCGCGCGGCAAGTTCTTCCATACGAATTGGACCGGTCGCGGAGGCCGCGTTTCCTCCACCACCTACAACGTTTAGAAAAGGCACATGATGAAATACGGTTTTGAGATCCTCCCATCTGGAGGACTGGATTTTCTCGCGCTCGGCGCGCTGGTAAACAGGCTCGATCCGGGCGTCATCCCTTGGCGCAAGGCCACCGAATGTCAGATCCACGTCAGCGGAGGCGAGTTTAACGTTGCCGCCAATCTTTCCGACTGCTTTCGCCTGAATACCGGCATTGCCTCGGCGATGGTGGATTACCCGCTGGGCGACCTCATCGCGGAGCGCGTCAAGGCCATGGGCGTGAAGCCTTTTTACAAGCATTTTCAACATGATGGCGTGAACGGACCGAACATGGCGACGGTGTATAGCGACCGTGGCCAGGGCGTCCGCGCCCCAGTGGTCTTTTACAACCGGTCGAACGAAGCGGCCGGGCGGCTAAAGCCGGGCGATTTCGATTGGAAGATGATCTTTGCCGGAGGCGTCCGCTGGTTTCACAGTGGTGGAATCTTCGCCGCCCTCTCCCCCACAACCGCAGAGTTGACAATCGAAGCGATGCAGGCCGCCAAGGCCGCTGGAGCCATTGTTTCCTTCGACTTAAACTATCGTGAGAAGCTCTGGAACGTCCACGGCGGGCATCCGCGTGCGCTCGAAGTGATCTCGCAGATCGTGAAAAATGTCGACGTGCTGGTCGGCAATGAGGAGGATCTGCAAAAGGGCCTCGGAATCGCGGGGCCGGAGGTGGCCGCGAAGTCCAAGCTCGACCCCTCCACCTTTTTCGGCATGATCGGGGATGTCGTCGCTAAACATCCGCAAATCAAGGTGGTAGCGACCACGCTGCGGGAGGTCCACGCCACCAACCGCCACAGCTGGGGGTCGGTGGCGTGGATCGACGGCAAGACCTACGTCTCGCCGACCGCCGAACTGGACGTTCTGGACCGGGTCGGCGGCGGCGATGGCTTCGCGGCGGGATTTATCTATGGCCTGCTCGCAGGGGAACCTCCGGAGGAGGCTGTCAAATTGGGTTGGGCGCACGGCGCGCTGCTCACGACTTTCCCGGGCGACACCACGATGGCTACGGTGGAGCAAGTTCGCGCTCTGGCAAAGGGGGGTTCGGCCCGTATCCAAAGGTAACGAAACCGAAAAGAGAAATTCACCGTCCAACTCTGGCGTTCCTCCACGGATTGAGTTAGAGTATTTGATAACGTTGTCAATTTAGCGGGTTTCAGTACTCTCATAGTTCTGAGGAGGTTCCATGTGGAAGTTGAAGTTTCTGAATAGTCTCGCACGATGGAGTTGTCTTGCGCTCCTGTGCTTATTGATCCCTGCCGCGTTCGGCCAGTCCGACAACGGCACAATCTCCGGATTCGCCAAAGACCCGTCCGGAGCCAACGTCCCGAAAGCCACGGTGACGTTGAAGAACGAAACAACGGGCATCCAACAGCAGGCGACCACCAACGACGACGGGTATTTCGTTTTTAACAGCGTTCCCCCGGGGCTGTATTCCGTTTCGGTCACGGCCGCTGGGTTCAAGAAGTTCGACAGCGTTCACAATAAGCTGGACGCAAACTCGCAGCTCGCCCTTGACGCCGTGCTGACTGTTGGTGCGGCCACCGAAACAGTGGAAGTGGTGGCCTCGGCGCAGGCTCTGCAAACCGAGTCGTCGACCGTGGAAAAGCTGGTCAGCCGCGCACAGATTGACGGTTTGGAGTTGAACGGCCGCAATCCTCTCTATATGGCGTCTTTACAGCCCGGCATGCGCAGCGGTTCGACACTGGGTGATTTCAACTTCGGCTTGACCAACGGCGGCTATTCGGTCAACGGCGCCCGCAGTCAGGAAACGACTATCACCTTCGACGGCGCGCCCGCTGTGCGGACCCGCGCCAACGGCACGAGTATCGCGGTGGCGGACGTGGATTCGACCCAAGAGATTCAGGTTCTGACGTCCAACTACTCGCCCGAATACGGACGCTCGGCCGGCGGCCAGATCCGCATTGTCACCCAGGGTGGCGGCAGCCAGTTCCACGGCAATGCCTTTGAATATTTCCGCAACTCCGAGTTGAACGCCAACACGTGGAGCCGCAACCAGAGCACGTTCACCAATTTCGCCTCGCCGTTCCGTTACAACCAGTTCGGATTCAACATCGGCGGTCCGATTTTCATTCCCGGGAAATTCAACACCGGCCGCGACAAGTGGTTCTTCTACTGGGGCGAAGAGTGGGCTCGTTACCGCAACGTGCAGACCCAGACGCAGGAAGTGCCTACGCTGCTCATGCACCAGGGCAACTTCAGCGAATTGCTTGGGTCGAATATCTTCTACAGCACCCCGAAGACGATCGTCGATCCGAGCACCGGCATTCCCTTCCCGAACAACGTCATTCCCACCAGCAAGCTCAGCGTGAACGGGATCGGAATTATGAATCTGTATCCGCTGCCGAACGGCCTTGTCAATGGCAATCAGAACTGGATCGCGCAGGCGTCGCAGCCCATCAACCAGCGCAAGGAGACCATCAACTCCGACATTCTGCCCTCCAGCAAGGACCGCATTCAGTTCCGCCGGACGAACTTCGCGTACTACGAAAAGGACCCATTTGATCAGGGCACTAACATTACGCCGAAGGAGTTCAACCGTCCGAACCAGGTCAACTCACTCGCCTGGACGCACACGTTCGGCCCGACGCTGCTGAATGAAGCTCGCTTCACGCTTAGCGTCGACGACGTCTACATCCCCGTGGTCACGTCGGCTCCCGGCTTCAATCGCCAGACGTTCGGCATCAACTATCCGTACATTTTCCCGAACGGCAAGGACATTCCAACAAAGGTGCCCTCGATCACGGTTTCCAACTTCTACAGCTTCACGGCGGGACCGTATCCATCCCATTCCAGCGGTCCGATCTACACCTTGAACGACACGCTGACGAAGGTTTGGGGCAAGCATCAGTTCAAGTTCGGCTTCCAGTGGGAGCGTTCGGGCGAGAACGACGGCGACCAGATCAACGTCAGCAGCGTTCCCGGAGGCGCTAACAACCAGAACGGACAGTTCGGATTCTCCGACGGCTCCTATAGCGGCATCGGCATGGCAAACCTCGCGCTGGGCCTTGCCAACAGCTACACCGAGATCGGCCAGCGCGCCGAAACCGACTATCGCGGTTATCTTTATGAGTGGTTCGCGCAGGATTCCTGGAAGGTGACCAGCAAGCTGCATATCGACTACGGCGTGCGCCAGACGATCAACGTTCCCTATAAGGCTCTGTGGGGCAATCAGATCTTCTTCGATCCGGCGCTGTACAGCCCTTCGGCGGCTGTCACGGTGGATCCGAAGACAGGTCTGGTGCAAGTGGGAAGCGGCAACCAATATAACGGCATGGTGATCCCGGGCAGCGGCTGGCCGAGCAACGCGCTGGGTCACGGCATCACGCAGGCCGGCAACCCCGCCTACGACGCCCTGTTCCACAACTATCCTGACTACTACGCGAACATCTACGCGCCGGTTCAGCCGCGCGTCGGCATCGCCTACGAAGTCAACGACAAGACTGTCGTCCGCTCCGGCGCAGGCGCTTTCGTCAATCGCATGGGCCTGTGGGACAATATTTTCCCTGGCGCCAACTCTCCATTCCAGCCGTTCACCACGGTGAACAACGTTTCGGTGGATAACCCCGGCGCGGGTCTTACCACCACCACGGCCGCGCCGATCACCGTGACCACCATCGGGCGTAACCTGAAATCTTCCGAGTCCTGGCAGTGGAACGCCACGGTGCAGCGCCAAATGATGTGGAAGTCCTTCCTCGAAGTGGCGTACATCGGACGCCGAGGCTTGTACCTGCCGCAGGTCTGGGACATCAACCAGCCGACGGTTGGCGCACAGCAGGCGAACCCGGGCATCGCCGTCAACGCCCTGCGCCCCTACAAGGGCTTCGCTTCGATCCAGATGGAACAGTCGACGGCGACTTCGATGTATAACGCGCTTCAGCTTGCCTGGAACCGCCGTTTCAACAGCGGACTGGCCTTCAGCTTCTCCTACACGCTGGCCAAGAGCTCCGATAGCGGTTCGAACTATCGCGATATTCTGCCGGATACCTACAATGCCAGCAACCTGTGGGGTCCGTCGGAATTCGACGTTCACCACATGGTTGTGATCACATACGTGTATACGCTGCCGATTTTCAAAAATGGCAGTGGCGTATCGCATAAACTACTAGGCGGCTGGCAGATCAGCGGCGTGAACCAGTTCCAGACCGGAACGCCTTGCGGCATCGGCACAAACAACGATTTCGCGGGCGTGGGCGAGTACGGCAGCTTCGGCTGCGGCAACCAGGGAGAATTCTGGAATATGGCCCAGAAGCCCAGCATCCTCGGGCAGTTCGCCACCACGACAGCCACCCCGAACTACTACTTCCAGACGACGACCGCGAGCGGCGCGCCGATCTTCACCCAGCCGGCCGCGGGCACGTTCGTTCTGCAGAAGGGCGTGCGCGGCTCCATCTACCAGCCCGGCTTCCAGGACTGGAACCTGGGATTGTTCAAGTCGTTCCAGATCAATGAGAGGACCGGCTTCCAGTTCCGCGCTGAGGCCTTCGATGTGAACAACCATCCGAACTGGAGCGGTCCGGGCCTGAACCCGACCTCCTCGAGCTTCGGCAAGGTCACCAGCAAGACGGGGCTTGCCCGCAACTTGCAGTTGTCCTTGCGTTTCTACTTCTAGTTCGATTGAAGAAAATGCGGCGCGCTGGCTTCGGCCGGCCGCCGCATTCTTGTTTCTAGCCGGCCTCATAGAAGCTCAGCGAATTATCGCCCTGCTTCAACACCCTTCCCCGTTTCAGAACCCCATACTGATCCTTCAGCTCGAAGCGCGTGGCGTGCTGCGCGATCACCAGCGCTGGAGGCTCGTCCGCCAGGGCCATCAGGGCGCGCTCGTATTCATGCTCCTGGGGATAGGGAGGATCGAGGAATGCGATGTCCACCAGCTCCATCTTCGGAATCACGTTGGACGCTCTGCCGTGCCATACGCGCGCCCGATCCTCAATTCCCAGCGCGCGTAAATTCGCGCGGATCGTCTCCACGGCGGCCTTGCCTTGCTCGACAAAGATTGCCCTCTTCGCTCCGCGGCTGAGCGCCTCGATTCCCACGGCTCCCGTGCCGGCATAGAGATCGGCAAACACGGCGTCTTCGATGCGTGGGGCGAGGATACTGAACAGAGCCTCGCGCATTTTATCGGGCGTGGGCCGGACGTCCAGGCCGGGAAGACTCTTCAAAACGCGGCTGCGAAATTCCCCGCCAATCACGCGCATAAATTCCCCGGGGCAAAAACCGTGGACAGACCGCTCTGTCCACGCGGCGGAGCCGATACTTCTTGCCTTTGCAACCGGTGACGGCCGCCTTGGGACAGAGTTGTCAGTCCCCGGTTTTTGCACATTGTCTATTTATCCCACCAGAACCAGTCCATAGCGGCGCTGCCAGTGGTCGCGAATGAACTGGACGCCGCGGCGCAGTTCCTCCTCGGACGGAGGATGCGCGACGAACGCCTCCGCTTCGCTGCGAGCCACCTCCAGCACGTCGGCGTCGCGCAAAATGTTGCCGATCTGAAACGCCGGCACGCCGGATTGGCGCGTGCCGAAGAATTCGCCGGGCCCGCGGAGCTTCATGTCCATTTCGGCGATATAAAAGCCGTCGTTGGACTCCACCAGCGTGCGGATGCGTTCCCGGCCGATGTCGCTCATTTTTCCGGTCACCAGGATGCAGTAACTCTGCTCCGCCCCTCGCCCGACGCGCCCGCGAAGTTGGTGCAACTGCGCAAGACCGAAGCGTTCCGCCTGTTCGATCACCATCACGGTGGCGTTGGGGACGTCCACGCCGACCTCGATGACCGTGGTCGAAACCAGAATCTGCGTCTCTCCGCGCTGGAATTTCTCCATGGCCTTTTCTTTTTCCTCGGTGCGCAATTTTCCATGCAGCAGGCCGACTTTCAGGCTAGGAAAAACGATCTGGGACAGCTGCTGGTGCATCTTCTGCGCCGCCTTCATTGCCTGCGTCTCGGACTCCTCGATCACGGGATAGACCACGTAAGCCTGGCGGCCCTCGTCGATCTGCGATTTGAGGAAGGAGTAGACCTGCTCCACTTTGGCGTCATCGACCCGCTTAGTGATGATCGGCTTACGGCCCGGCGGCAGTTCGTCGATGATGCTCACGTCCAGGTCGCCGTAGATGGTCAGCGCCAGCGTGCGCGGAATGGGCGTCGCGGTCATCACCAGAACGTCGGGATGCTCTCCTTTTTCCATAAGCTTCTGCCGCTGCTCGACGCCAAAGCGATGCTGCTCGTCGACGATCGCCAAGCCGAGCTTCTTGAACTCGACACCGGCTTCGAGCAGCGCGTGCGTTCCGCAAATCACATGCGCGAGGCCGGAGGCAACCAGCTTCCGCAGGCCCTCCTTCTCCTTTTGCGTGTTCGATCCGGTGAGAAGAATCGTCACATAGCCGAGCTTCTGGAACAGCTTCTTGAAATAGAAATAGTGCTGCGTCGCAAGGATCTCGGTGGGCGCCAGGACGGCCGCCTGATACCCGTTTTCAATGGCGATGATGGCAGCCTCGGCCGCCACCAGCGTTTTTCCGCTGCCGACGTCGCCCTGCAGCAGACGATACATGGGACGCGGAGCGGCCATGTCCTCGGCAATCTCTTTCAGCACTCGTTTCTGCGCGCCGGTCGGCTTGAACGGCAGCATTTCCAGGATCTTCGACCGCACTCTATCGGTGAGTTGGAAGCCGATGCCGGGATCGAGCCTGGCGCGGGCGCGTTTCAGTTCTAGTCCGCACTCCAGCCAGAAAAACTCCTCGAAAATTAGGCGAAACTGCGCTGGCGAACGGAACGCATTTAACAATCGCAGGTCGGAATCTGGCGGCGGAAAATGCAGGCCTTGAATCGAGCTCCACAAATCCGGCAGTTTCAATTGGTCCAGAATGCGGCGCGGCAGCGGATCGGCAACCGGCGCGATGCTTTTTAGAATGCGATCGAGCAGCGTGCGAAACACGCGTGTCGAGATCCTGCCGACCGCCGTATAGATCGGCACTACGCGGCCGGTATGCAAAGAAGCGTCGCCATCCTCGTCGCCCGAAAGAATTTCAAACTCCGGGTGCATGATGCCGAGATTGCCGGAGTAGCTGTCATATTCGATTTTTCCGAACAGCGCGACCTTCTGCCCCGGCGCCAACACATCGTTCAGATATGCGCCGTGAAACCATTTGGCGGTAAGGATACCCTTCGACGCGTCGGTAAACGTCGCCTGAAACAGGCCTAGGTTCCGGCGCTGGAACCCCGAAACCTTGGTCGAACGGACTTCGGCCAGCACTGTCGCCATTTCCCCGGGTGACAGATCCCGAATAGTCTTGATGTTGCTGCGGTCCTCGTAGCGGAACGGAGGATAGATCAAGAGATCCTCC
Source organism: Bryobacteraceae bacterium (assembly GCA_035542735.1). Taxonomy (GTDB): domain Bacteria; phylum Acidobacteriota; class Terriglobia; order Bryobacterales; family Bryobacteraceae; genus Palsa-187. The sequence goes on from DATKKV010000021.1 coordinate 377,945, forward strand.
ACCGTCTTGAGGCCTTTGCCTTCGAGCATGGCCGCGCGCGCGGGGCCGACGCCCTTCACGTACATCAATGGCGTGGAGAGGTCCAACGATAAAGTGTACAATGCCCGTGATCATGCTTCTTCCTTTTCTTTTTCTGGCAGCGGACCTGAGGCTGGGCATCATCGGCACGGACACTTCGCACGCCACCGCCTTCGCGCAGTTGTTGAACAGCGGCAAAGTACCCGGCGCGAAGATCGTCGCGGCGTATAAAGGCGGCAGCGCCGATGTGGAATCGAGCCGCACGCGCGTCGACAACTACGCCAAGGAGTTACAGACCAAGTGGGGCGTCGAAATCGTCAATGATATTCCTACGCTGGCCGAGAAGGTCGATGCAATTCTACTGTTAAGCGTTGACGGGCGCACGCACCTGCCGCAGTTCCGTCAGGCTCTGGGAGCGAAAAAGCCCGTCTTTATCGACAAGCCCTTAGCCTCCACGCTTGCCGACGCGCGGGAGATCGACCGCTTTGCCAGAGAAGCACACGTCCCCTGGTTCAGCGCGTCGAGCCTGCGCTGGAGCGAGGTTGTCTCCTCCGTGGAGGGCCTTGGAATCCTCGGCGCGGTCACCTGGGGGCCCGGTCCGTTCGAGGAGCACCATCAGCTCGATCTTTCCTGGTACGCGATCCATCCGATTGAGATTCTGTTCACGCTGATGGGCCCCGGATGCGAGGAGGTGACGCGAATTTCCGGCGCCGATGCTGACGAAATCTCATGCCGATGGAAAAACGGACGCATCGGCACGGTGCGCGCCCTGCGGCCTTATGGAGCCTACGGCGCGGTGGTGTTCCGCAAGGACGGCGTCCAGGTGAGCCCGCAGAAGCCGCACACGGATTACGAGGGCCTGGTGCGCGAAATCGTCAAGTTCTTCGAGACTGGAAAACCTCCGGTGTCGAACGCGGATACGCTGGAGATCTTCGCCTTTATGGACGCCGCGCAGCGCAGCAAAGAGGCAGGCGGCAAGCCGATGCCGCTAAAATAGGAAGTTCATGTCTAAATTGCTGGCTGGAAAGACCGCGCTGATTCTGGGCATCGCGAACAAGTGGAGCCTCGCCTACGCCATCGCGCTGGCATTCAAGCGCGAGGGCGCGCGACTTCTCCTCACGTATCAGGGCGACCGCGTGAAAGAAACAGTAGAGGAACTGGCCGCCGAACTCGGCGCGGAGCGGGTCTTCGACTGCGACGTCACCAAGGACGAGGACGTGGCGAAGCTCTCCGAGCTGGGAAGACTGGACATCGTGGTTCACTCGATTGCCTTCGCCAATCGCGAGGATCTGAGCCGCGCGTTCCTCGACACTTCTCGCGACGGTTTCTTGCTGGCGCAGGAAGTGAGCGTGTATTCGCTGATTGCCGTGGCACGCGCGACGGCGCCTTTGATGACCCACGGTGGGGCGCTAATGACGCTGACGTATCTGGGTTCGACGCGCGTGCTGACCAATTACAACGTGATGGGCATCGCCAAGGCGGGACTGGAAGCGTCGGTGCGCTATCTGGCCAGCGAGTTGGGTGAGAAGAAGATCCGCGTGAATGCCATCTCCGCCGGCCCGGTGAAGACGGCCTCGTCGCGAGGTATCAAGGATCTGTCAAAGATCCTCGAAGCCGTGCAAACCCGCGCCCCGCTCCGCCGCAACTGCGACCCGGCCGAGGTCGCGGACATGGCGGTGTTCCTCGGCAGCGACATGGGCCGCGGCGTGACGGGCGACGTCCTGTTCGTGGACGCTGGGTTCCATATTATGGGGCTGTAGGTTACTACGACACCTCAGGCAGGTTCGCGCCCGACGGCCGCGGGGAGGCTCGGTGAGTCTTGATCCACCGGTCCCGAGGTCAATACCGCTTGAACCGGTAACCCGACCCGCCGGCGCTCGGGGTGGACAGCATGTCGCCGTCGATCTTGAATGGTCCTTCGGCTGGTTTTCGCCCGGGCAACTCAAGCCGCATGATCGAGCCTTGGATGGAATACCGTCCCGGGGCGGGGGTTCTGAAGGGCAGCAGGAACAGGAATTTTCCGCCGGGGTAGAACAGGTAACGAGCCTCCATGGGGCGGCCGTCCATTTCACGCTTGCCGACCCACTCTCCAAGGATCAGATTGCCGGGATCGGGAGCCGCCCCCGCCCGCGTCCAATTGGCCTCGGCCAGACGCAGGCGGTCTGCCCCTGTGAAGTCCATTTTCTGGCGTAGCTCGGGGCCATTGGCGGTCGGCGGCGGAAAGACTAGCTCTTTTCCCTCAATACGATATGTCGTATCGACCACCGCTCCCGGGCTAAAATCCACCACACCGTTGGCTCGGAATATCACCACCGCGCCGATGCCGCCCTTCGACGTCTCCAGCGATCGCCAGCGGCCTAGCAATTCCGGCGGCGGATCCGCGAACGTCAATTGGGACAGCATCAGGGCAAGAACCGCGGGAGAGGCCATGGACTTCTATCGTCCGCGGCAGGACTATTTCTTTAGGCTCGCCAGCGCGGCCAACACTTCTTCGCTGTGCTTGCCTGGGCTCACTCCGGTCCATACCTTGGCGATCTTGCCGGTGGGATCCACCAGGAACGTGTTTCGCGAGGACATGCGAAGCAGGCTATTGAAGGAATCGTATTCGCGCGAGACTTTCTTTTCCGTGTCGGCCGCGAGCTTAAAGCTCAGCCCCTGCTTGGCGCAGAATTCCTTGTGGCTGTCCGTAGAATCGACACTCACGCCGACGATCACCGCACCGGCCTGCTGATACTTGGCGATGTCGCGCTGGAAATTGTGAGCTTCCGTGGTGCACCCGGGCGTGCCGTCTTTCGGATAGAAGTAGAGCACCACCCATTTCCCACGAGGATCATGCAGGCTGATCTTGGAGCCGTCCTGCGAAGGCAGGGTGAAATCGGGCGCTATCTGGCCCACCTGCGGAGTGGCCGCAAAGAGCGCTGTTGTCAACAGAAGCAGACTGAGTTTGCGCATATCATAATTATGGATGACGCAGGCGGCCTCGAGGACCTATTTTCATCTCGACATGGACGCATTCTTCGTGTCCGTGGAGGAACTGTACGACCCGTCGCTGAAAGGCAAGCCGGTGGTCGTGGGCGGGCGCTCGACCGACCGCGGAGTGGTCTCCGCCGCCTCTTACGCTGCACGGAAATTCGGCGTCCATTCGGCGATGCCTCTGCGCACGGCCTACAAACTCTGCCCGCAGGCTATTTTCGTCGAGGGCCATCGCGACCGCTACATGGATTACTCGGGACGCGTCTACAAAGTTCTGCAAAGTTTTTCGCCGCGCGTCGAAATGGCTTCGATCGATGAAGCTTATCTCGACCTGACGGGCACTGAGCGGCTCCACGGGCCGCCGCTCAAGGCCGCGCATCGGCTGCATGCGATGGTGAAGCGAGAAACAGATTTGAACTGTTCCATCGGCATCGCGGCGTCGCGCATGGTGGCGAAGGTCGCTTCGGATCAGGCGAAACCGAACGGCGTGTTGTGGATCGTGCCGGGACAGGAAGGGCAGTTCCTTGCGCCATTAGACGTCCGTAAGATTCCCGGCGTGGGCAAGGTGACGGAAAAGCATCTGCATGAATGTGGCATCCGAAAGGTGGGCGACCTGGCCGCGCTCGACGACGCGTTCCTCGAATCGAAGTTCGGCAAGTGGGGCCTCGCGCTGGCCGGAAAATCGCGGGGCCAGGACGCCGGAGGCTGGTTCGACGGAGAAATCGGCGAGGGCAACGATCCCAAGTCCATCAGCCACGAGCACACGTTTTCCGTCGACACGCGCGACCGCGAGCAGATCGACGCCATGCTCGTGCGGCTCGCCGAAATGGTCGCGAGGCGGCTGCGCGATCATGCGCTATACGCCCGGACCGTGCAGATCAAGCTCCGCTATTCGGATTTTTCGACGTTCACGCGGGCCAAGACGCTCGATCACGCCACGCAGATCGATACCGAACTGGCGGAGGCCGTGCGATCGTTGTTCCACAAAGCCTGGACCGGCGGAGCAATCCGTCTGCTTGGCGTGTACGCGCAGTCACTCGAAGCCGAAGAAGGACAGACCAGCCTCCTTGATGAGGGCAAGACCGAGCGGTGGCGAAAGACTCTGGCCGCGGTCGACAAAATTCGCGATAAGTACGGGGATACCACGGTGGCGTTGGCCTCCGGGATGAAAGCCGCGTTTCGCGCCAAGGTCCATGAGAATCCGGAGAATCTGCCGGGGAAGGAGCCGAAGAAGGGCGGCTGAAGACCATCCGGCAGCGCATGGCGCCGTTCCGCTGTTATCCTATAAGCAGCCCATGTTGTCCGTCGTCGTTCCGATCCACAATGAAGAGCCTTCGATCCTGCCTCTCTACGATCGCCTGACGGCGGTATTGGAGAAGCTGAGAAGACCCTACGAGATCATCTTTACCGATGACGCCTCCACCGATCGCAGCTTCGACCTGCTGGCGAATCTCGTCGAAACCGACAATCGCCTGAAGGTGATCCGCCTGCGCCGCAACTTCGGGCAAACCGCGGCGCTCGCCGCCGGATTCGACGAGGCGCAGGGCACGGTGATCATTTCGCTGGACGGCGACCTGCAGCACGCGCCCGAGGACATTCCCGCGCTGCTCGAAAAAATCGAAGAAGGCTACGACATCGCCAGCGGCTGGCGCAAGAATCGCCTTGACAACGCGGTGACGCGCAAGATCCCTTCGCGCATCGCCAACTGGATGATGGCCCAGGTTTCCGGCGTTGAGCTTCGCGACTTCGGCACCACGTTCAAAGCCTATCGCGCCGAAATCCTGAAGGACGTGAATCTTTACGGCGAATTGCACCGATTCATTCCCGCGCTGGCTGCATTTTACGGCGCGCGGGTTGCCGAAGTACCGATCAAAAATCTGCCGCGCGCTTCGGGCGGATCGCATTACGGCCTCGGCCGAACGTTCCGTGTGATGTTCGATATCTTCACCATCTGGTTCCTGCTGAAATACTTCACGCGGCCGATGCACTTCTTCGGCAAATGGGGACTGACCAGCGCGGGACTCGGCGCCGCGACGCTGGCATTTCTCGGTGTGGAAAAAATCTGGACCGGCGCGGATCTCATCCAAGAGCACGGCCCGCTGCTCGTGCTGGCCGCGCTGCTGCTGGTCACAGGCGTGATTCTGTTCTGCACCGGACTGCTGGGCGAAGTGCTTACTCGCACCTACTTCGAGAGCCAGGGACGCCGCATCTACGCCGTGCGCGAGATTCGCACGCGACGTGAGCCGCAAGTGACCGACGGAGCTCACGGCGGACGCTAGCGTGAGCATCCAATCCGTTGTTTTCGATTTCGGGAACGTGATTTGTTTCCCGGTGGCCGACGAAAAGATCGCGCGCGCGGCGGAGGAATGCAGTCTCGCCAAGCAGGAGTTTCTTCGAGCGTTCTGGGAACACCGGCTTCCGTATGACGCCGGCATGTCGCCGCAGGAGTATTGGCGCAAGGTCGCCGCGTCTGCCTCCGCGGAATTCGACGATCCGCTCATCGAAAAAATGGTCGAACACGAAATCGGCTTCTGGAACACGTTCGATTCGCGCGTTGTCGACTGGATCGATCAACTCCGCGACGCCGGCCTCAAAGTGGGGATTCTATCAAACCTGCCGTTCCCTTTGGCCGACGCGTTGCGCTCCACCGACGGATTTCTCGATCATTTCGACCACATCACGTTCTCATGCGAACTCGGCCTATTTAAGCCGCAGCCCGAAATTTATGAGGACGCGATCCGGGGCCTCGCTGTGGCGCCGGAGCGGACCTTGTTCATCGACGACAAGCAGGAAAACGTCGACGGCGCGAAGGCCGCGGGGATGCAGGCGGAGTTGTTCACGACGTGGGAAGAGTTTGTGCCGGAAGTCCCGGCGCGCTATAAACTGCCCTTGCCGGTTTTTTGAGCACTCACCAGCCCCACGGCGTGAGCCCGGGGCTTGTTCGCACGTCAGCCAGCCCCACCCTGACGGGATGGGGCTAAGAAGATCTTGCCGTGGTTTGAGGGCCCAGAGGGCGGATCACCCGCTCGTCGCTCGCCGCCAGTAATCCTCGAACAATCCCTTCATCGCCTCCGCCATTCCCTCGTGGTCGAACATCACCGACGTCCACGTCGGCTTGGTGATCACCGGGTCCAGCAGCGCGATCAGCCCTTTGCGCGAATCGAGCAGCGCGAGCTTCATCGGCACCTTCTCGATCTGCCGCACCTCGACCCCAGCCGCACGGTACTCGGCCAAGAACCGCTCGTGCTGGGCGTCCAGGGTCCCGTGCTCAACCAGAAGCCGGCAATGCACGCCGCGCTTTCGAGCCTGCATCACCGCTTCCGCATCCAGGGGATCGACGGCGTACGGAGGTCTCGAAAATTCCAGATACTCCTCACGAGCCTCGTCCAGCATTTTGCGAAATTGCGAAGCGGCCTGCCCCGGATCGTTCACGATGCGCAGGTAGTCGAGCGTGCCCCGGCCGCCCTGGCCCTCCGAATAGGCGGCCATCAGCTCCCGCACCATGCCTGACGCTGCGTGGTTCTGATCCGCCAGCTGCTGCTCCAGCGCCAGCTTACGGCGAGACATGTAGCTGGGAATCGCCTCGTCCGGCGGCACGGCCAGGAACAGCTTCGTTTTTTCCTGAATCACCTGCGCGAAGCCCTTTTCCACCAGGCTGTCGAGCACTTCGTAAATCTTCTGCCGCGGCACGTGCGCGCGCGCCGCCAGTTCCAGCGCTTTGAAGCGAGGATGGCCCACGAGGACCAGATACGAGCGCGCCTCGTAGGCGTTTAATCCCATGGTTTGAAGGCGCTGCCAGAAGCGCCGAAAGTCTATCTCTGCAAGTTCTGTCGGCATCTAAGGATTTAGCGCGATCCGCGCCATGAAAGCATGACTATAGCAAATTGCTACAATCGCGATATGGAACCGCCTCCGGCGGGTCTGCCGGCGACGCTTCGGTCGCTCAAGAAGACTCGCACCTCACTCAAATCCGTCAAGGACGAACTGCGCGACAACCTGATTGGCAAGCTGCAGGCCAAGGAGCCCCTGTTTCCGGGCATCGTCGGCTACGAGGAAACAGTAGTTCCGCAGGTGATCAACGCAGTCCTGTCGAAGCACAATTTCATTCTGCTCGGACTGCGCGGGCAGGCCAAGACGCGGCTCATCCGGATGCTGGTGACGCTGCTCGACGAGTACACGCCGTACATCGCCGGTTGCGAGATTCGCGACAATCCGTTCGAGCCAATCTGCCGGTCCTGTCGGCGTCTCGTTCACGAGAAAGGCGACGATACGCCCATCGCCTGGCTAACGCGCGATCATCGCTACGTGGAAAAACTCGCCACGCCCGATGTGACCATTGCCGACATGATCGGCGACATCGATCCCATTAAGGCCGCGCGCCTCGGGCAGAATATTTCCGACGAGCTGACCGTGCACTACGGCCTGCTGCCCCGCGCGAACCGGGGCATCTTCGGCATCAACGAACTGCCCGATTTGGCCGGCAAGATTCAAGTCGGCCTGTTCAACATCATGCAGGAAGGCGACGTGCAAATTAAGGGTTATCCCGTACGCCTGCCTCTGGACCTGCTGCTGGTCTTTACAGCCAACCCCGAGGACTACACTGCGCGCGGAAAGATCATCACGCCGCTCAAGGACCGCATCGGCAGCGAGATTCGCACCCACTATCCGCTCACCATCGAGCAGGGCCTGCATATCACCGGCCAGGAAGCCTGGACCGCTCGCGATTCGGCCATCCAACTGAATATGCCCGACTATATCCGAGAGATCGTCGAACATCTGGCGTTCTCCGCGCGCGACGACAAGCGCGTGGACAAGCGCAGCGGCGTCAGCCAGCGTCTGCCGATCACGGTGCTGGAAAACGTAGCCTCGAACGCCGAGCGCCGCGCGCTGATGGCCGGCGAGGACCTTGCCGTGCCTCGCGTTCTCGATATTTACGCCGCGCTGCCATCCATCACCGGCAAACTGGAGCTCGAATACGAAGGGGAGCTTAAGGGCGGCGACACCGTGGCTCGCGAACTGATTCGCCTGGCCACCGGCAAGGTTTTCACCCACTATCTCGAGGGCGAGAATCTCAACGGGATCGTGCGCTATTTCGAGCACGGTGGCCAGTTGAAGCTCGATGAAACCGAGCCCTCTTCGGCCATGCTCGAAGCGCTCAGCGCGATTCCCGATCTGATGGAGAAAACAGGTAAGCTCGGCTTGGGCGCGAGCGAACCCGACGCACTGCGCGCCTCTGCGGCCGAGTTTATTCTAGAAGGCCTGTACGCGCACCGGCGCATCAGCCGGAGCGAAGAGGTCGGCTTCATGGCCGAGCCCCGCCGCCGCGAGCAGTCCGTCGAAGACGAGCGAAAAAAGGCGGCGCGAAGGAACTATCAATGAGGTCTGTCCGCTATGGACGCTATACCGGCGACGACTTCGGCCTCACGGCTGAGGATCTGATGCGTGCGCTCGCCGATTTCTTCCTCGAAAGCGGCTTCAACGATCCCTACTTCCAGTTCAGTGAAATGAACCAGAAGACGCTGGAGGATCTCAAACGCGCCATCGAAGAGGCCCTGGAGCGCGGCGAGATGTTCGACCCGGAGCGCGCCGAGCAAATTCGCCAGCAACTCGAATCGATGAGTCAGGAGCAGTTAGACCAGGCCCTCAGCCGGCTGGTGGAAAAGCTGATCGAGGAAGGCTACATCACCACCGAGAATCAACCGGGCAGCACGGGCGAAGCGCAAGCCAAGGTCGACGTGAAAATCACGGATAAGTCCGTCGATTTTCTCGGATTCAAGACGCTGAAGGACCTGCTTGGTTCGCTTGGCCACGCCAGCTTCGGCGCCCACGACACGCGTGACCTGTCCACTGGCGTCGAATCCTCCGGAGCGTCAAAACTATATGAATTTGGCGATACGCTGAACCTGGACGTCGGCCAAACGCTGTTCTCCGCCATGCAGCGCGAAGGCGTGAAGCTTCCTCTGAACCTCGAATACGAAGATTTGCAGGTACACCAGAGCGAATATCAGAGCTCCTGCGCCACGGTCCTGATGCTCGATTGCAGCCACAGCATGATTCTCTACGGCGAGGACCGCTTCACGCCTGCGAAAAAGGTCGCGCTCGCTCTGGCGCATCTGATCCGCACGCAGTATCCGGGCGATTCGCTGCGCTGCGTCCTGTTTCACGATTCGGCCGAGGAGCTTCGCCTGGAGGAACTGGCTCGCGCGCAGGTCGGCCCGTATTACACCAACACGCGCGAAGGCCTGATCCTGGCGCAGCGGCTGCTCGCCCGGGAGCGCAAGGACATGAAGCAGATCGTCATGATCACCGACGGCAAGCCCAGCGCGCTGACGCTCGAAAACGGCCAGATTTACAAGAATGCCTTTGGCCTGGATCCCCTGGTGATCACCCGGACGCTCGAGGAAGTGAGCCGCTGCAAGCGCCAGGGCATCATGATCAACACTTTCATGCTGGCCAGCGATTACGGGCTGGTGAACTTCGTCCAGCAGGTGACATCAATGTGCCGCGGCAAGGCGTACTTCACCACGCCGTATACGCTGGGCCAGTATCTGCTGGTCGATTACATGAACCGCAAGACGCGGACGGTGCATTAGGAGACAGGTCCCCTGGCTCACGCCAGGGCTGTCTTACGGTAATTGTTCCGCCATGCAATGCAGCCCCGCGTGAGTGCGGAGACTCTACATCCTTCAGCAAATCTTCAGATCCCGCGGTTACGCTCATGTCATGAAGCACATCCCCACCGCATGTTTCGCCCTCGCCGCCCTCGCCTTCGCCGCCGAGAAGAAGCTGGCTCTTAAAGACCTTCCTCCGGCCGTCCAGAAAACCGTGCAGGAGGAAGCGAAAGGCGCCGAGATCAAGAGCATCGGCAAGGAGACCGAGCACGGCGTCGCGCAGTACGAAATCGAGACGATTCTCAACGGCAAGCACCGCGATTTTAATGTCGACACCAAGGGGAAGCTCCTTCTGGTCGAAGAAGAAACAACGATCGACGCGGTTCCCGCCGCAGCCAAGGCCGCCATCCTCAAGAAGGTCGCCGACGGAAAACTCGGCATGGTGGAAACCTTCACCCGCAACGGCGAGACGATGTTCGAGGCCGCCTACACAACCAAGGCCGGCAAGAAGCACGAAGTGCTCGTCAAGGCCGACGGCACCGAAACCAAGGACTGATGCCAGGGATTTAAGCGCCGCGATACAGCTTCAATTCCAGGCCCGTCGGGCTTTCTTCGATCTCGACGTGCCCGAACTTCGTCTGCAACAGGAACACCTCGAATTGCCTCCGCGTGTACGCCCGCTTCAGCAGCGTGGTGCGGAAAATCATCTTGGTCAAGGCTCGATTCAGCGTACCGAGCCCCATTTCATCCACCGCCTGCGTGATCGATTCGTTCGATGCGTCTTTTCTCAAATCGATGATCAGCGCATAGCCTCCCGGCTTCAACACGCGATGCATCTCCGTTAGGGCGACCACCGGCCGTGAGAAATTCTTGAACGCCGCGCGGCACAACAGGAAGTCAAAGGAGCGGTCGGCGAAGGGCAGGTTCGCCACATCGCCCTCGTGGAAACTCACGTCGACGCCCGCCTGCTCCGCATTTTTCGTCGCGATCTCCACAAACGTCCGGCTGATGTCGACGCCCTCAATCTTGTACGCGCCCAGCTTCGCCAGTTCAATCGCGAAATACCCCGGTCCCGGAGCCACCTCCAGCACCTCGGCCCTGGGAGGAAGGTCCCGGGCGACCTTACGTGCCAAAGCCTTGAGTTCGTCAATCGATTTGGAGGTCAGTGAAGCGTACCAACGCGCGACAAACCCCTCCATCCCCATTCCGCGATACGGTCTAGCAGTTGCCGTGGCCATAAAAAAGCTCCTCCGATCAGGATCGTAACCTGAGACGCGTTGCGGGCAGAGGCGAAATCGGCGAAAGGAGGGGAAAAATCGGCGAGCGGCGGTTGAATCGATTATCTCCCCAGCACCCCTTCCACCGCCGCGATCACCGTACACACCACGATATGAGTCAGAAAGCCGTAGTGGATCCAGTTGCGGGTGAATCGGACAACAAGATAGAGATCTTGCATGGCCCGAATAGTTTGCAGGATGAGCCGGCACTGGGACCAATAGACCACCCCCGCCCTTTTCCTCTGGAACGGTCACTGGTACTCGTGGACGATTTTTTGAGGGGTGGGCCAGTAGGAAATTGGCGCGAAACCATGTATCCTATACCAATACGAGATTTACCTGCGGGAGCGACTTTGCGTACAGGGTCTTCTTGTGCGCTGGGTAGAAAAAACCGCATCGGAATCGGAGCTGCGAGGTGACGGTGGCTCCCGTTTCCGATGCGGTCCGCCCAAGACGGGCTAGGATCCTGGCATCTGTCCGAACCCAAGCCCCTGGTCGAGGCCCGCGTCCTATTGTTCCCCTACCGAAGCCGGCCCGGCCGGAAACCGCTGATCCATGAAGACTGCGAAAAATCTATAATGGCGGCAAAAAAACCCCTCTGTTGCAACTTGCCCGAACGAAGGAAGGAGCGGTTTTGAAGATCAACACCGGCTCCCGCAAGCACGCTAGTATCAGCCACTCGCTTCATCCGTCCACGCTTGTTGCAAACAGAGGGCAGGTTTTGAAAAGTTACTTCATCAATTCGTGAACTAAGATAGCACGCCCGCGACCACTCGATGCAACCCCTTTTTTCAATCGCTTAGCAGGAGCCGGATGGCCCGCCTTGGGTGCGCTGGTAACAAGGGGTGTGTCGGCCCGACACAACCTGTGACACAATTGGGTTTTCCGTGTTCCGGACCCTGTTTTCCCTTATTTTCGCCCCCGCTATCTTCGCCACCCTCGGCCTGTCCCAGTGCGCCGCCCAGGACTTGTACGATGAGGACTTCCACGTCTTCACCGACGCTCCCCGCCTGCTGCTCACCAAGCAGCGCCTCCGCCTGCTCCAGCGGGAGCGGGAGCGCCAGTCCATGCGCTGGCAGCAGTTCGACGCCTTGGTCTCCGGCGGCGCGCCCATGCCCGAGCAGGGCCTCGCCTGGGCTTTCTACTACCAGGTTGCGAAAAATCAGCCCGCCGGACGTAAGGCCGTCGAATGGGCCCTGGACGAAAGCAACTCCGACCCGCGCCAACTGGCCCTGATCTTCGACTGGTGCGCCCCGCTGATGACCAAATCCCAGGCCGACCGCATCGCCGGGAAGATTGAAAAAGTTCTAGCCGGGCCACCCCCCACCGACGTGTCCAAGCAGACCGCCCGCGCTCTGGCCACCATCGCCCTGGCCGATACCTTGCCGGATCAAGGTGAGGCCGTCCTGAAACAGATCGTCCAGCAATGGTGGCGCCGCGGGCTGGCCAAGAATCCCCAGGCGATTCCGCGCGAAGAGACTTACCCGCTTTATGAGCTGATGCATGTCCTCCGCGATAACCTGAAAATCGACCTTCGGGAAGGCGCGCACGACTATTTCAAGGGCCTCCCGACCGATCACCTGGTCGGCCACTACCCGGCCCCTTTTGAGGCCCCGGAAAACGAATATCGCGTGCCGGTCTATGTCCGCGACGGCGAGCCCAACCTGACGGACGCAGTCTTCTCCCGCGCCGCCGAGCTCGCGATGGTCGCCTATGACAACAACGCCCTCGAGAGCCAGTATCTGCAAGGCTGGCTGATGCAGGACCGTTTCCTGATGCGCGGCGCTCTGGGAGCCCTCTACGAGTTTCTGTGGGCCAACCCTTATCAGCCCGGCCTGAGCTATTTCCAGATGCCTCTGATTTTTCACGACGCAGTCTCCGGCCACGTCTTCGCCCGTTCGAGCTGGGACGAGAACGCCGTCTGGATCGGCTATTTCGACGGGCACTTGCAGCTGTTCCGCGACGGCCACATCGAATCCCTGCGCCCCGGCGCGTCGTTTGCCCCGGTCCGAATCGGCGATGCCGTCCTGATGCGCGGCGCCGACCCCGAGTACAAATTCCGCGCCGACGCCGAGGCCATCTTCATCCTCGGCCTGACGCCCAACGCCTGGTACGACGTCGAAATCGACGACGAAGAGCTGTCCGAGGCCCGGACGGACTCCGGCGGAGCGCTGGTGATTGCCCTGCCCCCGGGGCAGGATTTGGGCGCGCGCGTCAGAAAACGTTAAACTAAAAGGGTGGCGGAAACAACCTTAGATCAAGCCCCTCATGTCCCGATGGGCAAATGGCTGCCGGCGGTCATCGTGGCCTGGATTATCCCTGGGGGCGGCCATTTTCTGCTGAAGCGCCCGGGCCGCGGAGGACTGATCGCCGCCTCGGTGACCTCGATGTACCTGCTCGGCCTGATGATGCGCGGCGCGTTGTTCACCCCGCAGACCGGAGACCTGCTCACCACTGTGATTTACTGCGGGGGCTTCCTCGGAAACCTGATGAACGGGATACTCTACTTCGTGACGGTTTGGCTGGGATATGCGCAGCCCGACGTGGCGGGCCACGTCCATGATTACGGCACCAAGTTCCTGGTAGCCTCTGGATTGCTGAACGTGCTCGGCATGGTGGACGCCTACGAGATCGCCTCGGGGAAGAAGGAATAGCCAATGCCTAAGATGAATCTGTCGAATTTCGAAGCCGCCGTGCTGTTCGCGCTGTTCACGTCGATCGTGCTCGGCATCATCACCAAGAAAACCGACCGCGAGCGCGTCCGGTACGCCGCTTACTGCTTCGCCTGCTTCATCGCCGCCATCTTCGGCCTAAGCTGGCTGATGTACCTCGGCCACGGATGACGTGGCCTAGCGCTAACACGTTCACCAGTGTCCTCGGAGGGATGCGGCGCTGCTCCCGGGAAGCGTCTCGCGTTAAAATAACGTCCCAATAACGCAAACGAACCCTCCTTGAATAAATGGCTTCCTATTTGCCTCTGGCGGAGGCCACAGCCCCCGTAATGCAAAAGTGTATCCGGGGAATTGCGAGGTTTGGGGCGTTTGGAAAACCTATCTAATTCAAGCGGAAGCGAGTTATCGAGGGAATCAGTGTGCGACCTGATTGAGGTCGGCCGTTAGCGCCTCGATGTCGAATCCGGGGCAGAAGCCCGCCTTCTTTGCTTGCGGAGGCAGAATTGCGTAGGCTTCGTCGACGCACTCATCCCACCATGCCCAGGTGCCCTGCTGCGTGTTGCCCCAGGTGAGGACCGTGACCCCCCTCTGGTCGTAACCCGTGGCGAACACCGCGTGGCCGTCCGTGGTGAGCGGACCGGGGGTCCAGGGTTGGCGGGCGTCGAACTCCTGGATACAGTTCTGCTGAACCTGGAAGCCGAGATATACGCCGCCAAACAACTGGACCGCCTGCTGGACATGGACGTGGTTCTTGGGATCGATTTTGACGAACGCCAGGATCTTGTCCCCGTCCACCACATTCGATTGCCAATAGTTCAGGACGTCCAGCTCGTTGAGGCCGCCGTCGACGCCCCCGGTAAGGTGCAGGTAGAGTTTGGTCACGGCGTTCTTGGCCATGATGACCTTCGTTTTGCTGACAAACCCCTGGTAAACGGTGATCGCGTGGGCGACGGCGGCGATGGTGCAGTCTCCCAGAGTGTCGTTTCCGTCCATGGGGAAAAGCTTGGCGGGATCGCTGACGCCGACGTCCTTATAGACGCGGGCGAGGTTATCCACGGAAGCGGGCGGAGCCGCAAGCTTGGATGTAGTGTATGTCGCGAACCGAAGTGTCCGGTAATCCTGCTTCGGGGGGTGTTTGCCAAATCGATAGCCTGGCATTGATTTGGGTGCTCCTTTTGTTACTACGCTGTCACTAATAAAATGAAGGAAACCACCCAAACCGTTTCAAGCTTTTTATGGCAGGGAATCCACCACCCGATCAATCTCCTCCGCCGTGATATAGAAATGCGGCGACGTCCGCACCCATCCCGCCCTGGCCGCCGCCGAGATCTTGTTCTCCTTCAAGTGCGCCACCACGGCGACCGAATCTACACCCGGCTTGCGGAAGCTCACGATCCCCGCCCCGGTTTCCGGCGTCCTCTCGCCGAGCACTTCATACCCCTTGCGGCGCACTCCTTCCACGATCCTGTCCCCCAGCGCCTGAATCATGGGCGCCGTCCGCTGCGTGCCCACACCCAGCAGAAACTCCATCGACGCGCGCAGACCGAAGCAGCCGATGGTGTTCAGTGTCCCGCACTCGTAGCGCCCGGCATCGTTCCTGAGAGCCATATCGCGAGCCCCGTAATCGTTGTACGACGCCACGTTGGTCCATCCGAACTCGACGGGTTCCACGCGCTCCTGCAGCTCGCGCGAAATGTACAGCACCGCGCACCCTTCGGGGCCCAGCAGCCATTTGTGACCGTCCGCGGCCAGCGCGTCGATGTGGCATTCGCGAGCGTCCAGCGGAAATACGCCCATCCCCTGAATCGCGTCGACGAAGTAAATCACACCATGCCGTTGGCAAATCTCGCCGATGGCCTTCACATCCGCGCGATACCCTGTTAAGTACTGCACGAAGCTGATGGCCAGAAGCCGTGCACCCTTGGCCGCCGCGTCGATTTTCTCCAGGGGATCGGTCACGCTCAGCCAGTCGAGTGTGACGCCCTTCGACGCGAGCCTTTGCCACGGATATTGATTCGCCGGAAATTCCTCCTTGAACGCCACGATGCGGTCCCCCGCCCGCCAGTCCAGCCCCATGGCGATAGTCGCGATGCCCTCTGACGTGTTCTTGGTGAGCGCGACCTCCTGCGGCGTGACGTTCACCATCCGCGCCGTGGCGCGCCGCACGCCTTCGTACGCGTCCAGCCACTTCTCGTAATGCAGCGAGCCGTACAGCATCCCGTCCTCGCAAAACCACTTCATCGCGTCCGCTGCGGGCTTCACCAGCGGAGCAACCGCGGCGTGATTCAGGTAAATCAGCGACTCCGTGACGGGAAATTGCGCCCTCAGCTCAGAAAAGTTGTCGTACTCCATCTTTTCGATGGTACGTTATATCTATATGCGGCGCGTGTGCGCGATTGCCGTGTTCCTGCCCTTGGCATTCGCCCAAAACCCCAAAAACGACCCGAATCAGATCGGCGCGCGCGATGTGTCCAAGGGCGTCAACTGGTATTCCATTCAAAAGGAAATGGCCCTGGGCAAGCAGCTGGCCCAGGAGGTGGAGAAAACCCATAAGGTCGTTACGGACATGGGCGTAACGGAATACGTCAACCGCGTCGGCCAGAACCTGGCGGCGCATTCTGACACCAGGATCCCGGTCACCATCAAGGTGATTGAAGGCGACGAGCCAAACGCGATCACCCTGCCCGGCGGCTATATTTACGTCCAGACCGGCCTGATCCGCACCGCCGATACCGAGGCGCAGCTGGCCGCCGCCATCGCCCATGAAATCGCCCATGTCGCCGCCCGCCACGGAACGAGGCAGGCCACGCACGAGCAAGTGGGCCAGCTCGCGACGATTCCCCTGATTTTCCTGCCCTTGGGTGGCCTCTGCGGGCTCGGCGCGAACCATGTGCTGCTGCCCGCCGGCCTGCTGGCGGAGCAGCGGGGCTATGAAAAAGAGGCCGATATGCTCGGCCTTCAGTATCTCTACAAGACCGGCTACGATCCGCTGGGCATGGTCGAGATCTTTGAACGAATCTTTTCCCTGGATGACCGCAAGCAGGGCAAGGTCGGCCGTGTTTTTTCCACCCATCCGGACGGCGACCAGCGCCTGATCGCGGTCCAGAAGAATATCGAAAGCCAGCTGGCCGAACAGGAGCAATACGTCGTGACGACGTCCGATTTCAATAAGATGCAGGCACGGCTGACCGCCCTCGATTGGGAAAAGAAACCGGAGCCGGTAGGGCCCAAGCCGCCCACCCTTCACAAGTCCGGCGACGATGCCGCCACGGCGAAAAAACTCGTACCGCAATCTACCGCTCGTGCGTCCCAGATTAAGGAAGCTTATAATATTAGGTGAAAGGAGTCCTCATGCGCCGCTTTCTAGGACTCAATTCTGTTCTGCTCCTCTGCTTCTCCCTTCTTGCCACCTCCGTGTACGCGGACGACAAGAAGAAGGACCCGGATGCGATCGGCGATCGCGACGTTGGCAAGGGCGTGAACTTTTATTCGCTCGAAAAAGAAATCGCCATGGGCAAGCAACTCGCACAGGAAGTGGAGCGGCAGGCCAAGATCATCGACGACCCGGTGATCGCGGAATACGTCAACCGCGTCGGCCAGAACCTGGTGCGCAACTCCGACGCCAAGGTTCCGTTCACCATCAAGGTGATCGACACCGAGGACGTGAACGCGTTCGCCCTACCCGGCGGATTTTTCTTCGTCAACTCCGGCCTGATCCTGAAGGCGGATACCGAAGCGGAGCTGGCCGGCGTAATGGCGCATGAAATCGCGCACGTGGCTGCGCGCCACGGCACGCGTCAAGTGACCCGCGGGCAAATCGCGCAGCTTTCGACGATTCCCCTGATCTTCCTCGGCGGCTGGACCGGGTACGGTATCCGCCAAGCTGCCAGCATCCTGGTTCCGATCGGCTACCTGCAGTTCTCGCGGGAGTTTGAAGGCGAAGCGGACATGCTGGGCTTGCAGTACATGTACAAGACCGGCTACGATCCGGGCGCATTCGTCGATTTCTTCGAAAAGATCGAATCGCTGGAAAAGAAGAAGCCGGGAACGATTTCCAAAGTCTTCTCCACTCACCCGCCGACCGACTCGCGCATCATCAAGGCGCAGCAGAATATCCAGACCATGCTGAAGGAGCGGCCGGAGTACGTGGTCACCACGTCGGAATTCAACGACGTGAAAGCCCGCCTGATGGCGTTCCACAACAAACGCAAGATCGATACCAGGGACCCGGGCCGTCCGCAGTTAAAGAAGGCTCCGGGATCGGGGACGTCCGGCGATAAGGGATCTTCGAGCGGAGATGACGATCGTCCGACCTTGAAGCGCCGTCCGGACGGCGGCAATAACTAGTAGATTTTCTCCCTCCTTGACAAAAAAAAGGCCCGCGACTCCGGTCGTGGGCCTTTTTCGTAAATGTAAACCTCTCTATGCGATCGCTGCCGTGCAAGCCGGGCAGCGCTTGGCCGCCAGGGGAATCTCCGTGGTGCATTCCGGACACGGCTTCGTGGTTGGCGCCGCCTCTGCAGCCGGTTTCTGCATCTTGTTCGCCGCCTTCACAACGAGGAAGATG
Source organism: Bryobacteraceae bacterium (assembly GCA_035542735.1). Classification (GTDB taxonomy): domain Bacteria; phylum Acidobacteriota; class Terriglobia; order Bryobacterales; family Bryobacteraceae; genus Palsa-187. Next base: position 396,063 of record DATKKV010000021.1, read on the forward strand.
ACGAACGCGACGATCAGGAACTCAATCACGGTGTTTAGGAACGCGCCGTAGGCGATCACCGGCACCTTCGCCGCCTTGGCCGCCGCCAGCGTGTCTACGCTCTTGCTGGGATCCAGGTTGATGAATAGGTTCGAGAAGTCGACTTTGCCGAGCAGCAGCCCGATTACCGGCATCAGTAGGTCGTTGACCATCGACGCTATGATCTTTCCGAACGCCGCCCCGATTATGACGCCGATGGCCAGGTCGAGGACATTCCCTCGCATGATGAATTTCTTGAATTCAGATAGCATCCTGATACCATATCACTCATATGGCTGAGTTGCTGATCGTTACCTGCCCCTGCTGCCAGGCGGAGTTGCACATCGACCCGGAGACATCCGCGGTCATCCGCCACAAGGAGCACGTCAAGCCACCGACGATCACCGACATGGAAGCCGCCGTGCAGAAATTGAAGGCCGAGCCGACCCGCCGCGAGGAAATTTTTAAGAAATCCGTGAAGGAGCACAAGACGCATCACGACGTGCTCAGCAAGAAATTCGACGAGATGCTGAAGCTCGCCAAAGAGAATCCGGACGAGCCTCCACCAAAGCGCGATATCGATTTTGACTGATCCCCTGCTCACGCCAAGGGTTATAGACGGCGTGTACAACCCCGTCCCATCAGGGCGGGGACGCGACGCTACACCCACCAGGGAGCGGTCGGCTGCTCCCGGATCACGATCTGATTCAAGAACGTCGCCGCCTTCGTGAGGCCTTCGTCCGGAGACATCAGCGTATCCTCGTGCTCAATGGAAAGCACGTAATCGTAGCCGAACATCCTCAGTGTCGAAATAAATTCCGTCCACCAAGCATAGGCGTGTCCGTAGCCGCAGGCGCGGAAAATCCAGGCGCGATTGCGCTCGTCAGTATACTTCTTCGTATCGAGCACACCGGTCTTGGGCAGATTCGCGTCGTAAATCTGCGTGTCCTTGGCATGGACGTGAAAAATGGAATCGCCCAGCACGCGCACCGCTTTAATCGGATCGATGGCCTGCCAGAACATGTGGCTCGGATCGTAGTTGCAGCCGATAGCCTTGCCGGCAATCGAGCGCAGCTTCAGCATGGTCTCCGGGCTATAGACGACAAAGCCCGGGTGCATTTCAATGGCGACCTTCACGCCATGATTCTCGGCGAACTTCGCGTGCTTGGTCCAGTAGGGGATCACCTTCTTCTCCCACTGCCAGTCGAGCACGTCCAGATACTCGGTGGGCCACGGGCACGTCACCCAGTTCGGATACTTCGCGTGATCGCTATCTCCTGGGCAGCCTGAAAAATCGATCACCACCGGCACTTCCAGCTTCTCGGCGAGCAAAATCGTTTTGCGGCTGGTCTCCTGAAACGCCTTCGCGATCGCCTTATTCGGATGCAACGGATTTCCATGGCTGCTCAGCGCGCTGATGGTGAATCCGTTGTCGGCCAGCTTCATCTTGAAATCCTTCAGCGCGGCCCTGTCCTGCAGCATCGAAAGCTTGCAATGCGGATCGCCGGGATAATTGCCCGTGCCCAACTCCACCGTGGAGATGCTCAGGCTCCGCAGTTTTTCAAAGACTTTATCGAGGGGAAACTGCGACAGCAACGGGGTGAAACAGCCGATTCTCATGCAAACGAGAATATCATAGAGAAGTGATTGCGCGAGTCGCGGCCGAGCACCGGAACTCCTACGTCCTGTTGTGTGAAGACGGCTCCGAACTTCACGCCACGCTCGCCGGCAAACTGCGGTTTGAAACCACGCGCCGCGAGGATCTTCCGGCGGTCGGCGACTTCGTCCGCGTGAGGGACTCCGTGATCGAGGAAGTCCTCGCACGCCGCACCGTTATCCGGCGAAAAGCGGCAGGAGAAACCACGGAAGCCCAAGTCCTCGCGGCAAATATCGACACGGTATTCGTCGTCGCCGGCCTCGACCACGATTTCAATCTGCGCCGTCTTGAACGCTACTGCGCGACGGTTCGAGCCAGCGGCGTACAAGCCGTCGTTGCTTTGAACAAGTCCGATCTGTGCGACGATCTCGACGAGCGCCTGCGCCAGGTCCGTGCCGTCGCTCCGGGCACGGACATCGTTGCCATTAGCGCCCTCTGTGGCGACGGAATCGGCGCGCTCCGTCCGTACCTGATTCCAGGCGAGACGGTTGCCTTCCTCGGATCGTCGGGCGCGGGAAAGTCGACGTTGATCAATCTCCTGCTCGGCCGCGACCGCCAATTGACCGGTGCCGTGCGCCAATCGGACAGTCGAGGCCGCCACACGACGACGCATCGCGAACTGCTCGAGACGACCGCCGGAGCGTTTCTGATCGATACGCCCGGCCTGCGCGAGTTGCAGCCGTGGGTGGATGCGGATGATATCGATGGAGCCTTCCCTGAGATCGAAACGCTAGCCCTCCAATGCCACTACCGCGACTGCTCGCACGCGTCGGAGCAAGGCTGCGCTGTGCAGGCGGCGATCGAAGGCGGGTCGCTCGACGCCGGCCGTTTCGCAAGCTATGTAAAAATGCGCAAGGAAGCCGCCTATCTCGAGCGTCAATTGGATGTCCGGGCGCAGCTCGATCAAAAAGCGAAGTGGAAAAAGATTCACAAAGCCATGCGCAACGTCGACAAGCGCGCGTAGTAAGTCAGGGGCAATTCGGGGGAGCTTCGCTCCTCACGCCCAGCTTCGATAAATTCTCGCGAGCGTCATCAAGGCATGCGTCGCGTGCCAGCGCCCGTTCGAACTCCGCCACGGCCGCCTCGCGCGACCCAAGCGCTGCTAACGCCACGGCCCTGTTACTAATCGCCTTTGCGTCACCGGGGTTCATAGCCAGAGCCTTGCCGAACGCCTGTAGCGCCTCCGCCGGACGCCCAAGCGTCAGCAGCAGCCTTCCGCGTTCCGTGACAACATCCGCGCTTTCGGGCGCATCCGCCAACTCTTCGAGACCTTTTTCAGGCGGAAGCGCGCGAGCCAGGTGGATCCTTGGCCGCGCCGCCCAGGGCGCACGCCGTTTCGCCTCGCTCCAAAGCGATTCCGGATGCATCCACAAAATCGAATAACGAATTGAGATCGCGATCAATCCGAAGGCAATCGCCGCCGCCGCGCTCCTGTCGATCTTTTCGAGCAACAACCCCGCGCACGCAGCGAATGCGATCATTGGCAGATACATGCGCCGGTCTGCCGCCAGATCCGCCGCTGGAAGAATAGAAGAACTGGGCGCGAGCAGCAGCAATCCGAGTAAGAACCAACGGCGGCCGCGGAATGGAATCAAGCAGACCGCCGCCAGCGCGGCCCACGCCACAATCGCCATCCAGAGCGGCGGCTGCTGGAGCGACGGATCGATCGAGAATCCCCACGGAATCACCAGGAGCCGCAAATATCGCCAGACGGCCACGCCTTGCGACGCCAGATACGCTAAGGGGGAAATCCCCGCCCGCGCACCCACGCCCGAGCCTTGCAACGCGGCCCCAGCCATCACCGTGCGCACGCCAATTGCCGCCGCCGTCGCCAGCATCGCGGAGAATGCCCGCCAGTTGCGCGGCGTGGGGAGCAAAATCAGGACCAGAGGCAGCGCCGCGCACTCTTCTTTCGCCAGCATTGCCACTGCGAACCACGCTGCTGACCGCCAGAATCTCTGCGCGATCCAGCTTCGCACCGCGAGCAGGCTGAACAACGTTGCCAGCAACGTCGCCCGCGCGAAGACGTACGCCACGGGCTCTGTCATCATCGGATGCACCGCGAAGATCATGGCTCCGATGAAACCGGCGCGCTCCCCAATCAGCTTGCGCAGTACGTCGAACAGCAGCGCTACCACTGCCAGATGCACCGCCAGATTCACCACGTGCCAGGACAGCGGCGATCGCCCAAACAGGGCGTCGTTCAGCCAAAAAGACAGTTCGGTTAGCGGCCTGGTCTGCCGGAAGCAATCGATCCAGCGCGCGGGCAGCATCACTGGAGACTTGGAAAACAGCGCGAAATCGTCAAATTCGAACGCCGCACCGACGCATCCGCCGAATGCGGCGAGCGCCGCTGCCCACAAAAGGAGTTTCTCGCGCAAATGTTATTATGTGGCTTGCCGAAGCTCTCCGCCAAGCCCAAGACCGCCGCCGAACGCGCCGCGCGCGTCAAAAAAATCCTCGCGACGCTTGATGAGATGTACCCCAACGTCACCTGCGCCCTGCATCATTCCAATGCCTGGGAGTTGCTCGTCGCCACGATTTTGTCCGCGCAATGCACCGATAAGCGTGTCAACATGGTGACGCCCGGGCTGTTCAAGAAATATCCAACGATTCGGGACTTCGCCAACGTCAGCCAGGAGGAACTGGCGCAGAATATCAAGTCCACCGGGTTTTTTAATAACAAGGCAAGGTCGATCATCGGCGCGGCGAAGAAAATCCTGGGCGATTTCCACGGCGAGGTCCCGCGCGATATCGACGAGCTTCTCACCGTGCCCGGAGCCGCGCGCAAGACCGCGAACGTGGTGCTCGGCACGGCGTTCGGCATTGCCAGCGGAGTGGTGGTCGATACGCACGTGCAGCGCATCGCCCAACGCCTGGACTTAACTAAGGAAACCGATCCGGGAAAGATCGAAAAGGACCTGATGAAGGTGATCCCGAAGGAAAAATGGATTCTGTTTTCCCACCAGATCATTCATCTTGGCCGCGGCCCCTGCGTCGCGCGCAACCCGAAGTGCGCCGAGTGCAAGCTGGAGCCGCTGTGTTACGCGAAGGATAAAACGATCTAGCGGTTTGAAGCTATGGAGTTTTTGAAAAGCCGGAGGCGCAAGGGGCTGGCGCTCATCCTGAGCGCTTCCTGTGCGTATGGCCAGCCATCGGATTGGGACGCATTCGTGGCCCGGGTCCGCGCGGCTGCCCTCGCCTACGATGGCCAGCTTGCGGATTTCCTGTGCATTCAGACGACCCGGCGCTCAGCAGACAACTCGGGCTCGGGCAAACATTGGAAGCTCCTGGAGACCCAGGTGGTTGAGGTCGCCTACGTGGGCCACCGCGAGAAGTACCGCCTAATCTCCGTAAATGGCAAGGACAAAGCCCCGGACAAGGCGGTGAAGCGCGGTTATTTCACACCGGGCGGTGAATTTGGGTCATTCCTCAAGCGAATCTTCGAACCCCGGGCCAATGCCCAGTTTTCCTGGGATCACGAGGAATTCCCCGGTGGAAAACGCGTCTGCGTGTTTCGCTACCAGGTGGCGCGGTCCTCCACGACGATGGTGATGCAGGCGGATTTGGATAACGTTCCGCTCGCGCACCACGGCGTGGTTTACGTGGAATGCGACACTGGAGCTGTTCTCCGCTTTCAGACTGAGTCCGAGGAAGCCAGCGTCCAGAGGAATGGCAGAGCAGTCGCCGTCGGTCAGAAGTGCGATGTTCGCTACGTACCGGCGAAAATCGGAGGCAAGGAATTCCTGTTGCCGCAGACCGCCGACGAGATCGCCATTTTCGGTAAAGGGCTGACCCGCGCGGAGATCAGCTTCGATCGTTACCGCAAGTACGAAGCCAGTTCGACCATCACCTTCGACGATCCGCCGAAGCCGTAAAGACTACCGCACCGTCGGTTCGCCAGCCAGGTGCAGACCCTTGTGGATCGCGTACAGGGCCAGTTCCAGGCGATCGGAAACGCCCAGCTTGTCGAAGATGTTATGCAGGTGGTTCTTGACCGTCTGCTCGCTGATGAACATCTTCTCCGCCATCTCTTTGTTCTTATAGCCTTGCGCAACCAGCGCGACGATTTCCCGCTCGCGGGCCGACAGAGGGCTCCTCTCGCGATTTTTGCCGCCGCCCGAGGAATGGCCGCCGCCCATGCCGCCTTCCTGCCCGGTGGAGAACTGACGCATGACGGCTGCCGTCGTGTGCGAATCGAGCCATATCTCGCCCGAGTTCACCTTGCGGATGCTTTTCACGATCAGATCCGGCGCGGTCTGCTTCAACACAATGCCGCTGCAGCCCAACTTCATCGCCTGCACGAATTCGTTCTTGTCCTCCGATGCCGTCAAGATGATCACGCGCGTGCGTTTGTTGGTCTGCTGCAACGCCTGGAGCGCGGAGAGTCCGTCCAGATTCGGCATCCGGAGATCGAGCAGAAGCACGTCCGGATCCAGCGCCTGGACCTTCTCGATCACCTCGCGGCCGTCTCCGGCTTCTCCGACGATCTCAAAGTCGTCTTCCAAAAGGAGGAGTTTCTTCAGGCCGTCGCGCACGATCGGGTGATCGTCGGCGATGACGATCCGCACCGTCGCCTTCTTTTTTTCCGTCCCTTCGGAATTGTCATTTATAGGGGCTACCATAGCGTTCATAGGCTCCACGTCAATTGCTCCGGACTCCATGCTAAAGGGTTCTAGTACTCTGCACAATTGAGAGTCCCCTAGTGATATCGCTAGAGATCGCACTTAATTAGTTCCTAAGGTCGCCTTAGTCCTGGCGGGGGATTCACTATATAAATGGGTTCCAACGCGCTATAATCCCGCCATGACTCAGTCGTCCAAACCACGCCGCGCCTTCTTGCGAGGAGCACTGGCCGCCGGGGGACTCGGCGCCGCCCAGATCTCGCAAGCGCAAAGTACCACCACGCCAGGATTCGATTTCCTTCCCAAGTACGCCCGGGCCCAGAATTACAAATCGTTGAAGCAATCCAGTTTCGACCACACCGGCGGCAATCGCGATTATTGGAACATCCCCGCTGGAGGCGTTCACGAAGTTTTCAATGCCTCCGGACCCGGCGTGATCACGCATATCTGGTTCACCATCGCCGCCCGCAGCGGCGATCATTTAAAGGAGTTGGTTCTGCGCGCCTACTGGGACGGCAACTCCAAGCCTAGCGTCGAAGCGCCCATCGGCGACTTTTTCGGCCTGAATCTGAACTCCTACCAGATCTATGAATCGGCGTATCTGGCCTGTTCGCCAGGAAAATCGCTGAATTGTTACTTTGCCATGCCGTACAAGCAATCGGCGCGGATCACCGTCACGAACGAGGGCAAGCAGGACGTGGGCGCGTTTTATTCGAACATCGACTACATGTCCGTCCCCCGCCTGCCCGCTGACGCGATGTATTTTCACGCGCAGTACCGGCAAGCCGCGCCCTGCGTCCCAACCACGGGTAACGACGCCAAGATCAACCTGGACGGTAAGTTCAACTACGTCTTCACGGAAACGCGCGGACGTGGGCATCTGATGGGCGTGACGCTCGGCGTCCTGCAGAACGCCGAATACTGGTGGGGCGAAGGCGACGAGATGATCTTCGTCGATGACGAGGCCAAGCCCCTGATCAACGGCACCGGCTCCGAGGATTACTTCCTCGGCAGTTGGGATTTTGGCGGCCGCGACGGCGCGCAGCCCTTCGCGCATCGCATGTATGGCGCTCCTCTAATCGCCGCCCCGGAGCGCACCGGAGGCCGATGGTGCTGCTACCGCTGGCACGGCGACAATCCCGTGACGTTTGAAAAGTATCTGAAGTACACCATTGAGCACGGCCACGCCAACGATCGGGGTGACAATTTCTTCTCCGTCGCTTATTGGTACCAGGCCGCCCCGTTCACCGATTTTCCCGCGCTGGCGTCCGTGGACGCTCGCATTCCCAAAGTGAGGACCGCATGAAGAAACTTCTCCCGATTCTGATCCTGCTCCCAATGTTCGCCGCCGACCCTCCGGGCTTCACCGTCTGGAAGGCGAGTGAGTTGAAGACAGAGGAGACAAAGCTCGCCGGCAAAATGACCGACAAAATGATCGGCAGCGAAACGCTGGCGAACTACGGCAGCCACCTGACGATGCTCGCGCACCGCGAGGGCGACGGGGAGGTGGAAGTCCATGACAAAATGGCCGACGTGTTTTACATCATCTCCGGCGAGGCGACCCTTGTGGTAGGCGGAACGGTGGTGGGTGCGCACGTTACCGCGCCCAACGAGACGCGCGGCACGTCGATTACGGGCGGGGTGAAGAAGATGGTCGCCGCAGGAGACGCGGTGCACATTCCGGCCAAGATGCCTCATCAGATGTTCGTGGCCAAGGGCAACAAGGTGACGTACTTCGTGGTGAAGGCCGAGCAGCCGTAAACCGCCAAATCGCCGAGCCTCCGCACCGTAAGACTCTGCGTGAAAACGCGGGCGTTGACCGCTCCCGATGGTCGCGGCTTTCTTTATCTCCATGAATCTCCGGCGCCGGAAAAAGAGCCGCGACAAGCAGGAGCGGTCAAGGCATTTAATTCTCTATGGACGCCTGATCGGCGGCGGGCCGTCCACGAACATCACATCATCTTTGACGGTCAGATTCTGAAAGTCGAGACGGCGGGACGCGAAGCGGCTGCCAACATACTCATACTTCAAGACGAGTGCTTGTGAATCGACGCTCGCTTCTACAAACGGCCCTCCGAACAAAGGCCAGTGCTCGTAGTCGAGCGCCTTCCCGTCGATCTTCGGCGTCTGCCCGTAGGTAAACTCCATCGTAGCGCCGCGCAGCGTGCGGAATTTCACCGTCGGCGTGGGGTCCAGATGAAAATCCAGCGGCAGCGTCTTGATCGCCTTCGCGAACGACGCGAGATCCCGATACTCCGACGCCGCGGCGGCCTGCACCACGAATCCGTTCTTAAGATATGGACTGAACAGCCTGCGCCCTCCGCCCTCAATCGGCTTCCAGAAGTATTTCTGCAAGGGCCGGCACGCGATATAGACCGAATCTCCGCCGCGCATGAAGACCCAGCCGGAATCTTCCGTCACCTCGCCTAAGTCTTTCGAGAAAAATCCGTTCACGTGCGGGAAGCGGGTCCCCGGCGCAATGTCGTACAGAGCAATCACGGTGTCCCGATCCTGGACGATTTTTTCGTAAGGCGAGCCGCCCAGCAGTTTATCCGGTGAATCGTATGTCTTTTTCGATTTGGCCACACCTTCGGCCGCGCCGTCCGGATTGAAGACGAAGTAGGTCTGTAACTCATCGACCATGGAGTACGGGTGCATGGTGAAAAACGTATTCTGCACCCCGCGAGCATCCTGCACTGCCCACGTTACGTCCCACGAATGTTCCTGGATGGGCTGCAACGCGCCGCCCTGATCCGACCCGACGGCATATTCGCGCCGCACGTACGTGGTCTTATAAACGGGCCCGTGAATCTCGTCGTTGAAGCGCCAGCGATTGCGCGTGCGCTTGCGTTCGTAATGCGTGTACGGCTTGCTGCGATCCGTCGCGATGCGCTTCAGGATCTCCGGCGGTTCATAGCCGCCGGCGAGCAGGTAATAGAGGACATAATTGGCCGGAACCGTGCCGCGATGGCCCATGCCGAACCACAGCCAGCCGAAATCGGCCGAAACTCCCACGCCGGGTTCGACTAGTTGCTGCTCATAAACGCGCGAATGCGCGCCGACGTACATGCCGTCCAGGTTTTCTGCCGCATAATCCGCGATCAGATAGTCCAGCATCATCGTGGCGCGCTTCTTCATCGCCGGATCGGCTGCCCACGCCGACAGATACGACATGGGCAGCAGATAGACGCCCATGTAGTGCGGCGAATCGTATTCGCCCTGACCCTTGGTCGTAGTGAGCTTCACCCACCCCTCGATCCACTGGCGGGCTTCTTCCATATTCTCCTTTGATGTCTTGCCGGTATACCAATCCGCGTCGGGCCACAGTTGCGACGTCAGGTAGAGGCTGGTGTAGTAGAGCAGGAAATGATTTTCTGTGTCGCCTCGGTAGGGCATATACGTCTTCCATGACCGCCGCAGCGCCTGGCGAGCCGCCGCCGTGAGTTGCCCCCGATCCAGAAACGCGATGGCCGTGACCGGATACATCCAGAACATGTCGCCGGTGGGAGCAGCCAGCAACTGCTCGAGTTTTTGCGAGCACCACGCCGCATCCTCGTGACGCCAGAGCTTGGCTGCGATCTCCGCATAGCCGTAATCGCCGGGGCCTTTGAAGTGCGCGTAGGCGTCGATCATCTCGTTCTTGCGCGCCTCGAATGATTGAGCGCCGAGACTTGCGGCGACAAGTGCTAGGGCAAGACATTTCATTTGACGGGAATGAACCTCATGCGATTCACCACGCTGCCGTCCAAGCCTTGCTTCGACCAGCGCAAGCCAGCGTCGTTCGAGACATACAAGCCGTCATCGCGAACGCTGGCGTACATGCGCCCGCGCGCGGCTGGATCGAAGATCACGCTCACGACTTCCGTCGCCGGCAAACCGCTGTTGCGCGGCGTCCACGTTTTGCCGCCGTCTTCGGAGATAACGACGCCCGGGCCCCAGCCCGCCACCGCCATCCGCTGCGGCTGCGACGGATCGAAGGCCACATCGTACAGCGTCGCGCCCACGCCGGCCCGCCCGCTATTTTCAAAAGTTGTCGCGCAATCATGCGACAAGAAGACGCCTCCCCCCTGCGTCGTGGCGGCCCATTCGCAGGCGTTGTGAGGCGACTGCTCGACGCGCGTCACCTGAAATCCCGCCGCGCCGGCGATATTCCAAGAGGCGCCGCCGTCCTCGGAGCGAAAAATGCCTTCCTCGCCCCCGGAAACGATAATGCCGTGCGAGGCCCGGATCGTCTCGGTGAATTTTCGATGCAGCGGCGCGCCAATTTCCTTCCACGTCGCTCCGCGATCGTGGCTGACGCGGATGCCGTGGCTGTAGGCGTAGTAGAGTGTCGCCGGGTCGTCGCGATCGACGAACACGTCTCGCAGTTCGGTGACGTCGCTTCCCGTGAGAAATCTCCATTCGTTCGCCGAGGAGCGAATCAGGCCGTTACCCGCAGCGAGATAGACAACCGAAGGGTCGGCGGGGTCATAATCGAGCGAAAAAATGAACGGGTGATTGTAGCCCAGGTGCCGCCATTCGCCCGCGCGATTCACAAAGAGCCCGCTGGGAGGCAGCTTCGCGCCGACCACGTACTCCTTGGTCACGGTCATGCACGCGTAAAGGTCGAAATGTTGCGCGCTCGCGGGAGTAGGAATCATCGCGAGCACTGCCAGCCAGCGCATCGTTAGAAAGTATCTCACGAACGGGTAAAATTCGAACAGTGGAAGAACAGGACATTTACTCGCTCATCGGGCACGAGGGCTTTACGCGTTTGGTCGCCTCCTTTTACCGGCAGATCCCCGGCGATGACGTGCTGGGGCCGCTCTACCCGGCGCAAGATCTGAAGGGAGCGGAGCAGCGCCTCCGCGATTTTCTGATGTTCCGCTTCGGAGGACCGTCCACCTATTTGGAAACGCGTGGACATCCCCGCCTGCGCATGCGCCACGCGCCGTTCCCCATCGGTGCAGCGGCCCGCGACCGCTGGGTGCAGATCATGAACCGCGCGCTGGAGGAAGCCGCACTGCCCGCCGAAGCGCACGAAACGCTGAAAACGTTTTTCGCATCGACGGCGACCTTTCTGATGAACAGGGAATCATGACACCGGAAGACTTTCGCCGCATCGCTCTCGAACTTCCCGGCGCAGTGGAAAGCGCCCACATGAACCACCCGGATTTCCGCGTGAATAACAAAATCTTCGCCACGCTCGGCTATCCCGATAAAGCTTGCGCGATGATAAAGCTGCCGCCCGGCAAACAGCGGGAGTTTGTGGAGTTGGGGCACGCCGCCTTCTCCCCCGTTAAGGGCGCATGGGGGAAGCAGGGCGCGACGACGGTGGAATTGGCGAAGGCGCGGGAGGATACGGTGCGCGCAGCGTTGACGCTCGCCTGGCAAAGCACGTCACAGAAGAAACGCCGGTAAACTAGCAGAATGGATCGAGCCGACGCCGTCGAACTGCTGGAAGATCCTTCGCTGCCGGACGAGGTCGCGGCCAAGGCATATCGCGAACTGGCGCGCACTCAGTGCTTTCTGCGCAACACCGCGGCCATCTTTCGCGAACTTCGCAGGAATAGCCTCCCCATCCGCCGCGTGCTGGACATTGGGTGTGGCCACGGCGCGCTGCTTGAAGATATTCGCGGCCGGCTCGGCGTCGACGTCATCGGCTTCGACCTTCGCCCCGCTCCCGCGTCCTGCACGCTGCCAATCGTAAACGGTAACGCCGCCACCGATCCCCTGCCCGAGGCCGACGTCGCAATCTGCGTCTGCATGCTGCATCACCTCTCCCAGCATGACGCCGTGGCCCTGATCCGCAATGCGTCGAGATCCTGCAGGCGGCTCATCGTTCTGGATCTTGTCCGGCACCGTATTCCGTTAGCTCTGTTCCGCGTTTTCCTCAGCCCGTTTCTGAACCGGATCAACGCCGCCGACGGCGTCACCTCGATCAAGCGGGCCTTCACGCCTGGCGAGATGCGCGCCCTGGTGGACGAAGCAGTTCAAGGCACAGGCGCGCGCGTCCGGCACACCGTTGCGCCGTTCTATACGCGGCAGATCATCGATATTGAGTGGCGTTAGTCCGCGCGCAGCGCCTCGGTGGGATCCACTGCCGTAGCCCGCAGCGCGGGAACGTAGCTGGCAAGCGCCGCGATCGCGATGAGCCCTGCCGCGACCGTGGCATACGTCAGCGGATCGACGGGCTTCACCTCGAACAGCAACGACTTCATCGCTCGGGTCATGCCGGCAGCGGCGATCAGCCCGCAGGCGACCCCGATGGCCGCCAGTTGCAATCCCTGCCCGACGAACATGCGCGTCAGTACCTCTCTGCTCGCGCCCAAAGCGACGCGGATCCCGATCTCGCGTGTCCTCTGCGCCACCGAATAGGAGATGACTCCGTAGATGCCCACCACGCCCAGCAGCAGCGCCATCGCGCCGGCGATGGCCAGCATGACCAGCGTGAAAGACGTCCGCGCCAGGGATTTATTGTAGATTTCCTCAAGCGAGTGAACGTCAGCCAAGGGCAGGTTCGGATTGACGGCCCAGACCGCGCGGCTAATCTCATTGACGAATCCGCTCGATCCGGTGCGGCTGCTGCGGACCATGTACGCCATCCCTCGCATGACAAACTCTTGGTCTCCGGAAAAATTGTCCATCAGGATAGGCCACATCACGACCGTGGGCGCCTTTTCATTCACGCCGTCGTCGCGTATATCGCTGACCACGCCGACGACTTCCCGCCACTCCGCCTTCAGGCTCTCGCGAACGCGCTTGCCGATCGCCGCTGCCGGATCCCGCCAGAGTTCGCGCGCCAGATTTTCCGACACCAACACCACGGGACGCCTCTCGTAAACATCCGTCCAGGTGAAGTCACGGCCCGCTACCATCGAGCCTCCCATGGTCCTGGCAAATCCGGGCGAAACAAACTTAAAACGGCGCAACGGGGGAATCTGCGACTCGCTATAGACTCTGTCCTGGGCAAACATCGCGTCGGTCCATCCCAAGCCGGTCATTGGAACGATGCTCGTCGAGGCGACGGAGGCGACGCCGGGAATGGCCGCGATCTTGTCTATGATCTGCTGTTCGGTCTGCGCAACGCGCATTTCATCCTTCGCCTGCGAAACGGGGATGGAGATGCGCAGCGTTTCCACCTGCTCCGGCCGCGAGAATCCCGGTTCCACGCGCCGCAGCGTCTGGAAGGTCCGGAGCATCAATCCCGAACCGATCAACAGCACCATTGCCAGCGTAACTTGCACCACCACCAGCGCATTCCGCGCGCGATGCCTCTCCCTGCTCAGGCCGAGCGTGCGGCTCCCCGCGCGAAGAGCGGTACCGAGTTGCGGCCCGGCATACTTGAATACCGGAATCAGGCCGAACAGCAAACCGGCGAAAAGGGAGACCACTAATGTGAAGAGCAGAACCGCGCCGTCGATCGAAACGTCTTCGAGGCGCGGAAGATTCGCCGGCGCGATGGCCACCAGCAGCCGCAACGCCCCATAGGCGCACCCCAGCCCCGCGATGCCGCCCGCCACGCTGAGCATCACGCTCTCGCTCAACAGTTCCCGCGCGATCCGTCCCCAGCCCGCGCCCAACGCGGCGCGAATCGCCAACTCCTGCCTTCGCCCATCCGCCCTCACCAGCAGCAGATTCGCCACGTTCGCGCAGGCGATCAGCAGCACCATGCCGATGGTTCCCATCAGCACCCACAACACGCCGGAGAGATCGCCCACCAGTTGCTCCTTCAGCGGCTTCACCAGCGGAGCCAGCTTCGCCTCCGCGAACATTGTCTTGTTGTATCCCGGGAATGGAGGAAATGCCTCGAGTGCGACGGGAATCAGTCGAGCCATGTCGGCGCTCGCCCGCTCCATGCTGACGCCGGGCTTCAATCGGCCCATGGCCTGATAGCTGAACTGCCCCAGGAACACCTTGTTCCGGTCCCGGCGCATCGGCAGCACCAGGGCCGCCCGCGAATCGAGGAAGCGAAATTTCTCGGGGAGCACACCGATCACTTCGGTTGCGTGGCCGTTAACCAGGATTCGCCGGCCGATCGCGGACCGTTCGCCTCCCATTCGCGCTTTCCAGTAGCCGTAGGTCAGGACCACTGTCTCCGGGCTGCCTGGCGAGTCGTCGGCCGCCGAGAAGATCCTCCCCATCGCCGGCGTAACCTTCAGCAGCGGCAGCAAACCGTCAGTGACATCCAGCACCGCGACCTCTTCCGGCTCGGCCAGACCCGTGACGCTGACCGTATCGTTCGCCCACATCCCGACATCTTCCAGCGTCCGGCCCTGCTCGCGATAGATGTAATAGAGGAACGGTGCCATCCCCGCATGCTCGATGTTCACGCCGGGAGCCTTGTGATCCAGTGCGATCAGTTTGGAGGGCTCCGGATACGGCAGAGGCTTCAGCAGCACCGCGTCAATCACGCTGAAAATCGCGGTGTTCGCGCCGATGCCGATCGCCAATGTGAGCACCACGATCAGGGTGAACATCGGCGTGCGCAGCAGGCGGCGAAGAATATAGCTCGGCCTCATGCAAGCTTTATACGCGTTTGCCGCAGGAAAGTTCGCATATGATGAAGACTCATGAAACTTGCGGCATTTTTCCTGGGTAGCTGCCTCATCGCCCAGCCTCATACAAACTGGTCCGATTACAGCGGCGGTCCCGATTCCGCACAGTATTCCGCTCTCGGACAGATCAACCGCTCCAACGTCGCGAAGTTGGAGCGTGTTTGGACCTTCTCCACCGGCGACCACAACAAATACTTCTTCAACCCCCTTGTGGTCGACGGCGTCATGTATGTGCTGGCGAAGAACAATAAGATCGTCGCACTCGATGCGGCCGCGGGGAAAGAGCTCTGGACCCACGAATCCGGCACGGACATCAAGATCATCACCAGCCGCGGCATCAATTATTGGGAGAGCAAGGACCGTTCCGACCGCCGTCTTTTGTTCGCCAGCAATCATTTTCTGCGCGCCATCGACGCCCGCACGGGCAGGACGATTCCCTCGTTCGGCGTCGACGGCGCGGTGGATTTGAAGGAAGGGCTGGGCCGCGATCCGAAAACGCTGACGCTGGTGCAATCGACAACGCCGGGCCGCGTCTTCGAAGACCTTCTGATCCTCGGATCAGCCACGAATCAGGGCTACGGCTCGGCGCCCGGCGATATTCGCGCCTTCGACGTGCGCACCGGGCGCGTCGTGTGGACGTTCCACACCATCCCTCACCCGGGCGAATACGGCTACGAAACCTGGCCGGCCGAGGCGTGGAAGAAGGTGGGCGGCGCCAATGTCTGGAGCGAACTGACGCTCGACGTGGAGCGAGGCATTCTGTTCGCGCCCACGGCGAGTGCGAAATACAATTTCTACGGTGTGGACCGCGCGGGCGCAAATCTGTTCGCCGATTGCCTGCTGGCGCTCGACGCACGCACCGGCAAGCGCCTGTGGCATTTCCAGATGGTGCATCACGATATTTGGGATTACGACGATCCCACCGCGCCGAAGCTCGTAACTCTGCATCAGGGCGGAGAGACGATCGACGCGGTGGTGCAGGTGAGCAAGCAGGGCTTCGTCTGGGTGTTCGACCGTGTCACCGGCAAGCCGGTTTGGCCGATTGAAGAACGGCCGGTACCCAAATCCGATATGCCCGGCGAGCAGACATGGCCGACGCAGCCATTTCCCACCAAGCCGCCGCCGTACGCGCGCCAGAAATTCACGGTGGACGACTTGAGCCCCTACCTATCGCCCGAGGATCGCGCGAAATTCCGCGACCAGATGCTGAGCGCGCGCAATGAAGGCCTGTTTACACCTCCCGGCAAGCGCGACACGGTGCAGATGCCCGGCAACAACGGCGGAGCCAACTGGGGCGGCGCGGCCGTCGATCCCACCAAGGGCACTCTGGTCGTCGTGTCGAAGGACATGCCGTCGATGCTGAAGCTGGAGGCCGACAAGAACGCCGAGGATCACTATTTGAGCGGTTTCGGCTTCATGATCGCGAGCGACGGGATGTCGCCCATCGCGCCCCCATGGACGTCGCTCACGGCGTACGACCTGAACGAGGGCGTCATCAAGTGGAAGATCGCACTGGGTGACGTGCCGGAAAGAAACCTGAAAGGCACGGGCACGCAGTATCCAAAGGTCGGCCCAGTGATCACCGCGGGAGGCCTGCTGTTCACCGGCACGCGAGACAAGAAGGTCCGTGCGTTCGACGTTGAGACCGGCAAGCAGCTCTGGGAAGCTCAAGTTGACGCGGCGCTCGAAGGAATGCCCGCCGTGTATCAGATCGACGGCCGCGAGTACATCGTCTTTTGCGCAGCGGCGCAGGAGGGGCTGACGCCGGCGACGCAGAAGCCGATTCAGGGCGCTTACGTGGCGTTCGCATTGCCGCGCTAAAGCGTCTGGGAACAAGCCTGTTTAGATTCAACGAACGAGTTTCAGCGCCCGCCGGAACAACGCGTCGAAATCATCCGGACCGCCGCGAGCTTTTTCCACCGCCGCCTCCGCCGCCGCGCGCGTCGATCCGAAGTTCATCAGCGCCGAGATCGCGTCCTGCTCCGTCGCCGTAAAGGTCGGCTGCGCAGCCGCGACCTTGATGGGCACGCCAATCGAGTCGAGCTTGTCACGCAGTTCCAGCACCATGCGCTCCGCGGTCTTCTTGCCGACGCCAGGGATCTTCACCAACTGCTCGACGGCGCCATTGCGAATCGCGGCGATCAACTCCGGCCCGGCCAGGCCGCTCATGGCGGTCACTGCCAGCTTCGGCCCGATGCCGCTCACGGTGATCAATTTTTCGAATAGCGATTTGTCCGCTGCGGAGACGAATCCGAACAGCGATAAGGCGTCCTCGCGGACGTGCGTATGGATATGAAGCGACACTTCCTGCCCCGCCGCCGGCAACGACGAGTACACCGAAACAGGAATGGTCACTTCATAGCCGACGCCGTGGACATCCACCGTCACCGCGTTCGGATGTTTTTCGAGCAGAAGCCCGCGCAAGTGAGCAATCATGAAAGATACAGAATAGTATGCGCCGCAGGTTCTTTGTTGAGGAAGTGAGAAGCGGGCTTGCCGAAATCTCCGGCGACGATGCCCGCCACCTGACCCGCGTGCTCCGCGTGGAGCCGGGACAGCGTTACGAAATCTCCGATAATCGCCATGTCTATCTGGCGGAAGTCGATACCGCGCGCAAGGAGTACGTCAGGTTCCGCACGCTGGAAAAACTGCCCAAGCCCGAGCCTACCGTGCGCCTGATCCTTTGTGCCGCGCTCATCAAGTTCGATCACTTCGAATGGATGATCGAGAAGGCCACCGAACTGGGTGTGTCTGAAATCGTGCCCGTGGAGACGATCCGCAGCGAACGAGGGCTGGAGCGCGCCGCCCACAAGCGGCTAGAACGATGGCGGCGAATCGCGCTGGAGGCGAGCCAGCAATCGCGGCGGGCGTTTCTGCCAGAGGTCGCCGAGCCGGAGGCTTTGGAAGCCACGTTCCAACGCGCCGCGACGCAGCGATTCGCCCTGGACGAAGACCCCTCCGTCAAGCCCCTGCAGGCCGCCTTGCCTGCCCACCGCGACGTTTCCGACACCGTGGCGCTCTTGATCGGCCCCGAAGGCGGATGGACCGCCGTGGAGCGCGAGCAGTTCGCCCCGGCTGGGTGGACGCCCGTTTCGATGGGCCCGCTGATCCTTCGTGCGGAGACGGCTGCGCTAGCGGCGTTGGCGGTTGTGGGATCAACTTGGCTGCTAAACTAGAGAATTGGTCAATCGTCTCGTTTTTGAGAATCTGAAGCACCGGCCGGTGCGCACCGCACTCAGCGCAATCCTGATCGGCGTAGGAGTCACGATGATCCTCTCGCTGGTCGGCGTGAGCCAGGGCGTCACCAACGATATGTCGGCCCGGTCCCGCGGCACCGGAGCGGACGTCATGGTGCGCCCGCCGAACAGCTCGTTGTTCAACATGTCGGGCTCGAACATGCCGGAAAAGGCGGTAGCGGTGGTCCGGCAGCAGCCGCACGTCACGCTTGCCACGGGAACCCTAGTACAGCCCGTTGGAGCGATGTTCACCTCCATTGCTGGCATCCATCTGGACGAATTCAACGCGCTGAGCGGCGGATTTCATTACAGCGCCGGCGGACCGTTCACCGGGCCCCATGAACTTTTGGTGGACGAGGTGCAGGCGCGCACAGACCACCTCCATCCCGGCTCGATCGTGAATTTCGGTAATAAGTGGCGTGTCACCGGGATCGTTGAATCGGGAAAGCTCTCGCGCATGTTCGCGCAGATTGAGCCGTTGCAGGAAGAATACTCGCAGACAGGAAAAATCAGCATTGTTTGGGTGAAGGTGGACGATCCGGCCAACATTGCCGACGTGATTGCTGCGCTCAAGGCAAGGCTGCCAGATTACAACATCTATTCGATGGACGAGATGACGTCGTTGCTCACCGCGAATAACGTCCCGCTGGTCAAGAGTTTTACCAAGGTCGTCATCGGCATTTCGATCGTGGTGGGATTTTTGGTGGTGTTTCTGTCCATGTACACGGCCGTGCTGGAGCGCACGCGCGAAATCGGAATCCTGAAGGCGCTGGGCGCTTCGCCGGCCTACATTTTGGGCATGCTGCTGCGGGAGACGGTGCTGCTGGCGATTCTCGGATCCGTGGCGGGGATTCTGATGACGTACGGAGCGCGGGAATTGCTGAGCGCCTTCGCGCCGACCTTCCCCATGGTGATCGTCAGGAACTGGTGGCCGGTGACGGCTGCGCTGGCCATCGGCGGATCGCTCATCGGCGCGCTCGGGCCCGGGTTCAAGGCGGCCAAGCAGGACGCGATCGAGGCTCTGTCCTATGACTGAGCAGATGATCGAAATTCGCGACCTGACGAAAACCTACCGCCAGGGCGACGTCGACGTGCACGCGCTGCGCGGCGTGAATTTATCCGTGGCCAAGGGCGAGTTTCTCTCTGTCGTCGGACCTAGCGGCTCCGGCAAATCGACGCTGTTCAATATTCTCGGTGGTTTGACGCCGCCGACCTCCGGCACCGTTCATATCGACGGCCGCGATCTCCTGCGGATGAGCGACAGTCAACGCACCGATCTGCGCAAAAAAACTGTCGGCTTCGTCTTTCAGAAATACAACCTGCTGCCGACGCTGAGCGCCCAAGGCAACATCGACATCGCGCGCGACATCGCCGGCAAGAAGAGCGTGGGCCCAGACCCTTGGTTCGAGGAAATCCTGAATCTTCTGGGCATACGGGACCGCATGCATCACAAGCCCCGTGCGCTATCTGGCGGCGAGCAGCAGCGCGTGGCCATCGCACGCGCCATCGTGAATCATCCGGCCATTCTGCTGGCCGATGAGCCGACCGGCAACCTCGACAGCGAAAATTCCACGGCAGTGCTTGGCATCCTTCGCGATCTGAACGACCGCCTCGGCCAGACCATCCTGATGATCACGCACGATCCGGAAGCGGCGGCGTACGGCCATCGTATGGTGCGCATGCGCGATGGCCGCGTGATCCCTTAACCCATCGGGAACTTTTCCGCGCGAACGTTGTCTACAAGGGCATGTTCGAGCAATCGCTTCTTCTCGATCCTTCCGGAGCACGGAAAACCGGGGCTCTGGCGATTTCTCTCACCATGCAGACCGCGGCCGTTGCCCTCTTGATCGCGCTGCCGTTGATCTACGGCGACCGCTTGCCGATTGCGCCGCGCTTCACCTCGCTGCCGTCGCCTCCTCCGCCACTACCGCCGGAGCGGCCGCGCACGGAATCGCACGCCTCAACCGCTCAGCGGAACATCGTGCGATTGCTGTATGTCGCCGCTCCGAGACACATCGTGCCTTTGTCCGAGATTCCGGAGATATCCGCGTCAGATGCGCCGCCTGCTTACACCTACAGCGACTCCTCGGGCGTGCCCGGAGGTATTGGAATCGCCACTAGCGCGCCCCAAGTCTTACATGAAATGTTCCCGACGCCGAAGCCTCCCGCCGTCGAAGCACCGAAGGCGCCCACCAAACCCGTCCCGATCGGCGGCGATGTGCAAGCGGCCAAGTTAATCCGGAAAATCGTGCCCGTTTATCCTCCGCTGGCGCGGCAGGCTCGCGTATCGGGCACCGTGCGGCTGATCGGCATCATCGCCAAGGACGGGACGATTCAGCAACTGCAGGTTGTCAGCGGCCATCCGCTATTGATCGCCGCGGCGATGGATGCGGTGCGCCGGTGGATCTATAAACCGACGCTGTTAAACGGCCAGGCAGTGGAAGTGATCGCGCCCATCGACGTAATCTTCACCCTTGGACGGTGATCTTCTTCCACTTTTTTCCGGCACGGATGGTGTGCGTGCCTGCGGCCGCGTGCCACTTGAGATCGGAGTTGCGCGCGCCGTTGATCTCCACCGCTCCGGCCTTGACCAGGCGTTCCGCTTCGGTGCGCGTCGGCGCGAGAGCGATCGCCACCAGCATCTGCGGCACGCGAATTTCTCCCTCCGCGCCGAACTCGACCGTTTCGATGTCGGCCGGTTCCCCGCCCTGCCGCACCTCGCGATTGAAATCCTCGGCCGCCTGTTTGGCGTCCGCGGCGGAATGGTAGTCCTGGACGATGCGGCCGGCCAGTTCCATCTTCACTTCCATCGGCTCGCGCGACTTCATCGCCGCGATCTCCGCCAGCGACGCGTCCGTCAGCAATTCCCAGTAGCGCCACATCAGCTCGTCGCTGATGCCCATGACCTTCCGGAACATCACTTTCGGAGCTTCCGTGATGCCGATGTAGTTGCCCTTGGACTTCGACATCTTCTCGATTCCGTCGGTTCCTTCGAGCAGCGGCACCGTGGCGACGATCTGCGGC
The DNA here is from genome assembly GCA_035542735.1 of Bryobacteraceae bacterium. Taxonomy (GTDB): domain Bacteria; phylum Acidobacteriota; class Terriglobia; order Bryobacterales; family Bryobacteraceae; genus Palsa-187. The sequence goes on from DATKKV010000021.1 coordinate 417,160, forward strand.
GGCTGGCCAACGTCCTTCTGAAGTTCTCGTCCAACCAGAAGATTGAATTTCTGATCCGTGCCGCCGAGCTCGACGTCGCACTCAAGCATCACCGAATCGTAGCCCTGTGCCAGCGGATAGAGCAGTTCATGCATGGAAATCGGCGTGCCTTCTTTCAGCCGTTTGGCGAAATCGTCGCGCTCCAGAATCCGCGCCACGGTGTACTTGGCGCACAGGCGCACAATGTCCTCATATTTGAGAGGTTCCAGCCACTCGCTATTGAAACGCAATTCGGTCTTCTCGGGGTCGAGAATTTTGAACACCTGCGACTTGTACGTTTCCGCGTTCTGATTCAGCTCCTCGCGCGTCATGGGAGGGCGCGTGATGTTGCGCCCTGTTGGATCGCCGATCAGTCCCGTCATGTCGCCGATCAGGAAAATCGCCACGTGGCCCAAGTCCTGAAAATGCTTCATTTTTCTCAGGAGAACGGTGTGGCCAAGGTGCAGATCGGGCGCAGTCGGGTCGAAACCTGCCTTCACGCGGAGGGGCCTTCCCGTCTTCAGGGACTTTTCGAGACGCTCTCTTAGGTCATCCTCGCGGATGATCTCGGAAAAGCCTTTTTTGAGGTAGGCGAGCTGTTCAGGTACCGGACGAAAGTTCACCTTTCTATTGTAAAGTGAAGCAATTGCCGGATGCCTTTTGAAAATCACTTAAAACTCCAGATTGCGGAGCGCCACCAGGACGGCGTGACCATTCATTTCCCGCTCGCGCCGGAGTTCATCAACTCACAGGGGGTGCTGCATGGGGGCATCACCGCGACCATCGCCGATGAAGCCGCCTGGCACGCCATTGACCATCACTTCGGCAAGCCGACCAATTGCACCACCACCGAACTCAAGGTGAATTACCTGCGTCCAATAACGGGCGAAAAGGCCGTCGCGCGTGCGCATCTCGTGCGAGCGGGCAAGACCTTGTGCGTATCCCGCGTCGATATCTTCGACGACGCCGGGCATCTGGCGGCCATCGCGATCGTCACATATATGCTGCTTTGATCGATGTGGCACACGCACTCGTGCGTGCCGCGTCGAGACTCGTCTCGACGCCTATCGCGGCTACATCTTCAGCACCACGCGTCCGAGCACGGAGCCGCGCCTCATTTCCTCGAACACTTCGGGCAGAGCCTCCAGAGGCCTAATTTCGATATGGCTGCGAATCGGATTCTCGGCCACCAGCTCGAACAATTCCTGCATGTCCTGGCGAGTACCGACCGCCGATGCTACGATGCGGGCCTCAAGCGAAACCATTGCGACCGCGGACACGGGGAACGGCTCATTCGGCATGCCGACCACGGCCAGCGTCCCTCCCTTGCGCAAGCATCGCAGAGCTGTTTCATAAGCCGCGGCGCTGGCCGAGGTCACCAGGGCGATGTCTGCTCCGCCAAACGCGCGAACCTGCTTGGGGACCTGCTCCTTGGCCGCGTTGACCGTCATTTCCGCGCCCAGCGATTTCGCCAGAGCCAGCTTGTCGTCTGACACGTCGATCGCGCAAACCTGCGCGCCCATGGCGCGGGCGATCTGCACTGCCAGGTGCCCCAAACCTCCCACGCCGAAGACAGCGACCTTTTGTCCAGCGGCAAGCCCGGATGTCTTCAGTGCTTTGTAGACCGTCAGTCCCGCGCACAGCAGCGGCGCGGCTTCCTCCGGGCGCAGACTCGCGGGCAGCCTCGCGGCGTGGGACGCAGGAGCCTTCACGTATTCGGCAAAACCTCCATCCACCATGCAGCCGGTAATTTTCTGTTTGCCGCACAGCGTTTCGCGGCCCGACCGGCAGTATTCGCACTCCCCGCAGGTCCAGTGCAGCCAGGGGACGCCGACGCGATCGCCGACCTTCAGCTCCGTCACACCCTCGCCGAGCGCCGCAACCACGCCCGCGATCTCATGCCCGCCGATCAAGGGCAGCTTCGTAATCGCCCTCATCCGATCCCAGCCGCCCTCGGCTAGGTGCAGATCGGAGTGGCAAACGCCGCACGCCTCCACCTTGACCAGCACCTCGCCGGGACCCGGCACGGGTGTATCGACTTCTTCGATGCGGATCGGCCCGCCCAATTCCCGCAACACAGCGGCTTTCATGTGATGGTTCGTCCTCCGTCGATGTTAATGGTCTGTCCGGTGATCCAGCGTCCCGCGCGCGAGGCGAGAAAGACCGCGGCTCCGGAGATATCTTCGGGCTCGCCCAACCGCCCGAGGACCGTCCGCTCCTCGGATCCCTTACGCGCCACCGGATCTTCCCACCAGACACGCGCGAAATCGGTTTTCACCAGGCCCGGCGCGATGCAGTTCACGCGGATATTATCCTTGCCCCATTCGACAGCGAGGTTTCGCGCCAGTTGCATGTCCGCCGCCTTCGAGAGTGCGTACATTCCCAGAGTGCCTGTGCCCTTCAGCCCGCCGATGCTGGAGATAATGATGATCGTTCCATCGCGCCGCGCGGCCATTTCCGGCCGCACCAGGTTTGCCAGCCACAGATTACTTCGAACGTTGGTCTGCATCACTTTGTCAAAGACATCGTCGGCAAGATCGGTCATCGGCCCGTAATACGGATTGATGGCGGCGTTGCAGACCAATGTATCGATCTTGCCCCATCGTTCGTGAGTCTTCGCGGCCAGGGCCTCGCATTCCGCGCGGTGCCCGATGTGGCAGGGAATGGCGACAGCCTCGTGCCCTTCCTTCATAATCGAAGCCGCGACTTCCTCGCAGGCGTCGGCCTTGCGGCTCGAAATCACCACCTTCGCCCCCGCGCGAGCCATTTCCTCGGCGATGGCGCGGCCGATGCCGCGCGAAGACCCGGTGATCACGGCAACCTGCCCCGTCAGATCGAACATCATTATTTCTTCCTCGTCGCCGCAAACGTCCCGTTCGGCTGATAAAACACCAGATCGTCGCCCTTGAACTCGAGGCTATATCCGTTCAGCTCTTTAATGTTGAATCTCGTCCCGCGCACTGGAACCAGATTGTAAGCCGGCTGGCCCGGAAGGGAGAGCGTTAATGCATTCTCGCCCTTCAGCGCGATGACGGCCACCATGGGCCCGCGCTGATACTCGCCCGTTAGCGGCTGCAGAAAGGTCTTCTGCGTCATGGCGCGGTCGCCGAGCCGCACGAATTCGATGTTCTTGAGCGTCGATTCGAAGGGAATCCCGAGCCCATCAATATCTCCGGCCAGATTGGAGTGAAACTGCACCTTCTCCTCGGAGAACGGATTCGTTTCGTCCTTCGGCACCGTGAACACGTCGTAGTGAAAATGCGCCAGGGTGCCGCCCATGCCGTGATAATCGATCTTCAGCGCGTCGCCGGACCGCTCGATCTTGACGATGCCGTAGCCCGGGTGCTCGTATTCTCCCGCGTAGTCCGCCAGATCGTGCGAAGGATGCGTGCCCGTGTGCTGGGTGGTGTAGCCCTTCTGCTTGGCCGCTTCCTCGGAGGCCTTGGTCATGGCGCGCTGCTGTTTTATCCGTGCCGTCCAATCGACGGGATCGAGGCCCAGCAGCCGGTCCCACACGTTATACGCGACCACCGCCGGCAGCGGGCTGCCGTTCTGATTGCTCAGGATTACCAGTCCGATGTTGTCCTGCGGCAGGAACGCCACAAGCGCGCTGAAGCCGTCGATGTTGCCGCCGTGATGCACGAACTTGTGCCCGCGATAGGTGGTGACGAAGAAACCCATGCCGTAGGAGAGGTCGCCCAGCTCCTTGTCCGTAGAAGGAGTGGAGATGGACATCTGCGGAATCATCATTTGGGCCTCATTCGTTGTCGACACGACGCCCTTGCCCTGGGCCAGGTGCATCTGAACGTACTTCGTCATGTCCTCGATGTTCGAATTGATCGATCCGGCCGGCCCGATCGCATCGATATTACGAAACGGCATCTCCCGCGGGGCGTCCTTCACCACGTCATAGGGCAGCGAAGAGTCGGCCGATTTCTGGCTCTCGGTGACGGAGAAATTCGAGTTGTTCATGCCTAGAGGCTTGAAAATCGTGTCGCGAACGAGTTGCTCCCAGCTGGTTCCATTCAACCGGCTCGCGAGCAGGCCCGCCGTCATGAACATCAGGTTCTGATATTGAAACGCCGTGCGAAAATCCTTGTTCGGCTCCAGATAGCGCAGGCGCGAAAACATCTCGTCGCGTGAGAACGGCGAGTTGTACCACATCAAATCGTGGCGAGGTAGACCGGATCGGTGCGTCACCAGGTCGCGCGGCGTCATGCGCTCCGTGGCGAACTGGTCCCACAGGCGAAAATCCGGCATGTAATCCCGCACCGGCTTATCCCAATCCAGTTTGCCCTGATCGACGAGCACTCCCATCGAAGTCACGGTGAACGACTTCGTCGAGCTGCCGATGGCGAACAGCGTTTTCGTGGTCACGGGAAGATTTTTCTTCGCATCTCGCACTCCGTATCCCTTGGACAGAATCACCTTGCCGTCCTTCACGACGGCGATGGCAAATCCTTCGCATTTCCAGTCGCCCAATGCGAGATTGGCGAACGTGTCAAACCCATCCAGGCCCTGGGCGGCGGCGAGCCCAGCAGCGGCGATCAAGAGAAGCAATTTTCGCGGCATGAAGGAATGCTAGCACGGTGTACACTGGTCCTCATGTCGGCACGAATTCTGCTCCTTTTGCTCGCCGCCGCTTCCCTGTTTGCACAACAGGGAAGGCGGCCGCTGAAACTCGACGATCTGGCGCGATTCAAGGAAGTTCGCGACCCCCAATGCTCGCCCGACGGGCAGTGGGTCGCGTACACGATTTCGACCATCGACGCCAAGGAAGACAAGTCGTCCGGCCACGTCTGGATGATCGGCTACGACGGCAAGAATGACCGCCAGGTAACCTCCAGCACCGAGAGCGAATCCTCTCCGCGCTGGAGTCCCGACGGGAAATATCTATCGTTCACCTCCTCGCGGCCGGGAAAGGCTAAAGGCAACCAGATCTGGCTGCTGCCGCGTGCCGGCGGCGAAGCGATGCAGCTGACGGAAACCAAGGGCCGTCTGCAGGGCTATGAATGGTCGCCCGATTCGACCCGGATCGCCATGGTGATCGGCGATCCGGACCCCGACGCCGATTCCGGCGACGCGCCGCCGAAGCCGAAAACGCCCAAACCGATCGTCATCGACCGCTACAAGTTCAAGCAGGACGTCCAGGGGTATCTGCTGAGCGGAAGGCACAGTTACATCTATCGATTCGACCTGGCGACGAAGAAGCTCGACAAGCTGACGATGCAGAAAGCGGCCGATGAGGCCGGTCCCGTTTGGTCGCCCGACGGAAAATGGATTGCCTTCACCAGCAATCACGACAAGGACCCGGACCGCAATCCGGACGCGCAGTTGTTCGTCGCCGAAGCCAAACCGGGCGTGACGGAAAAAGCGCTGACGAAGACCGATACGCGCGTCGGACGCTCGCGTGTGGAGTGGTCGCCCGACGGGAAGTGGATCGCGTTCCTGGTGAGCGACGAGAAAAAATACAACGCCTACGGGATGGAAAGGCTGGCGGTGGTCGCGAGCGACGGTAGCACCGCGCCCTCGCTGGTGAAAGCGGCAAAGGATCTGGACCGCGGCGTCTCTGCGCCGCGCTGGGGCGCCGACGGTAAATCCATCACTGTGCTGGTGGCGGACGATCGCAATGTCTATCCGGCGCGCCTGCCGGTCTCAGGCGGCTCGGCCGAGCGCTTGATGGCCACGCCCGTGGTGGTTTCCAGTCCAACCGTCGCGGCGGGATGCTCGGCGGTGGTTTCCGGCAGCGACACGCAGCACAGCGAGTTGTACGCGATGAATGGCGGTTCCCTCCGGCAGTTGACGCATCAGAATGACGAGCTGTTCGCCGAACTGGACATTCCTCCCACCGAGGAGGTCAGCTTCAAGAGCAAGGACGGTACCGAGGTCCACGGGCTGCTGACGTATCCGGTGGGCTACGTGAAGGGAACCAAGGTACCACTTCTGCTGCGGATTCATGGCGGCCCGAACGGGCAGGATGCGCACCAGTTCAGTGTGGAGAGGCAGGTATTCGCCGCGAACGGCTACGCAGTGCTGGCCGTAAATTATCGCGGCAGCGCCGGGCGTGGGCAGAAGTACTCCTACTCGATCTTCGCCGACTGGGGCCATTACGAAGTGGAGGATCTGCTCGCCGGAGTGGATCATGTAATCAAGATGGGCGTGGCCGATCCGGACAAGCTCGGCGTGGGCGGATGGAGTTACGGGGGCATTTTGACGGATTACATCATTGCGACCGATCACCGCTTCAAGGCCGCCACCAGCGGCGCGGGGACGGCATTCACTGTGTCGTTTTACGGGACCGACCAGTACATCCTGCAATACGACTACGAAATCGGCCCGCCGTGGACCGCCAAAGGCTGGGAGACCTACGTGAAGATCTCCTATCCATTCCTGCACGCGGACCGCATCAATACGCCGACGCTGTTCTTGGGCGGCGAGCGCGATTTCAACGTTCCGGTGCAGGGCGGCCAGCAGATGTACCAAGCCCTGCGGAGCCTGGGCATCGACACCCAGTTGGTGATCTACCCCAACGAGTTTCACGGCATCACGAGGCCCAGCTACGTGAAGGATCGCTACCAGCGCTACCTCGACTGGTACGCGAAATACGTGCTGAAGAAGCCGGCGCCAGCAGCCACGGGCGCGGCGGAGGCGGAGCGCTAACCCAAGAGCGACCCAATGGTAGCGGCGGGGCTTCCCCCGCCCTGCACGCGGCGGAGCGCGTCGACGAGCTGTTCGACCTGCGCGACGGTGAGATTCTCGATCGGCGTCGCGAGCAGAGTGGTGAGCGCCGACGCGCTCAAGTGCGGCGCGAGCGAATGGGTAACGGTCTTGGTTCCAGCGGTGGTTGCGGCCATTGTTGTTCTCCTGCCCGCAGAGTAAGGCTCGTCGTGGCGGCCCAAGGTGGTTGCAAACGGCAAAGTTAACAAAACAGAGCTCATTAAACTGCCGCGTCGAAAGGGACAGACCACCTTCTACGCCAGCGTGTTGACGGAGCCCACCCGCCGCGATTCATACGCAGCGATGGCCGCATCCTGCTTCAAAAGGTAGCCTAACTCGTCCACCCCTTCGAGCAGGCAGTGCTTGGCGAAAGCGTCGATGGGAAACTGCGTCGAGGTCCCATCCGGCATCGTCAGCGTCTGCGACGCCAGGTCGATGGTGACCACCACGCCCGGAGCTTGGATCAGCGCGGCGTGAACCGCGGGCGGCACGATCACCGGCAGCAGGCCGTTCTTCAAGGCATTTCCCTTGAAAATATCGGCGAACGACGTGCTGACCACGGCCTTGAATCCGAATTGCGTCAGCGCCCACGGCGCATGCTCGCGGGAGCTGCCGCAGCCGAAGTTAGCGCCCGCCACCAGAATCTCCGCGCCCTTGGCGGAATCGGCGTTGAGAATAAAATCGGGCTTCGGCGCGCCGTTGGCTTCATAGCGCCAATCGTAAAAAAGCTGATCGCCGAGGCCGGCCTTCGAAATTGTTTTCAAAAATCGCGCCGGGATGATTTGATCCGTATCGATGTTGTCGACCGGGAATACCACGGTCTTGCCGGTGATCCGCATTAGAGTAGCGTCCTTACGTCGGTGATCACGCCGGTGACGGCGCTGGCCGCGGCGGTCAACGGGCTCGCAAGGAACGTGCGTCCGCCCTTGCCTTGACGTCCTTCGAAATTACGATTACTCGTCGACACGCTGTATTCTCCCGGCTGAAGCTGGTCGCCGTTCATGGCGATGCACATGGAGCAACCGGCTTCGCGCCAGTCGGCTCCCGCGTCGCGGAAAATTTTGTCGAGCCCCTCGGCCTGGGCCTGCGCCTTCACCTGCTGGGATCCGGGAACAACCATCACCCGCACATTCGGATTCACTTTGCGGCCCTTGAACACCTGGGCGGCGGCGCGAAGATCGGAGATGCGCGAATTGGTGCAGCTTCCGATGAAAACTACGTTCACCGAGTGGCCCAGCAAGGGCTTGCCCGAGGGCAGATCCATGTAATGCAGCGCTTTCTTCAGGGTTTCGCGCTCCAGTGGATCGGCGATGCCTCCGGGATCGGGAACCGGTGCGGAAATCGAGATGCCCATGCCGGGATTGGTGCCGAAAGTGATCATCGGCTCAAGTGCGCTCGCGTCAATCGAGATTTCGCGGTCGAACGTCGCGCCTTCATCCGTCGGCAGCGTCTTCCAGAGCGCCACCGCGGCGTCGAATTCCGCGCCCTTCGGCGCGAACGGGCGGCCCGAGACGTACTGATACGTCGTGTCGTCCGGGGAAATGAGGCCGGCGCGCGCGCCCCCTTCAATCGACATGTTGCAGACCGTCATGCGCTCTTCCATCGAAAGCGCCCGAATCGCCGAGCCTGAATATTCGATGACGCACCCCGTCGCGCCGCCGATGCCGATTCTCGAGAGCAGGTTCAAAATGATGTCTTTTGCCGTGACGCCCGGCTTCAGCGATCCGTCGACGCGCACCGCGAATGTCTTCGAAGGCGTCTGCAACAGGCATTGCGTGGCGAGCACGTGTTCCACTTGGCTCGTCCCGATGCCGAACGCCAGCGCGCCGAAGGCTCCATGGGTGGCGGTGTGGCTGTCGCCGCAGACTACGGTCATGCCAGGCTGCGTCAGGCCTTGCTCGGGCCCCATCACGTGCACGATGCCCTGCTTGTCGCTTGATAAGCCGTAACAGCGGATACCGAACTCCCTGCAATTGGCCTCAAGCTGTTCGACCTGCGCGGCGGCGACCTTGTCGACAATCGGCAAGCCGCGCGGTGTGGTCGGCGTGGAATGATCCGTGGTCGCGATGGTCAGATCGGGACGGCGGACCTTCAACCCGCGCCTGCGCAGACCGTCGAATGCCTGCGGCGAGGTGACTTCGTGGACCAGGTGCAGGTCGATGTAGAGCAACGCGGGAGCGCCGGGCTGCTGGCTCACGACATGGCTGTCCCAGATCTTCTCGATGATCGTTCGGGGCTTCGTCATAATGCTTCACTCACTGCGTTCCCGACTTCGGAGGTGGTCGAGGGCGCGCCCTTCGGCTTCAGATCGGCCGTAACGCGGCCTTGGTCGAGCACCTTGCCGATGGCGTCGTTCACCGCGGCGGCCTCGGCCCTCAGACCGAAGCTGTATTCGAGCATCGCGGCGACACTGCCGATCGCGCCCAGCGGATTGGCCTTGTTCTGGCCGGCGATGTCGGGTGCGGACCCGTGTACAGGTTCATACAGGCCCTTCGATTCGCCCAGGGAGGCCGACGGAAGCATGCCGATGGATCCGGCCAAGACGGCTCCTTCATCACTCAGGATATCGCCGAACATATTTTCGGTGAGAATCACGTCGAAGCGCCGCGGATTCAGCACCAGCTGCATCGCGCAGTTGTCGACAAGCAGGTGGTCCAGTTCCACGTCCGGAAACTCTTTCGCCACTTCAACGACGACGCGCCGCCAGAGCTGCGAATTTTCGATGACGTTCGATTTGTCCACGCTAGTGAGCTTCTTGCGCCGCGCCCGCGCCAGTTGAAACGCCTTGCGCGAAACCCTCTCGATTTCCAGACGCGTGTAGCGCATCGTATTCACCGCGTAGTCCTCGAAAACGCCGCGAGGTTCGCCGTAATAGAGGCCGCCGGTGAGTTCGCGGACGATGATCATGTCCGTGCCCTCCACCAGATGATTCTTCAGCGGCGAGGATTCCACCAGCGCCGGCCACGTGCGCACAGGACGCAGATTCGCGAAGACTCCCAGAGCCTTGCGGATGCCCAGCAACCCTTTTTCCGGACGCTTGGCCGGGTCGATGTTGTCGAACTCCGGCAAGCCCACCGCTCCCATCAGCGTGGCGTCGGCCGCGAGCGCTTTATCGAGCGTGTCCGGCGGCAGAGGCGATCCGGTCTTGTGAATCGCGACGCCGCCGATAAGGCCTTCACTCAGTTCAAGCGTATGACCAAATTTCCTGGCGACGGCGTTCAGGACGTCGACAGCCGCACTGGTGACTTCGGCGCCGATCCCGTCGCCGGGAAGAAGCAGGATTTTTAGGTTCATGAATAACTTTCAAAACTGGCGCGTGACGCCCGGCGACTGCGCTTAATCCGCGCCGACGCCGGCCGCTCTGGTTTCTTCGACGACCGCGCGGGCCAGCGACGCGATCTCGTCGTTGCGCAGGCCTTTCTTATTGTCCGCCAGCGCGGTGAAGCGGTGATAGACCGTATCGAGCTGCTCCTTGGTGAGAGGCGCGCCGAGCAGTGCCTCGCAACGTTGAGCCAACGCGTGGCGCCCACTGTGCTTGCCGAGCACCAATTTAGTCTCCGGCACGCCGACGCTCTGCGGTAACATAATCTCGTACGTCGTGCGCTCCTTCAAATAGCCGTCCTGATGGATGCCCGCTTCGTGCGCGAAGGCGTTCTCCCCGACGATCGCTTTGTTCGGTTGCGGCCCGAACGTGATCAGCGAGGAAAGCAACTGGCTGGCCGGATAAAGCTGCTCGGTAACGATGCGTGTCTCAAAGGGCAGACGGTCGCTCCGCGTCTTCATCGCCATGACAAGTTCTTCCAGCGACGCGTTGCCCGCGCGTTCGCCGATGCCGTTGACAGTGCACTCGATCTGCCGCGCTCCGGCATGCAGGGCGGCCAGCGAATTGGCGACCGCCAGGCCAAGATCGTCGTGGCAATGGACGCTGACAATAGCCGTATCGCCGAGCGCCTTAACCATCCGGCCAATCAATGCCGCGTATTCGTCCGGGACGGAGTAACCCACCGTATCGGGCAGATTCACTGTGCGTGCGCCCGCCGCGACGACCGCCTTGCAAATTTGTTCGAGATAGTCCCAATCGGTCCGGGTCGCGTCCTCGGCCGAAAACTCCACGTCGTCACAGTGCTGGCGCGCGAGCGTTACGGCCGCGCAGGCTTCGTCCAAAACCTGCTGGCGCGATTTCTTCAGCTTGTATTTCAAATGAATGTCACTGGTAGCCAAGAACGTGTGAATGCGCGGACGCTTGGCGTTGCGCAAGCTATGGATGGCCGCCTCGATATCCGGCTTATTGGAGCGCGCCAGCGCAGCCACGTTGGCCCACGGAAACTCACGGCTGACCGCGTCCACCGCTTCGGAGTCTCCCTCCGAGGCAATCGGGAAGCCGGCTTCGAGGATGTCGACGCCAAGTTCCACGAGTTTGGCAGCCATCCGGATCTTCTCTGGCACGGTCATGCTGCATCCGGGCGACTGTTCCCCATCGCGAAGAGTCGTATCGAAAATGTAGATGCGATCAGCCATAGTCGTTACCTGTTTCCCTCGATTATGCAGCCCGTTTCTGGATTTAGCAAATTTATAGTTCTTCGAGTTGCGATAAAGGTGAATCATAGTATAATCAATTTTTATGGAGATGCATCCGCTGCGCGTTTTTCTGACGGTCGCCGCAGAGAAAAGCTTCTCTCGCGCCGCCGAAAAGTTGCTGCGCACCCAGCCCGCGATTTCGCTCTCGATCCAAAGATTGGAGACGGAACTGGGCGAGAAGCTGATCGACCGCTCAGCCAAGGATCTGCTGCTGACGGACGCCGGGAAGATCGTTCTGGAGTACGCGCGCCGGTTCGAGAACCTGCAGGGCGATATGGAAAATGCCCTGGCCGAATTGCGGGACAAATCAGCCGGACGGCTGACCATCGGCGCCAACGAATCGTCTACGTTGTACCTGCTCGACCACATCGAGAAGTACCGGAGGCGCTATCCGAAGATCAAAGTGCAGATCCGGCGCAGTCTTTCGAGCAAAATCCCGTCGGACCTCCTCGACGGCGATCTGGAGTTAGGAATACTCACTTTCGACCCAGAGGATGAGCGGCTGGTCTCCAAGGTAATCTTCACCGACCACCTGGCATTCATCACGTCGCCCGAGCACCGGTTCGCTTCGCGCGGGGAGATTTCCATCACTGAACTGGGCATGGAGACGTTTATCGCCCACAACGTGGTGTCGCCGTACCGCGGGGTGGTGATCCGCGAATTTCAGCGCAACAAAGTGCCTCTGAACATGGACGTGGAAATGCCGACGGTGGAGGCGATCCGCAAGATGGTGCAGCGCAACGAAGGCGTCGCGTTCCTGCCGCGCATGTGCGTGATCGAGGAATTGTCGCATGGCATCCTGTGCGAGGTTCGGGTGAAGGAAATGATGGTTGATCGCAAGATCCGCCTGGTGTATCCTGCCCGGAGAGCGCTGAGCCACGCGGCGCAGGCGTTCTTGGAAGTCGTCGGGGAGTGAGCCTTATGCGCGAGATCGTCTACGGCTGCGGCGTCAGCATGGACGGCTACATTGCGCGGCCGGATGGCGGACTGGATTGGCTGGTCCATGAGCCTTCCCACGACATGGGAGCGTTTTTCAAGACCATCGACGCCGGGATCATGGGCCGCAAGACGTACGAGGCCGGCGTGAAGGCTGGCGGCGAAGCCCAGTTCAAATCGGGCGGCATCCAGTACTTCGTTTTTTCTCGAACCGAGCTGCCGGGCAAACGCCGGTTCGTCGAGTGGGTGAACGAAGCGCCGCGCACGTTTGTGGACGCGCTACGAGCAAAGCCCGGAAAAAATATCTGGCTGGCGGGCGGAGGCGAACTCGCGCGGACGTTTCTTGAAGAGGATCTGATCGATCGCGTTGAAATCGGAATCGTCCCCGTGCTGTTGGGCGCGGGAATCCCCATGTTTCCCGCCGGTTTTCCCGAGCGCAAGTTCGAGTTAATCGAATGCCGCGCGTATCCCAAGGGCTTGGTGACCGCGAGCTACCGGCGATCTTCTTATTAACTGAACCGCCATGCGTCAGCATGCGGGCCGACGTAAGCGACCTCGCGGCTTTTCGCGCCAAACGCTCTTTCCAACGGAGAGCCGAATCGGCCAGGAGGGGGCAGCCTAGGGAACGCCTCTGAGGATCTGCGTTCTGTGTCACCGGAAGAAGAACTGATGGCTAAAGGGCCCGCCCGATAAATTGATCTTTGACAGTCTGATTTAGCCCCACGCTGACGCATGGGGCTTTCCATTGCCCACCGAGGACAGCCCCTGGCGTGAGCCAGGGGACAGGCTCTCGCGCGATAAAGTAAGACTATGCCAATGTGGATGGCCCTGCTGTCGCTGCTGGCGCAGGAGCCTCAGGTGACCTTCGGCATCACGGTGGTGATTCCGAACGGACTCGAAGGCCATATCTACAACCTGCATCACGGCGCGTCAAAACTGCCTCGATTCGAGAAGATGAAGCCCGTGGGGACGATTTACACCACGTCCCTGAACATCCCCCCACAGGACTTCCAGCAGGGCTTCCCCGGAGTGACCAAGCGCTTTGAGTGGTTCGCGATTGATTACACCGGCCGATTCTGGGCCGAAACACCGGGCTATTACGAATTTTCCCTGCTTTCCGACGACGGGTCGAAACTCTATATCGACGGCGAGGAGATCATCGACAACGACGGTCCACATCCGCCGCAGGAAGTCACCGGATCGGTCCGCCTGAGCCATGGGGCGCATAATATTCGGGTGTCTTACTATCAGGGCCCGCGGTATCACGTCGCTCTGGTGTTGAAGGTGGCGCCGCCCGGCGAACCGATGCGGATTTTCAACACGAATGAGCTGAAACCTCCGCCGGAGCCGTAGAAACCGGTATCACGGGTGCTCAAACAGCACCGCGTGAACATCTAGAAATTGTCCAAGCTCGCGATGAGTCCAGCCGGCGAGTTCGGGGCGCTTTTCGAACCAGTTTCGCCAGAAATGCGTGACCCGGTTGCCTCCATAGATGACAAACCGGCCCGCCGCGGGTATGGCTCCCTGCGCCAGCGCCGTCGCGTAGTCGTCTGCTTCGGGCGAGTCGGCAAAGGGGAAGAGCACCACGTTTCCACGTACCGGATAGACCAGCAGATGCGCATACAGGAAGCCGGGCATGTGGTAATCGGGTTTCCATTCGGGAGGCCGGGCCTCGATGAAGGGGCTCGGGCAAATGACCGGGACCGAGGAGGGCAGCGCCAGTTTATTCACCGCCTCGGCCGCCGCGCGCCAGTCGGAATTGTGATGGTCCGGCCAGAGCTTCTTCCACTGCCCCACGAAGATCAGCGCGCAGATGCCCATGATGAGCGCGGCCGGCTTCCAGAATCGAGCCGGCAGAAAGAGGGACGCCGCGAGCGTGGCCGCCAGCGCCGTTCCCGGCAGCGAGAGCGTCAGATAGCGCGGAACGAAGACGCTGTTCCCGGTGAGCCTTGAATAGGCGAACAGCGCCACCGGTTGCGCAAGCCACCAGGCGACGGCTGGAATTGCGACGGAGGCAACCACTGCTCGCGGGCGGGCAAATTTCGACAAGACCCACGCGCCGAGGGCAGCGCCCACAACCAGCGTCAGCCGCAGCGAGTACAGGAAATCCTTCGAGACGGGCTGCACGGTGACGACATGCTCCTTTGCCTGATCGTTTAGATGCATCGCGTTGATGGCCACGGGAATCAGCAGCAGTCCCACGGCGCCAAACAGGAGTGCGAGTTTCCAAAGGGCGACGCCATTGCGCCGCGCCAGCGCGCACAGCCCGAGCACTGCGTAAAACGGCAAGAAAATCAGGTGGACGCGCCACAGCAGCGCGGCAAAGACCACAAACAGCGCGGCGTCGTGCCAGCGGCGCTCATCGAGAAATCGCACCAGGAAATAGAGAGCAGCGGCGGCCGCGCACATCCCCATCGCGTAAGGGCGCGCGTTGGCGGCTTCATAGTTGATGTTCTTGAGGGCCAAGGCGGCGAAGAAAGCGAACCACCCGGCGTCGGGATGAATCAGCTTGGCAGCAAGCAGCGCCACGAACCACAACGCAACAGCCATGAAGAAGATCGAAGGCAGGCGGTAGGCGATCTCCGAGCGTCCGGGATTTGTGGCGCGAACCGCCGCGTAATAGACTGACTGCGGTACCTGCGGAGCGATGTTCAATGACGGATCATTCGCGCCGTGCTCGACCACGAAGATCGTCGCCATCTCGTCGACCCAAAAACTGGAGCCGAGCGGCATCAGCCAAAGGCGTGCGATGCACACCGCGGCAAGGAACAGCAATCCCCATCGCATCGTTGGCTGCAATCTCCTCTATGATGCATCACGGCGGTGTACGTCGCTTGGAATCGGCCGCTGGCCCCTGCTACAGTGAAGGTTCCCCATGAAAATAGCGATTGGCGCAGATCACGCGGGGTTCGCTTTGAAGGACCAGGTCCGCGACGCGCTGCGTGAGGCCGGGCATGAAGTGATCGACGCGGGCACACATTCGCCTGAATCGACCGATTATCCGGATTTCGCGGAAAGGGTCGCTCGCCAGGTGGCTTCGGGCGAGGCGGAACGGGGAATATTAGTCTGCTTCACCGGCGTCGGCATGTCGATCGCGGCCAATAAAGTGTCCGGGATCCGCGCGGCCATCGCGTTCAATACCGACGCGGTTCGGCTGACGCGGGCCCATAATGACGCCAATATCATCACCCTCGGCGCGCGTTATACACCTGCCGAAGCCGCTCACGAAATGGTGCGAATTTTCCTGGAAACGCCGTTTGAGGGCGGCCGCCATGCGCGGCGCGTGGGGAAGATCGCCGAACTGGAAAAGGAATCATGACTGTTACCGAAAATGCCATGGCACTGCCGCTCGCGCAGGCCGATCCGGAGATTTACGAGGCCATTCGCCAGGAGACGGAGCGCCAGAACTCGCGCCTGGAACTGATCGCCAGCGAAAACTTCACCTCAGAGGCGATTCTGGAGGCCACCGGCAGCGTCTTCACGAACAAGTATGCCGAAGGCTATCCCGGGCGGCGCTACTACGGCGGCTGCGAGTACACGGACATCGTGGAAAACCTGGCCCGCGAACGCGCAAAAAAGCTGTTCGGCGCCGAATACGTCAACGTGCAGCCGCATTCCGGCTCGCAGGCCAATCAGGCCGCCTATGCCTCGGCGATCAAGCCGGGCGATACGATCCTCGGCATGAATCTGTCCCACGGCGGGCACTTGACGCACGGGCATCACCTGAATTTTTCGGGCAAGACGTACAAGATCGTTCCCTACGGGGTGCGCAAGGAAGACGAGCGCATCGACTACGATGAGCTGGCGCGCCTGGCCGAGGAGCATAAGCCGCAGATGATCATCGCGGGCGGTAGCGCCTATCCGCGCATCCTCGATTTTGCGCGCTTCCGGCAGATCGCCGATTCGGTGGGCGCGATTTTCCTGGTGGACATGGCGCATATCTCAGGACTGGTGGCGGCAGGCGTGCATCCGAACCCCTGTGACTGGGCCGATATCGTCACCTCCACGACGCACAAGACGCTGCGAGGCCCGCGCAGCGGCATGATCCTGGCGAAAGAGAAGTACGGCAAGGCGATTGACCAGAATGTCTTTCCGGGGGTGCAGGGTGGTCCTCTGGTGCATGTCATCGCCGCCAAGGCGGTGTGCTTCAAGGAAGCCATGACGCCGGAGTTTGTCGCGTACCAGAAGCAAGTGGTCGCGAATGCCCGCACGCTCGCCGAGGGCCTCGGCACAGCAGGCTTCCGCGTGGTCTCCGGCGGCACCGACACGCATCTGATGCTGGTGGACGTGTTCGCCAAGGGAGTCAAGGGCAAGGAGGCAGAGGCGGCCCTGGACCAGGCTTATATTACAGCAAATAAAAATACCATTCCCTTTGACGTAAATCCGCCATTAAATCCCAGCGGCATGAGGTTCGGAAGCCCAGCCGTAACCACGCGCGGATTCAAGGAGCAGGAAATGCGCGAAGTGGCGTCATTGATCGCGCGCGTGCTCGATAACATCGCCAGCAAGGACGCGCTCGCCGAAGTGCGCCGCAGGGTGGGAGAGCTGACCAGCCGCTTCCCTCTCTACCCCTGGAAACTCGGTAAATAAAGCGTTTCAGCCATGCCGCACGTCGTCCTCGACGCCCGACGCATCCGCGACTTCGGCATCGGCACGTATATCCGCAACCTGATCCACGGACTTGCGCGGCTGGAGCACAAGAACCGGTATACGCTGATTCTTCCGCCTAATGATATTCCGGAAATCCAAGGAATAGGATCCAATTTCCATGCCGCGGTTTATCCCCACGCGGATACGGAAATTCTGCATAACATTACCTTTCCGAGATTTTTGCGGACGTTACAGGCGGATTTGTATCATATTCCACTGAACTCGGTGGCATGGTGGATGCCGCAACCCTACGTACTGACCATCCACGACATGAGCACGCTGCTGTTTCCATCGCACCAGGACCTCCGCAATCGCATGCACGAACAGCGCTTCCGCCGCGGTGCGCTGCGCGCGGCGTGCGTGATCACTGTGTCCAATTCCACGCATCGTGACGTGGAGACCGTTCTGCACGTTCCGCCGGAGCGGATCCGCACGATCTACAGCGCGCCCGACCCCGCCTTCACGGTGGAGGCCGGCAGCGCGGACCATGACAACCACATCCTGGAACGCTATTCCATCCAGAAGCCCTTCATTCTTTACGCCGGGACCATCCGACCTCAAAAGAACATCCCGCGCCTGGTGGAGGCCTTCGCCGTGCTGCGAGGGGAACTGGAAAGCCGCCCGGAATTTCGAGAACTGCGCTTGGTAATCATCGGCGACGAGCTATCGAAATACCCTGCCGTGCGGCGGGCCGTGGTGTCCAGCCGCGTCGAGCAGTTCGTCCGCTTCCTGGGATTCGTCTCCGCCGATACGTTGCGGGTTTTTTACCGCGCGGCTGCAGTATTCGCGTTTCCGTCGCTCTACGAGGGGTTCGGCTTGGCGCCGCTGGAGGCCATGGCTTGTGGCACGCCGGTGGTCGCCTCCAACCTGCCTTCGCTCGTGGAGGCGGTGGACGACGCGGCGGAACTGGTCAGCCCCGATAACGTCTTCGACATCGCCCGGGGAATTCACGATATCTTGCTGAGCGAGGAACGGCGGCAGGCGCTGATCACGGCGGGCCTGGCGCAAGCGAAGAATTTTCACTGGGATCGAACGGCGCAGGAAGTGTTAAACATTTATCGGGAGATTAAGGGATAATACTAGAAATACTAATTGACTTATCTCATATACCGGAGTACTATTCCTACTAAAGCCGCTTTAAGCGGCGCTTACAGAGGATACACACGGTATATGGAATGGACTCGTTCGGAAACGCTGGCGCTGGCCATGCACAATTGTACGCAATGCCATGGGTCTGGATTGCGGCTGGCAAGGAAAGGCGCGCTCGCGCCCTGCAACTGCGTGTTACGCGCTATTTTTCGCATCTGCTACGACCGCTTTCTGCGCTGTGTCACGCAGGAGCGGCACCTGAGCCGGGTTTCGCTGGAGCCACACGCGGGACGGAGCCGTCCGTCGACGTGGGGACGAAAAGACGAAGAATATATCGCTGACTTTACACTGATTTCGAAACGCGTTCTGGGTGAGTTTGAACAGAAACTCTTCCGATATCATTTCCTGCTCGGGGCGGATTGGAAGCTTTGTTCGCGTCAATTACATATTGACCGCGGAAATTTCTTCCATGCGGTCTATCGGATCGAGCAGAAACTCGGACGCGTGTTCCGGGAACTGGAGCCGTATCCGCTGTACCCTCTGGACGAATACTTCAACGGCCCGTCGCGCTTTACGCCGGTACGCAAGCCGGCCGTCAGCCAGCGCGCCGTGTCTCCTCCGCCGAGCCTGCAGTTTCCTGTGCCGCTTCCGGCTTGATGGTCTGCGAACATGCCATACAAACAAGGCTGCGTGATAGACTTCCCTCATGCGCGGCCTTGTTTGTCTCCTTTTATTCGCCGGTTTAACCGCTTCGGGCGCCGGTTGGGAAAATCTGCTGAACGGAAAGAACCTGGACGGATGGGAGATTGTCGGCGACGGACTCTGGAACGTGATGCGCGACGGCGCGCTCGTCGGCCAGAGGGATCTGTCCATCAAGTATGAGCAGAATCTGCCGGTGAACCAGTCCTGGCTGTACACCAAGAAGGAGTTCGGCGAATACGATCTGCACGTCGAATGGTGGACGCGCCACGGCGGGAACAGCGGTGTCTCCATTCGCGACACCTCGCGAGCCATTCACAGCATCGTAGGCCCGCAGATCGACGCCAAGCAGACACCCTCGCACGTTGGCTATGAGATTCAGATCTCGAATGGATATAGAGATCAATACCCCTCGGGCAGTGTCTACTTGTTCGACGCCGCGAAGACCGGATCCCAGATCCCGGACGATTGGAACACCTTCGACATCGAAGTGCGCGATTCCGGTATCAAGGTCACGATGAATGGCGTGCTGGTGTCGCAGTACAAAGGTGAGCCAGGCCGTCCTCTAAAGGGACCGATCGGCCTCCAGCTGCACGACCCGACGACGGTGGCGATGTTCCGCAATATCCGGATCAAAGAAGTGAAGTAACCGAGATCCCTATCCGTTTCGCCGTGTCGCGAAAAAGCGCTGCATCAACTCCGCGCATTCGGCGCCGACAACTCCCTCGTCGATTTGGACGCGGTGGTTGAGAAGCTCCGAATCGGCGACGCGGAATTTGCTTCGCACGCCGCCGAAGCGCAAGTCCCGGGCACCGAAGACAAGCCGCTCCACGCGCGCGGCCACCAAAGCCCCGGCACACATCACACAGGGTTCCAGCGTGCAGTAGAGCGTCGCGCCCTCCAAACGATAATTACGGATGGCCGCGGACGCCTGCCGCAGAGCGATCATTTCGGCGTGCGCCGACGGGTCATTACGCTCGATTGGAGCATTTCGCCCGCTGCCGATCACCTGACCGTCGAGCACGACGACGGCGCCGACGGGCACTTCGCCCGCGCGTTCGGCCTCGCGCGCCAGCTCCAGCGCCTTCTGCATGAAAAACTCGTCTCGCCGTTCGTCCATGGAAAATTGCCGTTCGCCGATTGCAGGTCCGGGCCTATCCGGCTGCTCATCTAGAATATAGAGTAGTCCGGGATAACCTGTAGCGCATCATAGGAACTATATGTTTCGTTATCTGTCGCTGATGTTTAAGAATGCCCTGCGCAATCGCCGCCGTAGCGCGCTGACCATGGTGAGCATCGGCATGTCGCTCTGCCTGCTGGGCGTGCTTGGGGCGCTTTATCGAGGCTTGTTCCTTGCGCCGCCGGCGCCCGGCCAGGAACTCCGGCTGGTGGTGCACCATAAAGTCTCCATCACCCAGCCGCTGCCCACAGCCTACGAGATGAAAATCCGGCAGGTCCCTGGCGTGCGCGAGGCGATGATCTGGCAATGGTTCGGCGGCACTTATAAGGATGCGAGGGTTCAGGCGAACTTCTTTGCCCGTTTTTGCGTGGAACCCGACAAGTTCTTCAGGGTCCGCCCCGAGCTGTTTCTTCCCGAAGATCAGCAGCAGGCGTTCAAGCACCTGCGCACCGCCGCCGTGGCCAGTTCCGACCTGGCCGAGCGCATGCACTGGAAAATCGGCGAGAAGATCTTCCTCACCGGAGATATTTTCCCGGTGAATCCGGAATTGACTCTGGTGGGCATCTTCACCGATCCCAACACCACCGAATCGCTCTTCTTCAGCCAGGAGTATCTGCGACAGATGCTGGGCAATAGCAGTACACGCCAGGATCTGGTGGGATCGTTCCAAGTGCAGGTGGAGCGCGCGGATCAGGTCGCATCGGTAGCCAAGGCGATTGACGACATGTTCGCCAACTCCACTGCCCCCACGAAGTCGGAATCGGAACAGGCATTCGCCCTGCAATTCGTTTCTTTCCTGGGCAACGTGAAATTGTTCCTCATGGCGATCTGTGCGGCGGTGACGTTCACGGTGCTGCTGGTTTCGGCCAACACCATGGCGATGAGCGTGCGCGAGCGGATTCGCGAAGTGGGCATTCTGAAGACGCTCGGCTATACGCCGGGAACAATCCTGTTCATGATCCTGGGAGAGGCGGGTGTGCTGGCGGTGCTGGGCGGCGTGGTCGGGCTGGTGTTGGCGATGGGCCTTACGAATGTCATTCGCCACGGCCCCAGCTTCATGCAGGCGATGAAGACGCTGACGATAACGCCGGACGTCGGCTCGGCGCTGCTGGTGCTGGCGTTTTTCATCGGCGTCGCGAGCTCGTTCGTGCCGGCGTATAACGCCGCGCGTACGCCGATTCTGGATTCCCTGAGGAACTCGGGCTGATTTTATGGCAATTCCATTGGCATATAATCTTCGCAATCTTACGATCCGCAAGACGACGACGTTGATGACCGCTCTGGGCATCGCGCTGACGGTGGCGGTGCTGGTGGCAATACTGGCCCTGGTGAACGGGCTGCAGGGCGCGTTCCGCACATCCGGCAATCCGCTGAACGTTTTGGTGATGCGCAAGGGCGCGAATGCCGAACTGAGCGGCGGCATGACGCTGGAGGCATTTCAGACGTTGAAGTCGAAGCCCGGCATTGCGCGAGGCGCCGATGGACAGCCGCAGGCGTCGCTCGAACTGGTGACGGTGATCAATCTGCCCAACGAATCGCACCCCGACGGCATGAACATCACGCTGCGGGGCGTAACTCAGGTGGGTCTGGATATCCGCGAGAAAACGAAAATCGCAAACGGCCGCTGGTTTCGCGCGGGGCAACGCGAGGTGGTGGTGGGCAAGTCCATCGCCAAGAGCTATCCGGACGCCGCGCTAGGCAAAAAGCTCCACTTCGGCCGGGGCGATTGGGAAGTGGTGGGCGTGATGGATTCGAATTCCAGTGCCACCAATAGCGAAATTTACGCCGATCTGAACCAGATGGCGGGCGATTTCAACCGCCAGGACGGCCCCAGTTCCGCTCTGGTGCGCGCCACGGATTCGATCGCGGCGCAGGCGCTGATCAATTCCATCAACGACGATCAGCGTTTGAACTGCAACGCGCGCACTGAGGTGGAATACATGGAATCGCAGACTAACTCCGCGGCACCAGTGCAGTACCTGGGAGTGTTCGTGGCAATCATCATGGCGGTAGGGTCGAGCTTCGCGGCGATGAACACAATGTATGCCGCCGTCGCTCGCCGGGCCAAGGAAGTGGGCACGCTGCGCGTGCTGGGGTTTTCGCGAGGCAGCATTCTGACCAGCTTTTTTTGGGAATCGGTGCTGCTGTCGCTGCTGGGCGGAGCGCTGGGCTGCCTTTTGGCTCTGCCTCTGAATTTCGTCAGCACCAGCATGATGAGCTTCACCAGCTTCAGCGAGATCGCGTTTAATTTTCACGCGGGTCCGGCGGCGATGGCATTGGGAATGATCTTCGCCGTGCTGATGGGCGCCATCGGCGGAGTGTTTCCGGCGCGCATGGCGGCACGGAAAGAGATTCTCGCCGCGCTAAGAGATATTTAGCGCACGAAACAAGGGATCACACGAAACAAAGCAATGGAAGCCGAACTGAAAAGCCTGCGCATCGACCGAAGCAAGAAACGATCGGATCAACCGTCTGCGTGGGCCACGGGATGGATTTTGGGAGCGATCGCTCTGATCCTTCTAACCGCGGGTGGGTTCTATCTCTACGGGATGCTGAACAAGCCCACTGAGGTGGATGTGGTGCGGGTGCGCGCCGCCTCTTCGGGCGACGGCGCTCGCGCCGGGGACGTGATTTTGAACGCCACCGGCTACATCGTGGCCGCGCACAAGATCGAGCTAGCCGCGAAAGTAGTAGGTAAGGTGGCCTGGATCGGCGTGGAAAAAGCCGACATCGTGCGGAAGGATCAGGAACTGGTTCGCCTGGAGGACGACGAATATAGAGCCCAGGTACAGCAGGCGCGCGGGCAGCTGTCAAACCTGGAAGCGGCACTGGCGCGCGCGATGAATGGGTCGCGCCCGGAAGAGATCGCCAAGGCGAAGGCCGACCTCGATAACGCCAAGGCCAACGAGACGAACGCCAAGGTGACGTTGGACCGTACGAAGAAGCTGGTGGACGAAGGAGTACTGTCGCGCCAGAGCCTGGACGATGCGCAGGCCAAGTACGATAGCGCCGTGGCGCAGGCCATTTCGCAATATCGCACGTACGATCTAGCGAGGCTCGGGCCGCGCAAGGAAGATATCGACGCCGCCCGGGGCTTGGTGGAGCAGGCTAGAGGACAGCTCGCTTTGGCGGAAACGCAGCTCAGGAACACCGTCATTCGGGCTCCCGTCGATGGCACGATTCTGGAACGCAACGTGGAAAAAGGCGAGTTCGTGACCACGGGCTTCGTGGGCGACAAGGGTGCGAAGGGCTACGTGGTATCGCTTGCCGATCTGAACGACTTGAAGGTGGAGATCGATGTAAACCAGAACGATTTCGCCAAGCTCGCGCCGAAGCAGAAAGGCATCATCACCACGGACGCGTTCCCGGATCGCAAGTATGACGGCTTCATCGACGAAGTCTCACCCGAAGCGAATCGTCAAAAGGCCACCGTGCAGGTGAAGGTGCGCATCGCGCATCCGGACCAGTACCTGCGTCCTGAAATGAACGCGAGCGTGGCGTTTGTCTCCGACGCCAAGCCTGCGGCGAAGGGCGAAGTAGCCAGGCCCTCGATCGTGGTGCCGATCTCGGCCGTGCGCAGCGGGTCAGTATTTGTGATCGCCAACGGGCGGGCAGTGAAACGGACAGTGAAGACGGGTGCCACCACCACGCTTCCCGGCGGCGCGCAGGGCGTCCACATCGACGATGGATTGATCGGCGGAGAGGATTTGATCGTGAACCCTCCGGCGGAGATCAAAGACGGAGATAAGGTGAGACAAAAATGAGCGATCCCGTAATCAAGACGACGAATCTGACCAAGGAATTCATCCGCGACGAGTTTCACGTGGTGGCTCTGAAGGACGCCAACATCGAAGTCCAGAAGGGCGAATTCCTCGCGCTGATGGGGCCTTCGGGCTCCGGCAAATCGACGCTGCTGCACCTCATCGCCGCGATGGATCGCCCGACGGACGGCGAAATTCTGGTGCTCGGCGAGAATCTCCGCGCACTCAGCGACCGCGAGATCGCGCACTGGCGCAACGTCCACATCGGCTTCGTGTTTCAGAGCTTCAATTTGATCCCGGTTCTGACGGCGATTGAGAACGTCGAGCTGCCGCTGAAGCTCACATCGCTCAAGAAGAAGGAGCGCATGGAACACGCGGCAACGGCGCTGAAGCTGGTGGGCCTGGGAGATCGTCTCACACATCTGCCGCGCCAGCTTTCGGGCGGCCAGGAGCAGCGCGTCGCCATCGCGCGGGCGATCGTCACGGATCCGGACCTGATCCTCGCCGACGAGCCGACGGGCAACCTGGACGCGACGTCGGCAATCGAGGTGCTGAGTCTGCTCAGCCGCTTGAACAAGCAGTTCGGTAAGACGATCGTGATGGTGACCCACGATCCTCACGCGGCGCGGTTCGCCACGAAGATCCGGCATTTGGAGAAAGGCGAATTGCTGCCGGAGGGGCAGGTGCCGGTGGATTACGTGGCGTAGGGATCCGCCGGCTCCATTGCTCCGTGACGAAATTGTCAGCACGCGGACGATTTTCCTTCGCTCATCGATCTGGTAGATCGCTCGACAGACAAGCGGCTTCTTGCCATACAGCAAATGACGCAGCGGCCTGCCCGATTTCTTGCCTTCGGGAGCGATTGGGCATCGGCGCGGGTACACTTCGAGGGTGTAAACCTCTCAAGCCCGTTGAACCAGCGAGCCGCAGCCGGCGATTCCGCAATGGTGGCTCATTCCGACGGCTCGGCCGCGCGCGTGGTGACCAACGTCGCGGACGGCGTCCGAAGCGTGCTTCTATCAGGCGACGCGCACTACCTTTATGTAGTGGAAGGAAACTCGTATATCGTCATACAGTCTCGGATCCAGCGATTCGATTTGACCACGGGCGCCATCGTCGACATCCCGGCGGTTCAGTGATCCGCGAAAAGGCTCACCTGGGCGGTTTTCGGCCACAACTCGGGCTCTGGGCGTTCTGCGCTGTACAACCCGTAGCGCTTGCGGATGCGCTCCATGCGTTCCCGGATCAGGTCGGGATAAGCCCCGCGCAGATACGCCGCGCGGCGATAGCGTTCTTTGTAGCGCTTGCTGAGCTTGGGAAATCGTTCTTCGACAAACGGCAGAAATACCTGCTTCGAGCAGGGCTTCAGAAACAAAATATTCCACCAGAACCGCTTCGCGCCGGCGCGGGCCGCGGATTGCGCTACGGCGTCGAGCGACAATTCCGAATCGTTGATCAGGGGCATCACGGGCGAGCACGATACGCCCACGTGAAAACCGGCGCGGGAGAGCTTTCGCACGGCGTTCAGGCGAAGGTCGGGGCGAGGCGCGAGAGGCTCGATCAATCGCGCCAGGTCGCGGTCGAGGGTGGTGACCGTCATGTGGATCGACAGATAATGCCTGCGCGCGACCTCCTTCAAAATGTCGATATCGCGAGCGATTAGATCCGACTTCGTGGTGATACCGATGCGCAGACCTGCGGTGTTGGCGAACACCTTGAGAATCGACCGTGTGAGTTCGTAGCGGCGTTCGGCGGGCTGATACGGATCGGTGGCGGTACCAAGCGCGATGGGTTCGGCCAGCGGCAGGCGCTCCAGCTCGCGCCGGAATTCGGCTGCGTCGAATTGCTTGACATAGATCTTGCGCTCGAAGTCGAACGGATCGCGCAGTTCCATGAATTCATGGGCGTAGCGCGCATAACAGTATTTACAGCCGAATTCGCAGCCGCGATACGGATTGATGGTCCAGCGAAATGGCATATTTTCGCATTTCGTCAGATATTTGCGCGTGGGGAGGTCGAAATATTCAACGGAGCGCTTGGCTTCGAGCGTCGCGCTTCCGGCGGCGAGGCGGGCGATTCCGACGAATTCGGCCACCCGTCTATATTCGCCTTATGTTCGCCGTTTGTCAAGCACAATCCGAGCGTCGCCGTCGCGGCGCGTAACGTGTTCGCGGTCAAGGAATTCGAGCAGAGGGATCGCGTACTTACGGGAGATACCGGTCCAGGTCTTGAAGTCGGCGACGGAGAATTTCGTGCCTGCGCGTGGCGCGAGATCGGCACGCAGGGCGTCGATGGCAGAGGCGTGGAACACCAGTTCGTCGCTGATTTTGATGAGCTTGCGGTCTTTCAGCAGGATTTGAAGCAGCGTCCGCGCACGGGCGGCTTCGATGCCGGACTTGGCGAGCACCTCGGCAGTAGATGGGACCGCCAAACCGGCCTCGCGAAACAGAGCCTCGATCTTCTGGGTAGCCTCGGACTCATCGGTCTTGAGCGAAATGCGGTGAGAGGCCAGGCGGACGAGGTCGCCTTCGATCTTCACGTCTGGCAGGCGGCGCAGCAGTTCGTCGAGCAGGAACGCGGGCGAGCCGGGCAGCGCGGCGTTGCGCAAGTCTTCCTTGGGCATGCCTGCCATTAAGGGGTTTTCTTTGTGATATTTCTCCAACATCGTGCGAGCCGTTGTCTTAAATGATGCAGTTTTGGCTTTATTCTCGTGCCAATGCTCGGCGGAGCGTTGGCCGCATCGGGCAATCAGTTCCGCACCCGTTAACCCATACGCGGACTCCGCGATCGCAACTGGCGCAAGACCCTGTTTCTCGATTTCGCCGAGACGCCTGTCGAGTTGCGCACGGCGGACGCGCCGGGGAGGATCGGCGTCGAGTACAATTCCTCCGCCGATGGTCACCACAGGCGAGAACATGCGCACGATGAAGCGGTCGCCGGGAAGGATCAGCAGGGGTTCCCGCAGCAGGAAGCGGACATGCGCGCGAGAACCCGGCTTCATAGGATCGAGTGACGCGAGCAGGCGCGCTTCGGCCTCGACCTCGGCAGTTCCGGCGTGAAAATGCACCGGCGCGCGATGCTTCATCGGGTGGGCGCCGTGGATCAATTCGAACATCGTATCGACGCAATCGGTGGTGCGAAACAGCCCCGGCGGCGCGAGCGTCATTCCGCGATGAATCTCCACGGAATCGACGCCCGATAGATTCACCGCCGTGCGTTCGCCCGCCGACGCGCGGTTCGATGGCGCCCCATGAATCTGCAAGCCGCGCACGCGGGCTCGTTTGCCGGAGGGTAACAACTGTACCTCGTCTTCGACGTTTAGGGTTCCGGCAACGAGCGTGCCGGTCACCACCGAGCCGTGGCCCTTCATGGAAAAGCTGCGGTCGACGGGAAGGCGGAAGTAGCTGGAGGCGTCCTTCGCCGCGGCGTGCGAGGCGGCATCGATCAGCGCCTGGCGGAGTTCGGGGATCCCGGCGCCGGTGACGGAACTGACGGAAATGATCTGGGCTTTTTCAAGGAACGATCCGGCGACGAATTCTTCAATCTCCATGCGCGTGAGTTCGAGCGTGTCGGCGTCGGCGAGGTCGGCCTTGGTGATGGCGATGACGCCGTGTTGCAGGCCCAACAATCGGCAGATTTCGAAGTGCTCTCGCGTCTGCGGCATGACGGATTCGCCGGCGGCGACCACCATCAGCACCACGTCTATGCCGCTGGCGCCGGCCAGCATGTTCTTCACGAAACGCTCATGGCCGGGGACGTCGATGAAGCCGAGGCGCAGGTCGCGCGCGATGTCGAGATGCGCGAAGCCGAGATCGATGGAGATGCCGCGGCGTTTTTCTTCGGCCAGGCGGTCGGTGTCGGCGCCGGTGAGAGCTTTCACCAGCGCCGTTTTTCCGTGATCGATGTGGCCGGCGGTGCCGACGATGATGTGGCGCATTGTAGGAACTATGCCGTACGCAATGTCCTCGGCAAGGGTTTGAGCGGAGGCTGGCAACGGCTGCTATTCGCTCATCGTGAAGCGGTTCTGAGTTTGAACCGAACTCCCTCGCAGTGCTGCAAAAAGCTGACGACTTCGAAGAGATTGTCCGCACGTGGGTTGCCGGACGGACCCAGCATTCGCATAAGGCTCTTCGAAGGAATATGCGTCGCGTGTGCAAGCTCGGTGAAACCGACTGTTGCGTTGATGTAGTCGCGGAGGATTGCCTTCGCGGTGGCGACATCGCCCGCAAGCATCGATTCGATGCCCTCGCGCAGGAGTTCTTTTCGGAACTTTGGGTCGCGCTCGACACGGGCGCGAATGGTCTCTTTGAAGTCACGAGTTAGAGGCATGGAGATTCTCTTTCTTCCGTCGTTTGTATTCCTACCAGCGCGCATGCGCTGTGGCGATATCTTCCTGTTGGCGCTTCTTGCTCCCACCGCCGAGGAGGATCACCAAGCGATCGCCGTCCTTCCCGTACTCGAACAGACTGGAGCCAATTCCCTTCACATTCGAGAAATTGCCACCCGCCAGCCGGTTAGGGCCGTCGCCACTTTGGCGGCAGCCTGTGGGTTCAGCCGGTTAAATCACAAGCCATATTGGCTGCGACCCCTCGGGTCGTTATACTCTCGGACCTCGATCTAATGGCAACATATTCGTTACCACTATTGCCTCTGCGGCATGCTTCCGGCTCCGCTCGGCGACCCCTGCGGCCGCTGATAGTTCGGATACGGCGGACGCTTCGGCTCCGGCGGCGGATTCTTCTTCAACGCGTCCAGCGCCAGGGCGACGGCTCTTTCCAACTGCGGATCGTGGCCTTCGTGGACCAGCTTCGGATCGAGTTCGACTTCGTAATCCGGCTGGACGCCGTGATTTTCCACGTCCCATTGGCCTTCGGGATTGAAGAAGCCGAAATTGGGTGACGTAACGTTGCCGCCGTCCATCAGCACCGGATACTGCGACACGCCGACGAGGCCGCCCCATGTGCGCTTGCCGACCAGAGGGCCGGTCTTGGTGTATTTGAACATCCAGGGCATAGCGTCGCCGCCGGAACCGGCGAATTCATTAGTGATCATCACCTTGGGCCCCAGGATCGACGCGGCCGGCGTGCGGTAGATCGCGCCGTAGCGAGGGCTCCAGTAGGACATCAGCTTGCGATTCATCACCTCGATGACGTAGTCGGCCACCTGGCCGCCGCTGTTGTAGCGCTCGTCGATCACCGCGCCCTGCCTGTCGGTCTGCGCGAAATAGTAGCGCGTGAAACTGGTCAAGCCGCCCTGCGCGGTGTCCGGCATGTAGACGTAAGCGAGCTTGCCTCCGCTCAATTCATCCACCTTGCGGCGATTGCCTTCCACCCACGCTTCGTGCCTCAGCTGCATTTCGTTGGCGACGGGAACCACGGTGATTTCGCGTGCATTCGCGCCGCTCGGATCGGAGCCGATCTTGATCACGACGCTCTTTTCCGACGTTCCTTCGAGCAGCCGCGAAACATCGTCCTTGGCGCTGAGCTCGACGCCGTTCACCGCGAGCAGATAATCGCCTTCAGTGACGTTCAGGCCGGGCTGTACCAACGGCGAACGCAGTTGTGGGTTCCAGCTTTCACCCGAATAGATTTTCTTGAAGCGGTAGCGGCCGTTGGCGATCTCATAATCGGCGCCGAGCAAGCCTCCGGGAACGGTCTTCGGCTCCGGAATACTGCCTCCGCCGCCGCGCAGATGGCCGACGGTGAACTCGCTCAGCATCGCGTGAATGATGTAGTTCAAATCGTTGCGCGAGCCCAGCGTCTCGAGATATTTTTCGTACTCCTTTTCGCCGTCGGCGCTATTGACGCCGTGCAGATTAGGATCGTAGAAATAGCTGCGCTCAATGCGCCAGACCTCGTGATACATCTGCTTCCACTCGACGATGGGATCGACGCCTACTTCAATGTCACTAAGGCGCAGAGCACCTTCGCCCGCCTTCACCGGAGCCGTTGCCGGGACGATCACGTACTGCGGACCAGCGGAAGGCGCGCCTCCACGGCCTCCGCGTCCGCCCGCGCCGCCTCCGCCCATGCGGAGCAGCATTTTCTCTCCATTGGCCGAGAGATCGAATGACGCGATGCTATCGCCCAGCTTGTCGGTCTTGCGCGTTTTCAGGTCGAACTTAGACAGGGTCGCGCCGCCTCCTCCGCCGCCCCGGCCTCCACCACCGGCGGGAGGCTCCATGATGTAGAGCGATCCGGCTTTGCCCGTGGCGAGCATAGTATAGCCGCGCGCGGGCAGAGGCAGCGCGAGGATGCGCTGTTGGATCTTGTCAAAGTCGATGCGCACGGGCTTCGGCGGCTCGGCTGCAGCCGCATTTCCGCCACGGCCACCTCCGCGTCCACCGCGTCCTCCGCCGCCGTTTTCATCGGCGGGCGCGCCCGCTTTCTCTTCATCGCTTTCCGGCGCCAGCGGCGACGGGATGTTGTTCGGCAGCACGATCATATAGATGCTGCGGGTCACCTCGTGCTCATCGCTGGTCATGTCGAGGCCGCTGGTGGTGGGGCCATAGTTGGTGCTGGCGGTGAAGTAGATATATTGGCCGTCGCGATCGAACACGGGATGGCGCGAATCGGACATACCGTCTGTCAACTGGGTGGCCTTGCCGCTGTCGATCGAATACACAAAAACCGCATGAAAGCGGTTCGGCAGCATGCGCACGAAGGTGATCCACTTTGAATCGCCGGACCAGGAGAAATCGCGGCCCAGCTCGTAGGCGTAATCGGTGTCGACCTTGGTGACCTTTGATGACGCGACCTCAACATCCCACAAATTCAGCTGATTGTCGGTGAAGGCAATATGCTTGGAATCGGGCGACCACTTCGGATCGAAATAATAGGCCGACTTACCCGCCAGAGGAATCTTTTTTGTTTCGCCCTCGCCATTCTGCGATTTGATGTGCAGCGCGTATTCGCCCGATTCATCCGAAAAATACGCGATGGTCTTGCCGTCCGGAGCCCAGGCGGGGGTGCGTTCCATCACGCCGGGGGAGTTCGTCAGGTTGCGAACATCGCCATGCTCGGCGGGAGCGGTGAGAATTTCGCCATGAGCCTCCATCACGGCGCGGACGCCGGTGGGCGAAATCTTGATGCTGCGAATTTCACGCGAGACGTTCTGGAAGTGCGGACGGACTTCACTGAGGTCGGCGTTGAGGTCGATCTGCACCTCGTGCGTTTTGGAACTGGCCAAATCGAAAATCATGATCTTGCCGAACTGCTCATAGATGATGCCGCCGGGGCCGGCGCTGGCTGCATCGATGTCCTTGCCGCGATTCGGGATAAACTCCACAGGCTCGGCCTTCGATTTCGGGTCCCAGCGATAAAGGGTCATTGGGCCGTTGCGGTCGGAGAGGAAATAGATCTTGTCGCCAATCCACATCGGGTTGATGTCGTTGGAGTCCTTGCGAGGCACCTTCACCGTGGTGAGATCGGCAAGATTGACGACCCATAGATAGCTGGCCTCGCCGCCGCGGTAGCGCTTCCAGGACACGAAGTTATTGAACCCGGGCGCGAATTGTCCGCCGTCGAGAGGCGCATACACCATGTGCTTGCCGTCGGGCGAATAGGCTCCGGTGCAGGCCATCGGAAGAGGCAGCACGTCGGGAAGGCCCCCGCCGGGCGGTACGGTGTAAAGCTGAGTGAAGCGTGAAAAGCTTTCGCGATTGGAGCGGAACAAGATGCGCGAGCCGTCGGGCGTCCATCCCACCACGCGGTCGGCATCGGGATGATAGGTGACGCGCTTCGGCGTGCCTCCGGCGATGGGCATCGTGAAAACGTCGATGTTGCCGTCATATTCGCCGGAGAAGGCGAGCGTCGAGCCGTCGGGCGACACGGCGGCCTCGGTTTCGTTGCCGGTTCCGGTGGTGAGGCGCGTGGCCATGCCTCCTTCGCGAGGCACACTCCAGAGGTCGCCGGCGTAGGTGAACACGATGGTGGTCTTGTTCATCACCGGCTTGTGCAGCAGATGAAGGTTGGCCGCGAAGGCGGAGATGGCTCCGCAGAGGATGACGAGCAGGAGTCGGGTGAGTTTCATAAGGACCTCTGAGGGTTAAGTGTATCAACTGGATGAGCGAGCGAGGCCGCTCTAAGCGAACAGCGGCATGACGGGCTTGCCCTTGCCGTCCCTGGTGACGTAAAAGGGCCGCTTTTCGATTTCGTACTTGGTGTCCGGCGCGATGCCGAGGGCGTGATAGATGGTGGCGTGCAGATCCTCGATGGTCACCGGATTATCGACGATGCGGCACGGGCGCTCGTCTGCGGTTTTGCCGTACAAAAATCCGCGCTTGATGCCCCCCCCGAACAGCAGGACGCTGCCCGCTTCCGTAAAGTGGCGATGCATTCCGTAGTGCTTCGGCTCGGTCATGATGGCGGGCTGGTCCACCTGATTCTTCACTTCCTGGCCGGGCTTGCCCTCGCAGATCATGTCGCGGCCGAACTCGGAGGCGAGCACGACGAGCGTCCGGTTCAACACGCCTCGCTCTTCCAGATCGCGAATCAACTGCGACACCGGCATATCGATCGACTGCTTCATGCCGATGGCCCGGGTGTGGCCGTTTTCATGCGTATCCCAGTAGCGGAAGGGGATGTATTCGCTGGTGACCTCGACGAATCGGGCGCCGTTTTCGACAAGCCGCCGGGCGAGCAGGCAGCCCTGGCCGAAGCGGCCGGTGTTGTACTTGTCGAAGCTCTTTTGCGGCTCAAGTGATAAATCGAACGCCTTGGCCGCGGGCGAGTTCAGCAGGCGATGCGCGTTGTCCACGGCGCGGCGGAGGCTCTCCTGTTGGAAAGAGCTCGCTTCGACAAGCTCTTTGTAGTACCGGTAGCGTTCGGCGAAACGCGCGGCGCCGACGTACTCAGAAGGCCGTGTGGATGCGGCTGCGTCGCGCGGATCGGGGATGAAAAAGGGCCCATGCTCGCTGCCCAGGAATCCGGCGGTGTGGAAGGCTTTCAGACCGTCGCTTTCCGCGCCGATTTCGATGTTCTGGCCGATGTCCACGAACGCGGGCATATCGGGATTACGGGGGCCGAGCGTGCGCGAAATCATCGCGCCCATGTGCGGCGCGGCCACCGATTGCGGAGGCGCATAGCCGGTATGCCAGTGATACTGGTGGCGCGAATGAAGAATGAAACCAAGATCGCCCACGCGATGGGATCGCAGCAGCGTGCCGCGATCCATGATCTTCGCGATGTTTTCCAGCCCCTGGGAGATCTTGATGTTGTCGACCGCGGTATCGATGCTCGGGAAGGTGCTCAGCACTTTGTCCGAGGCGAGGCCGGTTTCATACGGCGTGTAGCGCTTCGGGTCGAATGTTTCGGTTTGCGCCATGCCTCCGGCCATCCAAAGCAGGATGACGGCATCGGCGCGAGGCTCGATCGCCGGCCCGGCGACCAAGCGCGCCTCCGATCCGGTGAGCGCGGCCAGAGTGGCTCCGGCCGAAGCCTTCATGAAATCACGGCGCGTATTACTGAACATATTGAAACTCCGGATGCATGATCAGACTCCAGATCAGATCTTCCAGGCCGCCCTCGATGACTTTTCCGTTCTTGACGAGAAGCTTCATGGCGATCGCCGATTCCTGGGGGTTGGGCTGGCGCGAGAGGGCTTGCCAGAATAATTGGTCGATCAGGACCTTGGCGTCGCGCGAAGGTTTGGGCGTCGCGATGGGAGGCTCGCCAGAAACGCGCAGGAGGCGCTCCAGGTCCGGCTTCTCTTTGAATACGAAGAAACGGACGCTGGGACTGATGTCGCTTGATCGCGAAGCGTCCTCGATGCCTACCGAGCCGGTGAGACGCGTGAATCCGAGGCCGTCATTGACGGGAATGACGGGATACACGACGAGCGAGCCTACCGGCGCAAGAATCGCGCCCTCATACTTCACGTTGTCCGCAGTCAGGGCGCCGATCTTTGGCTGTGAGATCGACGGAAAACTGGTAACGCGCGTCTTTCCGTTGGGCCCGGCGAACGTCAAATCGAGCCATCCGGCGACGGTGCGCGCGGGATCATAACAGCCGGCGTCATCAATGTACAGCCACAGCTGTTTTGCGCCGGTGATGTCGATATCCAGGGGCTTGGCGCCCTTGCCCATGTGATGACTGTCGAACAGATTCTGCGGCGCGTCCGGCAGTTCACCCAGCAAACGCAGCGCGCCCCGCTTCAAAACGACGTTCAGCGTGTCGCCGTTGACTAGTTCAAGGGCCTGCAAGGTGGTCGGGGCATCTTCGCGGGTGGTGAAGACCTGATCGCGGATCGGGCGGCCAAGCGCTCGCGCGAGCGGAGTCGATTTCAGTTCCCATTCGCGCGCATACGTCGCTTTGTCGCCGCTCTGCGAGACGCGCCATTCGCCGGTTATTTCGGAGACCGAATCGACAAGCTGCTCGGCGGTGAGGCGGCGCAGCTTCGGACCGCGGAAATACGTCTGCTCCACGCTGCTGGCGGGAATCGCGTAGGCACGCGAGGTGGCAATCAGCCGGATCAGATACTTCAGATCGTAGTTGTGGCGTACGAAATCGCTGGCCAGCCAGTTGAGCAGATCAGCGTCCCAGGGCTGCGCGTCCATATCGTCCACGTTGGCCACTAATCCGCGTCCAAACAGGCGCTGCCAGTAACGATTGACCAGCGTCCGGGCGAAGCGGCCATTTTCGGGGTTGGTGAACGAGAGCGCCGCGGCCTTGTGACGGTCGGCCAGAGAGTCACTGGCGGGCTTTACGCCCACTTCAGGGAACAAAAATTCGGGGCCTGTGTGCTTGCCGGTCTTCGCGTCGCAGCGGACCAACTCCAAGTCCGGAGATTCGGAAAACATCGCGGCCAGCGCGTACGATTGGCGCAGCTTGTACTTGTTAATAAAGCTGTCGTGGCAGGAGGCGCACTTCAGATTCACGCCGAGAAAGACCTGCGCGCTGTTCTGCGCGGCCTGCATGAAAGGGGTCTGGCTGGCGTTGATATCGCCGCGCCAGTTGACGCCAACCAAAAAGCCGTCGGGATCGTCGGGTCTCACCGGATTCAGCAGCGCTGACGCCATCTCGTTAAATGGCATGTTATTTTCCAGCGCAGCCAGCAGCCAGGGCGTGATCGACTTGCGCGTGCCTGCGTAATTGACGCCCTGATCGTTGCGCAGCAGATCGTTCCAGAAGCTGATCCAGTGAGCGGCGTATCTTGCTTTGTCCGCGAGGAGCGAATCGATCAGCTTTTCGCGCTTGTTGGGATCCTTGTCGGCGAGGAACTCGCGCGTGGCGTCCAGAGTCGGCACCATGCCCCAAATGTCGAGCGTCGCACGGCGCAGAAACAAGGCGTCGGTGAGCGGCTCGGGGAATGCGAAGCCGTTCTTGGCAAAATCCTCAGCGATGAATTTGTCGATGGGGTTCGCCATGGCATTCGCCGGCAACGGCGGCGAGATTGGTTTCCAAGGCGCGACCCACTCCGTTGGTCCGGCGGGCAGCGTATCGGTCCAGGATGCGCCCTCGGCGATCCAACGCTCGAACAGGGCGATCTCCGCGTCGGACAATCCGCTGCCGGAGGGCGGCATCTCGAACGCCTTGATTCGTTTCAATAAGAGACTCTGATCAGGCTTTCCCGGCTGGACAGCGCGCAGAATTGTGGCCCGGGTTTCCACGGAAAATCCGGCTCGCGGCGCGGGTCCGGAGTGACAAGGGGCGCAGCGCGAAACGAGGATCGGATGGATGGATGTGGCGAAGTCCACTTGGGCCAGAAGCGGCAGCGACGAGGCGAGCGCCAGAATTAGACGGAACATCTTGTTTTACTATACGAAAGTGAGGGTGCGCGCGAAATTGCCGCTGCTGTTGCTGGCCTGCGCGCTCTCGCCAAGCCAGCAACGTCCAGCGGGCGGCGACACCAAGTTCACCGTCCGCTCCGACCTTGTCTTCCTGCCGACGAGGGTTCAAACGAAAAAGGGCGACACCATTTACGGCCTCAAGGCCGACCAGTTCATCGTCGAAGACAACGGCGTACGCCAGAAGGTGACCCTCGATGAAGATCCGGAGACGGAGGGCCTCTCGCTGGTCGTGCTGGTCCAATGCAGCCGCTCCGCAGAAGAGCAGCTGAACAAGATGACCGGCCTCGCGACCATGATCGAGGCCATCACAGGCGGCGCGCCGCATGAGGTCGCAGTGATCGCCTTCGGCCGCGATCCATATATACTGGGCGATTTTTCCAGGAGCAATGTCGAGACGCACATCGCGCTTACCAAACTGCGCGATTGCAGCAGCCGCTTCAATGCCGCCATCGACACGGTTCATTTCGCGCTCGGGTTCCTGAACACGCGCAAGACCCGGTTCCGGCGCGCGATCCTGCTGATCGGAGAGACGCGCGATCACGGCAGCAAGTCACGCATGGAAGAAGTCGTGGCGGAACTCGGCAGGACCGACACCGTGATTTACACAGTGGCGTTCGCCGCCGCGCGCGACGAGATCCTGAGCGCGTTGAAACACTCAAATGACGCGTATAAGACCGAGAAGCCGAAGCCTCCGCCGAAAAAGCCACCTCCCCTGGAGGACTCCGTCGAAGGTATGCAGGATTACGAGCGGCCTCCTGTGATGAACTGGCCTCCCCAAATCCTGCTGGCGGTTAATGCCATGAAAAGGAATGCGGCATCGGAGATCGCTTCGCTTTCCGGAGGCGAGTACGTCAACTTCACCAGCCAAAAGAGCTTCGACACGACGCTGCAGGGTATCGCCAACCGCATCCATAATTATTACCTTCTGAGTTTCCAGCCTGTGGCAGCCGATAAGCCCGCGATGCACAACCTGCGCGTGCGCGTGCCCGACTATCCGGGCTCGACCATCGAGACGCGGCGGAACTATTGGTCGGGCACGTTGGAAGTTCGCTAACTGTGCGCCGCAATCAAAGGCCGACGAGGGCGTCGGCTGCGGACCCGGGGGTCCGCCCCACCTTTTTCCGTATTACAGAGCTGTAATCCGGCGTTCCAGTATACTGTCCCCACGAGGTGACCATGGCGATTTCGGTCGGATTTGTAATCGGGTTGGGGCTGTGGATTATCGTGCGCTGCTTCTTGATGGGGATTTATACCATCGATCAAAACGAGCGCGCCGTGAAGACGATCTTCGGGCGTGCGGAACGGGTGGCGGGGAACAAGACCACTCTGGATAGCCCTGTTGCGGCGGCTCTCAGGGAGGAGGAAAAAGACCGCTACGTTTATCCACAGGTTCGCGTGATTCCTCCCGGCGTGTATTTCAAGATGCCTTGGGAGAGGATTTACAAGATTTCCATCGCCACGATGACGATGAACATGGCGCTGGATCTGGAAAATCCCATGGCGAACAACGGCGGGAATCTGTTGGAAGCGGTGACGAAGGATCAGCTGAACACCGGATTGACCGGGCAGATCCGGTACCGCGTCAGTGAGTCGAACCTCTACGCGTTCATCTTCGGCATCAAGAAGCCGATGGTGCACGTGATGGCCTACTTCGTCTCGGTGCTGCGGCAGAAGATCGCGAGCTTCGAGGCCAAACCGATCCCCGGAACCGCGGTGGCGGGCATCTCCATCAATGACCTTCGGAAGAATCTCCGCGATCTCAACGACTACATGGATGAGGAGTGCGGCGCGACGCAGGCGCGCTACGGCGTGCTGTTCGATGCGTCCCTAATCACCGGCATCGATCCACCGCCGGAGGTGGAATCGGCGCTAGCCGCGATCAATACCGCGTATAACCAGGTGTCCAGCGACATCAGCCTGGCGCACGCCGGCGCCGATCAGAAAATCGTACAGTCGAAGCGCGCGGTGGAGATCGAAACGCTGAAGGCTCAGGCCGAAGTGGAGCCGCTGCGGATGATGGCTCTGGAGCTGGCTGATTTGAAAAGACAGGGCCCCAACGTATTGAGCGTCTATCTGCGCAATGTGAAACTCGGGCTGCTGGGGAAAGCGCAACAGATCTTCATGGCGATGCCCGGCCATGAGAAGGAGGCGCGGTCATGATGGAAGGCCTGGTGGGTTTAGTTGCGGCGTTTCTGGGAATGCTGCTACTGGAAGTTCTGGTTTTAGGCGTGGCGCGGTTTTTCGGTCTCTATGCGATCGTGACCGAGAGAACCACCCGCGTCTACGTCCTGTTCGGAAAAGTGATCGGCATGATCCAGGAGCCGGGCTTCCACTTCCTGCCCGCGGTTCTGGGCTTGAACGCGTTCATCGTGAACTTTTTCGGCAAGTGCTATGTGCTGGATCTGCGACTGGACCAGGAGTATCTGCGCAGCCAGCCGGTCAATTCGGAAGAAGGCGCACCGATGGGCATCGGCATCTGGTACGAGATGCAGGTGAGCGATCCGGTGGCGTATCTCTTTAAGAACACCGATCCGCGAGGCTCGCTGCGGGCCAACGTCAACAGCGCCACGGTGCGGTGCCTAAGCAATATGCCTCTGCAGCAGATGCTCGAAACGAGGCATCAGATGAGCCAGACTGTGCGCGCCGAGGTGATGGAAAAATCGGTCGACTGGGGTTATCGGCTGGGCTCGGTATACGTGCGCAAGGTTCATTTCCGGGACCAGGGAATGATCAAGCAGATCGAGGAGAAGGTGGTGAACCGTCTGCGCCAGGTGACATCTGCAATTAAGCAGGACGGCGCGAATCAGGTGAGCATCATCACCAGCTCGGCGGAGCGCGAAGCGGCAGTGGAACTCGCCAAGGCGGCTGTGGTGCGGCCGAACATGATCGGCACGGCGCTGAAGGAGATTTCGGGAGATCCCGACGTCGCCGACGCGCTGTTTCAGCTTCTGGAGACGCAGAGGATTCTGGATAACAAGCCGAAGTTGACTCTGTTTCTGAATATGGAGGAGCGGCGGCTTGCGGACATTCTGGCTGCGGGTCCGGATGGTCCGCCGGTGTTGGGCGCACGATGACCGCTGCAACTTCCGTTCGGCACATAAGTGTTTAACAATTCGGGAAACGCAAAGCGGAGCTTCGCGCATCTAACCCACCAGAGACGGCTTGTTGCAGTATCCTAAAATCTGAGGGTTCATGAACTTACGGCAGAAACATTCCCGATTTTTCGCGGCCGCTACCATACTATGGGGACTAACCGCGTTTGGCCAGACGCCGGATAACAGCCAGAATGCGCTGTTAAAGGGGACATATCATTTCCGGCACATCGCTGTACAGAATGTGGACTCGAATTATGACCCATCCGAGGTCACAGCGACCTACGGGACGATTACGTTCGATGGAGCCGGCAATTACACCATTACCGGCGCAACGTCACTTGACAATACGGTCGCGGGCGGAGGACAGCCGTTGAACGCGACGGGTACATACGCCATCGGCGCGAACGGATTAGGGTACATCGCCAACCCGCTCTATCCCACCGATGCCTACGACTACCTCTACGGAGCGGTATCGCAAGGCGTGTTCATCGGCAGCGCCACGGAGGCCGAGGATGAAGGCTATATCCTGAACGACCTATTCATTGCCATTCCCGCCGGCTCGAACCCGACCAGCGCGAGCTTCACCACGGCGTATCAAACGGGTTTGATCGATTTTGCCGGAGGCACCGCGGCCGCCATCAAGAATGCACTGTTTCAATTGGCGCCCAACGGAAAGGGCGCATTCGGGACCATCACCTTGAATGGCCAAGCTTCTAACCAAACAAATCCAACCCTGAGCCAAACCGTGACGAGCGCGACCTACGCCTTCAATAGCGACGGCAGCGCGACGCTGACTGTACCTCTGCCCGCGAATACCAGCGCGGCGAATGCACTGTTCACCGGGACGAAGACGCTCTTCGAGTCCGCGGACGGGAATTTCATCCTGGGCTGGACCTCGACTGGCTACGACATCTTCTTCGGCGTCAAGGCTCTGACCGGTTCGGCAAGCAACAGCACTTCTGCGGGCCTTTACTTCACCGCCGGACTCGAGGACTATAGCGGAGCTTGGGGAACCGACTCATTTTACGGCGGCGACTACAACACTGGCAATACCGCGGGCGATGCGATCATTCACCAGCGCCTGAACTTCCCCGGCTACTATTCGGAGGATTACGGCGCCGCCCAGCAGATTCCCGTGAACGCCGACGGCTCCGCAAACGACAGTTTCTTCGGTTATAGCTACTTGTTCGGCGACGGCGGCAATGCGTACGTGGCTATCGGAACATACGGCTACTATTCGCTCGTCGTGGGCCTCCATTCGGCGAACTTCTCCGGCTCCGGCGTCTTCCTCAACCCGATCGGTGTGTTTAACGCGGCCAGCTTCCAGCCGGTGACGGCGAGCATCGCTCCGGGCGAATTGATCACACTGTTCGGCACGGGCCTCTCTTCGACAAACACGTCGGTGCAGGGCGGAAAGGCCGTGCCGACCACGCTCGGCGGAGTTTCGGTAACCATGGATGGAACACCCGCTCCGGTCTTTGCCGTCAGTTCCACCCAAATTTCGGTAATCGCCCCCTACGCGCTTGCATCGAATACCAGCTATCTGGCGAATATCCAGGTGACGAACAACGGGGTGAAATCGAACGTGGTGCAAGTGAATCTCACCGACGTCGCGCCGGGGGCATTTTCGCAGACCGCAAACGGAATCGGGTTGGCCGCCGCGCTGCACGCGACGACGGGCCAGCTGGTCACCAAGGCCAACCCTGCACAGCCGGGTGAGTACATCTCGCTCTACCTGACTGGCCTTGGAACTATCTCCCCGACGATTACCGACGGTGCGATCGGCCCGAGCAATCCCCTCAGCACGGCGGACATCAATACAGCGGGAAACTTGACAGTCTACTTCAACGACGAAACCAGCGGCTCATACGGGAACGCAGGAACGATCCAGTATGCAGGCCTCGCGCCCGGATTGGCCGCGCTTTATCAGATCAACGTGCAGGTGCCAAGCTCCGGATTGACAGCCGGCGATGTGGTTACCGCCGAGTTCGTGACGGACTATGCCGACTTTAACCAGATCGTAATCCCCTACGGCACTAGCTCAAGGGTGGCGGCGCAGCCAGCGCGCTCTGGATTGGCGTCCCGGTATCACTCCGTGCGGGGCCGGAAGCAGAGCGTTGCATCGCGCAAGTCGCGCGTTCCGGCCGATGCGCCGCGGTACCGGCAATAGCCACGCCCGCGGGCGGCGTCATATATTTTTAATGCGCTTGAAACGTCGCGTATACCCCCGTTTGTTAGCTTCGCATGAGGGGGTTATACCACATGCGTCGCTTTTGGGCGATTGTTGTCCTTTCTCTAAGCACGTTCATTCCGTCTTTCGCGCAGTTTGACACAGCCGAGGTGCTGGGCACCGTCCGGGACAAGACCGGAGCGGTCGTTCCCAAGGCCACGTTGACTCTGTTGAACGTAGACACCGGAATCTCCGCGAAGGTGACGGCGGATGACAGCGGAAATTACGATTTCGCCAACGTCAAAATCGGCAGGTACAAGGTGACGGCGGAAGCCAAGGGGTTCTCCACCGAGGTGGCCTCGGACATCATCGTGAACGTCGGGGCTCGCCTCCGCTTGGATCTGTTGCTTACCGTGGGCCAGGTGACCGAAACGGTCGAGGTCAGCGGGGCGGCTGAGACTCTGGAAACCGATTCGAGCGAAAAGGGCCAGGTGATCCATAGCGCCGCCATCGTGGAATTGCCGCTCAATGGCCGCAATTACGCCGATCTCGCGCTGCTCTCGGCCAACGTGGTGAAATCGCCCATCGCGGCGTCGTTTTCTCCCAGCGGCACGCCGCGCGAAGGCTCGTTCAACGTGAACGGCATGCGCAGCACCTACAACAATTTCCTTCTCGACGGTCTGGACAACAATGCCTACGGCACCAGCAACCAGAGCTACTCCTCGCAGGCCATTCAGGCCTCGCCGGACGCTCTGGCTGAATTTAAAGTCATCACCAGCAATTACAGCGCGGAATATGGACGCGTGGGCGGTGCGGTGGTGAACGCCGTCATGAAATCCGGCACGAATCAGTTTCACGGCACCGCGTACGAATTTCTACGGAATACCGAACTGAACGCCACCGGATTCCTGTTCAGCCCGGCCGTGTTCGTCAAGCCGACGCTGCAGCGTAACCAGTTCGGCGTGACGCTGGGCGGGCCGCTGATCAAGAACCGCCTGTTCTTCTTCGTCGATTACGAAGGCTACCGTCAGCTGCAGCGCTACCTGAACTTCGACTCGCTGCCGACCGCGAACGATCGCGTGGGCATTCTGCCGGTGACTGTGGTGAATCCGCTGACCGGTGCGGTGTATCCGGCCAACACGCAGATTCCTCAGACCGCCTTCAATGCGCAGGCGGCTGCAATGCTGAGCCAATTGCCGGCGCTGAACGGCCCCGGCCGCTCCAATAACTACGAAGCGCTGCTGTTGATCCGCGACTACAGCGATAAGTACGACGCCAAACTCGACGGCAGGATCAACGACCGCATGAGCGCGTTCCTGCGCTGGAGCCAGCGCAAGGACATCCAGTTCTATCAACCGTCGTTCGCCGGACCGGCGGGCGGCGACGGCAACGGCTTCATTCATTCGATCGACCAGAACGCGTCGGCCGGATATACGTGGACAATCAATAATTCCTCGATCCTGGAAGCGCGCCTCGGGTGGACACGCATCGTCGCGGGCAAGCAGCCTCCTCTGTTGGGCGGGCCGAGCCTGGAGCAGATGCTAGGCATTCAGGGCCTGCCGACGACGCCGAACCTGACCGGTGGGTACAATACGCAGACGATCAGTGGATTTACGGCACTGGGAAGGCAGACCAGTAATCCTCAGTTCCAGAACCCGACGTCCTGGGATCCGAAGATCAACTATTCGTTGAATCGGGGGCGTCACTCCATTAAGGCGGGCTGGGAGTATCTCAACATTCACACCGAAATTCTGGATGTGAATCCGCTCTACGGCCAGGACGCCTACGCAGGCCAGTTCAGCAAGCCGAGCTGCGCGCAACTGGGGCAGGCCTCGGGCTGCACCGTTGCCTCCGACGCCACGAGTTACAACCTGGCCGACTTCATTTTCGGCCTGCCTAGCCAGATCAACCAGGGCAGCTACACGGTGGTGAACCTACGGCAGTACGTGCACGCTCTCTACGCGCAGGACGACTGGCGGGTGACGCCCAAGCTGACCGTCAACGCCGGGTTGCGCTGGGAGTTCGCCACGCCCTTGTTCGAGCGCGACAACAACTATTCGAACTTCAATCCCGCTACTGTCTCCATGCAGAAAGCCAGCGGCGGCAGCCTCACCAATCGCAGCCTGGTGAATCCCGATTACGGCGATTTCGGGCCTCGCATCGGCCTGGCGTATTCGGTGACGCCGAAGACGGTGATCCGTTCGGGCTACGGCATCAGCTACACGTTTTTCAACCGCGTGGGCAGCGCTCTTGAAGGCATCAACGCCCCGCAGGCTCTGTTTGGCGTGATCAATCAAAGCCTGGTGAACGGACAAGTTCCGCCGACCTTCCTCACGACGCTGAACAGCTTCACTACGGGCATCGCCAATCCGTCGTCGTTCAACCCGGTGAATTCCAACGTGGTCTACATTCCGCAGGACAGCAAGTGGCCGATGATCCAGAACTGGTTCCTGTCGGTGCAGCGCGAGATCACCAAGAACACCCTGGTGGAGGTTGCCTACAACGGCAACCACTCCACGCGTCTGCCGATCCTGGCCGATTACAATCAGGCCGCGCCCAACGCGGTGACCGCTACGTGCAACCCTCCGGCGATTACCTCCGGATGCCTGGGCGTGCAGGCCCGCCGTCCGATTCCGAGCTACGGCCCCATCACTTGGGTGTACCCTGGCGGCAATAATCACTACGAAGGGCTATCGGCCCGGGTGGAACATCGCTTCGCCGGCGGACTCTATTTCCTGAATTCCTTCACCTGGGGCCACGCCATCGGCGATTCCGAGCAGGCTCTGGAATACTTCGCGGGCGCCACCGAAGCCAACCCGCAAAACATCCATAATCTGGCGGCGGAGAAAGGTCCGTCCAGCTTCGACGTGAAGCTGAACAACGTGACCAGCATCCTTTATCAGATTCCGTTCGGCCGCGGACGCAAGTACGGCGCGAACATGAATCGCATTCTGGATGCAGCGGTCGGCGGATGGGAGCTCAACACCATCAATACGGTGCACACCGGCCAGCCCATCAACGTAAACTACGGCGTTTCGACGGCCACGGATGTCACCGGCCTATCCAACGATTATCGCGGCCAGGCCATCCAGCGGCCGAACATCTCCGGCACAGCCGCCAGCCAGAGCACTTCGCAGTTGCTGAACACCTACTTCGCGGGCTACACGTTCACCACGCCGCTGGCGACGGCTCCGTTCGGAAACCTCGGGAGAAATGCCTTCCGCGCGCAGGACTTTGAGCAGTGGGATTTCGCCGCCAACAAGAACTTCACGATACGGGAAGGGATCAACCTCCAGTTCCGGTCGGAGTTTTTCAACTTCACAAACCACACCAACTTCGGACTCCCCACGGCGACCACCACGTCATCGGCCTTCGGGACTGTCCGTACCACGTTCCCGTCGAGGCAGATCCAGTTCGGGTTGAAGCTGCTTTTCTAACCCGCTTACCTCAGGAGCTGGCCCGTTCATCGCTAATACGGGCCCGCTCACGATTTCCTGCTAGGTTCCCCTTCCGTTCCCGCGCATACTCGTAGTAGCGCTAGGTCCCCGTGCGATCGCCGCACCCCGCTTCTATGAACAAGGCTCTCGCTACCGCTCTGCTGTTCCTGCTCACGAGCTGTCTCCATGCACAATCCCTTGGCAACGCCGGGACGATCGAGGGCACCGTGGTGGACCAATCCGGCGCGCTGATCCCTCAGGCGACCGTTTCCCTGGTGAATTCCATCACCGGATATAAGCAGAACGTCACCGCGAGTTCCGGCGGAGCGTTCCGGCTGCTCAACATTCCTCCGAATGCCTACCATTTGACGGTTGCCGCGCCGGGCTTCAGCACGTTTCAGCAAGATGTGACCGTTCGTAATTCGGTGCCAGTGACGATTAAGGCGACACTGC
This sequence comes from Bryobacteraceae bacterium, assembly GCA_035542735.1. Lineage (GTDB taxonomy): Bacteria > Acidobacteriota > Terriglobia > Bryobacterales > Bryobacteraceae > Palsa-187. The sequence goes on from DATKKV010000021.1 coordinate 461,731, forward strand.
TGGTGGCCGAGGCAGTCACCACGGTGGATGTGGAGGCCAGTGGCGCGGCGCAGGTGGAGACAGATCCCAGCGCTCACACCGACGTCGACCGCAGCTCCCTGCTTAAGCTACCCAACATGAGCCCAGGCGGCGGCTTGGCCGACGCGATTGTTTACACCACCGGTTCAGTCTCTAATGAAGCCAACGGTGCCTTCCATCCCGCCGGCGACCACGCCCAGGTCAGCTACCTGATTGACGGCCAGATCATCAGCGATCAGCAAAGCAAGATTTTCTCAACCTCACTGCCCACCAGCGCAATCCAGAGCATGGAGTTGATCACCGGGTCGCCTGGCGCGGAGTTTGGCGACAAAACCAGCCTGGTTGCGCAGGTCACCACCCGTTCCGGACTCGGCGTGGGCAAGGTATTTGGCAGCTTCGAATCGAGCTACGGCTCGTTCGGCACGGTCACGGAGAGCCTGGGAATCGGCTTCGGCAGCGCGAAAATGGGTAACTTTCTAGCCATCGACGGCGTGCGCAGCGGGCGCTTCTTGGATTCCCCGGAGTGGAGCGCGTTTCACGACGCGGGCAATAACCAGACCATCTTCGACCGATTCGACTGGCAGCCCACCGGTAAGGACTCCGTCCATTTGAACCTGTTCGCCGCTCGCAACTGGATTCAGATCCCCAATGATCTGGATCAACTGGCACAGGATCAGCGCCAGCGCGTGCTGACGTGGAACATCGCGCCCGGCTATCAGCACACCATCAACGCGCACACGCTGCTCTCCGTGAATCCGTATGTTCGGAAGGATCAGTTCAATTACTACGCCAGCCGCGACGTTCTTGACGATCAACCGGCCACACAGAATCAGCAACGGCAACTGATGAACTGGGGCGTGAAGGCCGACTTGTCGTCCACGATCGGGCATCACAACATAAAGATTGGCCTCGACCTAAAGCAGACGAGGCTCCTCGAGAATTTCGGCTTCGGCATCACCGATCCGACGTACAATTCGCCTTGCCTGGACGCCTCGAACAGTCCGGTGGGCGATCCTTCGCTAACGAGTCCCTCGCAGTGCGCCGCGTTTGGTTATCAGCAGAACATTGCGTCGAATCCCAACGCGGCGACGCCGTTTTCGCCGGGTCTGTTGCCCTACGATCTGACGCGTAAAGGCCAGTTGTTCGCCTTCCACGCCACGGCGAACATCAATCAATACGCGGGATACGCACAGGATTCGATGACGTTCGGCAATCTGACGCTCAACCTAGGCTTCCGGGCGGATCAATACAGCGGCCTGGTGTCGAAATCCGGTCCCCAGCCGCGCGCCGGGCTCGCCTATCACATCAAGCGCACTAATACCGTGCTCCGCGCGGCGTATTCGCGGACCTTCGAAACGCCCTTCAACGAAAACCTCCTGTTATCGAGCGCCACAGGCTTCGGAGGCTTGGCGGGAAATGTCTTCGGCTCGACATCGGTGCCGATTTCGCCCGGATTCCGCAACCAGTTCAACACCGGATTTCAGCAGTCCATCGGCCGGTACTTCCTGGTGGACGCCGACTACTTCTGGAAATTCACCCACAACGCGTTCGACTTCAGCACCCTGCTGAACACAACGATCACGTTCCCCGTTGCCTGGCACAATTCGAAGAACGATGGTGTGACGGGCCGCTTCAGCACGATCAACATGAAAGGGTTTCAGGCCTACTGGACCTTCGGCCATACCCGCGCCCGCTACTTTCCTCCGGAGGATGGAGGCCTGATTCCGCAAGGCGCTCCGCTGGCGGCGGGCGTATTCCGCATCGATCACGACCAGGCCTTTCAATCCACGATTAACCTGCGTTACCAGCGCCGGAATAACGCCGAGTGGATCGCCTTCACCGCCCGTTACGACAGCGGCGAGGTGGTGAGCGGCGTCCCCGACGCGGGCTACGCCATGGCCAACCTGACGCCGAATCAGCAGGTCACCATCGGTCTGGCCTGCAACGGAACCTACGCCACCGTCGCAGCGCCGATCAGCAGTTGTTCCGGCACGGTGACCTCAAGACTTCTCACCTTGCCGCAGATCGGCCAGGAAAACGACGATCATAACCCTAATCGCGTGAAGCCCCGGAACATATTCAACCTCGGTATCGGCAGCGATAATCTATTCCACACGGAAAAAACGACGCGCTGGACGGCGTCGCTGTCGATCGACAATTTGACCAACAAGGTCGCGCTCTATAACTTCATGTCGACCTTCAGCGGCACCCACTTCATCGAGCCGCGCTCAATTGTAGGGAAGATCGGGTTTGTGTTCTAGCACCAGAAGCCGGCATTCGGGCTTCCCCGCACCACAACGGGTCCCCTCGGTGACGGCGGCGCCGCACGCAGTGCAAAACGGAGACGCCATTCGTTCTCCCTCCTTATTGAACGTCGGTGACTCTGCCGTTGTTGAAAGTGACCTTCAGGTTCTTATACAGGTAGATCTTCTTCGGCCCCAGATCGACGATGCTGCTGGGAGTCCCGAGAATCGCCGTTACCTGATCGATGGTCTGTCCCAGGGTGATCTCGGCCGGAGCGGCGGCCGACGGACCGGAAGCATCGGTCTGCCCGGCGACCTCCTGCTCGGCTCGGTCTGCTTCGGCAACCTGCCGGTTGATCTCGGCGGCGGCGTTCGGATCGGGCGGCGGCGCGAGGGCGGCAAACTCCGCCTTCACTGGCGGTGCCGCGGCCGACGGCGGGACCGGCGGCAATCCGCCCTGGCCGCCCTTTTTCTGCAGATCGCCCAGACCGGCATCGATGGTTTCGCGCATGTGGTTCTGCATTTCCTGCAGATCGGCGATGGCAACAGAAACCGTCGCACCCTTTCTGCACTCTTGGCCGCCCTTGCTCGAAAGCATGATCAGGTCCGCCGCGGTTGCTTCGGGCGCGGGCGGACCGGCCAGTTGTAACGCATCCCCTTCCGTAACGGCGCACTCGGCGCCATCGGCATCGATCACATCGAGACTGGCGCCAGCCACGAACACGTGCGGCTGGTTATCGCTCAACTCGCGTGCGATGCCGCTGGAGGCCGGGTCAATATCCTGCCTGGCCGCGTTCTGCTGCGCCTCCTGATTCTCGAGCGCAAGCTGCCGCTGCACTTCGTCGGCGATCGCCTGTCTGACTTCCGGCGTCAACGGAGCGGCGTCCGGGGCCATCGCTTGCTGGGGCGGAGGGGCGCCGGATTGCTGAGCCGCAGCCTGTTGCGCGGCGTAATTCGCTTGCAGGCTCTGCGCGAGCAGATAGTCGGCTAGCCACACGGAAGCACTGGGGTAGACCGGCGCGGGGGTGAACCACCCGCCGTATAATCTAAACCACGGAGTCCCCACATAGCCCCAGGCGTAGGGAATGGGCGTGTACCAGGGATTATACGCCCAGCCATAAAAAGCCTGCGCGTAATAAAACGCCGGAGCGTAGCCATAAACGTACACCCCGTGATAAGAATAGCGATTGTAGAACCGATCGTAAGCGCGCCCGTTGTAGTAATACGTGCGATGGCCGTACTCCTGCCCGCGATACATGTAGGGCTGCTGCACGTAGCTTCTGCCTCCCCGCTCGGCGTAGACACGGGAATGATCGGCGCGCTCCACCGCAACCTGGCGGCGACCATCCAGTCCGCGCTGGATATCCATACCCCGGCGCGCGTCATGAACATAAGCCTGGCTGCCATTCGGGCGGACCCGAATGGTGCTGCCATTTGGTGCGCTGATCGTCCGTTGTCCAGATGGGACCGGGCGGCCGTAGCTCGATGTTCCACTCATCCCGCTTCGGCCAGACATGTTTGCCGGGGTTCGCCCGGCGGGAGGCGTGTTGTATCCGCCAGTATTGGTCTGCGGATTACGCATACCGCCGGTGTTTGGCGTCGCCGGGCCGCGCGGCACACCGGCACCCGGGGCCGCCGGGACTCGCGACGCGCCTTCACCCGCAGTTGCCGGCATGGTTACCGGGCCGCGTGGCGCGCCTTCACCCGCGGTTGCCTGGCCTCGCGACGGGCCTTCGCGCGTGGGCGTCTGGCCGTGCGGCTGCGTGGTTCCGGACGTCGTTGCGCCTTTGGATGCATTGGGCGTCTTCGGTGCCGCGGTGGCCCTGGCAGGCCGCTTCGGAGCCTCGGTGGGTTTCTTTTCCTGAGCCACGGCTACGGAGCATCCCAGCGCCAAAGTCACCACGAATGAAAAATATCGGTGCGCGTTCATACGTTTTCCTTATTGCCGTCCATTCGAGATCCGACGCTTGTCGATTTTGGTTCCTGAGGCTTAAACGCCGGTCGCGCTGGAGCGAGGTTGCAAATTCCCGCTATTCGCACCGATCTGACGGCAATTGCAGTATATACCCGCCACTTGGTTCATTCAAGCATCACGGCACCCAAAAAACGCGAAAAACCCGTTAAAAATGGCTCATTTTTGCCCCAGAAGACCATGTATCTGGGACGCTAGTTCCTGATAGGACGTTTCGTCGAATCCGCCGGGCGCGATCCAGGATTCCGCCCCGTGCCCAGCGCCACTCCGCGGCGTCCGGCAGCACCGCTGGACGGCCGGTGAGAAAATCGCCGTAGAGAGGAGGAAGACGGTCCTCGCTTCGTGGTTGGACGGCAGCCAGCGCGATAAACAACAGTGCCCGCCTGGTCCTCCATGGATGCCGTAAACTAGGACTTCATGCGAGAGCAGGGAATCGTCTCCGCGTCGCTGCGCGAGGAGGAGAAGCAGTTCGAGGCGGCGCTGCGTCCGACCAAGTTGGCCGACTTCGCCGGGCAGCCGAAAGTGAAGGAAAACCTCGCCATCGCCATCCAGGCCGCCAAGCGGCGAGGCGAGGCGATGGACCATGTGCTGCTCTACGGACCTCCAGGGCTCGGGAAGACCACACTGGCTGGCATTATCGCCTCGGAACTGGGAGTCGGCATCCAGCAGACCTCGGGGCCGGTGCTTCAAAAAAAGCTCGATTTGAGCGGGATTCTGACTCACATTCAGGAGCGCGAAGTCTTCTTCATCGACGAAATCCACCGGCTGCTGCCGGACATCGAGGAGATGATTTATTCCGCGCTCGAGGATTTTCGCATGGACATCCTCATCGGCACGGGACCGGGCGCGCGCACGCATTCGCTGGAAATCAAACGTTTCACCGCCATCGGCGCCACCACGCGGCAGGGCATGATCAGCGCGCCCTTGCGCGGACGCTTCGGGCTGGTGCTTCGGCTGAATCCTTACGAACCAGAGGAACTGTCGAGCATCGTGAAACGTTCGGCGCGCCTGCTCAACGTCGAGATCGATACGGAGGGCGCAGCGGAAATCGCGCGGCGCGCGCGGGGCACTCCACGTATCGCCAATCGCCTGCTCCGGCGCGTCCGCGATTATGCGGAGGTGCGCGCCGCGGGGAGCGTCGATTTGGAAGTTGCGGAAAAAGCGCTGGATCTCCTCGAGGTCGACCGCTTCGGGCTGGACGAGATCGACCAGAAAATCATGATGACCGTGCTCGAAAAGTATGCGGGGGGACCGGTGGGGTTGAACACCATCGCTGCATCCATCGATGAGGAGCCCGACACGATTGAGGAAGTTTACGAACCGTACCTGATGCAGCTCGGCTTTCTGGACCGCACGCCGCGAGGGCGCATGGCGACGGATCGCGCATTCGAATATTTTCAGGTGCCGCGGAAGATTCGCGGCATGCAGAATACTCTATTTTGAAAATCGTCTACCTTGGGCTGGGGTCGAATTTAGGAGATCGCGGGGAGAATTTGCGCATCGCGCGGGAGCACATCGCCGCGCCGGATCTGCGCGTCGTGCGCGTGTCCTCGATCTATGAAACGGCCCCGCGCGAAGTCGAGGATCAACCCTGGTTCTTGAACCAGGTGGTCGAGTGCGAGACGGATCTATTCCCGCGTCAACTGCTCTCGCGGCTTAAAAGGATTGAGCGCATGATGGGCCGGAAAAAGCGTGCCCGCAACAGTCCGCGCGAGATCGATTTGGATATTCTGCTCTTTGCGGACGCCGTGGTGAAAACGCCGGAGTTGGAGATACCCCATCCCCGAATGATCGAGCGCAGATTCGTCCTGGAGCCACTTGCCGAGATTGCGCCGGAGAAGAAACATCCGGTGACGAAGCGGACGATGAAGGAGATGCTCGGAAAGGTAGCGGATCAGGCGGTGAAGCGGATTTAGTGGGCGAGCACCCGTGCGCGATCCGCCGCTGTCATCTTTTCCGCTGCATAGCGCAGCACGAGGCGGGTGGTCTGTGGGCGATTCGCTACCAGGAACCGCACAACTTCTTTCGGCCTCTTCGGATACGTCTCTTTCAAGAGCCAGCCAATGCCCTTTTGCACCATATCGTCCGCATCCTCGATTAACGGCTTGGCGATGCGCAGGATCACGCGCGTGTGCTCGCCTCGTTTCGCCGAATAAACCAACGAGACGGCCGCCGCGCGGCGCTTCCAGCGATTCTTCGACCGCGTCCAGCCGTCGAGTCTATTGATCAACGCCGCATCGTTCGCGATGGATGCGCCAAGCAGCCATAGGGCCAAGCCGTCGGTATGCCCCCAATTGTGCACGTATCGATCGAGCCAGCGCGTGAACAGCACAAACTCCCGCGCTCCACACTGTTCGGCAAAGCGGCGATAGAGGTAACAGACTAGCGCTCCCTCCTCGAACCGGCCGCTGGCCCAAAGACCAGTGCAGAGCCGGTCGCGCTCGACGACGGAAAGCTTTTTGACGCGTGGATAAAAGTCCCGCGCAACGCGATGAATCTCTGGTGCTGGAACACCCCGCATGGCGATTGGTTGGTCTTTGAAAAATCGCTCCGCGCCCTCTGCCCGGCTGGGATCAGCAACGCGATCGAACGCAGAACGGATCTCCTCAAGAAGATTCATTTCGTCTCGTCTCTCGGACGGAGATAAAACTCGATGGCTTCCTCGCGGCTCCTCCTCTGGGGCTCCGCGTCGCGATCAGGATGGGTGGCACGGAAGCGGTCGAGCATCAGGCTCTCAAACCGCTCGACCAGTTCGGGATGCTTGGCGGCCACATCGGTGAACTCGCCGGCATCGCCGCGCAGATCATACAGGCGGCGGTAACGGCCGGGTGCCGGATTGTCAGTCTCGTAGCCGTCCTGACGCGCTCGGTTCCCGGAACACAGGATGTATTTCCACTCGCGCGTCTTGATGTAGGCTTCTTCGTTTTCCAGATACTCGCTGAACACGTGATCGCGTGGGCGCTCGATGCCGCGGCCTTCGAGATAGGGACGCAGGCTCTGGCCGTGCGTGACGGGTAAGGGATCCAGCCCCATCACATCGACGATTGTCGCAGGAACATCGATGTGTTCGGTCAAATCCTCCACCACCCTCGCGTGAAACCGGCCGGGATAACGCATGATCAGCGGAACGCGCAGCGCGGGCTCGTATCCGCAGTGCTTTTCGAACCGCCCGTGCTGGCCCAGATGGTAGCCGTGATCCGCCATGTAGACGACGAACGTATCTTCTTCCAGGCGCAGACGTTGGAGCGAGTCAAGAACGCGGCCGATGTTCCGGTCAAGAAACGCCACCGAGGTGTAATACGACGCGGCGATCCCTCGCTTGTCGTCATCGCTCAGGCTACGAAAGACCTTGGGGATCTGCCAGGCATCCTCGGGACCGACGCGAGGCACGGAGAAATCGCGGGCGGAGAACAGATCGCGGTCCTCGGCCGGAAAATCGAAGGGTGAATGAGGCTCCTGAAAGCTGATCCAAAGCGCAAAAGGCCGGTCGCTATTCTCCTCCAAATAGCCGATGGCGCGGCGGGCGATATATGTCCCCCGCGCGTCCTCATCGTAAGCCGCCAGAGGGAGCTTTTCCGCGTTCAACCAGATCCGTGCCGGATCGCGAAATGGCCTCCACTGCGCCGGCTTGGTGCGGATGCCGGCGGCAAGCGCGCGCGGCTTGAGGTCTTGCATCCAGGCCTTGGTGATCGCGTCTTCCGTCATGGCGATGTCGAAGCCGTGCATTCCTGGCTCCGCGGGGCGATTGAAGTGCATCTTGCCGAATACCGCGGTTTGGTAGCCGGCCTTCTGGAACTGTTTCGCGAGCGTCGGCTTATCTGTCGCCAGCGGCGTCGACAACACCGTCACACCGGCGGCATGCGGCAACTGACCCGTGAGGAGAGATTGCCGCGACGGAGTGCAGACCGGCGAATTGCAGTGGTGCGACGCGAAGCGCACACCCTGGGCGGCGAACCGGTCGAGATGTGGTGTTCGCGCGAGCCGGTTTCCGTCGCACCCAAGCACGTAGCCCGCATGATCGTCGGCGAGGATGAAGAGAAAATTCGGCTTGCGGCGGGCTTGCGCCGATAATTGAGGCGCGGCGAGCAAGGCCAGAGCACCGCCCACCAGATCCCGCCTGGTCACGCCTTGGCCTCCACATCGGCCGGACGCGCGGTGATGATTTTCACCTTCGCGATGCGATTGCGATCCATCTCCTCCACGATAAACGTGCGAGTCCCGTAGGTTACGGATTCGCCTGGGCTGGGAATATACCCGAGGCGAAACAACAGAAATCCGGCCAGCGTTTCAAATCCCGCGTCGCCGGGCAGCTCGATCTCATACTGTGACCCTAAATCGCGGATGCTGGTACTCCCGTCGACCTCGACCACCGGCGCGCCGGCGATCGGTAACGGACGGCGCACGTCGTGCTCGTCACCGATCTCGCCGAAAATCTGTTCGAGCACGTCTTCGAGCGTCACGAGGCCAGTGATGGTGCCGAACTCATCCACGACCATCGCTAGGTGGGCATGTTTGCGGCGGAATTCATCTACCAGTTGAGGCAGAGGCTTGGTTTCCGGCACGACGAGGACGTCGCGCAGGTAGCGGCGCAGGCGGAACGGACGCGGAGGAATGCGCCGATCGGCGGCGGACTTGCGTTCCTGCCATGCTCGCACCAGATCCTTATAATGCACGACGCCGATGATGTGCTCAGGTTTGCCGTCGTAGACGGGCAGGCGGGAGAATTTATGCTCCAGCGTGACGCGCAGCAATTCATCGAGCGAGGTGTCGACGGAGACGGAAATGATGTCGATACGCGGCGTCATAATCTGGCGCGCGTTCACGTCGCGCAGTTCGAGCACTTTTTGGATGACATCTTCCTCGAAACCTTCCAAGTGCCCTTCGATGCGGCTCGATTCGACGATAAATTTCAGTTCCTCGGGCGAATGACCGCCGCCCGCGTGGCCTCCTTTTAGGCCCATCGCTTTGCTGAGTGCGGAAGAAACCCGCTCGACGATGAACACAAACGGCGCAGAAAGGCGCAGAAAGGCGAGCAGAGCGGGTGCCATCAGCAGCGCCAGGCGATCCGCTCTTTCGATGGCGAGATTCTTCGGCACCACTTCGCCGATCACCACGTGAACCAGGCTGATCGACAGGAACGCCAGCGCGAAGCTCAGCCAGTGCAGCCACTGCGTGGTGGACGGATTGATCAGCGGATACAGGATGCGCAGCAGGATCTGATATACGGTATCTTCCCCCGCCCAGCCCAGGCCCAGACTGGCCAGGGTGACACCAACCTGCGTCGCGCTCAACAGGCGGCTAGGATTGGCCAGAAGATCGAGAGCGGCGCGCGCGCCGGCGTTGCCCTGGTCGGCCAGTTCCTTCAGGCGCGAGCGGCGCACAGAGAGCAGAGACACCTCGGCGGCAGCGAAAAAGCCATTCAGCGCGACGATGGCGGCGAGAAGAATCAGCCGGAGAGACATGTTTTAAGTTCGCTACAATCGAGCAGTGCTGTCCCATTCGCCACTGCTCCGGGCCGTCAATCTGAGCATAGCCGTTTTGTTGATCGCGTTACTCGTCGCGGTCTATTGGTTCGCCTGGCGCCCCCTGCCGGAAACATCAGGAGACATTGTCGCACCCATTTCGGCCAAAGCGACGATTGTCCGGGACGCTCTGGGCGTCCCGCATATCGAATCCGCGGCGTGGGAGGACGCCGTTTTTCTGCAGGGCTACGCGACGGCTCAGGATCGCATGTGGCAGATGGATGCGCTGCGCAGGCTCGCCGCGGGGGAATTGGCAGAAGTGGTCGGCAAGGCGGCCCTGGAATCGGACCAGGAATCGCGCAGGCTGCGCCTGGGCCAGATCGCCGACGAGGCGGCGCGTTTGATGCCGGAAGCAGATCGCGCAGTGATTGCCGCCTACGCGCGCGGCGTCAATTATTATCTGGAAACGCATCGCGGGCGGCTGCCGCTGGAGTTCACGCTGCTTAATTACGAGCCGAGGCCATGGCGCATCCGCGACTCGGTGCTCGCGGGATTGCAAATGTTCCGGACGCTGACCACGACTTGGAAAGAAGAGGTCGCAAAGATGCAGATGCTCGATCATGGCGATGCGGCGAAGGTCAACGTCCTGTTTCCCGCGCGGACGGGGTTCGATCCGCAGCCCGGCTCGAATGCGTGGGCCGTTGCAGGGGCGCGGTCCGCGACAGGAAAGCCGATTCTGGCCAACGATACTCATCTCGACTTCGGCATACCCTCTACCTGGTACATGGTTCACCTGAAAGCGCCGGGACTGGACGTCGCCGGTTTCACTCTGCCGGGTGTGCCGGCCGTCATCATCGGGCACAACGAGAACATCGCTTGGGGCATCACCAACCTCGGCTTCGACGTGCAGGATTTGTACGAGGAGAAGATCGACGGCAAGACAGGCCGCTACGTGTTTCAGGATCATCTGGAGCAGGCTCGCGTGGAGCGCGACCTGATCGCGGTGAGGGGTGAGAAGCCGATCGAAACGATCACCTATGTCACGCGCCATGGGCCGATTTTTCTGGCGGACGGAAGTCACCAGTACGCGCTGCGATGGACCGCGGCTGACGCGGGGGCGTTCCAGCTTCCGTTCCTTGACATCAACCGCGCGCACGATTGGAAGGAGTTCACCGCAGCGCTGGCGAGGTTTCCCGGACCGGGGCAGAATTTCGTGTACGCCGATACGGCGGGCAACATCGGCTATCATGCCACGGGCCGCAATCCGATTCGCCCGAAGGGCTGCGGAGGAGACGTTCCAGCCGACGGCGCTTCTGGCCAATGCGAATGGACCGGCATGATTCCCTTTGACGAGTTGCCGAGCTTCTATAACCCCGCTAGTGGTGCGGTGGTCACCGCCAATCAGAATCCGTTTCCGGAAAACTTTCCTTACCCGGTAAACGGTATGTTCTGCGCACCGGATCGGGCGATCGAGATCCGCACACTGCTGGACCGGCGGGCCAAGTGGGAGCCCAAGCAGATGCTCGAAGTGCAGAAGGACGTCTATTCGGCCTTTCTGCATTTTCTGGCCAGGCAAATCGTCGCGGCTTGGGATGCGCGCAAGGACGCCAATCTCGCCGAGGCCGTGGATGTGTTGCGCAAGTGGGATGGCCAGATGGAAAAAGGCACCGCCGCGCCGATGGTGGCGTCTCTGACGTTCACGCAGATCCGCAAGTCGATGGCCGAGCGGGCCTCGCCCGGCGGCGGCAAGATCTATGACTTCGAAATGGCGACGTCGGTCGCGTACAAACTGCTGGCGGAGCGGCCTAAGGATTGGTATCCGGATTACAACGAGTGGCTGATCCGGTGTTTCCGGGAGGCCGTACAGGAAGGCGAGAAGATTCAAGGCTCGAAGGTGTCCCGCTGGGATTACGGCCAGTTCAACGCGCTTAAGATGACTCATCCGGTGGGAAGCCAGCTGCCCCTCATCGGCACCTATTTCAACATCGGACCGGTCTCCATGAGCGGAGGATCGACGACCATCAAGCAGACCACGCGACGGCTTGGGCCCTCCATGCGCATGATCGTCGATCTAAGCGACCTGGACCGTTCGCTGCAGAACATCACCGTCGGCCAGTCGGGACATCGGCTCTCTTCGCATTACAAGGACCAGTGGCCGGCATACTACGGCGCCACCGGTTTCCCCATGCAGTTCGGGAAAATCGACGCGCAGTCGACGCTGACAGTTAGTCCGCGGTAGGAATCAGCTCAAACCGGCCGTCGGGATGCAGCAGGTAGCGGCGGCCTCGCCAGAGGATCGTCTTGCCGAAAAAGCCGGCGGCCCAGAAGAAGAATCCCGCCAGGTCCTCGAGCGGCAGGAGCAGCCAGTTGATCCGCGCGCGCAACACGCGGGCGGAGACGGCGTAAGCGGCGGCATAGCGCAGGACCAGCGCAGCCAACGCGAAGGGCCAATAGGACGCGTCGGCGGCAATCAGCGCGAGCGCCAGCGGCAGCGGCATGGTGAACAACTGTCCACAATAGCCCCAGGGGCGCGATCGACGCGTGCTGCGCGTCCAGCGGACGCGATGGGCTGCGTTGTACAGGAAATCGCTCGCGCCGATATGATGTTCCACCACGACAGAGGAAAGAATCACGCCGTGGCCGGCCTGGGAAGCGAATTTTCCCATGACAAAATCCTCCGCCAGATAATCCTTCAGGCGCTCAAATCCGCCGATGGAGCGGAGTGCATGACGGCGCGCCACGATTGTGGGGCCGACGGCGAAGTGCATCCCTTCCAGCATCCGCGCAACAAGAATGCCGGCCAGGAAGTCCGTGTTCATGCCGATCGCTTCAATCTTCGACCACAACCCCGGACCTGGCACGGCCCGATAAGGGCAAGTGGCAACTCCAAGGTGAGGATCCTGAAACTCGCCGGCGACGGCACGGAGAAAATGCCGGCCAACGCGGATATCGCTGTCGCTCATCACCACCAAATCGTGTTTGGCGGCGGTGAGCATTCGGTCCAGACTGAAGACCTTTGCGTTGGGGTACGGAGGCTCGCCGGTCACCAGCAGCCGGGCGGGAACGTGCTCATACTCGCGCCGCAGACGCTCCACGATGGCGACCGCCGGGTCGGCTGCATCGCGAACCGCGAACAGGATTTCGTAGACCGGAAAATCCTGCTCGAAAAACGTCCGCAGGTTCGATTCGAGATCCAGATCCAAACCGGCCAGCGGCTTGAGGATGCTGATCGGCTCGAGCGGCGTAGAGGCGGGAAGCCGCACCTTGAGGAACCGGAGAGCCGCGACAATAACCAGGATCGAGTAGATGGCCGCGCCCATCGAAAGCGCAATAAGGATCGGCATCGTTGTCCTTCCGGGGAAAAAAGGCGCCATCGGAACATCCCCGTCACGACGACATCACTTAAATCACACCCGACTTTTTAAGTTTAGCACCCAAAAGGCCAAGGCGTTCCTATGCCTCACGGCATACAACCGTCCCGAACTCAGATTTTTCTCGGGGTCAAACTGATGCGCGGTGCTGCTTTGCGGTAACCTGAAAAATCTTATGCCTCTCGTGCAAGTGATCGTCCTGGGTATCATCCAGGGCCTGACGGAATTTCTGCCGATTAGCAGCACTGCCCATCTGGTGGTAATCCCGAGGCTTCTCGGCTGGCCGGACCAGGGACTTGCCTTCGATCTTGCGCTGCACCTGGGGACGGTGGCCGCCGTCGTCCTGTACTTTTTTCGCGACTGGTTGCAGATCCTGGCGCAGGGTTTTGGTCTGCAGGTGGGCGGAGATCCCGTTTTGCGGCGCAATCGAGGACTGCTGTGGCTGCTCGCGATCGGCACGGTGCCCATCGGGATCGCGGGGCTGCTGTTCGAGAAAAAAGCGGACCAGGCGCGGGGGAACTTTTATCTGATCGGCGCGATGGCCATCGGCGTCGGCCTGCTGCTGTTGTGGGCAGATCGGGTGGGACGCAAGCAGAAGGACATCGGCCATGTGTCCGCCATGGACTCGATCCTGATCGGCATGTCGCAGACGCTGGCGATCATTCCCGGCACGTCCCGGAGCGGCATCACGATCTCGACAGGGCTGCTCCGTAATCTGGACCGCGAAACCGCCGCCCGATTCTCGTTCCTGCTGCTGACGCCAGCCGTGATCGCCGCGGCGGCAAAGCATTTCTGGGATCTGATGAAGCATGAAGGCGGTATCGCGCCGGATATGCGCATGCCGTTCATGCTGGGAATCGCCGTCAGCGCCATCACCGGAATGATCGTCATCCGGTTCTTCCTCGACTACATGCGGCGCCGGTCTTATACGGTCTTCGTCGCGTACCGCATCGTTTTTGGCATAATAGTAATCGCTCTTGCTTTCTTCCGCTTTGGCGGCGGATGAATTTACTAAGACCTACGAGGCATGCCCGGCTGAATGAGGCCGTGGCGATCTTGTTTCTGATCGCGGGACTGTTCGTGTTCTTCGGTCTGGTGTCGTACCACCCACTGGACCCATCCTGGAACACGGTCACCGGCGCGGCGAAGCCTGTCAACCTGACGGGGCGTGTCGGCGCGTTTCTCGCCGACTTTTTCCTGCAGGCGCTCGGGCTGGGCGCTTATGCCATTCCCTGCCTCATCCTGCTGCTCGGCTGGATGTGGATCCGCTCGGCACGTATCGATTCCCAATGGGTGAAAACTGTTGGCGCGGTGGCATTTCTCGCATCAACATGCACGGCCTTCGGATTCGCGAGCTGGCAGCCGGTCACGGGAGGGATCCCTGCCGGAGGCTTGGTGGGAATCGTGCTCGCCGAATATCTCGTCGCCACGATGAACGTCACCGGCGCGGTGCTGTTTACGGCTGGGTGCTGGATCGTTTCGATCTACCTCATCTCGAGCTTCGAGGTTTCGCGCCTCGCCGTCTGGTTCGGCGTGCCCATCAGGCTGTTCGGGGCCATCGCAGACCGTTTCCGCGCCTGGCGCGAGGCCAGCAAGCTGGCTGCACAGGCTCGCGCCGAGAGACGGGCCCTGAAGAAAGCGCTACAGGCACAATCCGAGCCGGCGCTTTCGCCGACCCCTGAGGTTCCGCCCGCGCGCAAGACAAAAGTGCAGCCCGATTCGCCGCCTATTGTCGATCCCATGGAACGCGCGCCTTGGGAAGTGCCGGCCGGGTCGCCTTATACCATCGAAGATATTCCCATTCATATGCTGGAGCCGATGCCGGTGACGCAGCAGCTGATCGAGATTCCGCCTGCCGCTCCGGCCCGGACCTCGGGAAAATCGGAAGATGCACCCAGGAAACAGCACGTTGAATTCCGCCTGCCTCCCACCAGCCTTCTGCAGGAACCGGTGGCCCGCAGCGCGTTCGATAGCCAGGAATTGAAGGAAATCGCCGGCCGAATCAAGGCCAAGTTCGAGGAGTTTAACGTGCTCGGCTCGGTGACGCAGATCAATCCCGGCCCGGTGGTCACTACGTTCGAATTCAAGCCGGAAGCGGGCGTGAAATACTCGCGCATCACCACGCTCAGCGAGGATCTTTGCCTCGGTCTACAGGCCGAATCGATCCTGATCGAGCGCATCCCCGGCAAACCGACGGTGGGGATCGAGGTGCCCAATTCCAAACGCGAGGTCATCAGCCTGCGCCAGATTCTGGAGTCGGAGGAATTTCACTCCTCGGCATCGCCTTTGACGGTGGCTCTGGGCAAGGATATCAACGGGCGGATCAAAGTTGCCGCGCTCGATACCATGCCTCACCTGCTCATCGCCGGATCTACGGGCGCCGGCAAGAGCGTGATGCTCAATTCGCTCATCATGTCGGTGCTCTACAAGGCCACCCCTCGCCAGGTCCGGTTGATCATGGTGGACCCGAAGCGGCTGGAGTTCGGCCTTTACGAGGGAATCCCGCATCTGCTGACGCCGGTGATCACCGACGCCAAGAAAGCCACCAACGCGCTTCGCAACGCCGTCCTCGAAATGGAGCGCCGCCTGAAATTGCTCGCTTCGCAGGGCGTCCGCAATATCGATCAGTACAATAAGAAGGTCCGGCAGCTCCAATTCAAACCGCGCAGCCTGTTCGAGGACGATCTCGAAGAGGAGCAGCTCGAGGAGATCCCCTACGTGATCATCCTGATCGACGAACTGGCCGACCTGATGATGCTGGAGCGCGCCAACGTCGAGGAAAGCGTCACCCGCCTGGCGCAGATGGCCCGCGCCGTCGGCATGCATCTGGTCCTCGCCACCCAAAGGCCCAGCGTGGACGTGATCACCGGATTGATCAAAGCGAATTTCCCGTCGCGCATCAGCTTCCGCGTTGCCACGCGCGTGGACTCGCGCACCGTGCTGGACGTGATGGGCGCGGAGCATCTGCTCGGCCGCGGCGACATGCTGTTTCTGCCGCCCGGATCGTCGCGCCTGGTCCGCGTGCACGGCTCCTTCGTGAGCGAGGCCGAAACCAACGAGGTGGTCGAGTTCTGGAAGAAGCAAGCCGAGCCGGACTACGACAAGACGTTCCTTCTCGCGCCGCCGTCCGACGACGAAGATCCCGGCGACGCCGAGGAATTCGACGGCGCGGAGGATCCGATGTATCAGGACGCCGTTCGCGTGGTTCTCGAGATGGGCAAGGCTTCGACGTCAACGCTACAGCGGCGCCTCCGGCTCGGCTACGGGCGCGCCGCCCGCATTCTTGACATGATGCAGCGCGAGGGGATCATCGGCCCGCCGGATGGCAGCCGCCCGCGCGAGGTTTTGAAGCGCCCGGACTGGCTGGAGGAAATCGAAAGTCAGTTAAGATAGAAGAAGTTCACTTCACAATCTATGGTTATGTTCCGCCGCCTCCTGGTCCTAGTTTGCCTTGTTTCCTTCTGCTTTGCGCAGCCCGCGCCCAAACGCCGCAGATGCCCGGATACCATCATCCGCACCGTGGATGCCAAGCCGATCAAGATCTCCCAATACCGTGGCAAGGTTGTGCTGATTGTCATGTTCCTCACCTCCTGCGACGATTGCGCCCAGGCGCTGAAGTTGATTCAGAAAATTCAGAATGATTACGCCTCCCAAGGCCTCCAGGTGGTGGGCGTATCACTCGATGAAAGCTCGGCCAATCTTCTGCCCTTCCAGCAGCGCTACCGGTTCACGTTTCCGCTCGGCCATCTGGATAAAGCCGGAGCCATCGAGCTTGCCGCCCTCTCCAAAGACGCGCACCCTTATGTGCCGCTGGTGATGTTCGTGGACTGGATGGGCAACGTCCGTTTTCAGTACCAGGGTAACGACCCGTTCTTGAGGGATCCCGACAAGAACCTGCGCGCCATTGCCACCGGACTTTTGAAACAGGCTGCGGCGAAAGAGGGGCCTCAGTACGAGACCAAACCCGCAGCTGCCAAGCCCTAGTTCATACGTCAAATTTGATGCCCTGCGCCAGGGGCAGCGCTCCGGACCAGTTTATGGTGACGGTCTGCCGCCGCATGTAGGCCTTCCACGCATCGCTGCCCGATTCGCGTCCCCCACCCGTATCCTTTTCGCCCCCGAACGCGCCGCCGATCTCCGCGCCGCTGGTGCCGATGTTCACGTTGGCGATGCCACAATCGCTGCCGCGGGCGCTGAGGAACGTTTCGGCAGCGGTCAGATTGTTGGTGAAAATCGCGGAGGAGAGGCCCTGCGGCACGTTGTTGTGCCACTCGATCGCTTCGTTCAACGTATCGAATTCCACCAGGTGCAGAATCGGCGCGAAGACTTCCTCTTTCAGAATCGGCATGCGCGCGTGCGAGCGGACCAGCGCCGGTGTGACATAACATTCTCCAGTATTCAAGCGTTCGCCACCCGTCAGGAGTTCCCCGCCCTGTTCGCGAATTTCATCGAGCGCGCGCATCATGATGGCGACTGCGTCTTTATCGATGAGCGGTCCCATTAACGTCTCCGGCTCGCTCGGATCGCCGATGCGAACCTGGCTGTAGACCGCCGTCAGCCTCTCGATGATCCTCGGCGCGATGCTCCTTTGCAGAAAGAGCCGCCGCAGCGTGGTGCAGCGCTGTCCCGCGGTCCCCACGGCGCCAAACAGTACTGCACGAACCACCAAATCCGGATCGGCGTCGTCCATCACGATCAGACCGTTGTTTCCACCCAGTTCGAGGAGCGTACGGCCCAGCCGCCCTGCGACCCTTTGAGCCACGTGCCGCCCCATCCGCGTCGATCCTGTCGCGCTGATCAACGGCACGCGCGGGTCGCCGATCAGCCGTTCGCCCACAATGTCGTCTTTGCCGATGACCAGATTCAGCACGCCCTTCCAGCCATGGCGCTCCAGCACGCGGTCGGCGATCATCTGCGTGGCGACCGCAGTGAGAGGCGTCTTCAACGACGGCTTCCAGACCACCGTGTCGCCGCAGACCATAGCGATGAGGGCGTTCCAACTCCACACGGCCACTGGGAAATTGAAGGCGCTGATCACGCCCACCACCCCCAGCGGATGCCACTGCTCGTACATGCGATGCCCGGGGCGCTCGCTGTGCATCGACAGGCCGTACAACTGGCGCGAAAGACCGGCCGCAAAGGTGGCGATATCGATCATCTCCTGCACTTCGCCTTTGCCTTCGGCCAGAATCTTGCCCATTTCGAGCGTCACCAGAAGCCCCAGTTCATCCTTCGCTGCCCGCAACGCCTCGCCGATCTCGCGAACGATTTCACCGCGTTTCGGCGCAGGCTCCAGACGCCAGCGCTCGAATGTCTTCACGGCCTCCCACATGACGTCGTCGTAGTCTTCCTCGTCGGCAAGGCGCACCCAACCCAGTTCCTTGCCCGTCGCGGGATTGCAGGAGGCGACTTCCTCCCCCGCCCAATGTTCGCAGTGCGTCGTGTGGAGAATCCTGGAAAGCAAGCTCATAGGGCTAACCTGGCGCATCCCGCCGCGCCAGCCGTGAACGAAAATCCAGCCCGGCGGGCGATGCGTCAATCTCTTCTACCATTTTCCCTGAGATGCTGCGTCCGCATATTCGCCGTGCCCATGTGGCGCACGCACTCGTGCGTGCCGCATCGACACTCGTGTCGGTGCCCGGTCTACTCCGTGACGTTCTTCGTCGACACCAGTTGCGATACTTCCTCCACGAACTGCTCCAGAGGCTTCGCGCCCATGTCTCCGTGCTTGCGATGCCGCACCGAGACCGCGCCTGCTTCCGCCTCGCGGTCGCCAACGACGAGCATGTACGGCACCTTCTGCAGCTGGGCGTCGCGAATCTTGAGCTGGACCTTTTCTTTCCGGTCATCGAGATGAGAACGCAGTCCTGCCGCCTCCAGGCGCGCCTGAATTTTCCGAGCATACTCGAGCTGGCGATCCGTAATCGGCATCACCACCGTCTGCACCGGAGCGAGCCACAGCGGGAATGCGCCAGCATAATGCTCGATCAGGATACCGAAGAACCGCTCGACCGAGCCGTAGAGCGCCCTGTGTACCATCAGCGGCTGATGCTTCTTGCCGTCCTCGGCGACGTATTCCAGGCCGAACTTACGCGGCAGCGTGAAATCGAACTGAACCGTCGAAAGCTGCCACTTGCGCCCGAGCGCGTCGAGCAGTTTCATGTCGATCTTCGGCCCATAGAATGCGGCATCGTCGGGCGTGACGGCTACCTTCAGCCCCAGCCGCTCCACCGCGCGCTTCAGGGCGTTTTCGGCCAGCTCCCATTGATCCGGCGTGCCATCGTACTTGCCACTCTTTCCTCCGTCCCACGTCGAAAGCTCCGCTTCATACTGGTCAAACCCAAACGTCTTCAAAACGTCGATGGCGAACTCCAGGCAGCTGACGACTTCGTCCTCGATTTGTTCCGGCGTGCAGAAGATATGCGCGTCGTCCTGCGTGAAGCCGCGAACGCGCAGAAGGCCGTGCATGACGCCGCTCCGCTCGTAGCGGTACACCGTGCCGAGCTCGCCCAAACGCACCGGCAAGTCGCGATAGCTGCGCTGACGGTCGCGATAAATCAGGATGTGGCCCGGGCAGTTCATCGGCTTCAGACGATACTCCGCGTCGTCCAGTTCCATGCCCGTGAACATATTTTCCGCGTAATGGCTCAAATGGCCAGACGTGCGCCACAAATCGGCACGCATCACGTGAGGCGTGTATACCAGCGAATAGCCGCGCTTCAAATACTGCTCCCGCATCCAGTCTTCGATGATTACGCGGATGCGTCCGCCTTTGGGGTGGAAGAAGATCAGGCCCGGTCCGGCGAGTTCCTGGATGCTGAACAGGTCGAGCTCCTGCCCCAACTTGCGATGGTCGCGGCGCTTGGCCTCTTCGAGCTTGGCCAGATACTCATCCAGCTCTTTCTTGCTGAAAAACGCCGTGCCGTAGATGCGCTGCAGCTGCGCGTTCTTTTCGTCGCCTTTCCAGTACGCTCCGGCAATGGACAGCAGCTTGAAGGCTTTCAGTTTCTTGGTCGTCGGCACGTGCGGGCCGCGGCAAAAATCGATGAAATTCGGCCCCAGCGTGTACTCGGAAAACACGTCGCCGGCGCGCTCCGTGATCAGCTCGCACTTCATTGGCTGATCCGCGTAGAGCTTGAGCCCCTGGTTCTTTTCCGTGTACTTGCGCTCATACGGCAGATCCCTAGCCTGGATCTCCCACATGCGCTTTTCGATTCTTTCGAGATCCTCCGGCGTGAACGCTTCGGCACGGTCGAAGTCGTAATAAAAACCCGTGTCGATCGGCGGGCCGATGCCGAGCTTCGTGCCCGGAAACAATTCCAGCACCGCCGCGGCAAGCAAGTGCGCCGTCGAATGCCGCACCACTTCCAGAGCCTCCGGATTTTTCGAGGTCAAAATCTGCAGCGACGCGTCGCCTTCGAACGGGCGATTCAAATCCCACAAGGCTCCATTCACGCGCGCCACGATCGCGTCGTCGGCCAGGCGTTGGCTGATCTTCGCCGCAGCGTCGATGGGCCGCGAACCTTCGAGTAAAGTTTGGACACTGCCGTCCGGCAGCGTGATTTGAAGATTGCTCATCTTGATAAATTTCAGGTTACCAAACGCAAACGGCGCGAGGCTCTCGTGGGGAACCTCGCGCCGCTAGTCTGTTCTAAATCCCCGCCCCAGCGGGACGGGGCTATCCTAACCAAGAACCGGGCGTTGACCGCTCCCGAGATGGCAGTTCGCGCTTTGAAGCGATGCTTTACTTTTTTGCCGTTTGGATCATCGCGTCCAAGCTCGCCTGCGCCTTTGTATTGCCCTGCTTAGCGGCCAATGTGTACCACTTTTCGGCCTCCGCCAAGTCCTTCTTCACGCCCGAGCCTTTTTCATAAGCCTGGGCGAGATTGTACGCCGCGTCCGCGTTTCCCTTCGCCGCAGCAAGGGTGTAGTAATGGACCGCCTGCTTGGCGTCCTTCGGAACGCCATAGCCTTCATCGTAGAGCCAGCCCAGACGGTTCTCGCCGTCAGGATCGCCCCCCTCGGCCGACTTCTGCGTCCACATCAGGGCGTTCGTGAAGTTCTGGGTCACGCCCCAACCCTTGGCGTACATCACTCCGAGTTGGAACTCCGCCTGGGTGTTTCCCTGATTCGCCGAGAGGGAAAACAACCGGAACGCTTCCGAGGGATCCTTCTGCACTCCGAGTCCTTTCAAGTACAAAATCCCAAGGTTGCACTGGGCATTGGAGTCGCCTTTGTCGGCCAAAGGCTTCCATTCGCGATAGGCCGTCGCGTAATCACCGCTCCGGAATGCCTTCAGAGCCAAAGCCGGATCGGTGGCGAACGCAGGAACCATCAGGAAGAGCGCGGTTCCGACGAATAATTTGGGTAACATACGCCTTTACTATACTCCCCGAGGGGGGCACGTCAAGACCTTTTTACAAATCAACCTGTAACCTCTGGCGAGGGAGAAACGCCAGCAAAGTTTTCCATTGACTAGCGTATTAGTTATTTAGTACACTACATCCGTGACCAAGACGACGCCCTTCCACTTTCGACTCAATGTTTCCAGCGGCGTCCCGGTGTACCGCCAGTTGATTGACCAGATTCAGGCCGGCATTGCGACCGGAGCCCTCGCCGCCGGAACACAGCTTCCCACCGTCCGCCAAGTTGCCGTCGACCTCGCCATCAACCCCAACACGGTGATGCGGGCCTATCGCGAACTGGAGATCCGCGGCGTACTCGACACGCAGCAGGGCACGGGAACCTTTATCGCTTCGCAGCCCGCCGCTGCGGCGGAGGACGAGCGGACCAAGCGCCTCCATCAACTGATCGACGAATTCATGGCCCGGGCAGGATCGGGCGGGTTCACTCTGGAAGAAATTTTGCAGGAGCTGAAAGAACGGAGAACACAAATATGAACATCAGCGGCCTTAGACTGACGATATTCGCCATCTGCGTGGCTGCGGGAGCGGGTGTCACCGCCTGGACCCAGAATTACGTACCCGCTGCGATAGGAGGGCTCGTTGGTCTCTATCTTCTTTTCGCGATCCGGGTGGTGCGGCAGTGGGAGAAGGTCGCCGTGCTGCGCTTCGGGCGCTACATCGGCATTCGCGAGCCGGGCATGTTTTTCATGATCCCGGTGGTCGATACCCTCAGCCAGGTGGTCGACCAGCGCGTGCGCGTCACCAGCGTCAGCGCCGAATCGACGCTCACGCGCGACACGGTACCCGTGAACGTCGACGCGATCGTTTTCTGGGTGGTCTGGAACGCGGAAAAATCTATTCTTGAGGTGCAGAACTTCGTCGACGCGATCACGCTGAGCGCGCAGACCGCCCTGCGCGAGTCCATTGGCCGGCACGAACTGGCGCAGATGATCACCCAGCGCGAATCCATGGGGCGCGAACTGCAAAAACTGCTGGACGAAAAAACCAATCCCTGGGGCATCACCGTGCAGTCCGTGGAAATTCGCGACGTGACCATTCCGCAAGCACTGCAGGACGCCATGTCGCGGCAGGCGCAGGCTGAGCGCGAGCGCCAGGCTCGCATCATCCTCGGAGACGCGGAAACGCAAATCGCCGATAAATTTGCGAAGGCTGCGGAGACGTACACTGGAAATCCAGTGGCGCTCCACCTGCGCGCCATGAACATGTTGTACGAAGCAATCAAGGAAAAAGGCTCGATGGTGATCGTGCCGTCGAGCGCTGTCGAAACCATGGGCCTCGGTGGTATGCTGGCAACCACGTCGCTGGCCAAGAACCCCGCGCCGCCGCAATGACACTGGAACGCCCGTCCTGGATCCTGACCGCCGGCTCCCGGCTCGTTCAGGACACGCGGGGAGCCCTTCGCGCACTTACCCGGGCCCCTGGCTTCACCCTTGCCGCCGTCCTGACGCTGGCGCTTGGCATCGGGGCCAACACGGCGATCTTCAGCGTGGCCGATGCGGTGCTGCTGCGGCCTCTGCCGTATCCACATTCCGATCGTCTGGTGATGGTCTGGAACCAACTCACCGTGCTCGGGCTGGATCATCTGTCGCCCGTCCGGCAGAGCGCGCAGGCCTATCGGGCTTTGACGAACATCTTCGACGCCACCGGAGGCTTTTACGAGCTAAACCGCATCGTCACCGGCGCAGAGGGTGCCGAACGTGTCCCCGCAATGATGATCACGCGGCAGGGCTTTGAAATGCTGGCGCCGCGGGCCGAATCTGGACGTTTGTTCACGCCCGATGAGTATCGCCCCAATGCTGAACCGGTGACCGTCCTAAGTGCTGCCCTGTTCCGGAAGCGCTACGGCGGCGACCCGTCTTTGATCGGCAAATCCATCACCATCGATGGCATCCGCACCCGCGTCGTCGGCGTTCTTACTCCCGACTTCGACTTCAATCTGCGGGCCGGAGGCATCGATCTGTGGACCCCCAAAATCGACACTCCGCAAAAATGGGGAAACTCCACCCGTATGATCGCGCGCCTTGCACCCGGCGTGTCCCTGGCCGCGGCGCAGTATGCCCTGGACGCCGCCGCTCGCCACGTTGACGAAACCGACCACCCGTACCGCGGCCCTCGAGGCGAGGATGCCGGCTACCGGGTTCGCGTGGTGACGTTTCGGGAACAGTTTTTGGGCGACTTTCGCGCCGTCACGCTGATCTTGCTGTGCGCCGTCGCCGCCGTGTTGCTCATCGCCTGCGTCAACGTCGCCAATCTCCTGCTGGCTCGCGCGGCCAGCCGGGAAAAAGAAATCGCCGTACGCCGGGCCCTGGGGGCCACCGGTGGCCGGCTCATGGCGCAATGTATGACCGAATCGGTGGTGCTGGCGCTCATCGGCGGAGCGCTTGGATCGACCGCAGCGGTTTGGGGTGTGCGAATCCTGATCCGATTGAGCCCCGCGGCCCTGCCCGCGATCGCAAGGATCTCGGTCGACTGGCGCGCGCTCGTGTTTACCCTGGCCGTTTCGTTCCTGGTCGCCCTTCTGTTCGGGCTCGCGCCCGCGGTTGCCTCCGTCCGGATGGCATGGAATGCGCGAGGGTCCACGCGCCACAGCCGGCATGCCGCCACTACTCTCATCACCGTTGAAACCGCGTTGGCCGTGATCCTGTTGATCGGCGCGGGCCTTCTGCTGAAGAGCTTCTCCCGGCTGCGCGCGGTTGATCCGGGGTTCAATCCGTCCCATCTCTTGACCATGCAAGTCCAGTTCCCCGCCACGCGACCGGTGAGCGTTATCCGAAGCCGCACCTTTTACGCCGACCTTAGGGATAAACTCGCTGCACTGCCCGGCGTTGCGGCCGCCACCATCGGCGGGCTGCCGCTGCGAGGCGGCGTGCTCAACACGCGCGGAGGCGATCCGTTCTCGATCAAAGGCCGCACTTATGGCTCCGACGGCGCACAGTTCGCAAACCTCAACATCGTCGGCCTGGATTACTTCCGTGCCTTCCAGATTCCACTCCGTGCCGGCCGCTGGTTCGCCGAATCCGACTCCGCCGACGCGCCTCGTGTCGTGGTCGTCAATGAAACCCTGGCGCATAAGTATTTCCCCGACGGAGCCGTCGGCCAGCAGCTTGGCGTGCCGAAGCCCTGCGCCGACCTGAAGTGTGACTTCGACTGGTCCGAGATCGTCGGCGTCGCGGGCGATGTGAAAGCGATTTCGCTGGATCAGGCGGCCCTGCCCATGATCTACATCCCTCACGCGCAACAGCCGTTCCCCGGCGCCAGTATCGTCATGCGAACCGCAGGCGATCCGTTGTCGCTAGCCCGCGAAGCCGCCGCCGTGGTCCGCTCGATGGACCCGGAAATGCCTGTGTTCGACGTCCAGACCATGGACGATCGCGTGGCGGAGAGCCTCGGCCAGCCCCGGTTTGAGACCTTGATCGTCGGCTTTTTTGCCGTCGCGGCGCTGTTTCTGGCCGCGATCGGGATCTTCGGCGTGGTCGCCCATTCCACCGCCCAGCGCACGCAAGAGATCGGCATCCGCATGGCTCTGGGCGCGGATGCCCCCCGCGTCGTACGGACCGTGGTGCTGGACGGCCTGCGTCCGGTGCTGGCGGGCGTGCTCATCGGCCTCGGCGGCGCGCTAGCCCTGAGCCGCGTGTTTTCGAACGCGTTGTTCCAGGTTCCCTCGAACGATCCGGCGACATTCCTCGCCGCCGGCGCCGTCTTAACGCTGGTCGCCGCGGTTGCGTGTCTTGGCCCAGCCCGCCGCGCCGCCAGCGTGGATCCCATGGAGGCTTTGCGGGCAGAGTAAAATAAAGGGATCGCGTGACGCCTACAATCCCATTCGACGAAGCTTCTTTGGTGGAAAAGGCCCGTGCAGGAGATCGGGACGCTTTCGCCGCCTTGGTCAGTCACTACGAGCGTAAAGTCTACCGCCTTGCCAAGCACATTACACAAAATGAAGAAGATGCCGAAGATGTGCTCCAGGAGGCCTTTCTAAAGGCCTACGAGCACCTGGACGGCTTCAAAGGGGATTCCAAGTTCTATACCTGGATCGTCCGAATCGCCGTCAACGAAGCTCTGATGAAATTGCGCAAGCGGAAGGGCGACCGGACGGTTTCCCTGGACGAACCGGTGGAGACAGGCGAAGAAACGGTGCAACGGGAGATCGCCGTCTGGGAAGACAATCCGGAGCAGCGGTATTCCCGGGAGGAGATGCAGGAAATCCTCGATTCGGCCGTTCAAAGCCTGAAGCCTGATTTTCGCACCGTTTTCATGCTTCGAGACATCGAAGAACTGAGCACCGAAGAGACAGCCGAGACGTTGGGGATCTCGGTCCCGGCGGTGAAGAGCAGGTTACTTCGCGCCCGGTTGGCGCTTCGTGAAAAATTGACCCGCCAGTTCCGGCGGAAAGGGGAGGACGTTTTTGCTCACCTGTAAGCAGTTCCTACAGGAACTGAACGATTATCTGGATCCGTGTACGGATCCGGCAACGAAATGCCATCTGGAGAAGCACGTTAACGAATGTCCCAACTGCTTCGTTATCGTCGACACCACGAAAAAGACGCTGCAAGTCTATAAGGGCGTGGAGCCGCAGAATATTCCCGAAGGCGTGAAGGCACGGCTTTGGAAGGCGCTCGAAAAGAAAATGGCGGCCCGCAAGCAGGCTTAGCGTTTTCCCGCCGGGCACAGTCCTTTATAAAAGGCGCAGCGGCGGCAGCGGTCTCCCTCTCGCAGTTCAAAGCGCATCGTTCTTTGCGCGTCCAAAAATCTGGCGATCGCCTTCTTCGTGGAGTCGAGATCGCTCAATGGGATCTCAACTTCATTCCCCGAACGCAAGTAAAACAACACCGCTCGATCAGGAAGTCTGCCCAGATAGCGCTCCAGCGCCAAAGCATAAATCCGCAATTGGAGCGCATACTCTTCAGGCGACTCCTCCTTGCCGGTCTTGTAGTCCCCGACGATCAGCTTGCCGTCTTTTTCATGAAACACGTCGATCTGGCCCCGCAGGACGACGTCGTCGATCGCGTAGAGAAAATCGAACTCGCGGGTGGCGTTTTCCAGCTTCGATGCACGGGCGGCAAGTTCGTGCGCTTCCGGCATAGCGCTGGTTCCGCCGGCGAGGATCTTATGGACTTCGGTGCCGAGGTTCGTCGCCCCTTTGCCGGGCGCGTCAGGATCGGCCGCCACGCCGACGTATCTCTCAAGGAAATACTTGCGAGGGCAAACGTCGAACAGCGCGACGTCAGTCACTGCAGCCGAGGAATCGTGCTGGCCCGTCAGAACCGGCGGATCGACGAATTGCTGCTGGCTGACGGCGGCCGGCCGCATCGTTTCGGGCGCCGCGACCGGGGCACCGGCCGAGGACGACGCCGCGACGGCGGGCTCCACGAGCTTTACCCATCCCCGGGCGTTCTTGGTTTTCGTGTAGGTCAGAAAGAGACGCTCCTCGGCACGCGTCATGGCGACGTACAGCAGGCGATTCTCCTCGGCGTCCTCGCGCTGCTTCCGTTCGGTTTTCAAGATTCGGTAGGCCGCATCCGGCAGCGATTTTCCGGTGGCCGGATTCCTCCATTTGGCACCCAATCCGGCCTCGGCCGAAAACGCGATCACGGGCGTTGACTTGTCTCCCTCGCGTTGCAGCGCGCTTACGAACACGATCTTGAACTCAAGCCCCTTCGCAGCGTGAATCGACATAAGCTGCACGACATCGCCCGATTCCGGCGGAGGCGCCTCACCTTCGGACTTTGCCTTTCGCAGCAGTTCCAGATCGTCGAGCATTTCGGCGAGCGGACGAGGGCGCGCGCGGTGCTCCTGGCGCAGCCAGGAGAAGAGTTTTTCGACATTCGCGCGGGCGCGCGCATTCAATGTGGCCAGGTACCCCGGGTCGTCAAGGAGCAGGTCTGGCGAGAGGAAACCCGCAAGTTTGCGTCTGTTGCCGAACTTGGCCTCAAAAACCTCCTGCCAGCCGGGCCGCCCAATTCTCAGGATTTCCTCGTCGGACAAACCGATCATCGGGCTGCGCAGCACCCCGATCAGGGCGATTTCGTCCAGGGGATTGACCAGCGCGGCCAGCAGTTGGAGAAGATCCTTCACCTCGCGCGCCTCATAGAACGTCTGGCCGCTGGAGGTGATGAAGGGAATATCGAATCGATCCAAAGCCTGAACAAACGGCTCCAGCGCGTTCAGGGTTCGGACCAGGATCGCGATGTCCTTGTACGCCCACTCTCCCCGGGAAACCAGTTCCCGGATGCGCGAGGCGACCAGCGAGGCCTCGACCTCCGCGGTCTCGCCGAATAGGCGCTCGACGCTCGGGCCGAACTGCGGGCCAAACGTCCTTGCCGCGATCAATGGGCGAGGTTCGATGCCCGGCTGGCCGTCCAGCACCTTGGAAACCGCATCCAGAATGGACTGGCGGCTGCGGTGATTTTCGCGCAGGTCGTCGATGATGGCGCCGGAGGCCTCCAACCCGTCGCGGTAGCTGCGGAAAACCTCCGGGTCGGCGTGGCGGAATCCGTAGATGGATTGATTCACGTCGCCCACCGCGAAGAAATCGCCCTCATTTCGGATCAGGTCCAGCAGCCGCCACTGCAGGCGATTGGTGT
The DNA here is from genome assembly GCA_035542735.1 of Bryobacteraceae bacterium. GTDB lineage: Bacteria > Acidobacteriota > Terriglobia > Bryobacterales > Bryobacteraceae > Palsa-187. Next base: position 489,804 of record DATKKV010000021.1, read on the forward strand.
CCTGCAACTCATCCATCAGGATCTGGTCAAAGCGGGCGCGCGTGGCCTGACGGATGAAATATCCCCTTTCGAGCAGGCGGATGGACTCCTCTTCGAGATCGGCGAAGTCGACCGCCGACAGAGCGCGCTTCTTTTTCCGATACGTCTTGTCCAGGCGAGCCACGGCCTCGCGTAGAAGATCCGGCAGGCCGGCGTGGAAGATTTCGATGAACTGCGCCGACAGCGCAGGCAAGAGTTCCTCCTTTAATGCTTTCGCCGCCCGATGCACTGCGCCGTTGCCAAGCTTGTTCAAATGGGCCGTGAAACTCGCTGCCACTTCGAAATGCGTCCGCTCAACGAACAGCCCGGGCAGCGCGAGAAACTTCTCTGCCCACGCGCGCGCGATCTCCGTGTGGGTCTTCCACGGTGCGCGGTCGGCAAGGATCTCTCCTGCCAGGCGCCTCGCTTCAGGCCAGACGTCTGGCGCCGGCCGCGCTGGAGGAAGCTCGTCCAGTCCCGCGATGCGCATGGATTCGTACACCGCGAGAATGCTCTGCGCAAGATCCGGCTTGCGGGGAAAATCGTCGTCCGTCGATAGATCGAGCGCCTCCATCAGGCGGCGCATTTCCGCCGGGCGTTCGAGAAACAGCCCATCGAGCGCTTCCTCGGCGGAATCGCGAGCCAGGCGCGCGGCTGTAGGCTGGTCTAGCACTGAAAAATCGGGCGCGATGCCGGCGGCGATGGCGTTTTCCTGTAACAGGCGCGCGCAGAAGCCGTCGATGGTTGAGACCCACGCGCGTTCGATGGCTTCGCGATGCTCGGGGGTGTCTTTGAACTCCTCGATCAGCCGCTCCTTAATTTCCGTGGCGGCTTTCTCCGTGAACGTGATGGCGAGAATGCGGCCGGGGCTGATGTTATGGAAGTTCACGAGCCATGCGAAGCGTTCGATCAGCACGCGCGTCTTGCCGGAGCCGGGCCCGGCCACAACGCACACGTCCTGATTCGTGCGTTCGACGGCAGCGAGTTGTTCCGGAGAGAGCAGCATCAGGATTCCATGGCCAGGGATCGGGAGCCGGCTGCCGTTTCAACGCGGCACATGTCCACGAATTCGCAGTAGCGGCATTTCAGCGGGTCCGTAGGCCGGACCTCGCGATGGCCCGCCGTGATTCGATCGAACGTTTCCGCGGCCTTTTGTTCTGCCGCCTCCATCATCTCTCTCAGGACTCCCGGAGCGACATTCTCGCCCAAATCGAGGCCGGGAACCGAGGAGTGCCATCCCTCCCAACTCACCGACTGGCGCAGCCCGCAATAGAACATCGCGACGGGATTTTGTTTGAATGCCCGCTCAGCGGCCAGCAGATAGAGTCCTCCCTGCACCGGATCACTATCGAGGCGGTCGCGTAACGTCGCGCTGGTGCTGTACTTGAAGTCAACAACGATAGCTTCCCGCTTGGGTCCGGTGTAGACGCGATCGATTCGGCCGCGGATCGACAGTTCAGACGATAAGCGGAACAGGAATTCCTGTTCCGATGCGGCGGGCCAATGGAGTGTCCACTTGCCGTCGGCCTGAAACGCTTCAAAATGGCGGAGTAATTCCAGGCGTACTGCCTCTTTTCGATACGTCGCCGGGATGTTATGCGTGGCGCACTCCTCTTCAAACACGTGATCGAGCGAGCCTTCCGCGATGGCCCGATGAAGGATGATGCCTTGCAACAAGTTGTCGAGGCGATCCCGTGGCTTGGATGGACGCTCGCGCAACCGCAGCGTCTTCCTCGCAAAGAATTGGAACGGGCACTGCAAAAACGATTCGATGGAAGAGGCGGATAGCGTTGCGTGGCGAGTGCGGAGGTCCAGCGTCTGCGACGGCAGATCCGGGAGAGTGGGGATGGTCGGGCGGGGCAACACTCGCGCGGCGGAAGCCGTCTCCCCTTTCTCTTCGAGGAAGAAGGAACGCAGGGACGCATCCCCTCGATCGTTAAAGCGGGCATAGCTGAGAACAATTTCCTCAGTGGCCCGCGTGACGGCCAGGTCGAACAAAAAGCGCTCTTCCTGCTGCCGGTCTTCGGAGGTTGGCAGATTTGCTTCGCGCCGCGCTGCGTCGGGAAGCAGAGGATCCTCACGATGATATTGCGGGAAATGACGCTCGTTCAGGCCGCAGACGAAGGCGATGGGAAGCTCCCATTGCCGAGCTTCGACCACGTCGACGATGTTGACGACGTTGCGGCGCCGGTCCGGGACACGCAGCTTTTCCACCGCCAGCGCAGATTCCACATGCGACCAGAAGTGAGCCAGAGAAGTTCTCGCATCGCTGAGCGCAAGCGCCACCGTATCAAGGACGATCTCGAAGGCATCGAGCGCTGCAGCCGTGGAGCGCCAGATCTGAATCAGCTCATGATCGACGCCGTCCGTGATTTCAGGCGCGGGAATGAGGCGGCGAAGCGTCTTGAAACAGGCCGCAAACTCCGGCGCGGTCGCGAACGGCGGCGCAGGGAGCTCCAGTTCCGGCCACCATTGCGGAGGACCCGAGGCGGGCAACGTGTCGCGGACTTTGAAATCTAACCGGTCGCCTTCCGCAGTCGCGCCGATGCCCGAAACCGGCATGCGCCGCAATGCGAGCAAGGCCGCATGATCCCTTCCGTTGAGCATCGCACGCACGATACCGGCTAGATATTGAATCGACGGATGCGCGGATAGCGGTTCCGCGAAGTGGAATCGCGCCGGGATGCCATAGCGGGACAACGAGGATTCGAGCGCGGGCGCGTACGGATCGCGGACGCGAAGCAAGATTCCCATCTCGCGGAAGGGGCGGCCTCGCGCGGCATAGTCAAGGATTCGCAGGGCGATCTGCTCGACTTCCTGATCGAGCGAGGCCGCCGCGAGCACCGTGCGAACGGGATTACGCAGCGCTGTTTCCAATCGCTGCTCGGAGAATCCGGCTGCGATCAATCGCGCCCGGGCGGCACTGGAGCCAGGCCAATCCGGCAGCGTGACGGTGACCGCGGCATTGATTGCCAAGCGCTCGATCCAGGCGAGCTCGGCCGGGGCGAAGGTGAAAAAGCCGTCGAAGATGATCGATCCGTTGGGCGGGAGTGCGGCTTCACGCAGGCGGACTGGGCGAAGCGCATATCCACGCGCCGCCAGGGCTTCCTCGACATCTCCGGCGATGCGGGCAATCTCGGGCGGAAGGGCGTCCACAGGCGCCTCCTGAATCAGCGCAGCAAGGGCGCGATGGTATCCAGGAAATTCATTGGGAGCGATCTGCGCGATGAGGAGATGCAGCAGGGATTCCAGCGGCCTCTTGAGCGGCGTGAATGGCTCGAGGAATTTTTCGATCGTCAGAATGCGGTTGGGCCGGATCGGTTGCCCAGCGCGAGCCAGTTCGTTGCGTACATGCTCGGCCATCGTCGATGTCGGCGTGAGCAGAGTCGCGTCCGGAGATTCGAGGAAGCGGCGGAGCGCGGCCGAGGACTTACCGGAAGCGGCTGGGCCTGTGATGAGTAGCGAGGAAGCCAGAACAACTATTATGGCTTGGGAGCGAGCTGCGGGGGAATTTCGCCCATCATCTTCGAAAACTTCTCGCGCTGGGCGGGATCCAGCTCCTGGAGGATACGCATCTTGCCGGTGGCGCGGATATCGTCCAGTTGCTCTTGCACGCTCTGATAATAATGACGATAGTCGTCGAGCACGAGCGAAATCTTATCCGTCTGCTGCGGAGTGAGATTCAGTTCGGTGCGGAACTTCTGCAAGACATCTTCCTTGGAGGCGACGGGAGTCGACCGGTGCAGAAAATCGTGCAGGCCGAGTTTCATGGTAACGGCACCCGTCGCGGCTCCGGCCAGAAAAACAAACAGCAGCGTGGAGAAGATGCGCGGGTTGTGCCAGGTAGCCTGCCGATTCCCTGCCCCAGCGGCTACCGAAGTTCCTGTCATTGCCAGCTGCTCCTACTGCTCCCGATACGTGACAAGATTCACCAGAACGGTTTCCTTATCAGGCAGGCCGGCGTTGGAAATCAAGACTTGCGGATCGCCCGAAGCCACCGGCGGGGCATAATGCTCCGAGGAAACCAGGTAAAAACCGAAGACGAACGCCAGAGCCATGGAAGCAAGCGCCAAACGGCGGCCGAAAGAGGATTCGAAAAATAGCGGCCAGATGGAGATAGGCCGCTGGGCCTCAATGCGCTCCATCACACGGGCGTAGAAGCCGGCGCGGGGAGCGAGGGATTCGGATTCGCGGGCGCGCAAGGAACGCAGCATGGATGCCTGCCGGCCCATGGCGGATACCTCTTCGCGGCATTCGGCGCACTGCGCCAGATGAGCCGCGGCCGGTGCGTCAGCCGTTCCGGCCAGCACCTGTTCGAGACGATCCTGAATTACGCGATGCATATTCTTTCCTCAAAGTCACTACTCAATCGCGGGTCTATACGCCCGCTTTCTTCACACACGAATTCTGTTGAGCCGCTGGGCTGCTTTCAGCAACTTCTGTCTGGTCCTGAATAACTTGACCTTTATTGTATTCTCGTTCAAGCCGGTCATCTGCGCCAACTCCTCCACGGAGTGGCCTTCCACTTCCTTCAGCATGATCAGGCTACGGTCCTCTGCCGACACCTTGGAGAGAAGCTTGGTCACCAGGTCGCGCTGGGCCAGTTGCGTATCTATCGGCGCACCCGGGGCAACGGCCGGGTCAGATGCTTCCATCCGTTGGGCGTCCTCTTCGGAAAAATCGCTTTCGTAAACAAGCTTCCGGACCCGCTTCTTTCGGAGGTAATCGTAACACTCGTTCACCGTGATCTTGTAGATCCAGGTGAGCAGCGAGCTGCGGAAATCAAAATTGCGGATGGAAAAGTAAATCTTAGAAAAAACCTGCTGGGCGATGTCCTCGGCGTCGTTATGGTTGCGCAGGACGCCGTAGATGATGGAAAACACCTTGGACTGATAGCGGTCAACGATCTCGCGGAACGCGATCTCGTCACCGGCCTGGATGCGCCGGACGAGATCGGCTTCTTCGCTGGTCTTGTGGTCCACTCGGGTCCTGGTGCGGGCGCGTTCGCCCGCGGAGGGGAACGGGATGGCTTCTAGAAGGCCGCTCATAACTATCGTATCGGACGCAGCCCAAACAGAAGGGGTTTCAATAAGTTCCCCGGGGTAGAGCAAGTTCCCCCCGCGTGGTCCATTGTCCGACATGCAGGGGCCATAGTACAATGGCGTTGAGGGCAGATTTACATGGTTCAGTTAACCGAGACCGCAATCAGCAAGGTGAGAGAGATTCTCGACACGCAGGAGCCGAAGCCGGCTGGCCTGCGGATCGCCGTCGTCGGCGGAGGCTGTTCGGGCTTCAGCTACTCGATGGCGTTCGAAAATAGTCCGGGCATGCTCGATAAGACCTATACCTTCAGCGGCCTGAAGGTGTTCGTTGATCAGGCTAGCCTGCTTTATCTGGACGGCGCCGAAGTGGATTTCGTCGAGACGCTGGAAGGATCTGGCTTTAAGTTCAACAATCCAAACGTGAAATCGACCTGCGGCTGCGGCAGCTCGTTTAGCGCGTAAGAAATTTTTCGTCCGCAAGCACGAAGGGCGCTCTCCTCTCCAGGAGGGCGCCTTTTAGTTGCTCGCCTGGGCAAAATAAAACGGACCGGAGGAGAACCTCCGGCCCGCTATTTGCCGAAACGAGAAGGAAAGCTTACTTGCGAACCAGTTTGCGGCCGATCAGCGCGAAGGCCACCAAGCCGCTGCCGAGGAGCATCATGGAACCGGGCTCGGGAGCGCTGAGGTTCGCATAGGTGAACGTCGCGAAAGCCGTGGCCGCGAGCGAGCCAGAGGCCTGCAATGCGGAATTCGGGTTAATGCTGTTGTCGATCGAGCCGGCAACATCCGCTACGTTGAAGTTTCCCGAGCCTAGGTAAGCCGCGAGATTAGTGGTGATCACGTTGCCGAGCTGGTAGTAGTCACCGCCGCCGATAGTACCGGTCACTTGGTCTTCGCAAGTGGAAGAGGAGCCTGTGCCTACCGTAATACAGCTGTTGGTTGGAAAGGGGCCGTTCTGCAAGTTGACGTCTGGGTCCACGTTTGTGTAAATGAAGTCAAATCCGTTTGTCTGTGTCGGCACGCCTTGGTTAAAGCTGTCTTCCAGATTGATGGTCACCGAGAGCAGAGTATAACCACTCGGCAGAGCGCTAAACTGGGCACAAGTCAAAAGGGTGGCAGAGAAGCTGGTTGCTCCCAAGGCACCAGACGCGCTAGTGCAGGTCTCAGTAAAGGTGTCGGCAGAAGCAGTAGCTGTCATCGCGAGAGCGATTGCTGCTAATCCTAAATATTTCATTTCCATCCTCCAATGTTAAGAAACCGCGTTATGCCAACCTCGCAGCACCCATGGGGGGCACTACTGGCGTCCTCTTTCCGGCACTTTTGTAGTATAGGTGGACCAGGGGGTACTGTCAAGGGAAAATCTGGTATTTTGGGTCAAAAAAAGGCATCCTAAGGGACATCGTGAATTTTTGGTAAATATATGCAAGAATAGGGTGATTTTCGTGCCCAAGTGGGGGTATGCGGGGCCGCAGAGCTCGGCGACTTCCCCTACTCCGGCGTACAGCTTTCTACGAAGCACTAAGGGGGCCATCCGAGGGGAATATGCTCAAAGAATTGCTCACCGAGCGACCGAACCCGGCGTCGGAGGGGATCGCCGAACTCAGCACGGAGGAGATGCTGGCGGTGATGAATCGTGCGGATGCCGAGGTCGCTGGAGCGGTTGGGGTCGAGATCCGCCATATCGCCGCGGCAGTGGACGCGATCGCAGCTCGCTTGGCCGGAGGTGGCCGCCTGACCTATCTCGGCGCTGGTACCAGCGGACGCCTAGGAATACTAGACGCCTCGGAGTGCCCGCCGACGTTCAACGTTCCTCCCGATCTGGTTCGCGGGATCATCGCAGGCGGAGAAAGAGCCCTGACAAGGGCGACGGAGGCGACCGAGGACGATCCTGAGGCTGGGGCCCGAGACTTGCTCGCATCAGGATTCGGCCCCGCCGACGCGCTGGTGGGGATCGCGGCGAGCGGCCGGACTCCCTACGTGCTGGGGGCGGTCGCGGTGGCGCGAAAAATCGGGGCCCTGACGGCGGGGATTAGTTGTACGCCGGATTCTGAGTTGTCGCGAGCGGTGGAATTCCCCATCGAACCGAAGCCGGGACCGGAGATTTTGACCGGGTCGACGAGGCTGCGGGCGGGCACCGCAACCAAGATGGTTCTGAACATGATCAGCACTGGGGTGATGATCCGGCTCGGGTACGTCTACGGGAACCTGATGGTGAACGTGCAGCCCACCAATCACAAGCTGGAGGACCGGGCGCGGCGTATCATCGAGAAAGCCGCCGCAGTAACGCCGGAAAGGGCGGCGGAGTTGCTGGAAGCGTCCGGGCGGGTCGTGCGAACGGCCATCGTGATGGAGAAAAGACGAGCATCGCGCGAGGAGGCGGAAAAGTTGTTACGCGAGGCTGGCGGAAGGATTGGGGTGGCTCTGCAGAAGTAGTCGGGAGCCAGAATTTTGCATGGACAAATTTCTGATCGAAGGCGGCACTCCCCTGGAGGGCGAGGTTGCGGTGAGTGGAGCAAAAAACGCGGCGCTCCCGATCCTGGCCGCCTCTTTGCTGACAGACGAGAAGGTGGTGCTGACCCGGATTCCGGACGTAAAAGACATCCGGACGATGGAGAAACTGCTGGCCCACACCGGGGCGCGGGTGAATCGCGAACAGGGAGTGGTGACCGTGGAAGCGGCGCAGATCATCAAGCCGGAAGCTCCCTATGAAGTCGTCAAGACGATGCGCGCCTCGAGCCTGGTGCTGGGCCCTCTGGTGGGACGATGCGGCCGCGCGAGGGTATCGCTGCCGGGGGGCTGCGCCATCGGCTCGCGGCCGATCAATTTACATGTCTCGTCGCTGGAGAGGCTCGGCGCGAAGGTTCACCAGGAACATGGCTATATCGAAGCAGAAGCCCCAAACGGATTGCAGGGGGCGGAGGTCTTCTTCGACCGCATCACAGTGACCGGAACCGAGGATCTGCTGATGGCCGCAGTGCTGGCCTCCGGCGAAACGGTGATCAATAACGCCGCGCGCGAGCCGGAGGTGGTGGACCTGGCGGAGTTGCTCATCAAAATGGGAGCGGAGATCACCGGCGCGGGCACATCCACGATTCGGGTGAAAGGCGTGGCCAAGCTTCACGGCACGCCGCATACGATTATTCCCGATCGCATCGAGGCAGGCACGTTTCTGATCGCGGGTGCGATCACGAAAGGCGACCTCGCGGTGACCGGCTGCATCCCGGACCATCTGCGCGCGCTGATTTCCAAGATGCAGGAGTGCGGCGCTGAGGTGACGGAGAAGGATCCGGGCACGTTGCGCGTGCGCGTGAAGGGCAAACTACGGAGCGTGGATGTGACCACCGAGGAGCATCCAGGCTTCGCGACCGATCTGCAGGCGCAGTTCATGGCGCTGATGACCCAGGGTGAGGGAATCTCCATCATCACGGAAACGATTTTCGAAAACCGGTTCATGCACGCGCTGGAACTGGCTCGCATGGGCGCGAATATTCGACTGGAGGGACGGCGGGCGATCGTGGCGGGCGCAACGCAACTCTCCGGGGCCGAGGTGATCGCAAGCGATCTGCGCGCGAGCGCCTCCCTGGTGTTGGCCGGACTGGCCGCGCAAGGCGAAACAAGCGTCGACCGCGTGTACCACATCGACCGCGGCTATGAGAAAATTGAGGCAAAACTGACCGGCGCGGGAGCGCGCATCAGGAGGGTTTAGTTGAAACATAGCGAGGGATTCCTGGCCATCGTAAACGACGCGAAGTCCCGCGTGAGGGAGATTAGCGTGGACGAGTTGAAATGCATGCCACGCGAAAAATATCAGCTGATCGATGTCCGCGAAGACTCCGAATGGGCTGCCGGACACGCCGCAGGCGCGATCCACATCGGCAAGGGCGTGATCGAGCGCGACATCGAGGCGAAGGTCCCGGACAAGAACGAAACGCTCGTGCTTTACTGCGGAGGAGGGTTCCGATCTGCCCTCGCGGCTGAAGCGCTGCAGAAGATGGGATACCAAAATCCGATCTCGCTCGCCGGCGGTTGGAGGGCTTGGAACGAGGCCGGGATGCCGCTGGAAAAATGATTTAAAACGGCGCCTGACCGGTGCCGAAGATCTCCACCAGGAATACGTAAACGATCAATCCCAGGGCAGCGGTTGCCAGATAGGCCATCAGTTTCGCGAATCCCTGGCTCATGAATTCAAACCGCACGACGAGCGCGAAAGCCAGACCGACGATCAGCAGAATCGGATTGACGCTCATGCTGCTCATATTGGTGAAAACCAACGCGACGAAGTAGAACATCAGGGGCAAGTTGCTGTCGTACTTCTTGCGCACCAGGAAAGCGATCGACACCAGGGCCAGGCAAACCACCAGCAGGCCGGTGACATTCTCCGAATTGGCATCCAATTCCACGTAGGGATGATCGACGGAAATACGCCGGTTCTTTAGGTCAGAAGGAGAAGGCGAGGGAGCTGTATCCGGTGTTGGCCAGATAGTTCTGAAGGGCAGAAAACTGTTCCCGGTAACCGTAATACTGATATCCGGCGTTCCAGCGGAGTTTAGGGTTGATGCGGATCGACAGGCGGAACTGAGGCGAAAGATAGCGCAGCGGAAAGCTCTGGACAGCCTGAAACGCCGGTGATGAAGTGTAGAGTCCGGCTCCGTAAGGTGTCGTCCGGCCATCGCCCACATCCTGGATGTGGCTATACCCCATGTAAAGGTCGACGCGCTTCCGGATCGCGAACCGCGCGCCCAGCACCGCCGAATGGATATTGCTGATGTAGTATGAGCTATCCCCGGACACGTCCTTGCCCTTCGCAAAATAATTGATGCCGCCGAGCGTGGTCAGGTGGAGCTTCGCATAACTTGCGTCGATCGCAAACCAGGACAAGGGTGTCCAGGAGGCATCCGCGCCGTATTGGCGGGCGTGCGACGCATAACTGGTCAGCGCGTCCGAATTGATGTTGTAATCCGATTTGGCGTATGCGTCCAAACGCAGCAGCTTGGTCCGGTACTCGACACGCGCGCGAAACGCTTGGTAGTTGCCGTCGCTGATGGGATAAATCGGCTTATTCTCGCGCCCAACTTCGCCGTCGACGCTGATGGTGAAGCCCTTCAGAGGTTTGAGGCGAAAGCCCAGCGTTCCGGCCTTCAGCTGATTGGTCTGCTCAATGGCCTCCTGCGTGGGCGGGGGATCGCCCAGGTTGCTCTGGCCCTGCACGGAGCCGATATGACGGTCGGAGTACTCGAATCCGCCGTGAATGCTTAGCCACTTTGACGGGTGGTAGAGCAGATCGGTGGAGTTGGAGAGCGTGTGAATGCCGAGATACTGAAACGGCAGAACGGGGCTGGCCTGGAATCCGCTCACGAACTCCGTGAAGTAAGCATTGCCGATCATGCGGATGTTGGAAAACGATGTTTGGTTGGTGAGATCGATGTGATCGGAAGGAAATAGCGTGACGGTCAGATTCGCGGTGAGCGCGGGCCGGTCGGCATTGCCGTAGGTGACGATCTGCTGCGTCGCCCCGCCGCGAAACGCAGTTCCGGCAGCGAGTTCGTCAAGGGAAAAGGCGTTCTTGCCGGCGACGTAGGTGAACCGTCCGTTGACCGCCCAATATTTCCCTCCTTCGCGAAACAGGCCGACGCGCCAATAGGGGCTCGTGCCGTGAATCGGCTGGGTGGATTGAAACGAGGTGAGCGTGTTGAGATCCGTGGTGTTGTTTCCCGCCGAGGGCGCCGTGAGCGACTGCGGAGAATTCTCCTTATAGTTCTCCCAGCCGTGCATTAGGTGGATACGCATACCCAGCACATGAAGCTCCCCGCCCAGCCGGTATTCGTTCACCTGGCGATGTACGTTGGCGAACAGCGGATACTCGTCGCCCTGTTCATTGAAGAGCTGAATCGTCGTCAAGGCGGGTCCGGTTTCGAGGTTACGCGAATAGCCCAGAAACAGTTGGAATGCACGATCCGGGAACAGAGTGAAGTCGTGATCCTGCATGGTGCGCGTGGTGTTCATGGCGTGCTCGCCATAGGACACGGTCAGCGCCGGATCGACGTATTGGGTGAGGCGCCAGATCATGCCGTATCGATACAGGCGGTTCTTTTCGACGCGGAGCACGGCGGACTGATAGGGATCGTTGCCCAGACCCTGGGTGGTGATGAGCAGATGATCGAAGAACCTGCCCTGGCCGTCACGCGATTGCACGACAAGCGAACTGGCGAGCAGACGGATGCCGTTCCGGTAGTTCACCGTACTGTCGTACATGCCGGTATCGCCGCCGGTCGAGACGAAACGGTAGCCAAGCTCGAACGATTGAATGATGTTGTACTCCGGCGTGTTGTCCCCGCGCGGGTTGCCGGTCTGCTCATTGGTAGGCGCAATCACAGGTTGCGCGAAGGAGCACGCGGCGGCCAGCGGGATGAGCAGAAATTTCTTCATCGCAGAAAGAACGGGTCCGCATTTGAGCCGTGGATGCGCGCATGGCAGGTGGTGCAGTTCTGGTAGCGCGGATCGGCGAGGTTGTGGGTGGACGGCGTGTGGATCACGCCGGAGGCGGTGCGGCCGAAGGAGCCAGCGCCGTTGTGGCACTCCAGGCAGAGCGTGAAGATCGCCGGCCGCGTAAGCATCTTCGCATTCGTGGACCCGTGCGGCATGTGGCAGATTTCGCACCCGTCGACGCGCACGGAAGCATGCTCGTACACAAACGGGCCGCGTTTATCGGCGTGGCACTTCAGGCACGGCTCTTCGTTGGCCTCCTTTTGGTCCACCATGCGGGGGCGCGAGGCCATACGCCAGGAGGGAGCGAACGTTCCGTGCGGATTGTGACAATCCGTGCATTCGACTACGCCTTCGTTCACGCGATGCTTGAACGGCATCGCAAATTGCATCTTCACCGAGGCGTGGCAGGAGGTACACAACTCGGTTTGCTTCTTCACCAGAAGAAACCGCGGCGATTTGGAATTGTGAACCGAATGGCAATTCGTGCAGACGATGTCTTCCCGCGTATGAACGCTGCGCCTTATGTTGGCTCGGGAGAGAGTTTGTGAATGGCACCGAAGGCAGGCGTCCAGAGTCTTTTCCGGGCCGATTTCAGAAAAAGCAACGATGGTCGCCTTGCCACCCCGCGCTTCGATGTGGGCTTTTCCGGGGCCGTGGCAGCTCTCGCAGCCGGGATTTTCTGCTGTCTCCGCACCGCCCGCGATTCGCGAATAGTGGGGGTTGCGGAAGAACTGATTATAGACGGCGGTGTGGCATACCTTGCAGGCCTCGCTACCGACGTAATCGGCGGCTTGCGCAAGGGCGGAAGAAACGAGCGCAAACAGAAAGACCCGAAGCAACCTCACTACCTCAATATAACCGTGGGAGGAGAAGGAAGTTTCGGGTCTTGGGAGACTAATTTGTGTAGCTGATGCCGATCATCGGCACAATTTCCTGCAGCCAGCCGCTGACCTTGCCACCGTTCGGCGTGATGACGTTCTTGGGGAACGGCGTCAGGTAGTCATGCACGTCCAAGCGCAGCTGGACGTGAGGGGAGAGCTGGACTTTCACGCCGCCGCCAACGCTCACCAGCGGCGTAAGATCCTGCTGCTGCGTGAGCAGCGCGATGTTGCTCAGAGGCTGATAGACAACCTGGGCTCCGGTACCCTGATACAACTTGATGCCGGCGCCCGCGCCGACATACGGCCGGATGCGCGACTCGGAGGGCGTCGCATGCCACATGACATCATAATGGAACTGCTGGCTGCGCGCCCCGAATGTCGCCGAGGTGCCATTGGAGCTCAGCGAGAGGTCGCCCATGCCATAGTCGTAGCGAAGTTCCCCGCTCCAGTTTTTGCGCCAGGCATTGCCCAGCCAAACCGATCCATTCAAAGCGGTCTGGATTTTCGCCGACGCGGAACCGGCCGGAGAAGTGATGGTCTGCGAGGTGTAGAAACCGCCGCCGACGCCGCCGCCAAACTCCCAGGTTTGCGCCATCGCCACCGGGGCCAGCGCCGCAGACACTACAAGCAAGGTTCGAACGATGTTCATAAAATCCTCTCTTCCAGAAATTTCAGACTACGGAATCACGCGCATGGGAACGGTGATCGAACCGCCGCCCTGGGAAATCGTTAGCGGCAGGCTAAGACCGGTGGACACGCCGCCCGGAACGACGGCGTTGATCTGATAGACGCCGACTTCACCCGGGGCCAGTCCCGCGTATGTCACCGAAAGCGTGGTTGATCCCAGCGTCAACGTCGGCGGCGTAAGGGCGGTCGACAGGGGATTGCTGGGGGCGGGGTATCCCGTCACACCCGCAGGATTCGTCTGGCCGAGACCGGTCACGTAGATCACCAACGTGTCGTTCGGATGAATCGGATTGGAATCGGTGGCCAGCAATCCGTTGTTGAGGCGGACGACCGTCGGCAGATTCGTCTGGGGTCCGGCGACACCGCTCAAGAAGACCGCTGGAGCGTTCGGCTGGACCGTCAAATTATAGTTGTCGCTAACGCCGCCCGGAGTATGTACGACGATCGTCTCCGCGCCGACGGCCTGGAAGGGCATCTGCGCGTTGACTTGCGTCGGCGAAACGAAGATCAGGGGGATCGGCTGGCCGTTCACCGTGATACAGCTATTGGCCAGCGCCGTGGGCACCGGAATCTGGCTGGTGGCCAAATTGGTGGGGCTCAGATTCGCGCCGTATAGCGTCATCAGGCCGCCGGGAGCGACAGGCGACTTGCTGTCAGCGGCGCTGACCACGGCGGCGACCCTCGGAGGCGCGACCGACGCTGCATAGTTCCACGGGAGCACCGTGAACCCGGAGGTTGACAGCGTGATGATGGAGGTCTGCGACGGCAGGGGGGCCAGAGTCCGCGTGAACACCGAATTGTTCGACACGTACGAGGTAATATTCTGCGTTGTCGGCACCGTGGTAGCGGTCGTGCTCGAGCTCTTGGAGGAGCCTGCCGGCAACAGCGGCGCTTCCACGGTGGCGGTCGGCTGGATGGCGTTGCCCGTCGTCAGACTCACCTGCTCGATCGAGCCGGGGCTCGAACTATTGCTTCCGGAGGCGAAGTAGCCCGTCGTATTCACAAAGGCAAAGCCGGAGGATGTTCCGGCGCTCGACAGGATCTGCCCCTTCGGTACCAGCGAGGAGTCGAGGAGGTTGCCGCCCACCACGAACTGGTTGAAGTTCGAGGCGGCGTACGCGCCGCTCAGGGAGCTGAAGTCTTTCCGCGACGCCGTAAAGCTGTTGGCATTGGCGTCGTACAACATCAGAGACCCGTCGGAGGAGGCGATCAGAATATGTGAGCCGTTGGAGGAGGACGCCAGCACAGTATCGAGCGGCAGATCGTTCTTGTAAACGCCCAGCGTCGGCAACAGCGACGCGGTGCGGCCGATCATGTCGACCACTCCGATGCCCGGATTGTTACTTCCCGCCGGCCGCACGTGAACCAGAATGGCGTTGGCAGAGGCGGCTACAGACTGCACGTAATCGGCGACATAGATCGGCGCCTGCGGAGTCAGCAGATCGAGGTCGAACACGCTCATGTAATGCGCGTTATCGCAGCCGACCAGGAGGTATTGCTGATCGAAAGTGATCGCCATGCTTTTCGGCGTAGTGCAGGTGCGCAGCGTTGCCGTCTGCATGTTATTGGAGCCGTTGAAGACCAGGACCTGATTCTTGTCCTGCCGCAGCACGTAATACACGTTGCGCTGAGGATCGGCCGCCACATCGACGATGACGCCGGGAACATTGACGATCGTTCCGCGCTGCGACGGATCCTGCGAATTGACAAGCACGCGAACGGACTGGGGAAGATTGATCGCTGCGCTCGAACTGATGTTCAACAGAGCCGCTACCGTTCCCTTCTGGGAAGCGAAGGCGTTGGGGTCCACCGAAACGGTGATGTTGGCCGGCGTTACGCCGCTTGCCGGCGAGATCGCAATTCCCGAGGTGTTCGTCGAAATCGAAAACGGCGTATGGTTGCCGCCCGGATCGGTGATGCTGAAGGTCCGCGTGAGCGAATTCCGGTTGCAGAAATTGCCCAGGAACACCAAGTCCTCCGTGGAGGCGGTCAATCGAGGATACGATTTCAGGCTTCCCACCGGCAACACCGTCACGCCGCTGTCAGAGATGGAATACATCGTATTGTTGTCCGCCGACAGGAGGCTCTTCCCTGCCAGATTCTCAGGAAGTTGGAGCTGGTCTTCCAGCGTCAGATTGTCCGAGTCCACAACGTTGAGGATCGGTGGATTGGCCGCGTAGTTGCCGGTCGCGGGTGTGCCCGCCACCGGAATCTGCGCGTAGATCAGGTTGCGCGATGAGTCGATAAGCGTGCTGCCGATGTTGTAAAAGCCGGCGATGTTGGAGAACTGCGCGGTCGTATTGAGGTTGGCATCCTGCACGCTCCAGAAGAACGTCGCCAAGCTGCCGTCCTGACTCAGGCTGACCACGCGCGGTCCAGCCGGCGGAGCCGCCGTGTAGGTGGTTGAGAGCAAGCCGTGCGTCGCCACGCTGTAGCGGTACTCCAGGATTGCGTTGTCCGTTCCGCCCATTCCGGCGATGGTCAACCCATCCGCGGAGACCGTCGCGGTCGCTTGCGAGAAGTTCGACGGGAAACTCACCGGCGGCTGCGGAATCGCATTCGTCGCCACCTGGGCGATCGTCCTCAGCAACGTCGTGGTGCCTACGACCGGATCGAACAGGATGAACTCCTGGGTGGTGACCACGAGCGCTTTGTTGTCGAGACCAAAAGCCACACTCAACGGCGGGTTGCTCAGCGTGTAGCTTTGCTTGGCGTTGCTGTTGGTGAGATCGATGACGGTCAAGGCGTTGGTGGACGAACCGAGAGAATTATTGCCGTAGTTGGCCACCAGCAGCCAATGCGCGTCGGCCGAGATCGAGATCGAGCTCGGCTGATTGGGCACGTTGATCGACGTCTGGACCGTGTTGTTGGAGAGCGTCATCACGTCAATCCGGTTGGCGGTAAAGTTGGCGATATACAGGACGCCTCGCGTCGGATCGAGCGCGATATCGGCGGCCACGCCGCTGATCGGCACCACGGTCCCGAACGTTCCAGCCTTCCCCACCTGGACTGAGGCCGCAATCATCACGGCATTCACGATCGCCAGAATCCAATACTTACGAAGCATACGCAACTCCATATCCTCTGTCTCGAAGTTCTAATTTTTCCCGTTCACTGACTGTTGCATCACGCTCACTCACGTTCCTGCCGCTACACCGCCCGCGGTTTGCTCCCGCGACTTACTCCCTCGAGCGGTTGGAGAATCTCAAAAAAATGGGGGAAGACGCTCAACCCGTCCCTAGCGCGACATGCCCGCGCCTTCCCCATGGGGAGACTCGCCTACTCGTCGGCGTTCTTTTTGCGGCGCAACACGATAATCCCAAGGAACGCGATCGCTAACACGGCACAAACGATACGAACCATAGAGCTGTCCATGTCTTTCTCCTTTCCTGACAAGTGTTCATTCGGCTTGTTTAGTCCCAACCTTTAGTCCAGTACTAGATGTTGCTCATCATTGGTACCAGTTCCCGGATGATTTTCACCGCCACGGGGCCGACCGTCACCACGAACAGCGACGGCAGGATGCAAAAAAAGATCGGGAAGATCAACTTGACACCAAGCTTGGCGGCCTTCTCCTCGGCCACTTGACGCGCCTGGACCCGCATAAAATCGGAATGGGCGCGCAGGCTCTGCGCGACGCCGGTGCCGAAGCGATCCGCCTGAATCAGCACGGCCACCAGTTTTTTCAGATCGTCGACCCCGGTGCGCTCGGCCAGATTGCGCAGCGCGTCCACGCGGCGTTTTCCGGCCTTCAGCTCGAGGTTTACCAACCCGAATTCCTCGCTGATTTCCGGATGCGCGTGCTCCAGTTCCTTGGAAACCTGCAAAATCGCCTGATCGAGTCCGAGGCCACTCTCCACGCAAACCACCAGCAGGTCGAGCGCATTCGCCAGACCGCGGGCGATTTCTTTTTGCCGCTTCACGGCAAGCCGGCGGACATACTCGTTCGGGCCGAAGAAACCGACGGCGGCGGCGACAAGAATCGCCGCAACACCGTTGGTCGACATTCCCGAGCCAGCCACGGCAAGCGCCGTCAGCAGCGGAAGTGTGATCCCGCATGCTGCCTTGGCTCCGTACAGATACTTCAACGCGTTTTCTGTGCGGATGCCGGCGCGAATCAGGCGCCGCTGCATCACCGTGACGTCCTTGGGCGACTGCGGGATGAAATTGCCGAGCCGCTTGACGAGCTCGTGAATCGCCAGACTGGGGTGCTCCGGCATGTGCTCGGCCGGATCGATACCGCCGGCGACACGCTCCATCGCCTCCTTCGGACGGACATAGGTCTTCATGCCGATGACCGTGCCCAGCGCGGCGACTGCGAAGAAAACCAGGATGGGGATCAGCAAAACCATGGATTTAGACCTCGATGTTGACGATTTTCTTCATAATCAGGTAGCCGACCAACTGCAGAAAGACCGCGCTGCCCATCATGATCTCGCCGGTCTCGTCCTTAAAGAAGAACTTGACGTAGTCCGGATTGGTGTAGAACATCAGAACCGCCACAGCAGCCGGGATCGCGCTCAGCGCGGTTGCGGTCATCTTTCCGTGGGCGCTGACGGCCCGGATGCGACCGCGTAACTTGAAGCGCTCGCGAATGACGTAAGCAAGTTTGTCGAGAATCTCGGCGAGGTTTCCGCCCGTCCGCTTCTGCAGCAGCACGGCGGAAACGAAAAAGTGAACGTCGAGGGAAGGCACGCGCTTGGCCAGCTTCTGCAGCGCTACCTCAATCGGCAAGCCCAGGTTGTGTTCCTCGAACGTGCGGCGGAACTCGCCGGCGACCGGCTCCTGAAACTCGCGGTGGATCATTTCGAGCGACACCGAGAACGCATGGCCGGCGCGCATTGAACGCGACACGAATTCGAGCGCGTCGGGGAACAATTCCTCGAAGCGGTGCAGCCGCGCCTTCCTCTTGCGCCAAATGTAGACCACGGGGCCGCAGGAGGCCAGCAGGCCCACGCCGATCGCCGCCGCCAGCATCGAAGTCAGCATCCATCCGAGAATGAATCCGGCCATGAAGGCCAGAATGCAGGTGTGGACCAGGCGAGCCGGCGCCCAGCGCATCCCTGCCTGTTCCAGCAAGACGGCGATCTTGGGCCCCAGCTGGAATTTGTCGACGATCTTCTGCGCGACGCGATTCTTTGTGCCCGCGTCCTGTTGCATGACGCTCGCTTCGCCCTTGGCCTTGGCCGCTTTCCCCTTTTTCGCCTTGCCGGTTCCGGACAGTCGCGCCTTGATCCGGTCCAGATCGCTCGACTTCACATATCTGGAGACCATGAACCACGCCACCATGCACGCGGCCCAGATTGCGATGAGCACAATCACGAAATTCATTTGCTTCCTCGCTTCCCCTTCATGCCCGCCTCAGACTTCCAGTACTTCATCGAACAGGTCCGGCCGCAGACGGATGCCCGCGCTCAGGAGCTTTTCGTAGAACTTCGGACGGATGCCTGTGGCCGCAAAACGGCCCACCACCTTGCCATCCGGATCCAAACCGCGCTTCTCGAATACGAACAGATCCTGCAGTGTGACAACTTCGCCTTCCATGCCGGTGACTTCAGTGAGTGAGACGACGCGGCGCGAGCCATCGCTCAGGCGGGAGGCCTGCACCAGCACGTGCACCGCGGCGGCGATCTGCTGCCGGATGGAAACCAGTTGCATGTTCGAGTTGGCCAGCGAAACCATGACTTCGAGGCGCGAAACCGCGTCGCGCGGCGTGTTGGCGTGGACCGTGGTCAGGGATCCATCGTGGCCCGTGTTCATCGCCTGCAACATGTCCAGCGCTTCCTCGCCGCGGACTTCGCCGACCACGATGCGATCGGGACGCATACGGAGGCTGTTAACGAGTAGTTCGCGCTGCCGAACCGCGCCGTTGCCTTCCATGTTGGGCGGCCGCGTTTCGAGGCGCGCCACATGCGGCTGCTTCAGCTGCAATTCGGCCGCGTCTTCAATCGTCACGATGCGTTCCTTGGGATTGATGAAGGCCGACAGTGCGTTCAGCAGTGTGGTCTTTCCCGCGCCAGTTCCGCCCGCGATGATGATATTCATCTTGGCCTTGACGCAGGCCTCGAGCAGTTCCATCATGCCCGGCGTCATTGCCTTGCGGTCCACCAGGTCGGGCGGCATCAGCTTATCGGTTGAAAAACGGCGAATCGACAGCAGCGGCCCGTCGACGGCCAGCGGAGGTATAATCGCGTTGACGCGGGAGCCGTCCATCAGGCGGGCGTCCACCATCGGCGTCGATTCGTCGATGCGGCGGCCCACCTGGCTGACGATCTTGTCGATGATGCGCAGCAGGTGTTGGTTGTCGCGGAACGACACGTTGGTCAGTTCCAGCAGGCCGCGACGTTCGATGTACACCTGCTTGTAAGTGTTCACCAGGATATCGGAGATGCCGGGGTCCTGCAGCAGCGGCTCGAGCGGACCGAGTCCGAAAACTTCATCCAGCACCTCGTCGCTGATCTGCTGCTTTTCCAGTGAGCTGAGCAGCGTCGGCTCGGAGTCGATCAGCGAGATGACGGCCTGGCGCACTTCGCTGCGGACACGCTGGTTGTCGATGGTCGCCAGCGCCTCCAGGTTGATCTTGTCAACCAGTTTGCGGTGCAGCGTGAACTTGAGTTCCTGATATTCGGGCTTGAGGACACCCTTCGGTTTCCCCGTGTTCTTCATCAGCCTCTGTTCCCAGGAGATTTGCTGTGTATTCTTGTTGCCGTTATCGAGGGATGAAAACATAGATTCCTAAGACCTTCCTAAACCCGCTGCAGCTCCCGGCTAGGCGCGGCCTGCTTCTTGGCTGGAGCAAACGCGGAGCGCAACCGGCCCGCTACATGCTCGATGGCCTTGCCCAGCTCGCCGTCGGAGCCGAGCGGCTGGCCGAGTGTGACCACGCGATGCAGGGAAAAATAGTCGTTCGGCAGCTTGGCATGGATCGGACACCCAAAGAGCTTTTCCATATCGGCCGTGCCGATATCGTCCCGCTTATCGACCCGGTTCACCAGAACCTGAAACCGGTCCTTGGGAAATCCCAACTGGTCGAGCATCGTCAGCGCCTTCCGCGTCAGATGGAGGCTCGGCAGTTCCGAGGTGGAAACCAGGTACGCGCGCTCGCATTCGGAGATCGCCATCAGGCTGGTTCGATTGAATATCGCCGGCAGATCCAGAATCACCCAGCTATACAGACTGCGCGCCTGCTCTATCAACACTCGCAGCCGGTTCCCGTCGAGGGGTTCGGCGTACGGCACCGCGGGCGCGGGCAGAATATCCACCCCGCCGTAGTTGACGGTCAGCGAGCTCCACAGCGAAGGATCCATATGATCGGTATGCTGTAAGGCATCGACCAGCGAGTGATTGTGGCTCAGCTTCAGGTAGAAGCCGATCGTGCCGCCGGTCAAATCGAAATCGGCCAGAAGAACGCGCTGCCCGGTCATTCGTTGCAGAGAGAACGCCGCCTGTGTGGCCAGGGTCGATGCGCCGGAACCCGGCTTCGCGCTCGACATCGCCACCACGTGCCCTGCCTCGTTTTGCGACGGAGGCTCCGGCTGCACCAGGCGCCGTAGCCGGGCGATTGCCTCGCGCTGGGTCGCCAGGTCGAATGGAGCGTAGAGAAACTCGCTCGCGCCGGCACGCAGCGACTGCAAGATGGCGTTGGAATCGTTTTGCGTATGAAGGCCGACTACGTGTACCGGCGGAGTCATCGCGGCGATGGCTTTCACGGCTTCCACGGCCGCGGTCAGGTCGCTGGCAAGATCCAGCAGCACGACGTCCGGCTTCAACTGCTTAATCCGAATCTCCAGCGCTTGCGCTGGCGGGTAACTCTTGAGCTCGGCCAGGATCTGGAACGCCCGCGTTTGCGGTAAGGTCGCCAGGAATTGCTGTGCCAGAGCGCGGTCCGGCGCAACCAGAAGAGCGGCAATCTCCGCGTCGTTTTGGACCCGTGCAGTCATTATCGAAACCGTCCCGTCAGCGCGGCTGCGCGATTACTTCCCCTTCTTGCTCTTAGCCGGCGGCTGAGGCACATCCTTCGGATCCAGACGGACCAGGAAGTCCTTCGGCATGTAAACGCTCGGCTTCGGATCGTTGGGCCCCAACCCCTCGGTGATCTCCGGCGTCACCAGAACCACCAGATCGGTACGGTTCTTGGTTTCGTCCTTGCTCTTGAACAGGTAGCCAATAATCGGCAGACTGCCGAGGATCGGGATCTTGGTGAAGGTCTCCTGCTCCGAATTGTTCACCAGGCCAGCCACCACGAAGCTCTGCCCCTGGGACAGTTCCACATCGGTTTCGGCGCGACGCGTCGACAGCGCAGGAATCACAAATCCGTTGAGAGTAACGGCGTGCGAAGGATCGAGCGTAGAGACTTCCTGATTGAGGTGAATTTTGATCGTCTTATGGTCCGAAAGCACCGGCAGGAACTTCAGGCGGATGCCGAATTCCCGGAACTGTACGGTGACCGCGCCCGCGCCGCTGCCGCCCTGAACCACCGGCACCGGAAATTCGCCGCCCACCAGGAATGAAGCCTCTTTACCGTTGGTGGTTACCAGGTTCGGCTCCGCCAGCGTCTGCAAGATCGCTTCGCTCTCGAGTGCCTTCAGGAACGCTCCCAGGTTCAGCTTCGGATCGAAGGCGAAGATATTCAGCGCCTGGGTGATTGAGAAGTTCCCGTTGGACGCGATACCCCCGGTATTTGGGACGGTAGCCGAGCCCGTCAAAGCGCCGCTGGAGAACTGCCCCGTGGAACTGCCAATAATGGTATTCCCAGGGTTGGCGAGCAAGTTGACGCCGTACTGAATTTCCCGGCTGCGGTCCAATTCAGCGAACTTCACCCGGAGCAGAATCTGCTTTTCCGCGAGCGCCACGTTTACTCCCATGTTGTTGATGACGGTCTTGGCGAAGGCGCTTGCAATGGCTACCGCCCGGTCACCGTCATCCTTGCTGCGCACCGACCCGTTCAGGGAAAGCGTGTCGCGGGAGCTGCGGACCTGGATATCGTCGCCGGGGAACGTGTCCTTCAGCATCCGCCGCAGCGGATCCAGATTCAGATCCACCGAGCAGTTATAGAAGGTCCTCTGCCCGGACTTGCTCCAGACGACCATGGTGGCCGAGCCGAGCCCCTTGCCGTGCAGGAGGATCTCCCGGCTCGTCACCGGGCTGGCGTCCAGAACGTCCGGATTGCTGGTGGAGATCTGGCGGATGTCGGACGGATAATCGATGACCACGCTCTTGCCGATGGTCAGCCGGAGATCCTCCGCGCTCTGTGCGAAACCAAAGCCCGCCGCCAGCGCCAGCGCCGCGCTCGAAATCAGAACTCGATCAAAGAAGCTAGTCATGGTGGTCTATTCCTTGTCGTGAATCCACTAGTTATTCGTCCGCGCCGGCAGCACTTCCACGGTGCGGGTGGTTCCGCGGATCACTACAATCTGATCGGGCGGAGGAGGAGCGGGCGGCGGAGTCGCAGCCACCACCGGAGCCGGAGGCGCCTTGGCGACCTCGACCGGCTTCGCTTTGGGGCGCGGCGCGTCCACCGGGGCGGGCTTTCTCGCCGAGCCGTACAGTTCGGAGACAAACCGCCCAGAGGTCTTTTCGATCGTTTGGTCGGACGAGTTGCGCAGCACCAATTGGATGCGCCCTTCGCTATTGGCCAGTGTCAGCGTTTCGGCCTGCTCAGGATCCGCCAACAGCGTAACAGTCGGCGCCTGAATTGTCTGGCCCCGCGAATCCGGGGTCATGGTGGTGCCGGCAGAGAGCACCAGCACGTTCTGCAAACAGGTTGTCGTCATCGTGCTGTCGCCGTTCGGCGGATGGCCCGTCACCAACACGTCCACCTTCATGCCCGGAAGCACGAAACCGGCCACGCCGGCCACGTCGTTGACGCGAACCGTCACCGCGCGCATGCCCACGGGGATGGTCGGCGCGAGGCCGAGGCCGCTGCCCTTGGCCGCCAGGCGGCCCTCGAGAATCGGCTCATCGAGAAGCACGTTCGAGATCACCGGCCGATCCAGTACATCCTCCACCTTGGCGAACGCTCCCTTGGGAAACGCATCGCCGGGCACCTTCTGGATCTTGACGTCGGCCGGCTTGATCATCCAGCCCACGCCCAGCGGCCGCGTGGCCACAACCACGTCCTTCTGATCGGTCGCCTCAACCTTCTTGGCGCTGCCCGAACGGGCGGTCATCTGGTAGAACACGCTGGAAACCACTAGCGCGAACACCAGGCTAACGCCCAATACCGTGAGAAACCTGCGATCCATAAATTAATCTCCTCTGCCTCACACTCTCCGGCGTCGCTTCAACCTTTTGGCACAAGCGAGAGCCACACGCCCAGCGTGATTGCCGGTGCGTAGGGAATCGAATTCCCCCGTTCCTTTTCCTCGACCGTCTCTATCCGGCCACGGCCCCAAAACTGCCGCCGAGCCCATTGCAGCGTCAGCGCGCACAGGGCGAAAATCCCGCCAGCGCCGGCTGTCCACAGAGCGGCTTCCAACAAACGTCCGGTTCCCAGCAGCGCTCCGAACCCCGCCATCAACTTCACGTCGCCGCCGCCCATTCCGCCCAACAGGTAAAAAACCAGGAAGACCGCGAACCCGGCGGCCGCACCCGCCAGCGCATGGAGGGCTCCAGCCCATCCATCCTGGCCGATCTGCCAACCGAAGCCGCCCGCCAGCGCCGCCGCCGGAATCCAGTTGGCGATCTCGCGGCGCGCCAAGTCATCGACTGTCGCCGCCAGCCCTACCAGAACCGCGATCCACGCCTGCATCGTCATTCTTAGATCCGTCTCTTCTCTTAAAACCGTCTCGCGCGAAAGGTGCCGGGAAGTTCCGGCGCCCCCTTCACGCCTTTTTCGAACTCCGCCGGAGGCACGGCCGGCGGCGTAATCTTTCTCTTCTTCAATCGCGGAGCCCCCATCATCAGGGGTGCCAGGAATCCCGCTTGTAAAGCAAACTCGGCCAGCGCCTTGCCCGATGGCAGCCGCCAGCTCATCGGGTCCATCCACTCCATCGGAATCTGGGGAATCCTCACCGGAACCCGCCCGCGCGACATCGTTTTTCGCTGGCTCGATCCGGGCTTTCCAGAACCCGCGTTCTCCGGCTTCATCCAATCGCTCCCATTACTACTTCGGCGGCGTGAGTGGTTTTCATTAGTCTTGCGACACCCAAACTTCGTATTCCCTAGAACCTTGGTTCCGGGAGGAAATTACCCGTAGGCGGTACGAGGACC
Source organism: Bryobacteraceae bacterium (assembly GCA_035542735.1). Lineage (GTDB taxonomy): Bacteria > Acidobacteriota > Terriglobia > Bryobacterales > Bryobacteraceae > Palsa-187. Next base: position 514,129 of record DATKKV010000021.1, read on the forward strand.
TAGCGGTGGACTAGGAAGATCGTCTTACCACTGTCCTGCTCCACCCTCCAGTCAGGATCCGTCTTCAACAGCTGGCAGATCGGCAGCTCGGACGGCAGCAACACGCTCGTAAATTCATTCTTTCTTATGATTTGCCGCCAATCCCACTGGCCGCCCGTCATTCGCAGATATTCATTGCCGATCTCCGGGCCATAAAAATCGCTCCGGCCGTCGACGTAAACCTTATGCCGGGGATCGAGATAGATCAGGTAATCTCCCCATTGATCGGTCGTAAGGAGGCGACCACTCATCAACTGAGCCTGGTGATCGTGGATCATCTTTACCGGGAAAACCCGCTCCGGAAAATCTTTTGGCCACTTGATGGGCGCGCCCATCGCGGCCAGTGTCCCCACGAGGAGAAACGGCCACGCGCTCACGCGCAGGAAAGAGGGCGTCAACTCGATTGACATCTGATTGACGATGCCGAATAGCGAGGACTTCTTCGCGCCCCCCGTCCAGTTCCGCCACCAAGCGGAGACTTCCAGTGCGATCGCCGGCGCACAAACGGTGATGAAGATCGGGACATGCCGCACGCTCGACAACGATTCGTGGGCGAAATATAGAATCCACAACCCTTCGGCGATTCGGCGCCGACGGAACAGCAGTCCGGTGGCGAGAATGCCAGTGATCATCAGCGCCTCGAACTGCAGCACGTTCTCATTACGGAAAACCGGGGACTGAAATTCCTGAATCGTGTTGCGAATCCAGTCCGAGCGCAAATACTCCGCAACGTGCGCGTGCAGACTCCAGCCGTAAGGATTCACTAGCGACACCGCCGAGCAGGCCGCCGCCAAGGCCACATAACGGATCGCGTGGCGGAACTCCGCCCGCCCCATCCACGACTCGGCAGCGAATCCCGCCGCTGTCAACCCCAGCACTGCGATCAACGCCAAGAATCCGCCGTGAAGATTCGTCCAAACCAGAGTCAAGGGAACCAGCAGCCAGAGCCGTTTCGCCGATCGCTCGCTCAGTTCCGTGCGGTCGATTTCAATCATCCACAGGGACAGCGACAGAAATAGCAAGGTGAATAGGTGCGGCCGGGCGAGAAAATGAATCGACGCCGCGCCGACGCCCATCAGCGAGATCGTCATCGCCCACAGCAGATGCGCCCCGCGTCCGGTCATTCGCCGCAAGAGCGTCCAGGCGAAGATCGAAATCAGCACACCGGCAAGCAAAACCACGCCTTTCAGGCTGGCCGCGCGATGCAGCGCGCCCAGAATCACGTCGCTGCCCCACTCCCAGGCGTACCAGGGTGATCCAGACTTGGAAAAAGAATATAGGTCCTGATGCGGAACCGCGCGGTGATCCAGTATCCACTCGCCGGTGCGGATGTGCCAGCCGACATCGGCATCGGCCAGAAGAGCTTCCCAACCCGCCGCACCTCCGCTCAGGCAGACCCACACCATGACGGCGACGAAAAAGAGATCGGAAAGAGAAGGAATCGAGACCCGCGCCCAGCGATTGCGTAGCAGATCGTCGATGCGGACGCCCCTGGAGCGAGGTAGGGGCGGTTGAACCGCAATGCTTTGGGGCGAAGTCACTGTACCTAGTTATTCGCCTGATCCGCGGCTGCACTTTAGTGCCGAATTTCAAGCACCTGGGCTCCATTCCAGAAAAGTGCGTCCGCATCGGTCGAGGGCGCATCGAATGCGCTGACGGTTCCGGCTTAGTTTCACTCACAGGAGGTTCCTGATGTCTGGTAAGCTGCTTCTCTGTCTCTTCCCTTTTCTGGTTGCGAGCGCGCAAACCGGGAACGTATACGTTCAGCACAACCTCGTTTCTGATGTCCCCGGACTGGCGGACGTCACCGATCCCAATCTGGTTGACCCGTGGGGACTTTCCTTCAGCACCACCAGTCCGTTCTGGGTCTCGAACCATGGCGCCGGAAATACCACGGTTTACAACAATGCATCGTCGGCGGGCATCACCGTTACCTCCACCCTGGTTACGATTCCGTCGGGATTCGGCGGTCCGACACCTTCCGCACCTACCGGCCAGGTTCAGAACAACACGAGCGGCTTTCTTTTGCCGAACGGCACGAAGGCCTCATTCATCTTCTGCACCGAGGACGGCACCGTTTCGGCATGGAATGGCGGGAAAACGGCGACGGTGATGATCGATAACTCGGCCGCGGGCACGGTTTATAAAGGGATGGCGATCGGCTCCACCTCCGCTGGTCCCCTGCTGTATCTCGCGAATTTCAGCTACGGCACGATCGACGTACTGGACACGAATTTCAAGCTCACGACGGTTCCGGGAGGATTTGGCGACGCGAACCTTCCTGCCGGATACGCTCCGTTTAACATCTGGCCGCTGAACGGAAGCCTTTACGTGATGTTCGCCAAGCAGGACGCCAGGAAGAAGAATGACGCTCCCGGCCCCGGCAACGGCGTCGTTGACGTTTTTGATTTCAACGGCAATTTTCTGCAGAGGCTGGCAGCCGGCGGCCCGCTGAATTCCCCCTGGGGAGTGGCGATGGCGCCGGCCGGCTGGGGCGCATTCTCAAACTCGGTGCTGATCGGGAATTTTGGAGACGGGAAAATCAACTCCTTCGACCCGGCGACGGGTAAGTTCTTGGGCGCCTTGCAGGACTCGACCGGAGCGCCGATCTCCATTCAGGGACTCTGGGCTATCCTCTTCGGCAACGGCGCCAGCGGCGGCGACAATCACTACCTGTACTTTACCGCGGGAATCCTCAGCGGAGGCGCGCAGCACGGCCTGTTGGGAAGCATCGCTCCTCCAGCGCAGGTGATGGCGGTTCAAAACGCAGCCAGCGGCGTCAGCGGTCCGATCGCCCCGGGCGAGGTGGTGACGCTTACAGGAATCTCCATTGGGCCGAGACCCGCCGTGTCTTCACCCAGCCTCAGTTCCAATGTGAACGACGGGACCTCGCTTGGCGGAACGAGCGTCACGTTCGATGGCATTCCAGCGCCGATTCTGTACACGCAAGCGGACCAGACCAACGTCATCGTCCCTTGGAGCCTGACCGGCAGCACCGCCATGATCGCGGTGACCACGGGAACGACTGCGCTCCCGCCGTTCCAGGTTTCCCTCGCCGCGACCGCCCCTGGCTTGTTCAACAGCGGAGGAGCCGTACTCGCGTTCAATCAGGACGGAACATTGAACTCCGCCTCCAACGCAGCGGCAGCAGGAACCGTCGTGGTTCTTTACGCCACTGGATTGGGGCAGACCAATCCTCTACCTCAAGACGGCGTCCGGAGTAGTTTCCTGGTTCTGGCCGAAGTGGCTGCTTCGGTCACCGTGAGCATCGGCGGGAAAACAGCTCAGTTGATTTACGCAGGCTCAGCTCCAGGACAAATCGCAGGGGTCATGCAAGTGGAGGCAGTGGTCCCGCTGGGAGCGGGCGTGGGAACCGTCCCCGTCGTCGTGGCGGCGGGCCAAGCCAGTTCCCAGCCCAACGTAACGATTAATCTGAAGTGATTGCTTGGGGGGCTGGACAGCGAAAGGCCCTGGCTGGCCCCTTAACTTCCGGTCTGACTGAGGACCGGCGCCTCAGCCCGGCTCATTTCGCTGGCGTGATCCACACCCAGCATCCTGCGGCCGTGAACGGCTAATTCAAATCGGTCCTTGACGCCGGTTTTTTCGAAGATGTGCATGAGGTGCACTTTCACGGTTCCGGCGGTAATGCTCAGAGCTTCGGCGATTTCCTTGTTTTTCAGGCCGCCGCAGACGTGGTGAACGATCTCCTTTTCGCGCGGCGTCAGCCGTGGAGCGGAGCGGCGGTCCAGGGCGCCCATCACTTGGTCCGATAGCGAGCCTTCGATCCAGACTTCGCCACGCCCAACGGCGCGTACGCACTCCACCAGGGATTCCACGGGCAGCGTTTTCTTTAGAATTCCTCGCGCGCCGAGTTGCAGGGCGCGGAAACAGTCGATCTCAGCTAGGTCGTTGACCCATAGGATCGGCTGGCAGGAAGTCGTGCTGTTGCGAATGTCGGAGATGAACTGAAATACGACTTTCAGCCCGGCCGTCTGGCCGATAAGGATCACGTTCGGCTGCAGCCGGCGCAACGCTTCGAGCGCCTCGGTCAGCTCCGAGGCAGCCCCGACATAGTCCAGATCGTCGCAAGGGGCGAGCACCCTGGCTAAGCCCTCCAAGACGATCGGATGCGATTCACAGGCGAAGATCGAGATGGGATTCAAGGCATTCCCCTTAAAGTAGTTAAGATCGTCGGGGAATGGATGCGGGTGTAGGTACTAAGTGTCGATTTATCCGAAGTCGTATGTCCGTCGTATGTCAAAGCGTTGGAGCTAAAGACCTTCTCAAAAACTTCCGATAGATGACCGCCGTAAATTCTCTGGCCGGACCATGCATAAACCGTCATTCGATGCGATCAAAGCGAGGTTGGATCAGCACACCAGCCTGGCCCGCCCCAATCGTCAGAAGTTCCTGGACGAAACCTGCGGCCGGGATGAAGACCTGCGGCGCCTGGCCTCGCGTTTGTACGACGAAAGATTCGGGGGGCCGGGCGAACCCGCGCCCACCCCAGCCCCGGCAACTCCTTCAGGGGACTGGCAGATCGGGCCGTACCGCGTGGAACGAGAACTCGGCCGCGGCGGCATGGGGGTTGTGTATCTGGCCTCGCGGGCCGACCAGCAGTACCGGAAGCAAGTGGCCATCAAGCTTCTGCGCCCAGGCCACGACGGCGATCAGGTATTTCACCGCTTCCAGAATGAGCGCCAGATTCTGGCAAACCTCGAACATCCCAACATCTGCCGGCTTCTGGATGGCGGCGTCACCGAAGAGGGCGAGCCCTACATCGTCATGGAGCACGTGCGCAACGCGCGGCCCATCGACGAATATTGCGCCGCGCGCGACCTCGGCCTGCACGAGCGCCTCGAACTGTTCCGCCAGGCCTGTTCCGCCGTGCAGTATGCCCACCGTTTCCTGATCGTTCATCGCGACCTGAAGCCCTCCAATATTCTGGTGACAGACGAAGGCGTGGTCAAGCTGATGGATTTCGGCATCGCCAAGAACCTTCTGGCCGGGTTCGACAATTCCTCTCCGCAGACGCTTGGCAATCAGCCGATGACTCCGGCCTACGCCAGCCCTGAGCAGCTGCGCGGAGAGCCGATCAGCACCGCCAGCGACGTCTACTCGCTCGGCGTCGTGCTTTACGAACTGCTCACGGGCCACCGGCCTTTCGAAGCGGACGAAAACGCTCTGCCCAACATGCTTCATTCGATCTTCGAGAATGAGCCGGAGCGGCCCAGCGCCACCGTCAATCGTCCGCCCTCGAGCCGCACCGGCTCGGGCGCCGGCAAGCCGAGCGAGGAGATGGTGAAGAGCCTGCGCGGCGACCTCGACTGGATCATCTTGATGGCCATGCGCAAGGATCCCATGCGGCGGTACCTCTCAGTAGAGGCATTCAGCGAGGATCTTCGGCGTTACATGGAGGGCCTGCCGGTCATCGCGCGCAACGACACATTCTCTTACCGCGCGGGAAAATTCCTGCGCCGGAACAAGCTGGGCGCCGTGGCCGTTCTGCTGGCCCTGGCGACGCTCGCCGGCGGCGTCATGGCCATCCGCCGGGAGCAGGCGCGCACAAAGGCTCGCTTTAACGATGTCCGCGGGCTCGCCAACAGCGTCCTGTTCGAAATCAGCGACGCGATCCGCGACCTCCCCGGATCCACTCCGGCGCGCCTATTGCTGGTGGAGCGCGCCCAAACCTATCTCGACAAGCTGGCGCGCGAATCCGGCAACGACCTCTCGCTCAACCGTGAATTGGCCGAGGCTTATAAGAAGATCGGCGAGGTGCAGTACCGCGTCGGCTACCCGAATCTGGGCGACATTACCGGAGCGCTCGCCAGCGCCCGCAAGGAACTGGCGTTACGCGAGGCCATTAGCGAGAAGGACAGCAGCGTGGATGCGAGACTCGCCGTGGCGGAGGCCCACATGCGTTTGGGCGAACTGCTCGATGGTACGGCCGATCCCCAAGAGGCCGGGCAGCACATCGCACAGGCGTTGGCCATTCGCGAAGCGCTGTACAAGGAGAATCCAAAGAACGTCGACGTCCGCTCCGATCTCGCGCGCAGCTATCGCGTAGACGGAGATCGCCAGGAAATGGAGGGACACGCGCAGGCCTTCTTCGAGCTGAATCAGAAGGCGCTGAAAATTCGCGAAGGCCTCCTCGGCGAGAATCCCAACGATGAAACCATCCAGCGGCAGTTCTCGATGGACCTGGTGCGTACCGGCGACTCGCTCGGAAGACCCGACCAGACCAATCTCGGGCGCTATGACGAAGCACGAAGCACCTACGAGCGCGCCCTCGCCATTCGCCAGTCGCTCGCTGCCGCGAATCCCTCGAATACGGTGGCGCAACGCGATGTAAGCAACGTTTACCAGCGCCTGGGCTCTCTGCTGGAGCACAACGGCGATTATGAAGGCTCTCTCGACATGAGCCGCAAGGGCCTGGCAATCTCGGAGCGCATGCTGGAGGCCGATCCGGCCAACTTCGAGGTTCGACGCGACATCATGGTTCTGTATGGCCAAGTCGGCCGCGCTTACCTGAAGCTCCGGAATTTCGCCGCCGCTGAGAAGAACCTGCAAACGTCCCTGGATATCGCCAGCGAGCTGATCGTCAAGAATCCATTGAGCGAGCGCAGCCGGGACGATCAGGCTGAGACTGCGTATCAGCTGGCGTTGTGCCTGGAAGCAACGCAGCGCGAGGCCGAAGCGCTGGAAGACCTGAAATGGTCTACCGCGACCTGGGAGAATCTGCTCGCCAAACAGCAGGACTCGGGCCAGTACAAGATCAAGATGATGCGCGCCCTGATGGCGATCGCGGGAATTCACGTCCGCCAGCGGGATCTCGCCGCCGCTCGCGAGGAGATTCAGCGCGCCTACGATCTCAGCCTGGAACTCCGGTTCCAGGATCGATTCAATCAGGAAGATCGCGACATTCCGGAGAGGCTGGAACGGCAACTGGCGGAGATTTCCAGATAAACACGCCACTCCGGTGGGTCATAATCAGAGCTTGGACAACCTAGAGCGCTACGCGGAACGCTACCGCGCCGAACTTCTCGATCGGGTGATTCCTTTCTGGCTTCGCCACTCGATCGACCGCGAGAACGGAGGCTATTTCACCTGCCTGACACGCGACGGACGCGTCTATGATTCACGAAAATACGTCTGGCTGCAGGGCCGCGCGGTGTGGATGTTTTCGAAGCTCTACAACGAACTGGAACCGCGCCAGGAGTGGCTGGATGCCGCGCGCAACATCCTCGCCTTTCTGCGGGAGCACGCCCTCGATCCGCAAGGCCGGTATTATTTCAGCCTCACACGCGAAGGAGCGCCCGTGTTCTATCAACGCAAGCCGTACGCGGCGGTGTTCGCGATGCTAGGGATGCTGGAGTTTTCCAAAGCCACCGGCGATGTGCTGCTACGGGCTGAAGCGATTGCTCTGTTTTGGAAAATTCTTTCCTGGATCGACGACCCTACGCTAATCGGGCGCCCTTCGCTGCAGTTACCGTCCCTCGCCGACGTCATGATCACCGCATCGATGGCCTCGGAAATCGCGCGGGTCGACCCTGATCCGCGGTACCGCTCGGTTCTTCGCCAGTGCCTGGATCGCGCCAAGAGGTTTTATGTTCCGGCGCATCAAATTTTTCTGGAATACCAGCCCGCGGCGACCCCCGAAGGCCGCCTCTTCTGCCCCGGCGATTCCATTGAAGCGTCATGGTTCCTCCTTCACGCACTGGAATTCGCGCCCGATGACGAGATGCGCGCGCTGCTCCTCGAATCCATCGCGGGCGCGCTGGCATTTGGATGGGATCGGGAATACGGCGGGCTGTACTATTTCATGGACGTCGACGGATTGCCTCCGCTGCCGCTCGAATCGAACATGAAATTGTGGTGGCCCCACACCGAGGCGATCTATGCCACGATTCTCGCCCACAGCATGACCAGTGACGCGAAATGGCTCGCGTGGCTCGAGTGCCTCGATTCCTATGCCTTCGCCCATTTCTCCGATCCGGAGTTCGGCGAATGGTTCGGCTACTGCGACCGTCGCGGCGAATTAACCAACACCGCGAAGGGAAATAACTACAAGGGCTGTTTCCACGTTCCTAGGATGCTGTTGTTGAGCTGGCAGTGCCTGAATCGCTCCGCGACGCGAGCACAAACCCCAGCGCCGTGATCGACGCGGCCACCAGTCCCCAGGACGTCAACGCGCCGTGCTGGATCAGGAAGCCCGCCAGCGGTGGACCAGTGATCTGCGCCACCGACGTCAACGATTGCTGTAGTCCCAGCACCGTGCCCGTCTCCCCCTTGGGCGACGCTTTTGTGATCAGGCTGGTAAGCGTCGGCCGGATCAATTGTCCGAACGCAGTGATGGTCGCGGCCGCCACCAAGATGGGGATCGAATGCGTGAACGCCAGCACCGCGTAGCCGACGACGTAGGACGCAAAACCGAGGCGGTTCAACGCCTCCTCGCCGAAGCGTTTCACCAGGCGCCCGAGTCCCGGACCCTGCGTGAGAATCCCCAGGAATCCCGCCCAGGCGTATACGTAACCGGTCTGTTCCGGCCCGAATGGCGTGCCGTGCCAGGTGAGTCTCCGCTCGGCGAACAGCGGGAAGCCGGACGTGAACATCGCAAACGCGAAGATGAAGCACAGGAACTGGTAAAGCCGCGTGGCCAGATGCGGATCGCGGAAGTAACGTGCGTATTCGCCCCAGGCTACCAGCGCAAGACGCCGGCCGTCGTCGCTTTTCGCCGGCTTCGCCTCCGGCAACAGGATCGCCGTGGATAAAATACTCAGAGCCGACAATCCCGCAGCGACGAAAATCGGATACCGGTAATCCCACTTGGCTAGAATTCCCGACGCCGCCGGGCCGATCAGGAATCCGATGCCGAAAGCGATGCCGATCACGCCGAAGGACTTGGCGCGATCTTCCGGCTTCGTGATGTCGGAGATGTAGGCCTGGGCCAGCGAAAGATTGCCAGCCGTCGCGCCGTCGATCATGCGGGCCAGGAAAAGAACGATCAGGTTCGGCGCAAACGCCGTAATCAGGAATCCGATGAAGGTACCCGCCTGGCTCACCAGCAGGAGCGGTTTTCGGCCGGTGCGGTCCGACATGCGGCCTAACAAGGGTCCGGAAATCAGCTGGCAGGCTGCGTATGCGCCGATCAGCCAGCCCACCTGAAACGGCGTCGCCCCCAGTTTTTCAGCGTAGAAAGGCAGCAGAGGAATCATGATCGTCAGGCCGAGCACATCGACAGCGACGATCAGGAAAATGGCAAGCAGCGGAGAAGGACGCAAATCCTATCATGCCACGCTAGTTGGCGGACAGTTTCTCGATGTGCTCGATCACCAGCAGCTTCACCGGCACTTTCCTCGATTCCAGCTTCAAGCCAAGCTGCTCTTGCAATGCCATTTAAAAAAGCGGCGGAGCGTTCGGATCCGGCCCGAGCTAGCGGCCTTCCAGGACGCCTGGCCCCAAACGCTCGGGCATGTAGTTCAGCGTGAAGTCGTAGCTGCTGGGGCCCGTCTGATCCACCACGGTATTGTCTACGACGAGCGCCAAAGCTCATGTGTTCACCCGCTAAACTAAGTAAATGCAGCCAGACCAGGAGTTCTACCGCATCAGCAAACTTCCGCCCTATGTCTTTGCCGTCATCAACGAGATGAAGGCCAAGGCAAGGGCCGCGCAGCTCGATGTGGTCGATCTCGGTATGGGAAACCCGGACGGCGCGACGCCGCGTCCGATCGTCAACAAGCTCGTCGAAGCCGCCCGTAACGCTCGCAATCACCGTTATTCCGCGTCGAAAGGCATTCCGAAACTGCGCGAGGAGATCGTCAAACGCTACAAGAACAATTACGACGTCGACCTGGACTTTGAAAAAGAGGCCATCGTCACCATCGGCGCGAAGGACGCGCTGGCGCATCTGCTGTTCGCCGTCATCGGCCCGGGCGACACGGTCGTCTCTCCGAATCCCTGTTATCCGATCCATCAATACGGCGTCCTGATGGCCGAAGGCCACGCCTGCATGCTGCCGATGCCGGATCCGGGGAGCTTTCTCACCTCGCTCGAGGATCTCTACCGCCGCTCCGCGAAGCCGCCGCGCATGCTGCTGATTTCGTTCCCGCACAATCCCACCACGCAGTGCGTCGATCTTGATTTTTTCAAGGAGATCATCCGGCTGGCGCGGCATCACGGCACCATGGTGGTGCACGATTTCGCATACGCCGACCTGGGGTTCGACGGCTACCGCCCGCCCAGCATTCTGCAAGTAGAGGGCGCCAAGGAAGTCGCGGTCGAGATCTTCTCCATGTCGAAAAGCTACAACATGGCGGGATGGCGCGTCGGCTACTGCCTGGGCAACGCACGCATGATCGGAGCTTTGGCGCGCATCAAGAGCTACCTGGATTACGGCGTCTTCCAGCCCATTCAGATCGCTTCCATCATTGGCCTGCGCGAATGCGAGGAGGACACGAAAAGAATTTGTGCCCTCTATCAAAAGCGCCGTGACGTTCTGATCGATGGCCTGCGCCGCGCCGGATGGCCGGTGGAGCCGCCGAAAGGCACCATGTTCGTCTGGGCTCCTCTGCCGGAGCGCTTTGAGGATATCGGCTCGCTCGAATTTTCCAAGAAGCTCTTGCAGGACGCCCTGGTAGCCGTGTCGCCCGGCATCGGCTTCGGCCCGCTGGGCGAGGGCTTTGTGCGATTCGCGCTCATTGAAAACGGCCATCGCACGCGCCAGGCAACCACTGCCATCAAGAAAATGATGCAAGCGAAGCGGTAGCATCAAGGGTGTATGGCTGCGCTCGCCGACACTCCGTTTCTCGCAGTCGATCTCCGTAGCCTGGAGCTGGAGCGCCTCACCCCCGTCCTGAACGAACAGATCGAGACTTGGAAAGCCGAATTGGACTGGGATTTCACGCAATCGGCGAGCCTGGTCCGCCGCTTCGTTCAGATTCATGCGCTGACCGGAAATGCTTTGGTGCTACCCGGATACCGCGGCGAAGTGGCCGGCTACTCGTACTACGTCTGCGAGGAAGGTAAGGGCCTCGTCGGCGATCTCTACCTTCGCCATGCGTATCGTAGCGAGGGAACCGAGAGAGCGTTGCTTCAGGCCTCGCTTGACGCTCTGTTTCAGACACCCGGCGTGCGCCGCGTCGAATCACAATTGCTGATGCTGGGCGACTCCCAGCGCTACCAAGTCCCGTATCAAACCTGGCTAAAATCGTTCCCCCGCTTATTCCTCGAGTCTCCCTTATCCGCGGTGTTTCCAGCCCGCCGCCTGCCGTCCTCGATTTCGGTCGTCCCGTGGACGGGAATGCTGCAGGAGGCCACTGGACGCCTGATCGCCGGCTCCTACCGGAACCACATCGATAGCGAGATCAACGACCAATACCGCTCGGCCATCGGCGCGCGTCGATTCCTGACCAACATCGTGCAGTATCCAGGCTGCGGATCGTTTTTCGCGCCGGCCTCCTTTGCTGCCTTCACAGGTGACGCCCTGTGCGGCGCTTCACTGGCGAGCCTGGTGGCAGCCGACGTCGGCCACGTCACGCAGGTCTGCGTCGCCCCGTCCTATCAGGGCATCGGGCTGGGATATGAACTGATGCGAAGGTCGATGGAGGCGCTCGCCCGCCACGGCTGCCGCGCGGTGAGCCTCACTGTGACCGTAGCCAACGAAGCCGCCCTGGGCCTGTACCGCAACATGGGCTTTGCCCCGCGACGGGCCTTCAACGCTTACGTCTGGGAACCGGAGTCTTGAGGCGAAACCTCAGACTTCCGGTTGATACCACTCCGGGGTAGGCCCCGTCGCTTGCTCGATTTTCGGTACCAGAGTCCGGTCCAATTCCGTCACCAAGGCGGCAAGGTTCTCGACAATTTCTCGCCAGCGCCCGGCGTCCCCAATGGGGTATTGCACGGCGTCGCCGGCGCGGGCGGCGACCGGGATCGTCACGCTAGCCTTGAATCCTAATCCAAACACCTGAAATATTGCCGTCACCTGGCGGCTCCATGTTCCCACGTCCAGATACAGTTGCGCGGTCAGGTTCGACGGAGTCCGGCGCCGCAGGGTGAAAGTCCCTGATTCCCCTCGGCAGATGTATCCCATAGGCTTGAACACCCGCTCCAAGGTAGGCTTCATTGGGCCGGATCTGAGCCCCAGGCTCTCATGCCGCAATTCCGATGCAGGCGGCAGATCGTGCGGGAGCGCTGCCCGCTCGACAATCTCCTTCAGCCGCGCCCGGTAATCCTGGACAATCGCGCGAACGGCGCCGGCGGCGTCCCCACTGGAGTTCGCGGCGGCTGGCGGTGTCTGCGGCTCGACGGACGTGAACGGCATCTGAATGGTTTTCTTGACCTTCCCGCACGCGGCGAATACCGCCGCAACGGATTCCGGAAAGGCCGGAAGCTTCTTGCTGGAGGCGTCCGCCTCCACGATGGTGACCGCTGAGAGCGAACGCTGGCGGCCATTGACCCACCAACTGTCAGACACGATCACCCCTACTGCCGCCTCCCACCCCTGCGAGATTCCGGCTGCAAGGTCGCCGAACTCAGGCGCGTGGAAGTGGATCGAAACGTTGTGAAACGGGAAGGAACGCGGAACCCCGGCGGCGATCGCCTGGATGGTGGCATAGGGAACCGGCTCATCGGATTGGTCGCTCGATAGCCACCGTACCTCCGGGAGTCCCGGCATCACTGCGTTCGAGGCCAAAAACCGCCGCATCTCCGGGAAGCGCTTCAACACGCGCTCCACGCTAGACACATAACCCTCGAGAGGAGCGTCACTGAAGGCGAATCGAAGGGTGGGCTCGCCCAGTCCGGCTGCCGGAAACGCCTGGTAGACGCGGTCGAGCATCGCGGCGAGCGGCTCCTTCCTGGTAGCCGCAAAGGTGGTATTTAATGCGACGCGCATGGCCTGTGCTGCTATCGGATGGAACGGCCGGATCCTCCATTGTGAATCTAAGAAAGATCACCCGTTCCGTTTCAGCAGTCCGATGGTATTGCCCTCCGGATCGGAAAACCAGGCAAAGGTTCCAGTCGGGATTTTGATTGGAGGAACCAGTGTCTTTCCACCCAATGAAGCCACCTTGTCGAGACAGGCCTGGACATCGTCGACCTCCACGTAGAAGATCGTGTAATGTAGCGGCTCGTGGCCGAGAGCGGTGATGTGCCCGGGGATGCCCCCTGGGCTCGCGGTGTCAATCATCGCGGCGGGGCCATTCGCTTGTATCTGCCAGCCGAACAGCTCGCCGAAAAACTGGCCCGTCTTGGCGATGTCCTTACAACCGATTTCAAAATGTACGACCGGATGTCCCATGGTCTTTCCTCCTGTTTGATTCGCTTGTGATTGTGGCCACAACGGCATCGCCGCGACAAGCGTCAGAGCCGTGCGACGGGTATACGGACCTGCAGTTCGAATGTCTCCCATCCAGTTTCCTCCGGTAGCCGAACAAATACCTCGGGGAGAACAGCCTACTTCTGACAACTGGCTCAGCGTAAGCTCCTCGCCCGTGTGCTCGCCGATATAGTCGAGCACACGTCAGGAAATCGTGATCGTTCCTCCGCGTCATCCGAGAGCCCAGTATAGCCGGACGCGCCCCCTATCATAACCCGCCACCCGTGGGTCGTAGGGCAAAAGAGTCCGTAACGTTCCACAATCGAAACTCATTCCATCTTTGGAGGAAACAGTACCATGCCCAAGCATGTTCCGTTAAATGAACTGGCCGTCGCCGTGCAAAGCGCGGTGGAGCAGGTCCTGGGAAAACACGGCGCGGTGCCGATCGACAAACTGTGGGTCGGATTTGTCGCGCCGGAAAACATCGCCACGCAGGAAAACGCGACCAAAATCGCCGCGCAAATCGGCAAGGAGGCGGGCGTGACCGCGCACGCATCGGTCGGTCAACTGGGAGCGCCCAAAGCGGCCGGCGCAGTTCAAACCGAAGCACTGAGACTACCTGGGCACATCATCGGCCTGGTGTATCAACCGCGAGGGGAGAAGTAAGGACCGCCCGCATGGAACCCAAGAACTCGCGTCCGATTCTGTGCCCCAGCGCACAGCCGTGGATGGCTGGTAGCAGGGCGTTCGGCGTAGTTGGAGGAACAGAGGCGGAGCGCCGCGTAAATTGGATCGAGGAGCCCGTGCCGGTGACCGAGGAACTGCTCGCGCTCACCGGCTCAGTTCCCGCCACGCAGGTGCTGCGCATCGCCGCTCCCTGCCAGGAAAGCGCCTGCTGCCACTTCGATGGCGCCGATTGCCGGCTGGCGACCAAGCTGGTGCAACTGATGCCGGCCGTCGCCGAATCGCTGCCGCCTTGCCGCATCCGGCGGGATTGCCGCTGGTTCGTGCAGGAAGGCCGCGCCGCGTGCCTGCGTTGTCCGCAGATCGTCACCTACAGCGTGAACCCGACCAGGGAACTCAGCATCGCGGCCACGCCATAGCCAAGCGTGGGGCGGGCATTTGGTAACCTCGGGAAAAAGCCGCGTAAGAGCGGCTGCCGCCACAATTGGTACACCCCACAAGATCGCGCCGTGTGGTGATTAGGGAACATCATCTGTTAACGTAGTTACAGTGTTCGCAATGGCGTGGTTTACGCGGCAAAAACCGGGAGTAGAAGGCACGGCGGAGGAAGACAAGCGCGTGCGTACCGAGGGGCTGTGGCTGAAATGCGATAGCTGCGGCCAGATCATCTGGAAAAAGACGCTCGAGGAAAATATGCAGGTGTGTCCGCGGTGCGACCACCATTTCCGCCTGGACGCGCGCGCGCGCCTGGCGATGCTGTTCGACGACGGCGTCTACGAGGAACTGGACGCGGACCTGGTCTCCACCGATCCGCTGCGCTTTGAGGACTCAAAGACATACACGGAGCGCCTGGACGGCATGCGCAGGAAGACCGGCATGTCCGATGCGCTGATTTCTGGCTCGGGGACGCTGGAAGGCCGCCCTGTGCAGATCTGCGCGATGGAGCTGAGTTTCATCGGCGGAAGCATGGGCGCCGTCGTTGGCGAAAAGCTCACTCGCGCCATCGAACGAGGCTTCGCCAAGCGCGAGCCGGTGATTATCGTCTCGGCCTCGGGCGGCGCGCGCATGCAGGAGGGCGCCATCAGCCTGATGCAACTGGCAAAAATCTCCGCCGCGCTGATGCGTTTGGACGAAGCGAGCGTGCCCTACATCAGCGTGCTGACCGACCCCACCACGGGAGGTGTCACCGCCAGCTTCGCCATGCTGGGCGATCTGAACATCGCCGAGCCGGGCGCGCTGATCGGCTTCGCCGGGCCTCGCGTGATCGAGCAGACCATTCGCCAGAAGCTGCCCGCCGGATTCCAGACCAGCGAATTCTTGCTCGACCACGGATTCCTGGACGCGGTGGTGAAGCGCAGTGAAATGAAAGAATACATCGCGCGCTCGCTCAGCTTTTTCTGTGACTAAATGATTCAACTGCAAGGGGCCGGAAAGCGCTTCGGCCACAAACTCCTTTTTGAAAACTGCGACTGGCTGATCACACCGCGCGAAAAAACCGGTCTGGTGGGCGGCAACGGAACCGGCAAATCGACGCTGCTGAAAATCATCTGCGGCATCGAATCGCTTGATTACGGCTCCATCAGCTATACCAAGGGCATCAAGATGCGGTACCTACCGCAGGACGGGCTGACGCTTTCCGGGCGCACCGTCTTTACCGAATGCATGACCGTGTTCGCCGATCTGCATGAGATGGAGCGCGAGCTGGAAACCCTGCACCGGAAGCTGGCCGAGGAGGACCCGTCCAGTCCGGAATACGCCGCCGCCGCCGAGCGCGCGCACAATATCGACACCGAGTTCCGTAACCGCGATGGTTACGCGATCGAGGCGCAGGTGGGAACGGTACTCGACGGTCTCGGGTTCCGGAAAGAGGATTGGACACGCCGCACCGAGGAATTCTCGGGCGGCTGGCAGATGCGCATTGCCCTCGCTAAGTTGCTGCTCGAACAGCCGAATCTGCTGTTGCTGGACGAGCCCACCAATCACCTGGATCTCGAAGCTCGCAACTGGCTGGAGCAATATCTGAATACGTATCCCTTCGGCTACGTGCTGATTTCGCACGACCGCTATTTTCTGGACACGACGGTCAATCGTACGGTCGAGGTCTGGAACAAGCACGTCTGGTTCTACACCGGAAACTACGAAAAATACCTGGCGCAGAAAAACGAGCGGCAGACGCAGCTCGAAGCGGCGTACAAGAACCAGCGCGACCGCATCGAGGCTCTGGAGGCCTTCATCAATCGCTTCCGCTACCAGGCCACCAAGGCCAAGCAGGTGCAGTCCCGCATCAAGGAACTCGAAAAAATCGAGCGCATCGAGATCCCTCCCCAGGACCAAACCATCCATTTTTCATTCCCGCAGCCGAAACCGAGCGGGCGCATCGTGGCGGAGTTCAAGGAGGTCTCAAAGAGCTACGGTGCCAAGCACGTGTTCAGCGGCGCGAGCTTCGTCATCGAGCGCGGAGACCGCATCGCGCTGGTAGGCGTCAACGGCGCGGGAAAATCGACCATGATCAAGCTGCTGGCCGGCACGGAGCCTCTGACATCCGGCAGTTATACGCTGGGCCACAACGCCATGCCCGATTATTTCGCCCAGGATCAGTACAAGGAGCTGGACCCGGAAAGGAAGCTGCTCGACGATCTGGGCGACGCCGCGCCGCGCTCCACCAATACCGAACTGCGCACGCTGCTCGGCTGCTTCCTGTTCAGCGACGACGACGTGTTCAAGAAGATCGGCGTGCTGAGCGGAGGCGAGCGCAACCGGTACGCCCTGGCCCGCATGCTGCTCGCGCCTTCAAATTTCCTTTTATTAGACGAGCCCACCAATCACCTCGATATGCGCGCCAAGGACGTGCTGCTCGAATCGCTGCGAGAGTACACCGGGACGGTTGTATTCGTCTCGCACGACCGCTATTTCATCGACAATTTAGCCACCCGTGTTTTTGAAATTGAAGATGGCCACGTACATGTGTATCCGGGAAACTACGAGGATTATTTGTGGCGCAAATCGGGAGGCCCGGAGCAACTCGCCGCGAAGGTGTTCGAGCCCGAGCCGGAACCCGAGCCCGTTTCCGTCGCCGCAGAGCCGAAAAAGCGCGTGAATCCCATAAAGTTGAAAAAGCTCCAGGACCGCGCGCGCGAGCTGGAGTTGGAAGTGGCGTCCTTGGAATCCGAGATCGCCCAGCACGACGCCGCGCTGTCGGATTTCAAGAGCGTGGACGAGACGCTGCGGCTGTCGGAGCTAGTAGCAGAAAAACGTAAGAACCTAGAAGAAAAGGTAGCCGAGTGGGAACAAGTATCGGCGGAGTTGTGCCACTGGAGCTGACCGTTGCAAGAGCCGCTAAAGCTCGCCCGGGAACAGTTCCTCTCCGTCCCAAAACCGGAGGCGAGATTCTCCTATCCCACAGCGGGGAACCTCAATCTTGCCCCTTGTCTTGACGAATAGGTGAATCACATGGGGTGCATTCAGTTCCCGTTCTTTAACGAGATCGAGAGACAACCTTTGCCCGACTCTTGCGAGCGCGCCGCCCCGGGCGGCATCGCCAAAGCCGAATTGATCCAAGCCCTGCGAAGCTTCCTCGGCCAAACCAATCGCATTCGCGAGACCGTCATTCCGCGAAGATTTCTTGACCGCTTGCGTCCGAATGGCAACGTTCCTCCGGCTGACCACCGTTGCGGCTTGAGCCTCCGCGAGGCATTGGGGCTGCCGCGTGGGGCTGGCTGTCTTCGCCTCCACGGAAAGAGGGCGCGCGAAGCGCATCCAATCCCCGGCGGATTGCACAAGCCGGCCGAGGGACACGAACATCGCCCAAGCCGAGCCGCTGAGCCCGGGCGCATCACTCTGCATTTCGGATGCAGGCCGCTGTAAAAAGAGCGTGCACGCCAAAATGATAAAGCCGGTGCTGAGGATTGTCCTGCGCATCTGCCCAAATAGACGACCGGGCAGCGGAAAGGTTTGCCGGGGGTTTCGGGTATAAAGATTTCTAATTCGACCCCGTGCCCGCCGCCGAAATCAGCGCCACCGGGCTGGTTTCCTTGTTGGGCTCGCGGCTGTAGAAGTTCGCCGTGCTGAGGGTCTTGTAGACGTTGCCGGCGACGCCGGAAGCCACCGGGCCATTCACCGATTTGCCGCCGGTGAGCATCACCACCACCACGAATTTGTTCTTGCCCGCGTCGACAAATGAGCCGAACCAGCCCATGTGCGCCGTGGCGCGATAATCCGTGCAGGTTCCCGTCTTTCCATAGATCGGCGTGTTTGGATCCTCGTTATCGACCCGGCGCGCGGTGCCGTATTCCACCGCTCCCATCATGCCGGGCTTGATCTCGGAAACAAGATTGTCGATGTCCAGGCGGCGCTTCACGCGCGGCGTGAGCGTCTGCGCCTCCTGATCTGTTTTCGGATATTGGAGATAATAGAGCGTCCCGCCGTTGGCCACCGCTCCGATCAGCGCCGCGTACTCCAGGGGCGTCAGCGAAATGCCGTCGCCGAAGCTGGTCATCATGCCGACGCCCGATTTGGGCTCGGTCACCGGCAGCACGCCTGGCTGCTCGCCGGGAATATCCAGGCCCGCTTTTTCGCCCAGGCCGAACATCTTGGCGTAGTACGACACGCGCTCAAACCCCAGCTTTTCGCCGAGGTTCGCGAAATACTGATTGTTCGAATGCGCCAGCGCTTCCGTCAGCGCGATGGTCTTGCGACGCGTCAGATGGAACGGTGTCTCCCGATCCACCACGTTTTCGCTCAGAGCGGCCAGAGCCACCGGAACCTTCACCGTGGAACACGGCTGATACCCGTTTTGAAACGCCAGCTTCTGATTGACGATTGTCAGGACGCGGCCTGTGTTGGCGTCGGTCACCACCACGCTGCCATTCAGAGGCCCAAGCGCGTCCACGGCGGCGCGGCGCACAACGAGATCCTCGCCGTCGATATTGTCTCCTTCCACCGAGTTGGCGTAGGTCGGCGATTTCCACGTGCTTTTCGACGCCGCGCGCCTGGCGGCAACGCTGTGGCTGGAGACGGCGATCGTGGACTTTGCCGGCGTTTTCGCGGCGACCTTGGCGGTGGTGGCCGTTGTCTTCGTGCCCGTTTTACGCACGACTTTCTTGGTCGTCGCGGCGTCTGGCTGCTGCGCGGAAAACAGGAAGGAGGCCGACGCAAACGTGCCGAGCACCAGGGAAACGAATCCGTATCGAGTGAATGAACGCCGGATAAATGAGAGCAAAGGTTCGTCCTCTACATGAAAATTCGGACTGGAACTCGAAAGAAACATTGTGCTCTATGGTACTACGTCAAGTCAAGGCCCTTAAGCCGCTGTCCACCCTCCATCTATCGGCAGAGCCGTCCCATTCATGAAACCGGACTCATCTGAAGCCAGATACACGGCCAGATCCGCCACTTCCTCGGGGTGCCCCAGGCGGCCAATCGGCTGCCGCGCTCGAAGATCGGCGCGAACCTTCTCTTTTTCGTGCTTGTGATACTTCTCCAGGTAGCCTTCGACGAACGGCGTATCAATCGTTCCTGGGCAGATGCAGTTGACGCGAAACTCGGTGGGGTAGTCCACGGCCAGTTGCTTGGTCATCGCGATGACCGCGCCCTTGGTGGCGCAGTAGGCAAAGCGCTTCTTCACGCCAATCAGTCCCGCCACGGAACCGATATTGATAATCGACCCATGGGACGCCTTGATCAAAGGCAGCGCGGCTTGAGTCACGAGAAACGTGCCTTCGACGTTGACCCGCATCAGGCGCTGGAAGTCCTCCACCGAGGCTTCCTCGATACCACCTACCAGGCCGATCCCGGCGCTGTTGACCAGAATATCGAGCCGGTCTATCCCGGCGATCACTCGGGCGACGGCCGGCGCATCGGTGACGTCGCAGGTCACGGCGCGCGCGCCGGGCAGATCAGCCGCGAGCGTCTCCCCACCCTGTTTATCGATGCTGAGGATAATGACGGATGCTCCGGCGCGGGTAAAGGCGCGGGCGGTGGCCTCGCCGATGCCGCTGGACCCTCCGGTGATTAGAGCGATGCGGCCGTCGAGGCGAAAAGGAGTTTTCATCCCTTAAATTGTAGCCGCGCGGAGGCACAAGAAAGCGCCGCGAGACTGCGAGCGGCGCTTTCAAAGGGACTAAGTGTGAGATCTAGAACACGAACCGCGCGCCGACCTGAGCCCGGCGAGCGTTGGTTCCGTCCGGGAAGCCGGCCGAAGCCGTGCCCAATCCCGGAGTTTCCGGCGCGCAGGTGGTGGCCGTCGCGGAAGCGCAAGGCGCAACCACGAAGTTCGGCGCGGCCGCCGTTCCCTTGTTCGCGGCGGTGAATCCAGGCGCCGAAACGCTGGTGTTGCTGATGGTATTGGTCAGGTTGAAGACCTCAAACAACATCGTGAACGACATTTTCTCGCGAATCGGAATGGTCTTCGAGATGCGCGCGTCAAAGCGCGTGATCGGGTCAATGCGCAAGGGGTTGTTCGGGAGCCACGGCACACGGTTGTCTCCGCCGAGGCCGTTCAGGGTTGTAAAGGCCTGCGGCAGGTTGGAGGTCGACGAAAAGCCGACAGATTCAAAGCTTGGCCGGCCGCTCGCCAGCGTCAGAATTCCGTCAAGCTCCCAGCCGTTTACGATGTGCCGGGCGAAGTTCGTCGAACTCTTGATGAACGTCGGCCGGGCGATGAAGGTGCCGACGAAGCGGTGGCGCTGATCTAGGTTACCGCTCGCCTTATCGTTGCTGTATGCGCCGTTGTAGAGACCCATCGGACCGCTGCTGAAGAAGATCGCATTGCTGCCCGACTCCTGGTTCTCGTCCAGCTCATGCGACCAGGTGTACGAACCAGTGGCCTGGAAGGTCCCGTTGAACCGCTTGTTGTACTGCACGGCTAGAGCGTCGTACCACTGGTTGCCACCGTTTTCCACCTGATTGATGTGGCCGTAGCGCGTGTCGACGCGGTTGGCCAGCAGGTAGATCGGAGTCGTGAAGGTCTGGCCAGTCGGCTGATAGTTCGAATTCAGAATCGTGAAGGTGTACGGCGTCGAGCTAAGCGGCCCGATATTCAGGTCGCGTACGGTGAACAGGCGCTTGCCGCGGCTTCCGATGTAGGAAACCGTCAAGGACTGCGTCCTGCTAAGCGCCCTTTCGATGCCGACGTTTAACTGCTCGGTGTAGGGGTTCCGCATATTCGGCGCGGCGAAAGTGATCGCGCGGTTGGCCGCCAACGCGCCGGCCGGACTGGTCAGCGTATTGGGGAAGATCGGCGCCCCAGCGGAGCTCGGACTGGTGATGCTCAGGCTCTGTGTGTAGACATCGTTCAGCGTGAAGAAATTGCTGATCAGAGCCGAGATGTAGCGCGCGTAATACAGGCCGAATCCCGCGCGCAGCACGGTCTTGTCATCCAGCGCATACGCCAAACCGACACGCGGCGCGAAGTTCTTTCCCGCCGACGGGATCTTTCCGGTCTGCGAATAGTTCGGGTTGGTGATCGTTGGCTGCGGCAGCACCGAGTATTCATAGCGCAATCCGTAGTTCGCGGTGAGCTTTGGAGTAATCTTCCAGGTGTCCTGCGCGTAGAAGCCGAGGTCGGTAATGGTGGTATCGACGATCGGGTTCCCGAATACCTGCGAATAGCTGGACCAGTGGCTGGGGCCAGGCGTGGGATTGGTGAAATCCTGGGCAAACGAGGTCACGTTGGAATAAGTGAACGTGCCGGCGCGATTGGTCAGGCTGTTGGAGAAATCTTCCGTGTTGGCGATATCGAAGCCGAACTTCATCGAGTGCTTGCCCTTCACAACCGAAAGATTGTCGATGTATTGGTAGCGGTTTTCGCTCGGCAGAATACGTGGCAAAATGTTGTAGCCGCCGAGCGAGCTCACGCCGGCCACGGAAAGGCTGGTGTTGCCGATCGGGTAGCCGGCCTGCAGCGCCGGATCGAAGTCGTCTGCCTGACGGTCCTTAAACCAGCCGAAACGGGCTTCGTTGACGATGGAGCCGGTGGGCACCCACGTCCAGGAGAACTTGGCGATGCGGTCGCGCACCGAGTCGTCGCCGTTGGTGCCGACAGCCGCGCCGGACGTCGAAACGATACCAGTCTGAATACCGTTCATCGACAGCCACTTGAGATAGTTCATGCTGGCGCTGAATGAGTGGCGATCCGTGGCGCGATAGTCGAGTTTCAGGAAGTAAAGCTCCTGGTTGCCGTCGCGAGGCGTCAAGCCGAACATGCGCGGCAGCACGGAATTGATGGCGTTGCATTGAGCGGGCGTGGCTGGTGCCCCACATCCGATCCAGGTCTGCGTGCTGGCGTTCACCGAAGAGTTGATGATGCTATCGACCATGGGGAACGTGCGCCGCTGAATCTCCGTATTGAAAAACGCGAACAGCTTGTCCTTCTTGATCGGGCCGCCAACCGTGCCGCCGATCTGGTTGCGTTTCTCCGGCGGATCGAACGGAGAGCCGTTGACGATGGAATACCGGTCGATGGCGTTCAGCGTGCGGTTGCGGAAGAACCAGAAGACGGTGCCGTGCAATTCATTGGTTCCGCTCTTCGTGATGGTGTTGACTACGCCGCCGCTCGCCCGGCCGAACTCGGCCGAATACGCGGTGGTCAGCACCTGGAACTCCTGAACGGCGTCCTGGGAGATCTGCGCGCCCAGGCGCGTGCGACCGGCGTTCTCGTTGTAATACTGATTGGTGGTATCGTTGCCATCAATCAGGAAGTTGTTGCCGCCGGCCATGCCGCGGAACGTGACCAGGCCGAAGTCGGCGTCCTTAGTCACACCCGGCGTCAACTGCACGAACTGATCGACGCGGCGGCCGTTAATGGGCAGGTTGTTGATCATGCGGTTGTCGACCACCTGCGAAACTTCCGTCTTGGTGCTCTCCACGCCGACCCCGGTGTCGATGACGTCCACCGTTTGCGCGACGGCGCCAACCGCGAGAGCGATATTCAGGTTGACAACCTCACCGACTTGAACCGTGATATCGGTCGCTTCATATTTTCCGAAGCCCTCCTTGACGATGCTGATCTTATAACCGGGATTCGGAGTCAGCGCGGGCGCGTTAAAAATACCGGCCTCGGTTGTCATCAACTCGCGCGTGAACCCAAGTGCCGGATTCGAAAGAGTCACTTTGGCATTCGGCACTGCACCGCCCGAAGTATCACGAACCGTTCCGGCGATCGTACCCAAACCAGCGGTCGCCTGACCGAAACACAGCGCCGCAAGCAGCGCCGATAGAACCATGACATACAATAAGTTTTTCATTAAACGGACCTCCATCCTTCACTTCTCGGGAAAAAACAAGAATTGCTTCTGCACGTAACCTCGGTAACGTTCCACAGCTGGACCCCAATTAGGGAAACGTTATCAGACTTATGTTACAGCCCAATAAACGTGAAACAGGTAGCCAATTACACCACATCACATTATCACATTGCCGAGCGACAACGCCGGTTACGCGAGCATCTTCTGGACGACGTGGCCTTCCACGTCGGTGAGCCGGAACTCGCGCCCCATGTATTTATAGGTGAGCTTGGTGTGGTCGAAACCGAGGCGATTGAGGATGGTCGCCTGGAGGTCGTGCACGTGCACTTTGTCTTCAATCACGTTGAAGCCGAGGTCGTCCGTCTTGCCGACGACAGTCCCGCCCTTCATGCCGCCGCCCGCCATGAACATGGAATAGCCAAAGGGATGATGATCCCGGCCGGCATTCTCCGGATCGTTGGAGTTGCGGATCTCCACCATCGGCGTACGCCCGAACTCCCCTCCCCAAAGGACCAAGGTCGAATCGAGCAAGCCGCGCCGCTTCAAGTCACGAATCAGGGCGGCGGTGGGCTTGTCGGTGATATCGCAGTTCTTCTTCAAATCGCGATTTAAGTTCGTGTGCTGATCCCAACTGGCATGCATCAGCATGACGAAGCGGACACCGCGTTCCACCATGCGGCGCGCCAGCAGGCAGTTGGTGCCGAAGGCGCGCGTTTTCTCTTCATTGACGCCGTACATGTCGAGCGTGGATGGCGATTCCTTCGAAAAATCAAGCAGATCCGGCCCGGCCGCCTGCATGCGGAACGCTAACTCGTACTGCGAAATGCGCGAGGCGATCTCGGCGTCCCCCGTGGTTTCCAGGCGCTCCTGATTGAGGTCGCGCACGACGTCGAGCGTTGCGCGCTGCTGCTGCGCCGTGATGCCTTCGGGCGATTGCAGATACACGATCGGCTCCGGCCCGCTGCGGAACATCACGCCCTGATACGAAGACGGCAGGAATCCGCTGGCGAAGTTCGACGCGCCGCCGCTGGTGCCGACGCCGGAGCTGAGCACCACGAATCCCGGCAGATTCTGCGATTCCGAGCCGAGCCCGTAGACCACCCACGCTCCCATGGTCGGACGGCCGAACTGCTGCGAACCGGTAAACAGCAGCAACTGCCCGGGATGATGATTGAACGCGTCGGTGACCATGCCGCGAACCAGGCAAATGTCGTCGGCACAGGAGGCGATGTTTGGGATGTAATCAGAAAATTCAATACCGCTTTGGCCATGAGCGGTAAATTTCCGCGGGCTGGCCAGAACCGCTGCCGTCGGCTTAATGAACGCGAGCCGCAGATCTTTGGTCATCGATGGCGGCAGGGACTGTCCAGAATATTTTTGTAAGGCTGGTTTTGGGTCGAATAAATCCATCTGGCTCGGCGCGCCTTCCATAAACATGCAGATGACGTTCCTGGCGTGCGGCGCAAAGTGCGGAGCCTTCGGCGCGAGAGGATTAGCGACCGAACCCGCGAGCCCTTCGCGCTCCAGAAGGCTGGCCAGCGCCAGCGTTTCAATGCCTCCGGCGCAGCTCCGGAAGAAGGACCGCCGCGTTTGGATTTTCAGGTACTCGGGGAGATTCATGGTTATTCTCGCGTAATTAATTCGTCGAGGTTCAACAGGATGCGGCTGACACCGAGCCAGTCGCCCCCTTGGGCGCGGTATTGTTCAATGCGGGCGCGTTCGGTTTTGGAGGGCGTACGCGCGAGGCACAGCTCGAACGCATAGCCAAGCGGATCGGAGCCGCCTTCGCGCTGGATGCGGGCGGCGAGCGCTTCGGCCGCTTCGAAAAACACCGGATCGTTCAGCAGATTGAGCGCTTGGAGCGGCGTATTCGAGCGGCGGCGGCGCGTGCAACTGACATTGGAATCCGGCTCGTCGAAGTTACTCAACTGCGGATAGGGCGTAGTGCGTTGGTAGTGAATGTAGAGGCCGCGGCGGTACTTATCGGGTCCGGCGGATTCCTTCCACTTCACGCTATCGGCATAGCCGAGCTCGGCCACGCCCTTCGGCTGCGGCGGACGGACACTATGGCCGCCGACTTCGGGGTTCAAGAGGCCACTGGCCGCGAGGGCTTGATCTCGAATCAGTTCGGCGGGAAGGCGAACACGCGACTGGCGGGCTAGCAACGTGTTTTCCGGATCCTTCGTTTCCAGTTCCGGCCGGGCCTTCGAGGATTGTCGATAAGTTGCCGACATCACGATCATCTTCTGGATGCGCTTCACGCTCCAGCCGTTGTCGCGAAACTCCGTCGCCATATAATCGAGCAGTTCGGGATGCGACGGGCGCTCGCCTTGCGTGCCAAGATCCTCGGACGTCAGCACCAGGCCGCGTCCGAAAAATTCCTGCCAGATGCGATTCACGGTCACACGCGCGGGGAGGGGATTCTCCTTCGAGACAATCCAGCGGGCGAGATCGAGGCGAGTGGGCGTCCCCGAAGTCTTAAGCGGCGGCAGGAACGAAAACGTGTTGGGCGAAACTTCCGGGCCGAAAGTCCGGTAATCGCCTCCGACGCGCAGATGCGTAGGCGGGATGTGCGGATCGTCGTGCATGGCCTGGGCCTGGCTGTAGGGAGGCAGTTCGGCGGCGAGCGCATCGAGCTTCGCGCGCCCTTCGCGCAGCATACCGGCGGTCGAGCGATCCTTGGAATATTCCGAACCGATTCGCGACAGGAACCAGGCCGTCATGCGATCGCGGTCGCGCGGCGCGCGTTTCTCCGGATCGTCGGTCAGCAATTCATAGGGGCGGTCGATGCTGGAAGTGAAGTCAGTCAGCGTGAAGTCCCATTCGGGGCTTTCGCCGGGATGCTGATACGCTTCGCGCAGGCGGCGCTCCCAGGCCGGCTGCAGGTCGGGGATCCAATATTTTTCAAGAATCCGCTGGCGCTCGGCGTAATATTCGGGCGGAGGCGGCTGCTCGCCCGGCATTGGCGCGTCGATATCATGCTCCTCGGCGTGATCGAAGAACGCGAACAGCGAATAATATTCTCTCTGCGCGATAGGATCGAATTTATGGTTGTGGCACTGCGCGCAGCCTGCAGTGAGGCCGAGCCAGGTGGTTGAGACGGTGTTTGTCCGGTTGATGATCTGCTCAAAGCGGGCTTCATTGCGGTCCACGCCGCCTTCGCGATTGGTCAGCGTGTTACGCAGGAATCCGGTGGCGACGCGATCGTCGATTGTTGGATTCGGCAGCAGGTCCCCGGCGATCTGCTGCATGGTGAATTGATCAAACGGCTCGTCGCGATTTAACGCGTCGATCACCCACTGCCGGTAGCGCCAGGCCCAAGGGCGCGACAGATCCTTCTCGTAGCCGTCGCTATCGGCGTAATGAGCGACGTCGAGCCACGCGCGCGTCCATTTTTCTCCATAATGCGGCGAGGCGAAGAGACGGTCCACCACTTTTTCATACGCGTTCGGGCTCTGATCGGCAACGTAGGCTTGCACTTCGGCAGGCGTGGGCGGAAGGCCGGTTAAATCGAGGCTCACGCGGCGGATCAACGTGCGGCGATCGGCTTCGGGTGAAGGCGCAATGCTTTCCTTAGCCAGACGCTCGAGAATGTAAGCGTCAATCGACGTCTTGGTGGGTTTTTGAATCGGCTGGAACGCCCAATGTGTCGATTTGGCAATGACCGTGGGGAACTTCGCACCGGCGTCGATCCAGGCCTTGATTTTGGCGATCTCGGCGGCGGTGAGAGGCTCGCCGACAGGAGGCATCATGAACCCTTTTTTGGTGCTGGAGATTTTTTCAAACAAGCGGCTCGCCGCGCTGTCGCCCGGCTTGATGACGCGCGCGGCCGATGCGGCGGAGTCAAGGCGCAAGTTGCTCATCTGTTGCGCCGGGCCGTGGCAGCCCTGGCAGCGGCGCTCGAAAATCGGCTGAACGTCTTTCGAGAAGTCCTGCGCAAGCGCGAGCCAAGCGGACACCGCCAGCAACATGGCGACGCGAAGGTTCATAATGAGACCTATTGTAAACCCATACTTATTAACCCATGCGGATAACCAAAATCGAAGCGTATCGAGCGGAGCTGCCGCTCCACGAAGGCAGCTATAAGTGGTCCGGCGGCAATGCGGTGGAGGTGTTCGATTCCACGATCGTGGCCGTTTCCACCGACGAAGGCATCACCGGCTACGGTGAGGTCTGCCCGCTGGGGTCGGCGTACCTGGCCGCGTACGCCAACGGCGCGAGGACGGGCATCGCGGAGCTTGCATCATCGCTGATTGGGCTCGATCCGACCCAGTTGGGCGTTCTCAACACGCGGATGGACCGGGCGATGCGCGGACATCCCTATGTGAAGTCGCCCATCGATGTGGCGTGCTGGGACATTCTGGGGAAATCCTCCGGCAAGCCGGTGGCGACCTTGCTCGGCGGAAAATACGGCGAGGATTTTCCGCTCTATCGCGCCATTTCGCAGGAGGCTCCGGAGGCGATGGCGGAGCGCGTGGCGCAATATCGCGCCGAAGGCTACACGAAGTTTCAGCTAAAAGTCGGCTCCGATGTGGATACGGATGTAGAGAGGATCGTCGCCGCGTCAGAGGAATTGGAATCGGGCGATATATTGATCGCCGACGCGAATACGGGCTGGACGCAGCATGAGGCGATGCGCGTCGCGGCGTTCGTGCGCGATATTGACGTCTATATCGAGCAGCCTTGCCGAACCTACGAGGAATGCCTCTCGATAAGACGCCATACTGACCGGCCTTTCGTGCTTGATGAAGTGATCGACGATCTTTCGATGGTGGTGCGAGGATACGCCGATCGGGCGATGGACGTCATCAACCTGAAAATCTCCAAGGTCGGTGGCTTGACCAAGGCTCGCCAGATTCGCGACTTGTGCGTGTCGCTCGGGATCGCGCTGACGATTGAGGATACCTGGGGTGGAGACATCGTCACGGCGGCGATCGCGCATCTGGCGCACTCCACGCCTCCCGAACTGCTGTTCACCACCACCGATTTCAACAGCTACGTGACAGCGAGCATCGCCGAAGGCGCCCCGCAGCGAGTGAACGGGCGCATGACGACATCGAACGCACCGGGGTTGGGGATCACGCCGCGTTTTGAGGTTTTGGGAGCGCCGGTATTGTCAGCGGGCTGATTATACTGAGGAAATGAGCGAGGAGCAGAACGGCAACGGGATGTCGCCGCTGGATCGGATGGAGGGCCTCATTGACGATCATCTTAAAATTCAGCGATGAGCAGCGTCGTCTGCTGACCGCAGGTCGCGCTGGGCGGCCGCATGGACAAATTGGCTGAAACGATGGAAAAGGTCGCCCAAGCCCAGAAGGTCGTCGACGGCTGATTAATAGGCCTCCAAGCGATTCGAATTCCGATTAACAGAATTTCCGCTACGCGGGTGGGAATTCAGCCTCGAACCGAGGCATTAGGTCGTCCGGTCCTTCAATCGCCGGTTGAGGGCACGGCGGCCGCGGCGGCGGCCCGCTCTTCCATGGCGGAGCGCAGCATCATGGCGGCCGTGTAGAGGACCACGAAGATGACCAGCCACTTGACGGCATAGAGCGGCAGCGACTTGACGATATAGGCCGCGATCAGCACCCCGGGGATCCCGCCGATGGTCAGGCCGAGAGCCGATTTCAGGTTGTAACTGTTCTCGCGCACGAAGCGGACGCTGCCGGTGGGCATCAGGAACGCGCAGGAGCCCATCATGATGGGAAACGCGACGGTCGGGTTCATGCCCAGCATCGCCACCAGGATCATGCAGGGCGCGAACAAGCCTATGCCAAGCGTCATCAGCGCGCCCAGCATGAAATTTCCGGCAATCGCGAGGCCGAGTTTCACGCCTGAGACGCCGAGGGCGACCCCTCCGCCGGGAATCCATTGAAGCTGCGAGAGGAGCATGAACCCGGCGGCTCCGATCAGCGCGAGGCCCATGCCGATCTGCACCGTGCGGCGGGGCCAACGTGAGACCGTTCCCGCTCCGAACCAAGCGCCCGCGCAAGAAGCGGCGATCATCGCAACCAGCGTCACCAGATCGACCTGGACCAGAGCGATATAAATGAACGCCTCAGCGACGGTGGGCAGAGCGTGGCCCACGTTCATGGTTCCGGGAATCTGCTCATCGGGCACCAGGCGGCGCAGCTTGAAGATGGAACTGGTGGTGGCAAACGAGCCGATGCCGAGCGTGTCGAGAAAGTTTGTGAAGAAGCCAATGCCCGCATCGAACGGCGAGGGCCTAACCGCGTGCAATCCGCGCTTGCGTGCCGCCGAGATCCAGAAAAGGACAAAGCTCACGGTCACGACGCCGAGAGCGATGAAAAGTGCCGTCTTCATAAGAGCTTCATCAGAGTATAGCCCTTATCACTGGACATCAATATCCATATCGGCCAGAATGCTAATGGGACGCGGAATCCCCTGGCTGACGCCAAGGGTTGTAACCCCGTCCCGTAAGTGCGAGGACTTTCAGTTTATGACGACGCGGACTCTATGGATAATGGCGCTGGCCGGCGTGGCCTGGGCGCAGTCAAGCATGGAGGGCAACTGGCAGGGGACGCTCGACGCGGGCGCCATGAAGCTGCGTCTGGGGCTTCATGTCTCGAAGAGCGATGCCGGCTGGAAGTCGACGTTCGACAGCATCGATCAGGGCGCGATGGGGCTGCCCGTGGCCGTGACCAGCGTCTCCGGTCCGTCGCTGCACTTCGAGATGCCGGCGATACAAGCAACGTTCGACGGAAAGCTGAGCGCGGACGGAAAAGAAATCGCTGGGACATTCACGCAGGGCGTGCCTTTGCCGCTCACGTTCAAGCGGATGGACACGGTGGAGGCGGTCCAGCGTCCGCAGACACCGAAGGCTCCGTTTCCGTACGATGCCATCGACGTGTCCTATGAGAATAAACTAGGCAAACTCGCCGGGACCCTGACCATTCCACGCGGCGCAGGGCCCTTCCCGGCTGCCTTGATGATCACCGGCTCCGGCCCGCAGAATCGCGACGAAGAGCTCTTCGGGCACAAGCCGTTCTGGGTGATCGCGGATTATCTGTCGCGGCGCGGCATTGCGGTGTTGCGCGTCGACGACCGGGGCGTGGGCGGCTCGGCCGGCAAATCGTCCCAGGAAACGCTGGACGCTATGGTCGCCGACGTTCTGTCCGGCATCGAATTCCTCAAATCGCGCAAGGATATCAACGCCAAGAAAATCGGCGTCATCGGGCATAGTGAGGGAGGCACCGTGGGTCCGCTGGCGGCGTCGCGGTCGGGAGATATCGCCTTCGTAGTGATGATGGCCGGCACGGGAGTCACCGGCGAACAGGTGATGTACAGGCAAGCCGAGCTCGTCGGCAAGTCGATGGGTGTGGGAGAGACCGCGATTGCCCGGAACCGAGCGGTCCAGGAGATGATCTTCCGTGCGGTTCGCCAGGAAACGGACGAAAAGGCGGCAGTGGGGAAATTCCACGCGGAGTGGCGGAAGGAAAATAGCGCGGATCCACCCGAATCGCTGGTTTCGCAGGTAAAGGTGATGACGTCGCCGGAGATGCATTCGTTCGCCTTTTACGATCCGGCCGAGAGCCTGCGGAAGGTGAAGGTTCCGGTGCTGGCCATGAACGGATCCCGCGACGTTCAGGTGGCTCCGTCGCAGAATCTACCTGCCATCAAGGCCGCGCTCGAGGCTGCCGGTAACAAGGATTTTCAAACCGTCGAACTGCCGGGCCTGAATCACCTGTTTCAGACCTGCCAGAAATGCACCCTGGCCGAATACTCGGCGATTGAGGAGACGATTTCTCCCCAGGCGCTGGATCTGATGGGCAAGTGGCTTACGCAGCACACGCTCCGCTGAAACGCACGCGCAACGGCTTGAGGGTGATACGCTTACTTCGTAACGTAGATGAAGCCCCGCGAACTGATCATCCGCAATATTGACGGAAAAAACGTAAATGTGCCGCTGGACCGTGATCGGATCACCCTTGGCCGTTCCAGCACCAACGAGCTTTGTTATCCCGACGATGCCGGGTTATCGCGCCAGCATCTGGCCTTGACGCGGGTCGGCGATCAATGGCAGGTTGAGGATCTGGGAAGCAAGAACGGCACCGTTCTGAACGGCAAACGGATTGAAAAGCCGATGCCGTTCAATGAAGGCGACCGGATTTCCGCCGGACATCTGACCATCGAGTTCGCGGACTCGATGGCGGCCGCCTCGAACACGGTTGTGTTCGTGGAGCAAAACGAAGCGTTCTCCAATACCTCGACTACCGTGGTGGCGAGCCTGGACGCTGTGCTGGGTCCGCAGACCGACGACCTGAATAAGACCTATGTGATGCAAGGCAGCCCGCAGATGCGGGCGCTGATTCGCGCCGGCCGTGAACTGGCGGGGCATCGACCTCTTGACGAGCTGTTCACCGTCATTATGGATCTCTCGGTGGAAGCGGTAATGGCCGGCCGCGGCGTGCTGATGACTTTGGAGGGAGATCAACTGCAGGTCCGCGCCGCGCGGGGCGAAGGCTTTCAGATTTCGAAGACCGTCCGCGAGCGGGTGCTGAATAAGAAAGAATCGCTGCTGGTGCGCGACGCGCAACTCGATTCGGCGCTACGCCAGCACATGAGCATTGTGGAGCAGAAGGTCCGCAGCATGATGGCGGTTCCGCTGCAGACGAACGATCGCGTGATCGGCCTGATTTACGTCGATTCCCCTCATCTGATCCGCGAATTTTCTCGCGAGGATCTGAATCTGCTCACCGTCATGGCGAACGTCGCGGCCATCCGCATCGAGCATGCGCGCCTAAACGAAATCGAAGAGGCAGAGCGCGCCATGGCCAAGGACATGCAGCAGGCCGCGCTGATTCAACAGGGGTTGCTGCCGGCAAAACCTCCAGTGGTCCAAGGCCTCGATTTGGGCGGCAAGACCACCGCCTGCCGCACGGTCGGCGGCGACTATTACGATTACCTCGAGTTTCCCGATGGGCGCATTGGCGTTTTGGTGGGCGACGTGGCCGGTAAAGGCATGCCCGCGTCGCTATTGATGTCCAGCCTTCAGGCGCGCGTGCAGGTGCTGTTTGAAGACGGTGACGACCTGGCGAAAAAGATCGGGCGGCTGAATAAGGCCGTCTCGGCGAATTGCCCCGATAACCGGTTCATCACGTTCTTCATGGGAATTATCGACCCGGCAACCGGTGAGCTGGTGTATACCAACGCTGGCCATAATCCTCCAGTGGTGGTCCGCGCCGACGGCACGTACGAAATGCTGAAGGGCGCGGGCGGCGTGATCCTTGGCATCCTGCCGATGGCCGTTTATCAGGAGGCACGCACCACGCTGAATCCTGGCGATACGCTGGTGCTATTCAGCGATGGCGTGACGGAAGCGGCCGACCCCAGCGACGTCGAGTTCGGCGAGGACCGGCTGGGCGCTTTGGTGGCGTCGATGAACGGCCACAAGGCGGAAGAAATCGTGCAGGCCATACACGAGGCGGTCACATCGTTCACACAGGGAGCGCCCGCTGCGGACGACATTACGGTGGTCGTGGCGCGGCGGGTTTAAACGGCGACCACTTCGATGTCGCCTGAATCGGTTTCCAGATCTACCACGGATCCGCCGCCGCGGACCTCGCCTTCCAGCTCGTGATGCGATGTCCGCTGCCGTGTCAACGCAGGCAACTCGATGCGCCCGTTATCGGTGCGCGCGCGGATGCTGTAGCCTCCTTCCTGGGCAAGCTGCACGCGAATGCGGCCGGAATCGGCCTGCGCGCAGATGGCGGCCACCTTGGTTTGCGACAGATGAATGTCGCCCGAGTCCGTGGTGGCGTCGACGGTACCGGCGATGTCGAGCGCTTCGATATGGCCGGAGTCGGCGCGTGCATCCACCGGTCCGTTGACGCTTCGAAGATGAATGCTGCCGGAATCGGCCCTGGCTCGGACCTCGGCGCAGATATTGGCAATGTTGATTTCGCCGGAATCGGCCTCGCATTCTACTGGGCCGGCGATGCCATCGATGCGAATATCCCCCGAATCCGCCAACGCCCGGACTTCCGTATCCGGGGGCGTGGTGATCTCCACCAGCAGATTGATGCCGCGCAGCAGCCAGCGATCCGCCACATCGCCGACGCCGATGCAATTGCCGTCCCGAGCCACCGGCGGGTCCGTCTCAATGCGCCGGAGGCGCCCTGCAACGTCGCGCCAGGGGAAGAAGGAGGATCGCGCCCGCACTACGCCACGGACCTTCACCTCACCCGGCTCGCCCCGCAACACCCGGATGACGCCGGAGTTCACGCTGACATCGAGCTTCACCGGCCCGTTCACCGGCAGCGTCCGTTCGAAGGTTGCTTCCAACTTTGAGGGATTCATCGAGATCGAGAATATCCGACCGGCGCACTTCGCGTGCATGAAAACCGGCGAGCGGCGAAGTTTACCGGGCGAATAACGATGCTACGCTGAAGGTGAGTGAGGGGATTTTCCGCTTTCTTCGTCGTTTTCGCGGCGCTGGCGCTGCTGGCCGGCTCAGTGCAATGCGCCTCCGCGTGCACGCCCGTGGTCCCAAGCCTTCCTCATTGTCCGCATCATAAGCACTCAAACCAGCCGTCGACTTCAAGTTGCGCGAATGAACTAGTAGCGGCCAGTCCCGCGCAGTGGCTCTTCGCCTCCGCCGGGCCGTCTACCGATGTGTCCCTTTTGGCACACTTTGCGGGAGTCTTCGCGACTCAGGAGGCTCCTTCATTCTCGAGTTCGCCGCCGAACCCGCCCGCACGTTTTCCCATCGCCGTGAGAATCTGATCCGCTCCCGCCAATACCAAATTTAGATTGGGATGGGGAGAATTTCATGAAGTTTGCTGTGCCTATCCTCGCCTTGGCAGCATTCGCCCGGGGCCAGGATTCGATGAAGATGACGGATATGAACGGCGCCGGAATGTCGCTAATAAATCTGGCGTCGGGCACGTCCGTAAACCCGGCGTCGTGGGAGATGCCGATGTGGATGACCAGCCTCGGTTCCTGGAACCTGATGTTGATGGGGCTGGCATTTGTCGTCGATACCCAGCAATCAGGCCCGCGCGGAGGAGACAAACTCTATTCGCCCAACTGGTTTATGGCATCCGCCGAGCATCGCGCGGGAGCGAAGGGCGCATTTCAGGCCGACATGATGCTGAGCCTCGATCCGACTACCATCACGGGAGAACGCTATCCTCTTCTATTTCAAACCGGTGAGACGGCATACGGCCGCGCGCTGACTGATGCGCAGCATCCGCACAATTTCGTGATGGCTCTGGGCGTTCATTATGCTTATGAATTCTCCGAGGACGCGACATTCGATGTTTACGCCGCACCCGTGGGTGATCCCGCGTTGGGGCCGGTTGCGTATCCGCATCGCGCCTCCGCTGAAGACCTGCCGCAGGCCACCATCACGCATCATCTGATGGATTCGACGCATATCTCCGATGACGTGGTTACCGTGGGGATCACTTACAAGAAAGTGCGCCTGGAAGCCAGCGGATTTCATGGCGCGGAGCCGGGCGAGAATCGCTGGATCATCCAGGCAGGTCCGCTGGATTCCTGGTCGGCGCGATTTTGGTATTTTCCCACTATGAACTGGGCTGCGCAGGTTTCCGTCGGACGCATCGGCCATCCAGAGGCGCTGGAACCGGGCGACCGCGTGCGCTCCACGGCGTCGGCCCAGTATTCGAGGCCGATGAACGGATCCAGTTGGTCGTCGAGCTTGATGTGGGGCCGCAATCACGACACCGCCAACCATCGAAATACCAACGGTTATCTGGCGGAATTGGTACTGCCGGTCTCGCGACGGAATTTTCTCACCGGACGAATTGAACTCGCCGATAAAGACGAACTCTTTCCGGGCGAGCCGAGTTTGGATCAGCGCGTGTTCCGCATCGGCGCGTACACGCTTGGTTACACCCGCGACCTGGCGCTGTTTTCGCACATCGAAACAAGCGTGGGAGCGAATGTCAGCTTATACACGCTGCCCGACGCGATCAAGCCGTATTACGGCAACCATCCCGCCGGCGGAAATATCTACCTTCGATTTGGAATCAGGAGAAACCAATGAAATTCGTATTATTCGCATTTGCGCTGGCCGGCCTTGCGGCAGCGGATACCTTCACCGGAGTGATCACCGATACGATGTGCGGCGCCAAGCACATGATGAAGGATCAGTCCGACGAAAAATGTGTCCGGATGTGCGTGAAAGGATCGAGCCAATATGCCTTGTTCGACGGCCAGAACGTCTACAAGCTCAGCGATCAGAAGAGCCCCGCCAAGTTCGCCGCGCAGAAGGTGAAGGTCACTGGGACGCTCGACACGAAAACGAAGACCATCAAAGTGACGTCAATGGAGGCCCTACCCTAAGAACATCCCCCACAACAGTTTCGCCGTCAGCCCGATCATGATCACACTGGTGGCGCCCGCGATGGCGTTTTGCAGCTTATTGTTCCGGTATTCGTGCATGACGTGCTTGTTATTGATCAACGAAAGCATGTAGAACAGCACGAACGGCAGCAGAATTCCGTTGGCCACCTGGGACAAAATAATGACCTTGAACAGAGGCATCTTGGGAATCAGCACAAAGCCCGCCCCGCAGACAATCAGCAGCGTGTACAGCGTGTAAAAAACCCTGGCCTGGGAGAATCGTTTTTCGACCCCTGATTCGAATCCCAGCCCCTCGCAGACGTTATAGGCCGTGGCCAGGGGGAGAATCGCGGCTGAGAGCACCGACGCGTTGATCAACCCGATGGCGAAGAGAGCAGCGGCGAACCGTCCGGCGAGCGGCTTCAGCGCGACGGCCGCCTGCGCGGCATCGGTGAGTTTGCCACCACCGGACTTGAAAATCGTGGCCGCGCAGGCGACCACGATGAAGAATGCGATCACGTCGGTGATGATGCAGCCGATGATCACATCCCAGCGGCTCATCCAGTAGCGGCGCTTGTCGATGCCCGCTTCCACGATGGAGGCCTGCAGATAGAACTGCATCCACGGTGTAATGGTGGTCCCGATGAGACCCACCACCATCACGATGTAGTCAGGATTACTTGAAAGCACCGGCACCAGCGTCTGCCGCAGCGCGGTGGGCCAGTCGGCCTTGACGAAAAACGCCGACACGGGATACGCGAAATAGATGAGCGAGAAGATGATCAGCGTCCGCTCCACAGGCTTGTAGCGGCCCTTGACGATCACGAACCAGACAATAAACGCCCCGATAGGGACGGAGATGTACTTGCTGACGCCGAAGATCTGCATACCGGAGGCGATGCCGGCAAATTCGGCGGCGATGTTGCCGAAATCAGCCAGGCCGAGAATGGCCATCGTGACGAAGGTCGCGCGCAGGCCAAATTCCTCGCGGATCAGGTCGGAGAGGCCTTTCCCGGAGATCGCACCCATGCGCGCCGCCATCTCCTGAATCACGATCAGCGCAATTGTGGTCGGCACCAGAACCCATAGCATGGAATAGCCGAATTCCGCTCCCGCCTGCGAATACGTCAGGATGCCGCCGGGATCGTTATCGACGTTCGCGGTGATGAACCCCGGGCCGAGGATCGCGAACAACGCGACAAGCCTCCACCGCATGGCGGCGAAGCCAGTAGGACGGCGCGATGGAGTGTTCTTAGGCACTTTTCCGAGGCTAACCTAAAGCGACCCTAGAACGCCACGGAAAAATTGTAATGATTCCTTTGCACATGTATCCCAGCGGAACTGCTGCGCCCGCTTCCGCCCGCGCGCCGCCATTTCCTCGCGCAGCGGCGGCGATTCGAGCAAACGTGTGAGTGACGAAGCGATCTCCGCGGCGCTTCTCGCATCGACGAAAAGGGCCGCATCGCCGGCGATCTCCGGCAGGCAGGAATTGTTCGATGTCACTACCGGAGCACCCGCCGCCATAGCCTGCACCACAGGGAAACCGAAGCCCTCGTACAGAGACGGATACACAAACGCCGCCGCGCCCGCAGTGAGTATCGGCAGATTTGCCTCCGGCACATAGCCGAGATACGTGGCCTCCGTCTGAATCCGCGCGAATGTCTCCTGTGGTGCCCATCCCCTCGGCCCGGCGATCAACAGTTCGAACTCGGCGCGCAGCGACGGCTTCAGCAATTTCCAGGCATCGAGCAGCGTGTCGAGGTTCTTCCTCGGCTCAATCGCACCGGTGTAGAGGACGTAGGGCCGAGGCCGGCTCACGGCGGTCGCTTGAAAGTACGTCTCCGCGATCCCCGAGTAGATAGTCCGAATCCGTTCCGGCGCGATCCCAAGCACGCGGATCGCATCCTGCCGCGTGTTCTCGGAGACGGCGATCAAACCGTCCGCCCGCCGCAGAATCCGCTCTCCAAATCTGCGATCGGCCGCAACGTTGCCCGGCGAATGAACATCCGGCATCAGCCAGCAAGTCAAATCGTGGATGGTCGCGGTCAGCTTCGCTCGGCGCGGCGGGCGGCGCATCAGGTTGGTGCCGTGAAAAATCTGGGATCCTCCGATCAACCAGTCGACGGGAGGCAGCCCTGTCTCGTTCATCAACTTGATCAATGCCAGCCGGGCCATGGTTTGCGGGCGCGAAAGTGCGCTCGATTCGTGATCCAGCGCCGGAAGATCCTTGCCAAGAAGTGGAAACGCGAGGATTTCAACATCGGCGGCCGCGTGCTTCCGCAGATGGCGAAGCCAGTGCCAGACGTAGCTTTTTACGCCCGCGCTGCGGACCAGCAAGGATGTGGCATCGATCGCGACGCGCAGCGGTTGCCCCCTATGGCTCCAATTGCTCCGGGAACACCACGTAGCCCGCAGGAGGCGGGAACATTTGTTCCAGGGCCATCAGGCGCTTGCGAAGGTAGCGGCTCGGCAACTGGCGAGGACCTGTGTCGACGTCGATGTCGCAGCAGATTCCGTGAAGATAAAGCGTCAAGGTATCGACGAAGGACTGCCTCGCGTACTCCCGGAACGTCCGGCTGTTCTGCACTCCTCCTCCGCGCGAGTTCTGCACCCGCCGCAGCGTCTGCTTCAGGCGCCAGCTAGGCTCATCCACCTCGCCGTGCGCTTCGGCGTTTAGTTCCTCGCGCAGAACCCGGGCATAGGCGGATTCAGTTTCCTCGGACCACTGATCGCCCGCCAGCGACGCCAGCAGATGGTAGAAGAGGTAGTGATACTCAGCTACCTCCTGGCCCTTCAGGGCGAAAGCCAGTACCGTTTCATCGCCCAGGCGCAACTGCGCGGACTTGGCCAGCTTGCCCTCCGGCGGCTTCTCGATGGACACAAAGTCCGAAGCGTCCACCTTCGCGCGGCTCTTGGTTCCGTGCGCTCCATTGGCTCGCTCCAGATAAGGAACCAGGAGGATGGTGATTTTCGGCAATCCCGCGGTCACGGCGGGTGGCAGGGCCGCGACGGGTTCCTGCAAATACTCCTTCAGATCATCCTCCGACATGGGCACGGAGGCGCAGAAGTACGAGAAGGTGTTGCTGAGCGGGATCATTTCGCCGCGGAATCGCTCCGCGAACTGCCGCAGGCTCAGCCGGTTGAGATCGAGTTGCGCCGACATTTATGGCTGCCCCTATTCTACTATTCCTGCCGCAGAGCCTCGGCCGGTTCGATGGAGATCGCGCGGCGCGCAGGGATGAAAGCAGCGACCGTGGCGACCAGCGCGATCAATCCGATCGCGATGGCGATGGAGATTGCATCCATTGGCCGCACGCCGTAGAGAACCGGGGAAATCACCCGCGACGACGCGGCGTAGGCTGCCAGGCCAATTACGATCCCGGGCACGACACTGAGCAGGACGTCCCAGGAAATCATCTCCACCAGATGTCCCGGCCGCGCGCCGAGAGCCATGCGGATGCCGATTTCCCGCGTGCGCCGGGCGATGGAATAGGCGAGCATGCCGTGCAACCCGATGGCGATCAGAACGGCGGATGCGGCGGCGAATACGGAGGCTATTGCGGCAATGAGACGCTCCTGCCAGAGAGAGGTTTCGATGTCCTGCTCCATGGTTCCGACTTCAGAAGGCGCGAGGCCCGGACCGGCGCTGGCGAGCATCGCGCGAAGCCCAGCAATCACCGGGCCAGGCGCACGATTTGTGCGCACGTACAATGCGAAATCAAAGAATTTGTCCGTCACCTGGTAAAAAATTGGCGGCGATTCCTCTCGCATGGACCGGAAACGAACGTCGTTGACTACACCAACAACAACGTAATCCGCGCTGGCGGTCTTATTCATTCCCTGTCCGAAGGTCCTTCCAATCGGATCGGTCCGCGGGAAGAACTTCCGCGCGAAACTCTGGCTGACGATGGCTTCCCGCGGCTTTTTCGGCGTCACATCGGAAAGCTGGAAATCTCGCCCGGCAAGAATTCGCATGCCCGCGTTTTGAAAATGGTTGAGGCTAACCGAGTTGAACGTCGTGTTTAGAAAATCGGCATCGCGAATGGGCGTTCCTGTGGGCTGGACGGTTGTTTTGGGGCCGATTCCACGCATTTGAGGATAGCTGGTTACGCTCACCCCTTCGACGCCGTCCAGGGTTTTGGCCCGCCGTACGATTTGGTCGACCAGGCCTGCTTCGTCGCCAAATTTCACGCCCGCGGTCGCTGGATTGACCATGACGACCACCAGGTTGCGGCGATCCACACCAAGGTCGGCCGACCGCAACTGGTGCAGCGTTCGGACCAGCGCGCCTCCGCCGGCGAGCAGCACCGCCGAAAGCGCAACTTGCAGCGCCACCAGAGCGATGCCCGCGCGAGAGCGTCGCTGGCGCGGTCCGCCGCGTCCCATCAGACTAGCCAGATCCGCGCGAAATAGATGCAGCGCCGGCACGATGCTCATCGCCAGCGCGGTGACGACACACGCACCCGCGGCGAACGCCAGCACGCGACCATCGGGAATCAATTCGAGCGTTTGCGGCCTCCGCGCGGGCAGAAAAGCGATTAGCAGCGGCCCTCCCCATCGAGTCACGATCATCGCTCCGGCCGCGCCCAAAATCGACAAAACCAGCGCGTCGACGATCAGTTGCCACGCCACGGTAAAGCGCGTCGCCCCAAGACTGAGCCGCACTGCAATATCCTTCCGCGCGGCCTCACCTCGCGCCAGCATCAGTCCCGCGATGTTCGCGCACACGAGCAACAGCAGCGCCCCTACCGCGCCCATCAGAACCTGAACCGCAAGGGCAAACTGTTTTCGCAGCCGCGAAATTCCTCGAGAAATCGGCTCCAGCACCGCGCGGTTTCTCTTTTGGGATGCAATGTAACTCTGTTTCTGCTCCTCAGTCAGCCGGGTAGACAGCTGCACCCGGTTGTACGCCTCGTCTACAAGCCCGGGATGAAGCGACTCGACCTCCGCCGACGCCTGCACGATCGAAACCTCCGGCCGCACCCTGACAAAGATCTGCGTCTCCCGGTCCATGTCTGCTCCAATTGACCATAAGTCCTCCGCCGCCGCGGGAATCACGACCTCGGGAGCTCCCTCGACCGCCAAGTGACGGAATCCGCGTGGCGCGACGCCGACAATCGTGAATGGGACACCGCGTAGGCGGACCTTCTCGCCCAGCACACTCGCCCGTCCCGCAAACGCCCGCTGCCAGAAAGCGTAGCTCAGCACGACCGGATACGTGGTTCCCGGACGGTCGTCATCGTCGGCGATCAGCCGGCCGAGATGTGGACGAACGCCCAACGCACTGTAGAAATTCCCGGAAACCTTAAAGGCCATGACGCTCTCCGTGCGTCCGGAGATCTCCAAGGAGAATTCCTCGTCGATGGCTGTGAAGACGTCCCGCAAGCTTCTCGCGTGTTCCCGCAGCAGAGGCCGGAAGGGTTCAGGAAAACCCGGCACGATGCTGCGAAACCCACTGGGGTAAACCGATTCCATCCGCGCCAGCTGCTCCGGATGCTCCACCGGCAGATCTCGCAGCAGCAGGACGTCGACGGCGGTGAAGATCAGCGTGTTCGCGCCGATCCCGAAGGCGAGCAGCAGCACAATCACGGCGGAAAACGCCGGATTACGGGCCAGATTTCTTAAGGAATACCGCAGCGCGCGCATCTACTTCACATTTTCATACCACTTCAAGTTCGTCGTCGCCGATCCGATGCATGCCAGATCGATGCGCCCGTCGCCATTCAGATCGGCTGCCGCGCAGGAGGCCGCCGACACGCCTCCTTGATCGAGGATCCGCCGCGTCCGATGGCTTTTTTGGTTCTCATAAATCAACACGCGATAGGGCTTGCCTCTCATCCCAGCCACAATCGCATCGCGGCCGCCGCCGGTCAGATCCGCCGTAAGAATCGTGTGGCCATCTAGCAGCGAATCGTCAATCACCTCGCGCTTCCATTGGCCCTGCAGCTGGCGATACACCACCACCTGATTGCCATGCCAGGGCTCGATCGCCGCCAGGAAACGCTCCTTACCGAGATGGCCCACGGCAAGATCGCTCGATCCGCTCTTCGGCCACGGCTCGGGATTGCCCTTCGAAATTTCGGTGCGCACCCATTGGCTCAGATTGCGATAAAGATGGATCCCGGAAAATGACATGGTCAAAATCGAGTCGCGCCCGTTGCGGTCCCAGTCGACGATCGTGATGCCGTGCTGGACGCCCTCGTTGTCATTCGCGATCAGCGTCCGCTTCCATTCGCCGGGCCGGTAGTACACCAGCGGTACGTGATCCCGATACTCTGGCGCGACGGCGTTCGCACCGATCAGCGGTGCGTTGACGAAGACGGTCGAGCCGTCGAAATTCGCCACGCGGATGCGGTGCGAGGTCGGCAACCGGTCGATTTCGGTCAGCGTCCAAGGCTTCCGCGGATCGCCGTTGGGCGTGAGCACCGCGACGATTCCCTTCGATGTGGCGTACTGCATGGTGAAGCCGTAGGCGAGCACGATCTGGTTATTCGAAATGGCGAGATTGATCATGCCCGTCAGCCCGGTCGCAATCACGTGGCGCTCCCACGCAGGGTTTTCGAACCACACCAGATCGCTCATCCCGCTGGCCAGCGCTATGAGGTCCAGCTTGCCGTCATGATTCAGATCGGCCGCCACCACCTGATAGCCGCCCTTCAGATCCGTGGCGATGACATGCCCTTCAAAATGCGCAGCCGTCAGGAACGTCGCGCAGAGCGGACCCAGGAAAAACCGCATGGGTCTACTTTGACACGATTTTGAAGTCCCACACCTGGATGTTGATGTGGTCCAGTCCTTCCGTGTACTCCACCAGCGCGTACTCACCCGGCGGCAGATCTTTTTGCGGCCAGATTTTGTACACGTTGTCGCCTTCCTGCTTCTTGAACGTCTCCACTTCGTGCAGCTCCTGCGCGATTTCCTTCGAAACGGGAATGATATTCAGCGTCTCCACAACGCGCGAGCCCTTTTTTGTCGGCGTCAGTTGAACCAGCCCGAAGCGTTCGAACTCGGATAATCGGAAGAAAAACTCGGGGCGCTTGTCGGCGATCTCCTTGGAGGAAGAATCGCCGTCGATCTCCACGGTAGCCTTCCCCGCCACCATTGGGATCGGCGAAAGGACTTTCAGCACCTGCCTCTTCTTGTTATTGACAATCTTCGATTCGGCCACCTTGACCGCCTCCAAATTGTCGTTGTGGATGTAGTAGACGCCGGGTGCTTCGGGGATCTGCTCCACCTGGCGGACTGCCAGGCGCTCCGCCGCGTCTTCCTCCGCTTGCGCCTTGGCCTCGGCCTTCAACTCCTCCTCGTGCTGCGCGACCTCTTTTTTCGTCCGGTCCAGGTCGACCAGGGAAAGCGGAATTTCTTCCCATTCGCCCCGCTCCACGCTCAGATAGCTGACGCGATCCTTCAGGATCTTGTATTCGCTGACGAGTTGGTAGGTTCCGTCCTTCAGATAGAGGCGGAAATTGGCGAACGCCGTCGCGGCGAGCATCAGGAAAATCGCGATGCGCGGAATCATCTTGGACCTGCCTTTATTATGAAAGAATGCGCTATCGAAAACTCGGACGCACGGGCATTGAGATCAGTGACATTGGATTTGGAGCCTGGGGTATCGGCGGCAAGCAGTGGATCGGAGGCTCGGACGAGGAATCCCGCGCGGCATTGAGGCGCGCCTTGGAACTGGGGCTGAACTTCATCGACACCGCGCTGGCCTATGGCGACGGCCACAGCGAGGTTCTGGTCGGCGAGATCGTCCGCTCCGCGCCTGGGAAGGTCTACGTCGCGACGAAGGTGCCTCCCAAGAACCGGCAGTGGCCGGCGAAGTCCGGTATCGGCATCGAAGACGTCTTTCCCTACGATTACGTGATTAAGTCCACGGAGGAGAGCCTCCGTAATCTGAAATTGGACGCCATCGATCTTCAGCAGCTTCACGTCTGGAATACCGAATGGACGCATCGCGATGAATGGAAACGCGCATTCGAAGATTTGAAAAAATCCGGCAAGGCAAAGGCCGTCGGGGTGTCCCTCAACGCCGGCGACCCCGATTCCGGCCTCGACCTGATCCGTACCGGCCTGTGCGATTCCGTCCAGGTGGTCTACAACATCTTCGATCAGTCGCCAAACGCGAATCTCCTGCCGCTGGCAAAGGAACTGAACATCGGCATCCTCGCGCGCGTGCCTCTGGACGAAGGCGCGCTCACCGGCACCATCACCGAGGACACGGTGTTCGAGAAAGGCGAATTTCGCGACTGGTATTTCCGCGGCCGCGACCGCAAATGGCAAGTCGTCGAGCACGTCAATGCGCTCAACAAGGATTTGGAGGGCGTGGAAGGTTCGCTGCCCGAAATCGCGCTACGCTACTGCCTGTCCCACCCGGCGGTTTCGAGCGTGATCCCCGGTATGCGCAAGATTCGCACGGTGGAATCGAGCTGTTCGGCGTCCGACCTTGGTTCTCTACCCGCCGCGCTGCTCGAAACGCTCAAGAAGCACGCCTGGGTGAAAGATTTTCATTCGTGAGAATCGGGCTGCATACGTCTATTGCCGGGTCACTGGAACGCTCCGCGCTGACCGCGGCGGAGCTGGGCGCGAACACGTTCCAGATCTTTTCCTCGAGCCCGCGGCAGTGGAAGGCGTCGGTTCCCAGCGCTCCGGCGATCAAGCTGCTAAACAACGCGCGCAAAGAATACGACCTGACTCCTCTGGTCATCCACGATAATTACCTGATCAACCTCGCGTCCGCGGACGAAGCCATTCGCGCCAAGTCGATCGAGGCGTTTCGAGGTGAACTGGTTCGAGCCATCGCCATCGGCGCGGAATATCTGGTCGCGCACCCCGGTAATTATAAGGGCCAGACCATCGAGCAGGGGATTTTTCACTTCCTGCAAGGCGTCGCCGCGTCGGCCGAGGGCCTGAAGTTCGACAA
Source organism: Bryobacteraceae bacterium (assembly GCA_035542735.1). Taxonomy (GTDB): domain Bacteria; phylum Acidobacteriota; class Terriglobia; order Bryobacterales; family Bryobacteraceae; genus Palsa-187. Next base: position 558,659 of record DATKKV010000021.1, read on the forward strand.
GCTGATGCTCCTCGTCGAATGCACTGTTGGCGCGGGCGCACAGATTGGCGGACGCTTGGAAGAACTGCACGTCATCCGCGAATACGCCGCGCAGATGACGCATCTGCCGGTCGGTTTCTGCCTCGATACGTGTCACCTGCTCGCCTCCGGCTACGACATCTCTACCGAGGCCGGACTGAAGAAAACCGTTGGTGAAGCCGACCGCATTCTCGGCCTCGAACATGTCCACGTGATCCACGCCAACGATTCCAAGGGCGCTCTCGGCTCGCACATCGACCGGCATGAACACATCGGCCAAGGTAAGATTGGATTTGACGGGTTTCGTCGTATTCTCACCCATCCGAAGCTTCGCCAAAAAGCCTTCATTCTGGAAACACCGGTGGACAAGGACGGCGACGACAAACGGAATCTCGACACTTTGAAATCGTTATGGAAGAAAAAGTCTACGACCACAATCAAATCGAGTTGAAGTGGCAGGATCGCTGGAAGAACTCCGATCTTTATCGCGCCGACCCCAACTCCTCCGCGCCCAAGTACTACGTGGTCGAAATGCTTCCCTACCCCAGCGGCCGCCTGCACATGGGTCACGTGCGCAATTACTCGATCGGCGACGCCCTGGCTCGTTACATGTGGATGCGCGGCTACAACGTGCAGCATCCGATGGGCTGGGACGCGTTCGGATTGCCCGCGGAAAACGCGGCCATCAAGGGCGGCGCGCATCCTCGCGATTGGACGCTGGCGAGAATCGCGGAAATGACCCGGCAGATGCATCGGATGGGCTTCGCCTATGACTGGAGCCTGGAAGTCACCACTTGCGAGCCCGAATACTACCGCTGGAACCAGTGGTTTTTTCTGAAACTGATGGAGCACGGCCTGGCCTACCGCAAGCGCGCGATGTTGAACTGGTGCCCGGAGTGCGCCACCGTGCTCGCGAATGAGCAGGTCGTGAACGGCTGCTGCTGGCGTCACGAAACGACGCCCGTCGAGCAACGCGCGCTCGAACAGTGGTTCTGGAAGGTCACCGATTACGCGGATGAACTGCTGCGCGACATCGACGCCAAGCTGATCCATGGGTGGCCGGAGCGCGTGCTGTCGATGCAAAGGAATTGGATCGGCAAGTCCGTCGGCTCGGAGATCGATTTCACGCTGGAGGGGACGAATGAAAAGATCCGCGTCTTCACCACGCGCGTCGACACCATTTACGGAGCCACCTGCGTGATCCTCGCGCCGGAGCATCCGCTTACCGCAAAACTTCTCGACGACGCGGGCAAGGCTCGCGCCAAGGAAATGATCGACGCGCGAGCCAACAAAGGCCCGGGCGACCTGGTGAAAGACGGCGCGCCCACCGGCGCGTTCGCCATCAATCCCTACAGCGGCGAGAAACTGCCGATTTGGATTGGCAATTTCGTCCTGATGGACTACGGCACAGGAGCCATCATGGCCGTGCCCGCTCACGACGAGCGCGATTTCGATTTCTGCAAGACGTTCGGGCTTCCCATCGTCCCTGTGATCAAACCGGTAGGGGGCGCCGTTGAAAAGGAAGCCAAGCTTCCCTTCTGTGACGACGGCATTGTCGAAAACTCCGGCGAATATTCAGGGTTTTCGAGTGCCGACGCCCGCGTCCACATGAACGCACGCGCCGAGCGCGAGTGCTTCGGGAAGGCCGCGGTCACGTTCCGTATCAAGGATTGGGGCATTTCCCGCCAGCGCTATTGGGGCACGCCGATTCCGGTGATCCATTGCCCGAAATGTGGCGTGGTTCCGGTGCCCGAAGAAGATCTGCCGGTCGAACTGCCCTACGACGTGAAGTTCACCGGCAAGGGCAGGTCGCCTCTGGCCGAACATCCGGCCTTCATGAACGTGAAGTGCCCGCGGTGCGGCGCGGACGCGCAGCGTGAAAGCGACACCATGGACACATTCGTCGATTCGTCATGGTATTTCTATCGCTACTGCGATCCCAAGAACGACAAGGCTCCATTCGATTCCGCCAAGATCGCCAAGTGGTTCGAGATCGACCAGTACATCGGCGGCGTGACGCACGCCATTCTGCACCTCATTTATTCGCGTTTCTTCACCAAGGTGATGCGCGACTTGGGCCTGATCGCTAACGACGAACCAGCAGCCAATCTGTTCACGCAGGGCATGGTGCTCGGCGCGGACGGCACTGCGATGTCCAAGTCCAAGGGCAACGTGGTCGATCCCGAGGAGATGATCGAAAAATACGGCGCCGACACATGCCGCCTGTTCGTGCTCTTCGCCGCGCCTCCGGAGAAAGACATGCCGTGGATCGAGGCGAGCGTCGGCGGCCAGCGCCGCTTCCTGGAACGCGTCTGGAAGTTCGTGACGCGCAATATGGGTAACAACGCACCTGGAGATCCCGCCGCGGACCGGCGTGCGCTGCGCAAACTGCATCGTACGATTCACAAAATCACCGACGATTTCAGCAACCGCTGGCATTTCAACACGTCCATCGCAGCGCTGATGGAACTGATCAACACGTTGAGCGACGAAGAAGCCAACTTGTCGGGCGCGGCGGTCCACCAGATTCTGCCCGCGTTGGTGTTGATGCTCGGGCCCTTCGCTCCGTACATGGCCGAGGAGTTGTGGGAACAACTGGGCCGCTCCGGCCCGGTCTTCAAGCAGCCGTGGCCGACTCACGACGAGGCGTTCGAAAAAGAAGACGCCGCCGACGTCGTGCTTCAGGTGAACGGCAAGGTGCGCGGCCGCATCTCCATGCCTTTCGGAGCCGCGAAGGAGGACTTGGAGCGGCTGGCGCTCGCCGATCCGAAGACGCAAGCCTCCATTTCCGGCAAGCAGGTTGTGAAGGTCATCGTGGTACCGGACAAATTGGTGAACATCGTCGTAAAGTAAAGCCATGGCCACGCGGGCTGTCATTCCGGTGGAGGTCTATCTGACGTCCGTCTACCGTCCCGACTGCGACTACGTCGACGGCGAGGTATTGGAGCGCACATTGGGCGACCGGGAACACAGTTATGTGCAGATGGCGCTTGGGTCGTACTTCTTCGCGCGACGCAAGGCATTGGGCATCGAGGTTTACCCCGAGCAGAGAGTGCAGGTAAAACCCAGGCGATACCGGATCCCGGATATTTGCGTCGTGGTCGGCGGCAAGGAGAAGATCTTCACACAGCCTCCTTTCCTTTGCATCGAAATTCTCTCGCCTGAGGACCGCATGACCCGCGTATGGGAGCGCCTGCGCGACTATTTCGAAATGGGCGTGCCAAACGTCTGGGTCGTCGATCCCGAGAACCGGGTCGCTCATATCGCCAGCCCTTCCGGCGATCTGCGCCGCGTCACGGAGGTGCTCCGCACGGAGAATCCCGCGCTCGAAGTGCCCCTCGCCGAGATCTTCGAATAATTCCAGTACAATAGTCCACGCCATGGACTCCAATCGTAGGGATTTCTTGAAATCCTCAGCTACTCTAGCGCTTACTTCGCACATATTCACTGGCAACGTACGCGGCGCCAACGACCGTGTATCCGCCGCGTTCATCGGCATGGGCAAGATGGGCCGTTCGAACCTCTCTTACGCCATGCGCCAGGACAACCTGAACGTCACCGCCGTCTGCGACATCTTCGACCGCAATCTGAGCATGGCCGTCAAGGCTACTGAAAAGCAGCCCGGCGGTCCCGCCAAGGGAATTCGCGACTTCCGTGAGATTCTCGCCGACAAATCCATCGACGTGGTCTGCATCTCCACGCCGGACCACTGGCACGCTTACATGACCGTCGAGGCGTGCAAAGCGGGCAAGGACGTCTACGTCGAGAAACCCGTCTGTGTCGCAGTCGACGAGGGCGTGAAGATGGTGCAGGCCGCCCGAAAATACAGCCGCGTGGTCCAGGCCGGAACCATGCAGCGCTCGGCCGTCCATTTCGGCAAAGCCGCCGAGATCGTCCGTAGCGGCGAACTGGGGAAGGTGACCTTTGTGCGCTGCTGGAACTACGGCTTGGCCGAGCCCGAAGGCATCGGAAACCCTCCCGACCAGGAACCACCTCCCACGCTCGACTGGGACATGTGGCTTGGGCCCGCGCCCAAGCGCCCCTATAATTCCAACCGCTTCGGCGTCGATCCCGAGGATCATTATTACTCGCGCTTCCGTTGGTTCTGGGATTACGCCGGCGGGATGATGACCGATTGGGGCGTCCACTGGCTCGATATCGTCCAGTGGGCCTTCAACGAAGGCATGCCGACGGGCATTTCCGCCTTCGGTGAGAAATTCTGCCTGAAAGACAATCGCGAAACGCCGGATACCTTGCAGGTGACTTACGAATACCCCGATTTCATCGCCACCTATGAGAACCGCGAGTGCAACGGGCAGTCGATGTTCGACAAGGGCGGCGGGATCTTATTTCACGGCACCAAGGGAACCATGTTCCTGGACCGCGGCGGCTACAAAGTCATCCCGGAAAAGGGCTCAACCCTGGAAGCGTCGGAGATGAAGTCCTCCGGCGGCGGCAACCGCGAGCATTGGGCCAACTTCCTCGAGTGCGTGAAGACCAGGCAGAAGCCGGTCAGCGACATCGAGAAATGCCAGCACTCCACAACCACCTGCTTGCTCGGCAATGTCGCGCTTCGCAGCAAGCTCCGGCTGGATTTCGATGCGCAGAAGTGGACCGTCACCCAGGCCGAGGCTAAGAAATATCTGACGCGCGAGTACCGCAAGCCGTGGAAGCTTGTCGTGTAACCCCAGGTATAGGCCTGGGGCTTTTCGAGCGGTCTACTGCACCGCGACCGTCGGACCGATTAGGGACGTTGAGCCGTTGATGGTCACCAGCAAAGACAGATTGTTGCCATGCACGTTCGGCGGCACGACCAAATTCACCTGAATGACGCCGGTCACCAGCGCCGGAGCCGCGCCCGCGAAGGCGACCGTGGCGGGAACGCCGTTGATGGTCGCCGTCACACCCGAAATCAGGTAATACGGTGAGGTGGGTGTTACCGTTCCAGTCGTGCTCTGTGGGTTCGTCTGCCCCCCACCGGTCATATAAATCGCGATCACCTGGCCGGCCGACGCAGGCGTGGTGTTGATGGGCTGCCCGCCGATGATGATCCCCGCCGCCGGTCCATTGAACGTGCCGTTCTGGTTTAGGGCCGCCGCCTGGCCGGCCCCCGTCGCGCTGAAAGTATAGATCCCAGGAGCCTGGTTCGCCACAGTCTGCGTGATCCCAGCCGATTGCTGGCTCTGATAGGAGACCACCACTGTGGTTTGGGCGCGCCCGGCGATCTCGTAGGGCACAATCACGTTGATTTGAGTCGAGGAAACGTAGGTCGGCGTACCAGGGATGCCATCAAACAGCACCTGCACTCCGGCCAGTGTGTTGCTGACGGTGTTCCCGGGGTTCACACTGAAAGAGACTGGCGTGCCCGGGCCTATCGCCGTTCCCTTGATCGTGATGATTTCTCCCGGCGCGATGGCTCCATAGGCCCCGCTCGCGCTGTTGGAAATCGTAGCCGGCTGCGGAACAGGAACGCCGGTGACCGTGAATGTTACGCCTACCGAGATCGGAGCGGAGCCTGCCGGCGTGATTGCGATCGTCCCGTTATAGGTCCCCGGCGTCGTGAAGCCGGTCGTCGCAATGGAGACATTCAGCGGCAGTCCGGTTCTGGGGTCCGTCGTACCACTCGTGGGTGTCACGGACAACCAGTTCGAAGGCGATCCGGTTGTCGACGCCGCCGCCGTGACCGAAACGGCTGTGCCCGGGCTGGCCACAGTCAGCGTCTGCGCCCCCGGTGCCGCGCCGCCTAACTGATAACTGAAGGCCAGCGAAGTGGGCGAAACAGTGACGGTTTGGGCCGGGGTCACCGTCAGCGTGACATTTACCGTCGCCGACGTGGCCGTGGTCGGGAAGTACAGCGAAATCGTGCCATTGTAGGCGCCAGGAGATAACGAATTCTGCGCGACAGTCGCGGTGATCGTGGCCGTGGTTCCGCTTATCGTGCCGCTGGCGGGAGTGACTTGAAGCCAGTTCCCCCCTGTGATGGTCGTCGCGGACGCAGTATATGTCGTGGGTGAGGATGCGGTTAACGTGATCGGCTGCGACGCCGGAGGCGTTCCGCCCTGCGTCTGGGTGAACGCGAGCGTCGTGGGTGAAACCGTGACGGTCGTATTCTGGGTCACGGTGAGCACAACCGGAATCGTCAGCGGCCCGCTCGGCAGGTTCGCGGCATTGTTCGCGGAGATCGTGATCGATCCCGTATAGACGCCTACCTGTAGCCCGCTGGGCAAGAAATAGACCACCAGGTTCTGGATCGTCTGGCCCGAGGTTGCCCCCAGGGCGAGCCATGCCTGCGTTCCTCCGGTTTGCGTCGCGCTTGCCGTAAATCCTAGCGCCGATCCGTCTGTGCTGTTGATCGTAATTTGGCTCGTGATTGTTCCCGTCGACGGATTGGCGGTTACCACGCCAAAGCCCGGAAGCGTGGAAATGGTCAGGAGCGGGGTCGCGGAGATGTTCACCGTCACCGGAATCGTCGTCGTCGCAGTGGGATTCTGCCCGTTGTTGTACGTCACCGTGACGGTGCCGGAGCAGGTGCCAGCCGTCATGCCAGAGTTGCTGACGCTCACGGAAAGTTGCGCCGGAGTAATCGTCGCCGTGGGGGTTGCCGCGAGCCAGTTCGTGCTCGGGCAATTAGGCGAAGGCAGAACGCTGGTGGCTACGCTGAATCCCACTGCGCCGGGGCTCGACAAATTCACCAGCTGCGGAAGGTTCTGCGTTGTCTTTCCCGTCTGATAGCTGAACAGCAATTGATCCGGACCGGCGTAGATCTGTGTCGTCGCCGACGTAACCGTGACCGTCACCGGAATCGTGATGCTGTACAAACCATAATCGCTGTTATTGGGACTGACAATGATGTTTCCAGTGTATGGAGTGGTGGTCACATTCAACACCGACGGATTGATAAACACGGAGAACACCGGATTCGTCACCGTTGAGCCACTGAGCGGCGAAGCCGACAACCAGCTGGAAGCGGCCGGCGATACCGTCACCAGGTAAGGAACCGGTATGCTCGGATTGGAGCTCCCGACCGTCACCGTCTGCGACGGCGACGCCGTGGTGCCGAACGGAATCGTGAAGGAAAGCGACTTTGGGGTCACCGTCAACAGCGGATTGGTGCTCACGATCAGAGTGACGGTCTCATTGACCGTCTGGCCTCCACCCGAGATCGCCAGCGTAATTGTGTACGTGCCGGGCGCGAGATTCGCGACGTATTGATAGGACAAATAGAGATTTAACGCCTGGGGAGTCGTGGTTGCCGTGCTTGCCAGCGGGGTGAACACCAGCCAGTTCGTCGTCTGCCCGGACGTCGCCGTCACCGTGTAATTCAGAGACCCGGTGTTCGTGGAGACCATCAGCGTCTGCGTCTGCGGCGTGAATCCGCCCTGCCCCGATTGGTATTGATAGAAAAAATCGTTCAGCGTGCCGGTGACATTGAGCAGCTGCCCCTGCGTGACCTGGAGGGTCACTGGGATCGCAAGCGAATCGGGGCTGGTCGTACTTTGGATGGTAATAGTGCCGGTGTAGTTCCCCACCGCCAATCCCGTGGGGTTGACATACACATTGAACCCGGGCGTCGTGTTGCTGGTGGTGGCGCTCGTCGTGCTCAGCAGAATCCACGTCGCGCCGTCCGTAGTGGATGCGCTGACGGTATAAACGATCGGCTGAGGGTTGCTGGTAGTGACCGTCACCGGAATCGAATTCGGGTTGCCGACGTTGGATCCCTGCACCGCCGAGAACCCGAGCGTCTGCGGATTCGAGCTCAGCGACGTCGGCCCGCCAACGGTCAGGTAGACATCGTAGGTGATCAAACTGCTTGGCAGGGCGTTGATCTGGATCGTGAAGGTTCCGACCTGGTTCGTGGTCAGCCCCGCCGCGTTCACGGCGATGGTAAAAATTTGCGGGCTGCCGTCCGACGGCGTATTGACATTAAATGTGCTGCCGGCCGCGTAGTTGTTCACTGTCATCCAACTCGGCGTGTTCACCAGACTTACGTTGAGCGTGGTCGGTTCATTCGTGGCAGAGACGCTCACTTGCTTGGAGGCAGTGCCCCCGGACTGTACTGTGATATTCAATGAAGGAGGCGAGGCGGTGAGGGAATTCGATTGCCCCCATGCTGTGTCGAAAGAACCCAGACCCAAAAGCGCCACGACCGCGCCAAACGTAGACATCTTAAGGAGATTCATTAGATCCTCCACACTTCCGGCACCCGTATGGTGCAATCGGCTTTCCAAAACAAGCATACACCGAAACAAATCTGGTGAATAATGTTTTAAAGAAGTTCCTTCCAGAGATATGATGGGTGATAGGCCATGCCTGTTTCCGACAACATCGCCATCCAGGCTACCGGGTTGTCCAAATCCTATCTTTCTGGCGGCGCGGACCTGGTGGTTTTCTCCGGCCTCGATCTCTCGGTAGCCCGCGGCGAGCGCCTCGCGCTGGTGGGAGAGTCCGGAGCGGGCAAAAGTACTCTGCTGCACTTACTTGGCGGTCTGGACAGGCCAACGGAGGGTGCGATATACTTCGGTCTGAAAGACATCTGCAAGCTCCCTCAAAATGAGCTGGCCGATTTTCGGAATCGGGAGTTAGGTTTTGTTTGGCAGATTCACACTTTGCTCGCCGAATTCACGGCTCTTGAGAACGTGATGATGCCGCTGCTCATACGCGGGCAATCACGGGAGGAGGCGGAGCCTGTTTCCCTCGCGAGGCTCGACGAAGTGGGCCTGAAAAACCGCGCCACCCATCGCGCGGGAGAGCTTTCCGGCGGTGAACAGCAGCGCGTAGTGCTGGCCCGCGCCCTGGTGGCGAACCCCAAGGTCCTGCTCGCCGATGAGCCCACCGGCAGCCTCGATTACCGTACTGGAGAAATGATCATCGGTCTCATTGAAGATCTCCATCGTTCACGGGATCTCACGTCGATCCACGTGACCCATAATCTTAAGTTTGCGCGCCGCGCGGACCGGGTGCTCGCCCTGGAGCGCGGCCGTTTAGTGGAAGCATCGCTTTCAGAGAGTGCATAGGACGGAATTATGTTTGAACGATATACCGAAAAGGCCCGCCGGGTGATCTTCTTTGCCCGGTATGAAGCCAGCCAGTTCGGCAGCCCGTGCATCGAAACCGAGCACTTATTGCTCGGCCTGCTGCGGGAGGATAAAGCCCTCGCCAATCGTTTCCTGCGCTCCAGCGCGTCGGTGGAATCGATCCGCAAGCAGATCGAGGCGCACACGACGCTGCGCGAGAAGGTCTCGACCTCGGTCGACCTGCCACTAAGCCATGAGTGCAAGCGCGTACTGGCCTATGGCGCCGAGGAAGCCGAGCGGCTGAATCACAAGCACATCGGCACCGAGCACCTGTTGCTCGGCTTGCTGCGCGAGGAAAAATGCTTCGCCGCCGATATCTTGCATGAGCGCGGCCTCCGCCTGTCGCAGGTGCGTGAAGAAATCGCCCGCTCCAGCTCCGAAAAAATGTCGTCAAACCGCCCCAAGGAAAGCTCCCTGCTCAGCGAGTTCAGCCGCGACCTGACGCAAGCCGCCATGGACGGCATGCTCGATCCGCTCATCGGCCGCGACTACGAACTCGAACGTGTCGTGCAGATCCTCTGCCGCCGCACGAAGAACAACCCGGTACTGATCGGAGAGCCCGGCGTCGGCAAGACCGCCATCGTCGAAGGCCTGGCCCAGCGCATCGCCGACGGCGACGTGCCCAGTTTCCTGGCTGACAAGCGCATCCTGGCGCTCGATCTTTCGCTGATCGTCGCCGGAACCAAGTATCGCGGCCAGTTCGAAGAGCGCCTGAAGACCATCATGAAGGAGTTGATGGAAAATCAGAACGCCATCATCTTCATTGATGAACTACACACGCTCGTGGGAGCGGGATCGGCCGAAGGCTCGCTCGACGCGGCCAATATCCTGAAGCCCGCTTTGTCCCGAGGCGAAATCCAGTGCATCGGCGCGACCACTCCGGGCGAGTACCGCAAATCGATCGAGAAGGACCGCTCACTCGAACGCCGCTTCCAGGCCGTGAAGGTTCCGCCGCCGAATGAAGGCGATGCCGTCCGCATCCTGTTCGGCATCAAGGAGCGCTACGAGAAGTTCCACGCCGTCTCCTATACCGACGAGTCGATTGAAAACGCTGTCTACACGTCGACACGCTTCATTCCGGATCGCTTCCTTCCGGACAAGGCCATCGACCTGATCGACGAAGCCGGCGCACGCGTGAAGCTGCGCCAGACGACGCTTCCGGGCGAAGTCGCCGACATTCAGAAGCGCATCAAGTTCATCGTGCACCGGATGGAGAACGCCATCGCCAATCACGAGTTCGAGAAGGCGCGTTTCTACTCCGACGAAGAGCGCAAGGAGCGCGAAAATCTCCGCGCGCTGCGCGAAAAATACAACCTGGACGACACCTCGACGGGCATCGTTACCAAGGACGATATCGAAGACGTGGTCGCGCGTTGGACCGGCGTCCCGATGACGGCCATCCGCGAGGAAGAGGTCGCCAAGCTCCTGCGCATTGAAGCGGAACTGCATCGCCGCATCATCAGCCAGGAAAAAGCCATCTCGGCCCTGTCCCGAGCCATCCGACGGTCGCGCGCCGGCCTGAAGTCGCCCAAGCGCCCGGCTGGATCGTTCCTGTTCCTGGGGCCGACGGGCGTTGGCAAGACCGAAGTCGCCCGCGCTCTGGCCGAGTTCCTGTTCGGCAGCGAAAAATCGCTGATCCGCTTCGATATGTCGGAGTTCATGGAAAAGCACTCCGTGTCGAAGCTGATCGGTTCGCCTCCGGGCTATGTCGGATACGAAGAGGGAGGCCAGCTCACCGAACGCGTGAAGCGCGCGCCTTACTCCATCATCCTGCTCGACGAAATCGAAAAGGCGCATCCGGATATTTACAACATCCTGCTGCAGGTGTTCGAAGACGGCCAGTTGACCGATGGGCTCGGCAACACAGTGGACTTCAAGAACACGATTATCATCATGACCTCAAATCTGGGCGCGCGTTTCTTAGAGAAGCGCAGCCAGATCGGCTTCAGCGCCCCTGGCTCCGGCATGCCGGCGAAGATCGAGGATCAGGTGATGAGCGAGGTCAAAAAGGCCTTCAATCCCGAGTTCCTCAACCGTCTGGACGAGATCATTCTGTTCACGTCTCTGTCCGACGAGGACCTGTTGAAGATCATGAACCTGCTGGCCGAGCAGATCAACGTGAACCTGGCCGCCAAGCAGATCAAGATCCGTCTGAACGAGGACGCCGCGAAATACATCCTCGAGAAAACCTGCACCGACCGTAGCTACGGGGCTCGTCCTCTGCGCCGCGCGCTGCAGAAGTACGTCGAGGATCCGCTCAGCGAGGCCCTGATCCAGGGCACTCTGCCGCGCCCCAGCGAACTGGAAGTGTACCTGGGCGACGGGGGCATCTATTGCCGCCCGCTGCAGCCCGTGGAGCAGCCGGTGGGCGTTTCAGGCGATCCGAACGCGCCGGAAGAAACCCCGGCCGCGCCTACGCCGCTGTTCATGTTCGAGTAGTTTTCCTGCGAAACCCTGCCCTTGCAGCCCCCGGCGTCAGCCGGGGGATAAGCCGCCACCTGGGCCAGCAGCGAACGCACAGAACCGCCAATTCGCACGCCTGCTTACGCCGATCGATGCTAGGCGATTACATACTTTATCGCCTAAAGGGCCTCAATCTCAATAGTTCAGGGTGATGTTCGGTATCGCGCTCGACTTGATGCACGATTGTCGAAACCGCCTCCTTGAGGTCCTGCGGAAGGCGCACCGCCAAGAGCAACAGATCCGGCTCCGCTTGGTCGATTAGGATGGCCACGCCGTCTATAGGGCGGTCGTTCTTCTCCAGTCTTGCATAGGTGCCCAACCCATCGGTTCGTGCTGGGGTCGTATATTCGACTATCGTCTTGCTCTTGTAAGTCAACCTGTCTCCGGGGTACGGCCCGACAGCAAATTTCATATACGGGAACATCTGCGTCACGCCCTCGGCGAATGCCTTGTGATCGGGGAAGACCCGCATAATGACCTCGGCGACACTGAATCTCCCCGACGTGCCGCCAAGCCTGTGTGTCAAATAAACCACTGGACCCCGAAAGCCGGGCCGCGTGTTCATAAAGTGCTTCCTGGCGTCGTCTGGGTCGGTGGTCACCAACAGTTCGTCGCCGTCAGAGCCGACGGTCCCGAAGCAAGACCACCCGCGCGGGGCAAGGACTCCAAGCCCACTGCCCGAAGCGTAATTGGCGAGCTTCGCCGCCATCTGGGGACTAATTGGAACGGATGCAGTTGAAGCCTTTGGCGTCTCCACAGGAACCTGCCCGCCGGTTTCGCATCCGACGAACGGAACCTCGACCGGTGCCAGTTGCGCGCTGATCGTTCCTGCGAGAAGGACCAATCCTGCGGGTGAAAACCGTCCTCTGATCATGCCTTCAGTATGCGCCAAAGGTCAAAACTCTAAAGCCGTCGTCCGGGTCGCATCCGATAAATTGTTCAAAAAAACTGCTCGCCTACTTCTCCGGCCAATACCCCGGCCTCGCCCTCACCACCACCTGCGGAAACTTCGCCACCGTCACGCTGATGTGATGCAAACCCGAGTTTGCCGTCTCCTGCGGCCTGAAGCTCAACAGATACTGGCTGTGAATCTCCTCGCCCGTGCGGGACAGCGCCACCTCCAGCGAGCCGGCCTTCAAGAACGACATGTGCCGCCCGCCAGTCGCCCTGGCGAACGCATCCGCATCATTCGTCTTCCCGAGCCGCCCCAGTTCCCCCAACGCGCCGAGATAATCCGCATCTCCGGGCACCGGCGGCGCGTCATCTGAACTCGACGACCAGGCCTGGCCCTGCGCCGAATACGTGATCGAGTAGATCACCACACCCGCCCGCTGCGCCATCTCGATCGCCTCGGCCAATTTGTGTTTGCTTCGCCGGTCCCGCGATTCCCCCAGCACGACCAAGATCCGCCGGTGATTCTCGGGCCGGGTTTCGAGCATTTTCATCCCCTCGATCACGGCGTCGATCAGTTTCGCTTCTTTGATATAGTGCGGCTCAATGGCCTCAACCGCCGCGCGAACCTTCCTGCTGTCGGAAGTGAATTCCTGTAATGTCCGCACCTCGTCGTCATAGGAGATCACCGCCCCTTCCCCGTGCGGCCCGATCAGCATGGGCTGCAACATCGCGCCTACCAGCTTGATTCTTTGCAGGGCCGGCGTGGAAATCCGGCTCGATTGGATCAGCACTACGAGCGATACGGGCGCCAGCACTGTGTCCGAGGTATCCAAGTGGACTGTTTGCCGCACGCCTTCGTCGGTCACCACGAAATCGTCCGCTAAGAGCCCATCGATCAGCGCGCCCTTCTTGTCCATCACCGTCGCCGGCACCAGAACCAGGTGGGCGTTGGCGCGAATCGGCTGATCCTGTGCCGGGACAACCACAGCGAGCCCACACGTCACCCCCAAAAGCCTCAAGAAACGACTCAACACAATAATTGGACGGCCCCTCACTCCCTACCGTTACGTTACCAGCAATCGCCGGACCTTTAACAGCGTTACCCTAGTCTCTTATGTCCGACCGTGTCTTTGATCCACTGGGCGAACTCCGCCGCCGCCACGCCGTCGCCGAGGCCGGAGGAGGCGACGAACGCCGCGCCCGCCAGCACAAGGAGGGAAAACTCTCCGCCCGCGAGCGCATCGACCTCCTGCTCGACGAAGGCTCGTTCGAGGAACTCGACAAACTGGTCCGCCACCGCTCGCGCGATTTCGGCATGGACGAACAGGTGATCGATGGCGACGGCTTTGTCACCGGCCACGGTCTCGTCCACGGCCGCCCCACCTACGTCTTCGCGCAGGATTTCACCGTCTTCGGCGGGTCCCTTTCGGAAACGAACGCCAAGAAAATCGTCAAGATCATGGACCTGGCGCTCAAGACCGGAGCCCCGGTCATCGGCCTGAACGACAGCGGAGGCGCGCGCATTCAGGAAGGCGTCGTGTCGCTCGGGGGCTATGCCGACATTTTTCTCCGCAACACGCTGTCCAGTGGCGTGGTGCCCCAGATCTCCGCGATCATGGGCCCTTGCGCCGGCGGGGCCGTCTACTCCCCCGCCCTGACCGATTTCGTATTCATGGTCGATCGCACCAGCTACATGTTCGTCACCGGACCCGATGTGATCAAGACCGTCACGCATGAGGACGTCACCAAGGAAACATTGGGCGGTGCGGTGACGCATAACTCCAGGTCGGGCGTGGCTCACTTCCTGGCCCATAACGATGCCGAGTGCCTGCAGATGATCCGGGCCTTGCTGGCGTACCTGCCCCAGAATAATCGCGACGACGGCCCGCGGCGCATCTCTGACGATCCCATGGACCGCGAGGACGCATCGCTCGACTCGATTGTCCCGACCGAATCGAATCAGCCGTACGACATCAAGGACGTGATCCACCGCATCGTCGACAACGGCGATTTCTTCGAAGTCCAGGAGCACTGGGCGAAGAATATCGTCGTCTGTTTCGCTCGCATGGACGGCCGCTCGGTCGGCATTGTCGCCAATCAGCCGGCGTTTCTCGCCGGATGCCTCGATATCGATTCGTCGACCAAGGGCGCGCGCTTCGTCCGCTTCTGCGACGCTTTCAACATTCCGATCCTCACGTTCGAAGACGTGCCCGGCTTCCTCCCCGGTACCGCACAGGAATTTGGAGGCATCATCCGCCACGGCGCAAAGCTCCTCTACGCCTATGCCGAGGCAACCGTCCCTAAGATCACCGTCATCACGCGCAAGGCCTATGGCGGCGCCTATTGCGTCATGGGCTCCAAACACCTCCGAACCGATGTGAACCTCGCCTGGCCCACCGCCGAGATCGCCGTGATGGGGCCCGAAGGCGCCGTCAACATCGTCTACCGGCGGGATTTAGCCGCTGCCGCCGATCCCGACGCCGTCCGCCGCGCCAAGACCGAGGAATTCAAGGAACGCTTCGCCAATCCCTTCGTCGCCGCCGAGCACGGGTTCCTCGACGACGTCATCGAACCCCGCCAGACTCGTCCCCGCGTGATTCGCGCTCTCCGGCTGCTGGAAACCAAAGTGGACACTTCGCCCAGCAAAAAGCACGGCAACATCCCGCTGTGAGGGGAGAATGAAGGCCGGGAATTCGCACTCACATGTATGGGCGAATTCTTCCGGCGGTTCCGCTCGTCCCTTCTGGACCGTTTCCGCTCGCGGCAGCGAGCATCGGAGAAGACTCCGGGCGCGGATATTCTCGGCACCTGTTTTGAGGCTGCCCCGCAGGCGATCATGGTGGTGTCACCGGAAGGCCGCATCGCCCTGGCGAACGCCCGCACGGAGGAGATGTTCGGCTACACCCGCGCCGAGATCTTCGGCCGCGACCTGGAGATCCTTCTCCCGCACAGCTTCCGCGCCACCCACGCGGCCCACCGCGGCGATTATTTTGCCCATCCACGCGATCGCGCCATGGGTTCGGGCATGGAACTCACGGGAAGGCGCAAGGATGGCTCAGAGTTTCCCGTGGAAATCGGCCTCGCCTATGTCAACACGGCGGGCGGTCCGCTGGCCTTCGGAATGGTCAGCGACATCACGGAACGCAAGAAGGCCGCCGACGAATTGCAGCGTGTGAACGAGGAACTGCGGCGTTCCAGCGCGGAAGTGGAACAATTCGCCCACATTGCCTCGCACGACCTCCAGGAGCCTCTTCGAATGGTTACGAACTATCTCCAACTCATCGAACGGCGGTATGGCGCGTTGCTCGACGATGACGGCCGTGAATTCATTCGCTACGCCGTCGATGGGGCAGTGCGAATGAAGGCTCTGATCACCGACCTGCTCGATTTCTCCCGCGCCGGCACTGGAGCCGCCAGCTTCGTCCGGGTAGCCGCCCTCGACATCGTTCAGGATGCCCTCTCAAATCTGAAAACCGCCATCGACGAGTCGCATGCAGAGGTTAGCGTGGATCCGCTTCCCACCATTGTGGTCGATCGGATCCTATGCACGCAGGTATTTCAGAACCTGGTCGCCAATTCCATCAAGTTTCAAAAGGAGTCTGTACCAAAGATTCACATTTCCGCTTCGCGCCAAGGTAGGGAATGGGTGTTTTCCATCCGTGATAACGGCATTGGAATCGAGGATCGCCATCTCGAACGCATCTTCCGTATCTTTGAGCGGCTCCATTTCAGCCACGAGTATTCCGGTTCAGGTATAGGACTCGCCATCACCAGAAAAATCGTGGAAAGACATGGCGGAAGGATCTGGGTTGAATCCCAACTTGGAATCGGATCGACGTTTTACTTCTCGATCTCTGTCGAAATGGAATTGGCATCCACAGTGCGGGTAGGCTCACCCGCATGAGCGGCTTGCTGACTCATGAGAAGAGTCGAGCGCAGCGCGCACTTCCTAGTGTGCACGGGCTCGAAAATGGCTCAGCGAAAAACCCTCCCCCAAAATCCCGTCGAGATTCTTCTCGTCGAAGATAATCCAGGTGATATCCGGCTCATTCAGGAAGCGTTCAAAGAGGGCGGCGTTTCCAGTCGTCTCAATATCGCGCGTGACGGCGAACAGGCGCTCGCATTCCTTCGCCGCGAAGGCTCTTTCTCAAAAAGTCCCCGGCCCGCCATCATTCTTCTTGATCTGAACCTTCCACGAAAAGACGGCCGCGAGGTCCTTGCCGAGATCAAGAAGGACAAAGCGCTGCGCCAGATCCCGGTGGTGATCCTGTCCACCTCCACCGCCATTGAGGACGTCCACCGCGCGTACGACCTGCACGCCAACTGCTACGTCTCCAAGCCTCTCGACGTGGAGACGCTGGTGCAACTCGGCAAGTCCCTGGAGGAGTTCTGGTTGAGCACGGCGATTTTGCCGGCTTAGGAAGGCATCGGAAGGGGACAGACCTCTCTGTCCCCTTTCCACCATCATTCCGGCGAATCCGAGACCAGTTCTGGACAGAGCGGTCTGTCACCTTCCGCCCGCTACGCTGGCGCTATACTAAACCCCTAGTGCAGCTTACAACCCTCGACTGGCTGGTGGTCGCCCTTTACTTCGCCTTCAACATTGGAATCGGATTTTATTACAAGGCCCGAGCAGGCTCCAACGTCAACGAATTTTTCCTCTCCGGACGGAACGTGCCCTGGTGGCTCGCCGGAACGTCCATGGTCGCGACCACGTTCGCCGCCGACACGCCGCTCGCCGTCACCGGCATGGTGGCCAAGGGAGGCATCGCCGGCAACTGGCTGTGGTGGTGTTTCGTCGCCAGCGGCATGATGACGGTCTTTTTCTACGCGCGCCTGTGGCGCCGCTCCGGCGTCATGACCGACATCGAATTTTCCGAGATCCGCTACGCCGGGCGGCCTGCCGCGTTCCTTCGCGGTTTCCGTGCGCTTTACCTCGGCATCCCCATCAACTGCATCATCCTCGGCTGGGTGAACAAAGCCATGGTCGATATCCTGACGCTGATCCTTGGCGTCACGAAGCTGCAGGCGCTCGCGATCGTCATCGGCATGATCGCGTTGACGGCGGGAATTTCCACTCTGTCCGGCCTTTGGGGCGTCCTGGTCACGGACATGTTCCAGTTCGTCATCAAAATGAGCATGGTGATCGCCCTGGCCGTCTTCGCGATTCAGGCCGTCGGCGGCATCGACCAGATGAAGGTGAAACTCCTCGCCATCGACGCCACGCGAGGCAATCAAGGCAGCGTGCTCAGCTTTGTTCCCGATCTCAACTCCGCCTGGATGCCGATGATTACGTTCTTCGTCTACATTTCACTAAACTGGTGGGCCACATGGTATCCAGGCGCCGAGCCCGGCGGCGGAGGCTACATCGCCCAGCGCATGCTGTGCGCAAAAGACGAAAAGAATTCGCTGCTGGCCACGCTCTGGTTCAACATTGCCCACTATGCCGTGCGGCCCTGGCCCTGGGTATTGGTGGCGTTAGCTTCGCTCATCTTATTCCCCGGTTTGAAGGACCCCGAGACCGGCTACATCCGCGTGATGATCGCCTACCTGCCGCCATCGCTTCGAGGCCTGATGGTCGCCGCCTTCGCCGCCGCATACATGTCGACCATCGCGACGCAGCTCAACTGGGGCGCGAGCTACATCGTCAACGATTTTTACCGCCGCTTCCTGAAACCCAAGGCCAGTGACCATCATTACGTAATCGTCGCCCAACTGGCGACGATTCTTCTCACGCTAGTCTCCGCCGGAGTGACGTTTTACATGGACTCGATCGCTGGAGCCTGGAAGCTGCTCATCGTCACCGGCGCGGGCACCGGCAGCGTGCTGCTGTTCCGCTGGTATTGGTGGCGAATCAACGCCTGGAGCGAGGTCTCCGCCATGATTGCTGCCTTCATCGTCTCCGTCACGCTGCAAGCGGGCTTTCATTACGATACCGACAAGCCGGTCGACTTCGCCTGGGTCATGATCATCACGGTGAGCATCACCACGGTAGCCTGGCTGGCGACCACGTTCCTCACCAAACCCGAACCCGAGGATCTGCTGGTCGCGTTCTATCGCCGCACGCGGCCATCACTGGTCGGCTGGCAGCACATCGCCCGCCTCGCGCCGGACGTCAAACCCTCGCGCGACGGTTTGCACAACCTGCTCTGCTGGATCTCGGGCTGCGCGCTCATCTACGGAGTCCTGTTCGGGGTCGGAAAGCTCCTGCTCAAGGAAACCGTCCCGGGCCTCACGCTCCTGGCCGTCGGCCTGACCGGCGGCGCGGTCATTTATTGGGATTTGAACCGCAGAGGCTGGAGTTCAGTTGTGGATTAAGTGTTAAACCCACTGCAACACCAACGTGCTACGCTGGCCTCGTGGTGCGACAACTGCTTCTTGCCGGCGCACTCTTGATGCTTCCCGCGTCTCTGCCTGCGCAGAACATTTCCCATCCCTGCGTCGGCCAAATAGTC
Source organism: Bryobacteraceae bacterium (assembly GCA_035542735.1). Taxonomy (GTDB): domain Bacteria; phylum Acidobacteriota; class Terriglobia; order Bryobacterales; family Bryobacteraceae; genus Palsa-187. The sequence goes on from DATKKV010000021.1 coordinate 577,563, forward strand.
ACGATTCGCGTATCGGAAATTAAATCCAGCGGAACAATGGAAGGCTTCCTGGCAGCCGTCGCCGCGCACAACGCCTGGTACCGCGGCAAAGGCGTCATGGACCTAATCTTCGCTACGCCGGTGATCGTCGGTGATGAGACGAAGCAGCAGCAGTCCTACTCCACCAAACAATTCCTCACGTTCCACCTCTACTCCAAACCCGGCGATGGCCCCCGGCACGACGATGCATACGATGCGTTCGTGAAACTTTATCGCGAGAACTCAGACATCAAGTCCGAATACACCGTCTGCATGCCGAAATAGAGCAGCTCATAAAGGGGGCATCTGCCCCCTCCGTCCCGGATTTAATTCACCGGCGGCCAAACAACGATAGGTTCTCCCATGTCGATTCCCCTTTCTGCCGAAAGAGTAATCAGGGAGTTTGTTCTTGCCTCGCGGTTGAAAGCGCCAAGATGGTCAAAATTGGCTACATGTTGGCGTCGGCCCGAATGCTGACGAATTGCGGCCGACCCAGCTGGCCCTACGCTTAACGAGTCTGCTCAAACCCCATGCGTCAGCGTGGGACTAGATGGCATCAGCACGGAGCGTCAAAATTGAAAATACACGAACGGTAGAGCCTTTTCCGTTACGCCGATCAGCTCCACGGTCAGCAGGAGCAGAATCGTGAATGCCGCATAGGCCCAAGCCGGACCGCGCGACAGTTTCTCCGTCCAATCGAATTTCTCCTCGATGATCGCGATCACCAGCGACACGCCGGTCATGTACACGAGCCACCGGGGCAGCAGCGCCTCCATCTGCCTTCCCCCGTGGAAAAGCTGGCCGATCACATAGCGGCTGTCGGCGAACGTTGCGGCGCGGAAGAACACCCATCCGACACACACCAACCCGAAGGTGATCAACGCTCGCACCGGATAAAACCACGCCGGAGGAACTTTTTCGAACTCGCGGCGGCCCATCATCCGTTCGATGCTCAGCAGAGCGCCGTGATAGCCTCCCCAGACAACGAAGTTCCAACTCGCGCCGTGCCACAAGCCGCCGAGCAGCATCGTCAGCATCAGGTTGCGATAGGTCTTCCAGCGGCCTCCGCGATTTCCGCCCAGAGGGATGTACAGATAATCGCGCAGCCAGCGCGAAAGCGACATATGCCACCGATGCCAGAAGTCAGTGATGCTGAAGGCCAGATACGGCCGGCGGAAATTGACCGGGAAATGAAAGCCCAGCAGCAGAGCCATGCCGATGGCCATGTCCGTATAGCCGGAAAAATCGAAGAAAATCTGCATCGCGAACGCCAAGACGCCGCTCCAGGCTGCGAACCCTCCGGGATGCGCAGCGAGGTTCTGAAAATACGAATCGGCGAGCGGCGCGAACTGATCGGCAAACGCCATCTTCTTCGTCAAGCCGAGCACCACGAGGAGCACGCCTCGCAGCACCTCTTCCTGCGTCGGATGCCGCCAGGCATCCAGATCACCGAAAAATTCCCGTGCGCGAACAATAGGCCCAGCCACAAGCTGGGGGAAGAACGAGATGAACAGCGCGTAGTCGATCGGATTGCGAATCGCCTTCTGCTCGCCGCGGTAAACGTCGACTACGTAAGAGATACTCTGGAACGTGTGAAAGCTGATGCCCAGCGGCAGGACAATCGAAAGCGCCCAGGTGTGCGGAGGCAAGCGCAGCAACTGCGCCAGATTGTCCACGAAAAAATTGTAGTACTTGAAAAACCCGAGCATCCCCAGGTTCGCCGCCAAGCTAATCAACAGAAACGGCTTCTTGCGCGCGGCCGCCGCGTTCTCAATGGCGATTGCCGCGCCGTAATCCACCACTGTCAGCCCCAGCAGCAGCACCACGAACTTGTAATTCCAGCTGAGGTAGAAAACGTAACTGGCCACCAGCAGAATGATGCGCCGCAGAAAGCGCGGCGCGGTATAGAACACGGCCAGCACAATCGTCAGGAAGACGAAGAACTGGGTCGTGTTAAAGAGCATCAAGCTCCCGCGCGACTTCCCTGGCCAGCATCCGCGAAAACTCCGCGCAGCCGGGACCGTTCAGGTGCATCTGATCGACGAACAGGGACGGCCTTTCCAGCAAATCGAACAGATGCTCCGGCAGCAGCAGCACACCGGGCTTCTGCGCCAGTTCCCGCACGGAGCTATGGGGGTTCACCGCCGGTTGATCAGGCCGCACGAACGGCCCGCGAGGCAGATGCAGGAACACCATGCGCGTCTTCGATCCATGGTAGTGCTCATAAATCTTCCCGAGCCATTGGTGTAAGTACTCGCTGTGAACGCCGTGATCCGGCGGGTGCGGCGCAAGAAAGCGGAACGTGTACGCGGCCTTCTGCGCCTCGGTGAAGCCGGGCGGCACGGTTACCGTGCGATTCACGAAATCGACCTGCACGCCTTCCATGCTCTGATTCGGGCCGACGTAGTTGTAATACCAGAAGAAGGAATCCCGCCGCGCCTGTTCCGCCAGTTTGACGCGCTCCACCGGATGCAGAAGGAACTCCTGAAAATCGCGCTTGTACACGAGCCCTTTCAACACGATGCCGCGAGCGGCCGCCCATTCGAGCGCGCGATCATGCCGGTAGGAACCGGCAAAGTACGGAAGATCCACGTATTGCAACCGCCCGATCAGGTAATAAAGATCGGCCGCACGGACCGACAGATCTTCTTCGATCTCCGAGTCCTCGTAATCCTCCATGGCGATCACGACGGCCGAGTATTTATTGGCCTGCGGATCGGCGCCGCGCAGCATGTAATACCAGTCGCGAGGCGTCGCCCCGCCCAGCGCGATGGAGGCGAACTGATATCCCGTCCCGGGCGCCAATTCGTTGGCATAACGCGGCAGAAAGCCCATGCGAGAATCGCCGATGGTCAACACCTGATGCGGATTGGTGCGGCCGCGCTTCAACTCGTTGCGGACATAGGTTTCCACCGATCCGGTGGAGGAGTCGTGCCGCAGGATAGTGTAGTACGCGTCGGTGTGGAAAATGGCGTATTCGACCGCCCAAAATCCGAAGACGGTCAAAAGCAGGGTGTAAAAGGCGCGCAAACTGCTATTTTAAACTCATTTGAGCTCTCCCCCGGCCGGACGAGCGCCAGTTTTTTTCCAATTGACGAGCTCGGAGAATCCCTTCGAGGTCTCCTCGGGAAGAATGGCGCAGTGGCCATCGTGCTTAACGAACTGCTGCACGAACAGATTCTGCGTTCCGGCCAGCTCCACGAGCGTGGCGTAAGTATTGGGAATCGACACTGGAACAAGCGGGTCATATGAAGTGTGAATCGCCAGCATCGGCTTGGCAATCTTGCCCGTCGGCGTATAGTATTCGCGCAGGTACGCCAGCGCGTGCGGATCGGCCGTGTAGCGAGGGATCAGGCTGTTCACCAGATTGTCGTCCAGCGTGCCGTTATAGATGATATTGCGGTTGTCGAAAGGATTGCCTCCGGCGCGCTGATCGAGTTCCTTGATCAGGTAAACAAGGAAAGCCAGCGTCCCGGCCAGATCTTTATTGCTCTTGATATTGTTCTGCTTGCGCAGCGCGGCCGACTTATCGGGAGCCGCATCGAGCGCCTCCAGGATCTTGCCGACCAGGGCTTTATCCCCGGTTCCGGACACAAAATCCGCAGGGATCTTCGTAGGATCGGGCAGAACGCCGGGGAAGTAGTGATTGAACAGCACAATTCCGTCAAACGCTCCGCGCGACTGGAAGGCCTCCGACGGAGCCAGAGGACCGCACATCGGCATGGCGGCGTCATAAACGGTGGGATACCGCTCCATCAGCATCATTGTGAGGAATCCGCCCATGGAGTGGCCTGTCAGGTATGTCTCCCTCGGCATCCCGTATTTCGAGATGAAGTAGCGGCGGAGGCTCTCCGTGTCGACCGCGCCTTCCTGGATGGCCCAGCCTCCGGCCGCGTAGCCGGATTGCGCGACGGCATAGCCCTGATTGGTGAACACCGCGATCAAAGGACTTGCGGCATCGCCTTTGTAGGTAACCGGCGAGGCGTTGTAGCCATGGCAGTACACAACCAGGCCTCCGTTCCAGTTTTCCGGCACGTCGATGCGAAACGCGGCGCCGTTGATGGTTCCAAGTTCGAATTTGGGGGCGGCGCCGGCGAGCGAGGCCAGCCCGGAGATGAGAGCAAGAGCAGCGAGGGTCTTCATCGCCGGAAGATAAGCGATTCCACCGGGCCGTGTCAAGCTCTACGGGGTGACATTGATCATGGCCGCTACGCTGCTGTTGTTCCCGAGGGTTACCACCACCGGCTGCAATCCGGTGGAAATGGTTGACGGCACGGTAAAATTCACCTGAGTCACCCCCACGAGGCCGTACGGAATGCCGACGAACAACGGGGTTACATTCACGCCTCCTACGGTCAGACCTAAGGGCAGGCGCGGCGCTGGTAACTGATTTACCGAAAGACTATTAGACGGCGCGGAGCCCGTGGCCAGTCCGCCTGTGACGTCGCCCTCGCCGGTGATGAAAAATGCGAGACTCTGCCCGAGCTTGGCGCTGCCGGTGGGAACCAGCCGCGAATTGCCGTCGGTGAAGATGCCCGGCGCGGAGGGTGAGACCTGGAACGCGTAGGTAGCGACACTTCCATTGTTATTCACAGCCAGAAGCGCGTAGCCGGTAGGGGTTTCATAAGGAACCTGGATGACGATCTGCTGCGGAAGCACGTAATAAATCGGCGCGGGAATGCCGTTTACGGTTGCCGAGACGCCTCCGATCGAGTGGGGTAACGGGACCGCGGAAGCGATCTGGATCTGGGAGGAATTGGACAAGCCGCTGCCGCCCACATACATCAACATGCCCGGAGCCGCCGCTTGCTGATAGGACGCCGCATTGGCCACCCCGCCGATGCTGATGGCCCCCCCCGACCCCCCGACAGTAAACGTCACCGGGATATTGATAAACTGCGGAATCGTGTTGACGGACTGCAGCACCAGGGTCGCTGTATATGCGCCGTTATGCAGGCTCGACCCAAAGGCGCTGAGGTTCACCTGGGCCGGTCCGGTGCCCGACTGGGGATAATACACCAGCCAACTGGTGTTCTGATTAAAGGGAAACAGAGCCAGCGACCATTTCTGGCCGGCGGGCACATTCACGTTGAAACTGGTGGTGGCGTTTTGCCCGGAGGCCGCGACCATGGCAATGGACGATCGCGAGGCGGACAACGCTCCCGCGCTTTGCCCAGGGCCCTGGAACGGGGTAGAGGCGCTCACGCTGATCGTATTTCCGTTCGTGTCGACGCCGTCGATTTCATAAGAGAGGGCGCTGGGCACGCTTTCCAGGCTCCAGCAGATCCCCGATTGGAGGCTGCCGAGCGGCGCCAGCCTCCACGAGCCGAACCATTGCTGGATGGACGGGCTCAAGTCCATCCCGCCGGCGAGGAATTTGGTCAACTGCACCTCGTAGCCGTTCTTCTCCTGCAGATCGAGTTGCTGATAGAAGGGACGGTCCGCTGAGCAATGCGGATCGTACGTGGGATTGCGCACCACCGTCGACGGGGCGCTGGTCAGCGCCATTGCAGCCGCGGTTTGCATGGGCAGAAAAGGCACGGAGATTTGCTGCGCCCACGAAACTCCGCTTGCGTCGCGGCCGCTAAAGCCGATCAAACCGGTGGAGGGCACGGTATCGACAAATGCTTTCAAAGCCGCCGAAATGGTCCCGTGCGCCGGAATCGACGCGGTGCCGAAGAAATCCTGGAGCGAGGAGGCGTAGCTGGTCCCGAAAAACGTAAAATCGGTCAGAGTTGTGGCCACGCCAGCGATCTCGGTGAGCGACACGGTGAAGAAGTACGAGTATCCATCCGAGGTCGGTGTTTGCTGATAAACAGGATTCGGCACGATCGAAGGGACAATCGCGGAGGTTGACGTTGGGACCGTGATTGTGATGACCACCGAGGCCGAAGATCCGCTGAATCCGGTTCCCCCGCCGTAGGATGCGCTGATCGTATTCGCCCCAACCGCCAATTGACTGCCGAACACGGTGAGCGACGCGGTGGCGGCGGAACCTGAGCCGGACAGGTTCGCGCTGCCCAGAATGTTCCCTCCGAGGGCGAAGGTGACTGCTCCGTTGGGGGTCGAACCCGAATTCGACCGCACGGTGGCGATGAGGGTTGTGGACGACGTCACCGGGAGGCTCGACGGAGCGGCCGTCAGCGTGGTCGACGTGCCGTTGGCGCCCTGAACGCCCCACGAAGCGACCATGTTGGCGGCATCCACGGAGCCCAGCCCGGTTACCAGATCGTATCCGGGGCCAGCGAAGTACCCGAATTGGCCTGTGGATGGGCAGTTGGGCGTGCCCAACACGCAAGGAACGATGTTGTCACCCGAGGTGACATCGTGAAAAACGTTGTCCGTGGTTCGAGCCAGGCCGTAGAGGGTCGGGTTGATGTTGCCCAGGCCGGGTTGGGATTGTGCGCCGCTGGAAACCAGCGACTGATTGAGGAGCGTCAGCATACCGGCAAAGGCCGGTGTGGCGGCCGACGTTCCTCCCACCGCGAACACTTGGCCATTAAATACAATGAGGTAGGGGTCGTGATAGGCAGAAGCGGAGAGAGCCACGTCGGGAACGTCCCTGGCGCCGTCGTTTGGTACGCCGGCCGCGCTCTGCCAGGAGGGCTTTGCGAACAAAACGCTGACTCCGCCCCCGCTCGCCGCAATTCTCTTGGCTGTCAGAGAATCGTTCCACGCCATCTCCGGGATATAGGATGTCGCGGAGGCGTTGTTGCCGTTGTTCGTGTGGCTCCAATACGTGCCGGTGGACTCGTTGAACGTGGTTCCTCCCACACCCGTGACCTCAGGGATGGAGGCGGGCATGTCGACGCCCAAGCCCTGAGAGGCGACTGTGGAACTGTTCGGGTCGCATCCGGCCGCGCCGGTGTCATCGGAGGAAGCCAGCCAGGTGATGCCTTCGGCGTTGGCCTGCTGCGCCAGGGCGCGATAGGCGCTGGCTGTGCTCGCTGAGGTGCTGGAGATTTTCGCTTCGCAGGCGCCGTAGCTCATGCTCATCACCGGCGCCAGCGCTTGGTCGACCACATATTCCACCGACAAAATGACGTTCTGCGAATACACGTACAGAACGGTGGCGTTCGGTGCCAGGCCGCCCGAGACTTCCAGGTCGAGATTCGCCTCGATTTGATCGCCGTTGATGCCCGGGTCGGCCGAGCCGGGAACGAAAACCAGCTGGGGATCATTCACGGGGAGAGCGAATGTGGAGCGATAAAGGGATATATCGCCCGGCACGATATCCGTTTGGCCCACGACCGCGAGCTTCATCCCCGACCCGGTGATGCCGCCGTTGTAGAGCGGCGTCACGTCATAAATGGTGGCGAGATCGCCAGGTGCGAGATAGTTATTGCCGGCGCCGGAGGTGTATTGCGGCGAACCGGCGAAGGCCTTGATGTCCCGCTTCGGCGGCTCCATGCGAAAGTCGTCGAGCCCCTGGATCAGTTGCGCCACCGGCTCGAGAGCGGCCGGGATCGAGGGCTCCGCGACGGGCGCGAAGTGCGTTACGCCATCGGCCACGAAGTAGTGGATCGAGGTGTGAAAGGCGCTCCCCACCTGCTGGGCTGTTCCGCTGAAGAGAATATACGTGCGGCTTTGCGCCGGATAGTCGACGGAAAAACCCTGCTCCTTTAGCCACGCCGAGACTCTCGCAAAATCGCCGGAGCTGAGGCCGAAGCGGCCGGCATACTGCCGCGGGGTGAGCCAATGATGATACCGCGGCGATGAGGGATTTTGCTGGTCCCCCAGCAACTGGTCGAGCGCAGCCTGCTGGGCCGCGGAACGCTTGAACAAAAGGGTGATGGCGGTGAGTTTGCGCCCGGGCTCCATCGGCCCGCGATCGTTGGCGGCCAGCGCCCGCGGCGTCATGCCTCCCTTGAGAAGGACGGTTCGAGCACCATCGATGGGCGCGGTCAAGCGATCCGTTTGCTGCGAAAAAGCCAGAGAAGAAAAAATAATGGCGGCAGGCAGGATACGCCGGCGGCTCCGGAACATGCGGTAGTCTCCTTGTGCGTTTCGCGGAAGTATAGCACACGGACTTTACAGAACTGAGTAAGGGAAAAGAGGGAGGGAAATGGCGGAGAGGGGGAGATTCGAACTCCCGGAACCCGTGAAGGTTCAACGGTTTTCGAGACCGCCGCAATCGACCACTCTGCCACCTCTCCGCGGCTCTTTCATTCTAGCATCAGTCGGGCTTGGAATCGATGTATTGGCGCACCACCCAGCAAAGTCCGGCCAATAAGAGCAGCGCCAGCGTGCTCCAGGGCGCAAACGGGCACAGGGCGTAGTAGCCCAAATCGCTGATCTTGGAGGAAGGAAGCGGCAACAGGGTGGCTGCCGCCATAACCGCCATGACAATGGCAGTGGAGAGAAGAGCAAAGCTCAAGTTCTTTCGGGACATCGCGAGTCTATTAGTACTTTTTCAGTGTAACAAGCGGTCCTTCGCGAAGGCTCCGGCTAAGCCGGCGAGGCGCAGATCACAGGCGCTGTCGGGGAAACTCATCCTTCGGGATTTTCAATGGGAAGGCCGGACAGAAGGGTTGCGCGCCGGAACAGCAGCCCGGCGCGCGCAAACCAAATTACTTCATCATTACTTCATCGACTTGACGTAGGCGGCCACATCATCCAGGGAAGCCCCGGTGACGCTGGCGACGGGCTTCATCTTGCCTTTGCCATTGCTGATGACCCCTTTGATATCCGCTGCGCTCATTGTCTTTCCGACATCCTTGAGGTCCTTCATCTCGACCTTCATCATTTTCGCCACACCGGCGTTCGGTGTGCCGTCGGCGCCGTGGCAGGACTTGCATGATTTGTCATAAACCGCCTTGCCGGCGGCTGCGTCCCAAGCGAAAACGGCGGAACCACCGAGAGTCGCTAGCATGGCGGTTGCAAGAGTCAATTTCATAAGCAAAAATCTCCTTCGATCTAATCTAGCATCATGAGAAGATCCGCAAAAGGTCTCGTCGAGGCTAATTCCTGGCCTGTTTCTCGATCCGCACTGGCGCTCCTGACATCAGCGAGTCGGGCGTATTGACTACCACCCAATCGTCGGGGGTAATGCCGCTGGTGATTTCGATCTCAGTGCCGAAATCGCGGCCCTCGGTAACCGGAACCAACTCTGCCCGGTTTCCATCGCGTACCACAGCGACCTCCAGGCCGGCTGAGCGGAAGATCAAAGACGTGACGGGAATGACTACGGCGACGGTGGCGGCCGGCAGCTTCAGATGTACTTCGGCGAACGATCCGGGCAATAATTGGCCGGATGGATTATCCAGGTCCACTTCCGTGAGTAGCGTGCGGGAGGCGGGGTTGATGGCGCCTGAATTCCGCTCCACGACTCCGGCGTAATGGCGGCCGGGCGCTTCCGGAAGCGTGATGACGGCGCCCACTCCGGGGACGGCGGAAGAAGCGTACATCTGCGGCACGCTGACGAAAATACGCAGTTTCGAGGTGGAGGAGACGTGAAACAGCTCCGGCGCCGAGCCGCCGTTGCCCGCGTTGATCAGCTGGCCGACATCGGTATTGCGCGCCGTGACAACGCCATCGAAGAGCGCGTACACTTTCTCAAACGCCACGAGTTGTTCGAGGCGCTTCACATTGGCGGTTTGCGAGGCGACGGTGGCCTTGTCCGCTTCGTAGGCCCCGGTAGCCGTGTCCACGTCCTGCTTGGCGATGGCGTCCAGCTTTAGCAGCGCCTGGTAGCGATTCATCGTGATCTCCGCCAATTTCAGATTGGCCTGCGCGGTTCCCAGGTCCGCGCGGGCCTGCGCCAACTGGTCATCGACCTCGGGCGATTCGATTTCGGCCAGCAGATCACCCGTCTTGACGCGCGCGCCGATGTCGAAATACCACTTTTTCAAATACCCGCTGGTGCGGGCATAGACGGGCGCATCAACATAGGCCATGATGTTGCCCGGCAGGACGATTTCATCCTTCATCTCGCCGCGCTTGGGATGCATCACTGAAACCGGCGTCACGGCCTGCTCCAACGTTCTCTCCCGCACGACCGCCGCGGCATGGATTCGCGAGTGAATGCCGCGGATCACCACCGTGCCTGCGATCAGGACGACCGCAGCGACGAAAAGAGCGACTTTGACAGTCCTAAGCATGGATTAACTCGGGCGCCGCCGGTGCATCAGGCTGAACACGGTGGGAACAAAGAACAGCGTAGCAGGCGTCGCAAACAGAAGACCGCCGATCACGGCGCGGCCCAAGGGCGCATTCTGCTCGCCTCCTTCGCCAAAGCCGAGCGCCATGGGCACCATGCCGATAATCATGGCCATCGCCGTCATCAGAACGGGACGGAAACGGACAAAGCCGGCGTCAAGCGCAGCTTGCTGCGGGCTTTCGCCCTCATTCAGGCGCTCCTTGGCGAAACTGACTACCAGGATGCTGTTCGACGTGGCGACGCCGATGCTCATAATGGCGCCCATCAGCGCGGGCACGCTGAGCGTCGTATGCGAGGCGAACAGAAATATCACGATGCCGGCCAGCGCCGCCGGCAGCGCCGTAATGATGATGAACGGATCGAGCCAGGACTGGAAATTGACAACGATGAGCGCGTAGACCAGCACGATGGAAAGCGCCAGACCACCCAGCAGACCCACGAAAGATCCCCGCATGGTTTCGTACTGGCCGCGAATCAGGACTCTCATTCCGCGCGGCAGGTATTTGCGATTCTCGTCGACGATCTTCACGATGTCGGCGCCCACGGCGCCCAGATCACGATCCTGAACCGAGCCGAAGATATCCACAACGCGCTGGATGTCGTAGTGGGAAACCACGGCCATGCCGGAGCCGCGGTGCATGCCGGCGACATCGCCCAGAATCTCGGGCTGTTTCGCTGCGCCGGAGGCCGAGGAGATGGGAATATTACGCAGATCGCTGAGGGATGACAGCGCAAACTGCGGAGCTTGGGCCACGACAAAATAGCTGACGCCGTTGCGCGGGTCGAGCCAGAAATTGGGAGCGGTCTGCGAGCTTCCACTAAGGGAAATCAGGGCGCTGTTGGCCACGTCCTGCTGTGTAAACCCACTCTCCACCGCCTTCGTGCGGTCGACGTCGATGTGAATCTTGGGCTGATCGAAGGGCTGATGGATGTGCAGGTCCACCGCGCCGGGGACGTTCTTGAGTTGCGGCAACAGGCGGGCGGCGAACTCGCGGCTGGCGTCGGAGTTCTGGCTTAGCACCTGAATGTCGAGGGGCGAGGGCAAGCCAAAATTCAGAATCTGCGTCACGATGTCGGCGGGCGTGAAATAAAACAACACGCCGGGAAACTCGCGCGGCAGCCGGTCGCGCAACTCACGAATGTAATCGGCGGTGGGATGGTGATCCTCGGTCAGCGTCACGAGGATGTCCGTGTCCATGGTTCCGATCGGCGCGGAAGTGCTGTAGGCCGTGTTCAGGGAGCTGTACGGAAGCCCGATATTATTGATCAGACTGGCGATTTCCTCGGCAGGCACGATGCGGCGAATGGACGCCTCAACTTCAATCGCGGTACGAGCCGATTCCTCAATCCGCGTTGCCGTCTTCACCCGCATGTGGAGATTGAATCGCCCCGCATCGGTGGAAGGGAAGAAATCCTGGCCCAACCACGGAACGAGGAAGAAGGCCGATAGGCACGCGGCAAGGAAGATCGGCAAGAACCAGCCACGACGCAGGATACACAGCGCCAGCATCTCCCGGAAAGCCCGGCGCGCCGCCTCTAATAACGTTTCAAACGCGAGTTGAATCCGCGCTGGAATGTTCCAGGCGGCAGGCTTGTATTCCTCATGCTGATGCGGGTTGAACAAGTACATCGCCATGGTGGGAACCAGCGTTCGCGAGAGCAGATAAGACGCGAGCATAGCGAAGACCACAGCCTCAGCCAGCGGAATGAACAGGTACCGCGCTACTCCAGTGAGCAGGAACATCGGCAGAAATACGATGCAGATGCAGAGCGTGGACACGAAGGCGGGAACGGCAATCTGGCGCGCGCCTTCCAGGATCGCGGGGACCACGTTCGGGATGCGCACCAGATTGCGGTGGATATTTTCGATTTCCACCGTGGCATCGTCCACCAGGATTCCGACGGCCAAGGCAAGGCCGCCGAGCGTCATGATGTTAATCGTTTCGCCGAGAGCGCTCAGGATGCAGATGGAGACCAGAATCGACAGCGGAATCGAGACGGCGATGATTATCGTACTGCGCCAGCTTCCCAGGAACAACAGAATCATGGCGGCGGTGAGACAGGCGGCGATAATCGCCTCGCGCACGACGCCGCTTACCGCCGCGCGCACGAAGATGGATTGATCGGCGATGGGCTCGATCTTCAGTTCCTCGGGAAGCCCGGCGGCGACCCTGGGCAGCATCTCCCGCACGTCTTTGACGATCTGAAGAGTGGAACTCTGGCCCACCTTCAGGATGGTCATCAGCACGCCACGCTGTCCGTCGCGCAGAACGATATTGGTTTGCGGAGAATAACCGTCGCGGACGTGTGCCACGTCGCGGATATAGATCGTGGTGTTGTTCACCGCCTTGATCGGCATGTTGTTGATCTCGTCCACGCGCGCCGGGCTGTTGTTCAGATCCACGTCATATTCGAGCGAGCCGATCTTGGACGTTCCGGCGGGAAGGACCAGATTCTGCGCGTTGACCGCGGCCACCACGTCGGCGGGCGACAAGCCTTTGGCCTGCAGCAGTTCGGGCCTGATGTCGACCATCACCTGCCGCTGCTTACCACCGTACGGATAAGGGCTGGCCGCGCCTTGCACGGTGGCCAGCGCGGTGCGGATATTGTTGACCGCAAAGTCGAATAACTGCTGTTCGGACAGGCCCTTGCCGCTCAAAGCCAGCTGCAGGATAGGTACGCTGGAAGCGTTGAATACCACGATAAAGGGCGGCGTCGTGCCCGGGGGCATCTGGCGGACGGCGGAGGCTCCCTGGGCCGTGATCTGTGCCACCGCCATCTCGATCTTCACGTTCGGATGGAAGAAGATTTTCGTGATGGTCTTGCCGTTAAACGTCTGGGACTCGCTGTGTTCGACGTCGTTCACCGAGGTGGTCAGATTGCGCTCGAACACCGTAGCGATGCGCTGCTCCATGTCCTCGGCATTCAGCCCGGCGTAGTTCCACAGCGCAACCACCACTGGGATGTTCACGTTGGGAAAGACATCGACCGGCGTGCGCTGAATGACCAGGGGGCTGATCAGCAGGATCAGCAGGGTCATTACGATAAAGGTATAGGGCCGCTCAAGGGCGACTCGGACAATCCACATTAAATCGTTATTGTATGCACGTCGATGCCCCGGCGTCTCTTGGCCGTTTGGCCAACGGGGGATTGAGGGGGCCCTCGATGGCGGTATGCTTGTGGTCAAGGTGAACTCTGAACAGCAGCGTGAACGCACGCGGAGGCTTGCCGCGTGGTTTCTGGGCCCGAAAGCGGAAAATGCGGAGCTGGAGGAAAAGATGATCCTCCACATTCTGCAGGATTATTTCCACTGGCGCCGGAATTATTATCCGTCCGATGAAATTCTGGTGACGCAGAGCCTGCGGCGCGAATCGATGGCCTGGAACGACGACCTGTTCCAGCAGATCTCTGAAATGCTGGCGGGCTTTCGCCGCCATTTTCCCGTCTATAGCCCTCGCTACAACGCCCACATGACGGGCGACCAGACGATTCCCAGCGTGCTCGGCTATTTCGCGGGGATGCTCTACAACCCGAACAACGTCACGCCGGAAGCCGCGCCGGTCACGGTGGAGTGGGAACTCGAAGTGGGCGCGGATATTCTGCGGATGCTGGGCTTTCAGCCTCCGCCGAAGCAGGCTCCCCCGGGCGGCGTCAAGACGGAGTTCGGATGGGCCCACGTGACGTCCGGCGGAACAGTGGCGAATCTGGAGGCGCTGTGGGCCGCGCGCAACGTACGATACTTCCCGCTAGCCGTGCGCGACGTGTGCGTCAGGCACGGTATCGTCCTGACGGTGCGCAAGCGAAACAGTGAAGCGCGCGTCCAGATTCGTGATCTTTCGCCGCGCGATTGCCTGGGCGTGAAACCAAACCAGGCGATTTATCTCTACGGCCGGTTCGCCGACGCCGTTCGAAGGCATTTTCAACTGGATCGCGCCGAAGCGGGCAAAAAAGTCTGCGAACTGTTGGCCGAAAGCGAATACAGCCTCGCGCATCAGGGTACACGCGCCTGCTACGCGGCGTTTCCTCCGGCGATTTTCGTGGCCGGCACGCGCCACTACAGCTTCGGCAAGATCGCCGACTTGCTGGGGATCGGCCGCGGCAACCTCATTCTCATCGATGTCGACCGTATGTTCCGGGTGGACGTGGAGGACCTGCGGCGCAAGATCATGAAGGCGCTTGCGGACGGCATGCTGCCGGTGGCCGCCATTGGCGTGGCAGGCACCACCGAGGAAGGCGCGGTCGATCCGGTTCATCGGCTGCTGGCTCTGCGCGACGAGATCGAGCGCACCGAAGGTCAGAGCTTCTGGCTGCACGTCGACGCGGCGTGGGGAGGCTATCTTCGATCCCTGTTCAGCGGCGGCGAGCCGGAAGAACTAAGCGACTTTGTCTCGCGCGAGATCACCATCCACCGCGGGCACTATGAGAAGACGCTGTCCCTGCGCTGGGGCTACTCGGAAGTCACCCAAGCGTTCCAATCGTTCCCGCAAGCCGATTCGATCATCGTGGACCCGCACAAGTTGGGCTACGTTCCCTATCCGTGCGGCGTGGCGGCATTTCGCAACGACATGGTGCGCCAGTTCCTCACCGAGGAAGCTCCGTATATTTCTGACGCCAGCCCGGAGGACACCGGCTCCCACCATCATCACCCGCCGGCGGCCGTGGGTCCTTACATTTTGGAAGGATCGAAACCGGGCGCTGCGGTGGCTTCGTGCTGGCTGTCGCATCGCATGATTCCTCCGGATCGCACCGGCTACGGCGAAATCATCCGAGCGTCGTTGCTCGCCGCGCGCGAGTTGTACGAGCGTCTGGTGCATTGGGACGTCGGCTGCCGCGCGAATGGCGAGGAGCCTTCGTTCCGTTTTGTCCCGATCACCGGCATGCCGCCCGATATGAATGTCGTCTGTTTTCTGGCGGTGGAGAAGCAGAATCCTTCGGTAAAGCGGGCCAATGAATTGAACCGCTGGGTCTACGACCGGTTCACCATCGACGCTGGGCACGGCGAGGGGCATTACAGCTATTCGCAGCCGTTTTTCCTTTCGCACACGGAGATCGGTCCGCCGGCTTATTCGGCTGATGCGATGGCGTCTCTGCTCGAGCGAGCCGGGCTCGACGCCATTGAGTACGGCGCGGAGGGCCTGTTTCTGCTGCGGGCAACCGTGATGAGCCACTATCACGTGATGGCGGCGGAGACGGGCCGCAAGCAGGCCCTGCTCGCCGATTTCGTCGAACTGCTGGCGCAGAAGGTGGATCTCGGTCTGGCCGCGTTAGCGCAGACCGTGGCGTAATCGCCGGGCGAAACCGCCTGCCCTACCGGATTCCCCCGCGTCCGCCGCCGGTGGCCGCCGCAACCGGAGCCGGCGGCAGAAACTTTGGATCGAGGATCTTCGAGATCTGATCCCGCGCGCCTTCCAGATGCGCCTTCGTATCGTGATCGGTCGCCTTGGGGATCGCGGCAGTGATGGATGCGTTCAGGGCTCGCAGTTCGGCGCGGAAAAACGGCTTCTCATCCTCGCTGACCGCTGGAGGACGTGCGCCGGGCGCCGCACCGCCGCCTCCGCGGCCGCCCGCTCCCGCAGTCGCCGTTCCGTTGAGCTTCGCGTCGACGATATCGAGATACGAATTCTGCAGATTGCGGCGATAGGCGTCGACCTTCACCGTCGCGCCGTCCAGTTCCTTCCAGACGCCTTTGCGCACGGTGGCGAGCAGCTCCGCTGCGGTGTAGGCGGCCGCGCCGTCGACGGTCTGCTGTTCAATGAGGCGCGCGAAGCGCTGGTCATTTAAGAGAGTATTGAGCACGCTGCGCTGCGCGGCGGCGATACGTTGCAACACGCCCGTCGGCTCGATGCGGCGCAGAATATCCGGATCCACCATCCAGAGCGGCGTGGCGAACGCGTTCTCCACCAGGAACCTCGCAGCTTCCTCCTGGCGGATTTTCGGAACCAGCGTAAAGATGCGCCCTTCCTGGCCGACGACCTTTTCCTGACTATTGAATCCGCCGACGATCTGCGCGACGTGATTCATCTCCAGCTGCCACTGCCCCAGCATCCGGCCATACAATTCGCCGAGATCTTCGTATGTTTCGCCGTCCTTCCACGCAGTGGCCGGCATCAGCATCTTGGCGACGCGCTGCAGATTCTTCATGCCCATTGCGGTGGACTTCACCGCATCGGCATCGCCGACGGCTTCCGTTTCTTCGCCCGGATCCGAGCCTTGGGAATTCGCCGTGGAGAAGCGATACCAGGGAGTCTTATCTTGCTCCCGCGCCCATTTATCGAGCGTGGGCTTTTCGTCCTGCGACGTGGCGGCGGGAATCGGCGCGTAGCCCCATTTGGTAGCCCAAACATCATACGGGCCGATGCGCGGGATCAGGTCCTCCACCGCGATGTGATCTTCCGGCTGCGCGACATAGTTGAATCGCGAATAATCCATGATCGACGGCGTGTGGCCCATCTTATGGATCCATTCCTTGTCGCGAATCTTGTCGGCTGGATACATCGAGCTGGCCTTCATGTTGTGCTGGAAGCCGAGCGTGTGGCCCACCTCGTGCGCCACCACGTACTCAAGCAGCCGGCCCATCAGATCCTCCGGCAGCGGTAACTTGGCAGCGCGCGGATCGAGCGGGCCCACCTGCACGAAATACCAGTCGCGCGCCAGATTCATGACGTTGTTGTAAAACTGAATGTCCGCGTTCAGGATTTCTCCCGTGCGCGGATCGGAGATATGCGGGCCACTGGCATTTTCCACGGTAGAGGGCAGCCAGCGGATCACCGAATGGCGAACGTCCTCCGGGCTCCAGGTTGGGTCCTGCTCCGGTGTCGGAGCTTCCTTGGCGATGATCGCGTTCTTGAATCCGGCGGCCAGGAACGCCTCGTTCCAATCCTCCACGCCTTTCTTCATCCAGGGAATCCAGCGCTTCGGGGTGGCGGAATCCAGATAATAAATGATCGGCTTCACCGGCTCGGAAACAGCGGCGTTCGGGTCCTTCTTTTCCAGGCGCCAGCGCGCGATGTAGCGCACGGTTTTTCCGCGAAATTCGTCGGCTGAATAATCCATCTGTGCGGTGGTGAAATAGCCGACGCGGTCATCGAACAGACGCGGCATCATCGGCTTTTCGGGCAGGCGCACCATGCTGTGATGCAGAACAATGGTGGCGCTGGTTCCGCGCATGGTGCCTCCGCCGAGCCCGCCGCCACGCCCGGGGGCGGCCGTCGCGTTCGTGTTCGGGGTGCGGGTGTAGGTGGCCGTCGCCTCCGCTTCGATATTATCCGGGAACGGCGAAATGTGATCGATAAACGAACGCGAACCATCGAAGGCCGTCGCGCCAAGTTGCTGGCGGGCGCTAATTTCGGAAACATCCGTATTGAACAGACGGCTCACGTCGATCACGGGGTCGCCGTCGTGGTAAGCGGCGACGTTGAACGCCATGATGATGGTGTCGTTGTTCGCCGCCTTTACCGCTTCGGCAATCGGCTCGTTCGGCTTTGCCGTCACGCTGAAATTGATGTCGCGAAGATAGACGCGGTTATTGCGCAGCTCCCACGTTACGACGCGATTGGTAACCTGGCTTCCGCCGTAGCCTACACCGACCGTCGTCTTGGCGATCTGTGTGTTCCATAAGAGCTGCCTCTCGAGTTCCGACTTGGGGATTTCGTAGTAATAGCGCTCGGCCGCCTGATGAACGGTGAAGAGGCCCTTTTTGGACTTGGCTTCCTTGGTGATGACGCGGTCGAACGGCTGCGGATTGGGGGTAGGCAGAGCGCCACCCGCCGCGCCGCCTCGTCCGCCAGCGGCTCCTCCACCTGACTGAGGAGGTTCATCCTGAGCGAAAGCGGCGGGGGCAATAAGGGTAATGGCAACAAGGGAGGTGCACAGAATGCGGGTCATCGGACGTCCTTTCTTGAGCTGTCCAAGCATGGTACCAAAAGGATCTCGCAATGTCTGTAAAGTTCGTAGCGGCTCTGTGGGCGCGACAATCTCAGGGCTGGCGGCGAACCGGCACGGGAGTAACGGCGTCCCATCGTGAGTCGCCCGTTTGTTTGTAGTCCTTCGGCAGCGTGGTCCAATCCGGACGCGTGAGGCCATTCAGATCGTAGACGACCTTGCCGTCGCGCAGCGTCAGTTCGGCGATGATCTTCTGGCTGCCCTTCAACCGCGCGCCGTACATATCGGTGAATCCGAAATCACCTTTTTCCAGGCGAAGCACCGCGACATCGGCCACCGATCCCACCGAGAGGTTGCCCAGGTCCTCGCGTTTAATTTCGCGCGCGGGATGCCAGGTCGATTCGGCCACAACGTCTTTGAAGGACTGGCCCATCGCGAGGAATTTGTCCATTACATTGTCCATATCCTTCATTCCGGCGTTCATCGAACCGGTGTGAATATCGGTGGAAATGGAATCAGGCGGGAAACCCTGCTTCATCGCTGGAACCGCGACGCGCCAGGCGAAGCTGCCTCCGCCGTGGCCGACGTCGAAAATCACCCCGCGCTTGCGCGCTTCGAACATGGCGGGGTTCACCTTTCCGTCCACCAGTTCGTCGCGAAGACCCGAATAGCAGTGCGTGTAGATGTCGCCCGGCCGAAGTTTCTTGGTCACCAGTTCGCTCATCGGGCGCTCCTTTCGGTTGGAGCCGAAATCGACCATCACGGGAATGCCGGCGATCGTTCCCGCCTCAACGGCCTGCTCCACAGGCGTCCATTCCGGACCGGCGTAGTGAGCCGTCTTCACACCGATAATCGTGTCCTTATACTTCAAGGCAATTTCCGCCGTCGGCTTAGCCTGCATATCGTTGAGATCGTTCTCAAATTTCGCGCCGCGCATGCCGTTACCGACGATGTTGATGAACGCCAGCACGCGGGTCTTGGCGCGGTCAATCACGCGCTGTTTGAAGTCCTCAAAATTCCGCCACCCTGCGCAGCCCGCGTCGGCGACCGTGGTGACGCCGACACGGAATGTGTAGCCGTCGGGATAGAGGCTGTTGTCGCCCGCGTAGGAGCGCGGCTCGCCCGTGCCGGCATAGACGTGAACATGAATATCGATCAGCCCGGGCGTGACGTACAATCCGGAGACATTCACGACCTTGAACGCCTGCGATGCGTCGATGTGCTGCGCCACCACCGCGATTTTTCCGTCGCGAATGGCGACGTCGCGCACGGCGTCGATATTGTTCTTTGCGTCGATGACGTGGCCGCCCTGCAGCAGGAGGTCATATTGCTGCGCGGCGGCGACGCTCGCGCACGCAAGAAGAAGAGTTGGCAATAAAGTCCGTTTTAGTGTGTCCATGTTTGCTTCTGATAGGGAAAAGATTTCCAGTCCTGGCTGGCGCGGCCGTTCAAATCCCACACCACTTTGCCGGCGCGCAGCGTCATTTCACATACAATCTGGCGGTCGCCGGATTTCCGGGCGCCCGCAGAGTCCACAAATCCAAAATCGCCTCGATCGAGGCGCAGCACGGCGATATCCGCATCGGCGCCGACATCGAGACTGCCCAGCGCCGGCCGCTTGATCTCCTTGGCGGGATTCCACGTCGACATGCGGATCACCTCCGCCAGAGGCGAGCCGAGGTTCAACAGCTTCGACATCACGTTGGCCATGTCCTTCATGCCGGCGTTCATGCTGTTGATGTGCAGATCGGTGGAGATCGAGTCGGGGTAAAAGCCCGCTGCGTAGGCGGAAACCGCGACGTACCAGTAGAAGCTGCCCGCGCCGTGCCCGATGTCGAAAACGATCCCGCGCTTGCGGCCGGCTTCCATGGCGGGATTGAGTTTGCCGCTTTCGAGGAGTTCCTCGCGATGGCCGGAAAAGCAGTGAGTATAGATGTCGCCCGGCCGCAGCTTGTCCATGAACAGCGCATTGATATTGCGCGTGGCGTTGACGCGCCCGAAGTCCACCATCACCGGCAGGCCCGTCGCCTCGCCGGCCTTCACCGCTCCGCCCACGGATTCCCAACCCGGGCCTCCATAATGCGCGGACTTGAAACCCACAATGATGTCGCGATTTTCCTTGGCCATTTTGGCTGCGGCCTCGGCGTCCATTTCGGCCGGCTCATCTTCCTTGCCGGTGCCCATTCCCGCGCCGACGATATTCAGGAACGCCAGGATGCGGGTCTTCGAATGTTCAATGATGCGGCGGCGAAAATCGGGAAACGTGCGCCAACCGGAAGAGCCGGCGTCCACCATGGTGGTCACGCCGCTGCGGAACGAATGCGCGTCCGCCTGCACTGCTTCGCCACCGGGCTCCTTCCACAGATAGATATGCACATGGATGTCGATCAGACCGGGCGTAACGTAGAGTCCGGCGGCGTTCACCGTTTGCTTCGCCTGAGCCGGGTCGATGACGGCGGCGACCGATGCAATTTTTCCGCCCGTGACCGCAACGTCCATGACGCGATCGATGCCGTTTTTCGGGTCGATAACATGGCCGCCTTTCAGCATCAAGTCGTAGCGTGGCTGCGCGTTCAAACTCCAGGTCAGGGCGAGCAGGGCGATTGAAAATCTCACTGGAATCCACAGCGGAGGCAAATTTTCCCTCCGCGCCATTGTATTAGCATAGTGCTAATCGACGCAAGGAGAATCATATGTCCTACAACGGAACGCGACGCGGATTTTTGGGGTGGGCGAACGGAGCACTTGCCGGCCTGGGGCTCGGGGGAGCGAGGATGGACGCAGCGGACGCGCGTGAGCATGCAGGCGTGGACTACTACGACAAGCTCGGCGTAACGAAGATTATCAACGCGGCGGGAACCTACACGGCGCTTACCGCATCGATCATGCCTCCGTCCGTGCAGGCGGCGGTGGCGCGCGCGGCCAAGCATCCGGTGCGCCTGCACGACTTGCAGCAAGCCGCCGGGGAGTATCTGGCCAAGCAATTGAAATGCGAAGCGGCGATGGTAACCGCCGGCGCCGCGTCCGCGCTCACGCTCGCCACTGCTGCGGCCGTCACGCTCGGCAACAAGACGTCGATCCACAATATCCCCACAGACATGGCGGGCCTCAAGAACGAAGTAATTGCGCAGAAGGGCCATCGCTATGAATACGACCATGCCATCCGGAACTGTGGCGTGAGATTCGTGGAAGTGACGTCGCTGGCCGAATATGAGGCCGCGTTCAACGAGCGCACCGTGATGACGAATTTTTTCAACGCCGCCGAAAGCGGAGAAATCGGCCGCGAAGACTGGGTGCGCGTCGCGCATAAACATGGCGTGCCCTGCCTGAACGACGCCGCCGCCGACGTTCCTCCCATTTCGAATTTATGGAACTACACGCAAATGGGCTTCGACCTGGTTGCGTTTTCCGGAGGCAAAGGCATGCGAGGGCCGCAGAACGCCGGATTGCTGCTCGGCCGCAAAGATCTGATCGAAGCTGCCACGCGGAACAACAGTCCGAACTCCGATACCGTCGGACGCGGCATGAAAGTTTCCAAGGAACAGATTGTCGGCATGGTAGCCGCCGTCGATTGGTTCTTGAGCCAGACCGACGCTGGAATGGAGGCCGAGTTCCGCCATCGGGCCGACCGAATCGCCGCGCAACTCAAGAGCATTCCCACGATGGAGGCGCGCGTGGAGGTCCCGAACGTTGCCGCCAACGCCGTCCCGCACCTATTGCTGCGCTACGATCCATCGCGGGTGAAGATCTCGCCGCTCGACGTCGCGGCGGAACTGCGCAAGGGCACGCCGAGCATCGAACTGAATCCGATGACGGGCCGGAAAGCGGGCGCGGGTCTGACGTGCGATGAGAACACCATAGTGGTGGGCGTATGGATGCTGGAACCGGGCGAGGATCTTGTCGTCGCGCGGAGGCTGAAGGAAGTTTTGTCGAAGGCAGCGAGCGCGTAGGAAACGCGCGGCAGGGCAGGGCTCGGCCTCGCACTATGCAAGAATACCCACATGGATCGTCGCTTATTCCTGCAACTGGCAGCCGCGCCCGTGCTGCTTGGCGCAGAAGAGACTCCCTCATATAAGATCGTCAGTCACTATCAACCGGCTGCGGGCACTCATGCGCCTGGGCCTTATCGTGGGCAAGTGGCTCGGGTGCAATCGGAGACCGTGATCGACACAGCTTCCAAGCGCGTCGATCAGGCCAGCGTCGACCGAATGCTGTCGGCCGGCATGACCACCCTCACCGGCCAAAGATCCGAAAAAGACGCGTGGGCGTCGTTTTTCAATGCCGGCGACTTAGTCGGCATTAAGGTGAATTGTTCCGGCGCTCCGGACATGTGTGCGACGCCCGAAGTGGTTGGCGGGATCGTCCGCAACCTGATGGCGGTGGGCGTCAAGGCCACGAACATCTACATTTATGAGCGATTCCTCGATCAGCTCAACAGCGTCCATTACGAACGCCACGTGCCGCAGGGCGTGAACGTCTTCGCCGTCGAGACGCCGCGCGGCTCGCTGCTGAACTACGATCCGAAGACCTACGTCGAAGTGAGCTTTTTCGGTGAGGACGACACGCGTTCCTGCCTGGCCCGGCTTGTGACGGAGCGCTTCACGAAGATCATCAACGTGCCAAATGCGAAAGAGCATCAGGCCGCGGGAGTAACCGGGTGCCTGAAGAATCTGGCGTACGGCGATTTTTCGAACGTCGCGCGGTCGCATATGCGGGAGAAAACCAACACGCTGTCGTTCATCGGGACGCTCGCCTCGGTTGAACCTCTCCGCTCGAAATGCGTCCTGAACATCATGGACGGCATCCGCGCCATCTGGCATGGCGGGCCGATTCCCGAAACGAGAGACTACGACTTCTATCCCAAGACCATGCTCTTCGGCACCGATCCGGTGGCGATCGACCGCCTTCTGCTCGATATGATCGAGGAGAAGCGTAAGGCCGAGGGCGCGCCGAGCCTGTTCGACCGCTCCGTGGATCTGATCGACCGCAGCCGGGGCGCGCACAAGAATTCTCACAGGAACACCTTCATCCGCGAACCTGGCCACATCGAGTACGCGGCCAAACATTTCGGATTAGGCGAATACGACCGGAGCAAGATAAAAGTGGCGACGGTGGAGGCATAATGCTCGCGGCACTGCTTTTGCCCAGCCTTCTGGCCGGAGGTGCCGAGCCACCGGCCGATGCCGTTAGTCTGACCGAACCCAAGGTGCTGTACCGCCCCAATGAAGCATCCGCCACGCGCGCGCCCTGGATTCAGGCCAACGGATGGAGGCTTCTTCGCTCGCCCGACAGAACGTTTGTCTATCGCGCGAAGGGAGATGCGGCAGCCCTCTCCACCGCCGAGGCGTTCACTTACGGCGCGAAGGCCCTGATTTCGGCCGATCCTCCCGGCGAGGAAGCCTTTGGGCGCATGCTCGGGTTTCTCAAAACCCTTCCCGAGGTTGATTTATCACCCGTCGCCGACTTCGGTGTGATCGACGATCGCACGGATGTCTCCGGAGAATTGCTCAATCTCCTCACGCGGTCGAATCTGCTGTTCCGGTTGGAAAAGGCCCCGGACCCGGCGTTCGCCATCAACGTCCGCGTCGGCTCCAAGGACTACCCATTGGAAGAGGCGCGCAATCCGAGCGTGCTCGCGCACAGAATCCGGGCGCAGATCGGCGACGACAACCGGTCATTACGCGTTTATGGCAGCGAGACCGTGGTGGCCCGGTTGCTGGCCTCCGGGAATCAGGCGCGCGTGCTGCTGCTGAACTATTCCAGCCGCCCGGTGATGGGCCTGCGCGTCCGCGTGAAGGGCTCTTATGGAAAGGGCGAGCTCCGCGTCTTCGGCCTGGAGAGCGCTCAACTGACAGATTGGACCGCGGACGGCCCTGCCACCGAGTTCACCATCCCCGAATTCCGCACCTTCGCGGTGATCGACCTCCCGCGAAACTGAAAATTTTTCCGTTTTTGCTCTGGCGGGAATTGCAGTTTTGTGGCAGCATATGTAGTCTACGCATTACAAACGTGTGAAGTGTTGAAACCACTTACTTTAGGGGAGTTGATGAAAAAGATGAAGCAGTTCACGGTAGTTTGTCTTGCAGCCTTAGCCTTGTTGGCCGCTTCGGCGCATGGGCAACTGGCCACCACCACGTCGCTTGTCGGAACAGTTACTGATTCCAGTGGCAAAGTGATTCCCGGCGCGAAGGTAACCGCGACCGAAACCCGCACGCACGACCAATACAACACCGTCACCAACGGGCAAGGCAATTACGTCGTTGAATTTGTCCGCGTCGGCGTGTATAGCGTCACGGTGGAGCAGCCAGGATTTCAAAAGGTGACCAAGACCAACATCACAGTCGATATCGATCAGACGGTCCGTACCGATATCACGCTGCCGGTGGGCGCGGTTTCGCAATCGGTTCTGGTGGAGGCGACGGTTTCGGCCATCAAGACAGACGATGCGTCGGTATCGGAAATCTTAAGTACGCGGAGCGTCGCCGAATTGCCGCTCAACGGTCGCGACCCGATGACGCTGGCCACGACCACTCCCGGCGTGTTCCAGGGGATCAAGTCCTCCGCCACCGGCACTCCCCCCGGAGAGGATTTCAACGGCGCCGGCACGCGTGAAATTCAGAACGAGATGTCGCTGGATGGCATCAGCATCATGAACAACCTGATCACCACCACGCCGGTGCGTCCCATGGTGGAGTCGGTGCAGGAAGTTTCCATTCAGACCGGCACATATTCCGCGCAATACGGCGCCTATCTGGGCGTGCACATCAATATGGTGACCAAATCCGGCACCAACCAGGTTCACGGCGCGGTGCTCGAGTTCTTGCGCAATCAGGTTCTGGACGCGCGCAATTTCTTCACCCTGCCGACTCCCGCCAACCCCACGGCCTCCAAGCCTCCGCTGCGGCAGAACCAGTTCGGCGTCGAATTTGACGGGCCTGTGGTGATCCCGAAACTGTACAACGGCCGCGACAAGACGTTCTTCATGGCGTCATATGAGGGATACCGCTTGTCGCAATCCGCCACTTCTCTCTCCACGTCCATGCCGGCAGCGTTCTTCAACGGCGATTTTTCCTCCGTGCCCGCCGGCAGTATTACCGGTGGCGTGATCAAGGACCCTCTGAACGGTAACACGCCCTTTCCTGGAAATATGATCCCCGCCTCGCACATTTCCCCGGTGGTGACTAAGTTGCAACCCTACTATCCGGCGACAAATCTGCCTGGCCTGACCAGCAACTACTCCGTTCCGGTGCCGACCCGCATCAACACCGACCAGACGGTGGATCGCATCGATCAGAACATCGGACAGAAGGTCCGCTTGTACGCCCGTGCCGATTATCAGAATGAGAGCGTGTACGGCGGCAGCGCCATCCCAACCAATTCAGCCACTACACCGGTGACCGACTCGAACTACAGCGTCGGCTACACGCACACCATCACTCCCAACCTGGTAAACGACCTGCGCGTGGGACGAAATTTCTTCTCCACCGCGACACTGAATCCATTCTCGGTGGCCGGCAAGGCAACCGCAGGCACCGACCTCGGAATCCCGGGCTTCAACGGTGACAGCGTTTACAACAACCCCGGCATTCCCGACTTCACCATCACCGGATTCAACGGACTGGCGAATGGCGCGACGAACTGGTATCAGAACGATTCCACGACGCAGTTCTCAGAGCAGATCAGCTGGAATCACCACTCGCACAACATCATGGCGGGGATGGAATTCCGCAGGTTGGCGACGGGACGAGCGGCAGTTAACAGCGCACGCGGCGGGTTCACCTTCAACGGGACGCTCTCAGGCTACGCGCCGGCTGATTTCGTCCTCGGTACTGCTTCCTCCTTCACGACGCCCGGACCCGAGGTGCGGGGCCGCACCGCGGAATGGCGCGATGGCTTCTTTGTCACCGACAAGTGGCAGGTAAACCGCAAGCTCACGCTCGACTACGGCATCCGCTACGAATTGCCAACGGTTGCCTACACCATCAACGGCGTCGCCACTGAGCTGAATGCTGACCAGACGGCTCTGGTCGGCGGAACGCCCGGCTTCCATTTCACGCACCCGAATCATTCCGACTGGGCGCCGAGGCTCGGCCTGGCCTACCGCATCAACGATAAGACGGTGTTCCGCGCGGGCGCGGGCATTTACTTCAACCCGAACCAAACCAACAGCTACACGTTCCTGAATACGAATCCTCCCTATACGACGATTCTGACCTGCAACTACTCGGTCGGCCTCGCGCCCCCGACGCTGAGCAATCCGTTCACGGCAGGCGTGTGTCCGTCGGCTCCCACGGCAGGAACCATTGTCACGGATCCCTGGCATCAGCCGACGCCTCGCATGAATCAATGGAGCGCCGGCCTGGAGCGCCAACTCTGGAGCGGAGGCGGCCTCGAGGTCCAGTATCTCGGCTCGCACTCCTATCATCTGGACCGCAGCTATTACAACAATACGCCTCTGTTCCCAGGACCCGGCTCGGTTAATTCGCGCCGGCCGAATCCTCTTTTCGGATCGATCCGAACCATCAATAACGACTTGGACGCAACCTACGAGAGCATGAGCGCGATCTTCCGCCAGCGCATGACGCACGGACTCCAGATGTTGGCCAGCTACACCTGGTCCCATACGCTCGACGCCGCCACGGACTCCAACGGAGGCGGAACGACGATGATTCCCTACAACTGGAAGGCCGATTACGGCAACTCAAACTGGGACATCCGGCACCGCTTCGTCGCCAGTTTCGTGTATGACATTCCTTTCTTCAGCGTCTCCAACCCGGTGGCGCGGGCCATTTTTACGAAGTGGCAGGCAAATGGTATCGTGACGCTGCAGACGGGCGTCCCATTCAACGTGAGTACCGGAAGCGACACGGCCAACACCGGTTCGAGCGGCACATATCGCCCGAACCTGGTCCACGCTCCCTCCGACACCTGCGGCAGCAGCAGCCTTATCGGCTGCATCGACGCGACGGCATATACTGTGGCGAATCTTTACCCGATCACCGCGGGCGCCTATGCCTATGGCAGCGAGGGCCGCAACCTGCTTCACGGGCCCGGCGTGGCGGCGGTCAACTTCTCTCTGTTCAAGAATTTCCCGATTCGCGAGCGGTTGAAGCTGCAGTTCCGCATGGAGACCTTCGGGCTCTTTAATCACGCAAACTTCGCCAATCCGGCGGCGACCATCAACACGGGCTCATTTGGAAACATTACGGCCCTGAACACCACTGCGCCAGGAACGCGCAACATCCAGTTCGGACTAAAGCTGGTGTTCTAGGGCTTACCCGGCACGCCTGCCCTTCCGCGGTTGTTTGGCGTGGGGCAGGCGGTTCCGCCTGCCGGACAGAATCAACTCCGGCAGTACTGCGATTCCTTCGGCGCCTGATACGCGACCGATAGGTGTGGCGTCTCCAGGCGGATGTGCCCTTTCAGCCTCGATTCCAAGCAGCTTTCCAATACGCCACTGACGAGCAGCGTCCGATCCACTGCATACGGAGCGACTCCGGTCTCAATCATCTTTTCGATTCTGTTCGCCAGGCACGCCGAATACGTGACATTCGGGTCGGGCGACAGGAAAAACTGGGTCGACTGAATCGGTTTCCCTTTCACCTTCACCGCGAACGTGAAATCGCCGACGGCGTCGCTCAGCATCAGCAGGGTCGCCCTCAGCCCGTCGCGATATTCAATAAAATACGCCCACGGGTCCTTGCATAACCCTGGCAGCACGCCGGTGCCGACCATGTCCTGCGTGCGTCCGTCGGTGACCGTCGCGCCCTTCAGGTTGTCGCTTCGCGACAGAGCCGACCGCAGCATCTCCTTCGACCAGCGGCCTTCCTCCGCCGCTTTCCACACTGCGTCGCCCTCGATCAGTTGGACGCTCTTGACGCCGCGCTCGCCTCCCTTACGCCGCTCGACCATGCACTGCATGGCTTCCAAGGCGTGAAAATCCATCGGGTCCGATCCGCCGCAGCCGACCATCAGCGCTTCCTCGATCTCGCAGCCGAGGGGCAGTTCCAGTTCCGGCAAGCGCCAGGTCACCGGCAGCGACGATCCGGCCAGCATGGGGAATTTCAGCCGGCGCGCCGTCTCACGCATCGTCTTGGCCTTCTCGAAACTATAGGAAAGATGCTTGTCGTTGTAGACCGGAACCGAGCGGCCGTCGGCCTCGAACACCTTCGCCACCTGCTCAAAGAATTCAAATCGCGGATAGAGAATCTGCCCTTTATCGTTGCGCGGGTACTCACCGTGCTCGCCGATGATCAGCACCGCGTCGACGGCCAGCTTCGGCCCACCGCAGCGCACCGCCTCGGCGATGGTGGGATATACCTTAAAGCCGAACTCCTTGGCGCGCGTCTCGCTCAGATCGTTTGCCGGCTTCTGGTCAACGTACAGCGAAACCACCTGCGTATTGGGCTTGTGCCACTGGCCCTCCCACGGATAGCCGACGATGAAGCGATCGCCGATATGCTGCGCGTGCGACTGCAAACGGAAAATCGTTGCGATAATGGCGATTCTCTTGGGCTGCGCCTGCGCGAGCATCGGCACGGCGGCCGCGGTTCCGAGAAACGTTCTGCGCGTAATCATATGGGTTAGCTCCTCCAGAACGTCGATTGGCGCGACGGTTGATATTGAATGGCCAGATGAGGCGTCTCGATGCGAACCTGCCCCGCGTACAGGCTGTCGACGCCCGCCGCGGTCAGGCCCGTCGTCAGCAGCGTGCGCTCGATGGGGTATGTCGCCTTGCCAGTCAGGAACATTTGTTCCATGTTGTAGGAAAGAGGGCTGAAGAAGTTGGCCATCGTCGTGCGACCGTCCGGCATTGGCAGATACATCTGCGTCGAAAATGGTTTATCAACGCCATCGATGTCGGCGGCGAAATTGAAATCCTTCACCAGGCCATTCATCAGCAGCATGGTGCACTTCAATCCGTCCGCGTGCTCGTAGCGATACGCCACCGGATCCTTCACCAGCCGCGCCATCTCGTCAAAGCTAGGAAAAACATCGTTGAATCCGGCGCGCGCGGGCGTCAGCGTGTGGCTGCGGCACAGAGCGGCGTCCATCAACCCCACTGGCCAGACGCCATCGCGCACGGCCTGCCAGAATTTTTCGCCCCGATACGCCTGCAGCCATTTCACTCCCGATTCGCCTCCTTTGCGGCGCTCCACCATGCACTGGAGTGTTTCGAGGCCGTGGAAATCGTAACTGTCGATGCCTCCGTAGCAGATGCATAGCGCTTCGCGGACACGCGCGCCCGTCGGAAATTCCACGGAAGGAATTCGCCATGTGACCGCAAGGCTGGACCCGGCCATGTACGGGAAGCCCAACTCCTTCGAGGTGTCGTACATTTTCCTGGCCCACTCCCAGTTCCACGAAAGATGCTTATCGTTGAACATCGGCACGGACCGGCCGCTCGCGCGAAACACTTTCACGATTTCTTCGAAAAACTGATACCGCGGATACTGCACCTGGCCTTTCGGCGTCTTCGGGTAATTCCCGTGCTCGCCGACGACGACCACCCCATCCACGGCGAGCTTCCCGGTGCCGAGGGTCAGTGCCTCGGCGATGGTGGGGTAAATCTTCATCGACGGAAAACGTGCCGCGCGGTCCCGGCTCAGATCGTCCGGCCCGACCTGATCCACATAGAGCGAGACCAGATCCATCTCCGGATGGTGGTGCGTGCCGTTCCATCCGTATCCTTCCAAATACCGGTCGATCACATGCTGGGTGTGAGAATGTTTCCGGTAAACCGTGGTGATTCCAGCGAGCTTCGGGCGAGCCATGACGTCCAGCCATTATAATCCCCGTTATGAGATTTTCTATAGGCATCCTGGCCTTAATTTCACTTGCGCTGCTCACCTCCGCCGACGTCTCCGACCGCGCCAAGGCCCTACAACGAAGCGCCCTAGTCTTCGACGGGCACATCCACGCCATCGAGCGCGAGTTCTATCATGGCGGCGACATCGCTGAGCGTAAGCCGGACGGCCATTTCGACCTCCCCCGCGCACGCGAAGGCGGCCTGGGCGCCCTGTTCTTTTCTTTTTACGTCGCCGAGGATTACTATCCGGGCCGCTACGAGACCAAGCAGGCCATGCGGTTGATTGACGCCTGCCTCACGCAGATCCAGGCCAACAGCAGCCAGATCGAAATCGCCCACAACGCCAGCGAAGTAGAGCGCATTCACGCGTCGGGCAAGATTGCCGCCGTGCTCGACATCGAGGGAAGCTTCGACCTCGACGGCGACCCCGCGGTGATGCGTGATTTTTACCGCCTCGGCCTTCGCTCCATGCAGTTATCGGCGCACAACTGGCAGAACAACTACGCCGATTCCTGCTGCGCTCCGACGCACACATGGGGCGGATTGAACGATCGCGGCCGAGCCTGGATTCGCGAAGCGAACAGGCTGGGCATGGTGATCAATGTCTCGCACTCCTCCGACGAAGCCATGTCGCAGACCATCGACGTGAGCACGGACCCGGTGATCGCAACGCATCACGGCTTGCGACGGCTCAACGATATTCCGCGCAATATACCCGACTGGCTGCTGAAAAAGCTCGCGGCCAAGGGCGGCGTCATGGGCATTCAGATCGGCAACGAATTTCACAATCGCAAAGTATTCGACTGGGTGACGGCGCACGCAGGCAAACCGTTCTGGGACACAAAAGACGTGCAGGAGCGCAAAGCTCCTTTGTCGATTTTCGACATCGATCAAATCGTCGGCCAGAGGTTTCCGATGAAGGGCAGCGCGGCGCCTGACGAACTGAAATTGACGGTGGACGAATGGGTGGGTGTGGTGGATCGGGTCATTCAAATGGTCGGCGAGGATCATGTCGCGCTGGGTACGGATTTCGACGGCGGTCCCACGCCGCCGCGCGGCATCCGCGACGTCAGTGATCTGCCGCTTATAACCGAAGCGATGCTGCGGCGCGGGTATTCGGAAGAGAGAATCCGCAAATTCCTGGGCGGCAATCTGCTGCGGGTGTTTCGCAGGGTTACGGAAAAGAAGTAGTCCAACGCGGCGCGAAGCTACGTGGCGCACGCGCGTCGCGTGCCGCGTCGAGACTCTTCTCGACGCTTGTCGCACAATCCTACGCTCTCCGCCGGCCCGTCTGGTACTTGTGCCGCTCCGCGGTGAACCTCGTCTCGCCGTATTCGCCCATGTTGACCGTGCCTGCGATTTTGTTGCCGTCCACCGTTCCGGTGAACGAATAGGAGAGCCCCTGGCCCTGAATCCGATAGCGGCTCTGAAACTTCACTGTGTTACCGGAAATGGTGCCGCTCAAATCGCCGTGATCGAACTCAGCTTCGTGCGTGCCGATGAGCTTTTCCGTGCTCTGCTCCAGGATGATGTTGTGCAGGGCGGTGCCGCGACCGTACTCGATGCGCGCTGTCCACTGCCCGGCGACATTTACCTTGGGCGCCTGCGGCTCGGGCGGATTCTCATACTTCGGAGGCTTGGACAGCACATTGTACAAACGATCCGCGACCACCTGCGCGTCGCCGGGCATCATCTGATACGGAACGACAGAGACGGAACTGGCCATTGCCGACGGCCTTGTGCCGTTGCCGCTCGCCAGAATGATGCGCGGTTCAGTGTCGGTAAGAAGTTTGTGCACCTCGGTGCCCGTGATGCCGAGCTTCGCCGCGTCCCATTGGATCACCAGCGAGGGAGTGCGGTTCGACAGCTCGGCCTTCTGCTCCTTCACGGTGGTGGTTACGCCATCGACCTTCTTCAGCGTAGTCGCGATCTGGTCCAGCCAGGATAGCCACATCTTCCATTCGGCCTCATGATCGCGCTTCACCCACATCTCCACTGCGGCGAGCATGCCCATGATCTCTTCCTTGCCGACCTTGAGCGCGCGCCCATAGGCATGGTGCGGAGCGCTGTTGGCCCAGGCCGCCTCAAGCAGATCCTTTTCGCCGAGCACCAGGCCCGCCGCCTGCGGACCGCGGATACACTTGCCTCCGCTGTACACGACAGCGCTTGCGCCGCGCGCCAGATGTACGTTCGGCTTCAGCGTGAGAATTTCCGCCGCCGCATCGACCACGACCGGCACGTTATGTTTGCGCGCGACGTCGGCGATGGCCTTGGTTCCCAGAGGCCCCTCATCGCCCGGCCCGGCGAGGATGTAAACCATCGCTGTGCGCTCATTAAAGGCGCCCTCCAGCTCCGCCGGATCCTTTACCTCGACGACCTTCACGCCGGTCATGCGCACGGCGTGGTCGTAGACGTTGCGCGAATAAGAAGGAATGATGACCTCGTCCTTCAATCCGGTCAGATCGGGGATCTTTTGCATCCGCTCGGGATTAAACCCAGCGATGGAGGCGCAGGTCAGATTTGCTACGCCCGCGCAGCATCCGGCGGAGACGATGCCCCATTCGGCTCCGGTGATTTCGGCGAGGCGCTTGCCTACACACTGCGCCAGTTCGTCCATCTGTACGAAGCTTCGCGAAGCCTCGTCCATCGCCTTCTTCACCTCAGGCAGCGTCTGCGAGCCGGTGATGATCGTAAACGTCCCGCGCGCGTTGATCACCGGGCGCACTCCGATGGACCGATACATATTCGCGGTAAATTCCATCGGCGCGGCGGCCAGTTTTTTCATGGTGCCGCCGACGGATGCGGCCAGGGCCGCGAAGCTTCCACGGAGGAACATTTCGCGGCGGTTGAATCCAGATTTCGTGAACATGAAAGCTCCCTTAGATGCAGGCCATTAGATACAGGCAATGACGTCGATTTCCACCAGCGAATTCCCGGGAATGCCTCCCGCCGCCGCGATGGTGGTGCGCACCGGAGGCTCGTCGCCGAACGCGCCCTGAAAGACCTCGTTCATCGCGGCGTAGTCCTTCAGATCATTCAGATAGACGTTGCACTTCAACACTTTGTCCATGGACGATCCGACGCTCTCCAGTTGCTGCTTGATCGAGTCCAGCACACCCTTGGTGTGGACCTTGATGTCGCCTTCCTTGTGGTAGCCCACGCCGGAGATGAAAATCAAGTTGCCGAACGCGACCGTGCTGTTGAACAGGGGTGTCTTTTCCGGTTTCTTTCCATTGCGGTAGATCACCTTCTTGCTGGGAGCGTTTTGCGCCTTCGCGGGAACGGCCACGGCCGCGGTCACTGCGGCCGCCGCCGCGCCCTTGCCAAGCCCTTTAGAAAGAAAGTTGCGCCGGTTTGTCGTTTTCATGAATATCTCTCCTCAAGATTGTCGGTTCGACCAGTATACGCTGCCTTGCCCTTTCACGGAACATCGCCCCACTCCCGTGGAGACATTAGGTCACATGACCTAGTTTTAAATAGAACAAATGGCCGATGCCAGCAGTCACGAAGGGGTGTTTCATGAACTCTATAGGCGAGTTTGGCTTGCATTCGCGTTACAATACCCGAAGTGGGTGGTGAAACCAAATCGCCCGACAAAAAGGGGTAATAAATGATGCAAAGGGGTTTGGCAGTACTGTTGGGATTCGCAACCGTTCTAGTCTCGGTGCCCACGCTCAAAGCGCAAGAAGTCACCGCGAGTATCACGGGACGTATTACGGACCAGCAAGGGGCCGCGATCGTCGGTGCAAACGTAACCATGAAGGAAACCGATCGTGGGACCGAGTGGCCCACGATAACAAACGGCGAAGGGATTTACGTTTTTCCGCGTCTTCCCGTTGGGAATTATGATTTGAAGGTGGAAGCTCCCGGCTTCAAGACCGCGCTGAAGGGCGGCATCCGGCTGGAAGTAAACCTACATACGACGTTCGACATCGTCATGCAGGTGGGCGCCACCAGCGAGAGCGTAATGGTGAACGCCGAAGCACCATTGCTCCAGACCGACAGCAATCAGGTGGGCGGCGTCATCGCCGGGGAGACCATCACGAATCTTCCTTTAATCAGCCGCAACCCGGTGGCATTAACGCTGCTCGGCGCAGGCGTGACAACGCCAGACCCAAACAGTTTCAACAGCGGCCAGCGCTCCACCGGAGGCGGCCGGCCCTACGTCAACGGAAATCGTGAGGAAGCGAACAACTTCATGCTCGACGGCCTTGACAACAACTTCACTTCGGACAACCTGGTGGCCTACCAGCCGAACCCTGATGCCATTGAGGAATTCCGGCTCATTACCAACAACGCCTCGGCGGAATTCGGCAATTATCAGGGAGGAGTCATCAACGTCGTGATGAAATCCGGCACCAATCAGTATCACGGCAATGTGTTTGAAGACTTCCGCAACGATAAGCTGAACGCCAATAACTGGGCAAACAACTGGAATCTGCAGTCCAACGGACAGGCGACTCCACGGCCCCCGCTGCGGTGGAATGAGTTCGGCGGCACCTTCGGCGGCCGGATCATCAAGGACAAGCTGTTCTTCTTCACGGACTATGAAGGATTGCGCAAGCACATTCCTCCTTCCGTCGCCGGCACCGTCGTCATGCCGGTTGCTTGGCGTTCGGGCGACTTCTCCTCGCTGTTGAACGGCGCGACTACGGCCAACGGGAAGCCGGTGCAGTTGTACAATCCGTACGCTCTGAATACCACCACGGGATTGCGAGATCCTTTCCCGAATAATCAAATCCCGGTGTCGTTGCTGAGTCCGGCAGCCAAGAACATACTTAACGATGCGTCACTGTATCCAGCGCCGCAGATCAACACGATTACGTCGAGCAATTACTTCTACGGGTCGTCGAGCCAGCTGAACATGGACCAGGGCGACATCAAGCTCGACTGGCGTCCGGAAGATAGGGATTACTTCAGTTTCCGCTATTCCCAGGGGCGGCAGGATGCTCCCACATTGAACACGTTTCCGCTGTTCTACAATACCTTCAACACATCGCCGTTCCAGAACGGAGTCATTAATTGGACCCGCACGATTCGGCCGAACCTCATCAACGAGGCGCGCTTTGGTGTGAATTACATTAAGCTGAACAATGGCGGCGCGGACAAGGGGCTGGGCGATATCGCCTTGAAGGCAGGGATCGCGAATGCTGGTCCGGGCCTGCTCGCTTTGCAAGGATTCGCTTATGCTGCGACTCTGGGCAATGCGAACATCGGCACGCAGCAGCTGTTCGCCAACACGACGTTCCAGTTAACCGACAATCTGAGCTGGATCCGCGGGAAGCACGTGATGAAGATGGGCTTTGACGAGCAACGCCGATGGATCAACGTGTTCTACGCAGGAAATAACGGCCGCAGCGGATTCATCGACTTCAACGGACGGTTCACCGCGCAAAATGCGGCAAGCCCGGCCGGAACCCAGATTGGCGAAGCGGACTTCCTGTTAGGCCTGCCGGACCAGCTGGGCAAGGGCCTCTCCAGCGGTACTTGGGGCCAGCGTTCCTGGGTTACCGGTATCTTCTTTCAGGACGATTATCGTGTCGCCAACAACTTGACCTTGAACATTGGATTGCGCTGGCAGTACAACACCCCTTGGGTGGAAGTTGAGAATCGACAGTCGAATTTCGGCCTGATCACCGGAACGCTCTATCTTGCCGGTCAATCCGGTTGCGCGTATTCGGACTGCCGCGCGCTCTACAACTCCTATAAGAAGGACTTCCAGCCGCGTATCGGTTTTGCCTATACGCCTAAGTTCATGGGCAAGACAGCCGTCGTGCGCGGCGGCTACGCGATCTCCTCCTACCTGGAAGGAACGGGTACGAACCTGAGATTGCCGTTGAATCCTCCGTTCGAATCCGAATTCCAGACTTACTACAACACGCCTGCTTATACGCTGCCGGGCTCGACTCTCGACCAGGGCCTGTCCGCGCTGAACCCTAAGAATCCTTATGTCGGCGCCACCATTCGCCTGTGGGATCCGGGGGTTCGCCCAGCGGAATCGCAGCAATGGAACCTGTCGACCGAGTATGAACTCGGAGGCAACAACGTTTTGACGGTCGGCTACGTGGGCCAGCACAGTACGCACTTGATGGTGGCGATGCCGTATCTCCAGAATATGTTGGTAAACGGCGCGGTGGTGCAGGGACCGTATTTCTCCGGCAACCCGACGCTCCGTTCCGAAATCTCTCAGATCTCTGGAACCTGCTCCTGCGCCAACCAGCAATACAACGGCCTGCAGGCGACGCTCCGCAAGCGTTTCAGCATGGGCATTGAATACCAGGTGGCCTTCACGTACTCGAAGGGCATGTCGGATTCGATCGGCTACTACGGGCAAGGCGGCCAGGCAGGGAGTCAATCGGCGTACATGCAAAACCTGTATGACCGGATTTCCGAGTGGAGCCCGACCTACTTCGACAATAAGTTCAACTTCGTTCCGTCGGCGGTGTACGAATTGCCGTTCGGCAGAGGACGGAAGTATGCGTCAAATGTGAACAAGGTGGCGGATGGATTTATCGGCGGATGGAGGCTGAGTGGCATATTGACCATGCACACCGGATTCCCGCTGACGATCAAGATGAGCGGTGATCCTTCCGGCACGGGCGCTCGCAGCTTCCGCGCCAATGTAGTGGGGACGCCGAACAATCCGCACCTCATCGGACCTGGTGTTTTGTACCTCGATCCGAGCGCCTACTCCGCGCCAACGGCGCACACGTTCGGGGACGCGGGTCCCGGCGTGGTGCGCGGACCGGGCGAGACCCGCCTCGACCTCGCGCTTGGAAAGCGTTTCAATATTACCGAGAGGAGATACTTCGAGTTCCGCGGAGAGGCTTACGGCGCGACCAACACGCCGATCTTCGCGAGCCCGGCGTCGCAGACCATTACGTCGGCTCTGTTTGGACAGATCCGCAGTTCGCAAGGCGAACGAGCCATCCAGCTGGTCGGCAGGTTCTACTTCTAAGCCGCAATTAGAGAACCGGATAGTGGTGATTCCCCTCGCGGGTCTTCGGATTCCGCGAGGGGATTTCTATTTAGGATGGACTTTGCGTTAGTCTTCAAGTTCGGGGTATGAGTGCCTTTCGTTGGAATCCGGCCGTCTGGTGCTTCGCCGCCGCATCGCTGGCGCAGGCATCCCCGGGCACGCGCGCGCTCTCCGAGTATCAGAAGCAGGACTGGGCCGTGGAAGACGGCCTTCCCCAGGGCAATGTGCGCACGATCGCGCAGGCCCCCGCAGGGTCACTCCTCATTGGCACGGGCGGCGGGATGGCGACGTTCGACGGACTTCGCTTCACGCCGGTGAACGTCGATGCGCGCGACGCCGTCGCGAACGAACCGGTCAACGCCGTGCTCTACGCTCACAATGGTGACCTGTGGATCGGCACCGACGATCGCGGCGTAATCCACCGGGTCGGTTCGCGCTCCATCCAGGTTAGTGAAGATGCCGGGCTCACGCAGGAGCGCGTGCGAGGCATGATCGAGGATCGGGACGGGGTGATTTGGGTGGCCACGCAGAACGGCGTCGAACGCATCATCCCCGATAAGGCCGGAGATCGCGTCGAGTGCCTGAGCGCGCTTGGAATCGTGCCCGGCGACTATACCGCGCCTTTCGCGCCGGACGGCTCCGGCGGCATGTTCATCGTCACCGTGAAAGGACTGTTCCGCTGGACGGGCGGCGTCCCGCACGCCGTTTCCCTGAGACATTCCGAATTCGGGGCCGTGACCGCCGTGTATGCCGATCCTCGCGGCGCGGTGTGGATCGGCACCGAGCGTGGAGTCCTCAAATTGACGAAGGAGCCTGCCGGCTGGAGCGACAGTATCACGCCCGGCGCACACGGCTCCGTAGCGGCGTTCCTGGCCGACCGCGATGGCAATCTGTGGATCGGCACCCGAGGTCATGGACTCTGCCGCCTTTCGGCGCAAGGCGTGATGACCCACTGGACCAGTGAGAATGGCTTGGCCGACGACAATATCCGCACGCTGCTCGAGGATAACGAGAAAGACCTGTGGATCGGGATGCTCGGCGGCGGGCTCAGCCGCTGGCGCAGCGCCGCCTTGATTCCGTATGGTCCGCCGGAGGGCTTCCCGCAGAGCTACGCTTCAGCCGTACTTGGCGATCAGAGTGGTGATTTGTGGCTGGGAACCTGGGGGCAGGGCCTCTTCCGCCTGCGGCAGGGGAGGCTGGAACCCATGGAGTTGCCTGGCGTGCACCGTCCATCGCCGATCCGGGCGCTGGCCGAGGATCGCGCGGGCGGCGTGTGGATCGGCACCTGGTGGGACGGCCTGTACCGCTACGACGGTGCGCGCATCGAGCGTTACCTCACGGGAAGCGAATCGTTTTCCAATGCAGTGAGCGCGCTCCTGTTCGACCGGAACGGAAACCTGTGGGTAGGCACCTACTCCGGCTTGCTGAAGTACGACAGCGGAGTCCCCAGCCCCGGCAAAGGGCAATTGCTACTCCCGCAGAAGATGATCACGGCAGTAAAGGAAACCCCGTCGGGCGAGATCCTGGTCGGCACGCAACAGGGCCTCTCCGTGATTCAGGGCTCCTTCATCACCACGCTCACCACGAAAGACGGCCTGCCGAACGACGCGGTGATTTCCATCTCGATCGATGGCAAGGGAGGCATCTGGGTTGGCACAAAAGCAGGCGGTCTGGACCGGATCGAAGGCCACAAAGTGATCCGCACGCCGGCGGACGCAGGTCTTCCGCTGTTTCAGATCTATTCCGTTCTCGATGACGGGGCCGGGATGCTGTGGATGGGCACGACGCGCGGCGTCTTGCGAGTCGCCCGCGGTGATTTGCACGATCTGACGGAAGGCCGGCGGAAAACGATCGAGGTTACAGTGCTCGGCAAGAGCGATGGCATGCGCAGCAGTGAATGCGGAGGGCTTTCACAGCCGCCGGCGGCGCGCGTAAAGGATGGCAGCCTGTGGTTTGCCACGGCCAAGGGATTTGCGCACACCAACCCTTCGCAGATTGCCGAGCCGCTTCCGCCGCCCGTTCCGCGCGTCTCCGGCCTGACGATCGACCGCAACCCGGTCTCGTCGCTGGCAAATGTCGTCATCCCGCCCGGCAACAGCGACGTCGATATTCAGTTCGACGCGATCCGGCTTTCGGACCCGGCGCAGCTCCAATTCCGATGCAAGCTGGAGAGTTACGACGCGGACTGGATCGTAACCCGCGCCCGCCATATCCTCTACCGCAGGCTCCCGCCAGGCAAATATAAGTTCGTCGTGGCTGCTCGGGATCACGACGGCCCCTGGAGCCAGCGGGCGGCCTCCATCGACTTGGAGCAGGCGCCGCATTTTTACCAGCGTTGGTGGTTCTTTGCGGTGGCGCTCGCGTTGGCCGGGGGCATCATCGCCCTGGCCTTCCGACATCGCCTGGCGCAGGCCGAGGCTAAGGTGGCCTGGGTTCTGGAAGAGAGAAACCGCATCGCGCGCGAATGGCACGATACCTTAATGGCGGATTTCGCGGCGATCTCCTGGCAACTGGAGGCGACCAAGAACCGGCTCACGGGAGCGCCCAATGAGGCCGCGTCGTCCCTCGATATGACCCGCACCATCGTGAAGCATTGCCAGACCGAGGCGCGACGCATCATTTGGGATCTTCGCGGCGGCGAGGAGCCGGTAGGCCTGCTGAGCGAGGAGTTGAGCAAGACGCTCAGCCTCATGGGCCCGCGCGCCGAGCTCGAAACGAAGCTGAACGTGGAAGGAGAGGAACGGCGCCTGCCTCCGGTCTGCATTCATCATCTTGTCTGCATCGGACAGGAAGCGGTGACGAACGCGCTGCTGCACGGCTCTCCACAGAACGTCAATATTCAGGTGAAATACGCATCCGACCGCATTTCGATGAGCGTCCGCGATAACGGCCGCGGGTTCCATCCGCCCGAGTCGCCTCAGGCGACCCCTGGGCATTTCGGGCTTGCAGTCATGCATGAGCGGGCCAGAAAACTCGGCGGCGATTTGCGCATCTATTCGGCTCCAGGCGCCGGCACCGAAGTCTGGGTGGACGTACCCGCATGAATCTTCCTTTAAAAGTACTGTTGGTGGAAGATCATTTTCTTGCACGCATGGCGCTCCGCTCGGTCTTGAACGGCCGGTTCGAGGTGACGATAGCGGCGGAGGCCGAGAGCGGCGAACAGGCGCTCGAGATTTACGATCAGGTTCAGCCCGACGTGACCCTGATGGACCTGCGCCTGCCGGGCATCGACGGTTTCGAGGCCATCGCCGCGATCCGCAAGCGGCATCGCGACGCGCGCATCGTCGTGCTCACCAACTACGAGGGAAGCGAGGATGTATTCCGCGCTCTCCGCCTCGGCGCGATGGCCTATCTCACCAAGGACGCCAGTGGCGACCAGGTCTTGGACGCGATTCTCACGGTCCACGGAGGTGTGCGCTACCTGCCCCGAGCCGTGCGAGACCGCCTGTCCGAACGGATTCCCGCGGAGGACCTGACTCCGCGTGAACAGCAGGTGCTCACGCTGATCACCAGGGGGAAGAGCAACCGCGATATCGCGGAGGAGCTTAAGATCGCCGAAAAGACCGTGCGAATCCACGTCAGCAGCGTGCTTGACAAGCTGCGTGCCCGCGACCGCACGCAGGCGGCGATTTACGCCATCCAGCAGGGCATCGTGCACCTGCCCTAACCTTCGCTTAGGGCGTCACCGACAATCCGGGCTGGCGATATAGCGGCACGCTACTAAGCTTGCCAGCCGGCTGCAGTTCCTCGTAACGTTGATACACGCGGCCGAACACGTTGTCCCAGGAGTAGGCCAGCGCCGTTTCTCGCGCGTCCTTGGCCATGCGCGCGCGCAGCGATCTGCTGATACGCAGATGAAGCACGGCGCGCACGATCTCTTTCACCGTGTCGGTGATGTAGCCATTCACGCCCGATTGCACCAAGTATCGTGGGCCGCCGGAAGAAGTCACAATCGCGGGCACGCCCGAAGCCATCGATTCCAATACAACGTTTCCGAACGTGTCGGTGAGCGATGGAAAAACGAAGACGTCCATATTCGCGTAAGCCTCGGCCAGCGCTTGACCCCGCAGGATGCCAGGAATAGCGGCAGCTTTCATGTGCTGGATCAACCATTCCCGTTCGGAACCGTCGCCAACAATGAGGAAACGGCAGTTCTCGGCCCCCGCGGCATGAATCGCCCGCTCCAATTCGCTCAGGAGCCGGACGTTCTTTTCCGGCGAAAGGCGCCCCACGAAGCCGATCGTAAAGTTCTCGTTATCGCGGGTGCGCCGGGCGGGGGAGAACAAGCTGGTGTCGATGCCGCGCTGCATCAGGTAGGTCGGCCGCCTCAGCCTGGTCTGCAACATGTCCACCAGTTCCGGATTCGGCGCGAACAGCAACTTCGCGAGCCGGTAAAACTGTAACGTGATGTCAAGTGTCGCGGTTTCGGTTCCCTTCGCGATGTGGCGCCTCGGCTCCGTCGGGAGCCAGCCAAGCTTACGATCCAAACGCCGGGCTGCGAATTCGTGCAGATTTGTGTGCCACGATGCCGCGACCGGGATGCGCATCCGATGCGCCAGAATCGCTCCGAGCAAGCCCGCATGGCTTGGTCCGGTTACGTGCACCACGTCGGGACGAAATTCCGCCAGCCTCTTCCGAACCGCTTCATAGTGGCGAAGGAAGAGCAGATCGAAAGCCAAATCGTGCTCCAGGCCGAGGATGGCTCTTGAGTTCTTCAGCTCAAACGTTTCGAACGTTCCTTCGCGCCAGTGCCTGGTTTCCGGCCCGGCGTGTACGGAGAAGAAAGGGTAGCCGCGTCGCTGTGCAAAGCCTGCAAATTCGCGGCTGGTGAGCGCAACTCCGTTCACTTCGTGAAAGCTGTCGGTGAAGAATGCGATCCGCGGCGCTCTGGGGGCCGGCATCATAGAATAACCTCTTCACGCCGGGCAAAAGCGAATCGGCAAGCCTGTTTGAAAGAGGGATGCCGCAGCATCTGGAGCCCTCGGACGAAGATCGTGACGGCCAGCGGCTGCCTGTCTCCCCATCCGTCACCAAGGGAGCGGACAGTTCCATCTTCGTGGCGATAAAACGTCCGGTCACTCCACCGGCGCCAGCCGAGGGCGTGATTTGGCTGGTCACTGAGAATTTCTTCCATATTCTGTAAGATTCGCAGTGTGAACGGCTCCAGGTACTGTTCGGTGATGAGAACGTGGCTTTCTCCTTTCCGCACTTCCTCGACAAATTGGTCAAACGTGGTCGCGTTGGTTAGATTGAGTATCGTGTTTGCTTCCAAGGCGTGGCGGTCGCCTCCGGAGATCAATGGCAAACCGAACGCAGCCGACAAATCGAACACGCTCCTGTTCTCCTTCCATGGCCGCAGGCCGTTCAATTCGAACGCGTGAAGGTGTTTCAGGTGCATTGCGGCGAACCGCCGCGCAGCATTCCGATGCGCCTCCTCGCCGATCCCTCGTTCATCCCAGTTCGGATGGTTGAACACGATCAGCGTGGCCGGATTCGCCGCGACGGACTCGAGCAGGTCCGTCAGCTGAGCCGGCTTGGGATGCGCGGTGTACTCCTCGAGTTCGCGCATGGTCTCGCGAGCGCGGCCAGGGGCGATGTTGTGGACACCCAGATGGAAGAACGTATTTTCGAAAGGAACCGTCCATTCGACGGAGATCGGAATCGCGCGGCAGGATTCGAGGACGCGCAGATGCATGGGGGCGTCGATGGTGTCGTGGTCAGTCAGCGAAATCAGCCCTTCCATGTCGAGAAGGTAGCGGATGTGGTTGCGCTCCAATTTCCACGCGTCGAGCGGAGCGCACGGCGGCGTCCACCAGGCACGCGTCAAGTCAAGAGATGCTCCATTGTGCGCGGCGCGGTATCGCGCCTCGCCCTTTTGTAGCGCGAACGCCATCGGCGGAAAGCTCGACGCGAGCTTGTAGATAAAATCCAGCGTTTCCTCCGAATGCAGCGTGTGGCTATGCAGGGACACGCCAGTCCGGAATCTGGAATGTGCCGAATCGGACTCGAAGTGTATATTGGTATGTTTCACGCTTGCTCCTGTGCAATCAGGGATGAAAAACTCGGGCCGTCCGCCGCCGGATCCTGTTCGAACACGAGATGAAGGAAACTCTTAGGCCGGAATTCGAAGCGCAGCGGCAGTCCCGATCCGTCGGCCGGGTCGTACAAGACGCGAAATTCGCTTTCCTGATTCGTTCCCCGTTCAGCGATCTTGGCGATCATCTGCAGGCCTTCGGGAACGCGAGACATTTTCGTCCGCAGACGGTACAGCTTGGCGTTGTGGACGAAGAGCCACTCCCCGGACGGGTCTTGCGCGGCGAAGGCCGCGCGGACGGAGTGGAGGAACGGCAGATCGGCCGAACTTGGGTTCCCGGCTGCGCCGCTCTCCTGCACCGGCGAAAGGCGCTCCTTCATCTCGGCCATCAGCCGCGGACAATCGAGCCAGGTGTATTTCGACGACACGACCAAGTGATCAAGGGCCGCAGCGTAACTGGCAGGGCGGGTACGCCCATGAGCGATCGAGATGGCCTGGGAGGCGCCGCGCTCCGAGAAGGACTTCTTGGCCTGATCGAAGTTCTTCTCCGCCGAGCTGGTCATGAAGCTCACGTAGGCGCTCTCAACCGCCGTGCCCCCCTCCTCCCGAACCGCCTCCTGCACCATGCCGAATCGATTGAACCCCTTGAGCCGCTCCGGCCAGGATCCGCTGACGAATTGAATGGTGGAGACACCCGAAGGCGACCGCTCGATCATCGCGCATGCGCCGCCGACGTTATCCTTGGTGAACAAGGGCACGCCGAGTAGGGTGATCGTAGCGCGGACCCGGTAGCGCCGAACGTTCGACGCCGCCACGCTTCCGGCGCCTCGGCCAGCCACGCGTTCGACTTCAAGAAGATTCGCCGCTCGGCCCAGCGCGGAAGCCGCCAGCAGTTGAAACAACCCTCTTCGGCTCAGATCCCTAAATTCCAACATGGAAATAGGATCGCTTCCCACTGTTTACTGTTTGATCTCGGAGAGGTTAATAAAACAAAAAATATTAGAATTGTTTTTTGCTTACTGTCGAGACGTGCCAGCGCCGCAGGTCCGGCGAGCAGGAATCCACCGATGAGTCTCGGGATTTTCCGTAGATCCGACCCCATGGACGAGGCCCCCTCTCCCACCACGAGCGCACCGCGTCGCATCGCATACAGGTTAAAAAGGACGGCGACCTCCGTGAAGATCACCGACGGGACCATGCTCCGGACCAAATTCGGCGTTCCCGCCGCCCAGTGAGCGAGAAGCTCCATCGAATGCGAGATGAAGGGCAGCATAATCAGGAGGGTGAACGTGGCTAATGCCGCCGGTTCGGCCTTGCGAAACGCCTGGATCAACGATCCGTAAAAACCAGATGTCGCCGCGCGGAATAGGAACTCCACCAGCGTTGCTCCCGCTGCAACGCGCCATCCCGATGTGATATTCGCGAAGAGAAAGATCAGACCCCGGAGGATGGAGCTGAATAATGCCGATTTCCAATTCCAACGGCGAACCAACAATTCGCCCGGGCGGGCCCATAGTTCGCACAGAATTCCGGTTACGGTTTGATGGGGCACACGAAATCGTACGGGAAGATCCTTGCAATTGTGTGAATAAATTGTGACGCTTGGTTTCGAGAGTCTATGTCGGCGTATCGCCGACTTCTCTTTGGCGCTGCATCAGTTCCGCAGTGAGTTTCTTTACCAGCCCGGCGTACTTCGGATCGTGATACAGATTACGCATTTCGCGAGGATCGTTGCGGACGTCGAACAGTTCCCAATCGGGCTGCGTATCGGGAGGCTCCGCGCCTGACATTCCCAGCGGCTTTCCGTAATAGTAAATGAGCTTCCAGCGATCCGTGCGCAAGCCATAATGCGCCGGCACGTGGTGATCGCTCGTATTGTGCATCCAGTAGCGGTAGTACATCGATTTGCGCCAGTCGCGAGGCGTGTGGCCCTCCAGGCAGCTGCGGAAACTGTGGCCTTGCATCTCGGAAGGCGCGGCGACGCCCGCGTAGTCCAGAAACATTGGCGCAAAGTCGATATTCAACACCATGTCCCGATTCACCCAGCCTGGCCGGATCATGCCCGGATAGCGCATCAGAA
This sequence comes from Bryobacteraceae bacterium, assembly GCA_035542735.1. Lineage (GTDB taxonomy): Bacteria > Acidobacteriota > Terriglobia > Bryobacterales > Bryobacteraceae > Palsa-187. The sequence goes on from DATKKV010000021.1 coordinate 622,523, forward strand.
ACGGCATGCGCAGCGATTCCTCGTACATCAGGCGCTTATCGAACCAACCGTGGTCGCCTAAGAAGAACCCCTGATCGGAGGTATAAATCACGATAGTGTTCTCCGTCAGATGCTCGGCATCGAGATAATCGAGCAGACGGCCGACGTTGTCGTCCACGCTGCGCACGCAGCGCAAGTAATCCTTGATGTACAGCTGATAACCCCACTTGCGCAGCGCGTCGCCCTTCATTCCCGACGGAACCGGCTGCTTCAGGTCGGTCTGGCTCATATCTTCGCCGACCCGCATCGTCACGGTGGAGACGCTGCGCGCGCGGCCTTCGTAGTGGTCAAACAGATTGTCCGGCTCCGGGATAGTCTGGCCTTCGAACATGCTCTTGTACTTCGGATCGGGCTCCCATGGCCGGTGCGGAGCCTTGTGGTGGCACAGGGCAAAAAACGGCTTGCCCTTGTCGCGGCGCTTCAGCCAGTCGAGCGTGAAATCGCCGATCAGGTCCGTCACGTAGCCTGAATGCTTTTTTCTCGTTCCTTCTTCGATAAATACGGGATCGTAGTAAACGCCCTGGCCGGGCAGGATGTTCCAATAATCGAAGCCGGCGGGATCGGTGGCCAAGTGCCATTTGCCGATCATCGCGGTCTGATAGCCAGCTTTCTGCAGCTCCTTGCCGACGTGATTGCGCTTGGGGTCCAGCTTGTCGTTTAGTGTGTAGACGCCGTTGACGTGGCTGTACTGGCCGGTGAGGATCGCGGCGCGGCTGGGCGTACAAATCGAGTTGGTGCAGAAACAATTTGTCAATCGCACGCCGCCCGAGGCCACGCGGTCGATGTTCGGCGTTTCATTGATCCGGCTGCCGTAGGCGGAAATGGCATGCGCGGCGTGGTCGTCCGCCATGATGTACAGAATATTGGGCCGCGGACCGTCCGCGGGCCGGGCCACGCCCGCAGCGCCCAGCAGCGCAAGCATCTCGCGGCGGTTGTACAGGTTGCTCATGATTTATTTCGAAAAACCAAATCAGTTTAGCATGCAGAATTAGCCGATTTTCGACGATAGGAAGGCATGGAGCTATCCCTGCCCGTTGTGCTGAGTTTCATACTGGCGATCGTCATTGGCTACTTCGCCGGTCGCACCGCCAGCTTGTTCAATCGCAACGACTAAAATAGGAAGGATGCCGCGCCAAGCCATCCTTGTCATTGAGGACGAAGAAAAGTACCGCCGGGTGATCGGCCTCCATCTCTCCTCGGCCGGTTACGACGTCAAGGCCGCGGGCACGGCCGAGGACGGGTTGAAGCTGGCCGGCGACGCCGACCTGATCCTTACCGATCTGAAGCTGCCCGGCATGGATGGTCTCGCGTTCCTCGAAAAAATCCGGGCACAGAACACGTTAACGCCAGTGATCGTGATGTCCGCCTTCGGCACCATCGAAAACGCCGTTGAGGCGATGAAAAAAGGCGCGGTTGATTTCATCCCCAAGCCATTTTCGCTGGATCACCTCACCGTTGTCGTGGAAAAAGCGCTCGAAGTCCGCAAACTGCGGGACGAAAATCGCGAACTGCGTGAGGCCCTGGACCAGCGCTACCAGTTCGCCAACATCATCGGCCATTCCCGCGCCATGCAGGAGATTTTCGCCACCATCGAGCGCGTCGCGCCGACGCGTGCCACGGTTCTGCTCGCCGGGGAGAGTGGCGTCGGCAAGGATATGATCGCCCGCGCCATTCATCATCATTCGCCACGCCGGGATAAGCCGTTCGTCAAGATTAATTGCACCGCGCTGCCCGAAAATCTGATGGAAAGTGAATTATTCGGCTACGAGAAAGGCGCGTTCACCGGCGCCAACGTCTCCAAGCCGGGAAAATTCGAGGCCGCCGATTCGGGCACGGCGTTCCTTGACGAAATCGGCGACGTTCCGCCATCGATCCAGGTGAAGCTATTGAACGTCCTGCAGGAGCGGCAGATCGAACGCCTGGGCAGCAACAAGACGATCTCGATTGACGTGCGCGTGATCGCGGCGACCAACGTCGACCTGCGCGCGGCGCTCGAACAGGGAACATTTCGAGAGGACCTTTATTACCGGCTGAACGTCGTGCCGCTGAATATCCCTCCTCTGCGCGAGCGCAAGGAGGATATTCCGTACCTGGTCGATTTCTTCGCCAAGAAATTCAACGGGGAGATCAGCGAAGGCGCGCTCGAGCGGTTCATGAACTATCACTGGCCAGGGAACGTTCGCGAACTGGAGAACGTGGTGGAACGCAGTATACTGCTGGCGCAGGGGCCTCGGGTGGAGGCCTCCGACGTGCGCATTGACACGGCGCAGCGGGCCCGCGCTTCAGCGTCCAGCGATCATTTCCTGCCCGAAGGCTTGACGCTCGACGAATACGAGCAGTCCCTGATCCGGGAGGCGCTGAAGCGCGCCGATGGCAATAAGAGTCATGCAGCGCGGCTTCTGGGCTTGACGCGTAACGCGTTGCGCTATCGCCTGGCTCAGATGGGGATCGAATAACGCATGGCGGTGAACAGGTTAGCGGGCGGTATCTCCCGATTCCAGAAGCACGTTTATCCCAAGCATCAGGACTTATTCGAAAAGCTGGCGCTCGGCCAGAGGCCCAACGCGCTATTCATCACCTGCGCCGATTCCCGAATCGATCCCTGCCTGCTGACACAGACCAAGCCCGGAGAACTGTTCATCTGCCGCGTGATTGGCAACATTGTGCCGCCCTACCCGGACGCCATCGGAGGCGTTTCGGCGACCATCGAATATGCCGTCGGTGTTCTGGAAGTTCCAGACGTGATCATCTGCGGCCATACCGATTGCGGCGTCATGAGGGGCGCGCTGAATCCGGACGCTCTGAAGGACTATCCCAATATCACCTCATGGCTCCGCTATGCCGTCGTGGAACATCGCGAGCCGAACCCGAGCGCAGAGTTTCTGCTGCATCTCGCCGAGCGCAACGTCGTCGCGCAACTGACGAATCTGCGGGCGCACCCCAGTGTTGCCGCACGGCTCGAAGACGGCAGCCTCGGAGTCCATGGATGGGTTTATCACATCGGTGAGGGTCTGGTGACCGCCTTCGATGAGGCGACGAGCACGTTCCTGCCTCTGAAACCCTAATGCGGGGCGGACGCCTCGCCCGCGCCGGGCCCCCTGGTGCGGCTATGCGGTTGCAATCAAAGGTCGGCGAGAGCGTCGGCCGCGGACCATGGGGTCCGCCTACCTTAGCGGGTTTAGCGCTACATCATAGGTCCGGTAGAGGTCCTCGAACACCCCTTCCCAACTCTGGGTCCGCGCGAAGCGCTCGGCAGCCGCGCCCATCTTCTGGCGCAGACCGTCGCCGTGCATCAACGTCAGAATGCCTTCGCTGAAGTTCGTGGAAATAAAACCCTCAACGCCGTGGCTGATCCCAATTCGCCTTCCGGCCTCCGGGCTCAGCAGCACCGGAACGCCCGATGCCATGGCCTCCAGAACCACCAGGCCGAACGTATCGGTTTGCGAGGGGAAGACGAACGCGTCCATGCTCGCGAATGCGCGCACCAATTGGTCGCCTTGCAGGAATCCCGGCAACGTCGCTTTGGTGAGATGCTGTTGGAGCCAGTTGCGCTCACTCCCGTCGCCCACCAGCAGTATCCGGAAATCCCGCTCCCCAGCAGCGAGCAGTTGCTGTTCGATGTCCACGAACGCGCGCACGTTTTTCTCCGGCGTCAGGCGGCCCACAAAGCCGAAGCAGAACGGTCCATCCGGCTTGGCCCGCGGGACGAAGCGCGAAGTATCCACTCCGTGCTTCATCAGAAAAGACGGCCTCCTGGTCCGTTCCGCGAGCAAATCGACCATGGACTGATTGGGCGCCAGGACAAAACGCGCCAGGCCGTAAAACGCCATCAGGGCACGCAGGCTTAGCCGCTCCGCATGCGCTGCCACCCAACCCGACCTCAGAGCCTTGGGGATGCGGCGTCCGGCATACTCGTGAAGATTCGTATGCCAGGAGGCCGCCAGCGGCACATTCATCAGGTGAGCAATCCAGGCTCCGAGGATTCCCGTGTCTCCCGGACCGGTGATGTGGATCAAATCGGGCCGAAACTGCGTAAGCTGCCTGATCACGAAGTTCCGGTAACGGCTCAACAATGGATCGCAATACAGGTCCTTGTCCAGCCGAATGCGGATTCCGCGCTTCAACTCGATGGCGGTGATCGAGCCTTCCTGCGCAGTGCTTGTAGCAGGCCCGGCATTGACGCGGCAAAACGGCAATCCGCGGCGTTGGGCGAACGCGGCAAACTCGCGGCTTAAGGTGCCTAAGCCGTTGGGTTCGTGAAATGCGTCAGTGAACAGAGCGACCCGCGGAGGGTTTGGCCCATCATCATTGGTCACTTTGGCCGTTTCGCTGTCTTCCGCCGGGAGAGAATGATGACGACGCAGACTACCACCAGTAGCACGGCAACAACCCGGACTACTGTCTCTGAGTCCACGTCAAGCTCCCATCTTGCCCTTGATCACGTCCACCAGTTCCTGCACCGCGGCAGCGCTCTTGGTCAGCGCCGCTTTTTCGTCAGCCGTCAACTGGATCTCGTAGATCTTCTCGATGCCCTTCGCACCCAGTTTCACCGGCACGCCGACGAACAGGCCGTTGATGCCGTATTCGCCTTCGAGCAGAACCGCGCAAGGCAGAACCTTTTTCTTGTCTTTGAGAATCGACTCGACCATCTCCACCGCGGCGGCCGACGGCGCATAATACGCGCTGCCCGTTTTCAGATACTTCACGATTTCGGCGCCGCCCGTTCGTGTGCGGTCCACCAGCCGGTCAAGCGTGGCCTGATCCATCAGTTCCGTCAACGGGATGCCGGAGACGCTGGACAAGCGCACGATCGGAACCATGGTATCGCCGTGGCCACCGAGCACAACCGCGGTGACGTTCTCCACCGAAACGTTCAGCTCCGCGGCGATGAACGTGCGGAAACGCGCCGTATCCAGCACGCCCGCCATGCCGATCACGCGATGCTTGGGAAATTTCGATACTTGATGCGCGGTCCAGCACATGGCGTCCAGAGGATTGGTGACCAGCACCAGGATCGCGTTGGGTGAATGAGCGGCGATCTTTTCGGTGACGCTCTTCACCACTTCATAATTCGCCAGCAGAAGATCGTCGCGGCTCATGCCGGGCTTGCGCGCCAGGCCGGCCGTGATCACGACCACATCGGAGTTCGCCGTCGCCTCATAATCGTTGGCTCCGGTGATGGTCACATCGTAGCCCTCAATCGGGCCCGATTGCAGCATGTCCAGGCCCTTGCCCTGCGGCACACCCTCCACCACGTCGACCAGAACGACGTCGGCCAGTTCTTTAAACGCGAGGTTCATGGCGCAGCTTGCGCCTACGTTGCCTCCACCAACCACAGTCACTTTATTACGCATAGAAATGCGATTATAACGTACTGCGTATGTTCTACGAAGACTACAACCTACAAGAAGTCCGAACCTCACGCGGGCGTACCATCACGGAGGCCGATATTGTCAATTTCGCAGGCCTATCCGGCGATTTTGTCGAGTTACACGTGAATGAGGAATACGCGCGCAATGGGCCCTACGGCCGCCGCATCGCCCACGGCGCGCTGATCTTTTCCATCTCCACCGGCCTGATGGTGCAGATGACGCCCAATCAGGAAGCCATTGTCGCCTTCCGCGGCGTCGATCAATTGAGGTTCCTGGCGCCCGTGTTCATCGGCGATACTATTCACGTCATGAAGAAGACCATCGACAAGCAGACGAAGGACGGTGTGCGCGGTCTGGTCTTTTTCGAAACCACCGTCCTGAACCAGGACGGCAAACCGGTGCTCAGCTACAACGATCGGCTGATGGTCAAATGCCGGGAGCATTAGAGGGCATCCGCATCCTGGACCTGACTCGGCTGCTGCCGGGAGCGGTGGCGACGCAGTGGCTCGCCGAGTTCGGCGCGGAAGTGATCAAGATCGAGCAGCCTCCTATCGGGGATTATGCCCGCGCTACCTACGCGGCATTGTTCGAGCAAACCAATCGCGGCAAGAAAAGCGTTGAGATCGATTTGAAAGACGAACGCGGCCGAGCATCGTTTCTGAAACTCGCCGCAACAGCCGATGTATTAATTGAAGGCTTCCGTCCCGGCGTGATGGATCGTATGTCGCTTGGGTACGCTTCCCTTCGTGAGGTGAATCCGCGGCTGATCTACGTCGCGCTCAACGGCTACGGCGGCGAAGGCCCGGAAGCGCAGCTTGCCGGTCACGATGTAAACTATCTCGCCATGTCCGGAGTGCTCGACACCATCCGATCCCGAGACGGCGTGCCCGTGATTCCCGGCATCCAGATCGCCGATCTCGCGGGAGGCTCGATGCAGTCGATGATCGGCATTCTTCTGGCGCTCGAAGCGCGCCATCGCACGGGCCTAGGCCAGCGCGTCGACGTATCGATGACCGATGGCGCGGCAGCGCTGCTGCCCGTCGCCCGCGGGGGCCGCGTCGACATTTTGAATGGACGATTCGCCTGCTATCACGTCTATCCGGCGGCCGAAGATTCCTTCGTCGCCATCGGAGCGCTGGAGCCGAAATTCTGGGCGAATCTCTGCCGGGAATTGGGCTGCGAGCAGCTTATCGCCCAGCAGTTCGCGCCCGATCAATCCAAGGCGATTGAGACGGTCGAACGCAAACTCGCGGGCGCGACGGCGGAGGAGTGGTTCGCTCGGCTCGGCGCGAAAGACTGCTGTCTGACGCCGGTTCGACCCTTGCAAGCCGTCGCTCCCCGGATTCCGAAGTTAAGCGGCACTCCGGGCCGCGAACTCAGTCCCGCGCCGCGGTTGGGAGAGCACAACGAGGAGCTTCCATGAACGTCCTGTACGGCCTGCGCCGCGGAGCGCGCTTTTTCGGCTCAAACCCGGCCAGCGGCGGCCTGACGTGGAGCGAGTTTTACGAACGAGCCCACAAACGGGCCGCGTATCTGCGCGAACTCGGCATCGAAAAGGGCGACCGCGTGGCGGCATGGATGCTCAACTCGCATGATTATCTGGAGTTGTATTGGGCAACGGCAATCGCCGGCGTAGCGATCGTCCCGATCAACACGCGCTGGCATCCCCATGACGTTGATTTCACCCTGGCCGACTCTGAAGCGAAAGCCCTGGTAGTCGACGATGTGTTCGCCGCGAGGACCGCCGAGTTGACCAGGGCTCCTCGCATTCTCTCCGAGCCGGGCCACAGCGACGCGGCCGTCTCCTTCGATGAGCCTGATCCTGAGGATCTGCTCGGGTTGTTCTACACGAGCGGCACCACCGGCGGACCGAAAGGCGTCATGCTGACGCATCGCAATCTGTGGAGCCACACGGTGTATATGCTGCAGGCAAGCGGCATGACTCAGGGTGTCTGGCTGCACGCCGCGCCGATGTTCCATGGCGCCGATTTCTGGTCCATTTATGCACATCCGGTGCTCGGCAGCGCGAATCTGTATTTGCCGACGTTCGATCCCGAGAAGTTCCTGTACCTGGTGCAGTCTGAACGCGTGACGGATACGGTGATCGTGCCAACCATGATCAACATGGTCTTGAACCATCCCTCGTTCGACGGCTGCGATTTGTCCAGCCTGCGGCACATCCTGTACGGCGCGTCGCCGATGCCCGCGCCGCTCATCGAACTGGCCATGCGAAAGCTGCCTCACGTGCGCTTCATCCAGGCCTACGGCATGACGGAAACGAGCCCCGTCCAGGTACTCCTGCAGCATGAGGACCACACCGGCAGGAGAATCGCCGCCGCCGGGAGGCCGATCCCGGGCGTGGAAGTGCGGGTCGTGGATTTTGACGATCGCGATGTCCCTGTGGGCCAATCGGGCGAGGTGATCGCACGTGGAGAGACCGTCATGAAGGGATATTGGAACCGGCCAGAGATCAGCAAGGAGGCTTTGCGCGGCGGATGGATGCACACAGGCGACATCGGCTGCCTCGACGAGGACGGGTTTCTCTACATCCTCGACCGGAAGAAGGACATGATCAAGCCGGGCGGCGAGAACGTCTATTCGCCGGAGGTGGAGTCGTTGATACTTTCGCATCCGTCGGTGCTGGAAGCCGCCGTGATCGGCGTGCCTCACGAAAAATGGGGAGAAGCGATCCGCGCCGTCGTCGTGCCCCGAGCCGGCCATATGATCGAAGCGGCCGAACTGATCGCCTGGTGCCGCGAACGTACGACACACTTCAAATGTCCGACGTCAGTGGTAGTTGCTGACACGCTCCCCAAGGGTGGCACGGGAAAGATTCAGAAGAACGTGCTGCGCGAGCGTTATGGATCTTGAACTCACCGAAGCCCTCGCGGCGCAGTTCGCGCGTCTGGCGCTGAACTGCGTCACGCGCGAGTATCCGAGCAAGATCGCGCACACGATGCAATCCGATGGGGACGCACTGCCGCCCCGCCTGCTGACACCGGCATTTTACGGCTGCTACGACTGGCACTCCGCCGTGCATGGGCACTGGCTGCTGGCCCGCCTGTCACGCCTGTTCCCCGATGCTCCGTTCGCGGCCGAGGCTCGTGCGGCGATTGCGCGGAATATTACGGAAGAAAATATCGCAGTGGAAGTGCGCTATTTCAACGACGTGGGACGGAGCGCGTTTGAACGTCCATACGGCCTCGCATGGCTGCTGACGCTGGCGGCGGAACTGCGGTCGCCGGTGCTGGAGCCGCTCGAAAGGGCCGTCTTGGTACGGTTCTCCGAGTGGATCCAAAAACTGCCGTATCCGGTCCGCTCGGGAGAGCACAGCAACACGGCGTTCGCGTTGGGATTGGTGCTCGATTCCCATCCGCGCGAGCTATTTGCGCAACGCGCCCGCGATTTTTTTCTCAAAGACCGCAACGGGCCGATCGATTACGAGCCGTCTGGCGAGGATTTTCTGTCGCCATGCCTAGCCGAGGCCGATGTGATGCGTCGCGTGCTGGATCGCGACCAGTTCGCTGGCTGGTTCAGCGAGTTTCTGCCTGATCTGTCTCGACTGAAGCCCGTGGGCTCGCCCGACCCGGGTGATCCGAAGTTTTCTCATCTGGACGGCCTGAACCTCAGCCGAGCGTGGATGTTGAGAAACATCTCTCCAACCCTATTGCCACCCGCCGAGGAGCATGCCACGGCGGGTTTGAAAGCCGTGACGGGTGAGCACTACGAGGGCGCTCACTGGCTGGCGACGTTCGCGGTGTATCTGCTGCAGAAGCCAAGAGCCAACAGCCCGTAGCCAGGAGGAGCTACCGCACGCGTCTGCCTACGGCAGTTGTTGCCCGTCAATATGAATCGTTCCGCCGATGTCCTGGAGATACTTTCGAAGAAGCGGCACCGACTTTGCTCCATGCAGAGGCCACTCGTAGGAGATCACTTTGATTTTGCGGCCCTCGGGACTCCTATGAACAATAGGATTTTCGACGACGGCCGCCTTCGAGTTCAGAAATCGCTCCAGGCAAATCAGGTCGCCGATGTGGGGACCGCTCTCGACCATCCAGAAGTCCTCGATGCCGTGGAGGAAGGTCATCGATCCGTTGCTGAGTTTGACGACGGCAATGCTGTCCCCCGTAGCATCGGTATGTGCTCTTAGATATAAGGTCGAGCCGTCCCGCGAGATGTGCATCTGCGAAAAGATACAGAAGGGTAGGCTGTTGCTGCCGTAGAATCGAATCGATCGGTCGAACAGTTTCGTTTCCGTTCCGGTGTCCGGATCGTACTTCGCGACCCAGTTCTTCGTCGCGATTGTCGAGCAGTCGAATTTATCCCCGTAGGCGAACTTCCTGCCCCGTAGGAACACGACCTTCTCGTCCGAAGTCAGAATAGAATTGAAGCCCGCGCCGAGTCCCGTCCGATGCCCCGACGCGTCCTCATAGACGACTTTGCCGTCCTTCTCATACGCCCGCTGCGCATCAATGGAGGACACAACGGCGAACACCAGAATCACCCGACGAATCATTCCGGCTCCCGGCTACTCTTTGGCCGCTTCCTTCCGCGCCTGCTCGAACAGGAACGCCAGAGTCTTCTCCGTCCGGATGTTCCCCGCGATCCGGCCGATCACGCCGTCCTTTTGCAGCTTCGCGCGCACGGCGGCTACCGCTTCCCTCTGCTGCCGGGCGATGCGCTGTACTTCGCGGTCGACTTCTTCCTGCGTGGCCATAATCGCTTCGCGCTCGCTGATCTTATCGAGCAGCAATGATGCCTTCACGTCGCGCTTGGCCTTTTCCTTCTGCGTTTCGCGAACCTTCTGCCAGTCGAGCTTGATCCCCCGCGGATCGATGCCCTGGGCGGCCAGCGTACGAAGCTGGTTTTCCAAATTGATTTCTACTTGCCGGTCGATATAAACCTCCGGCACTGGAAAATCGTGCGTGTCTACCAGTTTGTCGATGAGCTGATGCTTGGCATTGTCCTGAGCCTTGTGCTCCCGGTCCTGCCTCAGCGATTTGCGGACCGCTTCCTTCAGCTCGAATACGGTCTGGTAGTCGCCCAAGTCCTTGGCGAACTCGTCGTTCACTTCGGGCAGTTCCTTGCGGCGCACGGCCTTCAGCGTAGCCTTGAAGCGCACCGTGCGCCCGGCCAGTTGCTTGCGGTCGTAATCCTCCGGATACGTGACGTCGAACTCGCGTGACTCCTCTGGAGACACCCCGCGCAGATTCTCGCTGAACTCTTTCATCGTCGCTTCGTCGCCGATCTTCAGCATCAGCTCGTCCTGCGACACTTTTTCGGCCACGCCGGAAACGCTTTCAAGCGACACCACGGCGTAGTCGCCGTCGACCAGAGGTCTCGGCTCTTCATTCACGTACTCGGCCTTCTGCTCGCGGATCTCTTCGATGCGGGCGTCCAGTTCGGCGTCCGTCACTTCGGGCTCAGTGTAAGTAACGGTGATGCCGCGATACTCGCCCAGTTCGAACTTCGGCGCGACCTCAAATTCGGCCTTGAACTTCAGCGGTTCGCCGGAATGGAAATGCACATCGCTGACGTTCGGCTGGCCCACCACTTCCAGGTGCTCCTTGTCCGCCGCCTCGCGGAAGAAGCGCGGCACCAGCTTCTCCAGAACGTCCTGCCGGATGTCTCCTGCGAAGCGCTGCTTTACCAGAGCCACCGGAGACTTGCCGGGCCGGAATCCGGGCAGCTTCACTTTCTTTTGAATCTCGGCGACAACGCGCTCGGTTTCCTTTTCGACTTCGGCCACCGGAACTGTAATGTCCAGCGAATGCTTGCAACCCTCAATTAACGCCATGGTCTCCCTGACTCCACAAAAGAACGGGGCGCACAAGAGCGCCCCGCATGTACTCTGATTTTCTTGAACGCTGGGGCGCTCTAAGTTCCCTCGGCCCATCCGGCCAGGTATTCTTCCTGTTCCGGCGTCAGCTTGTCGATATTGAAACCCATCGATTCCAGCTTCATCTTGGCGACGGTCTTATCCAACTCTTCCGGCACCGAGTAAACCTTCTTTTCCAGCTTGGCGTGATTTTTCACCATGTACTCGGCCGAAAGCGCCTGGTTGGCGAAGCTCATATCCATCACCGAGGCCGGGTGGCCTTCAGCGGCCGCCAGATTGATCAGGCGGCCTTCGCCCAGCACGTAGATCTTACGGCCGTCCTTCATCGAAAACTCCTCGACGAAAGGCCGCGCTTCCTTGCGGCTCGATGAAACCGACGCCAGCGTGTCCAGGTCGATCTCCACGTTGAAGTGGCCGGAGTTCGCCAGAATCGCGCCGCTCTTGAGCTTGTCAAAGTGGTCGCGGCCAATCACGTTCTTATTGCCGGTCACCGTAACGAACACGTCGCCGATCGTGGCCGCCTCGTGCATCGTCATCACGCGGAATCCGTCCATCACGGCCTCGATTGCCTTGGTCGGGTCGATCTCGGTGACAATGACGTTCGCGCCCATCCCCTTGGCGCGCATCGCCACGCCCCGTCCGCACCAGCCGTAGCCGGCGACCACCACATTCAGGCCAGCCAGCAGAACGTTCGTCGCACGGATGATGCCGTCGAGTGTGCTCTGGCCCGTGCCGTAGCGATTGTCGAACAGGTGCTTGGTCAGCGCGTCGTTAACGGCGATGATCGGATAAGCCAGCACGTTGTCCTTCGCCATCGCTCGCAGGCGGATCACACCGGTGGTGGTCTCTTCCGTGCCGCCGATGACGTTCTTTAACAGTTCCTTGCGCTTTGTGTGGAGCAGGCCCACTACGTCCGCTCCGTCGTCCATGGTGAATTGCGGAGCAGTGTCGAGCGCGGCGTTCAAATGCGAATAATAAACGTCGTTCGATTCACCCTTGATGGCGAAAGTAGGGATGTTGTAATCGCGCACCAACGAGGCCGCGACCTCGTCCTGCGTGGACAAGGGATTCGACGCGCACAGGGCGATACTTGCTCCGCCGTCGCGCAGCGCGATCATCAGGTTCGCGGTTTCCGTGGTTACGTGCAGACACGCGGCAACTCTGATGCCCGCCAGAGGTTGGGTCTTGATGAACTGTTTGCGAATCGTGGCCAGAACGGGCATCGACTGCGCCGCCCACTCGATGCGGCGCTTGCCGGCATCCGCGAGCGAAAGATCTTTCACGTCACAAGGGACGGTAGTGGTTGCTGTGCTCATTTTATTCTCCGAATTGGTTATTTGCTGGTCGCCACCGCTGGCTGCGCCGCTGCCTTTAGAGCGGCGGCCTTGTCGGTCGCCTCCCAGGTGAACGTGTCTTCCGTGCGGCCGAAATGCCCGAACGCCGCCGTCTTGCGGTAGATCGGACGCCGCAATTTCAGCGACTCGATCATGCCCTTGGGGGTCAACGAGAAATTCGCCCGGACGAGTTCCACCAGGCGATCCTCCTCAATCTTTCCGGTGCCGAACGTGTCCACCATCACCGAAACCGGTTCCGCCACCCCGATCGCATAGGCAAGCTGCACCTCACAGCGATCCGCCAGGCCCGAGGCAACGATATTCTTTGCCACATAGCGCGCCATATAGCACGCCGAACGGTCCACCTTCGTCGGATCCTTGCCCGAGAACGCGCCGCCGCCGTGACGGCCCATGCCGCCATACGTGTCGACGATGATCTTGCGTCCGGTCAATCCGGTGTCGCCGTGCGGCCCGCCGATCACGAACCGGCCGGTGGGGTTGATGTGAAACTTGGTCCGCGCATCGATCATATTCTTGGGCAGAATTGGATCGATAATGTGCTTCCTCACTTCGGCGCGCAACGTTTCGGTGGAGACTTCGTCATCGTGCTGCGTGGAAACCACAACCGCATCGATGCGCGCGGGCTTCCCGTCGATGTACTCGACGCTCACCTGGCTCTTGCCGTCTGGACGCAGGAACTTCAGCTTTCCGGAGCGGCGAACTTCGCTCAACTGGCGAACCAGCTTGTGGGCCAGCATCACCGGCAAAGGCATGAGTTCCGGAGTCTCATTGCAGGCGAAACCGAACATCAGGCCCTGATCGCCCGCGCCGCCCGTATCCACGCCCATGGCGATGTCCGGCGACTGGCTCTGAATCGTGTTCAGAACGCCGCAGGTCTTCGAATCAAAGCCCATTTCGGCGTCCGTGTAGCCGATCTCGTGGATCACTTCACGCGCCAGCCTCGGCACGTCTACGTAGGTCTTCGTGGTGATTTCTCCCGAAACCACACAGATTCCGGTAGTCACCAGAACCTCGCAGGCGACGCGGCCGGTTGGATCCTCGGCGAGCACCGCATCCAGCACGGCGTCCGAGATCTGGTCCGCCATCTTGTCCGGGTGACCCTCGGTCACCGACTCGGACGTGAAAATATGCCGCATCTTCTCTGCCACTCTTTGAAACTCCTCTTAGGGATGATCCTTCGGTTTACCGGTGGGAAACCAAAAACTATAGTGTAACATGGCCCAATAGAACATTCCTGCGAACCAAAACGCCCGGCTGCCGTATTAAGGTTCAAATGCACGACCTTCGCTACGCTCTCCGCCTGATCCGACAGAACTGGCCGTTTTCATTGACTGTAATCGCGATTCTGGCCCTTTGTGTGGGGGCGAACACCGCCGTCCTGGCCGTCGTCAACTCCGCCATGATCCGGCCCCTTCCCTACCCGCAGCCCGAGCGCCTGGCCCAGGTGGTCCGGGTTTTCCGCGATGAGGGCAACTCGGACGAGCACGATAACCACGACGGACGAACCTGGGAGGCCATCCGCGACCGCGTCTCCGCCCTCGACGCTACCGTTTATTCCGACTGGGTTACGGGCGTAAACCTGGGCGTCGAAGGCAACGGCGCGTACGTTCAGCAGCAGCGCGTATCCTCCGGATTCTTCCGTGTGCTTGGCGTGTCGCCGTTGGTCGGCCGTGAGTTCAATGCCGACGAGGACCGCGCCGGCGGGCCCTCAGTGGTCATGCTGAGCCACGCCGTCTGGCATAAGTACTTTCATGAAGATACGGCTATCGTGGGCCGGCGCGTGGTACTTCGAGGCGAGCCGTTCACCATCGTCGGCGTCATGCCCGCCGGTTTCCGAACGGCCGTCAAGGCCGACGTTTGGACCCCCATCCGGCCGTCCACGACCGGCGAGGGAAGCGGTGGCAATTACGCCATCGCAGCGCGGCTCCGGAACGGCGCAAGCTGGCGGCAAGCCTCCGAAGAACTCGCCTCACTCGTGCCGGATCTGAAAAAGGCCGGTTCCTATGCAAAGGACGCCGATGTCCGCCTCGGCGTCATCCCCTTGCTGGAGGGCCGTACCAGCGATCTCCGCCGCCCTTTGATGCTGCTGTGGGCGGCTGTCGGATTCGTCTTCGTGCTCGGCTGCGTGAATATCGGAGGCATGCTGTTGGCGCGAGCATCCGGACGCGTGGGCGAGATCGCCACGCGGCTGGCGCTCGGGGCTCCCTTTTCGCGCATCGTGCGCCAGTTGCTGATCGAAAGCGTCTCTCTTGGCCTGTTCGGAGGGCTGGCCGGAGCGCTGGTCGGCTGGGGAGCATTGACGGCGCTGCGCGAGTTTGGCGCTCTCACGTTTCCTTTCCTCGAAACAGTCGAACTGGACTGGCGCGTGCTGGCCGCGACGCTCGCTCTGACGCTGCTGGCCGGCATCGCTTTCGGCCTCGCGCCCGCGTTTCATGCGGCGCGCGTCGATCTTCGCGCCGTACAATCGAGCCGAAGCGTCTCCGGCCACAGGCGATTTTTCTCGTTGGGCGCGCTGGCCGGAGGGCAGGTCGCGCTGACGGTTCCACTTCTGTTCGGCGCAGGCCTGCTGCTCCACTCATTTCTTCATTTGTGGAATCTGGACCCCGGCTTCGACCCGAATCACGTGATGATCGCGAAATTCTCCCTCCAGGACGCCCGCTACAAGACGCCGGCGCAAATGAACCGGCTCTATGACACCGCGATCACTCGCCTGCACCAGACCCCGGGGATTGAAGCCGCGGCAGTCGGCCTCACGCTTCCTTATGAGCGGGCCCTGAATATGCCCTTCCACCCCTCCGGTAGGGAAAACGTGGAAAATACGAACGTCACCTACGTCACGCCGGAGTTCTTTACCGCGCTCCGCATTCCTCTGCTCCAGGGCCGCGTGCTCGCTCAGACCGACGGCCCCGCTTCCGCGCAGGTCGCGGTGGTGAACCAGGCGTTCGTAAAACGCTATCTCAACAACGCCGAGCCCTTGGGCCAACTCCTCCGGTTCGGCCGGGGCGCGAAGGGACCGCAAATCATCGGCGTCGTAGGAGACGTGCAGGATCAGCGTGCCGGATGGGGAGATTTTGGCCCCATCGCCCACATTCCCATGGTTTATATCCCCGCTTCACAGTGGGAAATGATCGAGTTGGTCCACAGCTGGTTTTCGCCCAAGTGGGTGGTGCGCAGCTCTCTCGATGGCGCAGCGGTCGCCAAAGCGATTGAGGACGCCACGCGCTCCGCCGATCCTCTGCTGCCGATGGCCGCGTTTGAGTCCGTGCGCGACCTGAAAGCCGACGCTCTCACCTTCGAGCGTTTTCTCGCCGTGCTCTCTGGAACCATCGCCGCCCTCGCGATGCTGCTTTCCGCGATGGGCATTGACGGCCTGATTTCCAACGTCGTCACCGAGCGGACCCGGGAGCTCGGCATACGCATGGCGCTCGGATCGACCCTCGGCGGAGCGATCGAGGTCGCGCTGCGGCCGGGCTTGATTTGGGTACTGGCGGGGGTCGCCACAGGTGCGGCGGCGGCCTTCGGACTGGAGCGATTCCTAAAAAGCTTCCTCTGGGGCGTGCAGCCCGGCGATCCCGTTAGTTTGATCGGCGTCGGCCTGGGTCTGCTGTTCGCGACTGCTCTCGCCAGTCTGATCCCAGCGGCACGCATCGCCCGACTGAATCCGGCAGATACTCTCCGGAGCGAGTAAATTCTTGCCCTTATGGGGCGGGCTATCAGCCGGCAGCCGCGTTTTAAGCGGCTTCTGTGGAAGCCAACCGAGGCTGGGAGGCGCATGTTGTCGGTCGGGACGGGCAGCCCCACCCTGGCTAAACCACCGCAGCAGCCAACACTTCCGACGGCTCCGGTTTGCCGCGCTGGGCGTATCGAATCACACCATCCGGCCCAATCAAGTACACCGTTCTCCTCACAATGAAACCCTTTGTGCGATAGGCTTCGCCCGTTTTCTGGCCCTTATCGGTCAAGAGAGGAAACGGATAGTTCTGGTTAGCGCGGAATTTCTCATGGCTTTCCGCGTCCTGCGGATTGACGCCGAACACCACCGTATTCTTCGCCTTCACGTCCGCCCAGGCATCGCGAAATTCGCACAGCTGCTTGGTACAAACCGTTGTCTCGTCGCGAGGATAAAACACCAACACCACGTTCTTCCCGCGCAGCGCAGCCAGCGAAACCTCGTTACCTTGGTCGTCGGGTAGCGTGAAATCCGGCGCGGGCGAGCCGACGGGGAGAGGATCGGAGAAGAACCACTCGAGCACCCCGCCATTATATGTGTTCCTACGTTGCGTAGCCGACGCCTGATATCCTGCGGCGTAATTCCGAGCGTGCCCGCGCCAGGCGCGACTTCACGGCTGCCGTCGAAATTCCCAGTTCCTCGGCCACTTCCACCGTGGAACGCTCGTTTACGTCGCGCATGACGAGGACGCTGCGCAGCAGCGGAGGCAGGCGGCGAATTTCGCGCCGTAGCAGTTCGGCGAGTTCTTCGTTTTGCAGTTCGGCCTCGGGCGTGGCGCTCTGATCTTGCAGCTCCAGCTTCGCGGCGCCTTCATCGGCAACAGGTTCGTCTAAGAAGACGAAAGTCGCGCGACGCACCTTGCGCAAGCGCATCAGGCACTGATTCATGAGGATGCGCGTCAGCCAGGTGGAGAATTTCGAGCCGCGCTGGAATTGGCCCAGATGCTGCCAGGCGCTGAGGAACGAATTTTGCACTTCGTCCTCAGCTTCCTGGCGGTCCCGCAGCATGGAAAGCGCGAGCCGGAAGGATGCGGACGAGTTGCGTTGCATCAGCTCCTCAAAAGCCGATTCGTCACGTTGTTGGGCGAGCACGACCAGCTCGTCGTCGGTCAGGGAAGACAATGCAGGATTCATACCGTAAGCGAGTGTAACAGCAAAGCCCCTGAGATTTTCATTGTCATCATAAGTAAGTTCAGTTATACTGATTAATGTCAGCTTATCTTCAGTGATCCTGAAGTGAAAATAGAAACTGGGCCGGAAACCATCGAACGAATCCTTTCGGCGTACGAAATCGGCCGAAAGCTAAGACAGCTCCGCCTGCGTAAGAAAATTGCGCTCGTCGAACTCGGCAAACACACGGGGCTCTCGCCGTCGATGCTGTCCCAGCTCGAAAACGGCCGCTTGACGCCCACGCTGCCGACGCTGGCCCGCATCTCGATGGTCTTCGACGTTGGCCTCGACTACTTCTTCAGCGCCAAGCGAGGCGCGAAGCTGTTCGCCGTGGTGCGCGCCGGCGAACGCATGCGTTTCCCCGATCTGCCCGATTCGCCCTCGCCGGCGTTTTTCTTCGAATGCCTGACGTTCGCCTCCGAGGGCAAGGGCATGCAGGCGTATCTCGCCGAGTTTCCGCATCGCAACCCGCGCGAGACGCGGGAGCATTTTCACGAAGGATCGGAGTTCATCCACGTGCTGGAAGGCGTGCTGGAAATTCACTTTCAGGGAGAAGATCACCCGCTGACGACAGGCGACAGCGTGTACTTCGATTCGTCCGAGCCGCACAGCTACCGGGGCGCGTCAAAGACGGGCGCGCGAGCGCTGGTGGTTACTTCCGCTCCGCGGATTTGAGAGCGGGTTGGTTGCAAAGAGCCTCATAGTCAGGCCTGTCCGCCGCGCTGCGGTGGCGGAAGCGCCGCGCGATCACTCCCTGTTCGAGCAGGAAGACACCCGGCATTTGGGACGCATCAGCGGCGGGCATTCCCATTCCGTGCCCGGAGATCAACCCCGCCTTGATGCCTCTCCACCAAACCTTGGGGCCGAAAAGTTGCAGGGCAGTGCCCCGCTTCAATCCGAATGCTTTGTATAGTTCCTGATTTGGATCGCAGAGCCGGTCCAGGCCACACAACGAGTTTTTCTCGAGCAGTCGGTCCAGTTCGTCCGCGTCGCCCAAGTGTACCAGGACGATGCGGATACCCTGGCCTTCGATGTTTTGACGCGAACCGGCAATGTCCGCCAGTGCCTCCCGGCAGAACGTGCAGCCGGCGTGTCGCAGAAAGACGAGCAAGACGGAAGACGCCGACACGAGTTCGGCCAGGGTTTCGCCGCGCTGCGTCACCGCGTGGTCGAGAAGATCCGCCGTCGCGCGCACATCCATGGCCGCGGTTTTTCTCACGCCGCTCGTCTTTTCAACAGGCACTCGACGCCATCCTTAGGACCCAGATGGAACAACTGAACTAGAACATAAGCGGACATCGCGATATCGCCGAGGGCCATAATAAGCACGAACCACGTGGCTCCCGGCAGCGCCCAAGGGTTTTTCGAGTGCGCGGGCAACGCGGCGATCAAACTCTCTTCCAGGCTCGTCTTGATAAACATCATCCAAACGAAAATAGCGGCGAAGAGAGATTTGAGAACTGCTTTCACGTCTCTATTCTCTTCGCCGCGGCAGCTTTTCGCAAGCCAAAGTTACATCGGGGGCATAATCACGGTGTCGATCACGTGGATGACGCCGTTGGAGCACTTGATGTCGGTCTTCACGACGTGGGCATTGTTAACCATCACCTTGCCGCCCTTCACCATGATCTTCACTTCAGAGCCTTCCACGGTTTTGGCTTCCTTCAACTTCACCACGTCGGCGGCCATCACATCACCAGCAACCACGTGATAGGTCAGGATCTTCTTCAACTTCTCCGGATCCTTCAGCAGGCCTTCCACCGTGCCGGCGGGCAGCTTCGCGAACGCCGCGTCGGTCGGTGCGAACACCGTGAACGGACCAGAGCTCTTCAGCGTATCCACCAGGCCGGCCGCCTTCAACGCAGTAACCAGTGTGTTGAAGGCCCCGGCCGAAACGGCCGTATCGACAATATCTTTATCCTGCGCCATCGCGACCGTCGACAAAGCGAGCGTCGCCAAAGCTGCTACAAACAGTTTCTTCATTGAATAATCTCCTCGGATGATTTACTGACATCCGTATGATGCAGTTGTTTCGCGAAGGAGAGAAAATTTATTCCGCTTTCTTATTCGGATGCCGTGAAGTAGGCGCAATCCGGGTGATGGAAGACCATGGCGCTGACGCTCGCCTCCGGGTCCATCATCATCCCTTCGGTCAAACGGACGCCGATCTCTTCCGGCTTCAGCAGCTTCCAGATGCCCTGCTGATCGTCGAGATTCGGGCAGGCGGGATATCCGAAGCTGTAGCGCTTACCGCTGTAGCGCGAGGTGAACCGCTCCTGCATGGTCATTGATGGCGGATCGGGAAAGCCCCAATCCTCCCTCATGCGGCGATGCAGCCACTCGGCGCAACCTTCGGCCGTCTCAATCGCCAGCGCCTGCAGCGCATGAGCCAGGAAAAATTCGCCGCGAGCCTTCGCTTCTTCCGTGCGTGCGCGAACGCCCTCGCCCGCCGTGACCACGAAGAAGCCAAGATGATCCCTGCGCCCGTCCCGAGGGTCCAGAATGTAATCGCTCAGGCAGAGCCCGTCAGCTTTATGCTGGCGGCCGAACTTAAACGTGTGGAGAGGATTCTTCGCGCCGGGCTCGAACAGATGAATTGAATTGCCGTCGCGCTCCGCTTCAAAAAATTGCCACACGGCGCGGACTTTGAAAAACTTCTCGGCTTCCGCCTTCACCTGCTCGACGTCGTTGAATAATTCCAGAGCCTTCGGATCGCGGTCGGCCAGGAGCTTTTCGAAATTGCCCTTAAACCCCAGGTGACGCCCGTACAGCATGTACGGATTCATGTAGCTCCAGAGTTCTGCCAGGTTCGGGATCGCGCGGACGCGGCGATCCAGATACGGCACGCTGGGAATCGGAATGTCCGTGCGAACCTTCGAGCTGCGCGTCGTGCCCGTGTTGACTGCCGGCACTTCGGACGCGGGCGCATCGCCGTTCGCCGTGAAGACATGGGCCTTCAGCGCGGCCTCGCGTGTTGCCGGGTCCGTTAGCTCATTCATGATAGCGAGCCCGGTCATCGCGTCCTTGGCATAAAACGTCGGCGCGCCGTAAGCCGGCCCGATGCGCGTCGTGGTGAACTTTTCCGACAGCGCCGCGCCGCCCACCAGCAGAGGCACCTCCACGCCGTGATCCTTAAAGTCCGATGCCGTGGTCACCATCTGATGCGCGCTCTTGACGAGCAGCCCGGAAAGCCCGATCGCGTCCGGTTTATGCTCTTTCCACGCCCGAATCAGATCCTCCGGAGGCACCTTGATTCCCAGGTTCACTACCCGGTAGCCGTTGTTCGACAAGATAATCTCCACCAGATTCTTGCCGATGTCGTGCACGTCGCCCTTCACCGTCGCCAGCACGATTTTGCCGCGCGTGGAGGTCTCAGTCTTCTCCATGAACTGCTCGAGGTGATTCACCGCAGCCTTCATCGCCTCGGCCGATTGCAGCACTTCGGCGACGATCAGTTCATTCGCGTTGAACAGGCGGCCGACCTCGGTCATACCGGCCATCAGCGGCCCGTTAATAATGTCGAGCGGCGCCGCGCCCTCGGAGCGTTTGCGGTCTAGGTCCGCGATGAGGCCGTCCTTCGTGCCTTCGATGATGTAATTCGCCAGGCGCTCGTCGAGCGGCAGTTCCTCCGCCTTTTTCTTCGTCTTCTTGCCTGCTCTTCGAAAATACTCAGCAATGGCCGCGATGTGGAATTGATTGATCGCCGCTCTCTGTTGCGGCGTCTGTTCCCGCCAGTCGTCGGGAGCGGGAATTTCGGCGGGCGGCTTATTGAACAGCAGATTTTCCGCCAGATGCCGTTCTCCCTGCGGAAGCGACGCGAAGCGCTCCAGCTTCTGCGCATTCACGATGGCCAGATCCAGGCCGGCCTTCGTCGCGTAATACAGGAACACCGAATTGACGACCTCGCGAGCCTCCGCCGGCAGCCCGAAGCTGACGTTGGACACGCCGAGAATCGTCTTGACGTAGGGAATCTTCGCCTTAATCAGCCGGATCGCCTCGATCGTCTCCACCGAGCCGCCGATGTAGTTTTCATCGCCCGTCGCACAGGGGAAAACCAGAGGATCGATGATGATATCCTCCGGCGCGATGCCATATTTTTCCGTCAGCAGCTTCACACTGCGCTCGGCCACACCGAGTTTGCGCTCCCGCGTGAAGGCCTGCGCCTGCAACGGATCTTCGTCGATGGTCCCGACGACCAGTGCCGCGCCGTAGGCCTTCGCAATCGGGCAGATGCGCTCGAATTTCTCCTCGCCGTCTTCCAGGTTGATTGAATTGATGATGCTCTTGCCCTGGCACCATGTCAGCGCCTCTTCCATCGCCCGGGCATCTGTGGTGTCGATCATCACCGGAGCCTTGATCTTCGGCATTAGCTTCCCGTAGAACGGAGCCACGTCCTTGATCTCTTCGCGATCCGACGATTGCAGGCACACGTCGACGATATGCGCGCCATTTTTCACCTGCCAGCGCGCGATCTCGCTCGCTTCTTCCCAATTTTCATCGGCAATCAGCCGCTTGAACAGGCGCGAGCCGATGACGTTGGTCCGCTCGCCCACGATCAGCGGACGGTTTGAATCCTCGGCTTCCACCAGTTCGATGCCAGAATAATAGGCGCGATGCGCCGGCGGCGGAATCCGCCTCGGCGCATGGCCCTGCGCCATTTGCGCGATCGCCTTGATGTGCGCGGGCGTGGTTCCGCAGCAGCCTCCCACGATGTTCAGCCAGCCGTGCGACACGAACTTCTCCAGCTGATGCGCCAGCGATTCCGGCGTCTCCAGATACTGGTCCTTTTCGTTCGGCAGACCGGCATTCGGATAGCAGGAGATCCTCTTCCCCGACATCGCCGCCAGCGTGCGGATGTGATCCGTCATCAGATCCGGCCCAGTGGCGCAGTTCAGACCAATCGCGAGCAAATCGTGATTGGCGATCGAGGAGTACAACGAATCGATCGTCTGTCCGCCCAGCATCGAGCCCGACTCCATCAACGTCCCCGACACCATCACCGGGATTTTTTGGCCCAGCTCTTTTTCCAACTGCTCAATGGCGATCAGCGCAGCCTTGATGTTCAACGTGTCGAACGCAGTTTCGATCAGTAGAAAGTCCACACCGCCTTCGACGAGATACTTCGCATGCTCGTAGTAACTCTGTCGCAGGGTTTCGAACGAAGCATGCCGCAAAGCCGCGGATTTCGTTGTGGGCCCCAGCGATCCAGCCACGAAACGAGGCTTTTCCGGCGTCGAAAATTCGTCCGCCGCCTCGCGCGCAAGCCTCGCGGCGGACACATTCAGCTCGCGGCACGCCGATTCCAGGTGATTATCTGCCAGCGCCAGCGGCGAGCCTTGAAAGCTATTGGTTTCAATGATATCCGCACCGGCTTCGAGGTACGCGCAGTGAATCGCCTTAATCCACTCCGGATGCGTGCGATTCAGAATTTCGCTGCAATTTTCGAGGCCAAGAAAATCCGCCGGCGTCGGATGATACGCCTGCAGCATCGTCCCCATCGCGCCGTCGATGATCAAAATGCGCGAGGCAAGGGCGTCGTAGAGCTGCTGCTGGCGAAGATTTTGCATGAAGAAAGGAGGAGACTCCTACCTTTCATTGTACTTGCTGCGCCTAGCAATCTCTCACGCTTCATCCGACGACGACAAGTTCGGAATGCCCGTCAGCATTCCTCATGCGTCTCCCCCTTGCCGTTCGCGCCCGGCACTTCCGCGCAGTACGCGATGAACTAGGGGCCGTCCCGCTCGACGATCGTCGTAAGTTCGTTCCGCATTGGCTTCGAGTCTAGCCCGAACAGCCATGCGTGAGCACGCGGGCAGTCGATCTGGCGTAGCCAGCGGACTCTACTGGACCTGCTCCTGAGGAGCCTCGGCGTTGAAGCTATATCCGAACCCGCGCACGCTGCGGATGAACGTTGAATCTTCGCCCTGCTCGATCTTCTGCCGCAGGCGCAGGATGTAAACGTCCACCGTGCGATCCGTCACGGCACGATCATGGCCCCAGACAGCGTCCAGAAGCTGCTCCCGGCTGAAGACCACCCCGGGGCGGCTCATCAGAAACTCCAACAGGCGAAACTCAGTGGCCGTGAGCGTCACCTCGCCGCCATTCAGATGCACGCGGCAGCGCGCCCTGTCCAATTCGAGATCGCCGGACCGCAGGATCTTCGTCGCCGGAGGCTGGCCGCGGAAGTGAATCTTGATGCGCGCAATCAGTTCGCGGATGAAAAACGGCTTGACGATGTAGTCGTTCGCGCCTAGTTCCAGGCCCACGATGCGGTCCGTCTCCGAAGCCCGCGCGGTCAGGAAAATCACCGGCACCGCCGCCAGCTCCGAATGATTCCGGATGGCCCGGCAGATCTCCAGGCCGTCGGAGTCCGGCAGCATAATGTCCAGAATGATCAGGTCCGGCCGTTCCCGCCGGCACAACTCGATGGCGCCCTTCCCCGTCTGGGCGCCGGCCATCGTAAACCCCTCTTTTTCCAGGTTGTACTGAATCAGCGAGTACAGATCGGCGTCGTCTTCGATTAATACAATTTTCTTCATGACTTCTCGCCTATCGTAACGTCCTATTGGTTACGAAATAATTACGAATCAGTGAACATTCGCTTCAGCGCCGCGCTTCGGCGTGGTGTCGAACGTCGATTCCCTTCACCAGGAACAGCACATCCTCGGCGATATTGGTGGAGTGGTCCGCCAGCCGCTCCAGGTTCCGGGTGATCGCCAACAAGTCCAACGCAGCCTTGATGTTCTCCGGGTCGCGCTCCATGAAGCTCACCAGCTCATGATAAGAGGCCGTGCGCAGGCTATCCACCGCGTCATCCGACGCCAGAACGCTCCGGGCCAGCTCCGCGTCGCGGCTGACGAACGCGTCCAGGCTCTTGCGCACCATCGATTGCACCAGGCCGGCGATGTGCGGAATGTCGATCATCGGCTTGATGACCGGCTCTTCCATCAGGCTCATGGCGCGTTGCGCGATGTTCACCGAAAGATCGCCCATCCGTTCCAAATCGGTGTTGATCTTGAGCGCCGCCACGATCAGCCGCAGGTCGGCCGCCATCGGCTGATGCAGCGCCAGCAGGTTGATGGCGAACTCGTCGATTTCGAGTTCAATCGCGTTGATGCGCGCCTCGCTGCGAAACACTTCGTCCGCCGCGCTGCGGTCCTTTTGGGTCACCGCGCTGATGCTGCGCTGGATCGCCGCTTCCACAAGCGAGCTCATCTCGAGCAGCTTGGTTTTCAGTTGGTCTAATTCCTCGACAAAGTGGCGCAATGTAAGCTCCTGATCAACCGAACCGGCCGGTGACGTAGTCTTCCGTTTCCCTCTTGGCGGGATTCTTGAAGATCACCGTAGTGTTGTCGAACTCAATCAGCTTGCCCATCAAGAAGAATCCCGTGTAATCCGCGACGCGCGCCGCCTGCTGCATGTTGTGCGTCACAATCACGATCGTACAACTGTCCTTCAACTGGAAAATCAGGTCCTCGATTTTCGCCGTCGCAATGGGGTCCAGAGCCGAACACGGCTCGTCCAGCAACAGAACCTCCGGATCCACCGCCAGTGCGCGCGCGATGCAGAGGCGCTGCTGCTGCCCGCCCGAAAGTCCGTACGCCGATTGGTTCAGCTTGTCCTTCACCTCGTCCCAGAGCGCGGCGCGGCGCAGGCTCTGCTCCACCTTCTCTCGCAGGGCGGCGCGGCTCTTTGCCGTCCCATTAATGCGGGGGCCGTACGCGATGTTTTCAAAAATCGACTTCGGAAACGGATTCGACTTCTGGAACACCATGCCTACGCGCCGCCGGACTTCAGAAACGTCCAGGTTGTGGATATTCTCGCCGTCCAGAAGGATTTCCCCCTCCACCCTGCTGTGGCGGACCGTTTCGTTCATCCGGTTCAGCGTCCGCAGAAAGGTCGATTTACCGCAACCGGACGGCCCGATAAATGCCGTGACGCGGTTCGCGAAAACCTGCATGCTGATTCCGTGCAGCGCTTTGAAGGCGCCGTAATGGAAATTCAGGTTTGTCGCGGCCAGCTTGGACGCCGCCGCGCCCACGGGCCTCGCCTCGGGAGTCGTGTTGACGTTCATCGGCGGCATGTTGATTTCAGTGGATTGTTGGGGAGAACCCTGCATAGGTCACCTGGGAACGTGTGCCTGCCTGGACAGAATAAAGCGGGCCACGATGTTGACTGCTAGAACTAACGTTAATAACACGAATCCGGCGCTCCATGCCTGCTGGTGCCAATCCTCGTAAGGAGCGGTGGCGTAGGTATAGATCATCACCGGCAGCGCCGCCGTGGGCTGTTCATATCCCGGGCTCCAAAAGCGGTTGTTGGAACTCGTGAATAGCAGCGGCGCGGTCTCGCCCGCCACGCGAGCAAGATTCAGCATGATACCCGTGATGATCCCACTCTTCGCCGCTGGAATCACCACGGTCAGGATGGACTTCGACTTGGACGCGCCCAGCGCCATCGCCCCCTCGCGCAGCGCCAGCGGCACGGAGCGCAGGAATTCCTCCGAGCTGCGGATCGCGATGGGAATCATCATGACGCCCAGCGCCAGACCGCCTGCCAGGGTCGAAAAGTGCTTCTGCGGAAGCACGATGAGAATGTAGGCAAAAATTCCAATGACGATAGACGGCACGCCGTTCAACAGATCCGCGACGTATCGGATGATGAAGGCATAGGTGTTGCCGCCGAACTCCGCCAGATAGACGCCGCCTAAGAACCCGATGGGCACGCCGATGGCGGTGGCCAGAAGCAGCAGCTTCGCGCTGCCGAGAATGGCGTTGGCCATTCCGCCTCCCGTTTCTCCCACCGGTGTCGGCAGCTTGGTGAAGAAATCCCAGGTCAAGCTCCTCGCGCCGTGAATGAACAGATATCCCAGGATGAACAGCAGCGTTCCCGTCGCCAAGAACGTGCACAAGCCGGTCAGCGACAGCATGACGACGTTCACCGCCTTGCGGCGCATCGAATGCAGCGACATTGCCTGGGCCGCCATCCTACGAGCCTCCCTTTTGACTCGTGCCCGCCACCAGGATCCTTGCCGCGCCGTTAATGACGATCGTCAGCGCGAACAGCACCAGTCCCAGTTCGATCAGCGAGCTCAAATACAAATCGCCCGTAGCCTCGGTGAATTCGTTAGCGATCACCGCCGCGATAGAGTAGCCGGGAGCGAACAGCGACGTGCTGATCTTTGGACTGTTGCCCACCACCATGGTGACGGCCATCGTCTCGCCCAGGCTGCGCGCCAGCGCCAGAAAGATGGATCCGGTGATTCCTTTGTAGGCAAAGGGCACAACGATGTCCCACGTGGACTCCCATCGGGTCGCCCCTAAAGCCAGCGCCGCCTCGCGTTGATCGTTCGGAACCGCCAGAATGACTTCCCTCGAAATCGAAATGATGAACGGGATGATCATCAGCGAGAGCACCACGCCTGCCGACAGCATGCTTACCCCGTAAAAAGGCCCTTTGAACAGGGGAGACCAACCGAAGGCCGCCCGCAACGGATCCTCCAGCTTTTGCAGAGCGGGAACCATGATGAAAAACCCGAGCATCCCGAAAATCACGCTCGGCACTGCCGCCAATAGCTCGATCAGGAACGTCAATCCCGAGGAGATTCTCGGTGGGGCCAGTTCCGCCAAAAAAATCGCCGCGCCCACACCCAACGGAATCGCGATCAGCAGCGCTAGAGCCGAAGTCACCACCGTTCCGTAAATAAACGGCAGAGCCCCGAACTGCCCCGCCACGGGATCCCAAGTAGTGGTGGTCAAGAACTTCCATCCGAACTCATGCCGCGAGACAGCGGAGTTCTGATACAACTTGAGCACCAGCATCCCCGTAATCAGCACAATGGTGCTGGCGGCCAGCAGAGTCAGAAGGTAGGCCAGGTCGTCGCCCGCGCGAAGCCTCTGCTGAAACGTTTGAGCCCGTCCCGAAGGACGGGCTGGACTCGCGGTACTGGTGGTAGCGCTCACGTTCGATTATTGGATCTTCGCGATCGCCTTGGTTTCCTTGGTCACCATTGCCTTCGGCAACGGCGCGTACACCAAGGCTTCGGTCTGGGTCTGCCCCTCGGTCAACATCCACTTCAGGAAATCGGTGATCGCCTTCTTCTTGGCCGGATCCTTAAACTTCTCCGGGACCAGAAGGTAAGTGAACGTCGAAATCGGGTAGGAAGCCTTGCCCGGCGCGTTGGTGATCGAGACGCGGAAGTCCTCCGGAACCTCTTTAATCGCGCCCGCCGCGGCCGCAGTCACGCCAGCCAGATCCGCGGAGATGAACACGCCTGCCGCGTTCTTCACCTTGCCGTACTGGATCTTGTTCTGCATGGCGTACGTCAGCTCGATGTAGCCCAGCGAATTCGGCGTGTTTTGGACCTGCCCCGCCACACCCTCATTGCCCTTGCCTCCGAGCCCGACCGGCCAGTTTACTGATTTTGCGGCGCCCACCTTCGTCTTCCACTCCGGGCTGACCTTCGCAAGGTAATCCGTCCACACAAACGTCGTTCCGCTCCCGTCAGACCGGTGCACCACGACGATGTTCGTACTTGGAAGACTCACGCCCGGATTTGCCTTGGCTAACGCCGGATCGTTCCACTTCGTGATCTTCCCCAGGAAAATGTCCGCGAGCGCCTCGCCGGTGAAATTCAACTGCTGCGATACTCCAGGCAGCTTGTAGGCCGGCACGTTCGCGCCCATGACGGTGGGGAAGTGCAGCACGCCATAGCCGTTCTTGTCCCGGAACCCCTTCAACTCGTCATCAGTCATCGGCATGTCCGATGCCCCAAAATCCACTGTTCCCGCCGTCACCTGCTGAACGCCGGCGCCGGATCCAAGAGAGTTGTAGTTAATCTGAATGTTGGAATATTTCTTGTGATATACGTCAAACCACTTCGAGTACATCGGATAGGGGAACGTCGCGCCCGTTCCGTTGATGAGAATCTGCTGCGCAAGAGCGCTGCTCGCGAGAAGGGCGGCAGCGATTACCGCCCGAATGATACTTCGAGTCATCTTTGACCTCCTGTTATTTTCTCAGTTTCGTGTTACAAAATGATTACTGCTGTCACGCTCGCTTCCTGGCTGCACCCGCTTCCCCGACCCGCAGCCAGAAAGGAGCATTTTAAAAGGTTACTTGGCCGCCGGCGGGGCGCCGGGCAGCGTGTAACGCAGGTTCACGAAACCCATGTTGAGGTGGGCGTTCGTCGGCGACGTGCCGGTCACAAGCCATGGATTCCGCTGCAGATAGGAGTATTGGAACATCAGGTTCAGCGCGCCCCACTTGGCGTTCTTGGCCAGCGTGGTATTGGTGCCGAATGTGATTTCCTGGATCGCGCGGTTCTGGCCGTCATTGGCGATAGAACCGTAGCCGATCTTCGTCGTCCCGTTCGCATCCAACGCCATATTCTTGGGAATGTAGACTCCGCCGTAATATGCGTATAGCAACGTCTTCTTCGTGGTGATCTCAAGACCTGTCACGGTCGAGGTCGAATGAACCAGAGAGATGGTCCCATTCGACCGGACCATAAAGTCCGGAGCCTGGCCGAAAATGTACCGTCCGCCGCCCGCGCTAAAGTAATTGTTCGTCAATACACGCACATTCTTAGCCAGATCGAAGCCCAGGTTGAGCGATCCGCCGCCTCCCACCTTCGTGTTCGTCGGGAACGCCGGGCCAGCGATCGGGAACGCAATCTTATTCGCGATCACCACTCCGTCCACTTCCAAGTGAAAGCGCTTGGATGGATCGAAAGCGAGCTTGGCAATGATGTCCGGCATCAGGGCCGCTGCGCTGATCACGCTCGATCCGTTGTTGATCTGCCCGCCCAAAACCGAGCCGGATACGGCGTTTGTGGTGGAGATCGCCGCGGGAAGGACCACTCCGCTGCCGCCATTTCCCCCGCCGACATACGGTTCGGAGTTTTCAAGGGCCATAGCGAACGCTACCTTGTCGTTCGGGTGATAAACGTACCGGAAGCCCGGAATGCGCCCCCACGTCAAGCCCAATTGGTAATTCACGTCGATGTCCTGCGAATAGAAGATATCGCCAGGCAGAGGAGAGACCCCTCTTCTGTTCGGCGTCATCAGACTCCAGGACTGGCCGGCCAGAAACTCGTTCTTGCCCTTCTTAACATCCACCCAGAACAAACGCAGGCGGAACACATAAGGATTGCTGCTGACTGCCAAGCCTCCGTTCGGAGGGTTTGAGATCTGCCCCAAAAAGTCAGACTCCCAATAACCCATGATCTTAAAGTCACTGAACCCGGTGTCGATTCGCATACCAATTCGCGAGTTCTGAGGGCTCAGGCGCGACTCCGTGAGCGAACCAGCCTGCGTGTTTCCGTAAGGGATGCTGCCGAAGTTCGTGCCGATTCCCGATCCGGGGTTGGTTGACCTCGTCACCGACGTCATATCCATAAACCCGACGGGCGTGAAGTATGCGTCGCCCAGCTTGAACTGCAGCGGGGACTCGGTGCTGGCCGCCTGCCCGGCCGCAGAGGTCGAAGCGCTCGCGGGGGGCGTGAACGCCGGCTTGGTCTCAGCCGCGGGTGCCGCCGGAGGAAGAACCGGCGTTGTGCTGGCCACCTCGCCGAGCGGTTCGTGAGCATTCTTGGGAACGCCTGCCGCAACCGGCATTCCGAGCTGATGCCGCAATTCATTAATCTGCCGCTGCTGATCCAGCAGCATTTGTTTCAACTGTTCGATTTCCGATTTTTCAACGGTGTCGGCCGGAGTCTGCGCCATTGCCAGAGGCAGTGCACAAATCAACAGACATGCGAGTTTCCTGAACATTCCAAGCTCCTGTGTGTGTGAGGTGTAAGCAAGATAAGGTAGAGTAACGATTCGTCATGATTAGTTCGTGACAAAATCGTTATCCGGAGATGACAGCCGCTTCCGCATCGTCGATCGACGGAAAGCAAGGGAGCATTCCCATAACTCCTGTCATTTCAAAAAGCACCTGGACCCGCTCCGGGACACTGGAGATCCCAAATTTTTGATTCGTACGTTGGCACGACGCAAAAATCCCGATCAAGGCTCCCAGCCCGGCCGAATCCATGTAGGGAACGGATGCAACATCAACCACCAGGGGATGCCCGGCATGATGCCTAGCCGCCTCCTGAAAATCGAATAAAGTACGGAGAGTAAGAGGTCCGCTCAGCTTGATAACCTGCACGCCTGACGGACGATTTATGATTTCGAGCTGAAGATCTTCATTTCTACCAGGTGTCACAAGTGGCTACGATAGCAGTCGAATCATAGTCATTTCGTGACAACAACGTTACAAAGTGATGAATGATCACAGCCGCACGCGCCGCAGGCGCAGCGCATTCGAGATCACCGAAACCGAGCTGAACGTCATCGCCGCGCTGGCAATCATGGGGCTCAGAAGCAATCCAAAGAAAGGATACAAGACCCCCGCTGCGATGGGCACGCCGAGCAGGTTGTACACAAACGCGAAGAACAAATTTTGCTTGATGTTCCGCATCGTCGCGCGGCTCAAGTGCAAAGCTCGCAGGATGCCGTTCAAATCCCCGTGCAGAAGTGTGATACCCGCACTTTCGAGAGCCACGTCCGCGCCCGTCGACATCGCGATGCCCACTTGCGCCTGAGCGAGCGCGGGGGCGTCGTTGACGCCGTCGCCGGCCACCGCGACGATGCGGCCCTGTTTCTGCAGGCGCTCGACCACATCGCGCTTTTGGCCCGGCAGAACCTCGGCCTCGACTTCCTCAATGCCCAACGCCTTGGCGACGCTCTCGGCCGTCTCGCGATGATCGCCGGTGAGCATCACGATGCGAATGCCTTCGGACCGTAATCTCTCGACCGCCTCTTTGGCGTTGGCCTTCACCGGATCGGACACGGTGATCGATCCCGCGAATTTTCCGTCCACGGCGACCAGAACGCCCGTTGCATCCGAAGGCGGCGCGGATTTCTGAAGAAACGCGCGATTCCCCACCGACACTTTGTGGCCGTCGACCGTTCCTTCCACACCGAGCCCCGGCGTCGAACGAAAATCCTGCGGCTTGGACAAATTCAGGCCCTTCGCCCCTTCGACGATCGCAGCGGCGAGCGGATGTTCGCTGGCGACCTCCAAGCTGGCGGCGAGGCGCAAAATTTCCGGGCCGCCTTCCGTCGAAGTGACCTTCGGCTTGCCCTCGGTGAGCGTTCCCGTCTTGTCGACGATAAGCGTGTCGATTTTTTCAAGCGTTTCAAGGGCTTCTGCGTTTCGGATGAGAACGCCCGCCGTGGCTCCGCGTCCGGTGCCGACCATGATCGACATGGGCGTGGCTAATCCCAAGGCGCAGGGGCAAGCGATGATCAATACTGCCACGGCGTTAACCAGCGCGTGGGCAGGGGAGTACAACAGCCAGATTCCTCCCGTGATCAGCGACACGAGAATCACCGCCGGCACGAACCATCCTGCCACGCGGTCCGCCAGCCTCTGAATCGGCGCGCGGGTGCGCTGCGCTTCACTGACCATGCGGACGATCTGCGCGAGGAGAGTATCGCCGCCCACGCGCTCCGCCGTCATCAGGAAGCTCCCTGTTTTGTTTATCGTGCCGCCTGTGACGAGATCGCCGGTGTTCTTCTCGACGGGAATCGGCTCGCCCGTCATCATCGATTCGTCGACGGCGCTCGAGCCGCTTAGGATCCTGCCGTCGACGGGTACTTTTTCGCCCGGCCGGACGCGGAGAGCATCGCCAGGCACCACCTGTTCGAGCGGAATATCCCGTTCAGAACCATCCATTTCCAGTCGCCGAGCGGTCTTAGGCGCGAGGCCGAGCAAGGCCCGCAAGGCGCTCTGCGTCTGCCCCCGGGCTCGCAACTCGAGCACTTGCCCGAGCAGCACCAGCGTCACGATGACTGCGGCCGGCTCGAAATACGCCGCGCCGATCCTCAAGGCACTGGAAACATACGACGCCGCGACGCCGAGGCCGATGAGGGTGAACATGTTCAGATTACCGGTGCGGATGGACGCCCAGGCGCGCTCAAAAATCGGCCACCCGGCCCAGAAAACCACCGGCGTTGCGAGCACGAACTCGATCCACATGTTGACGGGCCAGATCATGAACGCCAGCAACGGCGCGGTAAGCGCGGCGGCGATCCAGAACCGGCGCGTCATGTCCTCCAGTTCGGGATTCCTGTCGTCGATTGAGATGGTCATCGGCTCCAGGGCCATGCCGCAGATGGGGCACGCGCCGGGGTGATCCTGCACAATCTGCGGGTCCATGGGGCAGGTATATTTCACGCCCGGCATGGGCTTGGCTGGCTGCTTGGGCTCGGGCGCAATACCGATTGTGACCAGCTTCGGCTTGAGGTAAGTCTCGGGCGAGGCCTGGAATTTCGCCAGGCATCCTTTGCCGCAAAAGAAGTACTCCTTGCCGTTGTGGGTGTGCGAACCCGCACATTTTTCGGGGTTCACGGTCATCCCGCAAACTGGATCAATGCTCATACGATGGCAGGCGGAGGGTGAATGTCGACCCTCGACCGAGTGTGCTTTCCACTTCGATGGCTCCGTTCATTCTCTCGGCCACGTGTTTCACGATCGAAAGTCCCAGTCCCGTGCCGCCTACCTGCCGGGACCTGGCCTTATCGATGCGATAGAAGCGCTCGAAGATGCGAGGCAAGTCCTCGGAAGGGATGCCCACGCCCGTATCGGCAATCACGATCAGTACCTGATGCTGGTCGTTCAACGAGGCGCTGACGCGGACTTCGCCGTTGGGACGATTGAACTTAATGGCGTTCGCCAGCAGATTGAGGATAGCCTGTTCCAGCCGCAGGCGGCTGCCCGAGACGAAGACATTTTCGATTCTTTCGGAGATCAGCGTGACGTTGCGCTCGCGTGCCTCGGCATTAACCGTGACCAGCGCGGACTCGAGAACGGCGAGCACGGAAATCACTTCCGGCTCCGGATCGATGCCGGATTCAAGGTCGGACAGAACCAGAAGGTCGGCCGCGATACTGCCAAGGCGGACTGCGTTGGAGCGGATAATCTCCACGAACTTACGATTGTTCGCCTTATCCTCCAATGCGCCATCGAGCAAAGTGTCGGCGTAGCCGATGACACCCGACAGAGGTGTCCTCAGTTCGTGCGAAACATTGGCCACGAAGTCCTTGCGCACCTGCTCCAGGCGTTCGAGTTCCGTGATGTCGTGCAGAATGGCGATGGCGCCGCGGCCGGAGGGCATGGCCAGGGATGTCGCCTGGACTTCAAAGGTACGCCCATACGCGGCCGACAGCTTGAATCGCAGGCTTTGCGCCTCGCCGGTCGCGAGCACTTCGCGCAGCAACTGATGAAGCCCTGTATCGCGGACCAGTTCGAGCAGCGAAAGACCCTCAAACGATGGGCCGCGGAATCCGATGGCCCTTAAGAATGCCGTATTGCAGAAGGTGACGCGCAGATCAGGGTCGACGGCGAGGACGCCCTCGGTCATCGAGGACAGAATTGCTTCACGTCGAGCCGATTCGAAGCGCAAGCGTTCCAGAAGCCGCTTCAATTCCCGGGAAACGCCTGCAAGGGACCGCTCGAGCGAGCCCAGATCGTCGCTGGAATCCGGATAGGGCCGGTCGGGGGCGCCGGTCAGCATGCCCTCGGCCAAATGCTTCAACCGGCTGACGCGGCGGGCGAGAGATCGCGAAATGCCAAAAGCAACGAGCAGGGCGAACATCGACGACGCGAGCGCGACGAGCAGGACAGGGACTCGCACAGATATTCCGTAAGGCGCCAGGAGGCGATCCATCGCGAACAAGGTGACGGCAATGAGCGCCATCGCGAGGAAAATCAGCCGGCGAAAGAGGGACCCGGGCATCGAGGGGGAAGTTTCAGTTTATCCCAAACCCGGGACAGGGGAAAATTTTCCCGCGACGTCAGTAACGGAACGCTCGGGGAAAATTGGGGACATCTGTCCCTCGAGGTCGCGCTCGATCTAGGGGACAGTCTCGCTTCTGCACGGATTCTGCTCGACGTACCGCACGGCGATCCAGTTACCGCTGGTCGAGCGCGGCGGCCCACCTGGTCTTAGGCAACGACGCCTCCGGCCTGCTCGACATGCGCTACTGGGAGCGCGCCGGCGGGGCCCACACGTGGCGCGAAATGCTCGCCTCGGACCGCACCATGCTGCTGCGCCGCTGCACCTACTCGGGAAGGCCGTTCGGGGAACCGGCGTTCGTCGAAACGATGGAGCGGCACTTCGGCAGATCCTGGAGGCGCTGGGGATTCGAAAAATTCGCCGCCTCGGCCTGAATCCAGCGAAACGGGCGGGCTGGAGTGTCCCCTTGGCGAGATTTAGAAAGGAGTCGCTTCAGTTTGTCCCCATGGGCCCCTTGGGCCCATTATGGCAGACCGATGCTTGCCGAGGGACGGTTTCGTCCGTCCCCCTTCGTCCCCTTCGTCGCCGTAAGGCGCTCATTTCAGTGAAACGGAAAATGGCGAAAAAGGGAGCCGCTTAAGGCCGTCCCCTTGGGCCCTTCTGAGATTCGGCCAGTACCCACCCGGTGGTGGACTGATTGATTTGACATTCCGAACTCTGGACAATTGTTTTCTTTCCTGTGTCAACTTCGATCAGCTCTAGTGTCGCGTAATCGGGCGCACATCGGTCGCTCCGTCTGAGCCCTAACAGATAACGTGAATCAGGGGACCAACCTAGCTCAGTATGCTCTAAGACACGGCGCTGAACTAGGTTCGCATCCATTAAGATCGTGCGTCCGTTCTCGCCGTTTTCAAGTGCTACAAGCGATCTGCCATCTGGTGACCAGGCGGCCATGAAGAATCCTCCAGGCAGGACATCGAAAGTACCTTTGAGTAAGTCGATGATCTCGACGTGCCCATTTCGGGCTGCCAGTGCGCTTCTCCCAAGTGGAGGTAGGCTCAGGTGTCTCCAAGCGAATTTGGGGTGAGCCTCTTCTTGCGTCATTATGAGTCTGACTGCTCCAGTGGCGGGCGTGAGGTCAAAAAGGCCGCGCACGTCGGTTTTCTGTCGACGAACACCAGACACGAGGACATGGTCTTCGCCACTTGAAACCGCAATATCAAGTGCGTAGAGTCCGCTCGAGCCCCTTATAGGGGAAGTACTAGCCGTCTCAAGGTCAAGTCTGCACAGTGCGATCAAGTCCGTCTCCGTCGATCCCGCCGGTGGTGTGCACTGCCCATATATAGCTTTTCCGTTCGGGCTGTAGGCGAATGGACCAGCAAGCGAGTGAATCGGAGTTTTGTATGCCTTCCCGTGTAATGGAAATACTAGAAGGTTGGTGTGGCCCAGACTTGGACCTGTGGTTGAAATCAACGCCGGGTGATAAGGGTACAGCTCAAACATAAAGCCGTCATTTTGCCCCAGACTAGCTGAAATTAGCCCGAGTGAAACTACAACCTGCCACAGCTCTGCTTTCCTCACAGCGTCAATCCAGGCACTAGCTGGCCCCATCCGGGTGTGAAGCCACTCGGATGGGGAAAACTATTGGCGAGCCCGATATCCCACAACAACGTGTAGATGAAGGCGTTACTGTTAAATCCGATGCCCGAAAGGAAAGTGTACAGGACCTTCGGCCCAGGGACACAAGGGACAGCCTGAGTAGCCAGGCTCGTAACTTGAGTTTTGGGACACCCCACAGAGCATTCTAAGCTGTTTTTGCGATTTTGACCATTGACTCCGTGGCTCGACGCCATTTGCGTGGAAAGCGCTCCTCCATC
>DATKKV010000022.1:0-75642 GCA_035542735.1 Bryobacteraceae bacterium
CCGGTCGGCGTCGGTGAAGAAGACCGGCTGGCGGTCCAGTCCTCGCTGCGTCAGATGATGCGGTACGCCAACCAGCACCGCTCTCGCCATTCTCGGCATCACCAAATGAGTTCCGGAGCGGCACGCGAACTCTCAAGGAAAACGCGGGCTGTCCCCGGTTTTCCGCGGTTTTCCGTCCCCGGTTTTCCCCCGCGGGCTGTCCCCGGTTTTCCCCATTCTGTTCACAGTTCCGCCCAGTGCCGGATGAGGTTGTGGTAGATGTTCGTGAGTTTTCGGACCTCCGGGTCGTTGCGGCCCAGCCGGTGGACGAGTCCCTGGATTGCGTTGTCCATGTCGAAGGTCATTCGGCGCGCCAGCGGGTCCTTGATCATGCTCTGCAGCCAGAAGAAGGAGCAGGTGCGCGCGCCCCTCGTGACCGGAGTTACCATGTGCAGGCTGGACGACGGGTAAAGGACGAGATGGCCCGCCGGCAGCTTGACCCGGTGGGAGCCATAGTAATCGTCGATCACCAGTTCGCCGCCATCGTACTCCTCAGGCTCCGACAGGAACAGGGTGACCGAAAGATCGGTGCGGATGCGCAGGCCCGTCAGGTGGTCGCCGCGGATGCAGTTATCGACGTGCTCGCCGAAGAACTGCCCCGGGACGTAACGGTTAAACAGCGGTGGAAAGATGTGCAGCGGCACGGCGGCCGAGACGAACAGGGTGTTGGCAGTGAGCGCGCGGAGAATCCGCTCTCCGAGTTGCCGGGAGGTCTTGCCGTCGGGTGGAAGCTGTTCGTTTTTCTTCACCTCGGCCGATTGCGCCCCGGCCGTGGATCGTCCGTCCTCCCACGCTTGGGTGTCCATGATTTGGCGGAAATCCGCCACGTCATCTTTGCTCAGGACATCAGGGATGCAGATCAGCATGTGTCAATCACCTACCACTTATTAAAGTTAAAGGCCAAGCTCAGATAGACCGCCCGGCCGGGCGCGACTTTGACGAACGGCTGCGCGCTCTGGTACAGGGAGTCGTAGTAGGTTTTGTCAGTCAGGTTCTGCCCATAGAGTTTCAGGCTCACGAAGCTGTTGATCCTTTGTTCGACGAAGACGTCGAACCGCCAATAGGAGGGTAGGAAGGTAGGATTCGGAGTGCCGGGGTAGGCGATACCACCGTTTGCAGCTAGCAGCGAACCACCCTTTATCTTCGAGGCGTACACGCTCTGTCCGCCGAGTTCCAGCCGTCTCGTAAGCTGGTATCTGGTCAGGAGGTTGAAAGATTGGGGTGCGATGTTGGCCAATTGCAGCCCGACGTTGTTCGGCACGATCGATTTGGTCACTTTCGGATCCATCGTCACGAAGCCGCTCATCACACTCCATTTAGATGTGATCTTGCCGGCAGCCTCGATATCGACGCCGCGCACGCGGTAGGCTGCGTTCGGCACAATCTGGCCACTGGTATAGCCCGGCAACCCGCTCGGCGCAGTTTCGCGCGCGTTGGTCACATCGGTCTGGAAGGGAGCGAGGGTGAACAACAGGTGCCGATTCAGCAGCTCCCACTTGGTGCCGATTTCGTAGGACCGGCTCCTTTGCGGACCAAAGATCTGCGTTGCGTTTTGCGTCGCCGCCAGTCCGCCATATGAGCTGGATGTGGCATCGAGTTCAGAACCCACTGGGTCGGCCGCGGTTGCGTAGGCGAAGTAAATGCTACCGATCTTCACCGGCTTCACCAGCAAGCTCGCGTTGTAGCTGGTGATGCCGTCATCCGCCGACTTTGCGGCCGTGTTGTTGGACGACTTGATATTGTAGTCGTCGTAACGGACACCGCCACTGAGGATAATGAAATCCCTGTAGTTGGCGGTGTCCATGAGGTAGACTGCCTTGGTGCCCACCTTGTAATTTAATTGGTTGCCGGCCAGTTGAAACGTTCCGCTACCGTTCAGGTAGTGTGGCGGATCGAGGACGCTGACGATCGGCGCTCCGCTCGATGCGAAAGCCACGGCCCCGGTCGTCAGTTCGGAAGTCAGTCCGCTGTAGCCCTGGATGCTGAGCCGCTCGTTAGAGAATTCGCCTCCAAGAACCGCCGTGTGACGGAACTCGCCGGTGTTGAATTTGATCCTGGCTTCGGGCTGGTCGGCAACGACGGTCACCGGCTCGTACCGGCTTTGCGCGTTCAACTGGACGTAGCCTGAATAGAAGTTCAGGTTCGAAGAATAGGGCGCAGTTGCGCCGCTGGCGCTCGGGTTTTCGGGGATCGTTCCGATGTAGTTCAGCAGCGAATGGCTGGCGCGCAGCTTGTTATCGAGCGTCACGTGATCGTTGATCTTCCATTCACCGTCGACCGTTCCGACATCCTGCGTCGACTTGGTGAAGTCTCGATTGACCGTGCCGTAGTAGGTGTTGCGCGGCACACCGCTTTCGGTAACGGGCTCACGCGTGACCTGGTTTGTGGGCACGCCAAAGTCCGGCAGGCCCCACAGGTCCGTGTGCGAATAGTTGGCGGTGATCTTAAAGTGGTCGGTCGGATGATAAGACACGGCGCCGGCGGCGCCCCACCGGTTGTCGGTCGTGAAGTCGCGCCCGGCGACATCGGCGTACTGAACCAGCCCGTTGAGGCGCACGTCCAGCACCGGGCTAATCTTCTTATTGATGTCGACGGTGCCGCGCCGAGTAGAGTCGCCGAGGCCGCCCTCCACGCCGAGGTGATAGAAATCGGCGCTCTGGGCCTCCTTGGTGACGATGTTCAGCGCGCCGCCCGTGGTACCGCGGCCGGCGAAGGAGGAGGCCGGCCCCCGCAGGATCTCCACCTGCTCGTCGTCGAATGTTTCGCGGATACTGACACCGGCGTCCCTAACGCCGTCGACGAAGACATCATTGCGCGCATCAAAGCCGCGAATGAAGAAGCGGTCACCGAAGGCGTTGCCGCCTTCGCCCGACCCCAGCGTGATACCGGCCGTTGAGCGCAGCACTTCGCGGAGGGTCGTGGCGTGCTTGTCCTCGAGCGCCTCCTGAGTCAGGACCGTCGCGGTCTTCGCCGTGTTCAGGACCGGCTCGGTGAACTTGCTCGATGACAGGCGATCGGCTTTATAGGGCGCTTCCGGGTCTGCATAGGGATCGGCGCTGGGAGCACGCGCCGTCACGTTGACGGACTCGGCTTGGCCTCGAAGCCCGAAGGTCACGGCGGCCGGCGCTGTGAAGCGGAAGGTCACGCTGGTCCCTGCGAGCAGATGCTCGAGCGCCTCTTGAATCGTAAACGTCCCGGAAACACCGGGCGATGTGAGCGTGCCGATCGAATCGACGGCCAACGTAAATGTGATGCCCGCGGCACTCGCGAACTGCGGAAGCACCTCTGAAAGCGGTCCAGGCGCGATATCAAAGCGCTGAGCCTGCGTCTGAGTTATCGCACCGCTTGACGGCGGCACGCCTTGTGCGTAAGCCACATTAATCGTCTTACTGCCTATTGCGGAACATGCAACGAGCGTTCCGATTGCCGTCAATCGATACGTGATCGGCCAATTATTCCGGGTGTTCCTTAGCGCTTCCTTCTTGCGCGCCCTCTTGATTTTGAACTTCATTCCGTTCTTCTCCTTGATAAATTTCATAGGGTCCCCTTTTCCTTGTTCTCCCCTTCATCCGGTCCCCGCTCCAGACAACCGTTCGGACATTTGCCAGCCCTGATCTGGAGCCACATCTCGAAGTTCGCCGCGCTGGTCGATACCATCTCGACGAACTGCATGTACGCCTGCGGTTCCAGGGTCACGGTCACCGGACCGACCTGGACATGGATGTTGGCTGCTAGCTGAATCGCGGCAGGCACCACACTGCCCGCCGACCTCCAGCCGGGCAACCTGGATTTGAAATCCCGTTCGGCTTGAAATCTCTGCTTTCAATTCTTCGAATCGCGAGGTCATAAACTCCTCGATGCGGCCGCACTGAAAACACGCCAAGTGCAGGTGATCCCGTCTGGTCTTGACCTCGTAGTAGTGCTTTTCCCCATTTAGATGCATCAGGTCGAGTTCGTCCACCAGCCGCAGTCTCTTGAGGAGGTCGATGGTCCGATAGACCGTAGCCCGGTCGATGCTCGGCTCGCGCTTTCGCGCTTCCTCTAACAAGGCTGCCGCGTCGAGATGCGAAGTCGCGTTCTGAATGATCTCGACTACGACCTTGCGTTGAGCCGTGAGGCGGACACCCTTTGAAACGAGCTCACCGAGCAGGGAACGGCGCTCCAATTGGAGGTGTCCTCCCGTGCCGTTAGTTGCGACTGCGTCGCAAGTCGTGGTAGTCATTGGCATTTTTTCTCCTGCGAACTAGTCGCAACATCGCTCCTTGAGATCCAGGACTATTTTGGTCCTATATTAGGCCAAGGCACGGTTTCCTGTCAACAATCATCGAGAACTCGGTACTGAGTTCTTGAAAACCCCGCTGAGGTGTCCTATGGGGAGAGAGTAGTGGTTGACTGGTTTTTGTTGGGAAGCACAGAAAATTGCGGCAGGCGGATCCACACGTCGACCCGGCGGTCGACGCGGCACGCCGGCGGCGCGCGCCACGGGGCGGGCATTCCTTTTCGTCAGAGTTCCAGTTTGCCCAGGAACTCCATTTCACTCAGCTCGAAGTTCTGGACGAAGACAATCCGGCCGATGTGGGCTTCGAATTGTAGGCGCTGATCTTTGCTGGTGATTTCGGCGGACAAAGGGAACAGATAGACGACCACGACGCCGTTTTCGCGTTGGAAGACCTCCACGCTCGACGGCTTCACGTCCTTCTTCCCCTCGCGCTTCAGCGAGGCCAGATTCTTCAGAGGCTCGCCGAGGCGCTTGGGGTCGCCCTTGAAATCGCCGGGAATGCCGTAGACGGCGATCGAATAGCCGTCAGCCGACAACGTGGGAGGCTCGACTTCGTGCGACTTCAGTTCCGCGAGACGAATCGGGAGCGCGCTCTCCCAACGCAGCTTCAGGGTGATCGGCTGGGGAAGGGAGCGAGAGCCGCGGTCTTCGCCTCCGCGGCCCGTGAAGACGTTCGGCGACACCGTGGGCCCGCTGCCCTTCGGATCCACTCCCTCGTTGCCCACGCCGCGGGGCTGTCCCATTTGTCCGCCTTCCCGGAGCTGGTCTTCCGTTAGACGGCGCGTGACGGTCGCCTTGATCTCCTTCACCCATGGGGACGCGGTCAGGACCTGTCTGGCGTCCTGTTCGGTCCACTGGGTGGGCGGCTTGGTCTTCCAAACCGGATCCGCGGCCGGCAGGTGCGCTGCGGCCGCGGTCAGGCAAAGAGACTGGATCACGAAACTGCGCATGACACTTGCTTAAAACTTTACCAGCAAACCGAAAGAAAGCTTCGCTTCGCTGCGACGAAGGTCGGGGAACCAGACGCTGCTGAGCCCGCCTCCGCACGCGGCTTCGGCTGCCGCCAGAACCGCGGTTCCGGCAGATCCGCCGGCGGAGCAGGTGTAGTACTGCGGCGATCCGGTGTTTCCGCCCGGAGGCGTGACGCCTCCCCGACCGGCGAAATACGGGACATCGGAGTGGCGATATCCAACCTCCGCAAACCAGGTGATGTATTGCCTGGGCATGTACTGGAGAGTGACCGTGCTATCCCACATATGGGCTTTCTGGCCGGGGTTTTCCGTAAAGTAGGGAGTACCCGAGACAGCGTCGGCGCCGTTAATGGGCGGCAGCAGGGTCAGATAGCGGCCGTAGTTGTTCATATATCCGCCGCCGAGCGTGAGGCCGAGCAGATCTTTGTGGAACCACATCCGGTTGTAGAGCATCCACCCCACGAACGATGACTTGTTCTTGCTTGGCGCGCCGAGGCATTGAATTCCGCCGCCATATTGGCACCCGGCGTCTCCGGTGAGGGAGAATGCCATCTTCGAGAGGCCGAGGCTGGCAGGCTTGTTATAGTAGCGGACCTCGATGCTGTCGTCGGTGTGAATGCGTTCCGTTCTCGGGAGACCCAGGTTATCCTGTCCGAGTCCATACTGGTTTGCGACGAGCTTGAACCACTCCTTCGGCATCCACAGAAGCTGTCCTCCCACGCCCGG
Source organism: Bryobacteraceae bacterium (assembly GCA_035542735.1). GTDB lineage: Bacteria > Acidobacteriota > Terriglobia > Bryobacterales > Bryobacteraceae > Palsa-187. Next base: position 6,016 of record DATKKV010000022.1, read on the forward strand.
ATGGCCATTGTATTTGGCGTAAGACTGCCATCCGTTGATAAACCAAGGTTCGATTTTCAACTTGTTGGTCGGGAACCACTGCACGCGGACGCCATTGAAAAACCAGGGTGTGTTCGAGGACACATACGACGGCTGGTAAGCCCAATTATCGAAGTTATAGTAGCTGAACAGGCCGATGTACGACACGAAGATTCCTGCGTCGACGTTGAGGCCGTGATTGACGTTGAAGTGATATCCGCCGTAGGCTTCCGAAACATACCGGTAGGCGCCGCGGAGGTCCCACTGGCCAACACCGGCGCTGGCGTCGTTGCGCGGCGTGGTGACGGCAAACAAGCCGTTCATGAACAGGACCCGTCCGCGAACGTTCTGCCAGTGGAAGTCACCGCCGACGCTGATCTGCTCCAACTGGACTTCACCCGAGCGGAACGATTCGGTGGACCCGACGATGGTGTGATCGACGGGCTGGTTGAAGTCTTCCATGTAATGTGTATCGAATCGAGCTTCCGGAGTGAAGAATTTCGTATCGAGTACGGTGTCCTTGGTGCGTGCGCTTCCGTTAAGCCAGCTGAAATCGCCGTACGCGAAGGGAGTCTGATTATCCACTCCGGCGGCGGCTTCGGGGGCTTGTAAAGCGTCGGGAATAATGTGCTGAGGAGGCGCAACAGGCGTCGGCGGAGTGGCTACCGCAGCCTTGCCGCCCGGCTGTTGAGGCTCGGGCGTCGGAAGGTTGAAGGGCTCTGCCTTTGCGACCGAAGAAGTGGAGGGAGGCAGGGAGTTCACCGGCGGACGAGTCAGGGACGCCACTAACGGTAATCGCGCAGGGCTCTCCTGTGTGTTTGTCTCGTGGGCGGGCAGCGCGCTGGCTTGTGTTTGAGATTTGAGCTGGTGCAGTTCGGCTTCCAACTGGTCCATTCGCTTTTGCATGGACTCGAGAGCTTTCAATAACGCGGACTCGGCGGAAGTTCCCGCAGGCTGCAAAGGTAGATCGATGTTTGTGGTTTCGAGCGGAGGAAGCTGCAGAGTAATGGATGAGCTGACGAAGCCGGCCTTACCGGCATAGATTTGATATTGACCTGGTTTCAGCCCTTCGACTGTGAAGGAGCCATCCGTTCCACTGGTGGACGTCGTGTCTCGATTGTCCTCGACATGATGGGCAAAGATACGAACTCCAGGAATGGGAATCCCCTCCGGAGAATGAGCAGTTCCACGGAGAGAGGCAAGGGCAGAATTATCTCCGGCCCATGCAGGCAGTCCGATGAGAATCGAAGCAAGCAAGCATTTCAGAATTGTTTTTTGAGTGATCATACAGTGATCCTTGAGACAGCGGTTTCGCACGATGCGTTTAGGACAGGGTTACCTGCGGAGGTCGCTCCATGACGAACGCATGGACGCGATCATAAATCGAACGCGAACGGCTGTTGAGACTACTCCCGACGCACACAATGCGCCTTCCTTGCCCAAGTATATTCATCAAAGGTAAAGAATACTAGGGGCAGAGCATAAGGAAGTCATAAACACGCAGGAGGTGCTGCGGAGGCTGCGTTCTTGGCTGGGCCATTATTTCAGCGCGGCTCCCGGATTCTGCGGGACTCTATTCTCTTCAGGCCGCCGAGCTCGGTGAGGCATGCTAAGAGAGTCGCCTTCGCACCGGCGTAAGCAGCGCCGGTCTTTGCCCTCAATCTGGCTTCAATCCGGCGTCTCGCCGTGCGAGCCAGCTTCACTGATTGCCAGCCACGGCTCGAGAGACGGATCTGCTTCGCGCGGCGATCCTCCGCGGGGACCGCTTCCAGAATGCCAAGCTCCATCATCTCCCGCACAACCTTGGAGGCCGCCTGCTGAGTGACCTCCATTCTCCCGGCCAGTTCGGTGATCGTCCGGTCCTGCTCAATCAAGTGTTGAACCACGTACCCGTGGCTTTGTTTCACCTTCCCGAATCCGGCGGACGCCAGACTCTCCGCGACGAGTTCGTTGATCCGGAGCCCCAGGAACAAGCCCAGATAGCCTAGGTCCAGTTCCGAGGGAACGACGGCCGAATCGAACTTGGTCCCCTTATGCACAACCATCGTTGTGTATAATACCAGAGAGCCCATGCTCATCGAAGAGCTATTCGACCGAGGCGTCATGGTGATGGGACCGTCGCGGGTGGATCCCACTCGGCAAGTAGGGATATTTGCCCCTGAAGTCGCCGTAGAAGCCTCCGCTGCCCGAGCCGCGGAAATCGAGCGGTTCCGATGGATCGTTGGCGAATGGAGATATGAGAATCTTGTTCCGCAGACTCGCTCGAGCCCGGCTTACACGGACATCGGCACGCAACGGTTCGCGATCACGGAAGATGGCTGGGTCTGCATGGTTTCTCCCGATGCCACGCAACATCGCTTTCTGACATTCGATCCGTTCAGCCGGCAATGGATCTACGTGCTCACTCGCGGCTCGTTTGGGATGTTGCGTTCCAAGGAGGGCTGGGCCGGAGACCGGATCGCTTTCTCCGGACTCATGACGATGATCGGCATCGAATGCGAGTGGCGCATGACGTGGACGAAGATCAACGCGGAAGAGTTTCGGTTCGTCAATGAAGAGAAAATCTCCGACGGATCCTGGGCTTACATTGACGAATGGCATTTCCGGTCAATTTCCGGCGCCACGGTTGCCTAAGATCGGGAGGAATGACTGAATTTGGCGTGCTTGTCGTGGGAGGCGGGTGCGGGGGTTCGGTGGCGTAGGCTGGTGCTCGAGAGGAATTGCGAGATCGGTTCGCCGGCGCGGACGACGGGGGCAAGTTCATTTACTCGATAGAGGGCTGTCTCTGCTGCCTAAGAAACGCAAAACCGGCACCGCCTTCGAGCGGTGCCGGTTCTCTACTTTATTCCAGGAGTGATGATCCTACGACTGCCGGTTGAATTTCCGCCGGAGAGACAGGACCGCACCGGCGCAGGCCGTCGCCAGCAGGAGGACGGAACTGGGCTCGGGAACCGTCCCGTTCGTCGTGATCACGAGATTGTCGATGCCGATCGTCGCCGGCCAGTCGACAAAATTTAGTTCTGAAACGCCACCGACGCTGATCATGCCACCGGTCGTGCCGATAAATTGCGGGGCATAGATAGTAGTGTTCCCGTCCTTCGTGGAAATGCCGTTGGGACCCCCACTCGACGGTGTGAATCCAAAGGTCTGGAAGATCTGAGTGCCGCCCGAGGCCGCACCGGTCGTAAATATGAAGTCCGGCCGGTTCGGGTCGCCAGTTCCGCCGCAATGAGCCGGGTCGAGCTGCGAGCAACTGCCGTCCGGGAAGATTTCGTAATCGAAACCCACGCTGCTGATCGATAGTCCGGTAAAGGAGATCGAAATCTCTTGAGAACGCTGGCTGCTGTCATCGCTCGTATTGGCGAGGAATGTATCGGTGCAACTCGTGGTCAAAGTGGCCGAGGTGCAACTCGGCGTCTTACTGCTATTGCTGGTGGCGCCGTCTGAAGTGCCGAGAGTCTCCGGAACACCACCCGGGCCAACAACATAGCCCTCACCTGAATAGGTCTTATCCGCAATCGCGCCGGTTACGCTCACGCAATTCGTGCAACCAATGACGGAGTCCATATATTGCGCGATGGCGTTGTTGATTGACGTCGTACCAGGAGAGTTCCCTCCCGCCAGATAGTAGGAAACGGCATTTTCGGCAAGCGTGTTGAAATTGAAGGTAAAGGTCGTTGCGCCCGCGCAGCCGGCAATACCGACGAGCGTCAAGACAGTTGAGAATAGCATCCGAGGCTTCATGCCAGAACTAGAGCACGTCTGGGGCCATCGAGAAACATACAGTGGAATGAGAGAAATAGATGCTCTGATGCGCGGGAACGAGTGACCAATCCTTTGGATCGTATGCCATTTTTCGGTACCGCGGTTATTGGGTGGTTCCCAGAAGCGCCATGGCTTCTTTGGCTTCGGGCAGCGAGGGATCTGCCTTCATCGCGGCCTGTAAGATCGTGTAAGCCTGGTGACGGTATCCGAGCTGGAAATAGGTCATCGCAAGATGGCACATGTGCCGCGGCTCGATCGAAGGCTGTTTCAAATGATCCAACGCAGGTTGGAAGAGACCCTTCTTGTAGTATGCCCATCCAATGGTATCGTCCACAGTCGGGCTATTGGGGAGGAGTTCCTTCACGCGTTGGGCCAGCGTCAGAGCGCGATCCGGATCCTTCCCGGTATCCGCCAGCAGATACGCGAGATTGTTCAAGGCCGGGGCATCGTTCGAATTCTCCTGAATCGCCTTCTCGTAGTACGCGATGGCCTCCATGGGCTGGCCCGTCTTATGCTCGATCTGAGCCATTTGAATCAGCGCCTGAAAATTGTGCGGCTCCCGCTTCAACACGTTCGCCAGAGTATTGCGGGCGGCATCGAACTTCTTTTCGTTGTAATCCAACAGGGCGAGGTTTAAATCGGCAGCGGACTCCGCAGGCGAAAGAGATTTCGCTGCCTGAAACGCAGCGCGCGCGCCCGCCAGATCTCCCATGCGGATCAGCCATGAACCGAGAAACTCCTGGCCGCTCGCGGCATCGGGCGCACGCGAAGTGTATTCCTTAACGACCCTCGTTGCCTCGGCGGTCCTTTGCTCGGCCAGATAGCCTAACGCGAGCGCTTCAACAGCGTTCCAATCCCGGGGGTGCTGCCGGAGCACTTCCTCGAGCGATGCGCGGCTGCCCTTATAATCCTTGAATCTCAGGCGCAGCAGGCCGTCCTGAAAAAGAATAAGAGGATCGCGTGAGTTCGCAAGACCCTGATCGATACTCTTTCTCATCGCGGCAAAATCCCCAAGAGCATAGAGCACGTTGTTGCGCTCCGCGATCACTCTGGGATCCATTTTGTCCTTCTCCGGAGTCTTCGAGAGAACCTCGAGGGAGAGATTCGCGGAATGCTTGAGCATGAGGACATGAGCCAACGACAGGCGCGCGGAGAGCATTCCAGGGTCAAGGCGCAGCGCCTCGGTGAGTTCCTGGATCTGCCGGTCGGTCTCGCCGCGAACCTGGTGAAGCTTGGACATGGCGAGATGCGCTGCAGGCTTGTCGGCCTGAAAGCGCAAGGCCTCAGTGAGATCGGTCTCCGCCTCGCGGTACTTGCCGCTCACGAGAAGCAGATCGCCGCGCTGCAGCCGCGCTTCGGCATCCTGAGAATTCCGTTTAATGGCGTCGTCGAGAATCTTTTCCGCGTCGGAGATCCGATGTAATTTGAGGTAGGCCGCAATCAAACGGCCTCGCGCATCGCGGTCGCCGCGGTCGGCCTTATAGAGGCGCTCAAACTCCGCGAGCGCGGCATCGTTCTTGCCGGTTTCCAAGAGAAACTTGGCGTGAAGCGAGCGGTACTGGGGAGCGGGCAGCCTCGAGGCGCGCTCATAAAGCTGTCCCGCTTCGTCCGATCTGCCGGCCTGATACAACATGCCGCCCAGGGCGACCAACGCGGGTCCGTTCGCGCGATCGAGATCGAGCGCCCGGCGGAGCTGCCGCTCGGCTTCCTGCGGCTTGTGAATCAGCATGTAAAAGCGGGCCAAAAACACGGCATGTTCCGGAGAGGAGGGAGCCGCCGCGGCGCTCGAGAGCATCACCTTTTCGGCGCCGGCCACATCGTTCCTGCTCAGTTTCTCCATCGCGAGGGTCATGGCCGAGCTCAGATGCTGGGGAACCTTTTCGAGAGCCTCCTGGAGGTGCGCGACGGCATCCCCGGGGTTGTCGCCCAGGCGCAATTCGGCGGCGGCCAAGGCCTGAAGCGCATCCGGGTTTCCGGGCTCGATCGCCAAAATCGCCTGAGCCTTCTTCTCGGCTTCCCGAATGATGTCCGGATTCCGGTTTGCGCCCATCAACTGAGCCAGCTTCAACTGCGCTCCGATGTGTTTAGGATCGAGCTCGACGGCACGCCTGAATTCGTTGGCGGCGGCTTGCCCATAGCCGAGATTGAGGGCTGCCAGGCCGAGTTGATAATGAGGCTCGGGATCGTTCGGCATGGCCTGGGAGGCGCTCCTGAAATCGAGCATGGCGCTCTGGTAATCCTGGCTTTCGAGATGCTTTCGTCCCATCGCGAGGAATTTACCTTCCCTCTGCTGAGGGGTCTTGGAACAGGCGGCGAGGAACGCTGCGAGCAGGAGTACGGAAGTACTGTATTTCATTAGAGCTGTCATCTGGGAACGATCACTTGATACTGCAAACTCGGCCATCTCGATCAATCGGACGCAATTTTCTTGCCACAGTGTATTGTATTTGATTGCCGGTCCTCGCCTCTGTTTGAGCTTAAGCAATCCGAAACTTTGTCCAACAATCCCTTATAAGGGCAAAGAGACCCGGATTGCTAAGATCAAGAGAGTGACTGAATTTGACGTGGTGGTGGCGGGCGGCGGGCCAGGTGGGCTTTCAGCGGCGGAAGCGGCGGCGAAGGCGGGCGCGCGGGTGCTGGTGCTCGAAAGGAATCGCGAGATCGGATCGCCGGCGCGGACGACGGGGGGCACCTTCATTGATGACATGAAGGCGCTGGGTATTCCGGAGACGCTTTATCATCCGATCCGGCGCTGCCGTTTTGTGTCTCCGAACCAGAGCGCGGCGTTCGACTACGCGGAGCCGATGGCCTGCGTGCTGGATATTCACGGGACCTTTCAATACCTGGCACAGAGGGCGATTGCGGCGGGGGCGGTGGTGCGCGTAGGGTCGGCCGCGGAGGCTCCGGTGGTGACGAATGGCGTGGTGACTGGAGTTCGGGCGAAGACTGTGACGGGGGCGCAGATCGAGTACGGATGCAAGGTGCTGATCGACGCGACGGGATACCGGTCGCAGCTGCTGAAGCAGTGCGGCGTGTCGGAGGGATCGAGGCGGTTCGGCGTGGGAGCGGAGTACGATTTGTACGCGCCGATGTGCGATCCGGATGAAGTGGTGCTGATTGTGGGGAGCCAGATCGCTCCGTCGGGGTATGCATGGGTGGCTCCGTGGGGGCGCGGGCGAGTGCGCGTGGGCGTTGGGATTATTCACGACGATTCGCCGGAGCATCCGGAGCGGTATCTGGAGGTGCTGATGGAGAAGGCTGCGGAGTTCGGCGTGAATCTGAAGGGCGCGCAGCCGGTGGAGTATCACTACGGGCTGATTCCGTCGGATGGGGTGATGGAGGCGTTCGCGGGCGATGGGGTCTTGGGCGTGGGCGATGCGGCGGGGCATCCGTCGGCGCTGGTGGGCGAAGGAATCCGTTGGGCGATTTGGGCTGGAAAGATGGCAGGCGAAGTAGCGGGCGAGGCGGTACCGGCGGGGGACCGCTCGAAGAGATTTCTCAAGCGGTTCGAGGAGAGGTGGAACCGGGAGCACGGGCGGAATCTGAAGATCGCTGCGGAGATCAACCGGAGAATCGCGCGGTGGGACGATGCGCGTTGGGATCGCGGGACGGAGATGCTGAAGATGCTGACGCCGGACGAGTTCGCCGAGGCGCTCAAATCGAATTTCACGGCGGCGTGGTTGATGAAGGTCGCGCTGAAGAATCCGGGGCTGATGAGGGAAGGGCTGGCGAGGATCGGGAAGATGGTGGCGGGGTAGGATTGCGCCAAGCGTAGAGACTGAACAGGACGCCGAAGAAGACGGCGACGCAGCCGCCGATGAAGCGGTTGGGCTGAATATGGAGCGTATCGAGCCAGACGCGGAAGCCTCCATAGAGGATGCCGTAGAGGCCGAGGAAGAAGCCGACTGGGCGGGGGCGGCGGTCGAGAATCTTGAAGAGAAGCGTGAGAGGGATCAGGTAGAGAAACTCGATGAGGCCGAGATCGTAGCGTGGGCCTTCGGGAAATTTGACGGCGATCCAACTGGTGGAGGCGAGGCCGCGGTGATCGTGCGCGAGCGTACAGCCGAGCCGACCGATCATCCAGGCCAAAGGCATCGCGTAAGCGACGATGTCCAGGCGGCGGACGGATTCGTATAAAGACAGGCCGCGATGGCGGCACCAGACCATGGCGGCAACGAATCCTCCGGCGATGCCTCCGGCGGAGCGGACGCCGAGGCTGGACTGCGGGCCGTCCATGATGAACTTGGAGACCACGGCGCCCACCATCGCGCTCGCATAGACCCAAAACGAAAAGCGGAACATCTGCTCGACGGGGATGCCCTGGCGATGAGCGCGGATCATGATGACGCGTCCGCCGAGGACGACGGCGAGCGCGGCCAGGGCTCCGAAGGCGTGGATCTGCACCGGCCCGAGAGTGAGCGCGGGCTGGGGGAAATAGGGGATCACGGCTTTCTTAGTGAACCCAGGCGATGCCGCTGGGGTTGGCGCCGACCTTGGCGGTCTTGACCTGGTTTTGCAGAAGGTCGATCACGGAAATGGTGCCGTCAACGGAGTTATTCACCACCAGGAACTGGTCGCCGTAGGACATCGAGATGTCCGTTGGCGTGTTGCCGACCGTGTAGGTGTTCAGGATCTGGAATGTCCCCGTATCGACCACCACAACGGTACCCGGCGTGGTGGACTGGCTGGTAATGTACGCGCGCGTGCCGAGCGAATTGAAGGCGACGTCGGTGGTGTAGCTGATGTTCAGGCTGGTGATGCGCGTGTTGGTGAGCGTGTCGAAGACGTCGACGCCGAAATAGAGTGGCGTGGTAATCCAGAGCTGCGAACCATCGGGCGTGAGGGTGAGGCCCTGCGGGTACTGAACGATGGTCGGGATGGTGTTGGTCACCGTGCGGTTGGCGATGTTGATGACGATATACGACTGGCCGGGGGCGGTGAAATTGCTCACATAGGCGGTGGTTCCGTCGGGCGAGATGGCGAGGCCGTTGGGATTGATGGAGTCGCCGGTGTTGAGCGTGTAGACGACCTTGTTCATGGACAGGTCGATAAAGTTCACCGCGTTGTCGAAGCTGGTGACCAGGGCTAGGGAGCCATCGGGCGTGATGGCGATTTGCAGAGGCCGCGTCTGGACGGGAATCGACGTCTTGACGGCAAACGGGCAGGTGGAAACCCGGGTGACGATGGCCTGAGTGTGGATGGGCCGCAGGACATCCGGATACGAGGAGTCGCAGGGAGGCGGAGTGGCCAGAGGAGGAATCTGCGGCAAAAACGGCAGCGCGCGCAACTGCTGCGGAAGATAGGCGGACGGGGAAGAGCCGGTCGCGGAAGCATTGCGGTGCACGCGCGCATAGCCGCCCGGTCCGCTGGGCGTGCTCGATGAATAGCTCGGGGCCTGAGAGCCCTTATAATTCGGCGAATTCGGATTCGAGCAGTCCCACTGTGAGGGGTTGAAGTTGCCCGCGGGGTCGCTGCTGACGATGGTGGCGCTATCGCCGACGTAAGTCATCAGCGCGGGCTTGTTCCCAATACAGGCGACCCAGTAGCCGGGAAACCTCTCCTCTTTGGTCTCTTCGCAGTCGCAGGCTTCGAGCACGAACCAGCAGAGGCTGAGTCCGATGCCTGCGGCCATCATTCTTGAGGCACGGGAGAGCTGGAAGTTCATTGCAGCACCACCGTTTTCCCTTGCATGGAATAGAAAGAAGTGAGGCCGACATCCAGGCCAGTGGCGTTAATCTTCTGCAGGCTGGATCCGGAGAGGGTCAGCAGGTAGAAGATGTCCTTCGACTGCAGAGGATTCGGGCGCGTGGCTGGAAGATTGGTTAATATATCGGGCGGTATGGTGAAGCTGAGCGCTCCCGCTGGGGCGATGCAGGCGAAGACGGCGCTCGATGCGGTGGGCAGGTCCTCGCCGAAGCCGACGATGGCGATGACCTGGCCGGAATCGCCTCCAGTCCAGGTGAGGGTGAGGGGCTGAGTGCGGTCGATCACATTCGGACGGTTATTCCAAGTGAGCAGCGTGGGGATGGTGTAGTTGGTGGTGAAGGCCCCAACGTTGAGCCCCCCGAAGCCTTGCACGGTATAACTGCCGGGGTCGAGGAAAAGAGTGCTGGGCAGGAGATTATTGGAGACCTGGCCGCCGAGATAACCGGAAGCTGCGCCGGTGAACGACGCGGTGAGCGTCTTCGATCCGTTGGGCCCGGTGAGCAGAAACGGTATGCCCATATCGAGGGGTATCGTTTTAGGCGCCGCTCCGGGAAGGATGTCTCCATTCAGCATGTCACCTTGGTGGGTGTAGAACGTGCAGCTTCCCGAAGGCGGGAAAGCGACAGCCGGATTGAAGGGGAACGGGACCACGGGCGGTTCGAACGCGAAGGAGACGTGATAATCGGCGATCGCGGTGACGGGCGCACGGACACCGACGTCGTGATAGGTGGACGCGCGCATGGTGAGCGCCTCGCCGATGGTCGTGCCATTGATAAAGGACGAGGTCACGCTGGGCAGCACATCGGTGGTACAGGTGCTTGTGCTGGGACCGATCGCCATGGTGACGAAGTTACTGACGTTGACGCCGTTGGTGCGGACGTAGACAGGCACCCAGCATCCGGTGGGCGCATTGGCCGGGACGGTGAAAACTACCTGATCCGATCCGGAGCAGCAGGGGGCGCGGCCGGAGTACAGAATCGGAGCCGAGACGCCGCCGACGAAGACCTCGACTTTGACGTTGGGGAGGTTGCCGACCGGCGGCGCGACGTTATCGGCGCCCTGGATGGGACCGAGGCCGGTGCCCCACAGCGTGGCCGCCTGTCCGTTCTGCGCGACGGCGGAGGTGGAATTGATCGGCTGGTTAGTAGCCGAGATAAAGTTCTGAATAATGCCGGGGCCGAGGCCAGTTCCGAGCGCGCTGAAAATTCCGAAGCTCGAATTGACGATGCGCACCGGCGCGAAATTGCTCTTTCGCGAGTTGTAACTGACCTGGATGGATGCCATGCCGAGGGGCGCGTTGGAGGGCATGATGGCGTTGATCTGCGTCGCGCTGGCGTAGACGGGAATCGCAGCGACGGTGGTGTTTCCCTGTACGATGCTGATCGTTGTGCCGCCGAGCGCGGTGCCGAGCGGAAACGCGGTGACGCTGACGCCCGTAGTGGGCCCGAGGTTGGCTCCGAAGACGGAGAATATCGAGCCTTGCGCGACGCCTCCGCCTGGAATGCCAGCCGGCGTGTAGCTGGCGGCGTTATAGACCGAGCGGCTAAAGATCAGCGGTTGGGCGAAGGCGGAGCCGATCGGGAGACAGAAAAAAACGATGCGCGCGGCGCGAATTAGAGAAAACAAGAAGCCAGAGTAAACCACCGATCCTCCTTCCGATTCGAGCGAGATGCCCGGCCCGGCGTTTTGCTGGAATTTCGCGTCTCCGGGACCCTGGTATTGTACACGAAGGTCAAGGGGCAGCGTCGCTAGCGAAACACGGTGGGAGGGACGCCACAAGAAACGACCGCGGCCGGGCGACGGCCACTGCGTCAGGGGTTGGGTACGCGGAACATCGTCAGTCGGCTGCGCGAATGGGCACCGGGTGAACTGAGTTTTGCCGTCATGAACGGGGGGCAAAGCGCCGATAGACTCTATAGCTATGTCAGCAGGACCGGCAGGGAAATTTCAGGACCATTACATTGTCATGGGGGTCGAGCCGACCTCGGACTCCGCGACGATTCAAGCCGCCTATACCAGGCTGTCGCAGAAATACCATCCTAGCAACGCGGACACCGGGAACAAAGAGAAGTTTGACCAGTTGAATCAAGCATTTGAGGTGCTTTCGGACCCGGAATTGAGGGCCGCCTTCGACAAGATCAAGGGCATCGACCGGGAGGCCGGGGGGCCGAAGTTCTCCGGGACCGAGTTTTTCGACGCGCTGGGGCAGGGGGCGGTCCTGCGCGCGGCGGTCTTGTGCCTTTTATATGATCGGATGCGTCTGAAATCGTTCAAGCCAAGCCTCTCTATGCGAAATATGGAAGGGATGCTCCGGGTGAGGGGGGAAGAGCTGAACTTCGCGCTGTGGTACCTGAAGAAACGTAACTACGTGATCAACGACGACAAGAGCGCACTGGCGATCACGGTGGAGGGGATGGATTATCTGGAGCACAATCCTCCTTCCGAGGCGGAAGTGATGTCATTTATCCGGCTGGAGGCGGTGGCAGACCCGCACAAGAAGCACGCCTCGGAGAAGCCGACGCGCGAAAAGCCGGTTACGCTGGAGAGGTCCGAGGCGGAGGCTGCGAGTCCGGTGCTCAGCGCGTTGAACCGGGCGCTGCACCGGCGTTAGAGGATCGCTTCAAGGCGGACGCGGCTTTCCGATTTTCCAACACGCGATCAACCGTTGCCACCAACTCTTCGGCGGTAAAGGGCGCGGGAAAAATATCAAAGTGCTCGACCTCAGCGCGAACGAAAACACGGTCGTCGGCAGGCAACCCGGAGACGATCAAGGTTCCCATCGAGGGGCATCGTTCGTGTAAGTACTTCGCGGCCTGATGGCCGGGAATCCCCTCGATGTAGGTGCGAACGATCAACAGATCCATTGGTGAACGATCGAGCAGATCCACGGCGGCTCCAAGGTCGGCGGCTGGGCGGACGACGTAGCCGGATTTTTCGAGCACCTCCGTGAGTATGTGGCGAACAACCGGCTCCGAACTGAGCAGAAGAATGGCGGCGGTCCTCTGAGGCATCGCTTCTCATTATCCCGCTACCGCCCTCTGTACACGCGGCTTGCGCTGGGTGTATAATTCCTTTTCTTTTGAGGAGGTCCAAGTGAAGAGGACAATGTTTGTCGTGGCTCTGTTTGCCCTGGCGGGATTCATAAGAGCCGACGATCTCGAGGATTCCTACACGAAGTTGAAGGACGCGGTCGCCAAGAAGGATGCCGACGCGGTGAAGGCCGAGGCGCCGACCACGCTGAAGCTGGCGCGGGAACTGGTGAACGCTCCGCAGCCGAAGGACGCGGGCGAGGTAAAGGACTGGAAGGACCGCGTCGACTACGGCAAGGACGTGGTGGGCTACACCGAATATGCGCTGGCAATCACGGCGGCGCAGGTAACCGAACCGGCCAAGACGGTGGAGTTGGTGGAGATTCTGCTGGCGCAGAATCCGAAGAGCAAGTATGTGGACACGTGCACGCCGGCGTATCTGGCGGCGCTGGGCAAGACGGCTCCGGGCAAGCAACTGGACGGCATGACGAAAGTCGTTGCAGGGCGGCCGGATAATGAGGTCGCGCTGGCGGCGTTGACCGAGGGATTGGCTAACAAGAGCCCGGACAGGGCGCTCGGCTACGCAAATAAGCTGGTGGCGGTGCTGAGGACCAAAGCCAAGCCCGAGGGCATCGCGGAAGCCGATTGGGAGAGGACCAAGGCGGCGGGACTGGCCAGCGGCTACTACATCGGCGGCGCCATCTACGGAGGCAAAGGCATGTGGATGGAGTGCGATCGCGATATGAAGGCGGCGCTGCCGCTGATTCACGATAATACGCGCCTCGGGGTGGTGAATTACTATCTGGGCCTCTCGAATTACCAGATCGCCAAGTTGACGATGGATAAGCCGCGGATGCAACAGGCGCTGAAGTACATGCAGGCGTCGGCGGCAATTCCGGGCCCGATGAGGGATCAGGCGTCGCACAACGCGCTGGCGATTCAAAACGAAATGCAGGGGCGCAAGTAGCTTAGTAGGCCGTTGCGCCGCCCGTGTTTGGCGCACGCCCCTCTTAGGTCTCTGGTCGATCTCAGAATGCATCCCCGGGCTTACGCCTCGGGGTGATAACCCCGCACGTCAGTGCGGTGATCGTGCGGCGATTTCTTATCCATCCTCCCTGTGAGCGCAGAGGACTCGGGGGATTTGGGCCAGGTCTTCTACGATTTCGATGTTGTGCCACGGCCAGGCGACCATGCCGCGCACGGGGTCGAGCGAATCGTGGCCGAGTTCGAGGATGAGACGGCCTCCGGGCTTGAGCAGGCGCGCGGCTTCGGGGATGATACGGCGGTAGATTTCGAGGCCGTCGGGTCCGGCGAAGAGGGCGAGCTGGGGCTCATGATCGCGGACTTCGGCCTGCAACGCCACGCGGGCGGATTCAGCGACGTAGGGAGGGTTGGAGACCACCAGATCGAAGGAGCGATCGCGGAGTGCGGAGCCGAGGTCGCATTGGAGGAAGTCGACCAGGGCGGCGAGATGGCGGGCATTGGCTTTGGCGATTTGCAGGGCGGGGGCTGAGATGTCGGTGGCGGTGACGCGGGCCTCGGTTTCGAGCGCCAGGGTGACTGCGATGGCGCCGGAGCCGGTGCCGATGTCGAGAATCGTCTCTACGTCATATTTGAGCGCGGCTTCGATGAGATGCTCGGTTTCCGGGCGGGGGACGAGGACGTCGGGGGTGACATGGAAGTCGCGGCCGAAAAACTCCTGGCGGCCCGTGATGTATTGCGTGGGCACGCCCTTCAGCCGCTGGTGAAGATACCGGCCGTAGTGGATCCACCAGAGCTCGGTGAGCTCGTCAGTGGAGTGGGCGAAGAGCCAGGAGCGTTCGCATCCGATGGCGTGAGCGAGGAGGACCTCGGCGGTGAGGCGGGGCGCGGAGACTAGCGCGTCCTCGAGGAGTTTCTGGCCTTGGAGGAGTGCGGCGTGGAGGGTCACGACAGGGCTGTTGCGGGCGCTCGGCGGATCACGCGGCTTGCTCTTTTAGCTTTTCGGTCTGGTAATACTGGGTGAGCGCGTCGATGACCTGATCGAGCTTGCCTTCCATGACCAGATTGAGTTGATGCAGCGTCAGGCCGATGCGATGGTCGGTCAGGCGGTTCTGCGGGAAATTGTAGGTGCGGATTTTTTCCGAGCGGTCGCCGGAGCCGACCATGGTCTTGCGCTCCGCGCCGATTTTCTCCTGCTGCTTTTCGAGCTCGATTTCATAGAGGCGGGAGCGCATGACGCGCATCGCCTTGGCCCGGTTCTTGATCTGCGATTTTTCGTCCTGGCAGCTGACGATGGTTCCGGTGGGCAGGTGCGTGAGCCGCACGGCGGAATAGGTGGTGTTGACGCTCTGGCCACCGGGTCCGGAGGAGCAGAACGTGTCGACGCGGATGTCCTTCGGGTCGATCGTGATTTCCACTTCGTCGGCTTCGGGCAGCACGACCACGCGAATGGCGGAGGTATGAACGCGGCCCTGCGTTTCCGTCGCCGGGACGCGCTGCACGCGATGCACGCCGGCTTCGTACTTCATCTGCGAATAGACCTTGTTGCCGCTAATGAGCGCGGTGACTTCCTTGAGTCCGCCGACCGCCGATTCGCTGGCGGAGGTGACTTCGACGTTCCACCCTCGCGTTTCGGCGAAGCGCGAGTACATGCGGAAGACTTCGGCGGCGAACAGAGTGGCCTCGTCGCCTCCGGTGCCGGCGTGGATTTCCAGCACGACGTTCTTTTCGTCGTTGGGATCCTTGGGCAGCAGGAGGATTTTGAGATCTTCCTCGTATTTGGCGATTTCGGGCTCGAGTCTGGCGACCTCTTCCTCGGCCATGGAGCGCAACTCGGGGTCGGATTCGGCGAGCATGCTGCGGGAATCGGCCAAGTGGCGCGTGGCGTCCTTCCACTCGCGGTATTTGGCGACGATTTCGGCGAGTTCGCTGTGCGATTTCGACACTTTGCGGTAGAGCGCGGAGTCGTTAATCACCGCGGGGTCGGCCATCTGGGCGTTCAAGGCGTCGAAGCGGCGCTCAATGTCGTCGAGTTTTTGCTGATATTGCATTCGGCACCTTTAATTATAGATGCTGAAGGGTTTCTTAGGTTGCTGGACGATGCTGCGGCGCACGCCGGGCGGCGTTCGCCAGGCGGTGGTAACGTGTGGGGATGCCGGTTACATTGGATGCTGCCCGCGAGGCGAGGAGAAATGTTGCGGGGACAGCGATCCGGACTCCGCTGGTGCGGCTGAACGCGGAGCCTGAGGTTTACCTGAAGCTCGAGAATCTGCAGCCGATCGGGTCGTTCAAAATTCGCGGCGCGGCGAATGTGATTGCCAAGACGGACCGGGAGCGGCTGGCCAAAGGGCTGGTGACCGCATCCGCCGGGAACATGGCGCAGGGGGTCGCATTTTGCGCGCGACGCCTCGGGATTCCGGCCACCGTCGTTATGCCGGATACCGCGCCGGAGACCAAGGTGAGGGCGGTGGAGAGGCTCGGCGGCAGGGTGATCAAAGTTCCGTTCGAGCAGTGGTGGAGGGCGTTCGAAGAGCGGTCGTTCCCCGGTGTAGAGGCGACGTTCATCCATGCCTTCGACGACCCGAACGTGATGGCGGGCAACGGGACGATCGGCCTGGAACTGATCGAGGATCTGCCGGACTTGGACGCAGTCGTAGTGCCGTGGGGAGGCGGTGGCCTCGCGTGCGGGATTGCAGGGGTGGTGAAGGCTCTGCGGCCTCAGGCAAAGGTTTACGCGGCGGAGGTGGCGACGGCGGCTCCTTTGAACGCGGCGTTGAAGGCGGGCGCGCCGGTGACGGTGAATTACGAGCCGTCGTTTGTGGACGGGATCGGGAGCAAGACGGTGTTTCCCAGGATGTTTGCCGAGGCACAAGGACTGATTGACGGGTCAATCGTCATGACCCTGGAGGAGGTCGCTGCGGCGTTGAAGCTGGTGGCGGAGAGGAATCGCGTGATTGCCGAGGGCGCGGGCGCTTGCGCAGTAGCGGCGGCGCTATCGGGTGAAGCGGGGCAGGGGAAAATCGCGGCGATCGTTTCGGGTGGGAATATCGATCTTGAGAAGTTTTGCCAGGCGGTGCGGTAGGGCCGAAGGGGACAGACTGCTGTCTCTACGCGGCGTGGGGCTTGATTGGTCGGACGGTTGTTGGTGGATGCCTTGGATGACAGAAGTCTGTCCCCATTGGATGCGGCGGAGCGGGTGCTCCGAAGGGGACAGACCGCTGTGTCCACGCGGCGTAGGGGCTTGATTGGTCGGACGGTGTTGGTGGACGCCTTGGGACACAGAAGTCTGTCCCCTTCGGGTTAGGCGATGACCAACTCGCCGCCCTGTTTGGATTCCAGTTCCATCGCACCTTCGAGCGCGCGGATGGCGACTGAGACTTCAGAATTGTCCGGCGGCTTGGTGGTGATGCGCTGCAGCCACAGTCCGGGCATGGTGAGCACGCTCATGAGCGTACCCTGGCGGCGGGCGGCGAAGCGGATGACTTCGTAACTGACACCGGCGATCACCGGAAGCAGCGCGATGCGGATGAAGAACTTCATCCAGAAGCCATCGACGGGAACGAGCGCGTAGGTGATCATGGCGATGCCCAGCACGACGAACAGGAAGCTGGTGCCGCAGCGCGGGTGGAAGGTCACGAATTTCTGCGCGTTCTCAACGTTTACCGGCTTGCCGGATTCGAAATTGAAAACCACCTTGTGCTCCGCGCCGTGGTATTGGAAGACGCGGCGCATGTCCGGCATCAGCGACAAGAGGAACAAAAACGTGAAGAACATCGCCATGCGGATAAGGCCGTCGGCCATGTTGACGGCGAAGCGGCTGGACAGGGTCGGCACGGCGTGGCCGAGTTTGGTGGCCAGGAACAGCGGAATGAACTTGTAGAGAAAGATAAAACCGATCAGCGAGACCGCAAGGTTCCCGACCATCATTTTCGACGTGATTTCGGTAGGCTTTTCGGCCGAATCGTCGGCCAGGGCGGCGTTGGCGGAAAACTTGAGGGCCTTAACACCAAGCGTCATCGCCTGGCCAAGCAAACCCAAGCCGCGGAACACGGGCAGCTTGAAGATGGGATATTTCTCGGACATGCGGGCGATGGGCTGCTCCTCGGTGACGATCTTGCCGTTGGGTCTGCGGACGGCCGTGCAAACCGAGTGAGGGGCTCGCATCATGACGCCTTCCATCACGGCTTGGCCGCCGACAAGCGTTGTTTCTTCGCCATTTTCGAGCGCGGGCATGAGCTGAATGTGCGCGAACAGGCGGACTTGGTGCGATAGCTTCACAAGTTCTATTATAAAACATGTGTCTTTAGCTGTCTGAAAGACGGCAGCGGCGCGCAGTTCGCCTAGCGACATTTTCTTATGCCAAAGGGATATATGTTCGCGAAGCGGAAACAATGCTAGGATCGCCTCTTGAATATCGCTTTTATCGGTCATTCCTTCCATCAGCGCACCAGCTCCGATGCGTTCTTCCTCCGGTTACTCCACCGGCTGGGGACGGTGAAGGAGTATTACGATACCTTCTGGCAAGGCGAGAGGGCCAGTTGGATTCCGGGCTTCGACGCGCGGGACTATGACTGCGTGGTGGTGTGGCAGGTAATTGAAGCCTTCAATTACCTGCCGGAGCACCCGAATCTGGTCTTCGTTCCGATGTACGACAACATTGCTCCGAAGGGAACGGTTCGCTGGCTAAAACGCTTTTCCCGAACGAAGATCCTGTGTTTCTGTGAAGAGTTGTACAAGCAAGTGTCGCCCAGGGCGCCGCAGGCGCTCTATCACAAGTATTATCCAGACCCGGCGGAGTACCCGACGGCAAGGCATGACAGGACATTGCGGGGGCTCTTCTGGAGGCGGGTTCGCGCAATCGATGAGAAGGTGATCGCGCGGCTGTGCGACGGCACTGTATTCGACCGGTTCACGCTGCACGACGCTCCCGATCCGTTCTCCGGGCTGCGGCCTGCGGTCCTGGAGAAGATTCCCTCGCGCGAAATAGAGCGGACGGTTTGGCTACCCGAGCGGGACGCGTTCTTGCGCATCCTGGCGCAAAATAACGTCTGTTTCGCGCCACGGCCCCGGGAAGGGATCGGCATGAACATGCTGGATGCGATGGCGATGGGCTTATGTGTGGTTGCGCCGGACGCGCCCACGCAAAATGAGTACATCCGCCACGGCGTCAACGGCCTCCTTTACGATCTGGCCAAACTGAAGCCCCTGAATTTCGAACGGGCGGACGAGTTGGGGCGAAGGGCCCGGACGTCGATCGAGGAGGGCTTCGCGAAGTGGGCTCTCCGGGAGGACCGGCTGGTGGAATTCATCGCAGACCCGGCCTTGAGGAACCGGGCATGGTTTGCCTGATCGATCCGGCGCTGCAGGACCACGCGGGAAACCCATCCATCAACCTCGGCGACGTGGTGATCTACCGGGCCATAGCGCGGGAGCTGGAACGCTTGTTCCCTGGCGAGGAGATCCGGCGCATTTCCTCGCACGTGCCGCTGCGGGAAGTGGACTATGACGCGATCGCGCGCAGCCGGCTGCTGATTCTGGGCGGCTCCAATCTGCTCTCCTCCGATGTGCTTGCGTACAACCAGTGGAATTTCGGCGGCGGCGCGGAGGGTTATCGTCATCCACGGTTCCGGGACGCGATTCTTTTCGGCGTCGGATGGTGGCAATATCAACCTCCGGCTACGGCGTTTACGGCGGACTTTTACCGCCGGATTCTGTGCGCGGGCGCGGCGCACTCCGTTCGCGACAGTTACACCGCCGCGCGGCTAAAGGAGGCGGGCATCGGCAACGTGGCGGTGACGGGGTGCCCTTCCATTTGGAACTTGGACGGAGTCGCCCTGGACCGGGATGTTCGCTGGACCGACGACTGCATCGTGATGCTCACGGACTATAAAACCAGCCCGGCAGGAGACGATCGCATCCTTCGGCAGGTGCTGCAGCATTTTGCGGGGACCATTTTCTTTTTCCCCCAAGGGACCGGCGACATTGACTATCTGAGGGGTATGCCGGCGTACCAAAGAAATCCGGCGCGATTCCATCTGCTGCGGCACACGTTAGGCGATCTGGAGGAGTTCCTGCGAAACCACAACGCGACATACGTCGGGACCCGGCTGCACGGGGGAATTCTGGCGCTGAATCACGGCACGCCTTCGCTGATTCTGGGGGTCGACAACCGGGCCACGGAAATGGCCCGGGATTTTCATCTGCCGGTGATCAGCCGCGGCGATGCGAAGGGCCTCGAAAAATGGCTGCGGGGCGAGATGAACGCGCCGAGGATCGAGGTTCCCAAGGCGGAGATCGAGCGATGGCGCGAGCAGTTCACTGCTGTGTGAAACAACGGTGCCGACCGCTCCTGTTATCTTCCAAACACAAAGCGCCCACGGCGCGGGTCGGCTGCGCCGCTAAGGGCGCCGTCCTTCTTGAGAATCACCACCGGGGCGGAGGGATTGCTCCATTCGCCGCCGACCTGGACGTGGTGCCCGAGGGCGATCATGCGGTCAATGGTCTGGCGGGGGAAGCGGCCTTCCAGGCTCAGGCGGCCGAGGGCGATTTCGTGGAAGTCGAACGAGGCATAGAAATGCTCGGTCTGGAAACGCGGGGCTTCCACGGCCTCCTGCGGCGTCATGCCGAAATCGATCACGTTGAGCAGCACTTGTAAGAGCGCCTGATCCTGATTGTCGCCGCCGGGCGTGGAGAGTTCCATATAAAACTCGCCATCCTTGGTGATCATCGTGGGGCTCAGCGTGACGCGGGGGCGCTTGCCGGGCGCGAGCTGATTGGCATGGCCGGGCGTCATGACGAACGACGTGAGGCGCATCGACAAAGGGATGCCGGTATCGCCGGCGATGACCGAGGGCAGCCAGGCTCCGCTGGGCGTGGCGGAGAATGCGTTGCCGGAGTGGTCGACCACGTTGACGCAGGTTGTATCGCGATCCTTGGAGACGCCTCCGCCGCCCTGGGGAGGAGCGGATACGCCAAGGTCACCGGGACGCGATTCCCTCGACGCGCGCGCGGGGTCGATCAGCTTGCGGCGTTCAGCGGCGTAGGCCTTCGAGAGAAGGACTTCTTCGGGAATCTTGGAGAACTTGGGGTCGCCGTAATAGCGGTCGCGATCGGCGAAGGCGAGCTTCACGGCTTCAATGACGGTTTGCAGGAATTCGGGGGAATTGTGGCCCATGGCTTTCAGATCGAAACCTTCGAGGATGTTGAGGGTCTCCAACATGACGGGGCCTTGGGTGAAGAATCCGGGCTTGTTGATGGTGTAGCCGCGGTAGGTGGTGGTGCGCGGCTCATCGAATTCAGCGTGGAAGGAGGCCATGTCGTCATAGGTGATCAGGCCGCCGTTGACTTCGTTGAAGGCGGCGATGCGCTTGGCGATCTCGCCTTTATAGAACACGTCGTGCACAGCTCGGATCTTGGCGGCGCGGTTGCCGCGAGCCTTTTTCTCGGCGGCGGCCATTTCGCGAAGGGTCGCCGCGAGGTGAGGCATGTGGACCAGTTCGCCGGGCTTGGAGATCGAGCCGTTCGGGAAATAAAACTCGTGCGAAGCCGGCCAGAAATCGACGATTGGCTTGGTCATCGTGAGCACGTTCGTGAAAATTTCGGTGCTAGGGAAGGTTTCGGCGTCTTCGATGGCGGGCGCGGCGACCTCGGCGAAGGATTTCGTGCCGAATCGTTCGAGCGCGATGAGCAGGCCGTCGATCATGCCGGGCGTGATGGCGGCTCGGATGCCTTGGCCCGGGATCGGCGGACGGCGCATGCCGGGTTGCTCCCAGGGCTCGACGGGACGGTTCTGATAATACTCGACGGTGGCCTTCTTCGGCGCGAGTCCGATGCCGCTGACGATGGTGACGGGCTTGCCGTTCATCTTGACGATCAAAGGCATTTCGCCCCCGAGGCCGAAGTGATCCTGTTCAGTCACGGCGGCGGCGAGCGTGGCGGCGACTCCCGCGTCGATGGCGTTGCCTCCTTTTTCGAGCATGCTATAGCCTGCGGCGACCACCAGATTGTTGCCGCCGCCAATCATTTCACGGGTGCCTCGGACGGGCGGGAACATGGTGTGAGGATTCTGGGCCAGGAGCGGGAGCGCGAGGAGGAAGGCAAGGGTCTTGCTCATAGGAGATATGGTCGCATGGATTCCCGGCTCGAACGAATTCAAAAGGAAGCCGCTGCGCGCCCGTCATAAGACGACCCTGATAATCCTGGCAGGCCGTGAGTTCAAAATTCCTTAGTCCGCGCTCACATAGCCGTCCGATACTGAACGCGGACGATCGCTTCGACTTCCGCGGAAAGTCGAAAATCCGTCCTCTTCAGTTGCTCAAGTGTGCTCTCAAAATCAAGATAACCGGAACGCGCCGCGTCGCGGATCACGCCCAGTAGCCCGGTTATCCTGATGCCGCGGCGGCGAGCTTCGGCGCGTCCATCTTTTTCGTCGATGAGAAGAAGAGAGTCCGGGGTCTGCTGCGCCAGCTCAATTGCCTGTGCCTCGCCGGCGTCAAGCGCTTGCAAATGAGGATCGTCGGGAACGGTCACCTGTCGAACTTCGATCCGCTGGAGGTTGTGCTCAAGCCATTCGCGGAGATCTTGAGGGCTGCCTGCGCCGGTTAGTTCCACGTGCACCGCTCCCGGGATCACGATTCGGCCGTAAAGCGCGAAAATCGCCTCTGGAATTCCGATGAGAACCGCGTAATGGAGCGGCGATGTGTCCGCGATGATCGTCACGAATGAGGAATATAGTGCGCCTCGCGGCTTGCCTGAAAATCGCTTTCCAGTTCCTCGGCCGTGTACTCGCGAAACACGCCAGCGCGCTTCAGGAATGGGTCGAGATCGAAGCGCGACTTAAGGCCTAGCATCTCGCGAACCTGCTTGCCGGTCAGGGTGCCGGACCGGTAGCCTTCAATCGCCAGCGCTTCCAGCATCCGCCGCGCGATGTCGGGCGTGCTCGCGCGGATCTGTTCCGCCACGGAGTCCGGCAATTCGACAGTGACTTGCATCTATCTCCATCATACGCCCAGCATCCTGTATTTGCGCAGCAGTTCGTACAGGACGATTCCGCCCGCTGTGGCGACGTTTAGGGAATGCTTCACACCGAGCATCGGAATTCTGATGTGTGTGTCGGCTAAGGCGGATAGTTCGGGTCGCAGACCGCCGACTTCGTGGCCGAACAGGACGCTGACGGGGAAGCGCGGGGTCCAGTCAAAGAGATCGATGCTGCGCGGGGTGGTTTCGATCGCCGCGATTTCGCGGCCTTCAGCGCGGAGCTTTTCGACCAGCGCGATGGCGTCCCAGGTGTGCTCCCAGGGGACGGTCTCCTCGGCCCCCAGCGCGGTTTTCGTGATGGCATTGGAAGGAGGCGGTCCGGTGATGCCGCATAGGTAGAGCTTTTCGATGGCCGCTCCGTCGGCGGCGCGGAAGAATGCGCCCACGTTGTAGGCGCTGCGCACGTCGTCGAGCACAACGCTTAGCGGAAGCTTGGCGATGTGCTCGTAGGCGGCCGATTGCTGGGTGGCTCGATAAGGGATGCGGTCCAAAACAATATAGTAGAGGAGATGGTCATACTCAGCGGCAACGATCTGACGATCGAACGAGTGTGCGCGGTGGCGCGCGACGGCGAGAAGGTGGGGATCGCGAGCGCGGCGATGAAGGCGATGCGGCATTCGCGCGGCGTGGTGGAGCGCCTGGCCGCAGGCGACGCTCCGGTCTATGCGGTAAATACGGGCGTAGGGCTGCTGGCCGACGTGCGCGTGGGGGCGGAAGATCTGAAGACGCTGCAGCGCAACGTGGTAAGGTCGCATGCCGCGGGGGTGGGCGAGCCTCTACGGCGCGAAGAAGTACGGGCAATGATGCTGATCCGCGCCAACGTTCTGGCCAAGGGATTTTCGGGCATCCGGCCGTTGGTGGCGGAACGGCTGTGCGAACTTCTTAACTCTGGGGTCACGCCCGTGGTGCCATCGAAAGGCAGCGTGGGCGCGAGCGGCGATCTGGCTCCTCTCGCGCACATGGCTCTAGTGCTGATGGGCGAAGGGGAAGCAGAGTTTCGGGCAGATCGCATGCCGGGCGGCGAGGCGCTGCGGTTGGCGGGGATCGCACCGGTTGAGCTCGATTCGAAAGAGGGAATTTCACTGCTGAACGGCACGCAGGCGATGCTCGGCGTAGGATGCCTGGAACTGGCGCAGGCGGAGATGCTGGCGGAATCGGCCGATGTGGTGACGGCGATGACGCTGGATGGACTGAAGGGCACGCCGCGGGCGTTCGATGCGCGGATTCACGAGATTCGTCCGCATCCGGGGCAGAGGGCCTGCGCGGCGCATCTTGAAAAACTGCTGGAAGGCAGCGAGATTCGGGAATCGCACATCGCATGTAGACGCGTGCAGGATGCGTATTCGCTGCGCTGCGCGCCGCAGGTGCATGGAGCGGTGCGCGACACTCTGGCCGAGGCGAGGCGCGTCTTTTCGATCGAGCTGAACTCGGTGACGGATAACCCGCTGGTAATCGGCGAGGAGATCATTTCGGGCGGCAATTTTCACGGGCAGCCTCTGGCGTTTGCACTCGATTCGATGGCAGTAGCGATGACGGCCCTGGCGGGGATTTCGGAGCGTCGCATCGATCGGCTGGTCAATCCGGCGTTGAATGAGCAACTGCCCCCGTTCTTGGCGGCGCACGCGGGGTTGGAATCGGGATTCATGATGGTGCAGGTGACGGCGGCGGCCCTCGTCGCCGAGAATCGCGTGCTGGCCACGCCGGCGTCGCCGGGATCGATCACGACCAGCGGAAATAAAGAAGATTTCGTGAGCATGGGCATGACGTCGGCCTTGAAGCTGCGCGAGGTGGTGTCGAATACGCGGCTGGTGCTGGCGATGGAGGCTTTGGCGGCGGCGAGGGCATTGGATTATCTGGCGCCGTTGAAGTCGAGCCCGGCTATCGAGAGGGTGCGGGCGAGGCTGCGCTACGTGGTTCCCTGGTGGGAGGGGGATCAGGTGTTTTCAGAGAGGATCCGGAGCGTGGAGGAGTGGATCGGGGGCGGGGGATTGGTAGGGTAGGCGCAGTATCCCCTCCATTACTTTCGGGGTTCAGTAATCTAACAGACTGGAGGATCGTTGCAACAGAAATCCGGCAATCTAATCCCAACCGCTCTGATATGCGTCCTGGCCGTTGCATGCGCGGCGCAGGCGCAGCAGACCGCTGTTGTGCTGCGTGCCGCGCGGATGATCGACGGCACTGGTGCGGCGCCGATTGCTCCGGCGATGATTCGCATTGAGGGAGACCGGATCGCCGAGGTGGGAACCAGCGTGCGAATTCCGCCGGGCGCAAGGGTGGTCGAATTGGGCGACGCCACATTGCTGCCCGGGCTGATCGACCTCCACACGCATTTAACCGGCGACGAGCGGGTGCATTGGGAAGACGCGCTGGTGAAGTCCACGCCGGGGAGGGACGCGCTGTGGGGAGCCCGCAACGCACGGGTGACTTTACTCGCCGGGTTCACATCGGTCCGCGATATGGGCCCCAGTTGGCCCTATGTGGACGTCGACCTGCGCCGTGCGATCGACGACGGCGCCGTGCCCGGGCCCCGGATGATGGTTGCGGGCAATTATGTCTCCTCGACCGGCGGCGCCGGGGACGCGCGGCAGTTCTCGATCTATGTCGACGTCCCGCTGGTGAGGAATCTGGCCGATGGCCCGGAAGAAGTTACGAAGGCGGTTCGGACGAACTTCAAGAACGGCGCCGATTTCATCAAGATTCTGGCTACCGGAGCGGTGCTTTCGAAGGGAATTACGCCCGGCGCGCAGCAGTACTCCGATGAGGAGATCCGGGCCGCGGTCGTCGAAGCCCGGCGCTGGGGCAAATTCGTCGCCGCGCACGCGCACGGTGCCGAGGGCATCAAAGCCTCTATTCGCGCCGGCGTCCGGACGGTTGACCACGGGTCCTATCTCGACGATGAGGCCGTCGCCCTGCTGAAGGCTTCGAACCGGCAGGTGTTTTATGTGCCCACGCTGCACATTTTCGCCTCGATTGACCGGTCCGGAGAAGTAAATCCGATTCCGGAGAGTGAACGCGCGCGCGCCCGGCAGATCCGATCGATTGCCTTTTCCGGATTTCGCCGGGCGGTCCTCGCCGGTCTTCCGATCGGGTTCGGGACGGACGCGGTGGTGATTCCGCACGGAGAGAATGCGAAAGAATTCTCCGAGCGCGTGGAGCTGGGCGAATCGCCGATGGCCGCCATCGTGTCGGCGACTTCGCTCAACGCCGAGATCATGGGCTGGCGGGACCGGGTAGGCTCGCTGAGCGCCGGCAAGCTGGCTGACGTTATTGCGGTGCCGGGAGACCCGTTGCGCGACATTACGGTTCTCGAGCGCGTCGGTTTTGTCATGAAGGGCGGCGTGGCGTATCGCGACGAATTGGCGCATCGGAAATAGAATGAAAAGCCGAAGTGGGTACCCCAACAGTGCAAAAACTCCTGACCGGCGCTGTGGCCGAACTGTACTCACTCCTGCTCTGCGAATCAGACAGTAGATCAAGTGTTCTTGTAGGCGGCTCTTAATAGGTCGCGCATTTCTTCCCGGGTGACGTTTTTCAGCCGCACCAGTACGTATTCGTAGTCGCGGTAATGGTCGGTGATGAAGAACTTGTCGGGCGCCTCCATCATCATCGCATCGCGTTGGTCGAAGGGCATCTTCAGTACGATCACGTCGCCTTCCTCGCGCAAACGGACGATGAGTTTCTTTTTAACTTTCAGCGCGGGAGTGCCGTAGGAGGTGCCCTCTTCGACCTTCGGCATTGCGAGCGCGAGTTTCTTGACTTGATCCCAGGTCATGCGCGGTAAAAAGCTCGGAGCGACGGGTAAAGTGTTTTATAGATCGCTTGCTTGCGCGCGTAGGGCTCGGGGTGCTTCGGCTCAAGCGATTCCACTTCGCGGATGACGCGCTTGCAGGTCTCGCGCACGTCGCCGGGCATGGCCAGCAGAGCGGCTCCGTAGGCCGAGCCTTCCTGCGTTTCGAGCGAGACGACGCGTTTATTAAAGACATCGGCGAGCACCTGACGCCAGAAGGCGCTCTTTGCTCCGCCGCCGGAGACACGCACGGATTGAATCTCGACCCCGAGCGCGGAGACCAGGTCAAGGCAGTCTTTCAGGCTGAAGCTGACGCCTTCGATGAGGGCGCGGATAAGGTCGCCGCGGGTGTGCTTGGCGGTGACGCCGATCCACCCGCCGCGCGCCATCGCGTCGAGGTGGGGCGTGCGCTCACCCATAAGATAAGGAAGCCAGTAGAGGCCTTCGGCATCCATCGTGGAGGCCTCGCGCGTTAGTTCGTCGTAATTGGCGCCGGGCGCGAACTGGTTGCGGAACCATTGCAGGCTGAGTCCGGCGCCCTGCGTGACGCCCATGGTGTGCCAGGCTCCGGTGACGGCGTGGCAGAAGGTGTGGACGCGGCCCTGTGGATCGTAGGCGGGCTTTTCGAGATGGCCAAAGACCACGCCCGAGGTGCCTATGGTGCAGGAGACGATGCCCTGTTCGACGATGCCGTTGCCGATAGCGCTGGCCGCCTGGTCGCCTCCACCGCCCACGACAGGCGTGCCCTGCTTAAGTCCGGTGGCTTGCGAGGCGCGGGCGTGGATGGTCCCTGTGACTTCGCTCGATTCGTAGACGGACGGAAGCATCGTGCGCGCGACGCCGACTTTATCGGCCAGGTCCAACGCCCAATCGCGTTCAACGACGTCGAACAGGCCGGTACCGGAGGCGTCGGAAACGTCGCTGGCGTACTCGCCCGTCAGTTCGAAGCGGATGTAGTCCTTCGGGAGAAGAATCTTCTTGATTCGGCCGAAATTTTCGGGCTCGTGGTCGCGGACCCAGAGCAGCTTCGGTAGAGTGAAGCCGGTGAGCATGGGGTTGGCGGTGGATTTCAGCACGAACTCCTTGCCCGCATGCTCGTTGATCCAATCGACTTGAGGCTGGCTGCGTTGATCGCACCAGATGAGGGCGGGGCGGATGACCTGATTTGATACATCGAGCAGGGTGAGGCCGTGCATCTGGCCGGAGAGTCCGACCGCGGCGACTTCTTCGCCGTTGACGCCACTTTCCCGCAAAACGCCTTGAATCGCGGCTTGCGAAGCATCCCACCAGTTTTCGGGGCGCTGCTCGGCCCACAGGGGACGCTCCATTTTCATGTCTTCGTGAGGCGCGGTGAAGGAGTGGCGGACCCGGCCGTTCGCGTCGACGAGAAGGGCGCGGCTGCCGCCGGTGCCGATGTCGAGGCCCAGGAAGAAGAGTGGCATGAATTGGTTATACCAAGCTCTCCGCTGGTCTGCCGGGTCGACCGGTGGGTCGATGGGTAGAGGCGTCGAGAAGAGTCTCGACGCGGCACGCGACGCGCGCGCGCCACGTCTAGTTGTGGATGAATGGCAGGTACGCCGCGCCGTAGAGGCCGGCTTCGTTGCCCAAAGCCGCCTTTTGGATGCGCGCGGGCGAGTGGCGGTAACCGAAGGAGCGGCGCGTCACCTCGGCGATCATCGCCGGGGCGAAGAAATCCCAGGCGGGCAAAGGGCCGCCGCTCAACAGGTACAGAGGAAAATTGAAAATGTTGACCAGATTGGCCAAGGCGATGCCGAGCGCCTCACCCATCGATTGGAAAATCGCCAGGGCGCGCTCATTACCCTCGACGGCGAGGTTGTAGACCTCCTCCGAGGTGACCTCGTGGCCGAGGCCGAGCAGGCGGCCCATCGCCGCGATGGCCGAGGCGGAGGCGTGTTTTTCGAGGCACCCGCGATTGCCGCAGCCGCAGGGGTTGCCGTTCGGGACCACGGTGAGATGTCCCAGTTCGCCGGCCATGCCGAGCTGGCCGTGCAGCACGCGGCCGTCGGCGACGATGCCTCCGCCGATGCCGGTGCCGAGCGTGATCAGGATCAGGTCGTCCACGTCGCGACCGGCTCCCTGCCATTTTTCGCCCAGCGCGGCGGCGTTGGCGTCGTTTTCCAGAATGACTTTCGCGCCCAGGCGCTTTTCGATTTCGTCGCGGACGGGGTAATTGTCAAACTGCGGCAGGTTGTTGGAGCCGACGACTAAACCCTTATCGATCAGAATGAATCCCGGCAGGCCGATCCCGACGCCGCGCAGGTTGTGCTCGCCCAGGCGCGCGCGCAGGGTTTCGATGGATCGGACCATGTCGCCGATGACGGCGTCGCGCCCGGCCTCAAGTTCGGTGCTGGAAGCGATCTTATCGAGCATCCGGCCCAGGGGATCGATGGCGGCGGCGCGGAGATTGGTGCCGCCGAGATCGACTCCGATGGAATATTCGCTCATGCGGAGGCATGATAACAGACGGGAGCGGGCAAACACCAAGCTATTGAAATGTTTGATAGAATCTCTCCAATAAGCTGAACGAACCGTAATGCTCGGTGGCGTAACGGAGGCTGGAGGGTTTCCGTCCAACTGTTAGACGGGTCAAATTTTTCCGCCCGACAGACGATCTTAAGAGATGAGGGTGTTATGGAAATCCTAGGCGACAAAAAATTCGTCGAGGTGCCCGGCTCGAAAACACACGAGCTGCCGCCTCTTCTGGTCCGAATGGCTCCGGCGGTGAAACGTCTGGACCGGGTGATGGAGATGGCCAATGACGTGATCCAGCAGGAGGACATGCTTGAGCCCGGCCATGAGGCTGCGCAGATGGACCTCGCGCTGAACCTTGTGGATCAATACCTTGCGTTCGTGCAGCACTGGCAATGGGGCGACAGTATCCTCGAATGGATCCGCCAGTGCGAGACGACGTTCGGCGCGCGCATCGACCTGCGCAACCTGCTGAAGGCCGACCTATGGCCGCACGCGGGGCGGTCGAGTTTCGTGATGCTGCTCGAAGACAAATCCGTTGACACGCAAGGCGTGGGGATTGAAAAAGCGGTCGGGTTGCGGCTCACCTTCCGGCAGCCTCCGCCGCTCAAGTGCTTCTCCGATCAGTTCCTTTTGTACTTAAACTCGCAAGTGGGAAATACCGCGTATCAGACTTGGGCGGGATTGACGCCCGCGCCGGTGAGCGCGCTGCCGCCGGAGCGGTTCACGTTCGACGTCGTGAATATGAGCCTCCAATGACTATTTTTTACGCTTCGAGACAGGCTTCTGCTTTGGCTCGATCAGGGTGACCATGCTTTCCGGGGCGCGGAGCGTCATGAAAATTGTGAGCAGCAAAAGCGGCCAAATCTGCACCAGCAGGCGGTTCATCGACGTCTGCAGTTGCCAGGAGAGATCGTTCGAAGCGGCCAAATACACGCCGAGATATCCGGCCAGCATCGCCAGGGAGATCCCTCCGGGGAATAGAACATCACGTTTCCATTTGTTCTGAAAGCGCAGCGCGACGGCCAGGACGATGGCGGGGAGCAACGGATGATACCAATCCACCATCATCCCCGCGAAGCCGGAAACGAATCCCGCCATGACCTGCATTGAGCGGCCGAACGCGAAGACCTTCGATAACGAGCTTCCGCCAACCAGAGATGGGGAGCCCCTGGCGAGCCCGAATTTGATCAGCAACACGATCGCCGTGGTTGGAATCGCGCCTGCGATCCAGCGCGGCCATCGCGCGCGCCGGAACACTAGGGCGAAGACCGCGAACGCGGCCAGGAAGAAGAGTCCTTCGTCCTTGGTCCAGGCGGCGAGGCTCGCCAACACGCCCGCCAGCACCGGCTCATCGAGAAGCCAGCACACAACCGCGCCGAGGAAAAAGGACGCCAACGGCACATCGGCGTATTGCGCGGGCACTTCCGCCAGCAGGTTCGGCGAGGCAAGCAGAGCCAGCCCGAACAGGAGGCCCAGCGCGCGGCTGCGCAGCGCGGCGACCCCTCCCGAGGCCATCGCCAGCAGGGCCGCGAAAAACAGATAAGACGTGACGATGGGAACGGCCGAAGCCACGTTGTCCAGAGGCGTTTGCGCGTAGTTCCACGAACGGGCGATATAGCCGGACGTGAGAAGTGGATATTCGGGATGGCCCGTCAGCACGGGCGACCAGGCGCGTTGCGCCAGGGCTCCGTCGGACGTGAACATGCGCGCGCGCAGATTCCAGATCGACCAGGCGTCCCAATTCCCCTCCGGGTTAGCGTCCCACACGATGCTCATCACCGCGGTCGCGCCGATCAGCCCCAGAATCGCGGCTCCGGCCAGCGGCAGCAGAAAGACGTTCGGAGTGCTTTCGGTTTCCCGTACCTGCGTCCGGATGCGGTAGACTTCGTAGCCCGCAAAAGCGAGTAGAGCGATTTCGACGATCATCGGCAGTACACGAACGCCGGGCACGGCCCAATGCATCAGGAAAAACAGGCACGATGCGAGGCCGACGCCCGCGCAAGTGCCGGCCCCGAAAACGAGCAGCCACGCGGCCCATCGCGGGTGCGCATTCTTCAGGCCGGAGAAACGGTACACCAGCAGGCATCCGAGGACCGGTGCGACAAGAGCCCAGAGGATCGCCATTTAGCGGCCGTCCCTTCGAAACAGGACCACGCCGTTCCCGAAATTGCGTTCGATATGGAGGCCGCTCTGTGCGCCCACGGCCGCGAAATCGGCCTGCCGCGTAAAGTTGCCGAGGACCAGGTTCTCCGCGGCGTCCTTCTGGAGCAGACGCGGCGCAAGCACGTATTGCGCGGAGTTAAACAGCGCGTCGCCGGCGGTGCCTCCCAATGGCTGGTCGGAAAGGTATCCGAGCGTCGCCGTGGCAGGAACGGCCGCGCGCACATCGGCGAATCGTGAGAATTGCGCGGTGACCTTATAAGGGTCTGCATTTTGGCGCTGATAAGCTGACTCAAAGCGCGCGTACTCGGTCAGGCCGAGCAGGGACACCAGCGCCGCGAGGGTCACGCCGGCCTTCACGGCCAGCGGAACTTTTATGGATGCGGCGGGCATCCCCGTATTATCCGCCGAACGGCCGATTCGCGTAGGGAGGATAAGACTATTAGTTCGTATGGTCCAACACAACCTTCCAGCCGATTCCGGTGCGCCGGAACACCAGGCTGAACACGCCTCCGGTATCTCCGCCGCCTTCTTTATCCCGCTCCAGCTGCCACCGGCCGATCACGTAGGCGGCATCCTTGCCGAGTTCGTGAATTTCGATGTCGCGGAAGGTCAGTTTGCCCATGGCCGCGCGGGTGGGGTAGCGGGACTGGTAGCGGTTGCGCAGATCCTCGACACCGCGCGTCATGCGCTCGCCGACGAAGATCGTGTCGGAGGCATAGCCGTCCAGAAAGCCCTCGGTATCCCCTTTATTCCAAGCGGCGACCTGCTTGTCGAGCACGGCGCGCACCTGCTCCTCTACGGTGGCGGCGGAGGCGACGAGCGCGGCGAATAGGAACAGAGCTGGTAATTTCGTTATCATGACAAGTGATGGTCCAGCGGGACCCTACTTTCAGCCCACTAGTTTCGCTTTCCAAGATATCCGAAATCGAATCGGCTTTGGGCGAATCGATCCGAGGTAAAGGGGAAGTCCTGCGCCTTTCGCTCGCCTGCCTGCTGGCGCGAGGTCATTTGCTCATCGAAGACGTGCCTGGCGTGGGCAAGACGACGCTCGCTCAGGCGCTGGCGCGCAGCGTGCACGCGAATTTTCACCGGCTGCAATTCACCTCCGACATGCTGCCCAGCGATGTGCTCGGCGTGACCATTTACAATGCGCACACCGAGGCGTTCGAATTCAAGCAGGGACCGATTTTCACGAATTTCCTCCTGGCCGACGAAATTAATCGCGCCACGCCGAAGACGCAATCGGCGCTTCTGGAAGCGATGAATGAGCGCCAGGTGACCATTGACGGCCGTTCGTACGAGCTGCGGCAGCCGTTCATGGTGATCGCGACCCAGAATCCGGTAGAGCACCACGGCACCTACCCTTTGCCCGAATCGCAACTTGACCGGTTCTTGATGCGGATTCGCATCGGCTATCCGGACATGGCCGCGGAGCGCGAGATCGTGCGGCAGGGCAGCGTGCCTCACGAAGGTGGCCGCGCCGTGATTTCGGGCGAGGAACTCGGGCAGCTTCAGGATGCAGTGGCGCGGGTGCAAGTGGACGAAGCGCTGGTGGATTACATGCTCGCGGTGGTGGAGAAAACGCGCGCGCATGAGGCTCTGGCGATGGGTGTAAGCCCTCGCGGGGCGCAGGCACTGTTCCGCGCGGCGCAGGCGCTGGCAGCGGTGGAAGGTCGCGAATACGCGATTCCGGACGACGTGAAACGCATGGTCGTGCCGGTGTGCGCGCATCGCGTGGTGGTGAGCGCGCGGGCATCCCTGTCGCAGCGCTCCTCCGAAGTGGCCGAGAGGATACTCGGCGAGATTTTGACTCTGGTGGACGTTCCTCTTTAGATGTTTGAAAAGGGGACAAACTGCTCTGTCCGCTCGTCAACGCGACGGAACGTTCGAGGATTGATTCTGGGGACAAAGTAGGCTGTCCCCCTTTTCAACAAGTTTTTAAAATATGCAAACTGCAATTGTTGGCCTGCCGATGGTGGGCAAGACTAGTCTGTTCACGATCCTGACGGGCGTGCATGAAGCCGCCCGGGTGGGATCGCTTGAAGCGCGCATCGGGATGACGAAGGTTCCCGACGCGAGGCTCGACGAACTGGCGAAGATTTTCGAGCCGCCAAAGGTCACGCACGCGACGGTTGAGTATCTGGATTTTCCGGCGATTTCCAAGGAGTCGCTCCGCGATCCGAAGTATTTGGGCAGCCTGCGCGTGGTCGATGCGCTGGCGCACGTTTTACGCGTGTTTGAAAGCGATACGGTTCCGCACGAGGCGGGCTCCGTCGATCCGGTGCGCGATCTTGAGGACGTCGAGATGGAGCTGATCCTCAGCGATCTTGTGGTAGTGGAAAAACGCATCGAGCGCGTTCACAAGGATCTGAAAAAGGGCAAGAATCCGGAGTTCGAAAAAGAGCTGGAGCTGCTCGAGAAGATCAAGGTCGAGCTGGAGGCGAATCGCCCGGTGCGCGGCCTGGAGTTTAGCGACGATGACGAGAAGCGGATTCGCGGATTCCAGTTTTTGTCGCAAAAGCCGATGCTGCTAGTGCTCAACCTGGGCGAGGAAGACGCGCCGAAGATGGCGGAGGTCGAGGAGAAGTTCCGAAACGGGCCGTTCGCGGGGAAGAAGAACACGGCGGTAACGGCGATCTGCGGCAAGATCGAGGCGGAACTGGCCGAATTGCCTAAGGAAGACGCCGCCGAGTATCTGAAGAGCTACGGACTGCAGGAATCGGCGCTGGAGCGCTTGATCGCGGCGACGTATTCACTGCTGGGACTGATGTCGTTCCTGACGGCGGGCGAGACCGAAGTACGGGCGTGGACGATCCCGAAAAACTCGACGGCGCAGAAGGCGGCGGGGGCGATCCACAGCGACTTTGAGAAGAAATTCATTCGTGCGGAGACGGTGAACTGGAAGACGCTAGTGGAGCATAATGGTTACCACGGCTTGCGCGAAAAGGGTCTTCTGCGATTGGAAGGCAAAGACTACATCGTGAAGGATGGCGATGTGCTCGTGATCCGGCACAGCTAGGGATCAGGCCGCGTCGGTGTCGAGATGAGTCTCGACACGGCACGCAACGTGCGTGCGCCACATTCTAGGCGATCACGCGATGCTCGAAGATCTCACTTGATTCGATGAACCTCAGATAGGCGTTGATCTTGTCTTGAAGAATAAGCTGGTGCGCCTTGTATCTCTCGCCGTTCTTGCGTTCACTGATGGCTTTAGCCCCGGCCAGGAATGAAGCACGCGAGCAGTCCCATAACCAGGCATCCCCACGCGAACCAGTCGCCGTGGCGGGTGTACGGGGTCTGCGCGGTGGACATTCCGTAGTGCATCGTCGCCGAGAGCTGGCGGGCGCGATGGAGTCTTTCTACCACGCGGCCCGTCGGGTCCACCGTCGCTGTGATGCCGTCGTTGGTGGCGCGGACGATCCAGCGGGCGTTTTCCGCCGCGCGCATGCGCACCAGCGAGAGATGCTGCTCATGGGCCTCGCTATCGCCGAAATAACCGTCGTTGGACAAATTGAAAAACACCTCCGCGCCGTTCTGCGCAAACTGGCGCACCAGATCCGGGAATGCAGATTCGTAACAGATAAACGCGCCGACGTGATCGGGGAAGACCACCACCCGATGGCCGGGCGAGAAGTCGCCTGCTTCCTTGGTAATGCGGTTCACAAAGGAAAACAGAGGCGGAACGAATTCGCCGAATGGGACGAGGTTGATTTTGTCGTACTCATCGAGCACGCGCCCTGAAGGGTCGATCATCAGGGCGGCGTTGAGCGGCGCGCCGGCTTCGGTGCGCCCGACGCCTCCGAATAGAAAATTCGCGTGCGAGGCTTGCGCGATGCCGGCCATGTAACTCAGGAACGCCGGATCGCTGGGGTACAATGGCGCGGGCATTTCCGGCCAGACGATGAGCTCAACATCGCGGGCGCGGGAAAGAAGAGCCAGGCGCTGTTCGGTGCGGTCGAGAAGCTCGCGTGACCACTCGGTTTCGGTGTCGATGTTCGGCTGAACGACCAGCGCCTGATGGGTAGCGGGGAGGGCCGCAGGCGCAGGCAGCAGATAGATGAGCGGCAGGATCAGCAGCCAGGCCAGTTCACGGCGAGGGCGCTGCAGAACGACCAGCGCAACCGCGCAGCCGAGCATCGCAAGAACGAACGACAGGCCGTAGACGCCGGTATACGGCGCGAGGCGCATCAGCACGGGCATGTCGATCCCGGCGTTGCCCAGTTGCAGCCAGGCGAAGGCGAAGGGGCCGTGCGTGCGCTCGAGGCCGGTCCATAGTGCGGCGCAGGCAGGGATCGCCCACCAGCGGGACATAAGGAATCCAGCGAGGCAGGCGAAAGCGGCCATATGCAGGCCTTTGAACATCGCGAAGAGAAGGAAGGTGCCCCATCCGCCCCACTGGCCCATACCTCCGTGAACTTCGAGCACGAACTGAATCCAGGTGCAGACGCCGAACCAGAAGACGAAGCCTCCGCTCCAGCCTTGGAGAAAACGGCGCTTCCACGAACTCTTCGCCGTCCGCTCGCGCGCGCAGGCGACCAGCAAGGGAGCGAGGGCGACAGGCGCCAGCAGCGTCACATCGAAGCGCGGAAAAATCAGGATCAGCAGGACGGCGGTGAGGATGGCAAGACCGTAGTTCACGCGCGCGATGCTTCTTCGTTGACCAGGTCCGCCATGTAGGAACTGCGCACGAGCGGTCCGCTAAAGACCATTTTGAAGCCGATGGAAAGGCCGTAGTCACGATACCTGTCAAATTGTTCGGGCGTGACGTACTCGGCCACCGGCAGATTGCGCCGCCGCGGCTGAAGATACTGGCCGAGCGTGGCGACGTCGACGTCGGCCTGGCGAAGGTCGCGAAGAAGCTGCTCGACCTCGGCGCGTGTTTCGCCCAGGCCGGCCATCGCGCCGGACTTAGTCAAAGCCTCAGGCCGGTATTTCTTGGCGAAGCGCAGCACAGTGAGAGATTGTTGATAATCGGCCTGCGGGCGGACCGTTTTATAGAGCCGGGGCGCGGTTTCCAGGTTGTGATTGAAAACGTGCGGCCCGGCATCGAGCACGCGGGCCACGGCGTCGAGATCACCGCAAAAATCGGGCGTCAATACTTCGACACGAGCCTCGGGCAGCGCGCGACGGACGGCGCGAACGGTGGCGGCAAAGTGCGCCGAGCCGCCGTCTTCGAGGTCATCGCGATTGACGCTGGTGATCACTACGTAGCGAAGGCCCATTTCCGAAGCCATACGGGCCACGTTTTCCGGCTCATCGGCGTCGAGAGCATCAGGATGCTTCGCCTTCGGGACCGAGCAGAATCCGCAGCCGCGCGTGCACAGGTTGCCTAGGATCATGAACGTGGCCGCGCTGCGGTGAAAGCACTCGTGGATGTTAGGGCAGCGGGCGGATTCGCAGACCGTGTGCAGGCGTCTCCGGCGCAACTCGACTTTCAGGTTGTGAACCGACTCCGGATGCGTCCGCGACTTACGCAGCCATTCGGGTAGTCGCGGCGCGGGGGGCTGGATTTGCACCAACTCCATTTAGAAAACTTTCTTGATCGCCTTATCGCCGGGGAAGCCGGACGCCGTCAAATCCGCCTTGGTCTTGCTCACCGTGCCGTCGGCCAGAGGGCCGACCAAAACGCGATACAAGCCCGGCTTTTCCGGAATCTCGGCGGCTACGGCCTTGAACTTCTTCTGATGCAGTACGTCGACCATAACGTCGGCCTCGGCTTTCGCGGTCGCGACGAGTTGCAGGTAGGTTTGTCCGGCCTGCGGCGAGGCGCTCACCGGAGCAGATTTTTCCGTCTTCGCTTCCCTCGCCTTCGCTTCCCTTTCCTTCTTGGACTCTTTCTTCGCAGGAGGCTCTTTCTTCACTTCGGCTTCGGCTTTCGGCTCGGCCTTCGCCTCTTGCGCCGGAGGCTGCTGCGGCTGGGTCGCGGAGGGCGCGGGGTTTTCGGCCGGAGCGGTTTGCGCCGCGGGCGCTGGCGATTCCACCACCATGGGCTTTTGTTCCGCCTTATGCGTGGAAGCGACGTCCACCTGAGCCGGCGCGGAGTTGCGTCCCACGATGTAGCCCATCGTGAAAAACACGCCCAGCAGGACCACCACGATGAAAAACACGCTCAACAGTTGGCGGTTGGCCAGAATCAATTCAAATTCGCCGTCTTCGTTCTTGGGCACCTATGCATCCTTGGGCAATATTTTCGAGTACTGGACCTACGTTCGAGAGTATCTCTATAGAGATGCGAAAAACAACTTGTTTATTTTAGCAAGCCGAGCCTTCGGCCGAGCTTCGTCCAGAGCCGCGCGTCGATGCTGGTCTTTTCGGCGTAGGCGGCCTCCAGGCGGCGGCGCAGATCGGCGATCTCGCGATCCAGGCCCTGCGCCCATTCGGTGCGCACCGTGAGCTCGCGGTCCAGTGCGGTTCCCCATTCGAGGCGCTCCGTCGATTCGCGGCTGATCTTGTCGCTCCAGTCTTTCTGATGGGCGACATAAGCGTCATAGTCGGTCTGGAGCCTGGCCAGTTCGGTTTCCAGATGCTTTGCCAGGCGGTGGGCGGCCAGATACTCGCGCGATAAATCCGCGGCGGGCGGATGAAACGGCTTCTTGCGCGCGGCGATCGGCAGGGACCAGGTTTCGGCGTGCTCGATGCCAAACTCGGGGATATCCTCGGAGGCGATGCGGACACTGGAAAATCCGGCGCCGAACAGGTTTTCCCGCAGAGACTCCTCGGTGAAGACGCGGATTTCGACGGTAGATCCGGGGCCGCCGTGGAACACCAGGTCCTCGAAGGTCTCGAGCGTTCCGTCGCGGCGGCGGTTGATCAGCACCGTTTTTCCGCCGGGCGAGGCGAGGGTGAAGTCGTGCAAGTCGGGAAAATGCTCGCGAGTCTTTCCACCCAAGGAATAGGGGGTGGTCATGATGAGCACGCCTTCGGGCTTCAGCAGCCGGAACAGATTGGCAAAGGCTTGCTCGATGGGCGGTGGCACGTGCTCCATCACCTCGCTGGTCAGGATGAAATCGAAGCGGCCGAAATCGGCGGGGTCGGGATGCGTGACGTCGAAGCGAGGCGCCTGGTGATAGAACGTATTCGCGTAATCCAGCTTCTTGGCGAGGCGTTCGGCGAGTTCCTGCGAATCGCTCATGCCGATGCCGCGGATGCCCTTCATCGCGGGAAATTCGGCGAGCGACATCGGCACGCCGAGTAGTTCCTCCGACAGCAACGCGATCAGTGCGCGGACCCGAGCCGAGGAATGGCAGACCGGACAGCTCGCGCCTTCGCGCGAAATGCCTTCGGCCGGGCGCTCACACTCCGTTCCGCAGATATTACAGAGGAATTTTCCGGAACCGGAAAACTTCAAAGGTTGGCCTCCCGTTACGATCGTAAATGGTTTCGATGGGCACTTCCTCGTAGCCTTCATTCGAGGCCGCGTCTTCCAGCGCGGCTCGTTCCTGCGGGAGATAGGCGAATTTCGCGGTGTGGGCGACGAATGCGAAGCGAGGATCCGCGAAAGCGCGGCGCAGCGCTTCGGCGTTGGTCCATTCGAGTTCATGCAAAGGAATCGTGTTGTCACTCAATAGCACCAGCGATTCATAGAAGCCCCAGTCGGCGATATAGATGTTGGGCGAACGCAGCCGCTCCAGTTCGTGTTCCAGGGGATAGAGCGCATCGGACCAGCGAATGTCGGGGCCGTTGTGGACCAGTTCCCAATAGTATTCGTTGGTGAGGGCGAGATTCGCGGAGCAAAGAACCATTGTCGCGGCGACCGCGGCGGCTCGCCAGGGGACGGCGGCTAGCGCGGCGGCGATCGACAGGTATTGAAATGGAAACAGCAGGATCACGTGATGCGCGGCGCCTCCGGCTCCGGCGGTGAGCACCATTGGCAGCCAGGTTCCGGCGCAGGCCAGCAGGCCGAAAAGCACGGGTTTCCGCGAGGCTCGCGCAAATAGGCCCAGGCAGGCGATGCAGAGCGCGGGAATCGTGATATTTCGCGTGGGATGATGAGCTGCCTCGGAAACGGCTCGGGACAGTTTCTGCAAGCGCGTGGTGGCTTCGCCGGGATGCGGAGGAGGATCGACCGAGGTGAAGAAGTCGAACAAAGCGAATCCGCTGAGGGTGCGTTCGAGAAGATCGACCTTGTGGGCCAGGGGATCATTGCTCAGGTGGACGTTGCTCCGAAACGTGTCCAGCGGGCGCGCGATGTTGTAGATCACCAGCGGCAGAGCGCCAACGATCAGGGACGCGGAGGCAATGGCGAGATTCCGCGACGTGAGATGGCTCCGGACCTCCCGTGGAAAAACGGCTAAAGTCGCGATGCCGATGCCGAACAGCACCCAGGCGAAGATCGCTTTATCCCACAGGCCGAGGCCGAGCAGGAAAAACGCGGCGGCAAGCCAGCGCGCGCGCGGTTCGAGATGAAACCGGACCAGGAGTAACATCGCGCCGAGCTTCAACCCGAAGTGCAGCGCGTTGGGGCCGTAATCGATGGCCTCAAGGATGACGTACATCGAATCGGTGGCCAGCAGAATGGTGCCAATCCAGGCCGCCGCGCGGCCGACGGTGCGATCGAGCAGGCGAAAAAACAACCAGAGCGCGATGGCGCCCACCAGGATGGTCGGCACGCGAAGGGACGCCGGCCCTGGCTTCACGAAGGCGAACAGCGCCATGTAGAACCACTGCTTGAGCGCGCCCAGATAGCTCATGTCCATCAGGGGTAGCGAGTGCAGCGCATAAATCCCGGGAACGGCCACCAGTGCTTCATCGGCCTCGATGCCGGGGCGGCTGACGAAGGCGATTGCGGAAAGAATGAACAGCAATAAGACCGCCGCCATCCCCAGGCGGGTTCGAAAAGTCATCTCACGTTAGAATAGCCAGTTATGCGAATGATTTCATTTGTGTTGGCGATGGGGTTGGTTGCGGCGCAGTCCAAGCCCATCGTGATTAGAGCCGCGCGGATGTTCGACGGGGTGGGCGATCGCGTAGTATCGCCTGGTTTGGTCGTCGTGTTGGGTGAAAAAATTCGCGGCGTGGGCGCGGGTGCGGAGATCCCTGCTGGCTCTGAGGTGATCGATCTGGGCGATGCAACGATCCTGCCCGGGTTCATGGACGCGCATACGCATCTGACCTTGACATACGAGAGCGATTACCGCAAACAGCAAATGGATCTGCTCCAAAAGACAGTAGCGGAGCAGGCGCTGGACGCGGCGGCGGTGGCGCGGGTGACGCTGATCGCCGGATTCACCACGGTGCGCGACGTCGGCGGGCCGGATTTCATCGACGTCGGACTACGCAATGCGATCGCGGCGGGGAAAGTGCCGGGGCCGAGGATGCTGGTTTCGACTAATGCGATCGGCGCAACAGGCGGTCATTGCGACAACGCCGCGGGTTTCCGGTTGGGGCTGTTCGGGCGCGAATCCGGGATTCAGGACGGCGTCGCGAACGGCCCGGACCAAATGAGGCTCGCCGTCCGGTTCAACATCAAGTACGGCGCGGATGTGATCAAGACGTGCGCAACGGGCGGTGTGATTTCGTTGACCGACGACGTCGACACGCCGCAGTTAACGCAAGCGGAACTGGACGCGATGGTGGACGAGGCTCACGCGCTGCGCCGGAAGACGGCCGCCCACGCGCATGGAGCGGCGGGGGCGAAGAGGGCGATCCGCGCGGGCATCGATTCGATCGAACACGGGTCGTTTCTGGACGACGAGGCGCTGGACATGATGAAGGCTCGGGGGACCTATTATGTCCCCACGATGATGGCGGCGCAGGGGCTGCGCGAGGTCCTGGAGAAAGGTTATTTCCCGCCTCAGATCGCGGCCAAGGCCCGGGCAGCGATGGCGGCTCTGGATCAGACAGTGGCGAAGGCGATCGCCAAGCAGGTGAAGATCGCGCTTGGAACGGACTCGGGCGTCTATCCGCACGGGCGCAACGCGGAGGAGTTCGCGCAGATGGTGCGCGTCGGGATGAAGCCCATGGACGCTTTAAAGGCGGGAACCTCGGTGGACGCGCAGTTGTTGGGCATTTTCGAGAAGACGGGCTCGCTGGAGGCTGGCAAGTGGGCGGACATCGTTGCGGTGCCGGGGAATCCGATGGAAAATATCCACGCGACGGAGAAGGTAATGTTCGTGATGAAGGAAGGGACGGTGTACAAGAATATTGGCCGCCGATAAACACCGATGAACACAGATAGGTATTTATCCGCGTTCCTCAGCGTTCATCGGCGGCCTGTTTAGGCTGTCGGAGCCGCTTGCTTCGCCCGGTACTCCTTATACGCCGCTCGGACGCCCTGGATTTGCCGGACGTGCTTTTCGACGTGCTCGGCGTGGAGGCGTAGCATGTCGAGCACGGTGATCTTGCCGCGCTCCACGTGGTTGCCGGTGCGCGCGAAGACCTCGGCCGGCTGATCCTTCAAGAGCTCGTAATTCTCGCCG
This sequence comes from Bryobacteraceae bacterium, assembly GCA_035542735.1. Classification (GTDB taxonomy): domain Bacteria; phylum Acidobacteriota; class Terriglobia; order Bryobacterales; family Bryobacteraceae; genus Palsa-187. The sequence goes on from DATKKV010000022.1 coordinate 47,412, forward strand.
CGCAGGCGGCGGAAGGTTTCGATGGGCTGGGAAATCTTCCGGCGCTTGTAGTCGAGATTCGCGGCCCATTTTTCCTGATCCCAAGGCACCAGCGTCGGATTGTCCTCGGCGATCATCTGCCGCAGGCGCATCACGTTGACGGCTTCCGTGTCAGCCAGGTGGCAGACGATAGTGCGCACGCTCCATTTGCCTTCAGCCGGGATAAAGTCCAGTTCAGGGCCGGCAGCGCCGGTCGTGACCACGGCCAGCAGCTCCGCGCCGCGCCGGAATCGTTCCAAGAGTTCCGCGAGTTCGTTCACGTTCACCAGTATAATGAAGACACCGATGCGAAAAACACTGGTGTTTGCGGTCGCTTTGGAGATGGCGTGCTGGTCCGAAGGTCAATCCCGCCGCGAATACGAGCGGCCGGTGAGGCAGGCGGTTCGGGGCGTGCATGGAGCGATCGCCGCCGGCAGCGAGTACGCCACCGAGGCGGCGATGCGCACCTACTATCGCGGCGGCAATGCGGTGGATGCAGGCGTCACGGCCATGTTCGCGGCATCGGTGACCGAGCTTTCGCACTTCGGCCTGGGCGGCGAAGCGCCCATTCTGATCCGCACCAAAGAAGGTAAAGTCGTGGCGATCGCGGGCGTCGGGACGATGCCGATGCTCGCCACGGCGGAGATGTTCCGCAACCGGCGGCTGCAGCCATTCGAGATTCTGGACATGGAGCCCGGCGGATTGAAGGGGATGATTCCGGTGGCCGGTTTGATGCCCGCGCTGGTGCCGGGGATGGTGGACGCAGGGCTGGTCGCGCTGCGCGAATACGGGACAAAATCGTTCAGCGACATCATCGCGCCTGCGATTGAACTGGCCGACGGCTATGCCATCGACCCGATGCGCGCGCAGTCGATCGCCGGATCGCGGCCGTTCTTCGACCGGTGGCCCACGTCGAAGGCTCACTTCATGCCGGAGGGCCGCGCGCCGCAGGTGGGCGAAATTTTCCGCCAGCCGGATACCGCGCGAACGCTGCGCGCCATGGCGGAGGCGGAAAAGAAGGCTCTGGCCAAGGGCGCCAAGCGCGAGGCGGCCATCGACGCAGTGCGCGATTATTTTTATCGCGGCGAGATCGCCCGCAAGATCGACCAGTTTTCCAAAGAAAACGGCGGCCTGCTGCGCTACGAGGACATGGCCGCGTTCAGGCTGAACGTGGAGGAGCCGGTTTCGGGCACGTATCGCGGCTATACGGTCTACAAGCCCGGGTTCTGGAGCCAGGGTCCGGCGATGATCGAGGCTCTGAATATTCTGGAAGGCTTCGATATGCACAGCTCGCCTCTGAACTCCGCCGAGTACATTCATCGCGCCGACGAAGCTCTGAAGCTGGCCTACGCGGATCGGGACACGTATTATGGCGATCCGAAGTTCAACAAGATTCCTTCCGACGTGCTGATTTCGAAGAACTACGCGGCGGAGCGCAGACAGTTGATCACGGCCCGCGCGTCGCAGGAATTTCTGCCGGGCAAGATCAATGGGAAAGTCGGCAAGCATCCGACGGAATCGGAGATGGCGAGCATCCGGATCGACGATGCGCTGATGGCCAAGGACACGACCTGCGTAGATGCGATCGACAAGGAGGGCATGGTGTTTTCCGCCACGCCGAGCGGAGCATGGCTGCCAAGCGTGATCGCCGGAGACACGGGCATTCCGTTGACCGAGCGCGGCCAGCAGTTCGTTCTCGTGGAGGGCAATCCGAACGAACTGGCCGGAGGCAAGAGGCCTCGGGTGACGCTCAGCCCGACCATCGTGACGCAGGCCGACGGCAAGCCGTTCCTGGCCATGTCCACGCCCGGCGGCGACAATCAGGATCAAGCGTTGCTTCAGATGTTCCTGAACGTGGTGGAGTTCCGGATGAACGCGCAGAGCGCGGTGGAAGCGCCGCGGTTCCAGACGCGCCATCTGGTTTCTAGCTTCGATAATCACGCCTGGAATCGCGGCGATCTGCTGCTCGACGAGCGCATCCCCGCGAACGTGGTGAACGAACTGGCCGCGCGCGGGCATCATGTGGAGACACGGTCGCGCTACGACAACGGCGCCGCGCCGGTGATGATCAAGGTGCTGCCCAGCGCAGTAATTGAGGCGGGCGCGGACCCGTTTTATAACCGGTCCGCTCATGCGTGGTGAACCTTTCTCTCTTCGATCAACCGTCCTCGTTCGATAAGGAAGGGCTCGCGCGAAGGCTGCGCGAATTGGCCTCGGAGCGCATCTATATTGGCACCAGTTCGTGGAAATACGACGGCTGGCTGGGCCAGATCTACACGCGCGAACGGTATCTCTCGCGCGGCAAGTTCTCACAAAAACAGTTTGAGGCGGAGTGTCTGAAGGAGTTCGCCGAGACGTTCCCCGTCGTGTGCGGGGATTTTTCGTTCTATCAATTCCCGTCGCCGGAGTTTTGGAAAAAACTGTTCGCTGGCGCGCCGGCGACGCTGAAATTCGCGCTGAAGGTTCCCGAAGAAGTGACGGTAGAGGTATTCCCGAAGCATCCTCGCTATGGGGCGCGCGCGGGACGGACGAATGAGGCGTTTTTGAACGCGGACGCGTTTCGCGCGCTATTTCTGGAACCCCTGGACCCGTACCGGGAGCGAATCGCGTGCCTGATTTTCGAGTATGGCGCGCGGGGGACGGCGCCGAAGGAGTTCATAGCGCAGGTCGCGGGTTTTTTCAACCAGCTTCCGGAGACATTCCGCTACGCGGTGGAGGTGCGCAATCGCGAGTATCTGATTGACCCGTACTTCGACGCGCTGCGGGAGCATCGGGCGGCTCACGTGTTCAATGCGTGGACGAAGATGCCTCCGCTGGGCGAGCAGATCGCCATGCCGCACGCGTTCACCACGGATTTCACGGTGGTGCGGGCGCTGCTGCGCGCGGGCCGCGCGTATGAAACCGCGGTAGCGGCTTTCGCGCCGTACAAGAAGATTCAGGACGAGAATCCCGAGGGGCGGCAGGCTCTGCGCGAACTGATCCGGCGCATGCGCGAGGAAAAGCGGGCCTCGTACATTTTCGTGAACAACCGTTTCGAAGGGAACGCTCCGGAGACGATCGAGGCCATCACGGAATGAAGCTGCCGATCGACGAGATGCTGCCGCAAGTCGTCGAGACGCTGCGGCGCGAGAAATACCTGGTGATCGAGGCTCCTCCGGGAGCAGGGAAGACCACACGCATCCCTCCGGCGCTGCTGCCCGTCGCCCGTGGGGAGATCGTCGTGCTGGAACCGCGCAGGCTGGCGGCTCGCATGGCGGCGCGACGGGTTGCGTCGGAGTTAGGCGAACGGCTCGGCGAAACGGTTGGCTATCAGGTACGGTTCGAGGATATTTCAGGGCCTCGGACGCGGCTGCGATTTGTGACCGAAGGCGTGCTGACGCGGCGGCTGATGAGCGATCCGAAATTGCGCGGCGTCGATATCGTGATTCTGGACGAGTTTCACGAGCGTCATCTGGACAGCGACCTCGCGCTGGCGTTATTGAGGCGCACCAATGTGCGGATCGTGGTAATGTCGGCTACGCTGAACGCCGCGCCCATCGCGAAATATCTCGCCGATTGTCCCGTTCTGCGCAGCGAGGGCAAGCTGCACGACCTCTCCATCGAGTACACGCCTCATTCGAGCGCGCCCCTGGAGGAGCAAGTCCGCGTGGCGGTGGAGAGGCTCGGCCAGCTCGACGGCGATGTGCTGGTTTTCCTGCCGGGCGCGGCGGAGATCCGGCGCGCGGCTCGAGCATTGGAAAAATCCAGCGCGTTGGTGGTGCCTCTGCACGGCGATTTGTCTCCGGAGGAACAGGATCGCGCGGTGGCGCCGGCGGGGCGGCCCAAAATCATTCTGTCGACCAATGTCGCGGAAAGCTCGGTGACCATCGAGGGCGTGACGGCGGTGATCGATAGCGGACTCGCTCGCGTGGCGGCGGATTCACCCTGGACAGGGCTTCCTGCCTTGGACGTAAAGCGCATCTCGAAAGCGTCGGCCACGCAGCGAGCCGGGCGCGCGGGAAGAACAGCGCCGGGGCGGGTGATCCGTTTATACACGGCGGAGGAGTTTCATCGCCGCCAGGCCGCGGATGCTCCCGAAATTTCCCGCCGCGAATTGTCGCAAGTCGTGCTGCAACTTAGGGCGATGAAGATCGACAAGCTTGATTTCTTGGACGCGCCTCCCGAAGCCGCCTGGACCGCGGCCAATCAGCTTCTCGATACCCTGGAGGCAACGCCGGAGATGGCGGCTCTGCCGCTGCCTCCGAGGCTCGCCAAGCTTGTGACGGAGGCGGCCCGCAGGGGAGCGCCAGAAAAAGGCTGCGCCGTTGCGGCGGTTCTGAGCGCGGGCGAACGCGGGCCTTCTGATCTGCTGGCGCTCGCTGAATCGGACTGGCAGCCGCAGACGCGTCGCGTTTACGATCAACTGCGGAGGCTGGTGCCGGGCCGCGACCGGACGCGCGATGACGCGGCGGTGTTGCAGGCGGTTCTTGCCGCGTTTCCGGATCGCGTGGCTCGTCGTCGTTTATCATCGAGCCGGGATGGGGAACTGCTCTTGTCGCAAGGAGGGTCGGCGAGGCTGCCCGATTGCCGGCATGAGTTCCTGGTTGCCGTCGATATTGAAGAGCGCCGCGATAAGGGACTGCCGCTGGTGCGATTGGCCGCGGCGATAGAGCCGGAGTGGCTGCTCGACAGAGCCGTGAGCCGGACGGCACTCGATTGGAATCGAGCAGCGGAGCGCGTGGAGCAGGTGTCGGCGCTGGTTTACGACCGACTGGTCATCGAGGAGACGCGCGCGCCCGCGGCGGCGTCCGAAGAAGCGTCAAACCTGCTGGCGGCAAGGGCGCTCGACGTGGATTTCGGGCGATTCGTGGATCGCGAGGCACTGGAACAGTTGTTGGCGCGCGCGGACTTCGCGGGGATTTCGATCGACGTGGCGAAGACGCTGACGGAGTTATGCCAGGGGCGGACCGCTTTCGCGGAGATTACGGATCTGCTGCCGGCCCTGAGGCCCGCGCGTATCGATCAACTCGCGCCGGAGCGGCTGAAATTGCCCCGCGGGCGCGAGGTGAAGGTGCATTACGAAACGGGGAAGCCTCCCTGGATCGAGTCGCGGCTGCAGGACTTTTTCGGCGTGAGGGAGACGCCGCGCATCGGTTCGACGCCGGTGGTGGTGCATCTGCTCGCGCCGAATCGAAGGCCAGTGCAGGTGACCAGCGATCTGCATGGATTCTGGGAACGGCTATATCCGCAGGTGCGGAGGGAGTTGTCGCGCAGGTATCCCAAGCACAAGTGGCCGGAGAATCCGGGGTAGATGCTGATCTTACTTGGCGCGCTTTGCGCCTTGGCGTGATGAGTTGTTTCGCGCAAAGGCGCCAAGGCCGCTAAGAAACCAGTTACTCCACGATGCAGGCCCATTCGCCTTCGTCATCCTGAAAGCCGGAAAGAATGCGATGCTTCGCGACGCGGTCGAAGTCGGGCTTCATCCTTCCGACCACTTCCTCATTGATATTGGCGACCACGACGTCGAACGCGGCATCGCGCACCGCATCCACGCTGCCCACGAAATCAACCGATGCTTCGGGATCGATATCGCAGGCGACCACTCGGCCCGCGCCGAGCAGTTTCGCGGCGATCGACAAGATGCCGGAGCCGCTTCCGACGTCGAGCACCGAATTGCCTGGCTTGATGATGTGCTCCATGGCTTCAAGACACTTCTGCGTGCAGGGATGCTGGCCGGTGCCGCACTGCATCCCCGGATTGATCTCCAGGCGGAAGCGGCCTTCCGGCGTCGGTTCGGTGCGCCAGGGCGCGACCAGGAAGAATTTCTCGCCGACGAGGACGGGAGGCCACGCATCCTGTGTTTCTTTGACCCAATCGATGTCCGGCGCCGGGCGAGGCTCGCCGAAGAGGGCCGCGGTTTCGCGATCCTTGAAAAATGCCTCCACCCAACCGTCATGGTCGATGACGCCGAGCGTGCCGGCTTCGTAGAGGTCGGCCAAAAGCCCGGCGTTGCAGTCGACAATGAACATCAACCTTGTACGCGCTTTTCCTTGCCCACCCAGAATTTCTCTTTGAGAACCATCTTGCGGATCTTTCCCGTTCCGGTCTTGGGCAACTGATCGGTAGCAAACTCAATGATGCGCGGAAGCTTGAACTTGCCCAGGCGCTCCTCTAAGAACGCCATCAACTCGTCGGACGTCAGGGATTGGTCGGGCTTGAGCACGACGATCGCCGCGGGCACTTCGCCCCACTTATCGCTGGGCGCGGCGACGACGGCGCATTCGAACACGGCTGGATGGGAAAAAATGGCGCGCTCCACTTCGATGGACGAAATATTTTCGCCGCCGGAGATGATGATTTCCTTCTTGCGGTCAACGATGTGGATGTAGCCGTCTTCGTCCCACACGGCCATGTCGCCGGTGTGAAACCAGGGGCCGCTCATGACAGCGGCGGTGGCTTCGGGCTCCTTAAAATAGCCCTCCATGATGTGATCGCCCATGGCCACCACCTCGCCGATGGACTTCATGTCGCGCGGCACGTCTTTCATGTCGAAATCGACCACGCGGACGGTGACGCCGGGCAGGGGCCACCCGGCCATGGCCTGGCGTCGCAGGCGCTCTTCATCTGAAGGATAGGAGGGCACCTTGTGCCTGGAAGACGTCAGAACGGGCGAGGTTTCGGTGAGCCCGTAACCGGCGATGCATTCGGCCGAGGGGAAAGCTGTTTCCACGCGCTCGACCAACTCGGGCGATGCGGCCGCGCCGCCGATCATGACGCGGCGCAGGCTGGAGGTGTCCCATTGCTCGCGGCCGGGATGGTTGATCAGCGCGTTGGCCATGGTCGGCACCAGGCACATGTCGGTGGCTTTGTGCTTCTGGATCAGGTCGAGCACGAAGGCTGGCTCGAAACGGCGCACCATCACCTGTGGGATGCCCATGTAGGTCGAGCCCTGCGGACGGCCCCAGCCATTGGCGTGGAACATGGGGATGGTGTGGAGATCGACCATGCTCTCGATGTCCTTCATTAACGCCCCGATGTCGAGGGCGTGCAGATAGAGGGTACGGTGCGCCAGTGTGACACCCTTCGGCGTGCCGGTGCTGCCGGACGTATAAAACAGCTCCGCCACTGCCATCTCGTCGTAGGTGAAGACGTCGGCTCGCTCAGGGTAGCCGGCATCGACGATCTCTTCGTATGCGAGATCGGCGCCGGGGCCTTTACCGTCGAGACCCACCCATTTCTCCACCGAAGGACAGTGCTTGCGCAGCTTCTCCACTGTGGGAGCGAAGTCGTTCTCAAACATCAGCATCTTCGCGCCGGAGTGATTGAGGATATTGGTCAGCTCGATCTCGGACAGGCGGACGTTCAGCGGCATCACGATAGCGCGCGCCTGCACGACACCGTAATAGCCCTCGATCAACTGGTGAGTGTTGAAGCTCAGGTAGGCGACGCGGTCGCCTTTGGCGATGCCGTATTTCGGCAGGCCAGTGGCGAGCTTCTCGCACCGTTCGCCAAATTGGGCGTAGGTGAAAGAGCGGTCGGCGGAGACGATGCCGGTCTTCGATCCAAAAACATCGATGGCGCGATGTAGACATCGCAGGGGAGTGAGTGGAACGAACATGGTTCAATAAGCGCGCCAGCCTATCCTGGCGCGAACTCTCGATTGTACCGAAAAAAGGCCGGTCAGTGATTCAGGATCTGCTGGGCGGTGGCCCGGTCGGCGGCGGCGCCCTCTTCGTCGCCGAGGTTGTGCCGTGCGGTGGCACGGGCCAGGTAGACGAACGGCGCGTCCCTCTGCTCGGCGATGGCGCGGTCGTAATCGTCGATGGCTTTCTGATGCTCGCCCTGGGATTCGTAGATCTGGCCTCGCTGATAGTAGGCGTCGGTGGTGGGCTGCAGGCTTATGGATCTGGTCAGCTCCTCGATCGCGTGGGCAGGATCGTGGCGCTCCAGGTAAATCATGGCGATGCCGTTGTGGGCGGGCGCCGCGGACGGATTGAGGTTCACGGCTGCCTGATAATCGGCAAGGGCCAAATCCATTTCGCCTTGCATTCGGTGCGCGTTGGCGCGTTCGAGGTAGACCTCCGGGTACTGGGGTTTGATCTCCAGGGCGCGGTTGAAGTGCGAGATGGCGTCCGGGTATTTGCCCGGGCTCATCAGCTTCATTCCTTCCAGGTATTCTTTTTCGGCTCGCTGCGGCGCGCTGGAGATGTAGTTATACATCGCCGTTCCTGACGCCATTGCCAGCACCAGGCTCAGCGTAATGAGGATCAATTTGCGCTGACGGCGGCGGAGGTCCCGCTCCTCGGGCGAACGAGGAGGCCAACTCTCCGCCGGGGGCGGTTTCACCGAATTCCAAAAGCGGGTGAACGCGGACTCCGGCATAGATCGCGCTTATTATAGCAACGGCCCGGCGGGCGGCTTACAACTGTGCGATACGGCGCTGCACCAGCAGGAAATAGAGGCCGAGCAGGATCGTCATGGCGCCCACGACGGTCATGGTTAGAGGAGCCGAGTAGATGGGGATCAGGCGGCCGACGATCAGCATGCCCACCGGCATCCCGCCTCGGAAAGCGACGTTGTAGACGCTCATCACGCGGCCGCGCATGTTGTCTTCGGTGATGGCTTGCACCAGGGAACTGATGGTAGCGAAGACGGTGATCATGGCCGCGCCGCCCAGGAACATCATGGCGGAGGAGAGGGCGAGGGAGGTGGATCGCGCGAAGACAATGGTGGCCGAGCCCAGAACCATCAGCATCAGCAGGGCGGCGCGTCCTTGCCCCTTCGACTTGCCGAGCCCGGCGACGATCAGCGCGCCGGTAACCGAGCCGCCTCCGGAGCAATAGAGCAGTCGCGTGAACGTCTCCGTGCCGCCGTGGAGCACTTCCTTGGCGAACACCGGCAGGAAGGTGATCAGAGGGATGCCGAGCATGGTCATCAGGAAGGAGAGGATGATCAACGGCTTCATTCCTTCCTGCATGCGGATGAATCCGATGCCTTGTTTCATGCTGTCCAGCACGGCCTCGCTTGACTTCGAGGGGATGAAGCCGACTTTAATGACGTAGAGCGAGATGATGACGGCGACGAAGGAGATGCCGTTCAGGCCAAAGCACCAGTCGGCTCCCAGTTTGGCCAGAGCGAGGCCGCCCAGCACCGGGCCGATAATCCGTGCCAGGTTGAACTGGATGGAGTTGAGCGCAATGGCGTTGGGCAGGTCCTGTCTGGGAACCAACGAAGGGATAAGCGCCTGATAGGCGGGTCCGCCGAAGCTCTGCGCCATGCCTACAGTGAACGATAGGCAGAGGATTTGCCAGACGTGGACGACGTGAAAATATGCCAGCGTGGCCAGGAGAAAGGCGCAGCTCATCTGAACGTACTGCGAGCCGAGAAGAACCGTGCGCCGGTCGGCCCGATCAGCCAGCACGCCACCCAGCAGCGAAAAGAGCATGATGGGGATCTGGCCCAGGAATCCGTCCAGGCCGAGGAAGAACGGGTTGTCCTTTGAAAGCGTGTAGACCAACCAGCTTTGCGCCACCGTCTGCATCCAGGTGCCGATGGTGGACGTGCATGCGCCGATCCACATCAGGCGGAAGTCGCGGTATTGGAAGGCTTTAAAGACGCGCTGGAGCAAGGGTGACTCGATCTCGAAATTAGGGGAGAGGCTGGGGCCTCTTGATCAGATGCACGAAGTTGCCGTCGCAGTCGGTGAAGAACACCAGGCGATTGCCTTGATTCACGTACGGTTCGCCGGTGAAGTTCACGTCTTGGGCCTTTAATGCCGCGTGTGCGGCGTCAAAGTCGCTCACTTCGATCGCCAGGTGGCGAATCCCCTCGTCGCGCATCTTCTGCGGCGCGCGGGCGCCTTCCGACGGGATGATCTCCAGCATGGAGCCGTTGGCGGCGCGGACAAAATAATTGCCGTCGTATTCGAAATTAATGCGAAACCCCAGGTGATCCGCGTACCATTGCGCGAGCCTCGCGGGATTGGGCGAGGCAATGGCAGTGTGTTCCAGTCCAACAAACATATTTTTAAAGTGTATCAGTAGACCGCAAAGCAGAAGACCTTATTTGAGCCGGCGGGCGAAAGCGAGTACTCGCCGGGATCCAGGGTCTCTGACGCTTCCAACCTGTAAAGGTTACGGTCGAGCTTGGTGACGGACAGGCGCAGCGCCTTGTTTCCTCCGCGGCGGGAACCTCCGCTGACCTTAACCTCGCGGTGGCCGCTTTTCACATCCATTCGGTAAAGTTCGACGGAATCGGGGCGGATGCTCTCGCTGTCAAGAATGAAAATCGGCTCCGCCAGAGGGGTGCGGGCCGGAGAGTTCGCGCCGGCGATGGTATAGACGGGATCGTTCTTTTTGCCCTCTTCGGAAGCCTCGTTCGTTTCGGTGGGGATGAGGTTGTCCGCGTGGACAATGTAGATCATGTCTTTTTTCGGCGGGCGGGGGCCATCGTATTTCTGGGCCAGGGCCAGTCCGCTGACGAGCGTTGCCAGAAGAAGCGTCCGCATTCGTTACTAGTGTAACTCGACCGGGGCAAGGGGTAAGATAATGATCAAGCAATATGAACCGATCGCATGAGACCGTTATTGACATCAAGGCTACGCCGGAGCAGGTCTTTCGCGCCATCAGCGATCCGGAGTGGATCGTGAAGTGGTTCGCGCCGGAGGTTCGCGTCGACCCGCGCGTCGGAGGTGAGTACTACATCTCCTGGGGACCGGGAATGGGCGGGACGTCGATCATCTCCGTGTACGAACCGAACAAGCGCTTCGCCGGATACACGGATCGTTCCATCGCGTACGGGTCCGAAGGGAAGCCGGTGGAGACGGGCGTCGTGCAGCGCCTGGCCGTCGATCACTTCATCGAGGCGCTCGGCGACGGCATGACGCGCCTGCGGCTTGTGCAGTCCGGCTTCGGCGAAGGGGCGGCGTGGGACGGCGAGTTCGAATCGAGCAAGGCCGGGTGGGAGATGTTCCTGAAGAAGCTGAAGGAGTTGTTGGAGAACTAGTGCCCGGAGGAGAATAACGGAATGCCGATGAGGGTGCGCGAAGTAATTCAACTGCTCGAGAAGAATGGTTGGAAAGAGATGCGCTCGAAGGGCAGCCATCGTCATTTCAAGCATGCCGACCAACCCACGTGGTGACTGTGCCCGGCAATGACGGCAAGGACTAGCGCCGGGCACGCTCAACGCCATACTCAAGAAGGCAGGCCTAAAATGAGCTTAAAGCGGCACGCATTGGTGATCGAGCATACGGCGACGGGCTATTCCGCCTATTCTCCGGATGTGCCGGGGTGTGCCGCCGTCGGTGATACGGAAAAGGAGACACGCGCGAATTTCCGCGACGCTCTGGAATCGCACTTCGCGGCAATGCGCGAAGTGGCGAGCCAATTCCCGAACCCGCCTCTTCGGTCGACTATGTAGAAGTCCCTGCCTGAGGCAAAGCTCCGCCGCAAGAAAAAGCTCTTCCGTTACTCCAGCACCCGCACGAACTCAGCGATGATCCGGAACTTTTCTTCCTCAGGATCGAGATTCCAGGACTCGAACTCGGGATTCAAAGGAATCAGCGTGACCTGCTCGTGCGACCAGGTTCCGTCTTCGCGCTGGGTTTTCTTGCTCGCATAGCGTTTGACGGTGTAGCGGTCGTTGGCGCCGCCGCCGAGCTGCTCCACTAGCACCAGCCTTCCCTGGCGCGAACCGGTGACGCCCTTGCGGAAAACGCATAAGCTGCCACCGGGAATCTTGGGCTCCATCGAACGGCCGGTGATGCGCGCGACGAACATTTCCGGGGTCAGGCGCAGGTCCTCGGGGGCCTCCTCCCATCCCTCCTCGGTCACTTCCTGATTCTCCAGGAATTTTCCTGCGGCGACAGCCAGGGAATAGCGCGGCAGGTGCGTGACGAAGGGCCGCACGGTGGATTGGACATTCTGGCGATAAAGGTGCGCCAGCGCGCGCTCAAAATCCTCCACAAACGTATCGTGGGGGCCGTCGACGGATAAGGTATTGGAGAGCGTTTCTTCGAGATAGCGCATGAGGCGCGCCGCGCCCATCTCGCGAGCCTTGGCGGAAAGGTCGAATCCGATGGCGGAAAGCACCTCGGCTTCTTCCGGGGCGCAGTCTTCCCAGTCGCGGCGCAGACGAATCCATAACCGGTCGGTGGCCGGATCCTCGAGCAGCACGCCGGCATTCATCCGGCCCGCGCCCGGCAATTCCAACGTCAGTAGCATATACCGCGCGTTCTGAGTTGCGAGGACAGACATTCCAGTAAAGCCAGCTTATCGGCAGGATAATCCCAGCTTTACGGATTATATCTTTACGGAGTGAAGGGGTAATACCCTTTGCGGGCGCGAACCTTCACATTTGCCAACGCTACTCGGACCTCGATCTTGCGGTATTGCCGCAGCGAGGTGGGGTCGCTTTCGGGAATATAGCGCAGGATGTACTGCGTCGTGACCTCGCCGGCGATATTGGCCACCGAGCGGAAGATCGACGAAGCGATGGCGGAAGTATAACCACCACTCCCGACGGCGTAAGCATAGTTTCCGGCGTCAGAGGGCGTCGAAAGATAACCGGAAACGTCTGTATAGGGGTTATTCAGGGGATACTCCACGCGGCCGCCGGTTTCCTCGGCCAGTCGCGTGAGCGCCGCATCGCCAGGAGCGTCGAAGCCGTAGGCCGACGTGCTGATGCCGTACACGGTCACCAGGTTGCGCTGCGCCAGTTCAATCACCTGGTCGAGGGTCTTGGAACTGGAATTATCGTTGCCGTCGCCGATCACCACGACGACCCGGCGGGGATCCACCGGCTCGCCTTTGACCAGCGAGCGCTTCGTGCAGGCCTGATAAATGGCGTCGTAAAGAGCAGCGCCGCCGGCGGGCTTCGCCTTGCGAATCTTCTCCATGATCTTCTCGCTGTCGCTGGTGGTGTCCACCATCAACTCCGCTTCATTGCTGTACCCGACGAGGTAGCCGGAGTATTTCTTGTCGCCGGGGAGCAGGGTGTTGGCCAATTCAATGGCCGCATCCTGATAGTTTTTCCAGTGGGTGCGGCTATTGTTGCTCAAGTCGAGCAGAATGCCGACGACCACCGGCTGCGCGCGCTCCCGGGTGAAGTATTGGATATTTTGTACCTTGCCCTGGTCGAGGATCTGAAAATCGCTCTGCACCAGGTCGGAGACAAACTTGCCCTTCTCGTCGGTCACGGTCACCGGCACGATAACTTCCTGAACTTCGGTTCGGAACGAGGGAACCTGTCCGGCAGCGGCCGCGGGCGGTTGCTGCGGGGGAGTCTGAGAAGCAGCCGGAGGCGCCTGCTGCGATTCGAGACAGAAAGCCGTGATGAAGAGAGCAACGAAAACCCGCATGGAAGACCTAAACGCAATTATAGCCCGTTAATGGCTCTTCTTCGAGTCTCGTGGACTCGTCGATAGAAAACAGCCCCGACCATAGGGAGCGGTCGGACTGGACTGGGACATTACTATCTCTTCACTCTTCCCGATCCGCCGCCCTTGATCAGATCCTCCACCTCACTGCGCGTGAGGCGGCAATAGTCGCCTGGGATGGAGTGCTTCAGGCAGGACGCGGCCACGGCGAACTCCAGCGCTTCCTGATGGGTCGGGAAGGTCTGCAGGCCGAAAATCAGGCCTCCGCCGAAGCAATCGCCCGCGCCGACGCGGTCGACGATATGGGTGATCTCGTAGTAACGGCTCAGGAGAAAATCCTTGCGGTCGTGCAGGCAGGCCGACCAATTGTTGTGCGACGCGCTCTTGGATTCCCGCAACGTGATGGCCAGCATCTGCAGCGAAGGGAACTTGTCGAGCACCGTTTCCGCCAGCTTCTTGTAAGCCTCGCGGTTGAGCTGGCCGCTCTCCACGTCGGATTCGGAATGGATGCCGAGCGCCAGTTGCACGTCTTCCTCATTGGCGATGCCGACATCGACGTAGCCGAACAACTCCGGCATCACTTCGTGGGCTTTCTTGCCCCATTTCCAGAGATTCTTGCGGTAGTTCAAGTCGCAGCTCACGGTGAGCCCATGGGCCTTCGCGGCGGCCACGCTTTCCATGGCCAGCGCGGCCGAGGATTCGCTGATGGCGGGCGTAATGCCCGTGATGTGGAACCAGTGCGCTCCCTCGAAGACGTGGCCCCATTGGATGGAGCCGGGCTTGGCCAGGGAGACGGCCGAATAGTCGCGGTCGTAGGTCACAGCCGAGGGCCTTTGATTCGCGCCGGCCTCGACGTAGTAGACGCCCATGCGTCCGTCGCCGCGCACGATATGAGAGGCATCGACGCCCAGGCCGCGCAGTTCGCGAATACAGGCATCTGCTGCGGGATGCCTGTGCGGCAGCACGGTGACGTAGCGCGCGGGCAGCCCGAATCCGGCCACGGCCACGGCTGCGTTGGCCTCGCCGCCTCCAAAGGTGGCTGCGAGTTCGGGGGATTGAAAGAAGCGCTCCATGCGCGGAGGGGCCAACCGCAGCATGATCTCGCCAAAAGACACAACAAGCTTCGACATTGGAATTTCAGGATATAAAATTCCACCGGAAGCCGCGAGTGTCAGCGCTTCTGAAGTGCAGTCTGTTGGTTGAGCAATTGTTCGAGCTCGCGGATTTGCCGCTCGGCGGCTTCGGGGAGGGCAATGTTCAGAAGGCTGATCTGGAAAGGAATCTCGTTGGATTCCGGAGGCGTGGAGATCGCATGCATGGAGGGATGATCGGAGGGCCGCCGATTTCGCGATAGGGAATACTACCCCTTAGAGGCTCAAGGAATCCGGTTGGGGAGGTTACAGGGGTTTTTCAGAGGGTAGGGGTTGGGATTTGCTTGGAAGAGTTTTATGGGGAACAACCACGATTCCTTGAGCTCTCATCTTGTTTATCACGTCATTAGATGAGCAATCCCGGTGCCAAGTTTGCAACCCGTTGATTTTCCGACATTGCGGGAGCCGGAATAGTAGCCCCCTGTGCCGTTCTGGAAAGACTTACCGGAAATTCGGCGAGCCTCGCGCGGAATTACCGGCTGAAATTCCGTCACTCAGTCGTTACTTTCGGCGGGTATCGGATCTGGAGCCTTCGAGACTCGGCCCTGCCTAGCCTCGTCGATCTGGATGTTGTAAACCTCAAGCTCGCGCCCTGTGGCGACGTCGAGCTGCAGCTTCGCCTGAATGTAAACCGCCTCGGCAACCACTTCCGCGCCGCCGGCGTTGGCAAGATCGCGCTGCGCCTGGATGACGAGGAAGGGCGTCGACGCGCCGACGGCGAACTTCTTATTCTCCGCGTCGAGCGTCTGCTGTTGCAGAATGCGGCTCTTCACGGCGGCTCTGTACTGCGCGCGCGCCTGCTGCAGGGTGATTAACGCATTCTGCACGTCGACGTGAACCTGGTTGGTGAGCCTCTGGACGCTCAGCTCGTTTTGACGAAGATTCACCGCTGCAGTGGCGTAGTTCGCCTGGGCATTGCGGTTGCGCAGAGGGATGCTCAGGGAGAAGCCGACGGAATAATTCGGAAAATTACGGCGGAAGACCTGCCCCAGTGCCGTGCCGTACCCGCCGAGGAAAAACGGATTCTGATTGCTCGCGTAGGGCGTGTCTGTGCCGGGGATGGGCAGGGTGTTGGGATCGCCCGCCAGGCCGCTGTTGCGGGCGTCGGCGAAGGCGCTTAAGGTGGGCAGCATCAGGTTGCGCGTACCGGTCAGCAGGATCTTCTGGTTTTCCAGTTGGATGCGGCTTTGCTGCAATTCCGGCCGCCCCTTCACCGCGGCGGCGAACAGATCCTCGATGGCCTCTGCGCTCTCGACGTCGGGGACCTTAATTTTATCCGTGGGCACGATGCGCGCCGATGCTAGCGCGGGAGTCGCCAAGCCGTTCCGGCTAAGGGCGTTCTTGAGAATCGTCTCCTGCTGCAGCACGTTGGTTTGAGAGGTCACCAGGGCCTGTTCATTGGAAGCGATTTCGGCCTCGGCCCGGACGACCTCGATTGGTGCCAGCGACCCCGCCTCAACCTGCTTCTGGTTGTCGCTGTAAAGCTTCTGGGATAGCGCCAGGGCCTGCCGCTTCACCTCGACGTCTTCGTTGTAACTTACCAGCAGCCAGTAGGCTTGCACGACGGTCTGCACGGTGACGATCACTTGCTGCTTGAAGACCAGGTCCGCGGCTTTCAGGTTGTTTTTCGCCACCCGGATCGGGCGATTGTTGAACGCTGGTCCGAAGCCCTGCAGCAGCGGCTGCGCAAAAGAAAGGTCGATGTAGGCGGAGGCAGTAGGGTTCAGCAGGTTCAGGTACGAGTTTTGAGACGAAAGTGTATTGTCGTAGCTCAGCGTCACCGAGCCTCCGGAGGGAAAGTTATCCTGCACGCTGAAGTTGGCGATCGTGTTCGTCGATATGAGCGACGTCGTGCCGGTTGTGACGGTGTTTTGCTGCGGGGTGCTGATGTGCGCCCACTGGACGGTGGAGTTGACGACAGGATCGTAGCCGGCCAGGTTGGGGTTGGCCGAAAAGCCGCCACCGCTGAAGAAGCCGACGTAGCTTTGCGCCTGTGTCGTGTTGAGGCCGGTGGCTCCGGCCGAAGTCGCGGTGGAGAAGCCTTGCGAGGAGTTGCCCGACTGGGCGCGCAGGACGTCCGCCTGGGCCAGAGGGAACAGGTAGCGTTCGACTTCGATATCGACATTGTTTTCGAGTGCCAGGGCGATGGCGTCCTGCAGGGAAAGATAGAGCTTGCCATTGCGCAGCAAGGCTTCGAGCCGGGTTGAATTGGCGAGGTTGACCGGCGCCACGGGCTTTGGCTGATAGGGCTGCGTGGCCCAGCGGAAGCTTTGGGCATCCAGAGTGGTGAGCAACGCGCAAAACACAGCGAAAATCGATTGAAATCGTCTCATTGGTTTTTTTCGCAGACTGAAAGTGCCGGCTCTCCGGCGTCTTTCCATTAGAGTACGGAAACTGGGCCGTGATCCATGCGATTATCGGTCAACGGCGGAATCAGCGGGACGAATCACGTTTTCCGCGATGGATCCACACATCGATCAGCAGAAGGCAGGCGCCCACGGTGATGGCGCTATCGGCGACGTTGAAGCTCGGAAACTCGTAGCTGCCGAAGAAGAACTGCAGGAAGTCCGTCACGGTGCCCCGAAAGGCGCGGTCCCACAGATTCCCCGCCGCCCCTCCGAACACCAGCGCCAGGGCGGTCTCAAGCAGCGCCGATTTCTTCTCCGCCTGGCGGAACAGCATGGACCCGATGATCGCCATTACCGTCATCGATACTAGGATCAGCAGAGGCCTCCGCCATTCCGCATGTGAGTCGGTGAGGAATCCGAACGCCGCGCCGGGATTTTCCGTGTGGACGATGTTAAAAAAACCGGCGATGACCGGCCGGGTGTCGAACGGCGAGAAATGGTCGCGGATGTAGACTTTGCTGACGCGGTCCAGCGCGACGATCGCGGCGATGATGGCCGCGCTCCGGACGCGCCCGTTCATTCTTCCGTTTCCCGAATGCCCATTTCGTGAAGGGCGGAGCGGCAGGCATCGCAGACTTGCGCGCCTTCAGGCGCCGTGTACTTCCAGCAGCGCTCGCATTTCTGGCCGTTGGCTTTGAGGACACAGTCCGAGTCTCCGAACTCGACCTGGGAGACGACGAAGAGCGCGGGAAGATCGGCAAAGTATTCTTCCAGCACCGGCTCCTTCTTGAGAGTCAGCCGGGCTTCGAGCGGCGCGCCGATTTCCTTGGCCTGGCGCGCGGTTTCGAGCAGTTTCAGCACGCGCTCCCGCCCGGCCATCAGCGCGTCCCATTTTTCGAGCCTTGCCGCATCCAGGCCGCCGGCGAGTTCCTCGGGTTCGGGTAGGTGCGCTAGGTGAACGCTGTGCGGAGCGCCCGCGGGCCTGGGCGTATAGGACCAGACTTCTTCGGTGGTGAAAGACAGAAGCGGGGCCAACAGCCGGGTGAGCGCGTAGTGGATCTTATACACCGCCGTCTGCCCGCTGCGGCGCGCGCGGCTGGTGGTGGCGGCCGTGTACAGACGGTCGCGGAGGATCTCGAAGTAAATGGAGCTTAAGTCCGCTGCGGCGAAATCGTATACGGCGCGGTAGACTTTGTGAAACTCCAGAGCGCTGTAATAGCCGCGGCACCTGCGCACCAGATCCTCGGCGCGCGCCAGAATCCAGCGGTCGATCTCCAGCATGTCCTCTGGCGCAACCGTGTCGACGACGGGGTCGAAATCGAACAGATTTCCGAGCGCGTAGCGGAAGGTGTTGCGCAGCTTGCGGTAGGCCTCCACAAGCCGGTCGATGATGGTCTGCGACAACCGCACGTCCTCTGTGAAATCGACCGAGGCCGTCCACAAGCGAAGAAGATCCGCGCCGTGCTGTTTGATGAAGACCTCGGGCTCAACCGCGTTGCCTTTGGATTTATGCATCGCATGGCCATCGCCGTCCAGCGTCCAGCCGGCCGTTGCCGATGCCCGATACGGAGACGCGCCGCGGAGCGCCACGGCGACCAACAGCGAGCTTTGGAACCAGCCGCGATACTGGTCGCCGCCTTCGAGATAGAGGTCGGACGGCCAGGGCAGATCGTTTTCCGGCGTCAGCACGGCCAGATGGCTTGCGCCGGAATCGAACCAGACGTCCAGGATGTCGCTTTCCTTCCGGAAAGCGGCGCCTCCGCATTTGGCGCACCTTACGCCGGGACCGATCAGTTCTTCGGCGGATTTCGAATACCAGACGTCGGCGGTGTGTTGGCGGAACTCGCCGACCACGCGGTCCAGAACCTCCTTGTCGGTCAGCGGCTCATTGCAGGATTCGCAGTAGAACACCGTGATCGGCACGCCCCAGGCGCGTTGCCGGGAGATGCACCAATCGGGCCGGGTGGCGATCATGTTGCGCATGCGCTCCTCGCCCGATTTCGGCGTCCAGGAGACCTTTTTCACCGCTTCCAGGGCGTTCGCGCGCAGATTGTTCCGGTCCATGCCGACGAACCATTGTTCGGTGGCGCGGAAGATGGTGGGCCGGTGGCAGCGCCAGCAGTGCGGATAGCTGTGATCCACCTTGCGGGTTGCGGCAAGGGCACCGGCTTTCTTCAGAATCTCGATGACGATCGGGTTGCCTTCCCACACGGTCTTGCCGATTAACTCCGCCGGGATCGTGCCCGGCGCACCTTCGGCCTGATAGAACTTTCCCGCCGCGTCGACCGGGCAGTACACCGGGAGATGGTAGGCATTACCGACTAGGTAATCCTCTGCGCCATGGCCCGGCGCGGTATGGACGGCTCCGGTACCCTGTTCGAGCGTGACGTGATCGCCCAGGATGCCGATGGAATCGCGCTCCAGAAACGGATGGCGAAAGACGGTTTTTTCGAGCTTTTCGCCCGAGAACGTCGCGAGAAGCGTCGGCTCTTTCCAATCGCAGGCCTCGGCCGTGGCGTTCACCAGATCCTCGGCGACTATGTAAACGTCGCCCTCGCTTTCGATGGCTGAATAAGTGAACTTGGGGTGAAAGCAGATGGCGAGATTCGCCGGGATGGTCCAGGGCGTGGTGGTCCAGATCAGGCCGAAAACGCGTTTTCCGGCCAAGGCCGGATCTATGGCCGCGGGATCCGACGTCAAGGCGAATCTCACCCAGATCGATGGGCTGGAGTGGTCCTCGTACTCGACTTCGGCCTCGGCCAGAGCCGTGCGGTCGTAAATGCACCAGTTGACCGGCTTCAGTCCCTTGTAAACGAAGCCCTTGTGCAGAAAATCGACGAACGCCTGGGCGATGACCGCCTCGTATTCGGCGCTCATGGTGAGATACGGGTCGTTCCAGCGGCCGAGTACACCCAGGCGCTGGAAATCGCGCCGCTGCAGTTCGACGTACTTTTCGGCATATTTTCGGCACGCCGCGCGGATCTGGCTGAGCGTCATGTGGGATTTCTTCGAGCCCAGTTCGTTGTCGACTTTGTTCTCGATCGGCAGACCGTGGCAGTCCCAGCCTGGGACGTAGGGGGAATCGAAGCCCTCCATGGTCTTCAGCTTGACGACGAAATCCTTCAGGATCTTGTTAAATGCGGTACCCAGGTGAATGTTCCCATTCGCGTAGGGAGGGCCGTCGTGGAGGACATAGGTCGGCCGGCCTTTGCGCGAAGTGCGAATGCTCTCGTAGAGGTTGGAGTCCTTCCATTGCGCGAGCAGCTTCGGCTCCAGATTGCCGAGATTCGCCTTCATCGGGAAATCGGTGCGGGGAAGGTGAACGGTCTTCTTAAGATCGGGGTAAGGCATCTAGCTATTTCATTATCGTAGCTGATTCCGCGCGCCGGGCAAAACGTCTTGTAAAATCAAGCGTGTGCGCGAAAGAACCTCCAGGCGCACTTTCTTGTTGACAGGAGATTAAGTTTCCATTAAGATTCTCTTTCCTTGGCCCGTCGGAGGGCATAAGGAAAGTTGCGGGCGGAGACCAGCGGGTCCCAAGGAGTGCGCGGTGCATCCGAGTTTGACATTTCATGTAGGGGAGAAGGTTGTTTATCCCAACCACGGGGTAGCGACCATTGAGAATATCAGCAGCCGGGCTTTTGCCGGGCATTTCGAGCGGTTTTATCTTCTTCGGCTTTCCTATTCCAGCATGACGGTGATGGTTCCGTTTTCCCATGTAGAGGACCTGCGCCTCCGCAAGGTAACGCGGAACGGTGAAGTTTCGCGGGTGGTCAGCTTCCTGGCTGACGGCCGCTGCCGCCGCCGTCAGGATTGGAAGGACCGGTTTAAGGAAAACAGCGAAAAGATGCAGAACGGCAGTCTTCTGGACGTGGCCGAAGTCATGAAGGGCCTGCTGCTGCTGCAACTGGAAAAGCCTCTGTCCTTCCGCGAAAAGAAGATGCTGGACCGGGCGCGCCACATGCTGATCACGGAGCTCTCTACGTCGCGCGGCCTAAGCGAGACGGATGCGGCGGAGATGCTTGATAAGGCACTGAATAAGGCGCAGTTGAGGCTGCCGGAAGCGCTGTAACCGCCCTTCTCTAGTGGACGCGCTCCTGAACGCGCTTGCCAGTGCGTTCGCGATCCACAAGCTCGTCGAAGATCGCCAGGACCTGCTTGCGGAAGTGATAGACGCGATGGAACTTTTCCCGTACCTGGTTCTCGTGGCGGTGCCGTTTCATCATCTTGTCCAACACTTTGCGAGGGACGTCGATGTCCTTGCGCAGTGCCTCGGCCGAGTGCCCGCGCAGAAACAGGCCGTAGAACATCGCGGCTTCGCGCTGCGGAGCTAAGGGGTCGATTTCTTCCTGAATCGCCATCGCGACCATCTCAAAAAATGCAGTATAAACCTACTATCGGCGTTCCGCAAGGTTCTTGTAGACATAGCCGATGATGAACACCAATGAACGCGAATAAGACCTTTGTTTGAATCGGTGTTCATCCGCGCTCATCGGCGGCTAAGATCTCTCTTCTCAGTCGCACCCAAGCTGGAAACAGTGGCGGATTTTCGAGCCACGTGGTCAGCCAGAGCAGGTTCTCTTCCTTGTGCGTCCACCTGGCGTGGTCCTTGGCGGTGATCACTAGCTTGCGGACCTCGCGTTTGAGCATCGCGTCGCCGGATTTGTATTCGGCGAGCAGCGCGAGAAGGCTCGATTCCAGTTCGTCGAGGTTCGACTGGCGGACACCGTCCACCACGGGGGCGAGCGGCACGCCAGATTCGCGGAGCAACTTCTTGAGATAGTTTTCCGAGACCGGCGCCAGGACTTCCTTGAGCGCCGCGAGTTCTTCAATGTCGATTTGCGAGGGCTGGTGCTGGGCGATCCATTCGGCCAGCTTAGCCCGCTTTGTGCTTCGCATGACGGTAGGCCAGCACCGCCTTTTGATGTTCGGCGCTCGTGATGGAAAAGACGTGCCCGCCGCCATCGGCCTTGGCGACGAAGAACATGAATTCGGTTTGGGCCGGATGCAGCGCGGCGTCGAGTGCGGCCAATCCGGGATTGGCGATGGGGCCGGGCGGCAGACCTTGGTTCTGATAGGTATTGTAGGGGCTCTTGTTGGCCAGGTCGGACTTGTGAATTACGCCGTTGTAGCGTCCGTCGAGCAGGGCGGCGTAAATCGTGGTCGGGTCGCAGTCGAGCTTCATGCCCCGGGCGATGCGGTTGGCGAAAACGCCGGCGACAATCTTGCGCTCCTCGGCGTAGCCGGTTTCTTTTTCGACCATGGAGGCCAGCGTCACGGTCTTCAGCGCGTCTGCCCCGTCCAGCTTTTTCCACTGGCGTCGAAATTCCGCAACCATCATGTGGCACAGATCCTCGGCTGTACTCGCGTGCGTGAGCCGGTAGGTTGCCGGGAACAGGAATCCTTCAAGCGAGGGCGCGTTCGGGGCCAGATCGCGGATGGATGACGCGTCGGCCGAGGCTTTCAGAAAATCGTCCGCCGAGATGGTCCCGGTCCTTTCGACGATTTTGGCGATGTCGAAGCGGTTACTGCCCTCCGGCACCGATACATCGAAATGATAGATATCGCCGCGCCGGATGCGATCGAGCACATCCAGCGCGCTTGAGGGCCTGTCGAAACGGTACTCGCCTGCCTGCAGCTTCGACGAGGGATGCATCAGGCGGGCGGCGTAGACCTGCCATTGGTAACGAATCACGCCTGCTTGCTGGAGGGTCCGCGCGATGGAAGCAGTGCCGGAGCCACGCTCGATTTCGAGGAAGGTTTCGCCGGGGGCGGCGGAATATGGCGTGCCGAGGGACCAGAGGGCCGCCAGGGCTGCGAGTAGCGCGGCGGCGGAGGCGAGGAGGGCATAGCGGGTGAGGTTCTTTACCATCCGGCACCCGAATCCAAGTAGCTTTCGAGCAGAATCACGGCCGATAGTTTGTCGATCGCCTTGGCTCGTTTCTCGATGCCGATGCCGCTGGAGCGCAGAACGCGATGCGCTTCAACGGTGGTGAGCCGCTCGTCCCAGTATTTCAAGGGGATACCGGTATGCGAGGCAAGGCGTTCGGCGAACTCGTGGACGTAGGCGGATTGGCGGCCTTCATTCCCGCTCATATGTATGGGATTGCCCATGAGCAGCAGTGTTACTCCTCGTTCCGACGCGAGCGAGGAGAGCGCGGCCAGATCCTGGCGGAAATTGGTCCGCTCGAGCGTTGGGAGGCCTTGCGCGGTGATGCCGAGAGGATCGCTCAGCGCCAATCCAATGCGTTTTTTGCCCAAATCGAGGGCTAGAATGCGGCCCTTGGGTGTATTTTTCTGGTCCTCCACGCGTCAGTTTCATTATAGTGATAAGAAAGGTCACGCTTTGCTCACTCCCCTTCCCACGTCCGCGCGCAGACCCGCCGCACGAGGCGTCGGAATCCTCGCGCTCGGGGTGGTGATCGCCCTGCTGTATTACGGGCGGATTTTTTTCGTCACGGTGGCGATCTCCGCCATCATTTCCTTCCTGCTGGATCCGGCGGTGGTGTTCTTCATGAAGCTGAAGATGCCCCGGGGGCTGGCGAGCTTCGTGGTTTGCAGCCTGGGCCTGATGTTCTTGTACCTGGCGGGATTAGGGCTTTACACGGAGGGGTTGGCCATGATGGCCGATCTGCCGGCCTACGGCGAGCGCATCAACGCGCTGGTTGACGGTGCGAGCGCGCGCCTCGACGACGCGGAAAAGAGCATCTACCGGACGCTGATGCCGAAGCGCTTCCAGGAAGAGACACAGCAGCAGGCCAATCGCGACGCAGCCGCGCGGAATCAGAACAGCAAGAAAAAGACTACTGCGCCACCCGTGAGCCCTCCCGCAGTGCAAGATGTGCGCGTGATTCCCGAGGCGAAGCCTCTGGTGACCTATGTTTACGCGTACTTGTCCTCTTTTTACAGCGTCCTTCTCCTGGCCAGCTTTGTGCCGTTCCTTGTTTATTTCCAGCTAAGCTGGGGCGACCATCTGCGAACGCGCGTCCTTTATCTGTTCGACGGCGTGGACCGGCAGGTGGCTGGGCGTGCGCTGGCCAGCGTCGCGGAGATGGTTCGCGCGTACGTGGTCGGGAACTTCCTGCTGGGTGTGCTCTTGAGCATCTGCAGTTCGCTCCTGTTTGCCAGTGTGAAGCTGCCGTACTGGCTGGTGGCCGGGCCGATGAGCGGATTCCTCAGCCTGATTCCGTACATCGGGTTGCCCATGGCCCTGATCCCGCCGTTGGCGGCCGCGTTGCCAGTGGCAAACGGGCCGGAGATGTACCTGTTCCTGTCGGTGAGCGTGGCGTTGCTGCACCTGTTCGCGCTGAATCTGCTGTATCCGAAGTTCGTGGGCGCACGGGTGCATCTGAATCCTCTGGTGGTGACGGTGGCCTTGATGTTCTGGGGCATGCTATGGGGGGCCATCGGACTGGTGCTCGCGATTCCTCTCACCGCCGCGATCAAGGCCGTTTGTGATAACGTTGGCAGTTTGCAGGCTTACGGAAAGCTGCTCGGTGACTGATTAATGCCCTCTCCCTTCATGTTGAATCGCCGGACATTTCTCGGTAGCGGTTTTGCCGCACTGGCTGCGCGCGGGGCAGCGCTGAAGGCCCCGAAGATCGACCGCACGCGCATCAGCGCAATTTCCGATGAGATCGCCAAATCGCCTGCCGATGCGATCGCCTTCGCGAAACACTTCGGGATGCAGTGGTTGGAACTGCGCGGCTTGCCCGGCAGCGGGAAGCCGTATCACACGATGGATCCGGAGGAACTCGCCAAGGCGCACGCCGAGTTCAAGGAAGCCGGCATCCGCATTTCGTTTCTCAATTCGCCCATGTTGAAATACGGCCTGCCGGGAACCGAACCGCTTCGCCGGACACCTGAAAAGCCGGAGGCCCGCGAGAAACGCCTGGCGCGGGAACAGGCGCAGTTCGACGGCCACATGGACGAGTTGCGCAAGGCGATCCGTTGCTGCCATACGCTGGAGTGCCCTCTGCTGCGCGTCTTTTCCTTTTCGCGCGTCGCCGAGCCGGAGAAGCTCTATCCGCGCGTGGCGGAGATTGTCGGCAAGATGGCCGCGGTTGCGGAAAAGGAAGGCGTGAAGCTGCTCCTTGAAAATGAAGCGTCGCAGAACGTTGGCACCTCGGCCGAGGCGGCGAAGTTCGTGAAGATGCTTCCGGAAAAGGCGCTGGGGATCAACTGGGATTCACTAAACGGCCTCGGCTTAGGCGAAAAGCCATATCCGGACGGCTACGACGTGCTGCCGAAGCATCGTATTTTGAACGTGCAGATCAAGGGCAAGACAGTGCTCGATTATCCGGAGCACATGGATTGGGGCGCGATCTTCGTGCAACTCGAAAAGGACGGCTACAAAGGCCAACTCGGCCTGGAGACGCATATCTTCGGCGAGGGGCAAGTGGCCTGCTCGCACGCGTCCATGACCGAGATCATGAGGATCGTCGACACATTGTGAGAACAAGACTGTGAGCAAACAGTTCTGGGGGTTCCTCATTGCCGGCCTGGCCATCGTGGGAGCCGGAATCGGGTTTCTGCTGATCGGCACCAAGGGGAATCACCTGGAGTTAATTGGCGATATCCTCAAGGTCCGCGTGCTGGCGATGTCGAACGCGTCGATCGTCATCGTCGATTTTCGCGTGAGGAATCCATCGGATATTCCCTTTGTGGTGAAGAGCGCGACGTTGACGCTCGAAACCGCCTCGGGTGAGATCCTGGAAGGAACGACGGTCTCCAAACCGGACATTGAGACGGTGTTTCAGTACAACAAGATTCTAGGGCCGAAGTTCAATGACGTACTCGCCATCAAGGACCGGGTTCTGCCCCACGAAAAGCTCGACCGCATGGTGGGCGCGCGGTTTGAGATTCCCGAATCGCAGGCCGAGGACCGCAAAGCGATCCATCTGCGCCTGGAAGAGATGGACGGGGTGACGGCGGATCTGGTCGAAAAGAAGTGACTTGTGACGATTCGCGTGAAGGTGATCCCGCGAAGCGCGAAGACGGAGGTCGCCGGCACGATGGCCGACGGCACGCTGAAGGTGAGGGTCGCCGCGCCGCCGGAAAAAGGGAAGGCCAACCAGGAGTTGCTCAAGTTCCTGGCCGCGCATTATAAGGTAAGCGGCGCGGAGATCATCAGCGGGCACACGGCGGCGATGAAGATGGTGCGGTTGGGATAGGGCGCACCAGCCCCCTGCGTTTCGGCCGCCACATAAGTAACCGGGTTGCCCGGCGCCCGGTGAATGTATTATTATTCAACTTACTGAATAAGTATTCACATGGCCGTCCCGATGTCCATCCCCGAGCCATTTGCCAAGCATTTCCGGTCGGATCTCGATCTTAGCGCCGAAGCCTTGCGCGCGGTGCTCGATCTGGCGCACGAAGTCAAGAGAAATCCCGGTCGTTTTTCCAAAACGCTGGCCGGACGCTACCTGACGCTGCTGTTTGAGAAGCCTTCGCTGCGCACCCGGCTGACGTTCGAGTTGGCGATCAAGCAACTGGGCGGCGACGCAGTGGCGAGCATCGGGTTGATCGGGGAACGCGAGCCGGTGAAGGACGTGGCGCGCAACCTGGACCGCTGGACACATGGCATCGTGGCGCGGGTGTTTTCACACGAGACGATTGAAGAGCTTGCCGCGTGGTCGAAAGTGCCCGTGATCAACGCGCTGAGCGATTTGTACCATCCCTGCCAGGCCTTGGCCGATGTTCAGACGCTGGAGGAGCGTTTCGGCAAGCTGGACGGCCGTAAGCTGGCCTACCTGGGCGATGGTAACAACGTCGCGCATTCGCTCATGTTGACCGCGGGCCGCCTGGGCATGCAGGTCGCGATCGCCTCGCCGGAGGGGTATCAGCCGAATCTGCAGATTGTCGAGGAAGCGTCGAAGTTCACGACGGTGACAATCACCACCAATCCAGCGGAGGCGGTGGAAGGCGCGCACGCGGTGTATACCGATGTATGGGCCAGCATGGGCCTGGAAAAGGAAGCGGCGGAGCGGGCGCGGATTTTCGCTCCGTACCAGGTGAACGAGGAGTTGTTCGCACGGGCGCTGCCGGAGGCGATTTTTCTGCATTGCCTGCCGGCCAAGCGCGGCCAGGAAGTCACTGACGCGGTGATGGAATCACCGCAGTCGGCCATTTTCGACGAGGCGGAGAACCGTTTGCACACGCAGAAGGCTCTGCTGCTGATGCTATTGAAATCATAAGAGGTGAACTACATGAGCAAACCCAAGAAAGTAGCGCTTGCCTATTCGGGCGGCCTCGATACGTCCATCATCATTCCATGGTTGAAGGAAAATTACGGCTGCGAAGTGGTGGCCGTGTGCGGAGACATCGGCCAGGGCGGCGACGAGTTAACCGGCCTGGAGGAAAAGGCTCGCAAGACCGGCGCGTCGGAAGTACAAGTCGCCGATATGCGGGAGGAGTTCGTCAGCCAATATCTGTGGAAGCTGGTGCGCGCCGGCGGCGAGTACGAGCATAAGTATCTGCTGGGCACCTCGATCGCGCGGCCTCTGTTGGCCAAGCGGCAAGTGGAGGTGGCGCTCGCCACTGGTTGCGACGCGCTGGCGCACGGCTGCACCGGCAAGGGCAACGACCAGGTGCGCTTTGAGCTGACTTATAAAGCGCTCGCGCCGCATTTGCAGGTGATCGCGCCGTGGCGCGAGTGGAACCTGATTTCGCGTGAGGATTGCATCGAGTACGCGGCTAAGCACAACGTGCCGATCTCGCAGACCACGAAGAAGATTTACAGCCGCGACCGGAACATCTGGCACATCTCCCATGAGGGAGGGGAGCTGGAAGATCCCGCGAACGCACCTTCGGACGGCGTATGGATGCTGACCAAGAGCCCGGCCGAGGCTCCGGATAAGCCGGTGGACGTGACCATCGGATTCGAGAAGAGCGTGCCGGTTTCGGTGAACGGAAAGAAGGCGGCGTCCGCCGTAGCGCTGTTGGAGGAGCTGAACGCCATCGGGGCGGCGGCGGGCGTCGGACGCATCGACCTGGTGGAAAATCGCTTCGTGGGCATGAAGTCGCGCGGCTGTTATGAAACGCCGGGCGGCACGCTCATCATGTACGCGCATCGGGAACTGGAGGCGCTGACCCTAGACCGGAGCATGGCGCATTATAAGGAGAAACTCGCCGTCGATTACGCGGAGATGGTTTACAACGGCCTGTGGTTCACGCCTTTGCGCGAGGCTCTCGACGCGTTCTTCGAAAAGTCGGCCGAGACGACCACGGGCGAAGTGACGCTGCGCTTGTATAAGGGCGGCATCCAGCCGGTGAGCCGCAAATCCCCCTATTCGCTCTATTCGCTGAACATCGCCAGCTTCACCATGGGCGCGGAGTACGATCAGCGCGACGCGCGGGGC
>DATKKV010000023.1:0-134372 GCA_035542735.1 Bryobacteraceae bacterium
ACGACCACGGGCGAAGTGACGCTGCGCTTGTATAAGGGCGGCATCCAGCCGGTGAGCCGCAAATCCCCCTATTCGCTCTATTCGCTGAACATCGCCAGCTTCACCATGGGCGCGGAGTACGATCAGCGCGACGCGCGGGGCTTCATTAACTTGATTGGGCTGCCGATTCAGGTCCGTTCGTCGCTAACAAAGGCCGCAAAGAAGAGCGTATGAAGCTTTGGGGAGGGCGTTTCGAGGCGGGGGCGTCGGAAGTCTTTGAGCGCTTCTCCGGCTCGCTCCATTTCGATAAGCGGTTGATCGACGTGGATATTCGCGGGTCGATCGCGTACGCAGGCGCGCTGGAACGCGTGGGGATTCTGACGGCCAAGGAACGCGACGAATTAAAGGCCGCGTTCCTTGCCGTGCAAAAAGACGCGCAGACACCGGAGTTCTGGCACGGTGCGGATGATGAGGATGTGCATACGCTCGTCATCCGCAAGCTGAAGGAGCGCGCGGGCGCGCTGGCGGATAAAATCCATACCGGACGGAGCCGTAACGATCAGGTGTCGCTCGACATTCGCCTGTGGCTGCGGGAAGAGATCGACGCGAGCTTGAAGGAACTGCTGGCGCTGATGGCCGCGCTGCTCGCGATGGCCAAGCGCGATCAGCACGCGATCGTCGCCGGTTACACGCATACGCGCCGCGCGCAACCGGTGCTGTGGCCCCATTATTTATTGGCGTATTTTGAGATGTTCGCTCGCGATGTGGAGCGCTTCAAGGAGGCGCGCGCTCGCGTCGATGTGATGCCTTTAGGAAGCGGCGCGATGGCGGGCAGCGGATTTCCGTTTGACCGCGGGGCGATCGCGAAAGAGTTGGGGTTCGCGGCCATTACACGCAATTCGATGGATGTTTCGGGCGACCGTGATTTCGCGCTGGATTTTCTGCATGCGGCCAACATGACGATGCTGCACCTCAGCCGTCTGGCCGAGGACTGGATTCTTTATTCGGGCGAGGAGTACGGCTGGCTGGAACTGGGCGATGGGGTCACCAGCGGGTCCAGCATGATGCCGCAGAAGAAGAATCCCGATTCGCTGGAGCTGATTCGCGGCAAGTGCGGCGGCGTGTTCGGCGATTATTCGGCGATGTACCTGACGATGAAGGGCCTGCCAATGACCTATAACCGCGACATGCAGGAAGATAAACCTCGGATTTTCGACGCGGCGGACCAGCTGCGCGGATCGCTGGAAATGGCTCGCGTGGTGGTGGAGACGACGAAGCTGAAACCGGCCGCTCCGGCGGCTGCGGTGGAGGAAAGCTGGGCAGTGGCCACGGATCTGGCCGACGGACTGGCGCGCAGCGGCGTGCCGTTTCATCAGGCGCACAAGATCGTCGGCAGGCTGGTGCTCGAAAGCGTACGCGATGGAAAAAAGCCTGCCGATTGGACAGCGGAAGCGCTCCAGAAATTCGATCCGGCGTTTACGGAGGAGATGGCTCTTTATGTGAAGCCGGCCAAGGGAATCGAGACACGCGAATTGCCGGGAGGTACGGGGCCGAAGGCCGTCGCCATGGCATTGCAAGCAGCCGAGGCTCGTTTGGCGGAGATGAGCAAATGAACAAGAGCTACCGCCAGGGGCAGATTCTGAAACTGATCCGCACGCAGCATCCGCACACCCAGGAGGATCTGGCGAGGGCTCTGCGCGCGATCGGCATTCCGGCGACGCAGGTGACTTTGTCGCGCGATATTCGCGAACTTGGCCTGGTGAAGACGGCAAGCGGCTACGCGCGTGCCGCAACGGAAGCGCCAACCGCGGGCCCGGACGTAATCACGCTGGCGCGCGAATTCGTGAAGGATGTTCGCGTAGCGCAGAATCTTCTGGTGCTGCGAACGCTCGCGGGGCACGCGAATTCCGTGGCGGTGGCGCTGGATCAGGCCGAGTGGCCGGAGGTGACCGGAACCATCGCCGGCGACGATACGATCCTGGTGGTGGCCCCTGATGCGAAGACAGCCGAGGCTTTGCGCACAAAATTTCTGAAGGTTCTGAAGTGAACGCTACCGACGCAGCCGGGCGCTGGTTTCTCCACTCCGGCATCCGAGAGGCGAACGGCGGGGTGGCGCGTTATTACCGCTCGGACCTGGGCAAGAACGTTCCCGTGTCGACCGAAATCACGGGCTACGCGGTGAGCACGCTTTCGTATCTGCATTCGCTCACCGGCGACGATGAGTATCGGACGGCGGCGGTGGAATCCGCGCGGTTTCTGGCACACAAGGCGTGGGATGCCTCGTCACACACGTTTCCGTTTGAGGTCGGCTCGGACCTGGCGTACTTTTTCGACGTTGGGATCATCGCGCGAGGGCTGCTTTCGACCGGGGCGGAGGAGTTTCGCGGGCGCGCGCAGGATGCGGCTTTATCGCTCGCATTTGATTTCTTGGGCGACGGCGTGTTCCATCCCATCATTTCTCTGCCCGACAAGCAGCCTTTGCCGTATGAGAAACAGTGGTCGCGCAGTCCGGGCTGTTATCAGTTGAAGTCGGCATTAGCGTGGCTGGGGGTCGGCGATGAGCACGCGGCGCGCATGTTCGACGCGGCGTTGAATGCCGCGCTTGCGACGTACGAGTCCTTCTTGCCGGGCGACTCCGATCCGCAGCGCGTGATGGATCGCCTGCATCCGTATTGTTATTTTATGGAGGCGCTCCTCTACCGTCCGCAGTGCGCGGACGTCCTCAAAGAAGGAATCGCGCGAGTAGGCTCGATGCTGCGCGAAATTTCGCCCACGTTCGAACGGTCCGATGTGTGCGCGCAACTGTTGCGAGTGAGGCTGATCGCGCATCACTCGGGCTTCGTTGCTTTGGACGAAGCCGCCGCCGCAGAGGAAGCTTCGCGCGTGGCGTGGTATCAGGCGCAGTCAGAGGATTCGAGACTCGATGGAGGATTCTGGTTCGGACGCAAAGGCGGGGAAATGATGCCCTATATGAACCCAGTATCGACGGCGTTTGCGTTACAGGCTCTCGCGTTGTGGGAACAGCATCGCAAAGCCCGGTGGAACTTCGATTTACTCCACCTGATATAGCGGTTACTTTCTCTGCTCGGCCAACCGCTTCCGGATTCGCTCTTCGAGCAGCGTGAAGAACTTCTGCACGTCGGCGAACGTTGTCCTGGGGTCGTTGTTGTAATTCATCAGCCGATGCTCGTAGTGGTTGCCCTTGGCGAGTTCCTCGTCGATCACGAAACGAGCCTGCTGCATCGCCGCGCCTCTGTGCTCAAACGTCTTGGAGACTTCTTCGGTCGCCTTCTCCAGCGCACAGTAGAGGCTATAGGTGGTCTGCGTCGCGGGGCATTTCCTGTTGTCCGCGCGGTTCCACTTGGCCTGCGAACTCAGAATTTGGCGAGCGCGCTGGACGATCTTGATGTCGGCTTCGCTCACGGGAGGAGTCGCCTCGGAAGGGCCGCTAAGTTTGGGGTCTTGCCCGCGGACGGCCCAAGCGCCGAGGAAGAGCAGATGTGCTAGTCGCATATTCATTTAACGGCGAGACGCCTCCTGCGGTTAGTCTATAATGACGCGGCGCTACGTCAGGCTGCGCAAAGAGTCGTTGTGCGCTCCAATTGGCAGGCGGAACCGCCTGCCAACACCGCAAACGTAGGACAGGCGGTTTCGGCTGTCGGACGAGTCTTCCGCCAGATTTTCAACTAATTTATCGAGCCGGTCCTTTAGCCATTAGTCTTGTTTCCGGTGACACAGAAGTCCGTTTCTTCAGCCCGCAGCGGCGAGGGGCCGGTATTGTCCGACGTGACGTCCAACGCGCGCAGACCCTCAGAGCAGTTCCCTAGGCAGCCCCTCGTGGTCGATTCAGCTCTCCGTTGGAAGAGCACTGAACTCCTCGATTGCAAGGTAGGGTGTGGTTGTGCGGCTGGGTTCGCGTGAAGTCGCGATGTGGTTGAAATGGTGCGAAATTGAGTTCGCGATTTTGGCGGGACGACGGCGCAAAATGGTCGGCCTTTCGCCGAGTCGACATAACTACTGGATTATCGGAAGCTTGAGCGCCGTCACCTTTACACGTCGCATCGTGGTGGAACACCCAAAAGCGAGTTATAGTCGCCTGTGAGGGCCGAGGGTTGTGCCCGCCTAGCTACTATGCCAAATTCGCCATATGTCCGGCTTCTCCTGCTGGGCATGTTCCTACGAGTTGTGCCGGGTCTCGCGCAGAGCCACGTGCTGAAATTCGACAAGGAGATCGGTGTCGGCTGGCGGACGGGCAACTACCAGGGCTGGATGAGTTTTGTTGCTTTCAGCGCCGACGGAACAATGGTGGCGTCGGACGGTCCCGCAGACACGGACGACGTTACAGGCGAGTTGACACTGTGGAACTTCGGCGATGGGCAACTGATCAAGCGGCTCCACGCAAAGCCAAGGGACATTTCGCGCGATTGGAAATACTACGCCACCGATCAGGGCGTCGCGGAATTGGAAACCGGAAAGCCGCTCATCTCACTGGGAAAGGATGCGTACGCGGTCCACGCTTTTAGCCGGGACAGCCGCTATGTCGCTGAGTCGATACGCAGTCGAAGCGGGAAGAAGGATTCCTACAAAATTCATGTCGTGGAACTTGCGACTGGAAAACAAGTGAGTGAATTTGGACGTTACGCTCCAATCTCAATTGCCATCGGTCCCGACGGATCGACTCTAGCGGCGGGCTACTGGGACGCCATCATACTGTGGAATATGCTTACTGGCAAAAAGCTTGCCGCGATCATCGGCGTCGGTCGTTATGTAGGAGGCTTATCCTTCAGCCCAGACGGCAACTTGCTGGCGGCGGGCACTGATGCAGGCGGCTTGCAGTTATGGGACGCAATCGGTCACTCAAGGGTCGCCTCGATCGACATCGGAGGCGGCGACGTATCCAGGCCCGAGTTCAGCCCTGATGGGCGCTTCGTCGCGGTCGGCGTTTACGGCACCGGAACCGCTTGGCTCGTGGAAGTTCCTCGCGGAAAGATAATCGACCGGCAAAAAGTGTCAGACCTTGGATGCGGTTCCGTTGCATTTAGCCCAGATGGCCGGTTCTTGATCACGCCTTCCACCGGGGGGTTGATCAAATGGCCTTATGACAAGGGCGGAACGGTTCGCGTTTTCACAGTCACTCCTTGACGCGGGCTGGGTTCTCGCCTCTCTTTTTATTAGACGATAAAATTGTGTTAGCATCTAACATCCGGTTATCTTGTGGGCGCTTCTTGGCTGGGCGCCAATTTTGCGGTCTGTGCACGGAGCCGCTCGAAAACCGGCCGCAGATTGCAAATCTGTACCACACGCTACAGTTTTCGACCGTAAATGACGTAGTCAAGGCCGCCGAAAAATTTTTCGCGCACGGCCTTGGGCAACTCCGCCAGCACAGGCATGGACTCCACTGCGGGAGAAATTCGCTCGATTTCCAAACGCCCGAAACCCGCGTCTTCCATATAAAATCCCAGCAGCGCGGGAGGCACCGGACGCGTGTGCGTTGGATCGAGGAAGAAGTGCGTGGCGAAGATCGCGAGGCACTCCGGATTTGGCGTTTCGATGATGGCCAGCGCCCCCGGGCGCATTTTTTTCGCCATCAGCGCGATGAGATCGGGGAGGCGATGCGGGTCGATGTGTTCGACCACTTGCGAGCAGTAAATTCCGCCGAGCGACTGGTCGGCCTGCGCGTCGAGGTAGCCGAACAGATCGGCCTTTTCGGCATGCAGGCCCTTGGCGCGACAGAGCGCGACGCATTCGTCGCTCAGATCGATACCCGAGGCCGCGAGGCCGGCGTCGCGCGCGGCTTCCAGAAACTCGCCGCGACCGCAACCGAGATCGAGCACGGGAGCTGAACCGGCGAAGCGGAGCACATAATGACGCTGGCGCTCCCGGATTTTCTCTTCAGGTCCGCGGAAATTCTCGGCGAAGCGCAGCCAGTCGATGTGGATCGGCGCAACGGCAGGCTCGGTTGCGGCCGCGCCCGCCGGACCTGCGACGGGGCTTGCCACCGCCTTCTGCCGGATCACCTTCAATTCGTTGTGAATCAGCTTTTCGTACTGGGCGCGGATCTCTTCGAGGTCGGCCCAGAGGCGCTTTTGAATATCGGTCGCCGCGCGGTCCAGCGCTTCGTTGAATTCACGATGCTGCTGGCGGGCGGTTTCGCGAAAGTTCTGTTCCTGCAAAGTCACGCGATGCTGGAAGGCGCCCTGCAGTTCTGAAACGGTGCGCAGCAGGTGGATTTCGTTTTGCGCGCGGCGCTCTTCGAAGCCTGCGCGCCATTCCGCCCAGTGTATGCGGATGTCCTTCAGCTCCTGCGCCTCGCGATACAGGGCAGCCATCTCCTCGCGATGGGCACGGTCCAGCGTGGCCATGTCCTCCCGCAGCGTCCGATTGTGCGCGGCCAGGGCCGCTAACGCGCGATTCGTCTCGGAAAGCGCTTCGAGAGTCGACTGCACGCAGCGCGTCGCGGCGCGGTTGAATTCCACCTGCTCCCGAACGTGCCAGTCGAGCGCGCGCGCGATCTTGCGCTTGATCCACTGCGCGATGTTGTTTTTCAGGCCCGGCGGGCGGGGATTCACCGTGCCGATCGCCGCGACCTTGGCTTCCGCGGCGTCGCGCGCCTGCACCAGGGGCAAGAGATTAGCCGCGGCGACGCCTTCCAGCCCCAAACCGTTTTGCGGGTGGCGCGCCCGCACGCGGTCGCGGACGGCCTGAATGGCCGCTGTCAATTCGTCGTCTGGTACATCAGCGGCCATTTTTGCGCTTCCAACTCGCCGTGATCTTGGTGTAGACGCCTCCGCGCGGCGTGAAATCTCCGGTAATTTCGGCGGATTGAGGCTTGGCCGCTTTCACCACGTCGGCGAGCATCCGGTTCACCACGTTTTCCTGAAAAATTCCCAGGTTGCGATAGGCGAGCGTATACATTTTGAGAGACTTTAGCTCCAGGCAAAGCCTGTCCGGCACATAGCGCAGCGTCAACGTGCCGTGGTCGGGAAGGCCTGTTTTCGGGCACACGGAGGTGAACTCCGGCATGGTGATTTCGATCTGATAGCCGGTGCGGTATTGATTCGGCCAGGTCTCGATCTCCGGCAGATCGGCATGCACGCCGGAGGAGGCGTGCTGATCCGTGTACTGGCGTCTCATCGCTGCTCCTGAAGGGCGTTCTGTAACAGCCCGAGGAACTGGCCGACGTCGGTGACGATGCCGACCGCCTGACCGGTGCCGCGATCGCTCACCTTTGTGGCGACGGCCGGATTGATGTCGACGCAGACGATCTTCACCCAGCTGGGCAACATGTTTCCGGTGGCGATGGAGTGCAGCATCGAGCCGAGGCATAGCACCAGGCCCGCGCCTTTTAGCTGTTCGGCATAGGCGTCCTGGGCCTGATTCATGTCGGTGATGGTGTCGGGCAAGGGCCCGTCGTCGCGCAGACTGCCGGCCAGGACGAACGGGACCCCGGCGCGCACGCATTCATACATGACGCCGCGCGTAAGTTTTCCGGAATCCACCGCCTTGGCGATGCTTCCCGCGTGATAAATCGCGTTGATGGCGCGCATGTGGTTCCGGTGGCCGTGCTCCTCTTGGCGGCCGTCGGTTTGGCGCACCCCGAGCGAGGTGCCGAGCAGGGCCGCCTCGATATCATGCACGCCCAACGCGTTGCCGGCCAGCAGCGCCTGCACCCAGCCATCGCGAATCAGGGTAGCCAACGCCGGTCCGCCTCCGGTGTGGATCACCACCGGCCCCGCCACGACGATGATCTTCTGCCCGGCGACGCGCGTCTGCTCCATCAGTGCGACGCACTGCCGCACGGCGGTATCGAGCTGGCGCTCGGAGGAAATCCCGTTGCTCATGAAGGCGAACGCCAGGCGGTCGCGCTCCTTCGATTCAGGCAGCACGCGGATGCCGCGCATGCCGGTGACCACCATGTCTCCGGCTTTCAGGTCGCGCAGGCGGCGGCAGGCGGCTTGGCCATTCTTCACCACGATCATCGCGTCCATGCGCTGGTTGCCGACGTCGATCCATTCGTTGCCATACCGGATCTGCGTCTTATGGTTGGTGGTGGAGTAAAAATCCGGCGGGGCACAGCGGTCCTTTTCGACTTTTTCGAGCGCCGCGTCTCGCGTATCCACTGGCGTGCAGCCTAGGGCGATCAGCGTGGAGAGCAACTGCTCCATATCGCCGTGCTGCTCGGTGACGACCTTCATTCGCAGGCGCGAGGGTTCGGCGTTGGTCTTGCCGACCCGAAATTCCTCGACCTCGAATTTGCCGTTATATTCGACCACCGAGTCGAAGATGCGCTCCATCAGGTGCGAATCGATCAGGTGGCCTTGGGCCTCGACGACTTCCTGGAACATGAAATTTCAGGATAGCAAGTTGAGAAATCTCCGACGCTCGAGCGACTAGATAATGTGCCAAAACGGTTGCTGGGGCTCATGGTGTGGGTTTCGGGATTGGTCCTCGCCCAGGGCCACGCCGAGTATATCGGCGGAACGGCGTCGCAGATCGCGGTGGGAACATCAGGTGCGATGGCAGTGAACGACGCGCAGTATTTCGCTTTTTATTCGAAGAAATCGAACCTGCGCGTGGCCTATATCAAGATCAATCTGCTGGAGTACGGGCAGACCGTGAGCAGGCGGCTGGATCTGGCCATCGTCATTTCACCCGCGTTCTTATTGGTGAAAAAACGGAAGCATTTCTTGACCGTCGGCTATGAGGACGACGATGGAAAACAGCAGGCGCTGGTATTTCGCGTGGACAAAAACGACATCCGGGCGATGCTGGCCAGTCTGGAAGCTCGGACGGGGCAAAAAGTGCAATTTCAGGACGAAGAGGCGCGAAAGGCGGGGCGCGGATGAACCTTCTGTTTCTGATGCTGCTGTTCGGCGACGATCCCGGCAAGCCCGACTTCGCGGCGCAGATCCCGAAGATCAAGCGCGTGTTCGTGGACAGGCTGTCGGGCGGGGAAACGGCAGCGCAGATGCGCGACCTGATCATCACGGCGCTCGAGAATACCAAGCTCTTCGTGGTCACGGAGAACCAGGAGCGG
This sequence comes from Bryobacteraceae bacterium, assembly GCA_035542735.1. Classification (GTDB taxonomy): domain Bacteria; phylum Acidobacteriota; class Terriglobia; order Bryobacterales; family Bryobacteraceae; genus Palsa-187. The sequence continues at coordinate 9,017 of DATKKV010000023.1, forward strand.
GCCGACGCGTTCATTCGCGGCTCGGCTGAGGATTTGATTTATACCGACCAGTTCCAGTCCTCCGAGAGTGTCAACATGCACGGCAATGCGAGTAATTCCGATGGCAACAGCACCGATTCGCGCTACAATGGCGCGGGTGGCGGGACGAGTTCGCGCAGCGCGCGGTCGATAGGCAGCGGAATCGGCGGCGAGGAATCGACCAACATCAAGGAGCGCAGGCACGAGGCATTGGCCACCGTGCGGCTGGTAAGTAAAGAAGGCGACGTGCTGTGGTCGACCACACAGGAAAGCAAGGGCGGCAAATTCCACGGCGCGAGTGCGGATGTGGCGGATAAGATCGCCAGGCAATTGATGGCGGAGGTGGAGAGGGCGAGGAAGGAGGGGAAATAGGAGCGATATCCAAGCTCCTATCGCGCGGCGGGGCTGGCCTGCGGCTGGGGAGGGGCCGATGGGCGTACTCTGTTCCCGGGTCGGTGATTTATCCCCTTGACGAGTCTGTGTGAAGAGTTCAGCCGTGACCGCTCCTGTTAGTCGCGGCTCTTTTTCGAGCGCCGGTTATTCATGGAGATAAAGAGAGCCGCGACCATCGGGAGCGGTCAACGCCCGCGTTTTCCCACAGCCGTAACGCCAGGGGCAGCACCCTCGCCTTTGATATAAAATGCCGGCATGTGGCGCTGTTTCGTCTTCCTTATCTTCTGCACTCAAGTTTCCGCTCAGACGCTTGGTCAGGCGGGCGCCCAGCGCGCCTTGCTGATGGGCGCGGCTGCGGATGGCTCCGATGAATCTTCCGATCCGCTGGCAAGAGACGCTTCCTATGCGTCGACGCTGGCGACCCAGTACAACATGCTGGAAGCGGAAAACGCGATGAAGTGGGCGTCCATCCACCCGCAGCAGAACACCTATAATTTTGCACCGGGCGACGAACTGCTGGCCTTCGCGCAGGCGCACAACATGGTGACGCGCGGCCACAATCTTTGTTGGTGGAGCTACAACCCAACGTGGATCGTCAACTACGCGACCACGGCGACTCCGGCGCAGATGTCCACCCAGTTGCAGAATCACATCACAACGGTAGTGACGCATTATCGTGGAAAGGTATTTGCCTGGGATGTGGTGAATGAAGCGATCAGCGATTCGCAGACCGGATCGGGTACGGTGCTAAAAGACTCTATCTGGTACAACCAGCCCGGCATCGGGCCGGCCGGCACAGGTTATGTCGAGCAGGTGTTTCGCTGGGCTCACGCGGCGGATCCCAACGCGCTGCTGTTTTATAACGAGTACAACATCGAGGCGCCGGGCGCGAAGTTCAACGCGATGATGGTTATGCTCAAGGATTTCGTCTCCCGCGGTGTGCCGATTCACGGCGTCGGCATCCAGATGCACATTACCACTTCGGGCTACCCTTCCAGCGCGGGTCTGGCGCAGAACATCCAACAGATCACCGCACTGGGCCTGCAGGTCCACATTACGGAAATGGACGTCCGCGTCCCCGTGGATTCGGGCGGCAACGCCAGTGCGTCCGATCTTCAGGCGCAGGCCGCGACCTATCAGCGCATTCTCACTGTCTGCCTGCAGAATCCCGGTTGCACGGCGTTTCAGACGTGGGGATTCACCGACAAGCATTCCTGGATTCCGAGTTCGTACCCCGGCTACGGCGCGGCGCTGCCGTTCGATGCAAACTACCAGGCGAAGCCGGCGGTGGCGTCGATAATCAACGCGATGCAAACTGTGCCTCCCGTGCTGAACGCGGCTAACATTGTGAATGCGGCCAGCTGTGCCGGAGGGGGCGTCGCGCCCGGCGAACTCGTCACCATTTTTCAGTCCAATTACGGCCCGGGAACGCTGGCCGGCACGCAGCTCGATTCCAACGGCAATGTGTCGTCGAACCTTTCGGGGACGCAGGTGTTCTTCGACAGCGTGGCCGCGCCTGTGATTTACGCGCTTGCCGGGCAGGTCAGCGTGGTTGTTCCGTACGAGGTATCCGGAAAGCAGCAGACCGTTGTGCAGTATTCCTATTACGGCGTGATGTCGAATAGCGTGACGGTGCCCGTGGTTACGGCGGCGCCGGGGATTTTCTCGGCCGACGCGAGCGGCACCGGGCCGGGCGCGATCCTGAACCTGGACTACACGCTCAATTCTGCGTCGAATCCGGTAGCCGGGGGAGGCGTCGTGGTGGTGTTCGCTACGGGTGGAGGCACGGTGCAGGGCGGGGCCAATGACGGGGCGCCGGCTTCCGGCACTGCGCTGCAAACCCTGCCGGTGAAGGCGACCATCGGCGGCGCTCCGGCCGCGGTCGGATACGCCGGTTTGGCTCCCGGGCTGGTGGATGGAGTGATGCAAGTAAACCTGACGGTCCCGAGCGGCCTCACTGGGGCACAGCCGCTGGTGGTAATGGTGGGGAACCTGGCAAGCCAGAGCGGCATCTCGGTTGCGGTGAAGTGAAACATCCTGCCTTAGTCTTTTTCGCTGTTGTGTGCGCTGGACAGCAAGTCCGCACGCCCGATCTTGAAAAGCAACGTACCGCGATGAAGAAGCTCGATTTTCTAGTTGGAAAATGGAAGGGCGAGGCTCATATCCAGCGTGGACCGGGAGAACCAGTCGTGCTGGAGCAAACCGAAGATGCACACTACAAGCTCGACGGGTTGGTTCTGGTGATCGAAGGAACAGGGCGCACGAAGGACGGCAAAACACCGCTCCAGGCTCTCGGGATCATTTCCTACGACGACGAGACGGGAAGTTACCGCATGCGTGCGTTCAATGACGGACGTTTCATGGAAACCGAGGTGAAACTGATCGACAAAGGGATCACGTGGGGATTTGCCGCCGGCCAATATCGGACCAGTGCCGTAATGCGCATCGACGATCATGGCGATTGGATAGAACTCCACCAAATCGCGGTGGGTGCCGACCCTCCCCGAAAGTTTATGGATCTGAGAGTAAGCCGTCAGAAGTAGGTTAGCTCCCCGCGTACCGCTTGAAAATCTGCAACATATTTCGCGAAAAAGCCGACCGCGCCAGCACCATGTCGCAGCCGGCTTGCTGAGCCTCCTGCTTCAATTCGCCTTGCACATGCGAAATGAATCCGAGCAGGCTGATTCTCTTCGTGTCCGGCGACGCCTTCAACTCCGCGATCAGCTTCAAAGGATCGATCGACGCACAATTCAAATCGATGACAATCACCGAAGGCTGCAACTTCGCCCGATCGAGCGCATCTATCTCACTGCGCACGAACTGCGCGCTCAGACCGGCCTGCTTGGCGGCTTCGTTAATTTTTACGGTGAAAAACAGGTCCTCAATCACGGCCAGGACGTTCTTGGTCATAAAATTCAAACCGATCTTAGCATGCTATGTTGAACCCAGTGGCCTCCAGTAATCCATTCGCAGACCCTCTTCGTTTCGATCGGCGAGTGCCCGAATGCGCTCTCGTCATCTTCGGGGCCAATGGCGACCTCACCAAGAGAAAGCTGCTGCCGGCTCTCTACCGGCTCGCGTATGAGCGGCGCCTGCCCGACTCTTTCGCCATCGTTGGCAATTCGCGCACGCCGATGACCGATGACGCGTTTCGCGAGAAAATGCGCGATTCGGTGCAAGAGTTTCTGGAGGATTCTCCCTTCGACGAGGATCTGTGGAACACCTTCGCGCCGAACATCCATTACGTCGCCGGCGATCTGAACGACGCCAAGCTGTACGCCGATCTCAAGGCCAAGCTCGATGAGTTGAAGCGGCCCAACGTGCTATATTATCTGTCCACGCAGCCGAGCTATTACGGGCCAGTAGTCGAGGCTCTGGGCGCGGCCGGCCTCGGGCGGGGCGATGAGCACGGCTGGCACCGCGTGGTGATCGAAAAGCCGTTCGGCCACGACCTCGAGAGCGCCCGCGCGCTGAATGCCCGGGTGCACAGCGTGTTTCCGGAGCACGAAGTGTACCGCATCGATCACTACCTGGGCAAGGAAACGGTGCAGAACATCACGGCATTTCGCTTTGGCAACGGGATTTTCGAGCCTCTTTGGAACCGCCGCTACGTGAACTATGTGCAGATCACGGCGGCCGAATCGATCGGCGTGGAAGGCCGCGGCGCGTATTACCAGGAAGCAGGCGCGCTCCGCGACATGATTCAGAATCACCTGCTGCAGGTGATGGCCACCGTTGCCATGGAGCCTCCCGCGCTGTTCGATTCCGATTCCATGCGCGATGAGCGAGCCAAGCTGCTGCGGTCGGTGAAAATCATGAAGCCCGATGAAGTGAGCTTCCACGCCGTCGCCGGGCAATACCGCGGCTTTCGCGAGGAAAAGGGCGTCGATCCCGAGTCGCAGACGAACACCTTCGCCGCGGCCACGTTTTTCGTCGATAACTGGCGTTGGGCGGGCGTGCCGTTCTATATCCGCAGCGGAAAGAAGATGCCCAAGCGCTCGACGGACATCGCGATTCAGTTCAATAGCGCGCCGCATGCCTTGTTTAATTCCGAGGACGGGCGCCCGCCGCGCCCCAATCTGCTGATCCTGCGCATTCAGCCGGAGGAGGGCATTTCCTTGCGGTTCCTTTCGAAATATCCGGGCGCTGGCATGCGCCTGCGGCCGGTTTCGATGGACTTCAACTATGGAACGAGCTTCGGCGAACGGTCACCTTCGGCCTATGAGACGCTACTGATGGACGCTATGACGGGCGACGCGACACTGTACACGCGTCAAGACATGGTGGAGGCCAGTTGGAAGGTGGTCACGCCAATCCTGGACAACTGGGCGGAACGCTCCTTCGAGTTTCCGAACTACGAGCAAGGCACCTGGGGACCTCCCGAAAGCGACGCAATGCTGGCGCGCAACTGCCACAAGTGGAGGAATGCATAAATGACCGCCACGTTGGAGCCCGAGAAAATCCTGAAAGACCTCCGCAACTTGTGGATCGATCTGGGGCGCGAAACAGACGTGGCGGGCGGCGTCCTCAGGGCCTGCGGCATGACGCTCGTGGTGGCGGCCGAAGCCGGCTCCGATCCTCAGGATCTCCGCCACACGCTCGGCGTGCTGATGCATAACCATCCAGCGCGCGCCATCGTGCTGCGCTTCCGCGACCAACCCGGGCTGGAAGCCAACGTCTTTTCCCAATGTTGGATGCCCTTCGGGAAGCATCAACAGATTTGCGCGGAAGGCGTTGAGATCGCCGTCGGCGATGAAGAACTGCCGCACGCGGCGCAACTGCTTCTGCCGTTGCTCGCCCCCGATCTTCCCGCGGTGCTCTGGTGCCGCGGCCCCCGGGTGTTCGAAGATGACGCCTTCAAGCCGCTGTACTCTCTGGTTCAGAAAATCATCGTCGATAGCTACACGGCTGCGGATCCGTACGCTGCTGTCGAGGCGGTTCGAGAGCTGCGCCAACAGGGCCGCCTGGTGGCCGATCTTTCCTGGACGAAACTGACCGGGTTGCGCGAATTCGTCGCCAGTTTGTTCGATGCCGGCTCTGCCGCCGGGATCCAGGCAGTGGAGGTGATCTACGCCGGCGACGTGCCGTCGCCCAGCGCAATTTACTTTTCCACGTGGATGGAACGGGCGCTCCGCGGGGTTCCCGTTGCGTTGAAACGGGGCTCTGAAGGGCCGCGCAGCATTCGCGCTGTCATCCTGAAGGGAGATCATGAAGTCGTCCTGAAGCGCCCCGACTCCGGCACCATGGAGATGTACTGCGGTGGGAAGATGCGCAAGTCCACCATTCTGCGTTCGTCCGAGGAGGCGCTCATGAGCGAGGAACTTTCCATCCTCGGCCTCGACCCCGTGTTTGACAAGGTTCTGCTGGGAGGAGACGCACCTGAATGAGCGACCTTCGAATCTTTCCCGATGCCCGCCGCGCAGCCGAGGCTTGCGCCGCGAGGATTCTCGAGATTCTGCATGCGTCGCCCCGGTCCACGCTGGCGATCTCCGGGGGAACATCGCCACGCGCGATGTTCGAGATTTTCGCCGCGACGCCCTTCGATTGGAGCCACGTTCAACTCTTCTGGGTGGACGAGCGCTGCGTCCTCCCGACGGACGCACAAAGTAATTTCAAACTGGCCAATGACGCCTGGCTTACGCCAGCCAAATTTCCCGAAGCGAACATCCACCGCGTGCAGACTGAACGCGATCCCGAGGACGCGGCCGAGGTCTACTCCGATGAGCTGCGGCTGGTCTTCGGCGAAGGCATCCCGCAATTTGACGTGATCCATCGCGGGATGGGTCCGGACGCGCATACCGCCAGCCTTTTCCCGGGCGAGCCCCTCATCGACGACCGTTCGGGCCTCACGGCCGCGGTTTACGTGGAGAAATTAAACTCTCATCGCGTCACGCTGCTGCCGGCGGTGCTGCTCGCCGCGAAGCACACCGTGATGCTCGTAGCCGGGGCCGACAAGGCACAGCCATTGTCCGATGTGTTGTACGGCCCGCACGATCCCAGGAGATTCCCCTGCCAGCTTTCGGAGCGCGACGGCGGCGACGTCGCCTGGTTTCTGGACCGGGCGGCCGCCGCCAATCTGAAGTAAGCCCTACGCTGCCTGCGGGGAGTGAAAGAACCGCCGCGAGAATCGTCCTACCCAGCGCATCGCGAAGAGGCCGGAGCCGATGAGCAACATCGTGCCGACCTCGGGGGTATCTGAGCCGCCCGCGACACTGAAGCTGTTGAACTGAAGAGGGCCGCCTGAACCGTGCGTGAACGACAATGTCCCAAGGTTCCCGGTTGGGTCGTAAAAGCCGACCTGTATTGTTGGGGCGGAAAAGAGTATCGAGGTCCCGTTGATCGTGTAGGCTTGACCGGAGCCGCCCGCACTGAGGTTCACGACAACAGCCGTGATCCCGACTGGAACTACGATTTGTGCACTGTCGTACCACGCCCCAAGATCAAGCGCCACTCCTACCAGATTTAACGAGTTGTAGTTTTCGTCTATGAACAGCAGTCCCGTCGCTGGGTCTAGGTATTGGGACAATCCCGAGCCGTTCTGTGAGATGTTCCCCGAGCTGAACGTGCTCGGCGTGGCCGTGGCGAGCCCACCCGTCAGGCTATTGAAAGCTGCAATGGTATTCGCTCCGCATTGGGCGTCGCAATACGCCACCACACTCGCCCGCGCCGGCAGGCCGAATGCCGCAAGCGCCAGCATGGGAGCAAGAAATCTCATTTTGATCATTCATTTCCTCCTTGGGAACACACGTCACCCGTGACAGGGTCTCGACACCCCTAAATGGTTGTGCCAATTTAGGAAAATATTGCTTTGGAACTTTGTGGTCCGAGGAGACGGATTATCTCCTCAGGCGCGGTCAAGGATTTTCCTTATTGCTCTGGAGGGAGGGGGATACTGCTGACCGCCCCCGCTGGTCGCGGCTCTGTTGGGTTGGGGATGCTACTGCCCTACACCTTCGGCTTCGGCGGCGGCAGTTCCCTCGCCGGACAAACTGACTCGAATCCCGACGTCCGATGCGAGCCGTCGCAGAAAGGCTTGTTTTGGGACTGTCCGCAGCGGCATAGCCCGATGCTGGAGCGACCCGCCAAGTCGAAGGCCTTGCCTTCCGCATCGTGAATGGTGAACTCCCCTTCCACTCGAATCGAACCGTTGTTGTTGATTGTGATCTTTGCCGGCATGAGATTCGATGCTAACATGCGCGCATGGCGGTCTGGCGTGCTCTCATCATGTTCCCCTGGTTCGTGTTCTGCGCTTACTGGCTGGCGGGTGCGGCGAAAACCCGGCGCACCGTCGAGCGCGAGCCGTTCTGGTCGCGCTCCGGCGTGCTGGCGATGGAGATCCTCGGCTTCGTGCTGCTCTTCACGGATTGGGGAGGCGCCGGCCTTCAGCAGATTTTCCCGCGAAGCTTCGCCGCCGGCGCGGCGGGAGTCGTCTTCACGTGGCTGGGCATCGGCCTGGCTGTTTGGGCGCGCTGGCACCTGGGCCAATACTGGAGCGCGCGCGTGACGCTCAAGGAGGGTCATGAACTGATCCGCACCGGCCCTTACGCGCGGCTCCGCCATCCGATTTACTCGGGCCTGGATCTTGCCGCGCTCGGCGGCGTTTTGGCGGAGGATCGCTGGCGCGGTATCGCGGGTCTTTTCCTCATCGTGGCCGGCTATTGGTTGAAGGCTCGCCGCGAGGAGTCCATGCTGGCTTCGCAGTTCGGTCCGGGATTCGAGGAGCATCGCCGCCTCACCGGATTCCTGTTTCCGAAACTCTTCTAAACGCGGTCTCCGGCTCCGAGCGCAGAGCGTGCGCCATCGCGCACATCGCCGCCCGCGGAAAGCGAACGGTGCGTTTTCCCTTAACGCCCATCCAACAGCACCTGGCGCGGGGCTGTATCATGTACAGAAGAAGCTAATCCAGTGATCCATCTTTCAAACGAAACCGGAGACACATTCGAGCAGGCCTTTGCTTTTGCTCAAAAGCAGGTCCGCAAATTGATCGAGAAGCATCCTCTGTTCTATCCGCTGTACACGCAGAACGGAAAGTGGAAGCACGAGGGGCCCGCGTGGACCCATTGGTGCGACGGCTTTTTGCCGGGAATGATGTGGATTTTTCAGAAACACTCGCCCGCCAACTCGGCCGACGCGCAGTTCTGGCTGGAGCAGGCTATCCGCTATACGAGGCCGCTCGAGGAGCGCAAACACGACCGCGACGTGCACGACCTCGGCTTTCTGTTCCTGTCCACCTACTACCGCTGGTTCCGCCTGTCGAAGGATCCGGCGCATCGCGAAGTATTGATCGAGGCCGGCCGCACGCTGGCGCTCCGGTACAAGGAAAAAGGGCAGTATTTGCGCTCGTTCGTGGCGGATAATTCGCTGTTCATCGACATCATGATGAACGTCGGCATTATTTTTTATGCTGCCCGCGAAACAGGAGACCGCCGTCTGCGCGACGTCGCGTTGCGCCATTCCTTAACCACGCGGCGAGTGCTGGTGCGCGGCGATGGATCGACGGCGCATGAAGGAATTTTCGATACGGACACCGGCGAATTCCTGCGCCAGACCACGCATCAGGGCTATCGCGGCGATTCCTGCTGGTCGCGTGGCCTTGCCTGGGCGATGTACGGCTTCACGACGTGCTACGAATACAGCCGCGATCCGCACTTTCTTGAAACTGCGCAGAGCTGCTGCGATTACTACATTACGCACTGCCCGTCGGACGGCATTCCGCCATGGGATTTCAACGCTCCGGCGGAGAATCGTACCCTGCTCGATACGTCGGCTGCCGCCATCGCCGCCGCCGGATTGCTGCGCCTGTGCCGCCTGGCGCCGGATTCGATGAAGGGCCATCTCTATTGGTCTACCGCCGTGCAGATCCTGCGCTCGCTGTGCGACAAGCATCTGGCCAAGGCCGATCCCAAGTGGGAAGGCATTCTCAAGGGCGGCGTCTACCACGTCCACAAAGGACTGGGCGTCGATGAATCCGTCATGTGGGGCGAGTTTTTCTTCTGCGAGGCGCTGGAGCGGGTGTTGTGGTAGGCAACGCCGCGCAAGTTCGGATTTCAGGGATGCCCACGTTAAGCATGAGCTGGTAGGCGAAGCTGGAGCAACATAGCGTCCTTTATGTTGCGCTATCCGCAACCGCTAGTGGAAGGCCGGAGCCGCACCGACAGTGCGAACGCCGGATTGCTCAGGTCAATCAGGGCTGACAGTGACCGCCGCTCCGATGTATAAACCGTTCAACGCCAGGAAAAATTCATTAAACGGAAACGTTGGAGGCGTTCCCACCTGAAGATTAAACTGCGTCACCCCCGCTACCATCCCCGGTGCTGCGCCCGCGTACACGACTGTCGTGGGGAGCGAGGCTGGCCCCAGTTGGAAGAGAGCGACCGTCTCCGCGGTGATCGTGCATCCCGCCGATTCGAGAGCAAAGCAAGCATCGTTATTGGCCACGGTGGCTACTTGCCCGTCGGCGAGCGGAGCAAAATTGAATTGAAAACCTGTGACATAGAACGTCACGATGGAGCCGGCCGGCGCGGGGTTCGAATTCGAATTGATGGTGCCGTCCTGATTGATCACGGTCGGATACGCCCGCGGCGCGGAACCGACAATGCGAGCCGGGTAATTCGCAGTGACCGCCGTTCCGTTGGTGACGCGAACCGTTGCCGCTGAATTCGCGGGGACTTCCATGGGAAACACCGCGTTGATCTGATTGGCGGAGACGTACAGCAGAGGAATGTTGGTGCCGTTGACGCTGACCTCGACGCCTCCAAGGGTGGTCGGATAGAAGCCGTTCGTCGGCGTGGCCGAAACGGCGGTCGTAGGGCCGATGCCGGGGCCGTAAATCGCGACCACTTCCGCAGGCGGCAGGCGGGCAGTGACGTTGCCCCCGAAGGCGTTCTGGAACGCGAAAATATTATTTGCGGGCGCAGCTTGGGGGTCGATGGCGGCGACGAAGGCGTTCTTTCCGGCGACGTGGACCAAACCTGAAGGATCGACCGAAACCGCCTGCTGCACGGTGTATGTCGGATAGAGCGCGGAGTAGGTAAATTGCGTGCCCGCGGAATTTACGGCGATGAGGAAGTCCGAACCGGTGGTCCATCCGTTGGCGTTGGGGAACGTCGTCGAGGAGGTCGTCCCGGTGGCCCACACGTTGCCGCTGGCGTCGAGGGCGATGCAATTCGGAGATGAATCGACGATCCCTGGCATCGCAAATGTCCAAACCGCCGAGCCTGCGGGATTGAGCTTCTCGATGGTGAGTCCGCTGGCAAGGTACGTATCTCCCGCCGCATCGACGGTGATCGCGTTCAAAGCCGGAAAGGAAATCGGAGAGAAGCCGAAGCCTGCGCCTCCGGCGTTGATCTTGGCGATGAATCCGCCGTCGGACTCGTTGTTGTACCAGAGGACCGCCTCCCCGCCGGGATCGACCGCGATGCCGGACGACGCCGGGTATGTTGCGAAAACCGTGTTTCCGGTTGGCACGACCGCGCCGGAGTAGAGAATCTTGCCGCCCGCCGCAGGGACCTCCGCGACGAACACGGCCCCCGTCGGGGTCACCGAAAGCGTGGGCAGCCCCGAACTCTGCGGAAAATCGGGGGCGCCCGTGAGACCGGTGACGTAGAGATTCCCCTTCGCGTCGGTCGCGAGCCCGGAGACGGAGCTTGTACCGAGCACGCCGCCAAAGTAAGTCGAATAAAAAATGGTCGTGCCATCGTTGCTGAGCTTTATGATGAAACCGGTGCCGTTCGAATAGGATTGCGTTTGCAGCGCTTCGCTCAACGGGAAATCGGGCGAGGTGGTGGTTCCTCCGATGTAGATGTTGCCGGAGGGATCGAGGGCGATCGCGGTTCCCCTGTCAACGCCTTTACCCGCGAAAGTATCGGTGAAGAGGAGATTACCGGAGGGATCAAGCTTCGAGACGAAGACGTCGGTGCCTGCCCCTAGATTCGTGGATGAGTTCAGGGTGACGGTGCCCGCGGTGGCGAGTTGGCGGCTGCCGACGATGTACGTGTTGCCTGCAGAGTCGGTCGTGATGGCGGAGATGATGTAGGGATAAGAATCGCCGAGCGAGGTGGTGAATTGCCCTGCGGACGAAACTCCAGCGATAAAGAGAAAAAGGAGGAATCGCATGCCCTATTCTAATGCGCTGTTCTTACCACTCCAGCCTCCCTACACCTTCTTAAACATCACCACCGCCAGTGGCGGCAGCGTGATACTCAAACTTGCCGGCCGGCCGTGCGCCTTTAGTTCGGCGGCCCAGACCGATCCGGAGTTTCCCATGTTCGATCCGCCGAACATTTCCGCATCCGTGTTGAAAAGTTCCTGGTAGCGCCCTGGCGACGGTACGCCGATCCGGTAATTCTGCCGGGGAACCGGAGTGAAATTGCAGCAGACTACGAGGTACTGCTGGCGGTCGCGCGAATAGCGCAGGAAAGAAATCACGCTGGCCTCGGCGTCGTGAAAATCGATCCACTCGAAGCCGGAATAATCGTCGTCGACCTCATAAAGCGGCGCTTCGCGGCGGTACAGCCAGTTCAGTTCCTTGACCATCGTCTGCAAACGCGAATGCACCGGATATTGCAGCAGGTGCCAAGGCAGACTGACGTTCTCACTCCATTCCTCGGTTTGGCCGAATTCGCAGCCCATGAACAGCAGTTTCTTTCCCGGATGCCCATACATATAGGCCAGGAACGCGCGCACGTTGGCGAAGCGCTGCCACTCGTCGCCGGGCATTTTCGAAAGCAGAGAGCGCTTCAGGTGAACCACTTCGTCGTGCGAGATCGGCAGGACGAAATTTTCCGTGAACGCGTACAGCATGCTGAAGGTAATGTTCGACTGGTGGTACTTGCGAAACACGGAGTCTTTTTCGAAGTAATCCAGCATGTCATGCATCCAGCCCATGTTCCACTTCATCGTGAAACCGAGCCCGTGGGCGTAGACGGGCCGCGAAACGCCGGGCCATGACGTCGATTCCTCGGCGATGGTCACCGCGCCCGCCTCCTTGTGCGCGAGTTCATTAAAGACGTGCAGAAAATCGATGGCCTCCAGGTTCTCCCGGCCGCCGTACTTGTTCGGAAGCCAGTCGCCCGGCTCGCGCGAATAATCGCGGTAGAGCATGGAGGCGACCGCGTCGACCCGCAGGCCGTCGATATGGAATTCGCGCAGCCAATAGGTCGCGTTGGCGAGCAAAAATCCGCGCACCTCGTTGCGGCCGAAATTGAAGATCAGCGTGCCCCAATCGCGGTGCTCGCCCTCGCGCGGATCCTGGTGTTCATAGAGCGCCGTGCCGTCGAAACGGAAAAGGCCGTGCGCATCTTTCGGGAAGTGCGCCGGCACCCAGTCGAGAATTACGCCCAACCCGGCCTGATGGCAGGCATCGACGAAATACCGAAAATCGTCCGGTGTGCCAAAGCGCGACGTGGGCGCGAAATATCCGGTCACTTGATAGCCCCACGAGCCGGAAAATGGATGCTCCATAATGGGCATCAGCTCCAGATGCGTGTAGCCCATCGTTTTGGCGTATCCCACAAGATGCTGAGCCAATTCGCGGTAGGTCAGCGGACGGTTCCCCGGCCCGCGCATCCAGCTTTCCAGGTGGACTTCATAAATGGAGACCGCTTCGCTTAGAATATGGCGTTGGCCGCGCTCCGTCATCCACGCCTCATCGCCCCAGGTGTAATTCGAGAGACCCCAGACGATGGACGCGGTCTTCGGAGGAACCTCCGCGTAAAAGCCGTATGGATCGCACTTGAACTGCTCCGTGCCGAGCTTCGAAAGCACCGAATACTTGTAATGCCCGCCCGTTTCGAGCGCGGGGATGAACATCTCCCAGATGCCTCCGTCGCGCAGACGCATCGGATGGCGGGTACGATCCCAGCCGTTGAAGTCGCCGAGCACGCTGACCACTTCCGCGTTGGGGGCCCACACCGCGAAGCGCACGCCGCCAACGCCTTCGCATTCCACCGGATGCGCGCCGAGCGTCCGGTACGCTTCATAATTCGTGCCTTCGCCGAACAGGTGCAGTTCGAAGGGAGTGAGCAGGGGAGGGAAGCGGTAGGGATCTTCGAATTCGAGCGTTTCGCCCGAGTAAAGCTCAATGCGGATGCTGTAGCCAGCGGGCGCCGTGAGCTCGCCGATGTAGAATCCGGCTTCGTGGGCGCGCTCCATTTCCACCAGGTCTCCGTCGATGACTAGCCACGACTGTTTCGCTTGAGGCAGCCAGGCGCGGACCTCCAACTCGTGCGGTCCAAGGACGGAAAACGGGTCGTGGTGACGGCCCGCAATGATTGCTTCCATTTCGGCTGCGTGCATTGCCGCTATTATGTCAACAATGGGGCCCGTCGCAGAACTGCATTTGCATTTGGAAGGATCGGTTGAGCCGGAGACGCTGCTGGAACTCGATCCATCGCTGACGCGGGAGGAGATCGCGCGGGCGACGTCGTACACCAATTTCGAGGGGTTCATCCAAAGCTACATCTGGGTGAATCGTAAGCTGACCTCACCGGAGCGCTACGCCCTTATTGCACGCCGCCTGTTCGAACGCCTTGCCGCCGAGGGAGTCGTCTACGCCGAGGTGAACGTCTCTACTGGAATGATCCTGTGGAAGGAGCAGAATTTCACGGCGATTTTCGACGCCATTCAGCGCGAGGCGGAGTTGAGCAAGCTGAGGGTCCGATGGATTTTCGACGCCATCCGGCAGTTCGGCGCACAGGCCGCCAAACCGGTGTTCGGCCTGGCGGCGGAGCGTATGAACGAAGGCGTCGTGGCCATCGGCATCGGCGGATCGGAGTCGGGCGGTCCGGCGAGTTGGTTTGCGGACCTATACAGGGATGCGCGCGACCGCGGGTTGCATCTGCATTGCCACGCGGGAGAGACGACGGACGCGTCCAGTGTGTGGGAGGCGCTCGAGATCGGCGCGGAACGGATCGGCCACGGCGTCCGCGCGGTAGAGGATCCGGCATTGATGGAGCACCTCAAAGAAAAGAACATTCCCCTGGAGATTTGCATCACCAGTAACGTTCGCACGGGCGCAGTGGCGTCGTTGAAGGATCATCCAGTGCGGAATTTGTATGACGCGGGCGTGCCAATTATTTTGAACACCGATGACCCGGCACTGTTCGAATGCACGCTGACTGGTGAGTACGACCTCGCGCGAACGCAGTTCGGGTTCACGGACGAGGAATTGGCGGGTCTGGTGCGGAATAGTTTTTCGTTCGCCTTTCACGGAGGAAAATCGTGACTTGGCGTTTCTGACGTTGTGTGGGCCACCCCGTGTATTTTCATAAGTTCCCCCCTACGCTCTAAGCCCCCTTCCGCCGATCATCGGATTATGAAAATTGTGTCTGCGCGTCTGTTCAGGGTCGTCCTGTTTATTTTCATAGGGTTATCCAGTGCCAGGTTCGCCGCTGCCCAGAAGACCAGGCCGGACGGCGAAAAACCCTCCCTTCCCAGCCTGACGGGCGATGTGATCACGCCCAGCCGCGGCATCGGCCCGTTCGATGCCAAGCAGGCGAAGGAGTGGCACGACACCGCGGAGATTCTCTGTGCTCAGAGCCGGTATGAGGAGGCCGAAAAGCTGTATCTCAGGCTGCTCGAAGAGCGCGAACATGCCCTCGGCTTGAACAATCCCGAACTGGCCAACGACCTGAACGATCTTGGGCGCGTCAGCTTTGCGCAGATGAAGTATCAGCAGGCGACCTCCTATTACGAGCGGTCCCTGCAGATTATGGAGACATCGAAGGGACGCCAGGATCTGGCCGTGGTGGGCCCGCTTGAAAAATTGACCCGCATTTCGCAGACTTTGGAAAAATACACGCAAGCCGAGCAGTTTGCCCGCAGGGCCGTCGCGGTGGTGGAACGGGTGAAAGGTCCGGATGCGCCGGAACTGGCGCCCGAACTGATCGCGGTGGGCGAGTTGCTCCTGATTCAGAAACAGTTCTCTTCGGCTGAGCCGATGTTCGATCGCGCCGTTCACATTCTCGAAAAATCGGCGGGCGTGACTAGCGCGGCGTTGCTGCGACCCCTGGACGGCCTGGCGGCCGCTTTCGACAATATGCATCGCCAAAACGACGCGGAGGCCGTGTGGCGGCGCGCCCTGTCCGTTCGGGAAAGCGCCTACGGTCCTTCCACGGTGGAGGTGGCCGGAACGCTCGATCATCTGGGCAAGCTGTATTTCACACAGAAGCGTTATCCGGAAGCCAGCTACTGCTATGAGCGGGCTCTGTACATCCGCACCAAGGCTCTGGGCGAGGCGGCTCCCGACACCCAGGCGACGCTCAGCGAGGTCGCGATGGTATATGCCGCGGCGGGCCGGCAGACGGACGCGGAGCCGCTGTTCCGCGGCATGCTGACCGCCAAGGAACTGGATACGGTATCCAGCCTCAACTCCCTGGCCGCTCTGCTGGCGGTAAAGAACCGCAACGCGGAGGCGGAGACGCTGTATAAACTGTCGATCGTGTTGCTGGATAAGAATGGCTTTGTGACGGCTCGCAAACCGGTACTGACGCCCGGCGATGCTCCTCCCCCGCAACTGGCCGAGACGCTGGATCAGTATGCGGCCCTGCTCAAGAAGATGCGGAAGAAGGCGGACGCCGCGAAAATGGAGGCCCGCGCCCGCATTCTGCACGGAGCCCCTGCTCCGGCACCCGCGCCCGCCTCGGCAGCTAAGAAGAAGGCCCAATAGCTGCTGTAGAAAAGCCTCAGTCCCGCCGATAGTACGGCTTGAGGCGGTCAGCGCCTCAGCGAAGACAATGCTCAGCGTTCTTGATCTTCAGGATCGATCGGGGGCCCCGCAGAAGGCGGCTCCTCCGTCCCCGGAACCGATGACGGAAAGTTCGGAGGAAATCCCTGCCACGCCCGAAGAGTTCGAGTTCGTCCTCGGACGGCGGCAAATGGCGAGCCTCGCGTTCGTGCTCTTGATCGTCCTGGTCGTTTGCGTTTCGATCGCCTATCTGGTGGGCAAGTCCACCTCCATAAAGGCTGCTGCCGCAGCTGGCCTGGCGCAGACCGCGGCTGCTCCTGCCCCTGAACCGCCCCCAATCATCTTGCATTCGGACCCTGCTCCTACCCTGGATCAGCCGGATCGGCCGCTGTTTGCTGACCCGAAGATCGGAGCCGTCTACATCCAGATGGGCGCCGTGGAAAAGGGAGTCGCGGCCATTTTCGCCGAGGGTCTTCGCAGGAAGGGACTGCCGGGATTTGTAGCGCCAGGACCCAGCGAGAAGATCTTCCGCGTCCTCATCGGCCCTCTGCCGACCCCTGCCTCGTATATTGAAGCGAAAGATGCAGTGGACCGGCTGGGCCTGACGACGTTCGCCCGCAGATTCCCGGACTGAACGGATCGCGCTGATAAACTGATGTGATGAGCATCAGATTAGACGGACGTGTCGCCGTCATTACTGGCGCGAGCCGTGGCTTGGGCAGGGCGATGGCAGTGGAATTGGGCGCTGCGGGAGCAAAGCTCGTGCTGGTCGGCCGCGACCGGGCCAAGCTTGAGGAAACGGCCGCGCACGCGGGGTCGGAATCGGCTGTATTCGTGACGGACGTGACCGACGAGGCGCAGGTTCGCGCGCTCGAAGAGGGCGTCCGGAGGCGCTTCGGCCAGGTGGATATCCTCATCAATAACGCCGGCATGAACATCCGCAAGCCCATGGTGGAGTACACGTTGGACGAATGGAACACGGTGATGGACACCAACCTGACGTCGGTGTTCCTGGTCACGCGGTCCTTCATTCCGATGATGCGCGGGCGGGGCTATGGCCGGATTATCAATCTCGCTTCGATGATGAGCCATATTTCGCTGCCCGGGCGCACGGCCTATTCGGCCAGCAAAGCCGGAATGCTGGGCGTGACGCGAGCGCTGGCCCAGGAGTTGGCTCCGGACGGCATCACCGTGGTGGCGATCAGCCCGGGACCCTTCGCCACCGAGATGAACACCGGCCTTATCAACAATCCTGAGTTGAACCGCCAGTTCTTGTCTAATATTCCCCTCGGCAGATGGGGCGCCGTAGAGGAAATCGGAAAGCTGGCTTTGTACCTCTGCTCGGCGGAGGCTGGCTTCATCACCGGTTCCGACGTGGTGATCGACGGCGGTTGGACGTCACGTTAAATTCCTTTCATTGAAGGGGTTCCTTAAGAAAATTTGAGCGCAAAACGGGCCATCATCGGCTAGGATGATTCAAATGGGTTTGCTGGCCTACCTGTTGTGCTCGGCTGGACTGTTGACGATCCGCGAAGTTCCCGCAGGCACACGTCTGGAAATTCGTTTGACAAGCACGGTTGGCTCCTACGCCAGTAAGGCTGGATCCCCCGTCTCGGCGGTCCTGATTGCCCCGGTTCGCGTCGGAGGCGAACTGTTGCTGCCGTCCGGGAGCGTCCTGACGGGCACGGTCAAATCGGTGCGGCGCATCGGCTACGGCATCATGCATGAGACTGCTGCGATGGCGCTGCTGTTCGACAAGATCACCCTGCCGGATGATGAGACGCTCCCGATCGACGCGCGAGTAATCGCCGTGGACAACGGCCGTGAGCGCGTGGAAAAGAACGGCGAAATCGGCGGCATGCGCATGACCTCGAGCCTCGCCTACAGGGCCAGCGGCTATATCCGCATGGCGCTGATGACGGATGTCCATGCGCAACTGGCGGTTTGGGCGATCAAGACGCTGGTGATTCAGGTTCCGGAGCCGGAGATTTACTTCACTCCGGGCGTCGAGTTGTCGCTGACCTTGACGGAACCTGTTCCGGCTCGAGCGCAGCGTGAGCCCGAGGATGCTCCTCGCCATTTGGCGGAGTCTGAGCGCGACGCGTTGGACGCTCTATTGGCCGGGATGCCGACGCGCACCACGGATCCTACCACGCACCGGCCGTCGGATCTGATCAATTTAATAATGGTCGGCTCACGCGAGCAGATCGCGGCGGCATTTCGCGCTGCGGGCTGGACGGAAGCCGCGTCAGTGACCATGCGCTCCCGCATTCAGGGAGTCCGCGCGGTGGTGGAGGGGCGCAGCAGCCAAACCTTCCCCATGACGAAGTTGTTACTCAACGATGTCCGAGCGGACATGTCCTGGCAGAAGAGCCTGAACGATCTGTCCAAGCGGCATCACGTGCGCATCTGGAAACAACCTGGCACCTGGCAGGGGCAGGAGATTTGGATCGCCGCAGCCACACGCGACATCGATTTTGCCTTTATGCACCAAGGCGCGGTCATGACCCATCGCATTGAATCCAATATCGATCTGGAGCGCGACAAGATCGTCAATGACCTCGTGTTCACTTCTTATGTCGATATGCTCGACTGGCAGGAGCGCAGCAGTATCCCTACTATGGCTCGCAATGGCAAAGGCGATCTGATGAGCACGGATACGAAAATTGCCCTTTTGCGCTTCCGCAACTGCGATCGTCCGAGACTCTACACTGATTCTGATGAATTCGACACGCCTCCGATTCACGGAAAAGTGGTGCAGCGCTTCATCCGGCGCGAAATTCTAAGCGCCCGCAGCGATCTTGTCCGGAATAACATGTATTGGCGCGGATATGAAGGCGTCCGCTGGGTGGTTACCGCGATCCGGAGCCGCAACCATCCTCCTGAGGTAGCCGACGCGCTACCGAACCCGTCCATCACGCGATTCGTCTCCCTTCGATAAACTAGGCGATGAGCTCCACCGATCGGAAGCTTGTGTTTACCTGATCATGCCGTGACGGCGTAGCGTTTCTACCGTAGACTCCACGGGAAGCGCTTCCACGGTGCGTCTGTTGCCGGTGGTCGTCTCGGCCATGAACAACGAGTTGTACACGGCCTCCTCGGTCGCCTCAATCACGGCCGGAAAAAGCGCAGAAACCGCGTCATTTGAAAGAACTTCTGGTGTGCGCGAGGTCGTGAACGCGATCGCGTAATCCCCTGAGCCGTTCGATCCCGCCGAGCCCGTTCTTCCCAGCCCCATCATGGTCCGCGCGCCGAGCCGGTGCAGGTTGCGCGAATCGACCGGTGCGTCCGTCGCGACGATCATCATGATGGATCCGTCGACGGTGATCGGAGGAGCGTTCATGGCCACCGTGCGCTGGCGCTCGATCGGCACGCCGAGAATCGTCAGGCGTCCGCCGAAGTTCGATTGGACCAGGACGCCCACGGTGTAATCGCCCACCTTGCGCGACGCCGTGCCGATGCCGCTCTTCCATCCAAAGGCGATGGTCCCGGTGCCCGCGCCCACACAACCCTCGGCCACCGGTCCGGATTTGGCACCCTGAATCGCGGCGAATACTTCGTTGTGTCCCGAATAGCGGCCCTGAACGTCGTTCAGCACGCCGTCATTGGTCTCGCCGACCAGAGGGTTGATCGAGCGTACCTGCTCGTTGCCCTCGACCTGAAGCATGTAATCGATCAGAGAATCGGCCACCCGGAACACGTTCAGCGTCGAAGTCAGCAGAATGGGTGTTTCGATTTCCCCCAGTTCGTTCACCTGGGTCGAGCCGACCAGTTTTCCGAACGCATTGCCAATAAAAACCGCGCCGGCGACCTTTTCGCGGAATAAATTGCCTGCGTGAGGCAGCACCGCGGTGACGCCCGTGCGGATATTCGCGCCGGAATTGAGAGTGTAGTGTCCGACGCGCACACCGGCCACGTCGGTAATGGCGTTCCAAGGCCCGGCGGGCAGCGCTCCCACAACAATGCCGAGTTCGCGGGCGCGCTTCTTTACGGCCATTGCTTTCGCCCGCGTAAGGAGGTGACGTGCGCCACGTGATGCTTGCCGTGCCAGGCGTAGAGCGCCAGGTTTTTCTCGAGCGGCACCACGCCCAACTCCGGATGGCGGAACTGCTTCAGGAAATCGGCGTCGCTCATCGAGCGGAGCAACCGCGTCCACCGATCGTGCAGCGCCTCGAGCAGAGCGAGCGATACCTCCACCGGCGCGTGACGCGCGTCGTCGATCTCCGCCCATGCTGCTTCGTCGTAGGGCTTGATCGTGGGCTCGTTTTCGGTCAGTGCCAACCGGAAGCGCACATAGGCGTTCAGGTGGCTGTCGGCGACGTGGTGCGCCACCTGGCGTACGGTCCATCCGCCGTCGCGATATGGCGTGTTGAGCTGCTCCTCGCTCAAGCCCGCGATGGCCGCTCGCAGAAGAGCCGGGGCCTCCGCGATGTCATCGATCCATGCCCGGCGCTGCTGGGGGGTCGACGGAGGCTGGAACGAGAACCGTCCGATCGGATACTTGAGGTTTTCCATAAATCTCCTGATCCTTATATTGCAGCTCGTACAGCTTGCGGTAAATGCCGTCGCGCAACGCCAGCAGCTCCTGGTGCGTACCGCTTTCGCGCAATTGGCCCTTGTGCATGACGAAAATACGGTCGGCGCGCTGGATGGTCGAAAGCCGGTGCGCGATCACGAGCGACGTGCGGCCCGCCACCATGCGCTCCAGTGCATCGCGGACGCGAAACTCGGTTTCCGTATCGACGCTGGAGGTCGCTTCATCGAGAATCAGGAAGCGCGGATTGTGCGCCAGAGCGCGAGCAAAGCTGATCAACTGCTTCTGGCCGGTGGAGAAACCGTTGCCGCGCTCGCGCACCGGCTCCTCGAATTTGTCGGGCAGGGATTCGACGAATTCCAGCAGATTCACCTGCGCCGAGGCCTCTTCCAGAGCCCTCTGGCCAATGGATTCCGTGCCCAGACGGATGTTCGACTCCACCGTGCCGGTGAACAGATACGGGTCCTGCAGAACGACGCCGAAATGCCGCCGCAGATCGTCCAAAGACAGGTCTCGAAGATCGACGGATTCTTTCTCGCCCACCACGCGGATGTGGCCTTTCTGAATATCGTAAAAGCGGAGCAGCAGATTCGTGAGCGTCGTCTTGCCCGCGCCGGTGTGGCCGACGACGGCGATCGTTTCGCCCGGCTCGATGCGGAAGCTGACGTCGCGCAGAACCCAGTCCTCGTTGCGGTAGGCGAACCAGACGTGGTCGAACTCGATCGCCACTGGGCCCTCGGGAAACGGACGCGGCGCTTCGGGCGATGTCACCCGCGGCTCAGTGTCGAGCAACTTGAAGATGCGTTCGCTGGCCGTCATCGCGGACTGTAGAATGTTGTACTTTTCGCTTAGATCCTGAATCGGCCGGAAGAAGCGCAGGCCGTACTGAAAGAACGCGATGAGAACGCCCAAGGACAGCGCGCCCTGGCGGTTCCGGTAGCCGCCATAGGCGAGCAGCATCGCCAGAGACAGCATCCCCAGAAATTCCACCACCGGATAGAACCAGCCATAGGCGGTGATGGAGTCTTTGAATGCCTCCATGTGATCGCGGTTGATGGCCGCGAATTCTTCCTTGCTGCGCGTTTCCCGGTTGAACAGTTGCAGCACGGCCATGCCGTTGACGTGCTCCTGCAGATAGGTGTTGATCCTCGCGACGGCCACGCGGATGCGGCGGTAGCTCGTCTGGACGCTGCGGCGGAACACGGCAGTCACCAGCACGACGACCGGCAGTACGGCCAGCAGAAACGCGGTCATCCCCGGGCTCATGCGGAACATGATCATCACCACGAAGCCGAGCACCAGGATGTCGCCCAGGATCGTCACGAGGCCGGAGGCCCATAACTCGTTCAACGCGTCGACGTCGGTGGTGACGCGCGTGATCAGGCGGCCCACCGGATGGCGGTCGTAGTAGGCGACGTCAAGCACCTGCAGTTTTTCCATCAATTCGCGGCGCAGGTCGAACATGGCGTACTGGCCCGTGCGCTGCATCAAATACGTCTGAATAAATTCGCAGCCGAAGCCGATGAGCAGCGCGGCCAGATAGAGAGCGGAAATCTGCGCGAGTCCGGTCCAGACATCGCCAGAGAGCCAGCCGTCTAAGAATGAAGGCGTGGGGTGGTCGGGTTTGGCGAGGTAATGGTCGATCGCGAGCTTGGTGAGCAGAGGTCCAGCCACCTGCGCCACGGATTGCAGCAACAGGAACACCAGAGAAACGACCACCGCGCCGCGGTACGGTTTCAGGTACCGCACCAGCCGGTGCATCAGGCGGCCATCATACACTTTGCCTAAAGACTCTTCTTCCACGCGATATTTTCAGCGTAGCGCAATTGAACCGCGAAGCTGCGGCGGGCATTCCATCACAACGCTGGACGCCCTTAAGGCCTCACGTTGAGGACGTAGCTCAGCGTATGCCCCCGATAACTCGCGGAGACTTCCCAGCAGCCCGCCTCCGTGAAGGCAATTCCCGTCATCATCGCCATATTTTCCAGTCTGTCGGTAGGACCCAGGGCCACTCCGTTTGCCTGTTCCGCCCAGATCAGCGGTGCGGGCGCGTCGAGCCGCTTGGCAACCACGGATAGGAAGGGCTGAGACTCCTGCAGCCAGCCAACCCGCCAATAGACGAATTTCGCCGAGATGCGAGCTTTGCCGTGAATCACGTGCAAATTGTCCAACGGCACCGTCCATAACGCATCCGAGCCATACCACGGCTTGCCTCCATGGGTCGCCGGATACGGCGCCGGCGGAACATACGGTTGTTTCAGAGTGCTCGCGGTCGACGCGCACTGCGCGAAGGCGCTCAGAGGGAGCAGGGCAAGGATCAGAACACGCATCGCCTTCTCCTTTCCGAGCCAGTATAGCTGATGAAAATTTCGAGCCAGTGAAGCATCCAGGAAATTTATCTTGACGATAACTACTTGGTTATATAACATATCAATTATGGAAAGCCTCGACGCCACCTTCTCCGCTCTTGCCGACCCCACCCGGCGCGCGATCCTCGCCCGCTTGGCTACAGGCGAGGCGACGGTGATGGAACTTGTGCAGCCTTTCGACATGACGCAGCCCGCAATCTCCCGGCACCTCAAAGTACTGGAGCAAGCGGGCCTGATCACGCGCCGCGCCGAAGGCACCAAGCGCCCCTGCCGCCTGTCGAAGGAAGGAATCGATGCCATCGAGCAGTGGCTCGCAATGTTGCGGAAAGCGTTGTCGAGGAATTACGACCGATTGGACCAGGTTTTAGCAGACATGAAAAAGGAGACCAGGAAATGAGCAAATTGACACTCAAGACGGAAGGTGACAGATACGTGGTGGTAACCCGGCGCTTCGCCGCGCCGCGCGAGGCCGTGTGGCGGGCCCACACCGACCCGGAGCTGATTCAGAAATGGCTGCTCGGCCCAGAAGGCTGGACCATGCCAGTTTGCATCTTCGAAGCGAGACCCGGCGGCAAGTTTCGATACGAATGGTCGAACGGCAAAGGCGGATTCCACCTGACCGGCGAAATTCTGGAGTTGGAGGCTCCGCGCCGGATTGTCCACGTCGAGCGAATGTTCCTGCCCATGCAGACGCCGGACAATCAGGTGGAGACCCGGTTCGAGCCCGACGGCGACGGCACGCTGATGACCATGCGCATGACGCTGCCCGACGCGGCAACGCGGGCGCAAATGCTATCAAGCGGCATGGAGCGCGGCATGGAAGCGAGCTACGTCCGGCTGGAGGGCATGCTTTAGTTTGAACGTGGCGCACGACACTCCTGTCGATGCCTCTGGACGAGTCTCGATACGGCGCGTCAAGGACGTGCGCCACGTAAGATAGAAGCAGTGGATGGAGTCATCGTAGTCGATAAACCGCAGGGCTGGACCTCGCACGATGTGGTTGCGAAGATGCGGCGCCTTGCCGGAACGCGCAGGATTGGACATTTAGGCACGCTGGACCCGGCCGCCACCGGAGTTTTGCCGCTGGTCATCGGCCGGGCCACGCGCCTGGCGCAGTTCTACACGCGAAACGACAAGATCTACGAGGGCGTGATCCATTTCGGCTCCTCGACGGATTCCTACGATGCCGACGGCGAACCCACTTCCCCAGAAGTTGCGGTGACGCTCGAACGCGAGGCGCTGGAGAAAGCGCTCGACGGCTCGAGGGGCGAGTTCGAGCAGATGCCTCCGCCGGTTTCGGCCAAGAAGATCGGCGGTAAGCCGGCCTATGAGTTGGCACGCAAGCAGCAGCCCGTCGATTTGAAGCCGGTTCCGGTGCATGTCTACGAACTGACTGTCCTGTCCATCGAAGGGCCTGACGTATCGGTCCGCGTGCACTGCTCGGCTGGGACGTATTTGCGGAGCATTGCGCACGATGCGGGAAAGGCTCTGGGCTGCGGCGCGCATCTCGCGAGCCTGCGGCGTATCGCATCGGGCCATTTTACGATCGACGCGGCGCGGACCATCGAGCAGCTGACGGCGATGGCCGAAGAGGGCCTTCTGGGCGAGGCTCTGGTGCCCGCCGCCGAGCTATTGCCCGAATTCCCGGCCGAGATGGTGGATTCGGTCACCGCCGGTCAGATCCGCAACGGGCGTGATTTTCGTGTGTCACCGTTCCGTCCCATGCCGGGCAGCCGCTTCGTCAAGGCGTTGAATTCCGAGGGCGACTTAATCGCCATCGGAGAGGTCCGGCTGCCGTACGTGTACCATCCGGTTCTCGTGCTTTAAAAAATTTCATCATCGAGTGGAAACAGTCCGGGGCGAGTTCAAGTATCCTAATGACAGTGCGGCGCGCGTCGGTTCACTGGTTGCTCCCCCTCTGGCTGGCCCTGGCGCCACACGCGGCGGTCGCGCATTGGCAGGATCCCCAAGAAAAGAAGGCAGAAGAGCCCAAGCCGGAGACATTCTTCGCCGGAACGGTCATAGAGACCACGTCCGAAAAGATAACCGTCTCACGGGTCGTGTTGGGCAAGACCGAAAAGCGCGAGTTTCGCGTCACGCCGGAAACAAAAACCGAGGGCAAGCTAAAAGCCAAGGTCCGGGTGACCGTGCGCTACGTCACCACCGACGATGGGGACACGGCGGAGCTGATCGTCGTCCGCTCCTCGCAGCAGAAGAAAAAGACCCAGTAGTCAGGACTTTTTCTTCTTTTTCCAGCCCGGTTTTACTACCTGCCGCGCGCGCCCAAGCGCCAGTGCCTTAGCGGGAACGGAATCAGTGATCACGCTGCCTGCGCCGATGTAGCTGCCCGCGCCGATCTCGAGGGGGGCCACCAGCGTGGAATTGCTGCCCACGAACGCGCCCTCGCCAATGGAGGTCCGGTGCTTCTGCTCGCCATCGTAGTTGCAGGTGATGGTCCCCGCGCCGATGTTGGTTTTCGGGCCAATCTCGGAGTCACCGAGATACGCCAGATGCTGGCTTTTCGCGCCCTCGCCCAGATGTGTCTTCTTCAATTCGACAAAATTGCCGACGCGGGCATCGCCGCCGACGTGCGCATCCATACGAAGGCGGGCGAACGGCCCCACCTGCGCAAGGTTGTCGATGCGCGAATCGGCGATCAGCGTGTACGGAGCCACGATGACGCCGTCGCCCACGATGGCGTTTTCCAAAATGGCTCCTGCGCCGATCCGGCAGTCTTCGCCGATTCGGGTCGCGCCCAATAGTCGGGCGAAGGGCTCGATGATCGTGTCTGTGCCGGCCTGCACATGCGGGTCGATCACCACGGTCTCCGGCCGCTCGATGGTCACGCCGGACAGCATCAGTTCCTCGTTCTTGCGGGCGCGCAGGATGCGGTCGGCATTGGCCAGTTCGACGCGGGTGTTGATGCCGAGCAATTCGGTGCCGTCCTCAACGTGCATCGGGTGGACACGATGGCCGTGGCGCGCCAGGATCTCGGCCATGTCGGTGAGGTACAGTTCTCCGGACGCGGGATTCGGCTCGATTTCGCCGATGTGCTTCCACAGCAGGTCGGACTCGAAACAGTAAATTCCAGAGTTGATCAGCTTGATTTTCCGCTGCTCTGGCGTGCAGGCCTTCTCCTCCACGATGGCGGCGACGTCGCCGGAGTCGTGGCACAGGATTCGTCCATAGCCGGTGGGATCTTCCAATGTCGTCGTGATGAGTGTCGCGGCCGCGCCGGAATCGGTCTGCGTATCCCGCAGTCGCGCTAACGTCGCCGCGGTCAGAAGGGGAGTGTCGCCGTATAGGACTGTCAGGAGGCCATCATACGGAACAACCTCGCGGCAGGACGCGAGCGCATGGCCCGTACCCTTCTGCCCGTCCTGGCGCGCGAATCCGACGCCCAGAGGCTTGAGCAGCGCTTCTACTTCCTCGGCCTGATGGCCGGTCACCACCACGATGCGGCCGTAGGGCGCCAGCGTTCGCGCCGCCGCCACCACCTGCTCAACCAGCGCCAGACCTCCGGCGCGATGCAGGACCTTCGCCTTCTTGGACCGCATGCGCGTTCCCAATCCGGCAGCCAGAATGACGACCGTATGATTCATTTCTTCGTCCATTTCCTTTTGTGAGCCTTGCGCGCCAGTTCCAAGGCAATGGCCGCGATCACGCTGCTGTCGTGGCGGATTTTTTCCTGAACCTGGTTGCCGTACATGCGCAGCAGGTCCGCCTCCACCACTTTGAGCCCCATTTTCTCCAGATTGTCGAGGTCGTTCTCCACCGGTTTGGCCGCGTTCGCTTCATAGCGGTCCAGCACACGGCCGCGGATGGGATGCGAATTCACCACGCACACGTCCAGGACTGGCCGCTTGGCGTGGCGATAAATTGCGGCCACGTGATCGGAAGCGCGGAAATTGGTGGTTTCGCCCGGCTGGGACATCAGGTTCAAGAAATACGCCTTGGTCGCTCGCGATTCGGCGATCGCCTTGGGAATGCCTTCGACAAGAAGGTTCGGAATCACGCTGGTGAACAGTGAGCCCGGCCCCAGCGTGATCAGATCCGCCTTTGCGATGGCGTCCAGCGTCTCCGGTAGGGGCTTCGGGCGCCTCGGATGAATCTCAATTTTTTCAATCCTCGACCGGCTTCGGCTGATGCGCGTTTCCCCCGCCACCTTCCGCCCGTTCGCCAGCGTGGCCTCGATCACGACATTGGCTTCGGTGGACGGATAGATGTTCCCTAGCACGGCCAGGACCTCTCCGGAAAATCGCACTGCCTGATGAAAATCGCCGGTCAGGTGCGTCATGGCGGTGAGAAACAGGTTGCCGAAGCTGTGCCCTTTCAGGCCCCCGCCGTTCGTAAAACGGTATTGAAACAGCTTGCTCAACAGAGCTTCATCTTCCGACAGCGCGACCATGCAGTTGCGGATATCGCCCGGCGGAAGCACGTCGAAGTCGCGGCGCAGGCGTCCAGAACTGCCTCCATCGTCCGTTACGGTCACCACGGCGGTAATATCCACCGCCCCCGCTCCGACCCGTGCGTACCGTTTCAGGCCCCGGAGCAATGTCGAGAGCCCCGTGCCCCCTCCGATGGAGACGATCCGCAGCGGTTCCTTGTTTGCGTCGTAATTCATCCCCTTTTTTGAGGATCTCATGAGCCTGCTGGCTTTCCAAGTGGTTTATCGGACGTTCTTCGTTTCGGCATTCCCCCGAAACATAACTTTATTATTCTGTTTGTGAGGATTCTCCATGACCTCTGCCCATCCCGTCTCCGACGCCGCCCGCGCGCTGTTTGCGGAGACCCACCTGAACCCCGCCGCGGGCTGGATCCTCGAGAAACTGCTGTTGCCCCAGGAATTGGACGCTGCGTTGATCGATGCGTCGGCGGAGCCCGAAGGCCAGCAACTCTTTGAAAAGGTTCTGGAAAAGCTCGATTTGCGCTGCCAATGCGACCCCTGCGATCTGCACCGGGTGCCGAAGCGCGGACCGGTGGTGGCCGTTGCGAATCATCCGTTCGGCCTAGCCGAAGGCGTGATTCTGGGTTCCTTGCTGCTGCGCGTGCGGCCGGACGTGAAGTTTTTAGCCAATTCCATGCTCGCGAGCGTTCCGGGCGTGGGCCAGTACGTTTTCCCGGTGAATCCGTTTGGCGGCGCCGCTAAGGAAAACTGGAAATCGTTACGACAGAGTATCGATTGGGTGAAAAACGGAGGCATGCTGGTGGTCTTTCCCGCCGGAGAGGTTTCCTCGCTCGACTTGGCGAGGCTCGAAATCGCCGACCCGAAGTGGGACCACAAGGTCACGCGGATTATTCAGATGGCGGGAGCGACCTCCTTGCCGATGTTCTTTCACGGCGTGAATAGCGCGATGTTCCAGGTTGCCGGGTTGATCCATCCTCGCCTGCGGACGATGCTGCTGCCGCGCGAGTTGGCTAACAAACGAGGTGGAGAGATTCGGGTCTCGATCGGCCGCCCCATCAAGCCGCAGACGTTGATTCGCCTGAAGGCCGAAAGCGAAGCCACCGACTATCTGCGCCAGAGGACCCATCTGCTGGACATCCGCCAGCGCCAGCCCAGGAAGATGTGGCGCGTGGGCTTGAAGCCCGCGCCCGTGATTCCCGCTGTGCGGGCCCTGGATCTGAGTGACGAGATCGCGGCTCTTCCGGCCGAATGCAAGCTACTCGAGAGCGGCGGATACGAGGTCTATGCGGCCAAGGCTGACCAGATCCCCAACGGTCTCCGTGAAATCGGGCGGCTGCGCGAAATCACCTTCCGCCATGCTGGCGAAGGAACCGGGCGCTCCATCGACATCGATCGCTTCGACCGCGATTACCTGCACCTTTTCCTCTGGAACACCGACAGCAATGAGATCGCCGGGGCCTACCGGCTCGCCGGTACGGATGTCGCGAAGGATCTGTACACGCGGACACTTTTTAAATTTCGCGAGGGTCTGCTCGAAAGCATGAGCCCGGCGCTCGAGCTTGGCCGGTCCTTCGTGCGCCTCGAGTATCAGAAGAGCTTTTCCGCCCTCCTGCTGCTCTGGAAAGGCATTGGGCGGTATGTAGCGAGGAATCCCCGCTACCGGAGCCTGTTCGGACCGGTCAGCATCAGCCGCGAGTATTCAGAGGCCTCCCGCGCGCTGATCGTCGCTTACTTGCGGGAGCGCTGCGGCAATGGCGATCTGGCGCGTTACGTTGAACCCCGGCGCGAATTCCGGGCGCCGCGGCTGCGCGGTTGCGATCCGCGCCTCCTGGCGCATCTGCTCGACAACGTCGAGGAACTGTCCGACGCCGTCGCTGATATGGAGCCGGACGGAAAAGGTGTTCCCGTGCTGCTGCGGCAGTATTTGAACTGCGGCGGCGAGATGCTGGCCTTCAACGTCGACAGCGCGTTTTCCGACGTCGTCGACGGGCTGGTGGTGGTCGATCTGTCGAAAATGAGCCGCGCGCAGCAGGAAAAATACCTCGGAAAAGAGGGCGCGGCCCGGTTCCGCGAGGCACATTCGTAAGAAAAACATTTTATGTAACAAATGTTTCTTGACCCCGACGCGGTGTTGTAACAATCGGCGGATCACAATAGGGTATGAAATGCGACTTGCATGTTCATACGCACCATTCCGGGATGTGCACCGTACCAGTCCTCAGCCGGATCTGCAAAGAAAGCTATAACGATCCGCGCGAGGTTTATGAAACGCTGAAGCGGCGCGGAATGGACTTCGTAACCGTGACCGACCACGACTCGATCGACGCGGGGGAGCCGCTGCGCCGCCACAAGGATTTCTTCCTGAGCGAGGAAGTGAGCTGCACCACCGAGCACGGCACCGAGCTGCACATGGGAGTCTATGGCATTGAGGAGCGCGACCACAACGAACTACAGCGCCGGCGCCACGATCTGCCCCGCCTGATCGCGTACTTGAATGAGCGAGGGCTGCTGTTCAGCATCAATCATGTGTTTTCGGGTCTCACCGGACGGCGGGTTGAGGCGGACTTTGAGAACTTTTCCAGGAATTTCCCCGCAGTCGAGACGCGCAACGGGCAGATGCTGGAAATCGCCAATCGCTATGCGGCGATGTTCGCCGAGCGCCATGACCGCGTCGCTATCGGAGGCAGTGATGCTCATACGTTGGCAGCGCTCGGTAAAACCTACACTGTCGTAGAGGATGCGCGCACACCAGCTGAGTATCTGGAAGGCCTGAAGCAGGGCCGGAGCACGGTTGCGGGCATCTCCGGCGACGTGTGGACGTTGACTAAGGCCGTTTGCGCCATTGGAGGGTCCATGACTCGCGAAAGGTCCTGGACCGCGGTGCTGACGCCGCTGATGGCAGCGGTCCCTATCATCATCTTGGTGAACTATTTCATGGAGTTATCGTTCGCCGCGAAATGGGGAACCCGAACCGAAGGCTTGGCGAAGGCCGGACTGGCTGAGAGTGGGCTGGTTAAGACGCCCGTTTCCGCCTAGGCGCTTCTTCTTCGATAGCGTCTTCGTCGTAGGCGGGGAGTTGCTCCAGATCCTCTGCTTCGAAGACTTGATCGCAATCCAGGCAACGCATGTAATCAACCCCGTCACGCCGCATCAGTAACTCTGTGCGCTTATGTTCGCAACCCGGCATAGAAGCAGAATATCCCTATTCTAATGAGAGTCGTAGCTTTGTCAAGCCCCCCTAAGGCTTAAAAAATCTTAGCCCTTGGTATACTAAATCGACATTGCGCGCATCTCACTTTAAAGGATCTGCCACCATGAAGAGCCGTTTCATCCTCGCCGCAGCCGTTGCGTCGATCCTGCTGGCCGGGCATGCCCAGGCCGCCACGAACTTCACTGGAGTCTGGAAACTAAACCTCTCCAAATCGGACTACGGCCCCGTGCCTCCGCCCGAGGTGATGACCCGGACGATCAACCACAATGAGCCTTCGCTCCAGATCTCGACCTTTCAAAAAGGTGCGCAGGGCGAGGTGACTACGGAACTGAAATACACGACCGACGGCAAGATGGTCGAGAACAAGGGCTCCAAAGGCTCGGCGAAATGGGATGGCGATAAGCTGGTGATCGATAGCGTCCGGGACCTGCAGGGCGGCGAGATCAAGTTTCACGAGATCTGGAGTCTCTCCCCGGACGGAAAGACGATGACGATCAATAACCACCTGACCGCCCCACAAGGCGAATTCGATATTACACTGGTTTTCGATAAGCAGTAAATTTTTTGAGGAGAAAGCAATGAAGACGCTGATGAGCACCCTGCTAGTGATCGCGGCAGCCTCCACGATGGCGGTGGCCGGAGACAAACCCGATTTTTCCGGTACGTGGAAATTGGACGCTGATAAGAGCGTCTTCGGCCCGATGCCTCCGCCGAATACGCTGGTGTCCAAGATCAAGCACAACGATCCTGACCTGGTGGTTGAGACCACGCAGGATGGCGCCCAGGGCGAACAGACTTCGACGGCGAAGTATTCCACCGATGGCAAGGAAACCACCAACATGGTGCAGGGCAACGAGGTGAAGAGCAAAGCAACCTGGGACGGAAAGGTGCTGGTGGTGAACAGCAACCTGGATGCGGGCGGCGCACAGGTGAAGTTCGTGGCCAAGTTTTCGCTCTCCGACGACGGCAAGACGCTCACGCAGGCGCTGATGATCTCCGCGCCGCAGGGCGATTTCGACATGACGTTCGTGCTCAGCAAGCAGTAGGCATGGCGAAACTCGCACTGGTTTACGGCATGCGGCTGCTGCCGGCCGATGAGATCGACGGCGTCGGCGAGGCGGAGATCAAGCTGAAGAGCGGTAAGACGGCGCACGTCACCATGCATCTGATCGACGGCGGCGAAAAAGAGATTCGCGCCCAGTTGGAGCAGTCTCTGGACGCGTTCTTCGAGTTTTACCCGGAAATATAAGGCCGGTCAAAAACTCCGCGCGATATGTTCCGCCGCCCGGAAGGCGACCGCCTGAATCGTGAGCGACGGGTTGAATCCTCCGTTGGTCACGTGCAAACTTCCATCCACCACGAACACGTTATCGACGGAATGGAGTTGGCCGTACGAATTGGTCACCGACGTCTTCGCGTCGCTCCCCATGCGGCACGTCCCTGCCTGGTGCTGGCCGAATGAGGTCGCGGTGCCGGGCAACTTCAAGAAGGTCTCGATTGCGCCCGCAGCTCTTAACAGCGCCTCGGCCTTCTCCGCCATGAATCGTGCCGTTAGCAGGTCCTCTTCGTGGCGCTTGCCGGTCATCCGAACCAGCGGCATGCCGAATGCGTCTTTTCGCGATAGATCCAGCTCGATTCTGTTTGTGAAAACCGGCATTTCCTGCACCGGACCCTGCACGGCAATCGACCGCTTATAGAACCGCTTCTGCCGGGCCTTGTGCTCCCGGCCCCACGCCGCGGTCTTCGGCGGATGGCCGCTGCGGGCGAATAAGTAGGGCAGACGAATAAACTCGTTGGCCAGCATCGCGCCGCCCCGATAGCCACCATTGCCGTGGTTGAAATCGCACATGGCGATGCAGGCCGCCGGGCCGAGGCCGTCCCAGGCTTCATCCTCGAAATAACCGTATGCGCCCGCATAGGCGTGCGATTGGAGATTTTTCCCGACGAATCCGTTGTGGTTCCCGAGGCCGTCGGGAAACACCTTGCTCTTCGAGTTGAGTAGCAGCCGAGCCGATTCAATGGCCGAGCAGGACACCACTACGACCTTTGCCGGCTGTTCGTAACGGACACCGCCTTTGATGTAGACCACTCCGGTGGCGCGGCCTCCCGCATCGGTAAGAAGCTCTGTTGCCACGCATTCCGTGCGCAATTCGCAATGCCCGGTCGCGATCGCTTTGGGAATCACCGTGTCCGCGGTCGATCCCTTGGCCCTCACTTCGCAGGCGAAGCCGACACAGAAAGGGCAGCGGATGCAGGCCGGGCGGCCGTCATAGGTGACGGAATTGATCGCCATCGGAATCGGAAACGGATGCCAGCCGAGGCCCTTCGCCGCCGCTTCGAGCTTCAGCGCCTCTTTGTTGTAGGGCAATGGAGGCATCGGGTAGTCGCGCTTCCGCGGCCCTTCGAACGCGTTCGCGCCCCGCGCGCCTGAAACGCCGATGGCATACTCGGCGCGCTCGTAATAGGGTTCCAGATCGCCGTAGGAAATCGGCCAATCTTCGAGCGAACTGCCCTCCGGCGCGCCGTAGGTCGAGCGCATCTTAAAGTCCTTGGGCAGGAATCGCCACGCCATTGCGCCATAGCTCTTCGTGCCTCCGCCGACGCACATTGCCACGTTGCCGAACGATCCGTCGCTCGCGCGCACTTCGCGAAACTGCGTCGCATCGCCGAGCTTTACCAGACGAACACTCTTATCGTCGGGACCGAAAGCGTTGCCGAGGACAGTGGTGCGCTGGGAGCGCAGCTCATCATGACGCGTCTCGGAGAACAGTTGATTGCGGCCGCGCTCGAGCAGCGCCACGTGCTTGCCGGCGAGGCTCAGCACATGCGCCGCGATGCCCCCGCCCGCCCCGGAGCCGATAATCACCGCATCAACCTTCGGAAGGATCAATGGTGGCCTCCCATCTCGCGTTCAATGCCGAGCATCTTCCAGCTCACCTGATTACGATTGCCTCCGTCGGCGGGACTGCCATAAAAGCCCTGCATCGTGTGATCGACCATGACCGCAAACAGCCTCGCTGCCGCATCGCTCCGCTTTTCGATCGATTTCAAGAACTCCGTTTGCGCCGAGAAACTCATCGTCCGCATCGGCTCAAAATCCGGCAGCGCGTCGCGATAGAGCGGAGCGAACGGTGCAAGAGGTCCTATGAGCTGCCCGTCGATGTAATACACGACGCCCGCGTCCGTCGCGCCGGGATCCTCGTCGGCGGGAATGATCTGCTCGGCGATCAGCTTTACCAGCGTTGCCTGTGCGGGAGTGAAGAAGACAAACTCCGGTGCGGCATGGGCGGTCGCGGCGGCGCTGCCAAGGACGATGAGGTCGCGTCTGGTCATCTCGAAATTACATCACGAAATCGTGTACTGTGAATGGAATTATGAATCGTGCGCTTTCTCTCTTCCTCGTTTCCGGCGCCCTATTGGCGCAAACCCCAAGAGTCACGAATCCGAAGCAGGCTCTCGGATTCAACGTCGGCGACGACTACCACATGGCCAGCTATACGCAACTCGAGGCTTATTGGAAGAAGCTTGCCTCCGAGTCGGACCGCATGAAGCTGGTCGATATCGGACTCACCGCCGAGGGGCGTCATCAGTGGATGGCCGTGATCTCGTCGCCCGCGAACATCAAGAATCTGGAGCATTACCGCGAGATTTCGCAAAGGCTCGCGCGCGCCGAAATGACGGAGGACGCCGCGCGGGGGCTGGCACGCGAAGGCAAGGCAGTGGTGTGGGTCGATGGCGGGCTCCATGCCACCGAGACGGTTGGTTCCCAGCAAGAGATCGAGATGGTCTACCAGATGGTGAGCCGCACCGATCCCGAGACCATGCGCCTTCTGAACGACGATATTCTGCTGTGCGTACTGGCGAATCCGGACGGCCAGGAACTGGTCGCCAACTGGTACATGCGCGAGCCAGACGAGAAGAAGCGCTCTCTCAACAATCTGCCGCGCTTGTACGAAAAATACATCGGTCACGATAATAATCGCGACTCGTTGACGTCCAACATGCCGGAAACGGCCAATATGAACCGCCAGTTGTTCACTGAGTGGAACCCGCAGATCATGTACAACCATCACCAGTCCGGCCCGGCGGGTGAGGTGATTTTCATTCCCCCGTTTCGCGATCCGGTGAATCACAACCTGGACCCTCTGGTGACGCTGGGCATTCAGGCCGTCGGCACGGCGATGCACGAACGCCTCGTCGCGCAGGGCAAAGGTGGATCAGGAATGCGGACGCAGGCGAATTACGACGGCTGGTGGGACGGAGGCATACGCAACACATGCACGTATCACAACACCATCTCGATTCTAACGGAGATTATCGGCGGGCCAACCCCGATGACCATTCCTCTGGTGCCGGAAAAGCAGTTGTATATCAGCGATCTGCCTCTCCCCATCGCGCCGCGCGAATGGCATTACCGCGAGTCGATCGATTATGAGATGGAGAACAACCGCGCGATTCTCGACTACGCGTCGAAGAATCGCGAAACGCTGCTTTACAACTTCTATCGCATGGGCAAGAACTCGATCGAGCGAGGCAGCCGCGACAACTGGACGATCACGCCGAAGCGCATCGACGCACTGCGCGAAGCGGCGGCGAAGATGCCAGCAACAACGGGCCGCGGTGGTCGCGGCGGCGCTGCAGCAGGCGGGGGCGATGCTCCGGGCGGCGGACGAGGCGAGGCTCCGGTACCCGCGGAACTTTACGAAAAAGTCCTGCATGACCCGCAATTCCGCGATGCGCGCGGCTACGTCGTTCCCTCCGATCAGCCAGATTTTCCCACCGCGACCAAGTTCGTCAACTCGCTGCTGAAAAACGGACTTACGGTGATGAAGGCATCGGCGCCATTTGAGGTCGCGGGCAAGAAATATCCCGCCGGATCGTACGTCGTCAAGGCAGCGCAGGCGTTCCGGCCGATGGTGCGGGAGATGTTCGAGCCGCAGGACCATCCTCGTGACGCCGCGTATCCGGGCGGCCCTCCGGTGCCCCCCTACGACATCGCCGGATGGACGCTGGCGATGCAAATGGGCGTTGAATACGATCGCGTCTTCGACGACTTCAACGGGCCTTTTACGAAACTGAAGTTTGCGATGCAGGCGCCCGATCCTGGATCGATTGTCGGCGCGGCGAACCCTGCGGGGTACCTGATCAGCCACCGCGTGAACAATTCCTTCACGCTGATCAACCGGCTGTTGAAGAGCAAGGCTGAGGTCTACTGGCTCAAGTCCTCGCTGAGCGTCGACGGCCAGGACCTGGGCACGGGGACGATTTGGGTTCCAGCGCCGGCGGCTGCGCGGCCGGTGCTCGAGCCGGTTCTAGAGAAGGGCGCACGCGAGCTGGGGATTACGATTCACGCCGTGGCTAAGTCGCCATCCGGAGAGGCAATCCGGATTCAACCGGTGCGCATTGGCCTCTACGATCAGTATGGAGGGATGATGCCCTCGGGCTGGATGCGATGGCTGTTCGAGCAGTTCGAATTTCCCTTCGAGATCGTCTATCCAGCCACTCTGGATGCGGGTAATCTGAAGAGTAAATTCGACGTTCTGGTCTTCGCCGATGGCGCGATGCGGCGCGGCAACATCGGCCGGGGCGCCGGTGGAGGAGGCCGAGGCGGCGCGATCGATCCTTCCACGGTTCCCGAAGAATACCGGGCGGCGATTGGGAGAATCACGGAGGAAAAGACCATTCCTGAGATCAGGAAATTCGTCGAATCCGGAGGCGCGATCGTGACCGTTGGCAGTTCCACCACCATGGCGGATTTGCTAGGCCTGCCGGTGGCGAATCACCTGGTTGACGCGAACAAACAGCCTCTACCGCGCGACAAGTTCTATATCCCCGGCTCGCTGATGCGCGCCACCATCGACAACACGAATCCGCTTGCGTATGGCATGCCGAAAACGGTGGAAGTGTTTTTTGATAACAGCCCGGTATTCGATGTGGGCGCGGGAGTGAAGCCGGTGGCGTCCTTCGCCGGCAAGCAGACCCTCGACAGCGGATGGGCGTGGGGGCAGGATTTGCTCGACGGCTCGACAGCGGTGGCGGAGGCGAAGGTGGGCGAAGGAAAGGTACTCATCATGGGGCCGGAGGTAACCTTCCGAGGCGAGCCGCACGCCACATTTAAGCTGCTATTCAACGGCGTCTTGTACGGAAACTCGCAGGCAACCACGCTAAAGTAGAGGATTCGCCATGCACAATTACCTTTTATTCGCCGCGCTGGCGGGCGGCATGCTTTGCCATGCCCAGCGCGTTTATACCGCCGCCGATTACGCCCAGGCCGAAAAGTTCATGACCTATAACACCACGTCCCTGGTGACGCAGAGTGTGGTGAGGCCGAACTGGCTCCCCGACGGGCGCTTTTGGTATCGCAACACAGTGGCCGATGGGGCTGAGTTCATCGTTGTCGATCCGGAGCACGGCACGCGCCTGCCGCTATTCGATCACGCCAAATTGGCGGTGACCTTGTCCAAGGCTTCCGAAACGGTGATCGCGCCGCACGGGCTGCCGTTCCAGGAGCTTGAGCTCTCGGGTGACTCGATCCTCTTCGCCGTGGCAGCGAAGCGATGGAAATGCGATCTGGCGGGTAACGAGTGCGTCTCACAAGGCGTGGCGCCGGGCGGGGGCGGACGAGGCCGTGGCGGCCGAGGCGGGGGAGGCGGAGCCCCCGTGCGCAACGATGCGCAATCGCCCGACAAGAAGCACACCGCTTTCATCAAGGATTACAACCTTTGGATGCGCGATGCGGGGACGAATAAGGAGACGCAGCTCACTTTCGACGGCGTGAAGGACTACGGCTACGCTACCGACAATGCGGGCTGGACCAATAGCGACCGCGCAATCGTCCTCTGGTCGCCGGATTCGAAAAAGATCGCGACATTTCAACAAGACCAGCGTCAGGTGGGCGAGATGTATCTGGTGAGCACCAAGGTGGGCCATCCGGAGTTGAGGGCGTGGAAATATCCTCTGCCAGGCGATGAGCATGTGCCGGTGATTGAGCGCGTGATCGTCGACATCGACGGGCCGAAGATCACCAGGCTGAAAATGCCGCCCGACCAGCACCGCTCGACGCTCTGCGACCACATCGCCTGCCGCGGCGGCGAATGGTCCGACGTCGAATGGAGCTCCGATTCGACGCATCTGGCGTTTGTGTCCACATCGCGCGGGCATCGTGAGGAGAAGATGCGCATCGCAGACGCAGCGACGGGAGAAGTGCGCGACGTATTTCAGGAAACCGTCGAGACGTTCTTCGAATCGGGCAACGGGCGGGTCAACTGGCGTTATCTGCCCGCCTCAAACGAAATTATCTGGTTCTCCGAGCGCGACAACTGGGGGCATCTTTACTTATATGACGCCGCCACGGGCCGGGTGAAGAACCAAATCGTCTCCGGCGAAGGCAACGTGACGCAGGTGCTGAGCGTGGATGAGAAGTCACGCACGATCTTCTTTCTTGGCGTGGGGCGTGAGAGAGGCCGCGATCCCTATTTCAGCCATTTGTATCGCATCGGGTTCGACGGAAAAGATGCGCGCCTGTTAACGCCGGAAAACGCGAACCATGACGTGACGTTGTCGCCCGACGGCAAATACTTCGTCGATACGTTCTCAACCCCGGACACGCCCCAGGCTACGGTGCTGCGCGACAATACGGGGCGCATGATCGCGTCCCTGGAGCACGCCGACATCTCGAAACTGCTCGCGACAGGCTGGAAGCCTCCGGTTCCATTCACCGTGAAGGCTCGCGACGGGCAGACCGATCTCTACGGCCTGATGTTCAAGCCGACCAATTTCGACCCCTCGAAAAAGTATCCGATCGTCAATCATATTTATCCGGGTCCGCAGACAGGCAGCGTCGGCAGCCGCGGCTTTTCGGCGGCGCGAGGCGATACGCAGGCTCTGGCCGAGCTGGGGTTCATCGTGGTGGAGATCGACGGCATGGGCACGCCGTGGCGCTCCAAGAAGTTTCATGAGGCCTATTACGGCGACATGGGAGACAACACGTTGCCGGACCAGGTCGCGGGAATGAAGGAACTGGCGCGCCGCTATTCGTGGATCGATATCGATCGTGCCGGTATCTACGGGCACTCCGGCGGAGGCTACGCGGCGGCGGGAGCGATGTTCCGTTTCCCTGATTTCTTCAAGGTCGGTATTTCGGAAGCAGGGAATCACGACAATCGCGAATACGAGGACGATTGGGGCGAGAAATGGCAGGGGCTGCTGGAGAAAAAATCGAGCGGCGGCGACAGCTACGACAGCCAGGCCAATCAGAACTTCGCGAAGAATTTGAAGGGCAAGCTGCTGCTGGCGCACGGCACCATGGATAACAACGTACCTCCTTACAACACGCTGCTGGTGGTGAACGAGCTGATTAAAGCGAACAAGGATTTCGATCTGCTGCTGCTGCCGAATCGCAACCACGGCTTCGGGAATGAGGCGTACATGGTCCGCCGGCGGTGGGATTATTTCGTGCGGTATCTGGCGGGCGGAGAGCCTCCGAAGGGATATGAGCTACATGCACCGGCGGCGGGGCGGCCGGGGCCGGAATAAGTCATGCGGAAGATCTCCTTGGCGGTTGTGCAGTGAGGTCGTGCCATAAGGATGTTCAGTAAAATCAAGTTATGAAGAAACTGTTGCCGCTCTTCTTCGTTGCCGGGTCGCTGGTCACCTGGGCGAAGATCGCGTACTACGCGCCGGTGCCTCCGCCCCCAGCCATCGAAGAGAAGCGAGGCCTTCCGCCGGAGCCCGCCGACGTGTGGATCGACGGCTATTGGGGCTACGAAGGAGGGCGGCACGTGTGGCACGCGGGCCATTGGGAAAAGCCGCCGCGTCCGAAGGCTCAATATCACAAGCCTTACTGGAATCGCAAAGGCAGCCAGTACGCTTTTCACGAAGGCCACTGGAAGTAATCAGGCGGTCTGCCAGTAGACGTTGTAGCGGCGGTCGAAGATCCGATTCAGAGGCATCAGCGCGGCTTCACCCATTTGAAACTCGAGTGGCTTGCTGCCGGTTGTGATGTTTGCCGCGAATTTCGGCACGCTCACCGCTCCCGCCATCCGTATTTGAGGCACGCTCACCCCGGTGATCAAATTGGGGCGAAGGCCCTTCGTTCCCAGGTCGCCCGCCAGGACGATGGGACCGTAGAGGACGGCTCGCATGTTCGGATCGTCCGGCATCGCCTCGATCCGAATCTGCATCGGCAGCTCCATTTCCACGCGATCCCCGGTCTTCCAGAGGCGGTCGATTGTCAGGTAGCTGCCCGGACTCGCCATCGCGTCGGTGCGCTTGCCGTTGATCTTCACCGAGCCGCCGCTCAGCCACTCGGGAATGCGCAGGCGCAGCGCGAGCTGCAGGGGCTTGTCCACTGTGATGTGCAGCGCGGTGTTTGCGGAGTCGGGGAACGTTGTGTCCTGTTTCAGGCGGAATCCCTTTTCGGCCCAGTTCAATTCCGAGGCGAGGTACAGGTTCACGTATACGCCGCGATCGTCGCGCCAATAAATGCTGTCGCTCAACTTGGAATATTCCTCCAAGCCCGTGCCGGTGCAGCACCAGAAGGACTGGTCCTCGGAGTTGAACGTCTTCCACGCGCCCGGCGTGAGCGAGAGGTAATACTGAGTGGCGCCCGTGTCGGTGCGAATCGTTCCCAGCCGATGGTTGAACAACGCCCGCTCGTAGTAGTCGAAATAGCGCGGATCGCCGGTCCAGGAGTAAAGCTGCCGCGTCAGCTTCATCATGTTGTACGCGCAACAGCACTCTGCGGTGGAAATATCGCGCTTCAGCTCGGCGGCGAGCTGGCGCGGCGGCGCGAGCCATCCTTCGCCATTGCTGGTGCCTCCCGTAACGTAGGTCCGGGCCTCGACCACCTCATGCCAGAAATAATCCGCCACGTCGTGGAACCGCATGTCGCCGGACATTTCATAGCGGCGCGCCGCGCCGATCACCTGTGGGATGTGCGTATTCACGTGCAGCCCGCGCAGCTCGTCACGTCGCAGGGCCAGAGGGTTGAAGAAGATCTTCTTTGTGAACCGATCGCCGACGCGCGCCCAGCGGTCGTCGCCCGTCACGGCGGCCAGGTTGTAGAGAACCTCGTTCATGCCTCCGTATTCGGTCTTCAAAATGTCCTGCATATGTGCTTCGGACTTGGATCCGGTGTAGGCGTCGGTCCAACTCGCCATGCTTTGCACGACTTCCAGTGCCTGCTTGTTTCCGGCGAGAGTATGCATGTCGAGCATGCCCGCCATGATCTTGTGGTAGGTGTAGAAAGGCGCCCAGACGGGCTTCCGCGCGTCGAGCCTGTCGAACCACTCAGTGGGAAACGCGCTCAGGTATCCGCCGGAGAGCTTCGCCTGGCACGCGGCGAGGTCCGCGACCATCTGGTCTCCCTTGGCCTTGAGCGCCACGTCCCCTGTGGACGCGTAACCCAGCGCGCAGGCCGATAGATAATGGCCCGTGAAATGGCCGCGCAGTTCACTCGGGCGTCCCGAGCCGTACTGCTCCCACCCGCCCAGAGGCGCGGCCGACGACGGAAGTCCTGCGTTAAGACGGAAATTGTGCACAAGCCGGTCCTCGCCCAGCCGGTCCATGTAGGCGCGATTCGCGTCCGCCGCGTCCTTAAAGGGAGACGCGTGGATCCGCACAACGGTCATCGGAAACGGCTGCACGTTGGGCGCGACCGCTGATCGGGTGAACGAGAGGGTCCCGTCGAACGGAGCGGTCTCAGCAATCGTGCCGCGGCGTTGTTCGGAAGTGTTCGGATTGGGCGCCTGTTGCGCGACCGCGCAGGCGGACGCGGCCAGCGTAGTGAATCCCCGGCGGGTGAGCAGTTTCATATCCCTTAGAAGATAATACTTTCTATGGATAAAAAATGGGCTGCGTTGGCCCTGATCGTCAGCGCCGCGGGCGCGCACGCCGCGACCAAGCTGACCTCGGCGGATTTTGGAAAGACGAGGGAGGGCGCGGCCGTGAAGATTTTCACGTTGACCAATAAGAACGGACTCGAAGCGCGCATCACCAGTTACGGAGGCCGCCTCGTCTCGCTGAAGACACCCGATAAGGCCGGCGCGATGGGCGACGTGGTGCTCGGATTCGATTCGCTCGACGGGTACTTGAGCGAAAACCCGTTCTTCGGGGCGCTCGTCGGCCGCTACGCAAACCGCATCGGCCACGCCCAGTTCACCCTTGATGGCGCCCTTTATAAGGTCCCGAAAAACGACGGCGAGAATTCGCTGCACGGGGGCTTGCGCGGTTTCGATAAAGTCGTCTGGACGGCGCGGGAACTTCCCGGCGGAGGCCTGGAGCTGACCTATTTAAGTAAGGACGGCGAGGAAGGCTATCCCGGCAACTTGAAGGCGACCGTGATTTATCACCTGACTGACGCCAACGAGCTGAAGATCGACTACGAAGCGACGACGGACAAGGACACTGTCGTCAATCTGACGAACCACTCGTATTTCAACCTGAAAGGCAGCGGCGATATTCTAGGCCACCAGCTGACGCTCAATGCCGATCGCTTTACGCCGGTGGATAGCGGTCTGATCCCCACGGGCGTTTTGCAGATGGTGGCGGGAACCCCCTTCGATTTTCGGAAGTCGACGGCCATCGGAGCTCGCATTGACAAAAACGACGAACAACTGAAGCTCGGCCGCGGGTACGACCATAACTGGGTACTGAACAAGAAGGATTCGGAGTTGAGCCTGGCCGCGCGCGTTGAGGAGCCGGCATCTGGGCGCATTATGGAAGTCTGGACGACGCAGCCGGGCGTGCAGTTCTACACTGGCAATTTCCTCGACGGCACCATCAAGGGAAAGGGCGGACAGGTTTATGTGCGCCGCGCCGCTCTGTGCCTGGAAACGCAGCACTTCCCCGATTCGCCGAACAAGCCAAATTTCCCGTCCACCGTGCTGAAACCCGGCCAGCATTATAAGAGCACGACCATCTATAAATTCGTCAAGTAGGTTCCCCTGGCTGACGCCAGGGGTTATAACCCCGCGCGTCAGCGCGGGGACTTCCCTGCTTACCGGGGGACACTCTTGAAAAACAATCCGTTCTCGTGTCAACAGATAGGATGAGCGGGCTGGCCTCCTATCAGCGGCGGTAAGCTCGCTGGTTGAGGAAAACCGGTGACAGCCCGCGTGTTGCCGCAACTGGCCCTGCGGGATTCGGTGCACACGCGAAGCCGTGGAGAGTATCGGACCCTATGCGATAAGATGAACGCCATGATGCGTCATCGGAAAACGCGCGAGTGTCTGTTTTCCTGATCTATGAATTCGTCAAGAGAGGAGGGCGTGATGAGACTTGCTATGGTCTTCTGCCTTGCGGCGTCGGCTTTCGGGCAAAGTTTGTCCGCAAAGTGGGAAGAACTCACGGCAGAGGATTTTCAAAAAGCGATCGTGAAATCCCAGCAGACCTGTGTGCTGCCATTCGGGATCATCGAAAAGCACGGGCCGCAGTTGCCCTTGGGCACGGATCTGATTAACGTCCGCTATGTGGTGACGCACGCCGTGGAGCAGGAATACGCGGTCGTTTTCCCCGAATACTATTTCGGCCAGATTTTTGAGGCCAAACATGAGCCGGGTACCATGGCCTACAGCGCTCGGATGCAGTTGGAATTGTTGCAGGAGACCACCGATGAGATGGGCCGAAACGGTTGCAAGAAGATCGTGATCGTGAATGGACATGGCGGCAATAATCACCTGCTGCCGTATTTCGCGCAGGCGCAGATGGCCTCGCCGCACGATTACGTGGTCTATGTTTTCTCGCGTCCCGACTATCCGCCAGGGCGGCCGCCGCTTCACACAAAAACCGATGCGCACGCCGGCGAATCGGAGACAGCGCACGTCATGATTTCACGCCCTGACCTAGTGCATCAGGAGCGGTCCGGCGAAGAGTCGGGCGCGGACCGTAACCGTCTGGATTTGCCGCCGAGCGTTTACACAGGAATCTGGTGGTACGCGAAGTTTCCCGATCATTACGCGGGTGACGGCGCCCCTGCCACGAAGGAGTTGGGTGAGTTCGACATGAAAGCCTGGGCGGCGAGCGTCGCGAGCGCCATCCGTGCCGTCAAGGCGGACCAGGTGAGCCCCCGGCTGCAGAAGGAGTTCTTCGAAAGCTCCAAAGACCCTCTTAAAACCAAGCAATAACCGTGTTAAGTTAATAATTGTATGAAAGTGACCTCGATCGCCGCTAGTTTCGTTGCCCTGTCTGCAGCCGCGTTTGCGGCCAACGCGCCGACCTTTTCGAAGGATGTCGCGCCGATCCTTTACAAC
The DNA here is from genome assembly GCA_035542735.1 of Bryobacteraceae bacterium. Taxonomy (GTDB): domain Bacteria; phylum Acidobacteriota; class Terriglobia; order Bryobacterales; family Bryobacteraceae; genus Palsa-187. The sequence goes on from DATKKV010000023.1 coordinate 52,885, forward strand.
CGCTGCCTCGAATGCCATCGGCCAGGTGAGGCCGGGCCCATGCCTCTGCGCACCTACCAGGAGGCGCGTCCATGGGCGAAGTCGATAAAGGAAGCGGTGGCGAAGCATACGATGCCGCCCTGGTACGCCAACACGGAGATTAATCATTTCTCGAACGACCGTCACCTGTCGGCGCAGGAAATCTCCACCATTACGCAGTGGGTGGAAGCGGGCGCACCTGAGGGTAAGGCGTCCGACCTTCCGAAGGAGCCCGAGTTCGAGCAAGGCTGGGTGATCGGCAAACCGGATCTGATCCTGAAGCTGCCGCGCGAATTTAAGATCCCCGCCGAAGGCGTAGTGCAGTATCAATACTTCACCATCGACCCCGGCTTCACGGAGGACACCTGGGTGCAAGCTGCCGAGGTTCGCCCCACGCAGCGCGCGCAGGTGCATCACATTCTGGTGTTCGCGCAGGAAGGCAAGAAGCGCAATCCTCGCGGCGGCGAGCAGTTCAGCGACATGGTGATCGGCTACGCGCCGGGCGTGCCGAGTCTCACCTGGGATCAGGACACTGCGTTCTTAGTCAAGGCCGGTTCCACGTTACTACTGCAGGTTCACTACACGACCAACGGCAAGGAAGCGGTCGACCAATCGATGGTCGGCCTGAAGATTCGCAAGGATAAGCCGAAGTACCGCGCAGTCTCCGGCTCCACCGTGCAGTTCCGCCTGGACATTCCTCCGGGTGAGCCGAACTACATGACGACCGCGTCGTACACGTTCCGCGAAGACACAATTTTGCTCGATATGACGCCGCACATGCACCTCCGCGGCAAGGCATTCAAATACGAAATCACCTATCCGGACGGCCGCCACGAAGTGCTGCTGGACGTGCCTCATTACGATTTCAACTGGCAGCTCGCTTACGTGCTGGCCGAACCGCGCACGGTTCCCGCCGGGACCCGGATCGACACTACGGCCTGGTACGACAACTCGGCGAATAACAAGTACAATCCCGACCCCACCAAGGAAGTTCATTGGGGCGATCAGACGTTCCAGGAAATGATGATCGGATTCTTCAATTACAAGGTTCCGGTGGACCGTCCCGATCCGCCTAAGATCGAGCGTCCCACGCGCCCAGGTGCGGCGCAGTAATCTTAAACGAACGCCAGCCTGAACACGGCCTCATAAGAGGCCTCGGCCTGGTCGAAGCCACCGCGCTCAACATGAGCAACATGGTGGGCGTCGGGCCCTTTATCACGATTCCGCTCATCATCGCTTCGATGGGCGGTCCCCAGTGCATGCTGGGCTGGGTTGTGGGAGCGGTAATCTCACTGTGCGACGGCCTGGTCTGGAGCGAACTGGCCGCCTCCATGCCCTCCGATGGGGGCACGTACGTCTACCTCCGCCGGGCGTTTCGCGACACGAAGCTCGGCCGGCTGCTGCCGTTTCTGTTTATCTGGCAGTTTATCTTTAGCGGTCCTCTGGAAATTGCCTCCGGCTATATCGGCTTCGCGCAATACGTCGGCTATTTCCGTCCCGGCATGAGCCCCGCGGCCACGCGAGGCGTCGGCATGGCCGTAGGCCTGCTCGTCATCGTGCTGCTTTATCGCAAGGTCACCAGCGTCGGCAAGCTCACGGTGATGTTGTGGATCGGCATGCTGATCACGGTTCTGTGGGTGATCCTCGCCGGCCTCGGCCACTTCAATCGCGCGGTGGTGTTCGATTTTCCGCCGCACGCATTTCGGTTTTCGCTCGGCTTCGTCGCGGGTCTCGGTTCCGCGTCGCTCATCGCGATTTACGATTTCATGGGGTACTACGACATCTGCTACGTCGGAGGCGAGGTGCGCAATCCGGGACGCGTGATCCCGCGATCGATCGTCTTCTCCGTGCTGGCCGTGGCGGGGATTTACGCGCTGACGAATCTCGGGTTGATCGCCGTAATCCCGTGGCGCGAGGCGGTCAATTCCAAGTTCATCGCCTCGGACTTCATGGCGAGGCTCTACGGCGCGCACGCCGCCTCCGTGGTCACGGTGCTGGTGTTGTGGACCGCGCTGGCCAGCGTGTTCGCGCTGCTGTTCGGCTATAGCCGCATCCCCTACGCTGCGGCGCTGAATGGCGATTTTTTCAAAACGTTCGCGCGCCTGCATCCGAAGGGCGAATTTCCGCACGTTTCGCTGCTGGTGATGGGCGGGCTGTCGATCCTTGCTTCTCTGTGGACGCTGGACGATGTGATTACGGCGCTGGTCACGTCAAGAATCCTGATTCAGTTCATCGGCCAGATTTTCGCGCTGTTTCATCTGCGCCGCAGCCGTCCGGAGGTGCCGCGTCCATTCCGCATGTGGCTCTATCCTCTGCCGGCCTTGATCGCGTTTGTAGGCTGGGTGTTCCTGTTTCTCACTTCGGGTTGGAAGTTCGCGGGATTCGGCCTGTTGACACTGGTGGCCGGGATTGGGGCATATTGGATCTGGACTCGAAGCGCCCATGACAACCTCCAATCGCAAGTTCGCGCGGATTGAGAACGACGAACTGCTCGTCGCCGTCTCCGTGGAAGGCGGCCACATCGCGGAAATCGTCGAAAAACAGTCCGGAGTGAATCCGTTGTGGACGCCTCCCTGGCCCTCCATGGAGCCGTCCAAATACAGTGCCGCGAAGCACCCTGAGTATGGCGATAACGCCGAAAGCAAGCTGCTCGCGGGGATTCTAGGTCACAACCTCTGCCTCGATATTTTTGGGACTCCGTCGGAAGCAGAGTACGCCGCTGGCATCACCGTTCATGGGGAAGCTTCGGTTGTGCCCTATGAGATCGAAACGCATGGCACGCGAATGATCGCGCGGGCGCATCTGGGGCTCGCGCAGCTCGATTTTACGCGCGAGCTGGAGCTGGCGCCACGCGGGACTGTGAAGATTCGCGAAACGGTGACGAATCTGACGGCGCTGGACCGTCCGCTGGCCTGGACGCAGCACGTGACCTTGGGGCCCCCGTTTCTGGAGGCGGGCGTGACCACGCTGAAGCTGAGCGCGGCGCAGTCTATGGTGTATCCGATCGACTTAAGTGAAGCGCAACCTTACAAGCCTGGCGCGACGTTCACCTGGCCTCACGCGCCGGGCAAGGCTGGTTTCTCAATTGACATGAGCATCCAATCGACCGCGGCGCGGTCGGCTGGAATGTCGGCTCACCTGGTCGACACATCAGGGGAGCACGGCTCCTTTGAAGCGTTTCATCCGCCGAGCCGCGTGCTGTTCGGCTATCAATGGAAGCGCGCCGATTTTCCGTGGATCTGCTTGTGGGAGGAGAATCACAGCCGCACGTTTGCGCCATGGAACGGCAAGACGGTCACGCGAGGCGTGGAGTTCGGCGTATCGCCCTTCGCCGAAAGCCGCCGCGCGATCGTCGAGCGCGGATCGTTGTTCGGCGTGCCGACGTACCGTTGGCTGGGGGCGCGCGAAAGCGTCACGGTTCACTACAGAGCGTACGCGCACCGCGCAGGCTAACGATGCAGCCTCGCAATCAGGCCGTGGATACGTATCGGGGCTTCGTCATGCTCCTGATGATGGCGGAGGTGCTGGAACTCTCGCGTCTGGCGAGGGCATTTCCTGGGCACTGGTGGCTGAACGCTCTCTCCTGGAACCAGACGCATGTCGATTGGGCCGGCTGTTCGCTGCACGACACGATTCAACCTGGATTCTCGTTCCTGGTCGGCGTGGCGCTGCCGTATTCCATCGCCAGCCGACTGGCGATGGGCGGCACGTTCCCGAAAATGTTTGGGCATGCGCTGTGGAGGTCGCTGGTACTGATCGCGTTAGGCATCTTCCTGCGCTCGATGCACTCCACGCAGACGTATTTCACGTTTGAGGACACCCTGACACAGATCGGCCTCGGCTATCCGTTCCTATTCCTGTTGGGATTCAAGCCTCCGCGCTGGCAGTGGATTGCGTTGGGTGTCATTTTGTTCGGCTACTGGTTGGCGTGGGCCCTGTATCCCGTGCAGACGCCGATCGATTTTCCGCACAACTACACCGGATTTCTAGCCCATTGGAACAAGAACGCCAATTTCGGCAACGCGTTTGACCAGTGGTTCCTCAATCTGTTCCCTCGCGTGAAGCCCTTTGTGTCTAATGGCGGCGGATACCTGACGCTGAGCTTCATCCCCACGCTCGGGACGATGATTCTCGGCCTGATCGCGGGCCAATGGCTGAAGGCCGACGCGCCGCGCGTGCCGATGAAGAAACTCCTGATCGCGGGTGCGGCGTGCGTCGCGGCGGGACTGCTGCTGCATTTTGGCGGGATTTGCCCGATTGTGAAGCGCATCTGGACGCCTGCCTGGATGCTCTTCAGCGGAGGTCTCTGCTTCTGGTTTCTGGCCGCGTTCAGTTGGATCTTGGATGTGCGCGGATACAGAAAATGGGCGTTTCCTCTGCTCGTGATTGGGATGAACTCCATCGCCGCGTACCTGATGGCGCATCTGTTCGAGTCGTTCCTGGCCAGTTCCTTCGATATTCACGTTGGCCGGTTTTTCACGGCCATGGTTGGCACGAAGATCGAGGTTTTCCTGCGCGGCGTGTTCGTGCTGATCGCCTACTGGTGGATGCTCTACTGGATGTACCGGCGCAAGCTGTTCCTGCGCGTGTGAAAATTGAAAAACATGAAAAACTACATGGATCTGACGGGCAAAGTGGCCCTCATCACAGGCGCTTCCTCGGGTATTGGCGCGGCCACGGCGCTGGTATTTGCGGACTTGGGCGCGAAGGTCGCCATCGGGTATCACGCCAATCAGGCGGGCGCGGAGAAAGTGCGCGCGGAGATTGAGAAGGCGGGCGGCAGGGCCATCTCGATTCGCGCGGACGTGCGCAAGTCGTCTGAGATCCGGTCGCTGGTCGGCGCGACAGTGGCAGAACTCGGCCCCATCGATATTCTGGTGAATAACGCAGGTTCGCTAGTGGAGCGCCAGCGCATCCTCGAAGTCACCGAGGAGCGCTGGAACGACATCATGGCGCTGAACCTGACAAGCGCCGTGCTCTGTTCCCAAGCGGTCGCTGCGTCAATGATCGAGCGCAAGGCCGGAGCCATCATCAACATCGTCTCCATCGCCGGACGAAACGGCGGAGGACCGGGGGCGGGCGCATACGCGACGGCCAAGGGCGCTTTGATCACGTTCACCAAGTCGCTGGCGAAGGAACTCGCGCCCCATGGCGTGCGCGTCAATGCAGTATCGCCGGGCGTGATCGATACGCCGTTCCACGAAGTGTTTTCCACGCCGGAAATGATCCGCAACTTCGTCGCCAGCATCCCCATGGGACGCACCGGGACGTCGCACGAATGCGCCACGGTGATTGCGTTCCTCGCGTCGAATGCGGCGGCGTATATCGCGGGGGAGACCATCGAGGTCAACGGCGGACAGTTGATGCTGTAGCTGCGTGAGTGCGTGGATTCTGATTTCAAAGAACGAATTTATCGGGCCGGCCCTATAGCTGGAGTTTTGCTTCGATCCCGCTCGAAGTCCGTTTAGTTAGCCCGCAACGGCGAGGGGCCGGTATCGTCCGACGTGACGTCCAACGCGCGCAGACCCTGAGAGCCGTTCCCTAGGCAGCCCCTCGTGGTCGATTCAGCTCTCCGTTGGAGGAGCGCATGAACTCCTTGATTGCAAGGTAAGGTGGTTGCGCGGCTGGGTTCGAGTGAGAGCGCGATGTAATTGAAATGTTGCGAAATTGAGTTCGCGATTTTTGTGGGACGGAGCGAATGGTCGGTCCTTGGCCGAGTCAACATTGTCGGAAGTTGAAAAAAGACGATGCTCACCGCGTCTCGAAAGGGTCCTCTGAGGTATGGCTGGGGCCACGGCCCAGTTCCCGAAGGGTTAATCTAGCCTCAGAGAGGTTGACATTACTGAGTGCGACTATCGCTCTGTCTATGGGTGGCGACGTTGACGGCCAGGCTGGTGCTCGCCGCCGGTTCGGGCCCTTTCGTAGTCGCCTATGTCCATCCGGCGGATACTGGTATCGCACTCACACTGTTTCCCCTCGTAGGCAAGGAGGTCACCGTTCCGGCACCTCCAGGGCTATCGAATATCGGGCGGGCTGTGTCTAGCTCCGACGGAAAAACGATCTATGTTCTGGGCAGGGGGGTGTGGAGGAATGATCTCATGCAGCACCGCCAGAGCATAGTTCGCGGAACATCAGGATTCAGTGCCGTCTGGCACTTCACAACTTCGGAGAATCGCATTTTTGTATCCGGCATCCTGAACGTAGAGGGGAGAGTCGAGTGCGGCACATACGTGGTCGCCCCGGACTCGGAAATCCCGCTTAGGTTGCTAGCGGGAACCTTCCCGGACTGCGGGGGCGGCGGGGGCGAAGTGTCCCCGGACGGGACCCTCGTCCTAAGTCACTCAGGAGGGGACTTAGCTCTGGTCGACCTGAAGTCTGGCAAGCCTCAAATTGTCCGCGGCCTGAGAGACCTCAAGCGGGACGACGTCACCTGGAAGGGCCAGGGCGCTTGGTCGCCGCCTTCCGCGACGGCAGCGTGGTCCTGGTTGATGTTAAGACATCCCGACTCCGCAAAATCGGCCGCGCAAGCGGTCTCATCGGGTGGTCCCCCGATTCCAGGAAGCTCCTCGTGTCCAAGTCTCAGCTCTCGTGTATGGCGTACCTATACTTTGAAAGCTTGGCGGTCATCGATCTCGAAACGGGCAAGGAAAATATCATAAAAAGCTCCCACTGCAACATCGCCGGCGGCTGGGTCGGCTGGCTTGATCCCGGGGCCGTCAGGTGAGGAACTACCCTCTTCAGCCGACACGGAACTCCGACAGTAATGGAGGGGAGACAAGCCACTAGCATGCCGGCAAGACGCGAAACCGCTTACACTGTCTCCTATGTTCCGATTTCTTCCCTTGCTGTTCTGCGGCCTGGCCGCGGCGCAGTCGCTCGACTGGAGAGCCATCAACGAAGAGACTTTGCGCCATTACCGGGCCTTAGTGCAGATCGATTCCACCGATCCTCCGGGCAATGAAACCAAGGTCGCCGAGTATGTGAAGAAAGTGCTGGACGCCGAGGGCATCCCGGCGGTGATTGTCGCCAAGGACCCGGCGCGCGGCAACATCATCGCTCGGCTCAAAGGCAACGGATCGAAAAAGCCTCTGTTGATCATGGGGCATCTGGACACGGTGAAGGTCGATCCGTCGAAATGGATCTTTCCGCCGTTCAGCGCAACCTTGAAAGACGGCTACATCTACGGCCGAGGAACGCTGGATGACAAGGACAATCTCACCGCCAGCATGATGACCATGGTGCTGCTGAAGCGCGCCAAGGTTCCTCTGGATCGCGACGTGATCTTCGTCGCCGAGGCAGGCGAGGAAGCCGCGACACAGTTCGGGATCCGCTATTTAGTCGAAGAGCATTGGAGCGAGATTGAGGCTGAAATCTGCCTGGCCGAGGGCGGCCTGATCAATCGCAAGAACGGAGAAGTTCGTTATGCGCTGATCCAGACGGCGGAGAAGCTGCCCCAGGGCGTGCGATTGATCGCGCACGGGCCGGCCGGGCACGGCTCGCGTCCGCTGCGGACCAATGCGGTGGTGCATCTTTCGCGAGCGGTAGAAAAGATCGCCATGTGGGACCCGCCCATGCGCTTCAACGACACCACGCGCTACTATTTCGAAAAAATTGGCACTGTTAGCACGCCGGAGGAAGCGGCGCGCTACAACGGTCTGTTCGATCCGGCGAAGGCACCGGCGATCCGCGAGTATCTGGCGGAGCATGAGCCTGGCCATTATTCGATGCTGCACACGTCCGTTTCTCCCAATATGATCAGCGCGGGTTATCAGGTAAACGTGATTCCATCTCAGGCCGAGGCGACGCTCGATGTCCGCGCGCTGCCCGACGAAAATATGCCGGCGTTTTTAGACATGATGCGCAAGCTGATCAACGATTCGCAGGTGGAGGTCGTGTCGGACGACCGCAACCGCCGCCCGCCCGCTCCGCCGTCGCGCATCGATTCCGAGGCGTTTCACATGATCGAGGCGGCGAACAAGAAGGTGTACAACGTCATTACGATTCCGCAGATGAGCACGGGCGCCACCGACATGGCGATGCTGCGCGCCAAGGGAGTGCAGTGCTACGGCATCGGTCCGATGGTGGACGAAGAGGACGCGCCCAAGGGCTTCGGAGCGCATAGCGATCAGGAGCGTTTACTCGAAGAGGCGCTCTATAAGTTCGTCCAGTTCAACTGGGAAGCCGTAAATTCGCTTGCCGGAAAGAAGTAGCATTCGCGTAGCCCCACCCCCACGAGTCTGTGTGAAAACCCTCCTTTTTGACTGGCATTCCGGGAGCGAAGGGGACAGACCGCTGTGTCCACTGAACACGATTTGTTTAAAGTGCGGCGATTGTGGGTCGGGGACACAGTGGTCAGTCCCCTTCGCCAGGGAAAATTTCCGCGCTTTGCGTTACCATTTTCGATCGCGAAACTTCGGCCATTGCTTGACGATCTTCTCAACCACCACGTGCCCCACGCGCCAGGCCGCTTCGATCGCGGCGTCGTAGCCGGTATACGAACCGACCTTATTCAGTACTAGGCTCTCCGCCGCCGTGCGGCCAGGAACCGGCTGATCGAAATCGCTCGCCGTGCGCAGAACGAGCACGCGAGTCAAGTCGACGCGCCCAGCCTTCGCCAAAAACGTGAGCGACTGCATGGTGCCCGTGTCCTCCATTCCGGTGGTTACATAATTGCCCTTGCCCCCGGTGTGATATTTCACCCAATCGTTGGCCCAGTCGCTTAGCAATTTGCCGTGCCAGAAGGTGCTGCTGGAGAGAGTGTCGCCTTTCAGCACGAACGGCGCGCGGCGGGCGTTGGGTGAAGCAAACTGCTCGCGCTCGACGCGCATTTTCTCATCTTCGGGCAGCTCCACGTCCTTGGTGAGTCGAAACGCCCAATCGACGATCGCCGGATTCAGGTGGTAGCACTCGCCATTGTCCGGGCCGCGCGGCTGCTCGTAGGGAACGGACTTGCGCAGCGGCACGAAGCCCGTCTTCCAATCGGGTGGGATTTCCCGCGTCGATCTCATGCGCGATATCGCCGTCGACGATGTACTCGGCCCACGCCGTTGACCCGAGCGTTGCGTCGGCGGGATCGACGCCAGCGATCCCCGCCACCAGCCAGTACGCCTTCGTCAAATCGAAGCGCCGATCGAGCCCCAGCGCCATGATCGTCGACGCCGCTTTGGCGGTGCCAACGCCCGTCAGCACGCCCAGGACTCCCTCCTTGTTCATGCGCAGGTCATGATAGCCCTGAGGGAAGGGAATTACGCGGTCGAGCTTGTCGCGCTCCACCCAATATTGGTACTCGCCGGGCTGATCGCCCGTGTCCGCGCCACGCTCGAACATCGCCACCACGACGACCTTGACTGGAATCCGCTGGGCGAGAGCGAGGGTGGAAATAAACAACGCGAGGGCGTAGCGCATCTCAAGAATCTTAGCGCATCCCCGCCGTCGGTCCTGTATGGTTAAATCGTCGCCGGAACCGGATGCACCCATGGTGCGCGATAAGTGCGGGCCAGTAAACGATTGGCCTCCTCGTCACCCACGACGCGGTGATTCTTCGGATCCCACGTCAGCGTCCGGCCGAGCTTCATCGAGAGATTGGCCAGGATGCAGCTCGCGGTTGAAATGTGCGCCTGCTCGATATCCGCCACTGGACGCGATCGCTTGTCAATGGCGTTCAAGAAATCGCGCATGTGGGCGCGAATCGCGGGGGCGACGTGGCGTTCGAGGTCTTTTTCCGTGCGATCCTCGGGATACTGCTCGAATTCGTAGGCCACGTCCTTGTGAATGGGCGTGCCTTTTTCGGGAATGAAATCGTAGCTGTAGACACTCACCTTCAGCGTGGCCTTTTCGCCATAGAACGTCGAAGACCAGGCGTAATTCGGATTCGGATCGGGCGCTGCTCCCCAGCTCCGCTGGTTCCAGTTGCACTGGATATCGCCGTAGTCGAACGTGGCGCTCTGTGTGTCGGCGATGTTTGCCTTGCTCGCCTTGTCCACGAGAATGCCGCCGGCCGAGGAAATTCGCTTTGGCCACCCGAGTTCCAGCATCCAGCGCGTCATATCGAACATGTGGATGCACATGTCGCCCATGATGCCGTTGCCGTATTCCATGAAGGCCCGCCAGCTTCGCGGATGCGTAAGAGCGCAGTAGGGACGCATGGGGGCGGGCCCGGTCCACATTTCGTAATCGAGATTCGGCGGGGGCGCCGTATCGGGCGGATTCGTCGTGGCGCGCATGTGGAAGTAACAGCACATGTCCACTTGTGCGATCTTGCCGAGCATTCCCGTCTTGATAAACCTGTCGCGCGCTTCCACAAGATGAGGAGTGCTGCGGCGCTGCGTGCCTGCCTGCACCACGCGCCCGTATTTCCGTGCGGCGGCAACCATCGCCTGGCCTTCCACGATATCCACGCTGATCGGCTTCTGCACCCAGACGTCGACGCCCGACTGCACTGCGGCGATCATCGGAAGCGCGTGCCAGTGATCCGGCGTGTCGATGAGAACGATATCCAGATCCTTCTGCTTGAGCATCTCCCGGTAGTCGGAAAACGTACGCGGCTTCTTGCGGGACGCCTGCCGCGTGGACACGATTTCCGCCGCTTCCGCCACCATCTTGCTGTCGGCGTCGCACAGGGACACGACCTCCACGGGCGAGACCTGAATCAGCCGGAGCAGGTCGCTCTTCCCATACCAACCGGCGCCGATCAGGCCGACGCGGCGCACTTTGTCGTCGGCGAACGCAATCGCGGAGCCAGCGGCACCCAGGGCCATCCCGGCTTTGAGGAGATCACGGCGAGTCATTCGAATGAGTCTACCACGCTGCTTTTAGTACAATCGCGGTTTGCCACTCAGAGTGAACAACGAACTGGTCGCGGACGATGTTATCCGCGAGGAATACCGTAGCCTGCGCCTCCGCATGCTGGACGTAATGCCGAATGAAGATCCCGGCGTCATCGAGGCGAGAGCCCGGGAATGGGCGCGGGAGAACGTCATTGAAAGGGTCCTGCTGCGGCAGGCTGCCCTCGCCGACCCCGAGCCTGTCCCGCCGGCGGTGATTGAAAACGCCGGCGACCGCGCCGCGGACGTCGAACTTCAGTTTCGTGTTGAGCGTCTGGCGATCCGCCACGCGGGACGCATCTCTTCACCTCGCAACAAGGACGTGGTGGACTACTACCGCCATCATCGCGACGCGATGACGATTCCGGAGGCGGTTCATGCCGCGCACATCGTAAAAAATATCGACGAGAAGAACTTGGAGCAAGACGCGCTGGCCGCGATCCGTTCCGCCGAGGAACGACTGAAGGCCGGAGAACCGTTTGAGAGGATTGCCGACGAGTCCTCGGACTGCCCCGGCGCAGGCGGCGACCTGGGCTGGTTCCCTCGCGGCCAAATGGTGCCGGAATTCGATGCCGTGGTGTTCGCCATGAAGCCGGGTGAGATCAGCCCCGTGTTCTGGACGCCGTTTGGGTTTCATATCGCAAAGGTGTTGGAACACTCCGGGGAGCGCGTGGCCACGCTCGAGGAGGCACGCCCGCAGATCGAGCGGCACTTATTGGCGGAAAAACATCAAAAAGCGCTGGAACGGCTGTGCGACTATCTGCGGGCTCGCGCCACCCTGGAGGATGCGTGAAACAGGAGTTCGAGCTTTTCGCCGCAAAGGGCAAGGGTCCGCATCCCTGTTGCGCGCCGACGATCCATCGCGCGGAGCTCTTGAATTTGTCCGCAAATCCGTTTGAACGCGTGGTCAAGGGATCGACCGAGGGAATGGTCAAGCTCGAAGGTGGACCATTCCTGATGGGCACGAACTCCGACGAAGGATTTCCTAAGGATGGCGAAGGTCCGGTCCGTGAAGTCACGGTAGCTCCTTTTTACATGGATGAAGGCCCGGTGACAAACGCGCAGTTCGTTGAATTCCGGCGCGCCACCGGTTATGTCACCGAAGCCGAGCGCTGGGGATGGTCCTTCGTGTTTCAAGGCCACATCCCGGAAGAGTGCCGCGCGCAACTCGTGGAGGATACCGTACTGGCCGTGCCTTGGTGGTGTAAGGTGCACGGCGCGGATTGGTCGCATCCGGAGGGTCCTGACTCGGGGATCGGCTCGCGCGAGGACTATCCGGCAACGCACGTCTCCTGGAACGACGCGTTGGAGTATGCGAAGTGGGCGGGCAAGCGTCTGCCAACCGATGCCGAGTGGGAATACGCCGCGCGCGGAGGTCTGGAGCAAAAACGCTACTCCTGGGGTGACGACCTCACGCCGGAGGGTCGCCACGTCTGCAATATTTTCCAAGGAGAATTCCCCGGCCATGACACGGCGGAGGATGGTTACGCGGGCACATGTCCGGCGAAGGCGTTTCCGGCCAATGGATATGGCCTCTATTCGATGGCCGGGAACTGCTGGGAATGGATCGCGGATTGGTTCCACCCGTCGTTTCACCTGGTGGGACCGCGGGTGAATCCCGCCGGCCCGTCCGAAGGAACAAGGCGAGTGATGCGCGGCGGCTCGTATCTGTGCCACGAGTCGTATTGCAACCGTTACCGCGTGGCGGCGCGCACGTCGAATACGCCGGATAGCTCGACGACGAACGTCGGGTTTCGCTGTGCCCGTGATGTTGTTATTTAAACGTTCCTTTTTGCTTGGCGATATCGATCAGCGTTGGATAGAACTGCACGAAGGTGGACTCAACGGCTCCATGCTGCTCGTGGCAGGAGTAGCAATTGGCGGAGGCCGGGATCAGCTTAGCCGTTTCGGATTTACCGAAGCCGAAAAACCCCCAGCCACCCTTGAAACGGGACGAATCCTTCACGTGAACCTCCACTGCGGAGAGTCCTGTCTGAACATGGCCTCCCGTGTTGATCGATACGTGGCTATCGGATGCTCGAATTTCCAGGACCAGCACGGTTTTTTCCGGCCATGAGCCGCTCTTTAAGAATGCCTTGTATGCGTCCGGCGACGCGAACACGTTGTCGAAATTCGGATGGTCCTGCGCGGTGGGCTGAGCGTAGGTCATGCCGAGGCCGGAGCTCAGGAAAATCCATTCGCGATAATTCGCCGGCAGCCGCATCGAGCCGTCGGCCGTGTACTGAGCGTCCTGCGCGACGGCCGTCGCGGCAAGGAGAAGAAGGCTGATGGTTTTCATGACTTCTTTAGGATACGTTTCCGCTTCTCGATTGTTCCCCGGCAGTTTCTCGTTCCGCATGAGCAGGGCGTCAGTTCCTTTAGGTCGGAGAAGTTATAGTCGATCGTCAATTCCTCGCCCTTCTTGATCTCACGGAGGCTCATATAGAGCACGTGGCCCTTCATCACGCGGCTAATCAGGTTGGGCTCACAGCTATGATTGATGATCTCCGCGCCGCTGCCGCCGCGCGCGCCGTCCAGGGTCCAATAGTTGTCCACCGCGAACAAGTATGTGTACGTGCCGCTCTCGATCGCGGCGGCCTGCTTGCGGTTCAGGCGTGTTCCGGTGTATTCGATGACCTTGCGATTGGCGGGGATGTCCTCATACGCATAAACGCCGTAGCGATGAATCCTGGATGGCCGGATGCGGATGTCGAAACACGCGTAGCGGGGGTCGATGTGAGGCGCGAGAACAGGTGTCATACTTGCGGTTTCTATGAATTGTAGCGTAAGCCCCGTCTTCGATACACTCATGGGGCGCCTGACGTTGAGGCGTAATCGCCATGTTCTCCTCCCGTTTGGAATGGAACCTCCCGGTCAACCGGCTTTCGACTCTCCTGAAAGCGAAGACGCGTGTGCTGGATCTGACCGAATCGAATCCGACGCGCGCGGGGTTCACGTATTCGTCCGAAGCGATCCTCGGGGCACTGGCGGACCCTCGCGCGATCGAATATGATCCACAGCCGCGCGGATTGGCGGCGGCTCGTGAAGCAGTGTCGCTCTATTACGGCGACGTTCCGCAGTCGCGGATTCTGCTGACGGCATCCACCAGTGAGGCGTACGCATACTTGTTCAAACTGCTGTGTGATCCTGGTGACGAAATTCTTTCCCCGCGGCCGTCATATCCGCTGTTCGAGTTTCTGGCCGGGTTGGAGTCGGTGCGGGTGACAAAGTATCCGCTGCGATACGACGGCGCGTGGCATATCGACTTCGATGCATTGCGGCGAGCCATCACGCCGCGGACGCGCGCCATCGTCGTGGTGAATCCGAACAATCCCACCGGCTCGTTCTTGAAGCGCGAGGAATGGACGCGCCTGGAGGAGTTCGGCATTCCGATTCTTTCCGATGAAGTGTTTTGCGATTACTCTTTCTCCTCCGATCCTTCGCGCGTGCGGACGCTCACGGGCGCTCAGAACGTTCTAACCTTCTCGATGAGCGGCCTCTCGAAGGTCGCCGGCCTTCCGCAGATGAAGCTCGGCTGGATCGCCGCCAGCGGGCCGGGGCATAAAGACGCGCTGGAGCGCCTGGAGTTGATCGCCGACACGTATTTGTCCGTGGCGACGCCCGTACAGATCGCGCTGCCCCGCATCCTGGCGGAATCCGCCGCGGTACGCGATCAAATCGTCGCTCGAACGCGCGCGAATCTCGAAACGCTCAAGCCCGCGTGCCCGCTGCACGTCGAAGGAGGATGGTACGCCATCCTGCAAGTTCCGCGCACCAAGAGCGAGGAGGAGTGGGCTATCGGCCTGCTCGAGCGTCGCGATGTCCTCGTCCAGCCTGGGTTCTATTTCGATCTCGAATCAGAGGCGTACCTTGTCCTGAGCCTGCTCACGCGGCCGGAGGTCTTCGAGGAAGGGCGGAGGCGCATTCTCGAAGAGATCGGTTAGAATCACAAGTTATGCCCAAAAAACGTATTGCCCTCGGATTGATTGCGCTCGCGCTCTTGCTAGGGCAGACCTCGCAGATGACGGCGCAGAAGAAATTCGCGCTGACCATCGACAACATCATGCGCGGGCCGGAGCTGTTCGGCAATCAGCCCACCGCGTCTCGCTGGTCCTACGACGGCCAGAGAATCTATTTCCAATGGAAGCAGGCGAACGAGGCTCGTATCAAGCCGAATGACACCTACGTGGTGAATCGCGATGGATCGGGATTGCGCAAGCTGAGCGAGGAGGAGACCAGGAATCTGCCGCCGGCGGCCGGCAGCCGCACCAGGGACCGCTCAAAGCTCGCCTACGCGGAAAACGGCGACATTTTCATCTATGATCTGGCGGCCAACACCAGGCGTCAGCTGACGAAGACGTCGGAGCCGGAGACGAATCCGCAGTTCACGTTCGACGAAAAGCGCGTGACGCTCGTGCGAGGCGGAAATCTCTACGCAATCTCGCTTGAGAACGGCATGCTGGAGCAGTTGACCGATATTCGAGAAGCTGCTCCGGCGGGCGCGGCACCCCCAACTCCAGCGGCGGGGGGCCGTGGAGGTGGAGGCGGTCGCGGCGGACGCGGCGGCGGCGCGGCGGCGGCGACCGAAACAAAGGGCACCGACAGCCAGGAGTTCTTGAAGAAGCAGGAGTTGGAATTGCTCGCCACGGTGAAGGAGCACGCTGAGGCTCGCAAAGAAGCAGAAGAACGGCGCAAAAAGAACGAGGGTCCACAGCGGAAGCCTTTCCAGTTGCAGGCGCGGCAGACGGCCGGTCGTTTGGAACTTTGTCCGGATATGAAATGCGTCATCGCGATGGTGACGGAGACCGCCAACGGCGCGAAGAACGAGAACGTGCCGAATTACGTGACCGAATCCGCCTACACGGAAGACATCAACGGCCGAACCAACGTGGGCGAGCCGCAGAACAATCAGCGCATCGCGATACTTGATGTGACGTCCGGCGAATCCAAGTGGATCGACGCCGGCCTGGGCGATCGAGACGTGCAGTTGCAGATGCCCGTGTTCAATGAGACCGGGACAAAGGCGTATTTGACGGCACGCGCCGCCGATAACAAGGATCGCTGGATTCTTGCGCTCGATCTCGCCACCGGAAAAACGCGAGTTTTGTTCACCGAGCATGACGACGCCTGGATCAATGGCGGAGGAGGCGGTGGAGCGTTCGGCGGCGGCGGTGGGGTCGGCTGGCTCAAGAATAGCGATGAGGTCTATTTCCTCAGCGAAAAAGATGGCTACGCGAATCTGTTCAAGGTGCCTTACGGCGGTGGAGATCCCAAACCGATTGTGGCGGGAAAATTTGAAGTGAGCGCAGTGGAACTCTCGCGGGACGGTGGCACGTTCTACTTCACCTCGAGCGAGGTGAGCCCGTTCGATCGGCATTTCTATTCGGTCAGCGTCGATGGGGGTGCCCGCAAGCCGTGGACGAAGGAGGCCGGGAATCATCGCGTGACCCTTTCGCCGGACGAAAGGGCGATGGCGGATATTTACTCCTACACGAACAAGCCTCCGGAGCTGTTTGTCGATGGGAAAAAGGTCACCACGTCGCCGGCGCCGGAGTTTGCGGACTACAAGTGGCTGGACGTGCCCATTATAGAGATCCCGGCGCGCGACGGCGTCAAGGTCCCGGCGCGGCTCTATAAGCCGGCGAATTTTAAGAAGGGCGGACCGGCGGTGATGTTCGTGCACGGTGCGGGATATTTGCAGAACGTGCATCACTGGTGGTCACAGTACGACCGCGAGTACATGTTCAACCACTTCCTGATGGCGCACGGTTACCTCGTGCTGGATCTCGATTACCGGGGCTCGGCCGGCTATGGCCGCGATTGGCGCACGGCGATCTACCGGCACATGGGCGGCAAGGATTTGGACGATCACGTGGATGCGGCGAAGTTCATCGTCTCGCAATATGGGGTGGATCCGAAGCGCATCGGCCTCTACGGAGGAAGCTATGGCGGCTTTATCACGCTGATGGCGATGTTCACCGCTCCCGATACGTTCGCCGCTGGCGCAGCGCTGCGTCCGGTCACCGATTGGGCGCACTACAACCACGGCTACTCGTCGAACATTTTGAATCTGCCTCAGAAGGATGAGGATGCGTACAAGAAGTCGTCTCCGATTTATTTTGCCGATGGCCTAAGGGGCGCGTTGCTGATCTGTCACGGCATGGTGGACACGAATGTCTTTTTCCAGGACTCCGTCCGGCTGGTACAAAGGCTGATCGAGTTACATAAGGAGAACTGGTCCGTCGCTCCATATCCGGTGGAGGATCACGGATTCGTGCAGCCCTCGAGCTGGGCCGACGAATATAAACGCATCTACAGCCTTTTCGAGTCGAACCTTAAGGCAAAATGAGGCAAATGCCCGATTCCTTGGGTGGCCCCGGCAGCGTAGACTCGATCCATGCCGGCATGCGCGCGTTGTGGTGGACGAATCTGTAAGGGCGAGACGACTTGTTTCAACTGTCAGATGCCCGTGGAGGATGTCAAGAGCGGCCGTGAAGTTGCCTTGGGAAAATTTCGGCTCGTGATCGACATCCTGTTTTATCTGTTTCTTGGCTTGACGATCGCGTCGCTATTCATCGATATCGGTGCCAAGACCGCAATGTGCGGGGCTGCCACGGTGGTTCTCCGGCTGGTCCGCATGTCGGCGAGCGAGATGTCAGAGTCAAAGACCTAATTCGCGAGCTTTCGAATCTCGCGAATCACCAGTTCCAATTCTTCATCCGTCGAATAAAAGTGCGGCGCTACACGAATGCCTGCGCCGGGCCGGAAATCTACGAGCACGTCGAGCCGCCCCAGTTCCTGCACGATTTCGTAACCGTTTGGTACGTCGATCACGACAGTACCACCTCGCTGCGCGGGATCGCGCGGCGAATTCACCCGGAACCCAGCCTCTTCGGCCAGTTCAATCAGCCGCGTCGTCTGCCGCACCGATTTTTCGCGAATCGCCGGGACACCGATCTCGCCGATGATTTCATAGCCGGACATGGCTGAGAACATCGCCGGAACATTCGGAGTTCCGTTTAGAAAACGGTTGATGCCGGCGTCGTAATCCATCTCCTGGGCGAACAGAAACGGCTGGCTGTGAGCGGCCCAGCCTGTGGCGCGAGGCTCCAGTTCCGGCCACAGATCGCGGCGGACGTATAGGAAACCCGCGCCCGGACCTCCCAGGAGCCATTTGACCGAGCCTCCCGTGGCGAAATCGACGCCCAGTTCGCGGACGTTCAGCGGCACGGTTCCCGCGGACTGATACACGTCGGCGACAATCTTCGCGCCCACCTCATGTGCGCGCCGGGTGAGCGCGGCCAGATCCTGCTGGAACGAACTGCGAAACAGCACGTGCGAGACGGAAACCAGAGCTGTCTCCTCGTCGATGGCCGCGAGCATCTGGTCGAGCGGAATGGTGATCCCATCGGCCGAGGGCACCAGCACCACCCGCGCGCCAAGGCGCTCGTAGTTGTACAGGTTCGACGGAAAATTCATCGCCTCCGATACGATTTTGTTGCGCTTCCGCGTCCAATCGAAACAGGACAGGATGATGTTCTGGCAGATGGAGACGTTCTGCTGCATCACGATCTCGCCCTCGCCCGCGCCGATAATCTTCCCCAGCAGATTGCCGACCCTCACCGGCATGTCCCACCAGCCCTCTTCCCAGGCGCGGATGCCGCGCGTGTCCCATTGGTCGGCGAACTGGTTCAACCGCTCGCGTGTGCGGCGGGGCATGGCTCCCAGCGAGTGGCTGATCATGTAGACCGTGCGGTCCAGGATAGGAAACTCTTTGCGCCAGGCGAGGAGCGCGTCCATTACGATCTCGCGCCGCCGCTGACGATGAGGATCTCACCGCTGACGTAATCGGAAAGCGGCGAGCAGAAGAACAGCACGGGACCGGCGGCCTCTTCGACGGTACCGGTGCGGCCGAGCGGGCAGTGAGTCTTCACCGCGTCGATGGCGGCCTGCGGCACGCCGACCTTAATCGTGTGGCCTTTCACGTCGATCTGCGCGCCCTCGGAGCCCAGCGGCTGCACCAGGCGCGTTTCGATAAAGCCAAAGCCAACCGAGTTGACGTTGACGTTGTAGCGTCCCCACTCCTTCGCCATCACCTTGGTCAGGCCGTTGATGCCGCTTTTGCCCGATCCGTAGCCGGCCTGGCCCGCGATTCCGTCCACCCCGGAAACGGAGGTGATGTTCACCACCTTGCGCATCACGCGGCGGCCCTCGGCGATTTCTTTCTTTGCCGCTTCGCGGATATAGGTCGATGCAGCGCGAAGCACACGGAACGGCGCTACGATGTGGATGTCCAGCATGGCCTGGAACTGCTCGTCGGTGGTCTTTTGAATGACGTTGTCCCAGGTGTAGCCGGCGTTATTGACGATGATGTCGATGGAGCCGAATCCCCTGACGGTGGCGTTCACCAGTTTTTCGGGGAAATCGGGTGCGGTGACGT
This sequence comes from Bryobacteraceae bacterium, assembly GCA_035542735.1. Classification (GTDB taxonomy): domain Bacteria; phylum Acidobacteriota; class Terriglobia; order Bryobacterales; family Bryobacteraceae; genus Palsa-187. The sequence goes on from DATKKV010000023.1 coordinate 72,166, forward strand.
CGCCTGGCATCGCCTTCGCCGCGCCTCCTGCCTTGTCAATCAGCATGCCGGTTTCGAAGACGACGTCACGATCGAGGTCGTTCAACATCACGGATGCTCCCGCCTCCGCGAGCTTTTGCGCGATGGCGCGGCCGATGCCCCGTCCCGCTCCGGTGACCAGCGCTGTGCGCCCTTTCAGATCAATAGCCATGCAACGTGTTTTATCACACTGGAGGCTCTGCTGGGAAAATTCCCGGCGCACCAGTCGGCATGCTGGTCCCGGAATGAAGCCTGTAGAAAGGGCGTGGGCCCGTCGTCTCCATAACGCAATCGGCAACTTTTGTCGTGTTGCAAAACTTACCCTTTTCGGGACGCGGCCGGCATCGCTGCATCCACTTCCGATCAGCCGGGCGCTGGCTCCTAGGTCTCTGACCCGCCGCGCGATCCCCGCACTGACGTGCGGGGTTATAACCCCGGGGCGTAAGCCCGGGGATGCATTCTGGCATCGACCTACGGACGTTAGAAACCGAATACAGCGGTCAGATCACTAGCGCCGGCTCAACGATGCGGGCAGGTGTTCGCCGCCGTGTTAGGATCGGCTTAAGATGCGACTTCTTCTTTTGCCGCTCCTTTTTACCGCCGCCGCGCTGTCCGCAATGGACGCTCCGGAGAAGACCGTGGGCGCGCCCAATGCTCCGGTCACGCTCGAAGTTTTCAGCGATTTTCAATGCCCGCACTGCGCTCTGCTGCACTTCGGCGCGCTCAAGGAAGCGCTCGGCGATTGCGTCGCGTCAGGGAAAGTGCGCATCGTCTATCATGACTTTCCCTTGCCGCAGCATCCCTTCGCACGGAAAGCCGCGCAATGGGCCGGCGCGGCGGCTCGTATCGGCCGCTATGAGCGGGTTTGCGACGGCTTGTTTCGCAATCAGAACACGTGGGGCGTGACCGGCGATGTGGAAGGTGCAGTCGCCGCCGAATTGTCCGCCCCCGAAATGGCGAAGGTGCGGAAGATCATGGCGGATCCAAAGGCTCTGGCCGAGATCAACCGCCAGATCGACGCCGATCTCGCGGCGGGGAACAAGATTCCGGTTGCCAGCACGCCGACCATGATCATGACAGGTAACGGCAAACGCTACCCCATCACGGGCGACGTCCGCTACGATTTTCTGAAGCAACTGGTCGACCGCATCGCCAAGTAATGCGCCGCGCGCTTTATATTCTGGCGCGCCTGGCGCTGGCGGGCGTATTTCTGTGGTCGGCGATCGCCAAGCTGCGCGATCCATGGATGCTGTTTGCCATGGAGATCGACAACATGCACGTGATTCCAGGAGCCGCGGTGGAGTTCGTCGCCCGCACACTGCCCTGGTTCGAACTCGTGCTCGGCTTGGCTCTCGCGTCAGGTGTCTGGGCGCGGTACGTTTCTCCCGTCGCGATGGCCTTGGCCGTCAGCTTTTTCAGCCTCGTTACTCTGCTGTATTTCCAGGGGTTCAAAGGTGATTGCGGATGCTTCGGGCCGGGCGAGCAACTGGGCCCAAAGACGGTCGCTCGTGATTTTTCCTTTGTCTTGTTATCGATTTGGGTGACCTGGGAAGCGTTTCGGCGGCGGCGAGGCGCGCCAGCGAACTAGACACGAGCCGCGACGAAACGCTTGCTACAATAAAATCAGCCGCTTTTTGTTCGTCCCGTTCGTCTTCTCATGCATACATTCGAACCGCTAAACCCGAAATTTGGACTCTCCTTCCAGGACTTGTACCTGCGCGAGGGCCTCATCCGGCTCGATGCCGCCTTCGTCGACGATCTGAAGTCCGCCGACGCGTCGTTGTTCGCCCGCTTCTCCGAGGCTCGCGCCGCCGCCGGCTCTCTCCCGCGCAAGAAGCAGTCCGAACTTCTGGTCGACCTGGCTCCGCACGTAGAGGATTTCATCGGGCGTTTGTTCGGCGTTTCGGAGGAGCTGAGGGAGGAGCAGGCCCGCCACGACGCGCTGGCTCCGGTCTATGCGCTGAAGCGCAAGTTCGTCCAGAAAAAGGCCATCAGCGGCATGACTGCGGAGAAAGCCTCGGCCATCGATGGCCCTGCGCGCGCCGAGGAGTTGTCGGCATTGTTCAATGAGCCTCTGACAGAGGCAAGTTTCGTCACGCATGTCTCGCGCTGGCTCGACGAGGAAGCCAATCATGCGGACGCGTTGGCCGTTGCCGCGCAATATGCAGCATGGGCCGCGCTTTCGCCTGACGGACGCGTCAAACACGATGGCGGCGTACTGTTCAAGGTGCCGCACAAGCTCGACATGACGCACCTGATTCCGGTGGAGACGTTGATTGCGGGCGGCGTCGCCGGCTTCGTCCTGCCGGACCACGATCTGCGGCATCGCGAAGGGTTCGAGCTCACCGATCAGGGCATGGACCTGAACGCGGCGCTCGACCAGGCCAATTACTGCATCAAGTGTCATAACCAGGAGAAGGATTCCTGCTCCACCGGCCTCAAGGAGAAAACAGGCGAGTTCAAGAAGAGCGTCTTCGGCGTCACGCTGGCGGGTTGCCCGCTGGATGAAAAAATATCGGAGATGAATCTCGTCAAGCAGCGCGGCCATTCTGTGGGCGCGCTGGCGATTACGGCAGTCGACAATCCGATGTGCGCCGGCACAGGCCATCGGATCTGCAATGACTGCATGAAGTCCTGCGTGTTCCAGAAGCAGGATCCGGTGGATATTCCGCAGGTGGAAACGCGGACGCTGAAGGACGTTCTGGACCTTCCGTGGGGCTTCGAAATTTACAGCCTCCTGACGCGCTGGAATCCGCTGAACTTCGCCCGTCCGCTGCCGAAGGAAGAGTCCGGATATAAGGTCCTGGTGGTGGGCCTCGGTCCGGCCGGCTTCACGCTGGCGCACCACCTGATGAACGAGGGTCACGCAGTGGTGGGCGTGGATGGACTGAAGATCGAGCCGCTGCCCTCCGACATCTCCGGCGTCACGCCCACCGGAGTGCGGGTGCCGTTCCGTCCCATTCGCGACGTAAACGAGCTGTATGAATCGCTCAACGACCGCGTGATGGCTGGCTTCGGTGGCGTGGCTGAATACGGCATCACCGTGCGCTGGAACAAGAACTTCCTGAAGATCATCCGGCTCTTGCTTGAACGGCGCGACCAGTTTGCGATGTTCGGCGGCGTGCGCTTCGGCGGCACGATGACGGTGGAGAGTGCGTTCGAGTTGGGCTTCGATCACATCGCGCTCTGCGCGGGAGCGGGGAAGCCCACGGTTATTCCGATGAAAAACGGCCTCGTCCGCGGCGTGCGCCAGGCCTCGGATTTTCTCATGGCCCTCCAACTGACGGGCGCGGCCAAGGAAAGTTCCGTGGCGAACCTGCAGATCCGCATGCCGATCGTGGTGATCGGCGGCGGATTGACGGCCATCGATACGGCCACCGAATCGATGGCGTATTACGTCGTCCAGGTGGAGAAATTCCTGCATCGCTACGAGGCTCTCGTCGCCGAACTGGGCGAGCGCGAGGTCCGCGCGGCGTGGAGCGCGGAAGATTCGGAAACCGCGGACGAGTTCCTGTCGCACGCGCGAGCCATTCGCGCCGAACGCTCCGCTGCCGCGCGCGAAGGACGCGAGCCGAAGTTCGTTGAACTGCTGAACCAGTGGGGAGGCGTGACACTCGCCTACCGCCGCCGGCTGATCGATTCGCCGAGCTATACGCTTAATCACGAGGAAGTCGCGCTGGCGATGGAGGAAGGCATCCGGTTCGCCGAGTCCTTGACGCCCGTCAAAGTCGAGGTCGATTCGTACGGACACGCCGCGGCGCTGATGGTTCGCAATGCGGCGGGCGAAGTGGTGCGGATGCCGGGACGGTCGATTCTGGTCGCCGCTGGTACGCAGCCCAATACCGTATTAGGCCGCGAGGACCCGGACAACGTCTTCCTCGATGGCAAATGGTTCCGCGCGGTGGACGAAGATGGCAGCACGGTGACGCCCGAGAAAGTCGCCAAGCCCGTCCAGGCGCGCGTGTTGATGTCGGTTCGCCCCGATGGCCGCGCGATCAGCTTCTTTGGCGACCTGCATCCGTCGTTCGCCGGCAACGTTGTGAAGGCGATGGCCAGCGCGAAGCAGGGCTATCCTGTGGTGTCCCGAATACTGGAGCGCAAGGCACCAACCGGGCTGCCCGCCGAGGCGTTGCTGGGTCACCTGAACGCGGAACTGCGCGCAGTGGTGGATCGCGTGGAGCGGCTGACCCCAAATATTGTCGAGGTGGTCGTCAAAGCGCCGATGGCGGCGCGCGGATTCCATCCGGGCCAGTTCTATCGGCTGCAGAACTTCGAAGCGCTGGCTCCGAAAGCCAACGGCACGACGCTGGCGATGGAAGGCCTGGCGCTGACCGGCGCCAAGGTCGACCGCGAAAAGGGCTTGCTCTCGACGATCGTACTCGAAATGGGCGGATCTTCCGATCTGTGCGCGCTGCTGAAGCCCGGCGAACCCGTCATTCTGATGGGCCCCACTGGAACGCCCACCGAAACCCCGGCCAAGGAAACGGTGCTGCTGGCCGGCGGAGGCTTGGGGAACGCGGTGCTGTTCTCCATCGGCCAGGAACTGCGCGCCAAGGGCTCGCGGACGATTTATTTCGCCGGATACAAGAAGATCATCGACCGCTACAAGGTCGAAGAAATCGAAAAAGCGGCTGACATAGTGATCTGGTGCTGCGATGAAGGTCCTGGATTCACGCCCGGGCGGCCGCAGGATCGGGCGTTTGTCGGCAACATCGTTCAGGCGATGGCCGCTTACGGGCAAGGGCCGGTTCAAATGCCGCTGAGTTCCATAGATCGCATGGTGGTGATCGGCTCGGACGCCATGATGGCCGCCGTCGCGCGCGCCCGGCACACCACGCTCGCGCCGTATCTGAAGCCTCATCACGAGGCGATCGGCAGTATCAACTCGCCGATGCAGTGCATGATGAAAGAAATCTGCGCCCAGTGCCTGCAGCAGCACAAGGACCCGGTGACAGGCGAGGAGACGGTGGTCTTCTCCTGCTTCAACCAGGATCAGCCGCTCGATGTGGTGGATTGGTCCAACCTGCGCTCGCGCCTGGCGCAGAATAGTGTTGAGGAGAAACTCACCAAGCTGTGGATCGACCGCTGCCTGCGGGAAATCGGCGTGCGCGAACTAGCCGCGACGCGGTAACTGCTGTTAGGGCGTTTGCTTTTCCAGATACCTGGCGCGCGCAGCCATGATCATGTCGCGCGCGGCCTGCTTGTCGCGCCAGCCTTCCAGGCGCACGTTCTTGCCTTCCAGTTCCTTGTAAATCTGGAAGAAATGCTCGATCTCCTTCAGGATGTGCCCGCGCACGTCGTGGATGTTGTGGATTTCGTCGTACCGCGGATTATTCATCGGCACGGCCAGAATCTTATTGTCGGACTCGGAGTTATCCACCATGTCCAGAATGCCCACCGGACGGACCTCGATCATACAGCCGGTAAAGCTGGGGCTGCTCATCAGGACAAGAATGTCCGCGGGGTCGCCGTCCTCGGCTTCGGTACCGGGAACAAACCCGTAATCGCCGGGGTAATGCATCGGCGAATAGAGCGTCCGGTCCAGGCGAAACACGCCCAATTCGATGTCATACTCGCACTTGTTCGTCGAACCTTTGGCGATCTCAACGATCATGCGGACAGATTTCGGGGTAAAAGGGCCGGGATCAATATCGGAGAGCTTCAAATTTCAATTTTAGCATGGCGGGCATGTTAGACTTCAGACAGAGATGGCGCGGAATTTCAAAATCGTAGTGGAGCAACACGCCGACGGCTTCGCGCCTACCCGTTGGGGATGAAAGGCGTCGTGGTAGGAGAGGGCCACACTTATGAGGAAGCGCTCTCCGATGTCGAGTCCGCCATCCGATTCCACATCGAGACCTTCGGCGACGAAGTTCTCGCCGACGGTTCGCCCGTCACCCGTGAGTGATTGAGAAATTGGTGGACCTGGACGGGTTCGAACCGTCGACCTCTTCCATGCCATGGAAGCGCGCTCCCAACTGCGCCACAGGCCCACGTGAGCTAACTCAAGTTTAACATACACTGGGTTTATGGATCGACAACAAGCCTGGGATATTGTCTGTGAATTCGTGAAGTCGGAGAGCCTCCGCAAGCACATGCTCGCGGTGGAGGCCTGCGTCGCCGCCTACGCCCGCAAGTTCGGCGAAGATGAAGAAAAATGGGCGGTTGCGGCCCTGCTTCACGACTTCGACTGGGAAATTCACCCCAACCTGCCGGACCATCCCACCAAGGGCGAGGCGATCCTGGCCGAACGCGGCGTGAGCGACGAGATCCGCCGCGCGATCCTCTCGCACGCCGATTTTACTGGCGTCGAGCGTATCTCTCCGCTCGAAAAAACGCTCTTCGCCTGCGACGAATTGGCCGGATTCCTCACCGCCTGCGCCTATGTGAAGCCCGGCCGCAGCATTCAAGAAGTCGATACGAAATCGGTACGTAAGAAAATGAAAGATAAGGCCTTCGCCCGAGCCGTGAATCGCGACGACATCATCAACGGCGCGGCGCAGATGGGCGTTGATCTCGATCAGCACATCGAATTCTGCATCGAAGCCATGAAGGCTCGTGCATCGGAATTAGGTCTGGCGGGAACCGCCGCGACGTCAGCCTAGGTCGTCCTCGCGGCGGTCCTGAGCTGCGCCTTCCAATCCTCTAAAATCGCCACCGCGGCGATGGTGCCCACGCGTGCGCATCCCGCGGCGCGCAACTCCAGCACCTCGGAGATCGTCCGGATGCCTCCGCTCGCCTTGATTTTCACTGCGTCCCCGAGCAGCCGCTTCATCAGCGCGACGTCGTCGAGCGAATAAGGCGCGGGGCCGAACGGCGTCGACGTGCGCGCATAATCCGCGCCCGCGCGCTTCACGATCTTGCAGGCGATGGTCTTCAGATCCTGCGTCAAGTAGCCGTTCTCAAACGCGACCTTCAGAATCGCGCCCGCTTCATGGCACGCCTCCGCCATCTGCTGCAACTCCATTTCCACGTATTGGAACTGGCGCGAAATCAGCTTGCCCAGGTTGATGACCGTGTCGATCTCCGTAGCCCCGCGCCGGAGCAGATCGCGCGTTTCATAAAGCTTCACCGAGGTTGTCGCGGAGCCGTGCGGATAGCTCACGATGCTCGCCACCGCAACGCCGCTGCCCTTCATCCAACCTACCGCCAGATCCACGTCGGAGGGGCGAACCGTGACCGCCGCGAGGCGATACTGCTTAGCGATCTCACAGCCGGTCTGCACCTCCTCCTCGGAGAGTTCCGGGCGCAGCACCGGGTGTTCGATCATCCCGGCGATGTCTTCGTAGGTGAGTTGGGGCTCGGCTGGAGCCGACATAAGTTACTTCCCGCGTTTTGCGGGTGTGGGTTCATAGCCCAACTCCCGCAGGTGTTTGTGCGCTTCCCTCACGTGCGGACTGTCCGGATAGTTCGCAAGAAAACTCTTGAACTCGGTGGCCGCGGCCGTCTTGTGCTTCGCGTTCATCAGGGAGCAGGCCTTCATATACTGCGACTCCGAGGTTTTCGGATTCTTCGGAAATTTTTCCAGCACGGCGTCGAAGGCCTTGGCGGCGTCCTCATATGCCTCGGCGCGATAGTAAATCTGTCCGACGTAGTATTGGGCTTCGGGCGCGTGCGCGCTGGTGGGGAAATACTGGATGTATTTCGCGAATTCGTCCAGCGCGAGGTTGTCCTTTTTGCCCATGTAATCGCTATAGGCCGTTTGAAATGACAGCTCCACAGACATTCCCGCCGGAGGACCACTGGGCGTCTGCCCTGCCGTGGTTTCCCCACTCGTTCCGGCTGCGGCAGGCGGAGGCGCGACGGTCTGTTGGGCGGCCAGCGTTCGCACGGTCTGCGAGATATCGGTCACCTTCGCGTCCAGATCGTTGAACTTCCGCACCAACTCGGCCACGTTTTCGCGCACCTTGCTGAAATCGCCCGACATATCGTCGACCTTCAGCCCCAGCGACGCCACCGGAGCCACCAGCTTGGTCTGCTGATCGGCGAGCTTCTGGTCCACCTCCTTCTGCATCGTCGCCAGCGTCGCGGCGTTGCGATTCGACACTTCCAGCGCCTGCTGCATCAGCGCCGTAAGGGCTGCCATCTTCTCGTCCAGCGACTTCTGCAGCTGCTTGACGTTGTCCTCAAGCTGCGCCACGTCGCGCTGGATGGAGACGAGTTCCTCTTTCTTTTGCCCCAGCAGAATCGCCGGGGCGAGTGCAACGCCAAGCAGAAGCAGTCGGGACGCTCTCATGGAAAATCCTCCGGTTACTGCGCGGGTGCCAGGTGGCCGCGCCGGTTCTTTTGATAGCAGGTCTCATTTTCGTCCGTGCACACCGGACGTTCCTTGCCGTAGCTGATGGTCTTCAGGCTGCTGTCCGGAACGCCCAACTGCACCAGGAATTCCTTCACGGCGATGGCGCGGCGGTCGCCCAGCGCCAGGTTGTATTCTTCCGATCCGCGCTCGTCGCAATGGCCCTCAATCACGACCGAGAAGCCGGGATCGGCGGCCAGAATGCCTTTGATCACCTGCGCGTTCTTGGTCAGCGTATCGCGGCCGTCGGGACGGATGTCATTCTTGTCGTAGTCGAAGTAGACGTCCTGCGCGTCGCGTCCCAGGATCTCCGCGCTGGACATCTTCGCCGTCACGGTGCGAGGAGGAGGCGGAGGCACGCTCGTAGCGACCTCAATCGTCACCGAACGCGAATCCTGCCCGGCAGCACCCTTCGCCGTCAGCGTGTAGGTGGTCGTCTGGCTGGGGAACACCTGGCGGCTGCCGTTGGCCGCTACGGAACCCAGCCCTTGGTCGATGGAAATATCCGTCGCGTTGCCGATGGACCAGCGCAGCGTGGCCGATTGCCCGCGCTCAATCGATCGAGGCTCGCCCGTGAAGCTATTGATGCGCACCGCCAAAGGAGCAGGAGGCGGTGCCTCGGGCGGAGGAGCCGGCTGAGTGGGCGGAGGCGTCGCTACTGGAGGCTTCTTCTTACTACACCCCGCAGCCGTCATCATCAAAACCGCCGCGAATGCCGCCGCGGCCAATGTCCTCGAAACTTTGCGCATTTTGGGTCCCTTCCCTTTACCCTACTTTAGTTTATCCCGTTCGCCCACACAGGCTGGGTGTTATTTCCAGCGCTGGTGAGCTTCTGGGGGTTCGTGCCGTCGGCGAGTATAGAATAGATCTGCGTCGACCGCCCTTGTGTTGACTGAAAGACCAAATGGACGCCGTCCGGAGCCCACCACGGGTTCTCACTCTTGCCCCCCACCGATTTCAGCTGGGTGTATTTCTTGCTGGCGATCTCCATGACGAAGATGCTGAACGCGCCGGGCTCGGGACCGCGCGTCCAGGCGAAGGCGATCAGTTGCCCGTTTGGATTCCAGGACGGATTGGCCACATAGCCTTCTCCGTTGGTGATCATTTCGGCGTCGCCTCCGTCGATGTTCATATGCCAGAGCTGCTCGATGCCGCTGCGGCCGGAGATAAACAGAACGTCGCGCCCGGTTTTCGGATTCACGCGCGGGGAAACCTCGGAGGAACGCACGCGGGACAGCTGGTTCATATTGCCTCCGTTCAGATCGGCGATGCAGAGGTTCACCCAACCGTTCAGGCTCGCCGCAAACAGAATGTGGCGACCGTCGGGCGCAAACTCCGGCGTTTCGATGGTGGACGAAACGGGGTTATAAAACGGCAATTTCTTGCCCGTTTCCACCGAATGCACCATGATTTGCCAGGAGTGGTTCGCCAGCGTGCTGAAGGCAAACATTTTCCCGTCGGCGGAGACCACGGGTTCCTTCGAGATGCTGCGGTAGTTGGTCATCGGCTTCTGATTGGAGCCGTCGTAATCCATCGACCAGATTTCCTTGTTCCCTGTGCGGTCCGACACAAAGAAGATTTTCGTTCCCGCGAGGCTCTTGCGGCCGAACTGCTGCAGAATATCGGCGGCGAAGTCGCGCGCCACCTTCTTCGCGCCGTCGTCGTCCAGCGAGCCGAAATAGAGCTTGTGAATCAAGTCCGCGCTCACCAGATCCGGCTGGCCGACGTTGTACAGGAAGCCGCGCAGCACCAACCGGCCGTCCTGAACCGCCGTGTAGCCGAATGCCAGATAATTTGCATTCGCGGGAGGGCCGGACCAATCCGTCAGCCACGGTCCGGCTTTCACCGTTCGTGGAGGATCGCCGCGCCTCAGGCCCGGCGTGGTCGTGGGAGGCCGGAAATCCTGCGGCTGTTGCGGCACATCCACCGGGTAGAACGTCTTGCCGACCATTTCCAGAACGCCCGAATTGTTCAATTCATCCCAGAGCGTGGAGTTGAACGTCGTCATGTATTTCTGAGCGTCGCCCGTGCCCCGGAAGTCGATCACGGCCATGCGGGGCCTATGCTGGCCCTCACGAATAATTCCCGTAATCTGCTCCTGGCCGTGAACAAAGATCGCGCAGGCGGCCAGCGCGATGAATGAGGCAAGAATGAGTTTGGTTTTCATTTTTTCAACTCAAAGGTAAACTCGCACCTCGCGTAGCTTTGGTCGAACCCCGGCGGAATCGGTGGAAAAGGTGCAGCGCTTTCAATTGCCCTGCGCACCGAGAAATCGAGAGACGAGATGCCACTGTTCTGCAAGAGCGTGAGATTCCGGATGCTGCCGTCCCTCATCAGATCGAACCTGGCAATCACCAGGGGACCCGTCTGCACCTTCACGTCGCCGGTGTTCCAATGTTGTGCGATCAGCGTCTGAATCTGCTGCGCGTAGGCGCCGAAACGGGTCCCCAGCGTCGTGTTCATGCCCGTACCGACGCGCCCCGAGCCGGGCATCTGGCTGTACATCGAACTGGATACTTGTTGCTGAGCCGTGCTCGTCAACTGATTCGCCTCCAACTGTTCGAACGACTTCAAGCGCTTCCGGCTCGCCTCTTTGGCCGGTTTCTTCTTCTCTTGTTTTAGATTCAGCTTCACCGCGTCCGGAGGCGTGATGTCTTTTTCCCGCTCCACCGTCTTCGCCGGAGCCTGCGGCGCTTCCGATTCGCTATCGTGCGCTACCGGATTCTGCGGACCGGAATGCGGCAGCGGAATTTTATCCACCGCTTCCACTCCCACGCTCGCGCCGCCCGCATTGGGATCGCCGAAGCGTTCCCCGTGCGTGTTCATCAAGTTCGACACGAAAGCCGCGCCCAGCAGCGACAGGTGCAGCGCAACCGCGAAGGCGAAGGAACGCCCCATTGGATCGGGCCGCGCCAGTACGCCTCCGGTCATCTCCCTTTCGACTCCAATGGCTTGGTCACCATGCGCGGCGTGATCTGCGCCGCCGAAAGCTCGGCCAGAACCTGCGCCAGCACGTCCCACCGGATGGAGCTATCGGCCGCAACGTACACGATCGTCTGCCCCTTGAACCGCTGTGCGAGCTGCGCGGGCAAATCGTGAATGTTCACGACTTTCTCATTCAAGTGGAGCGTTTGATCGCGCGTGATCGTCACCACCGGCAGTATCTCCGGCGAATCCTTGGTGATTTTCACTTTCGGGACGTCGACTTGCAGCCCGTAATCCATGACGTGAGCCGTGAGCATGAAAATGATCAGCAGCACGAGTACCACGTCCACCAGAGGGATGATGTTGATCTCCGACAACGCGCTGCCCGAGCCGCGAAAGCGCTTGCGCCTGCCCGATCCGCCGTTTGATTCTCCAACAGAGAACGCCATACCGGTCTATTTCGGCTCCTCGAAATTCCTTTCGGTCATATTGAGGAATTCCAGCGAGAAATCCTCCATCCGCGCGCCCATCTCCTTCACCGCGTTGTGGAAGTAGTTGTAGAAGACGGCCGCCGGAATTGCCGAGAACAGCCCAACGCCGGTGGTGATCAGCGCCGAAGCGATGCCCGGCGCCACCGTCCGCATGCTGGCCGAGCCTTCGAGGGCGAGTTGCTGAAACGCGTCGATGATGCCGAACACCGTGCCGAACAGGCCGATGAACGGCGAAACCGTGGCGATCGTCGCCAGCCAGCTCATGCCCTGCTCCAGCCGCGTGATCTCCTCGCTCATGCCGATTTCCAGCGTGCGCTCCAGCGCCAGCGTGTTGTGGATCCGAGGTCCGGCGCTCATCTGGCGGCAGACCTCGCTATAGCCGAAGTCGAAGACCACAACCAGCGGCGCGGCGCGAAACTGCTCCGTGGCCGCGGCCACTGCGTCCAGGCGCGCCGACTTGCGGAACGCCCTTAGGAACCTCAGGTTGGCATTGCGGGCGCTGCGAAACGCGCTCCACTTCGAAAAAATGATGGTCCAGGAGGCAAGTGAGCAAATCACCAGGGTTCCCAGCACGCCCAGCGTGACCGGCCCGGAGGTCCTCACTAGCTCCCAGAAGTTGACTTCCAGAAAGAGCTGGTTCAAGGTTCCCGTGTGCACCTATTTTTATTGTACGCGGAAAACGCTAAAGAACAGAAGCGAAAAGAAATGTTTTAGCCGCACTGGAGGAGGCCGTTCGATATAATTCAATCGTGATCGCCGAGTTGGCCGTCGAAAATTACGCCGTCATCGAGCGCGTCCGTGTCCGCTTCCATCGCGGCCTGAACCTGCTCACCGGAGAGACCGGCAGCGGCAAGTCGATTGTCGTCGATGCCCTCGGCCTCCTGTTCGGCGGGCGAGCCTCGGCCGACATGATCCGCGCCGGAGGCGACCGCGCCTTCGTTTCCGGCATCTTCGAAGTCGCGCCAACGCCTCCGCTGAAGCGCCTCCTCGACGACGCCGGCATCGAGATTGAGGACAACGAAATTCTGGTGGAACGCGAAATCCTGGCCAACGGCAAATCCAGAGCCTTCGTCGACAGCCGCCCCGTCACCGGAGGTCTGCTGCGGGAGTTGGCCCCGCATCTGGGCGATATTCACGGCCAGCATGATCAGCAACAGCTCTTTCGCCCCGATGCCCAGCGCGAACTGCTCGATCAATTCGCCGGCTCCGACGATTCCATCGCCGGAATTTATCTTCAATGGCGCCGCGCCTCGGCCGAGCTCGAGGAACTGGAGCGCTCATCGCAGGAGAAGCTCCGCCTGACCGATCTCTGGACGTTTCAGCGCAACGAAATCGAGGCCGTTTCGCCGCGCGTGGGCGAAGATGCCGCGCTCGAAAACGAGCGCCGTGTGTTGCGCAACGTCGTCAAAGTGGAGGAATCCGCCAACGCCGCCTACGCCGCGCTGTACGACGCCGAGGAGAGCGCGACGGCGCAGCTTCAAGTGGTGTTGAAGAGGCTGGACGATCTGGCGAGGATCGATGAAGGCGTCGCGACCATCGCCGCTACGCTCAAGCCCGCCGTCTTCACCGTCGAAGAGGCAGCCGACGCGCTGAGGCATTACTTAGGAAAGCTCGAAACCGATCCCGCGCGCCTCGATGAAGTGGAAGAACGCCTCGCCGCGCTGGAAAAGCTGAAGCGAAAGTATGGATCGACCATCGAGGAGGTGCTCGCCTTCTTCGAAAATGTCTGCCGCGAGTTGAACGCCGTCGAGACCTCCACCGACCGGCAGGCCGCGTTGAGGAAACAGGTCGCCGAACTGGCCGCGTCGTACGAAGCCGCGGCGAAGAAACTCACGGCCGCGCGATTAGCCGCCGCCAAGCGCCTGGCCAAAGCCGTCGAAGGCGAGCTCGCCTCGCTGGCCATGGAACGCACGCGCGTCGAGATCCGCGTCAGCCCAGCGCCTTGGTCCGAACATGGCGCCGACGCGGTGGAGTTTCTCATGTCGGCCAACGCGGGCGAGGAGATGAAGCCTCTCGATCGCATCGCCTCGGGCGGGGAACTGTCGCGCGTGGCTCTGGCGCTGAAGACCTGTGCGTCGAAACCCGGCAAGGGTTCGCCCCGAACGCTGGTGTTCGACGAAGTGGACGCGGGCGTAGGCGGCAGCGCGGCGGAAGCAGTCGGAAGGCGGCTGAAGAAGCTATCGGCGTCGAGCCAGGTGCTTTGCGTGACGCATTTACCGCAGATCGCCGGCTTCGCGGATCATCATTATTACGTCGAAAAACATGAGGAGCGAGGCCGAACCGTCGCGACCATCGCCGAGCTGACGCCCTCTCAGCGCACCAAGGAGATCGGCCGCATGTTGTCAGGCGAAACAGTCACGGCAGAAGCCTTGAAGCACGCGGAACGACTCATCAAGCTCGCGGCGGAGTAGTCCCCTAGTGCCTCTTGTGGGGCGGCCATTCTTGGCGGCAGCCGCTTTTCAAGCGGCTTCTTGCGCCGAACCACAGAGCCTGGCTAGGGCCCTTACTCATCCCTCAACGCCACCAGAGGATCCAGCGCCGCGGCCCTCCGCCCCGGCATCCAGCAGGCGATCCCCGCGATCAGGAAAAATAACAAAGCCATGGCGAGATACGTCACAGGGTCCGACGCCTTCACGCCCACCAGCATCGACGTCATCACGCGCGTTAATCCCAGAGCCGCGAAGATTCCCAACCCGACCCCCATCGCGCTGAGCTTCAGCCCGTGGCCGATCATCAATTGAAAAATGTTCGATGGTTCCGCGCCTAGCGCCATCCGGACCCCGATCTCCGATGTTCTCTGCCGCACCACGGTCGACAGAACCCCGTACAACCCGACTCCCGCCAGCAGCGCCGCGATCACCGCGAACACGCCGATCAGCAGCAGCGAAAAGCGCGTCCCCGCGCCCGATTTATCCATGTAAGCGCTCATCGGCTGCACCTCGAACATGGCCAGATGCGGCTCCACCTTCGCCAGTTCCGCGCGCACCGCCGCCGCGAAGTGATTGGGATCACCCGCAACGCGAATCGCCCAGCGGTTGGCGCGGCCGTGACCCGCAAAGCCGTCGGTCAAGTAATATTGTTCCCGCCCCTCCTCGGCCAACGATGATTCTCTCGTGTGGGCCACCACGCCGATAATTTCCACAAACTCCGCTTCCGGCGTGCGCAGACGGATCAGCAGCCGCTTGCCGATAGCCGATTCGTGCGGGAAAGCCTTCTTGGCGAGTTTGTCATCGATGATCACCACGCTGCGCTTGGGATCGTTGTCGGCGTCGGTGAACGTGCGGCCCTTAATCAATCGTGTGCGCATCGTTTCAAAGAAGCCGGGCAGCACCAGTTCGCAATCGGCGGCCTGAAACTTCGAAGGATCGGCCTGCGCCTCTTCCGTGCCCCATCGCAAAGGATTAAAGCGGCCATCAAGTGGGAAGGGATTGGCCGCGCTTGCGCCGAAGACGCCTGGCATCCCGGCGAGCCTCCCTTGCAGGTCGTGCAGAAAAGCCCCTTGCTCGGCGGGCGTGTTGCCGCGATTCCCGGCTAGCAGAAATGTCAGCAGACCTTGCGGGTCGTAGCCCGGATCGATGTGCTTCAGCGCCACGAAGCTGCGGAACATCAGGCCCGATCCCGTCAGCAGGACGAACGAAAGAGCCACTTCCACCACCACCGCGGCGCTGCGAAGGACGCGCCCTCCGCCGAGGCTTGCCGTGCGCCCGCTTCCACGCAACACCTGCATCACATCGGGACGGGAGGCTCGCAGCGCCGGGATCAGCCCGAAAATCGCCGCGGCAACCACGCCTGCCGCGGCCGAAAATCCCAGCGATGCGGGATCGATGGTGATGGCGTCGATTCGCGGAAGACTCGATGGTCCCATGGCGATCAATTGCGCGATGCCGATGCGCGCCAGCCCCAGGCCGGCCACCGTTCCGATCGCCGCCAGCACCAGGCTTTCGGCGAGCATCTGCCGCATCAGTCTCCAGCGGCTCGCGCCGAGAGCGGTACGTACCGAAAGCTCGCGCTCTTTCAGAGACGCGCGCACCAGCAGCAGATTCGCGACGTTGGCGCAGGCGATCAGCAGCAGAGACACGGCCGCTCCCATCAGAGCCAGAATCGCCGGCCGCGCCTCGGCGACGATGTTCTGCTTCATCGGCTCCAGGCGGACGTGGTAATCGGTGGCTTTTTCGATGATGTACTTGCTACGCAGATCGGCCGAAACGGCCTCGGTCTCGGCCTGCGCGCGGTCCAGCGTCACGCCGGGCTTCAAGCGGATGATCATGCGGAGCCCGATGCTGTTGCGCTGCGCCGGATCATAGCGGAAGCGCCCGGCGTTCCAAACGTCCGGCGCACGCTCTACGTTGGCGTTGGGAGGAAACAGCATCGCGAAGCCGGGTTCCAGCACGCCCACCACCACTGGGCCATTGGCGTTCCCCAGAGGATGGCCAAGAATATTCGGATTCGATCCATGGCGCCGCCAGTATTCGTAGCTGATAATCGCCATGTTGGGCGCCTGCGGCGGAGGAGCGTTGGGCGCGGCCGCCGGGTCGGGCTGAGGCGGAACCCCGTCATCGTCGGTAAAATCGCGGCCTCGTGCGATGTGCGCGCCGAGTATCCGGAACAGATTCGGCGTTGCGACGCCGAAGCTGATCTGCTCCAGCGACCCGTCCTCAGACTGAATCGTCCCGCGTCCCGTGAAGATCACCGCGGCGTCCTCAATCGACGGCGCACCGGCCTTCAGATCTGCGAAATTGTCATAGGAATTCGTGCTGTCGAACTGATGCCGCGCGCGTAGTTCCACCCAGCCCAGCACCAACCGGTCCGGATCCTTATACGGCAGAGGCCGCAGCAGCACCGCGTTGACCACGCTAAAAATCGCCGTGCTCGCGCCGATTCCGAGCGCAATGGTGAGAATGGCCGTCAGGGCAAACGCCGGCGTTTGGCGCAGACCGCGAAGCGCGTGAAAAAGATCCTTGCGCATTGACGTTATAGACGGTACCGCAGCCCTTTGGTTCCGTTATTGATATTTCCCACGCCCGACCTGGGGGAGCCACGAAAATAAGCAAGAGGCCTGTGGGGCAGGCCCCCCAGCCTGCGGCCGACGCCCTCGTCGGCCTGCGCGGGCGGAAGCCGGACCTGGGGGTCCGCCGCGGACGCGGGCGTCCGCCCCATATGAATGTGCATTCGTTTGTCCCGCGGAACTTATCCAGTCCGCAGGTGTCTACACGGGCATGGCGCTCTTATGGCAATGACAATCGGCAGTAAAGCGCAAATCAACGTGACGCCGATGATCGACGTCCTCCTCGTCCTGCTGATCATCTTCATGGTGATCATTCCCGATCACTCCACCGGCCTCGATGCCAGCGTCCCGCAGCCGCCGGCCGATGCGTCGGGGCCTCCTCCGCCTCCGCGCGACATCGTGGTGAGCATCGCCGCGGACCGCCGCCTCGAAATCAATTCCGAGCCGGTCACTTGGGAAAACCTGAGCGAGCGTTTCAAGCAGATCCTGGCGCGCAGACCCGACGGCGTCTTCTTCGTCGCCGCCGCGCCAAACCTGGATTTTCAGGACGTCGCCCGCGTCTTCGACGAAGCGCGGGGAGCCGGAATCAACCGCCTCGGCCTCATGCCGCGAGTCAAGTAAAGGGCACTGTGCTATGCTCGAAAATCCGACATGCGCTACCCACGTTTCGTTGTCGCATTCCTGTCTCTTCTGGTAACGCTGTCGCCCTCCGTTTCCGCCTGGAACGCCACCGGACATCGCCTCATCGCCGCCATCGCCTACGACCGGCTGAACCCGAAAACGCGCGCTCGCGTCGATGAACTGATCCGCCGTCATCCGGACTACGAAAAGCTTTTTCTGCAAGGCGCTCCCACCGAGCCGAAGGCCCGCGCGCGGGCCGCTTTCATCGCCGCCTCCGTCTGGGCCGATCAGATCAAGGGCGATCCGCGCTTTTATGATGAAACGCGCCCCAACGCGTCGCCGACGCCTCTTCTGCCGGGCTTCCCCGACATGGCGCGTCACACGGTCTGGCATTATTACGACACGCCGTACGCGCCCGACGGCGCCGCGATTGAGCAGCAAAAGCCGCCGCACGCGTTATCCGAGTTGAAGCGAATCATCCCCCTCATCGGAAACAAGGCCGACGTGCCGCCCACCAGCGCGTCGAATCCCGTGTACCTGCTGCCATGGCTCGAACATATTGAAGGCGACGTGCATCAGCCGCTGCATTGCGTAAGCCGGTTCTTGAAATCGCAGCCGAAAGGCGATCAGGGCGGCAACCTCGTCTACATCGGGACAAGGAATCTTCACTCAATCTGGGATGGCGCCGCGGGCCAGGACACAACCGACGCCTACGCCGCGAAGTACATCGCCGAGGCGATCGCCGCGCACCCAGCGCCGCGCCGCACTGAAAAGAAACCGGAGAAATGGATCGACGAAGGATTCAGGCTCGCCGTCAGCGACGTCTACACGTTCGGAAACGAAACCGGAACTCGGGACAAGCCTTTGCCTCTTCCGCCCGGCTACCTGGATCACGCGGCCAAGGTCGCGCAAGGGCAGATCGCCCGGGCCGGATATCGGCTGGCCGCGGTTTTGAACGATAAACTCAAATGACGACACTCAAATGACGACGCGCGTTCGCGGCCAATGGATTCTGCTGGCGTTGCTGGTGATCTCAGTCACCATCAACTATATCGATCGCGGCAATCTCTCCATCGCCGCCAGCCGCCTGTCCGCCGAACTGCAACTCGACCCCGAAAAAATCGGACTCCTGCTGTCCTCGTTCTTCTGGACCTACGCGGCGATGCAGATCGTTGCTGGATGGCTCATCGACCGCTATTCCGTTTACTGGATCTTCGCCGGGGGCTTCTTCCTCTGGTCGGCCGCCACCGCTCTCACGGGCCTTGCTGGAGGATTTCTCACGATTCTCGCGCTGCGCCTGCTGCTCGGCGTCGGCGAATCCGTGGCGTATCCCGCCTATTCAAAGATCATCGCGCAGGGCATTCCGGGCGAGCATAGAGGCTTGGCCAACGGCCTGATCGACGCCGGATGCAAAGCCGGGCCTGCTCTCGGACTGTGGATCGGCGCGGCCATCATCAGCCATTACGGCTGGCGGCCGTTATTCATAGGCATCGGACTCATCAGCATGCTCTGGCTGATTCCCTGGATGTGGATCACCCTCCGCAACGGCAGGTCCTCCGAGCATGAGGTGGTGCATTCGGGCCTCGAAGTCGGGCCGGGATTGCTGGAAATCGCCCGCGAGCGTTCGGCTTGGGGGACTTTCTTTTGCCTGTTTTGCGCCAACTACACTTGGTATTTCCTGTTAACCTGGCTGCCCTGGTACTTGGTGAGGGAACGCCATTATTCGGAGCGGGAGATGGGTAGCTTCGGCTCCATGGCTTTTTGGGCGGTGGGCTTGGCGTCGCTTGCAAGCGGCTTCATTTCGGATCGTCTGGTTCAGCGCGGCGGGTCGCCAACGCTCGTTCGCAAATCCTTCGCTGCCGGAGGGCTTATAGGAGCCATCGTCATTGTCGGCGTTCCGCTCCTTGAAAATCAATTAGTATCTCTGGTAGTTCTGATTTTCGCGTGTATCTCCTTTGGGTGCTATAGCTCTCATCCCTGGCTGATCTCCCAGACTCTGGCTGGGCCAGCGGCTGCAGGGCGATGGAGCGGGATGCAGAATTGTGTCGGCAATCTGGCCGGTGTCATAGCACCCTGGCTCACGGGCCGTATTGTTAGGGATACAGGACACTTCGCCTATGCTTTCGCGGTGGTCGGCCTCGTTCTTGCCCTTGGCGCTCTCTCGTACTTGTTCATAATCGGGAGCATCGAGCAGATCTCCTGGAAACCAAAAGAATTTCTACAGTCGACCGCTTTGTAAAGATTTGTAGAATTTCGAATTATGTAAGATTTTCGCCTACGGACTGGGTCGGGCATTCGGTATCGAATCCGTATTTTGAACAATGAAAGGCTCTAAAAACCCTGTACATACGCCATTTGCAGTGTTAGGATAGGGTTGTCCAGTTGTGAAACTCTCATGGAGTTTCACGCGTCTCTTTCTCTAGGGTAACGTTCGCCGACTGCCCGGTGAGTTGCCCAACAGTTCGGCGCGCTACGACCTCGCGGTAGTGGTGGGCCGGCCGGTGAGTATCTTCCTCCGAGTACTCACCGGCTTTTTTATTTCCTTTATCGCTAAAACCTAAGGTGTACACCGTAGCGCACGCGGCGCGTCTACGTGAGTGAATCTCTCTTATGTCCGTTCCATATATTTCCCGCCGTGACCTTCTGTTGGGCGCGGCCGCTCTTCTCCCGCTGCGTGCGCAAGAGAAATCCGACGCCAGATTTGAAGCCGGTGTGAACGTTGTCAATGTATTTGCTAGCGTTCACAACAGTAAGAACGAAGTGGTGAAGGATCTCACGAAGGATGACTTCACGATTGAAGAGGACGGCCATCCCCAGACCATCAAGTACTTCGCCCGCGAAACGGATCTGCCACTCACGCTCGGCCTGATGGTTGACACTAGTATGAGCCAGCGCCGCGTTTTGGATAAGGAGAAGTCCGCCACCTCCGCGTTCATCTCCCAGGTGATCCGCGAGGATCGCGACCAGGCGTTCCTGATCAAGTTCGACGCGGAAGCCGAGGAGATGCAGGAGTTGACCTCGTCGAAAAAGAAGCTCCAGTCGGCCTTGAACGATGTGGAAGGCGCGGCTCCGCGCCAGTTGCAGCGCCGTGACCCGAATTCCTCGGGCGGCGGAGGAGGTTACCGCGGAGGAACGATTCTATATGACGCGATTCTGCTTGCCTCCAGTGAGGAGATGAAGAAGCTGCATGGCCGCAAGGCGATGATCCTGCTCACCGACGGCGACGATCACGGCAGCCGCACTTCGTTGAGTGAATCCATCGAAGCGGCGCAGAAAGCCGACACGCTGGTTTACTCGATTTATTTCGTCGACCAGGAGTCCAATTCAGGT
This sequence comes from Bryobacteraceae bacterium, assembly GCA_035542735.1. Lineage (GTDB taxonomy): Bacteria > Acidobacteriota > Terriglobia > Bryobacterales > Bryobacteraceae > Palsa-187. The sequence goes on from DATKKV010000023.1 coordinate 92,852, forward strand.
TTTAGTCCGGGCCTCGGCGTGCCCGGGATGGGTCGCCACGGTGGCGGAATGGGCGGTGGCGGAATGGGCGGTGGACGCAGGGGTGGCCAGCAGCCAATGTCCCGCGGCGACGGCAAGAAAGTTCTGGAGCGCATCTCCAAGGAAACCGGCGGCGCGTTTTTCGAAGTGACGAAGAAGATGCCGCTTGAAAAAATCTACGAGCGCATCGAAGAAGAACTCCGCAGCCAGTACAACCTGGGCTACTCGAGCGATCAGAAAACCGGCGCCGGATTCCGCCAGATCAAGGTCGCCGCCAAGGGCAAAGGCATGGTGTGCCAAGCGCGCGAGGGCTATTACGCGGCGGGCTAACTCGTACGAACCTTCCGCTGCCGTACCCGCCAGAGCGCCAGTCCAGCGAGCCCCAGCCCCGTGATGGCGATGGTACCGGGCTCTGGAACGACCTGAAGCTCCACGACGACGTCATTGTAGTCGCCCAAATTCTCTCCGTAATACCCATTGGCGTCCTCAAATCCGATCACGTAACTTCCAGAGGCTAGCTGGAATACCGCGAAATGATTCCATCCGGCAGCGCCGCCCATGTTGCCCGAGTTTCCATTGCCGGTCGTATACGTTTCGCAGGCGCCTACCCCATAGCAAACGGTCGCGTAGAATCCGTAAGAATTTCCGGCGGTCGTTGGATTGAAGGCTTCGGTGCCGGTGGGAGAGTTGGTATTTTGGGGGTCGTAGATCGGGGTGAACTGATTGCCCACGTAGTAACCGAAAACCGTTCCCACAGCTGGATTGCCCGTATCCAAGCTGCTGCGACCGAAGAGCAAGCTGATGTTGTACGTGATCGCGCTCCGTAGAAAGCTAAATGACGACGGATCCGCCCCGCCGCTCGCGATGAAGTCTTGAACCACGGTATCCGTGCCCAGAACGGACGGGGTTCCCAGGAATCCGCCGCTATCCGTCAAGAGGTAGCCAATGTTCATGCTGTGGCTGCCGCCAACGCCAGTGTCGTCCGAAGCGCTGTTCCAGAAGGGCACTCCGCTGGTCGGAGTGGGAGTGGAATTGCTGATCCAGGTCGGCGTGGAGGATGCAAACCCGGTTGGAAACGCGGAAAACGATCCCGTCGCGCTGGTGATGGTGTCCCCGAGCATGCTGCCGCCGAGTGCCAGCACAGCCGCGGACACAAGCCAAATCTGTTTCATAAGAGTGTCCCATCAGGACAATCTCATTCGCAGGCCGGTGTGGGAATGGAACTGCGGTTCGTGGAGTTCTGTTAGAGAGGACTGGTACTCCGGCGAAGGAAGTTCTAGTAAGCGGTTGAGTCCCCTGGCTCACGCCAGGGGTTATAACCCGCACGTTAGTGCGGGGACACAGTGTTTGGCAGGCTGGTAACGATATCCCGGGACATCTTACCAGTCAGGCGGAGAGGCTTACTTCGACGCTGCTTTGTCCAGCCTTAAGAACCGCGCCGCGTTGTTGTAAAGGATGTCGCGCTTCTGCTCCGGCGTCAGGTACGTGGCGCCCTCAATCACACCGATCGACGTCGCCATCAGCTTCGGCCAGATCATCTGGTCCGTGCCGAACATCACGCGATCCTCGAATCCGGCTTCGACGATGCGCTGGATGTACATGTGCACTTCCTTCAGCGGATAGCTCCAGATCAACCCTGCCACGTCGACGTACACGTGTGAATTGGCCTGCAAAAGCGTCAGCAGGTTATCGATCATCGGATAGCCGGCGTGCATGATCCAGATGCGGAGCTTCGGGTGGCGCGCCAGAACATCCTCAAGCAGGAGCGGATTACCCATCGAGCCCTTGAATTTTGGCGAGACAATATTCGCGCGCCCGGAGCCGCCGGTGCCCATGTGAATTCCCACCGGAATATCCAACTGTTCGGCCAGCGCGAAGTAGGCGTCCACCGATGGGTCGCTGGGTGATAGGCCCTGATACTGCAATCCGACCTCGCCCATCACCTTGAAGCCGTCGTTCATGAAGGAGTTCCTTAGCTCGTCGACGGGAATGTACCTGCCTCCGCCCATGGCGTTGTCGAATGACGTGCCCATGATGACGCGGGAGGGCGCGGCATCCTTCCACTTTTTCACTGAGTCCGCGTCGCCCATCACCACGGCGGTGACGTTCAGCCGATCGAGCTCTGCGATCACGTCCTTCATGTAATCAGCGGAAGTTTTCGACGCCTCCAGCGCCAGCGTGCAATCCTGTTTGGCCCATCCCGTCGGCCCCTCGGTGGATTTAGGATCCGACGCCAGGAACTGAGGATTAAACGGGCACATCGGCCCCAGGCCCGGAAATCCACCCAGCGTGTGGACGTGAATATCGATCACGGGAGGCCTGTTTTGCGCGGAAAGAGTGAAGGCGGCCAGCAGCAACCCGGCAGCTGATTTAAGCATGGAAGGATTGTAGCATCTGGTCTGAGAACGTCGTTTTGCGTGAACTGTTGTTATCACTTCGCTTCGATATTCAGACTCGAAGTCGCCATCTTCCCGTCAACGGCCTCCTGCACCACCGCCCGCAGACGATACCTGCCTGGATGCACATCCAGGTTGAGTCCGGCATTGATCCCGTTCGCCAACAAGCGCCCGTAGGTCGCATCGGCCATCGCGAAATCCATGGTCCCTTCCTTCGCCGCGGCGATGTTTCCGTTCCCATCGAGCAACACCACCACCAGCTTCAACTGTTGCACCCGCCGGTCATTGCGGATCGGAAACCGCAACTTGTCGAGAGCGACGTGGATCTGAGCCTTGACCGTCACCATCCCCTGCGCCTGAGCGGCATCCAATCGGAACGCAAGGCTGGTCGGGAAGTCCGCCAGCATCGAACCTCCGTTGACCTCGCGATCCAGAGCTCTCTGGCGTTCGAGGGCCTCATCCTGTACCGGAGTCGCCGCCGGAGTAGCAAAGTAGCCCGGCCGGGCCTGAATTACATACGGCTTCGACTCACGCAGCGTCACCTTCAGCTTGTGATATTTTCCATCCGCTGCCGTATCGCGCCGGCTGAAACCGAGCACGTAACTCACCTCTGGAATTGAACCCAATGCGCGGAATCCATAAGGCAGGTCGTTGTTGTTGTGGAAGAACAATCCGCCGGTCGCCTGCGCGAGGTCGGACATTACCTGGTTGTTCGCGAATGAACTGACGCCTGCCGAGCTGGTCTCAAAACGGAAAGTCTGGTCGGGAAGGGGACCGACGATATTGGCTTCCTCATTCGAGTCCCGGCCGGGGACGTTCGTGTACAGCCCCTTGGCATCGATCGAGTTGACCACAATCCCGGCCCGCAAAGCCTGGCTGATTAGGTGGTCTCGCTCAATTTCGAGCGTGGACGAGGTAAAACCGGAGGAGACCAGCAGAAACAAGCGCCGTCCAGGCATTGCCTGAAGGGATCGCATCGCGCGGCCCATCGCATCGAGAGTCGCTTGGGACGCAACCCGGACCTGGCCCCAGGTAATCTCCGCTTGAGACAGGATCCCGTGTCCTTCGACATTCCTCACTGTCGCGCCGCCATAGCCCGAATCGTCCGGGGGAGCGGATGCGCACTTCTCGGCCTCCTTACTTGCGGCTTCGAGCGCGGCGGGATCGGACATGACGATGATCTGATACGCCTGGAACGGGCTGATCCGAGGGCATCCACCGAGGCCTGCCTCGGAAAACTTCGGATGCGACCTCAGCTTGTCGATTGCGGCGATGAGCTTCGCCTTGTCGCCCGTGTAGTCGAGAAAGTCCCCCGATGTAGAAAAGATCGCCACGCGGTCGCTGTCATCCAGCCCCTCGCTGACGAACCGCCGTCCCGCGACTTGAGCTCGCTTCAAGTCCCCGCTATTCGTTCCGAAGTCCTCAAAATAAAGGGCGATGAATCGGGGCTGGGTGGTGACCACGGCGAGCTGTTTTGTAGCCGCCGCGGACGGCAGATTCGCCGTTTGCGGACTTCCACGAACGGCTCCAGGAGTCTCAATGGAGAAATAGGTGAGCTCGCGCGAGGAACCTTGATCGGTCACGGCAAAATCTTCCTGTTTGAGGCCCGAAATCGCATGCCCGTCGTGGTTTCGCACCACGACTCCTACTTCTACCAGATCGGTCCCGACACGCAACGCGACAGACGCGGGCACGTAGGGCTTGGCGCTAATACGGACTTCCGGGACTTCCTGCGCCGGCTTCCGATCCTGCGCGTGCGTAGCGACTGCTGCAATCGCGGCCAACAGATAATGCAAGCGATGGATCGACATGGAAGCGTACCCGGACTGCCTCATTATACAGGCGCTGGCGCTCGTCACCCTACGCCTTGACCGTCGCCAGATACGCAGGCGGCCTCCGGGCGTTCATCGCCTGCTCAAACGTGAACGCGTAGCGGATCAGCTTCACCTCCGTGCGAGGCGAGCCGAAGAACGACAAGCCGACGGGCAGGCCGCTGACCTGAAATGCAGGAACCGTAATGTGCGGATATCCGGCGATCGCGGCAGGCGTCGACGTGGAGGCCACCTGGTGATCGCCGAGCACGTAATCGATTGGCCAGGCGGGCGAATCGGTGGGCGCCACCAACGCGTCCAGCTTGTTATCGATCATCGCCCGGTCCATGCCGTCGCCCTTCGCGGCGCGGTTCAACTTCGATTCCAGATCGCGATACGCTTTCGACGAGAGGGGCCCGCGCGCCTCTGCTTTGGTGAACAGATCCTGCCCGAAGTGGGGCATCTCCCTAGCTCGGTTCTTTTCGTTGAAGGCAATCAGGTCGGCCAGCGTCAGCACCGGCCCGCCGCGCGCGCCGAGGTAGGCATTGAGGTCGGCCTTGAATTCGTAGGACATGGCCTCCGATTCCATCTCGGACAGCTTCGAAAAGCCGGGAATGTTCACCGGGTCGATCAGCTCCGCTCCCAGCTTGCTCAAGACGCCGAGCACCTCCACCATCATCGCGTCCACCGCGTCGTTGAAGCCGAAAAGTTGCCGCGCCACGCCAATGCGCGCGCCTTTCATTCCGTTCGGCTCCAAGGCGCGTCCGTAGGTTGCTCCGGCGAGCGCGCCCAGCAGCAGCGCCGCGTCGGCAACCGTCCGGGCCATCGGTCCCGCCGTATCCTGGCGATGCGAAATGGGAATAATTCCCTGGCCGGGGATCAGGCCGATGGTCGGCTTGATGCCGACAATGCCGCACATCGACGCCGGAGAGACGACACTGCCGTCGGTTTCCGTACCCACTGCCGCGGCACAGAGGCTGGCCGCGACCGCAGCACCCGATCCCGAGCTCGACCCGGAGGGATTACGGTCCAGCACGTACGGATTGCGCGTCTGCCCTCCGCGTCCGCTCCATCCGCTGGTGGAATGGCTGGAGCGGTAATTCGCCCACTCGCTCAAATTCGTCTTGCCCAGCAGGACGGCCCCAGCGTCGCGCAGGCGGGTGACCAGCGCGGCGTCTTTCGGCGCAGGGGAGCCCGCCAGCGCCAGCGATCCTGCCGTTGTCTGCATCTTGTCCGCGGTGTCGATGTTGTCTTTGATCAGGATCGGCAACCCGTGCAGAGGTCCGCGCGGACCCTTCTGCTTGCGCTCCCGGTCGAGCGCGGCGGCGATGGCCCCGGCATCGGGATTCAGTTCAATTACCGAGTGGATCTTCTGATCGACCGTTGCGATGCGGGCGTGGTACTGCTCTACGAGCGCGGCGGAAGTAAATCGTCCGGCGGCGAGTCCCGCCTGAAGATCGGCCAGCGTGGCTTCTTCGAGCTCGGGTGCTTCGGCGGATGCTCGGGCGGCGGTCATCGCAGCGGCGGCGTAGAGAAATTCCCGGCGGGAGGGCATCAATCGCAGACTATCATTTTAGCGACCCTCGCGAGCGCATTCTGTGCTGCTTTACGGACGCATGACAGACGCCCTTCCGCGATTCTTTCTATACTGAGCAACGAAGTCTATGCAAACCTTTGACATGATCGTCATTGGCTCGGGACCGGCCGGGCAGAGGGCAGCGATTCAGGCGGCGAAGTCGGGCAAGCGGGTTGCCTTGATCGAGCAATCGGAATGTGTGGGCGGCGTTTCGGTGAACTCCGGAACCATTCCCAGCAAGACGATGCGCGAGGCGGTCATGCATCTGTCCGGCTACAACTACCAGGATATTTACGGCTCCAATTACCGCGTGAAGGACAAGATCACCATGGCCGATCTCGCCTTCCGCGTGCAGCACGTCATCAAGACCGAGATCGACGTGACGCAGGCGCAGCTTTCGCGCAACAACATCGAGATGCTGCGCGGCGTGGCGAGCTTCGTCGATCCGCATACGCTGCGTGTCACCAATTCCAACGGCTCGATCGACTACGGGGCGGAAAATATCGTCATCGGCACCGGCACGAAGCCCGCATCGTCGCCGAAAGTGCCTATCGATGGCCGCCGCATCATCAACAGCGATCAGATCCTGCAAATGCAGGACATCCCCAAGACGCTGATCGTCGTCGGCGGAGGCGTCATCGGCGTCGAATATACCTGCATGTTCTGCGTGCTGGGCGTGCGCGTGATCCTGGTGGAAAAGCGCCCGCGCCTGCTGGAGTTCGCCGATTCGGAAATCGTGGAGGCGCTCTCCTATCATCTACGCGACCGCCGCGTGACGCTACGGCTGAACGAGGGCGTTTCGAGCGTGGAGGCCGCCGCGGACGGCTCCGTGGTCGCGAATCTGGAAAGCAACAAGAAGCTCTCGGGCGACGCGCTGCTCTACGCGGTCGGGCGGCAGGGCAACGTGGATGAGCTGAATCTGGCGGCGGCGGGTCTTGAGGCCGACTCGCGCGGCCGCATCCCGGTCGACGAAAATTTCATGACCAAGGTCACGCACATTTATGCGGTCGGCGATGTCATCGGTTTTCCGAGCCTGGCTTCGGTATCCATGGAGCAAGGCCGCATCGCCGCGGCCAGAGCGTGCGGCGTGCCCGCGCAATCCAATCCGGCGACGTATCCGTACGGCATTTACACCATCCCTGAGATTTCCTTCATCGGCAAGACCGAGGAACAGTTGACAGACGAGGATGTACCGTACGAAGTGGGCGTCGCTTACTACCGTGAGATCGCGCGCGGACAGATCCGCGGCGACACCACCGGTCGCCTGAAAATTATTTTCCATCGCGAAACCCACGAGCTGCTGGGAATTCATATCATCGGAGAAGGCGCCAGCGAGCTGGTGCACATCGGACAAGCGGTCCTCACATTGAAGGGCAAGGTGGATTACTTCGTTAATACCGTGTTCAACTATCCGACCTTGGCCGAATGCTACAAAGCCGCCGCGTTTAACGGCCTTAACAAGCTCGCGAGGTTCTAACATGCCACGAAGCATCGGTGTTGTTGTCAGCGATTACATCGCCTGGGGTGTTGTCGAAGGAGACTCCGTCAGGGGGACGATCAGCACGTACCCGGCCGACGGCGGAGGTACCGATGTGCTGCAATCGACGCCCGCAGACGAAATGGTGGCGCGCGTCGCGGATGAGGTGAAGGCCTTGGCAGAAGGCGAGCCGCTCGACGCGATCGGCCTGGCGTTTCCCGGCATCGTGCAGAACGGAATCATCAAGGAATCGCCGAATCTGCACCAGCTGAAAGGCGTTCCCGTGGAGCGTCTGGTGCGCGAGGCGCTGGCGGAGCGCGGCGTCCACTGCGAAAAAGTGTGCGCCTCCAACGACGCCGATGTGGTGGCGGCAGGCATCGCCGCGCGGCACGGGAAATTGGATCAACTCGTGCGCGTGTGGATGCTGGGCAATGGCATCGGTTTCGGCATCTATCCGGTAACGGAGGGCGTGTGGGAAGGCGGCCATACGGTGGTGACGCTGGACCCGAATGAAAAATTCTGCGGCTGCGGCGGCCGTGGGCATCTGGAAGGGATCATGGGCCATCGGGCCATGCGCCTGCGGTTCCTCGATCTGGAGCCAGAAGAAGTGTTCGAGCAGGCGAAGACCGGGGAGGACCCTCGCTGCGTGGAATTCGTCATCATGTGGCATCGCGCGTTGGCCGCGGCGACCGCGTCCAGCATCCACATGAGCGGTCCCGGAAAATTTTATATTTCCGGCCCAAACTCGCGCTTCGTCAATGTTGGCTTGTTGAACCGCTGCGTGCAGGAAATGGTGAAGATGAGTTCGCTGCAAGGCTTCGTGTTCGAGGTCGTGCCGAAGAGCGACGATGTCGCGCTGGTGGGCGCGGTGGTGAATGCGCTGAGGGCGTGATGCTGCAGGCAGCAGGCGTCGAGCCGAGTCTCGACCCGGCACGCGACGCGCGTGCGCCACCTCAACTTTCAAAGAACGAATTTATCGGGCCGGCCCTTTAGCCAGTTTTGTTTCGTCTGGCGCGAAATCCGTTTCTTTAGCCAGCAACGGCGAGGGGCCGGTAAGGTCCGACGTGTCCTCCAATGTCGTTGAATCGGCGCGAAAACATCACAACGCTTCGGCCGACACGGGCTTCACCGGCGTCCGGTCGATATGTACCGGATTCCTCAGTGCACGGCCGTAGCCCGTCCACTGAATGACCATGTGATCCCCGTTTTCGAGCGCGATGCCGTCGCCGAAGCTGAACGCGTCCGCGCCGAGGAAATGTACATGCGCGTCACCCGAGCGGCGATGTTCTTCGTACTTGAAATGATGATGTTCAATGTTGGCCAGCGAGTGGCACATGCGCTGCTCGCCTGTCGAGATCGCCCGTTTCCAAACAATCTCAGCGTCGCGTTCAATGGTGACCTCGCCGTGGACAAGGGAAAAATCGGAGTCGAGCACCAGCTCCGGCCCGATGGAACAGGGCCGCAGCTTCGAATGCGCCAGGTACAGATAATTCTGCTTCTCGATCTTGTGATCCGAGAACTCGTTGGCCGGAGTCAGGCCGATGCGGCGTGGATTGCCGTCATGATCGATGATGTAGGCAGCCGCCATCTCCGGCTCCTCTCCTCCATCCTCGGCGAAGTTCGGAACGGTCAGCGGAGCGCCGTGGCCGCGCAGGATCGTGCCGGTTCCTTTGTAAAACCACTCCGGCGCGGCACCGGTTTCTCCGGGCGCGGGCTTTCCTTGCTCCAAGCCAAGCTGGTACATGCGGATGCTATCGGTGACGGAATCGGCCGCGTGCATCGCGTCGCGGCGGGCGGCGCTGGCCAGATGCGTCAGGCCGGTGCCCGAAACCAGGCAGCGCGCGGGCTCCGTGGGGTGATCGAAGGAAGGCAGAAACGTCCATTCGGAGGCATGCGAATAGACTTCATCGTAGTCCAACACGACGTCGGAAACATCGCTAAGAATCAGCTCCTGAAGCTTGCATCCGGTCTCGACGGAGGATAGCGCAAACGCGTAGATCGAACGATGCGAGCCGAGCAGACGGAGCTTCGATCCATCAACCAGCGCCACGCGGCGCCGCACGGATGGATGGGTGATCTGCACGAGTCGCATAGTTAGAAATCGATTCCCGCCAGAATCTCCGACGGCTTGCGCTCGAAGGCCTTGGAGATCGCCAGCAGACTCTCCATGCTCGGCATGTTGGTGCCGCGTTCGATGGCGCTGATCTGTGAGACGCTAAGACGCGTGTGCTGCGCCAGATCCTTCAAGGACCAGTCGCGCTCCACGCGCAGCATTTTGATGGCGTGGCCGAGGCGCTCGCGCAGGCGATCCTGCGGCGTGCGGCCCAGTCCGTACGCTTCCGCGGCGTTGTGCAATACCTGACGCAATTGCGCCAGCGTAAACGGCTTGGCGATATAGTCGAACACCTTCAATTTGAAGGTAGCGCGCATGTCTTCGAGCGACGGATAGCCGGTGATGACGATGACGCAGAGCCCCGGCCAGCGCGTCAGCAACTGCTCCAGCACGCGGTCGCCGCTGGCGTCGCCCATTTTCATATCGAGCAGCACGATCTCCGGCAGATGTTCCTCGCAGGAGTCGAACAACTCCTTGGGATGCGCGAAGGCGCGAACGGAATGGGTTCCTTCATCCTTCAGGAAATCCTCCAGGTAATTCCTGAAATCAACGTCGTCGTCCAAAATGGCGATGTCAGCCAAGCAATTATAGTAGCGCGTTCAGAGCGCTCTTCCCTTCCATTCGATTTGGCCACCGGTAAGTGCGTTGACCACCCCGTTCACGATGACGAAAAACATCCCGTAGATTCCTAAAGGAGCCAGAAGCGCCCGCAGAGGATTTCGGTACCAGATGCCCAGAACCGCCGAGGGCAGCATCGCGAACGCGATGAGAACCGGCCATTGTTTTTCCAGCGCGAGCCAAGCCAGCACCGGCAGCCAAAGGGCCGCCACCGCGGATGCGAAAACGATCGTCAGGCCGGTCCCCGGGCCGATCATCACGAAGCGAAATGCGTTACGCTCGAACCCGCGCCATAGGCCGTCGGTGTGAAAGCGGACGTGGCCGAGGTCGGTGCGCGCGATGGCGAACTTCATGCGGTGCCGCGCGGCCAGCGCGGCGAGTTTCACGTCCTCCACCACGCTGGAAACGATGGCGGTGTGCCCGCCGATGAACTCGTAGGCGTCCCGGCGTGCAAGAATGCATTGGCCGTTGAACAATCCGCCGGGATCGGCGGCGGGATTGGCTCCGCAGAAATACAGGGCAACGGCGCAGGGGACCAGCGCCTGTTCGGCGAAGGACTTGAACTCGGGCCTCAAGTAAATCGAGAAAAATGACAAGCCGCTCGCCTCCGCACAGGCGACGGCGGCGTCCAGAAACCCCGGCTGGAACCAAGTATCGGCGTCGGCGAACAGAATCCAACGCGATTGCAGCAGGCGGGCCCCCGCCGCGCATGCGTTCGATTTTCCGACCGCCTGCCCCAGCAGAGCGGGAGCGGGCAGAACGCCCGCTCCGGCTTTTCGAGCTTCCTCGGCCGTGGCGTCCCCGGAGTGGTCGTCCACCACGATCACCGTATCGTGGGGAAGGCTCCTCACGATACGTGCGATGTTCCGTTCTTCATTGCGAGCCGGGACCACCACCATGCAATTGGGCGGAGCCGCTGCCGCCGGACTCACTGGGAGTTTCTGGATTCGCAGAAAATTGACGCGGGATTTTACGAACAAGACGATCAGAAGAAAACTAATCGCAAGGGCGACCCAAAGGCCAAAGCCTGGGCCCAGATCGCTAAGCACTCATGGTCCTCCACAGGCTGCGCGTGATGGGTCCAGCCATGGAGCGGGCGGTAATCCAGGCTCGTTCCACCATGGGAACGGCCGGGCGGCGGTGGAAGACGTCGAAATCGGATGCCTCGATGTGGCGAAGCGTGTTGCGGTAAATGTCGAACGCGGCTTTCATGGCGAAGCGTCCGCGCTGGTCGAGAAGCGCTAAACCAGGCTCCGCCTGATGATAATAACCGCGGGCCCGCTCTGCCTGAAAGCGCATCAGGCCCCGGAAAGCGTCGTTGCGAACGTGCTTCTCCAGATCCGCTTCCGGATAGCCGAACGATTCCATCTCTTCGAGAGGCAGATACGTGCGCCCCTGCGCCAATTGCTCGCCAAGGTCGCGGAGAATGGCGGTCAGTTCGATGGCCAGGCCCAGATCGGCCATATTCTCCAGAGCAGGGCCGCGGAATCCCACCACGTGCGTCATCATCAGCGTGACGGTTCCCGTCACCCGATGGCAGCGGCTGCGCAGTTGAGAAAAACTCCGGTAGCGGTCCTGATCCAGGTCGATCCGAACGCCCTCGATCATTTCGAGAGGCAGATCGCGGGGGATCTGGCGGTGCTCCAGCGTGTCGAGAAATACCTCCAGCACAGGGTGATGGACGATCTGGCCGCGCAATCCGGCTGTTGCCATGGAGGCCCAAAGGTCCAGATCCTGGCGGCCCTGATCGCGCGTCGGAGCCTGGCTGGCCAGCCGCCGGGTGTAGTAGCAGAACCAGTAGACAGCGTGCGCGGCGCGGCGTAAATCCAGGGGAAACAGGCGCGTGGCGAGGGAAAAGCCGTGCGAGCCTGTCCGGGCGGCTTCCGCTGCCTGGGAATAAAGGCCATCGAGCGCGTTAGTGCTGTGGGCCGGACGCGGGGGCATACCGAGATGGAGATCATAACACAGGCGTTACCCCTCAGGGGTAATCAGAGCCTGCGGAAATGCGGCAAAGGCTGATCGGCCCAGGAAGCGACCATTTCCACCGCCCGATCATCCCCCAGTTTCTGGCGGAACGCGCGGATGAGTAAGACGAGTTTCCGGAGGGCCTCCTCACGGGCCCCTCCTCTTTGAGACGGCGGGAGTGGGTCGGTTAAAGGCCCGGTAATCGTGTGGATTTCCTCAAAAATCGCTTGCGTGGATGCGCTCTTGTGGCGCATCTGTTTGGCGAGCGCCGCCAGTTCCAGGAACAGTTCCACGTTGACGACGACCTGCTCCCACAGACCCTTCCGGTCCGGCCCGAGGAAGCCTCCATCGTCGAAAAACAGGCCATCGAGGGTCAGGGTCACTTTTTGAAGCGGCACTGGATAGCTGTATCCGCCGCCTCCTCCGCCGCCCATGCCGATGCCGCCCGACCAAAGCTCGTCCGGCTGGGGCGGGCGAACGTCACGGTTGTCGCCGGCGATCTGGCCATTGGCGTTCAGATAGCGCTTCGACCCGGGCAGGATCACGTGCCAATAGCGGTACAGCTTCAGCTGCTCTTCCGGCAGCCCGAATGGGAGAAGCACGGGATTCGCTCCGGGACCGAACGAACGGGTGAATGTGCGTCCATCGGTGTGCTGAAAGGTCCATACCTGCTGGATGGCGGCGATTCCATGCGCGCCGCGGTTGACCAGAATGGCGGAGGTGGCCCGGTCCTCCTCGAGAAACCGGGGCCGCGTCAAGTCCAGCACGGGAGGCGACCCTTTTGTCGGTTTGTCGACACGGCGCCGTATTTCTTCGAGCAAGGGCTCATAGTCGGGCGAAGAGGGCGGAATCAGTTGTACGCCGAACTGCGGAAAATCCCGGCAGACAAACTCCATCCGGGCATTACATCACGGTTCGGGCCGCTTTGCTAAGATGAAATCGCGTTGGGGGATCTCGCGTCACTTTTTCTGTTAGGAGGAAATGACAATGAAGCATAATTTCAGCTTTTTTCTGATCTTGGCGATGGCTGCGCTGTTTGGCGCTCAGGCGTCGGCGGGGGTAGTTTTCTCGGTGACGGTCGCACCGCCGCCGATCACGGTGTTCGACCAGCCGCCCTGTCCGGGCGACGGGTACATGTGGGTGCCTGGCTATTATCAATACGGCGATTATGGCTATTTCTGGGTGCCTGGGCATTGGGTGATGCCGCCTTCTCCTGGTCTGCTGTGGACGCCCGGTTATTGGGGCTTCGGGGGAGGCCGCTACATGTGGCACGCGGGCTATTGGGGGCCGACTGTAGGCTTTTACGGAGGCGTGAACTACGGCGCCGGATATTTTGGCGCCGGATTCGTGGGCGGGCGCTGGGAAGGCGGCGTTTTCCGCTACAACACGGCGGTGTGGAACGTCGATCGTGTGCACGTGCACAACGTCTATGAAGATCGCACGGTAGTGCACGAAGTGCGTGGGCCGAATCACTCCTATAACGGTGGCAGTGGCCACTCGGCGCATCCCTCGCATCAGGAAGAGGAATATGGACGGGCGCAGCATCAGCCTCCGACCAGGGAGCAGGAAGAGCATGCGAAGTCGGCGCATGACGCACATGTGGCGGCGCACGGCGGACGGCCTCACTAAATTCCGGCATCCTCTGTAATACCGGCATTGATACCGGCGAGAGTGGGGCCGGCTTGGGTATGATCAAACTAGAGGTGGCCGTGACCCGTTCGCTTCCGATCGCCGCATGCGGTCTTTCGATCGCATTGACTTGTCTATCAGGGGCTACGTCCGCTCCGACCTTCCATAAGAACATCGAACCGATCTTGCAGAATCACTGCCAGAGCTGCCATCGCCCGGGCGAAGCCGCGCCGATGGCTCTGCTGACCTATCGCGATGTCCGCCCGTGGGCGAAGGCTATCCGTAGTTCTTTGCTTACGGGCAAGATGCCGCCATGGCAGGCCGATCCCCATTACGGCAAGTTCGTCAACGATCCATCGCTCGCGAAGAGCGAAAAAGAAACGATTCTCGCCTGGATCGACGCCGGCGCGCCGGAAGGCAAGCCCGCCGATGCGCCAAAGCCGCGCGTGTTCGTCGACGGATGGCGCATCCCCAAGCCCGACGTGGTTTTCGAAATGCCCGAGCCGTTTTCTGTTCCCGCGAATGGCGCGATTGATTATCAGTTCATCCCGGTTTCGACGAATTTCACGGAGGACAAGTGGGTGGAGATGGTGGAGGTCCGGCCGAGCGACCGCAGCGTGGTGCATCACGCGATTGTCGTCGTCGACAGCGGCACCGGTCCTTGGGGGCAGGAGTATCTGGCCGGCTACGCGCCCGGCATGACGCCGCAGATCTGGAAGCCTGGGCAGGCGAGGCTCATCAAGGCAGGGTCGCATCTGGTGTTTCAGATGCACTACACCGCCAACGGCAAGGCGGCGAAGGATCGCACGAAAATCGGCCTGATTTTTGCAAAGAAGCCGCCCACGCAGAAAATCGTAGCGATGCAGGCCGCCGCGCACTGGCTGCAGATTCCACCCGGGGAGGCGAATTACAAGATCGAGGCAGTGAGCGTGATGCGCGAACAGGTGGACCTGGTGGGCATGCGCGTCCACATGCACCTGCGCGGCAAATCGATGATGTTTCGGGCGATTTATCCCAACGGCGAATCGGAGATCCTGCTCGACGTGCCGAGGTACGATTTTAACTGGCAGCCGTATTATTACCTGGAAACGCCGAAGCCCTTGACGCGCGGCACGCGCATCGAAGTGTCGGCCGTGTTTGATAACTCGGTGAACAATCCGTTCAACCCGAATCCCGCCGCGACGGTGTTCTGGGGCCCGCAAAGCTGGGACGAAATGATGATCGGCTGGTTCGACGTCGCGGTCAACGTGGGAACCAACGTGGGGCGCGCGGTTTTCAATCGACCGGCGGAAGATCACTAGTAAGATGTCCCGGTAATTATGTTAGGGGTTGAGTCCCCTGGCTCACGCCAGGGGTTGTAAGCCCGCGCGTTAGTGCGGGGACCCGGTGTTCGGCAGGCCGGTAACAAAGGCCGACGAGGGCGTCGGCTGCGGACCCGGGGTCCGCCCCACATCCTTCGCACATGTACAATCTGGGGATGACCTGTTTGCCCCAATGGATCACTGTCCTTCTGCTCGCTCAAGCGCCTCCCGGTTCCATTGCCGGCCATCCCGATTGGCCCAAGGCGAAGGCGGAGGATGTGAAGTCCGTCGACGCGATTGTCGCCGCGACCTATGATGTCATATCCGGGCCGAAGGGCAAGGACCGGGATTGGGATCGATTCCGGTCATTATTCGTGCCGGATGCCCGCCTGACGCCCACCGTGGCACTGCCGGGAGGGCACGCCGACATTCGGCCGTTGACCGTCAACCAGTATGTCGAGCGCGTATCCGGGAGCTTCGCGGCCAACGGCTTCTTCGAGCGCGGCATCGCGCAAAGGGTGGAGAGCTTTGGCAACATCGTCCACGTGTTCACCACATACGAGTCGCGCCGCAGCCTGGATGATGCGAAGCCGTTCGCGCGAGGCATCAACAGCTTTCAGTTGTTGAAGGACGGCGACCGCTACTGGGTTGTCTCCATCTACTGGGACGCGGAGCGGCCGGACAATCCGATTCCCGCGAAGTATCTCCCGTAGTCATTTTCAAGGAGCCTTATGAAAACGATCCAACTCCGCTTTGCGTTGGGCGCATTGTTGACGCCGGCGCTGTTGTGCGCGCAGGTGACGGCGCTGCGGGTGGGCCATCTCGTGGACCCGGAAACAGGCACCGCGGCCGCCAACCAGATCATCCTGATTGAAGGCGGCAAATTCACTGCCGTCGGCGCGAACGTCGCGATTCCCGCAGGCGCCCAGGTCGTCGATTTGTCGCAATATTACGTATCCCCCGGTCTGGTCGACGCGCACAATCACCTGGCGCTGACCTATAAAGAGGAGCCGGAGCACAACAGCTACTATCTGACCAGCGTGCTCGATTCGACCGCGATTCGCGCGATCCAGGCGGTGTCGAATGGCATCACCATGCTTTCCGCCGGATTCACCATGGAGCGCGACCTGGGCAATAATGCGAACTATGCCGACACGGCTTTGCGCGTGGCCATCGAACAGGGCTGGGTGCCGGGGCCGACCATCATCAATTCCGGAATCATCATCGGCGGCTTCGGCGGCCAATTTCAGCCCGTTCCAGAGCGGGAAATGCTCATTTATCCCGAGTATCTGAACGCCGATACTCCGGACGAGATCGTCAAAGCGGTTCGCCGCAACGTACTCTATGGCGCCAAGGTGATCAAGATCTGCGTGGATTGCAAACCATACGGTTATACGGTTGACGAAATGAAACTGTTCGTGAGTGAAGCGGCGAAGTCTGGTTTGAAGGTCGCTGGACACGTCCAAACGCACTCCGGAGCGATGAGGGCCATCGAAGCGGGCATCTTTTCCATCGAACATTCGAACGCGCTGGACGATGAAGCGCACAAGGCGATGGCGAAGAAAGGAATCTGGCGGGTGGGCACGGAGACTCCAATGACGGATTACCACACGACGACGTCGGCCCCTGCGCAGGTCCGTTTTAAGCGCCAGGAGGACGGACTGAAAAACGCTTACGCCAACCATGTGAAGCTGGCCTTTTCCACCGACGCCGATTACTACATTCCGGGCATGACGCGCGGAGAAGTGGTGATCGATTTCCTGAAGAGTTGGAAGGCGGCCGAGGTTCCCGACAAAGAGATTCTCAAAATCATGACGACTAACGGCTACCAGGTTTGCGAACTGTACGACAAACGCGGCCCGATTAAGGCCGGTCTGCCGGCCGATCTGATCGCCGTGCGCGGGAATCCGCTCGAGAATATCGATACGCTGCGTGATGTCCGTTTTGTCATGAAAGACGGCATGTTTTTTAAGAAGGACGGCGTCATGACGCCAAGTCCGTTCTTCAATAGTGGTCCGGTGCCTCCCTCGGCCTGGAGAGCGCATTAACGCGCATATCTCTGTTACACTCTTTAAAATATCTATGGACATCTTTCGTACGAAGCCTCTGGCCAGCCTACTTGCGCAAGCGAGCGACTCCAGTCACGGGTTGAAACGCACGTTGACGGCACAGGGGCTCATCGCGCTGGGAATCGGCGCCATTATCGGGGCAGGCCTCTTTGTCCGCACCGCGGCTGCATCGGGCGAGGCGGCGGGCCCCGCCGTAACTCTCTCCTTCGTATTCGCCGCGATTGGATGCCTGTTCGCGGGCCTGTGCTACGCCGAATTTGCTTCGATGATCCCCATCGCTGGCAGCGCCTACACATACGCGTATACCACGATGGGCGAGATCATCGCCTGGGTGATCGGTTGGGCTCTTGTCCTCGAATACGCGTTCGGCGCGGGCACCGTGGCGATTGCCTGGAGCGAATATTTAAACAAGTTATGCGGCGGTAGGATTCCTTACTCCTGGTGCCACTCCCCTTTTGAAGCCGATCCAATGACCGGCGCGCACGGATTCATGAACATCCCGGCGTTGTTCATCGTCCTCATTTTGACCCTTTTGCTGATCAAAGGCACCTCCGAATCGGCCACCGTGAACTCGATCATCGTGGCGATCAAAGTCGGCATCGTGCTCGCATTCATCGCCATCGGCTGGAGCTTCATCGATCCGGCAAATCATACGCCGTTCCTGATTCCTGAGGGGATTAAGGGGCATGAAGGTTTCTTCCAACACGGGTTTGGAGGCGTGCTTCGCGGGGCGGGCATTGTGTTCTTCGCTTTCATCGGATTCGACGCTGTCTCGACGGCCGCCCAGGAAACCATCAATCCCGGGCGCGATATGCCCATCGGAATTCTCGGCTCGCTTGCCATATGCACGGTGCTTTACATTCTGTTCGGCTGGGTGCTGACAGGCGTCGCGCCATATCCCGAGTTTCTTCTCGCTGGCAAGGAGGCCTCGGTCGCTTATGCGATCCAGCATCACATGCCGGGATTCGGGTGGCTGGCAACCTTGGTCACTGTGGCGATTCTGGCGGGTTTTTCGTCGGTCATCCTGGTGATGTTAATGGGCGGAAGCCGCGTGTTCTTCACTATGGCCTGCGACGGCTTGCTGCCCCAGATGTTCTCCCATATTCACACGAGCTATCGCACACCTTACAAGTCGAACATTATTGTTTTCTGCTTCGTCGGAACCCTCGCCACCTTCGTTCCCGGCGATCTGCTCGGCGACCTGACCGCAATCGGCACACTGTTTGCGTTCGTGCTGGTCTGCATCGGTGTGTGGATTCTGCGGATGAAGAACCCGGGGCAGCACCGGCCGTTCAAGACCCCTCTGGTGCCGCTGGTTCCGATCCTCGGCGTGCTGTTCTGCATCACGATGATCGTTTCGCTCGATAAGTATACGCAGCTGGTGGCATTTATTTGGATGCTGATCGGGCTGTTCGTCTACTTCCTCTACGGGAAGAGCCATAGCCGCCTGAACAGCTAGTATCGGCTATATTCGATACGTGCGAGCCGGTCCTGTCTTCCTGCTGCTAGCGGTGGTCGTCACCGCTGCGCGCCTGTGCCACTCGAACGTCCTGTGGGCCGACGATACGCTGCCGCTGGCCGCCGCCATGCAGGTCGCCCGCGGAAAGGTCCTTTATCGCGACGTGTGGTTCGACAAGCCGGCGCTGGTTTCCTGGGTTTATTTGCTCTGGGGCGCACGCGCCGGTGTGTTGCTGAGGCTGGCGGGAGCGGCCTACGTGATGGCGGCCTGCGCGGTTGCGTGGCAGTTTGCGCGGTCCAAGTGGAGCGAGCAGGAAGGCCTGTTCGCAGCCGGTTTCACCGCGTTTTTTCTGACGTTCGGATTGCCGTCGGCGGTGATCCCCCTGGCGTCCGACATGCTGCTGGTGGTTCCGCATCTGGCCGCGGTTTATCTTGCGTGGCGGGGTAGGGCATTTTGGAGCGGTGCGGCGGCGGGCGTGGGACTCTTGTGCAGTTCTAAGGCGATTTTTGTGCTCGCCGTTTGCGGGTTGCTGTTGTGGCGGCAATTGCCGCTGCTGACAGCCGGGTTTATCGTGCCGAATGCGCTCGCGGTTGGCTGGATGGCGCTGCATGGCGCGGCTTCTGAGTACTATCGGCAAGCTTGGCAGTGGGGACGCATCTACGCGGCGCATACGTTTGTGGAGAATCCGTTGAAAGAGGGGATTCTGCGGACCGCGAACTGGCTAGGGTTCCAGGCCGCGCTCGTCATCGGAGCCATCGCAGCCCTGCGCCGCGAACGCCGTCTGGCAATCTGGATCGCCATCTCCTTCGTCGGCGTTATCTTGGGATTGCGCTTTTTCCCGCGTTACTATCTCTTATTACTGCCTCCGATGATCGTCGCCGCCTCCCGAGGCTGGTCGCTCCTGATTTATAAATCCCCGGGCTCACGCCACGGGCTTATCACCCCGCGCGTAAGTGCGGGGATCGCCCTCTGCGCGCTCCTCGCCGTCCCCCTCGTCCGTTTTGGAAAAAGTTACGTCACGCTGGCGCGCGGCGGGACGATGACGGATCTGGCGATCGATCGCGACAGCCGGGCGGCGTCGGAGAAACTGCGCACGCTGGCGCGGCCCGGCGATACGCTGTTTGTCTGGGGGTTCCGGCCGGATATTTTCATCGATTCCGAACTGCCTGCTGGGACGCGCTTCCTGGAGAGCCAGCCCATTTCGGGCGTGTTGGCCGACCGGCACTTATTTTCGACCGAGTCCATTGCGCCGGAGTTCACTGCACCCAATGTTCGTGAACTGATCTCGACGAAGCCGGTCTGGATCGTCGACGGACTGGGTTTGTATAACCCTCCGCTGGCGCTGGCTCGCCAATCGGAACTGGACCGGTGGTTCGCGCTGTACACGGAGGTCGCCCGCACGGAGCGGTCGATCCTCTATAAGGTGAAGGAATGAACGTCGCGGTACTGATCCCTTGCCATAATGAAGCCGCGGCGATTTCCGGTGTCGTTGAATCGTTTCAATCGGCCTTGCCGTCGGCGAAGATTTACGTCTACGACAACAACTCCGCCGACGCGACCGCTCGCGCGGCGGCGGATGCTGGGGCCATCGTGCGCCACGAACCGTCACCAGGCAAGGGCGCTGTCGTGCGGCGGATGTTCGCGGAGATCGAAGCGGACTATTACGTACTGGTTGACGGCGACGGCACGTACGATGCGTCGATAGCGCCTCGCATGATCGCCATGGCCGAGGAGCAGCGGCTGGCGATGCTGGTCGCGCGGCGCGTGGAAGAATCGTCGGGAGCATTCCGGCGCGGGCACCGCTTCGGCAACCGGATGTTCACGCGATCCGTGGCCATGCTATTCGGCGCGAGCCTGCGCGATCTGCTCTCCGGCTACCGGGTGTTTTCGAGACGCTTTGTGAAATCGTTCCCCGGCTTTTCGCGCGGATTCGAGATCGAAACGGAACTGACGGTGCATGCGCTGACGCTGCGCCTCCCGGTGGGCGAAATCGATACGGCCTATAAGGAGCGTTCCACGGGCTCGGCGAGCAAGCTGAACAAATACACGGATGGTACGCGCATCCTGTGGACAATTTTCACGCTGTTCAAGAATGAGCGGCCGTTCGTGTTTTTCTCTTTGCTGGGCGCTCTGTTTCTGGCCGTGGCGCTGGTGCTGGCGTATCCCGTTTTCGTGACGTTCCTGAAGACCGGCCTGGTGCCGAGATTCCCGACGGCGATCCTCGCCACGGGGCTGACGATCTCGGCGATGGTGCTGTTTGCGTGCGGGCTGATTATAGACACGGTGACCAAGGGCCGGCGGGAGATCAGGCTGCTCGCTTACCTGAATTCGAGCAGGCCCGAGTAGCTACTTCGCTGAGATGCTCGCGCTGACGAAGACAATCCCTAATTCGCGCCGGTCGGAGGAATCTGATGGAAGCGCGAGCGGCGCGCCGAAAACGGTCAGTGCCGCGTACGCCGTTCTTGCGTTGCCGGGATCAGCTCTGATGAACAGTGGCTGGTGTAATTACGAATGGTCCCTTCGTCCGGCTGTTTTATACGATCGCGCGAACTCAGGTTAATGGACAATTAAGCGAACGGCGAATACCATCAGCCCCACCGCAAGCAAGGTCCAGGCCGCAGGGCGCTTCCACCGCATCAAGCGGCTGGCGATGAGCGCCAATACGGCGAAGGCAGCGAGTTGGAAAACCCCCGCGCCGGCGATGTGCATCGCGGGAAAGCCTGCGACCAGGAATCCGTGCGGGAGGCCTAGCGCGGCGGCGATCCAGACGACGTGTTTCTCTTTGGCTGACATCAGGATTTCGACGGCCAGATACGCGATTGTCAGCGCCATCGCGGCTTCCAGGAACCGGGGCGGCAGAGGGTAGGGGATCTTCGGGCCGATGATAATGGCAGCGACTTCTCCAGCAAAGAACCCCAGCAAAGGCAAGGCTGATCCGGGCGCGGCGACCGCCAAGGTCAGCAGGAAGAGCAGGCCGATCCAGTTCGTCGCGGCACGTGAGAATCCTAGGCCGAAGGCTCGGCTTGAGTTTTCCAGGCGCGAGGGCGGGCGGAAGCGCAGTTCGGTGCGCGGAAATGACTTGTCGAAAATTTCCTGATCGCTATTGGCTCCGCGGCTAGCGTTCAGCCAATGGACGTGATTCGGCACCGTCGCTTCGAAGAACGTGCATTCGACGCCCAAGCGGTCGGGAACCATGGTCTCGAACTCATACGAGGCATGACAGACGTAGGTGCCGTTCTCTTCGGCGCAACTCGATTTCGTGCGATGACCGCCGTCGAAGCGGATGTGGTCTAGAATCGACGCGGGGTTGGCCATCGGCGCGACCTCGGCCATGGGGATACGGAGTTCGTATTCGGCCAGAGGACCGTCGATGTGCAGTTCGCCGGTGCTCATGCTGACGACGTGCGCCCAGGCGGGCGCGGTGGCGAGGAGGGCGCACCAACTAAGCTTCCGCACGCCTTTGTCTCCGGAGCCGCACAAAGATCACGCGCAGTGCGGCTATTACCGGCACGGAAAAGAACATGCCTTCGACGCCCGCGATCTGCTC
Source organism: Bryobacteraceae bacterium (assembly GCA_035542735.1). Taxonomy (GTDB): domain Bacteria; phylum Acidobacteriota; class Terriglobia; order Bryobacterales; family Bryobacteraceae; genus Palsa-187. The sequence goes on from DATKKV010000023.1 coordinate 114,831, forward strand.
GCCTGCGAGCACGCCGAACAGAACGAGCAAGGGATGGATTTCGACACCCGCGCTCATCAAGTAGGGGCTCAGGACATAATCCTGAAACAGGCGGTAAATCGCCAGGAACGCGACGATCCACAACAGGTGCGGATAGCCGGTGAACGCGGCGACGAGCAGAATCGCCACCGATGCCATCAGCGGCCCCACCACCGGGATGAATTCGAAGATCGCCGCGACGCCCGCCAGCAGGATTGCATAGGGCACCGACGCAATCGAAAGGAATCCAGTGTAGCCGACGAACGCCGCCATCGAGAGGAGCACGAGTGCGCGAATGTATTGCGCGAGGAGTTCGTTCAGATCCACCAGGATCTCGTTCACTACCGTCTGATTGTTGTGCGGGAAGCTGCCGACGATCGTTTTACGTATCGCCGCGCCGTCTTTCAGAAAGAAGAAGCTGAGGATGGGGATCAGCACTGCGTTAAGCAGGCTGCCGATGCCGGAAAGAATTTGCACGCCTGCGCTGGTGATCAGCGGCAAAACGTGCTGCTCCAAATCCGCGAGCCATTTCTTGACGACGGGCTCCGCGGCAGGCCGCACCGAATCGAACCACGAGGGGAACGGGATGTGGCTCAACGGATCGGGCTGGCTCATCGTATCGCGCAGCTTTACGGCCAGGCTCGCCGCCTCCCCGCCGATACGCGCGCCGAGCGAGATCGCCGCTAGAATGACAGCCGCCAATACGCCAACGTATACCAACGTCACCACCAACGCGCGAGGCAGACGGAGCGGGCCCGTGCGATCGAAAAAACTTACCACCGGCGCGAGCAGATGGGAGAGAAACACCGCCAGCGCGAAAATCACCAGCGTGTGGCGGACCTGGTACAGCAACACCGCCACCAGCGCGAACAGAAACACCGTCCACGCCCACTTCAGCGCGCCCTTGTCGATTCCGGCCATCCAGACCGTTACTATAGCAATAGTGGCGGAACAAACATTGCGTTCGCTGGTGGCCGAAATTCAGGACTTGGAAGACAAGCTGCGCCTGGGCGGCGGGGTGAAGAAGATCGAAAAGCAGCATCGCGAGGGGAAGCTGACGGCTCGGGAGCGCATCGCCAAGCTGATCGACCCCGGAACGGCGTTTCTCGAAATCGGCCTGCTGATCGCCTACGACAAGTACGACGGGCAGGCGCCGGCGGCGGGCGTGGTCACCGGTGTGGCGCGGATCGAGGGAAGGCCGTCGGTGATCGTGGCCAATGACGCGACGGTGAAGGCGGGCGCGTGGTGGCCGGAGACGATTGCGAAGATTTTGCGCGCGCAGGAGATCGCCATGCGCAACCGGCTGCCGATCGTCTACCTGGTGGATTCGGCGGGGGTGAATCTGCCGTATCAGGACGGCATTTTCCCCGGCCAGTACGGCGCGGCGCGGATTTTCTATTACAACTCTCTGATGCGGAGGCGGCTGAAGGTGCCACAGATCGCCGCCGTGATGGGCATGTGCATCGCCGGAGGCGCTTATCTGCCCGCTCTGAGCGACGTCATTATCATGGTGGAAGGTTCGAGCTTCATGGGGCTCGGCGGGCCGAATCTGGTGAAAGGTGCCGTAGGCCAGGTGACCGACGCGGAATCGCTGGGCGGCGCGAGCCTGCATACGCGCACCAGCGGCGTGGCGCATTATTCTGCCAAGGATGATCCGGCTTGTCTGGAGATGATCCGCAAGAAGATCCGCGAGTTGCCCGCTCCTCAGTGCTCGCCTAAAGGCCGCGCGCCCGCGAAACCAGCGGAGGGATTGTACGACCTGCTGCCCGCCAATCACCGGCTTCCCTACGATGTGGGAGAGGTGATCGCCCGCATCGTGGACGCGGGGGATTATTTGGAGTTTCAGCCGCATCACGCGCCGGAGATGCTGTGCGCGCACGCGCGGCTGAACGGACGCGAGATCGGCGTGATTGCCAACCGGCGCGGGTTCCTGAAAACCTCGGGCGGGCCGAGGATCGGAGGCATTGTCTATACCGAATCGGCGCGAAAGGTGGCGTACTTCGTCGAGAACGCGCAGCGACACAACACGCCCCTGCTGTATCTGCAAGATGTTTCCGGATTCATGGTCGGCGTGGACGCGGAAAGCGAAGGGATTATCCGCGCAGGCGCGGAGATGGTGGAATCGATGGCCTGCGCCACGGTGCCGAAGATTATTGTGACGCTGAATCACGCGAGCGGCGCGGGGTATTACGCCATGGCCGGCCAGGGATTCGATCCGCACTTCACCTTCGCCTGGCCGACGGCGCGCATCGGCGTGATGGAAGGAGACGCCGCGGTGCAGGCGGTACACGGGCCGGAACTCGCGAAGCTGAAGGAATCGGGCGAACCGATTCCGCCGGATCTGGAGACTCGCATCGCGCAGACGCGCGCCGATTACGAGCAGTGGCTAGACGCGAAGTTCGCTGCCGCGCGGGGGCACGTGGACGCGATCATCGATCCGCTGGAGACACGCCGCGTGCTGCAGTTCGCGTTCGAGGCCGCGGCCGGATCACGCGAGCATCTGGCGCTTGAAACGCTATGAAACTGCGCGTGGAGCAGGAGGGTCGGCTCTACCGCGTGGCGCTGTCGTCTCCAGAGACGCGCAACGTTCTCGATCAGGAAGGATGTCTGGCGCTGCTGCGCGCGTTTCGGGAAGCCGAGTCCGATCAAAGCGTCGGCGCGATCTTGTTGGAGGCCGACGGTCCCTTGTTCTGCGTCGCGTGTGAGCCGCATGAGGAACTGCTCTCCATCGGCCGCACGATCGGCAAGCCGCTGATCGCTTCGGTGCAGGGCGTCGCGCTCGGCGGTGGGCTGGCGTTGGCAGCGAACGCGCACGTGGTGGTTGCCGCGCAGGGAACCAGCTTCGGGTTGACGGGAATCCGCGAAGGCGTCTGGCATCGCGCGATTCATCAGGCTGTGGCCCGCGCCGTTGGCGAGCGGAGAGCGGTCGAGTTATCGCTCAGCGGACGCGTTTTCTCCACGCCGGACGCGGTTGCCTGGGGCCTGGTGCAGCAAGCCGCGCCCGCATTCGAGCTGGAGGACCGGGCGGAACAGATTGCGTCGGAAATCGCGAATGCGAGTCCTGAAGCGGTCCGGGAAATGCTGAAGGGCTAACATGCGCTGGATCCTTGCCCTCTCGATTTGTGCCCTGGCTGCCTGCCGCCATCCCGCATACACGCTGGCAAGACAAGGCCGGACACAGATTCTGACGCCTCCGCCCACCAAGCCGGAGATCAAAGGCGCGCGGCAGCATCCCCCGAAAACATCAGGCTGCGACGTCGCGAGCGGGCCGTTTTCGCTCACCTGGCGCGGGAATACCGCATTGGTGGCGGCGAAGGCGGAGGAATATTACGCTCCTCCGGCCGAACAACCTGCGCAGCCGAATCCAACGGTGGCGATTCAGGAGACCGGTCCGCGGATGTATGCCGACTCGCTGGCCGATATTGAGAAGTTTCGCGACGGGATCGCCGCAAAGCAGGAAGCGGGATGTCTGCGGGTGGACGAGAGCGCGCGCTTGCGGCAGAGGATGACGGAGATATTTCCGTTCCCGCCGCAGATCGCCACGTACCTGCGATTCGGCACGTATACGCAGACCGGATTCGTCGATCTGAACGCAGGGTCGCTGCTCAGTGTGATGAGCCCGATCGAGGGCGGCTTCGACATTTCCATCTATGCGGCATCGAATGGTGCGGAGAGCGATCGCGTGCGCATCACGCATGTCTCGGGCATGGGGAAGGCGTTGACGGTGCCTGAATCGACAGGATATTTCCGTTATCTCTATTGGACCGGAGCCTCGCCGCATAATTTTCGCGCGACGATTCTGGGCGCCGGGGAGCGAGCCACGCTGCGTCAGGCGACCGCGAAGTTCCTAGACGATCCCGAGGGCTACTGCGCCAAGCCTGAGGCCGGCGTTTTCTGCGAAATGATCGCGCCGAGCGTGGGAATGAACGCCGGATTCTCTGTGAGGGTCAAGGGCCGCGAGACATTTTCTCGCGTCGGCGGCACGGTGGGTGAGGCGGTGACCGATCCTGCCAGCCATTCGCGGACGCTGCCCAAAATTGCATCCGTGCGGCGGCTGTACCACGGCAAATTGGTCCCGGTGAAGTTCGAAGGGAATGAGATTTTCGGGCTGGTGCTGATGCCGGGGGATGAGATCACCTATTGATGACTCCCTAGTAAGATGTCCGGGTCATTTTGTCTAGCGGTTGAGTCCCCTGGCTCACGCCAGGGGTTATCACGCCGCACTAACGTGCGGGGACCTAGTGTTTGACAGGCTGGTAAATCTTAACTAGTCCCAGTTCTTCGCCTGCGGCCAGAGATCCTTCAGCGGCTGCTTCAGTCCTCGGCAATAATAGATGTCGAAATGCTCGTAGGGCATCGAGTAGGGATGCTCGACGTGACCCACCTTTTCGACGCTCGCGAACCGGCGTTCCAGGTCCTCTGGATTGCCGGCCATCACAATGACGCTGGAGCCTGTGTAATTTCGCGGTCCCCAGAAAAAGTAGCTCTGATGCGCGCTGATCGCTTGAGGGAGGCCGTATTTCGGGCCGAACAGATCAATGGCGCCGGCCTGGCCGTAATTCTGTCCGAAGATCGCGGTTTCGGTGCGGACCTCCGGCGGCAGATTGTTGTAGATGCGCGCAACTTCGGCCGCCATTTCCTCCCAGCCGAACTGGTCGGCGAAGATCTGCGGCAGTGGACCGAGACGATGCGTCTCAATCCGGGGCGGCGCCAGGTGCAGCGCGCGCGTATAGCGGATGTAGGTTTCGGGTGGAAGCACGGGGATCGCCATTGGGGCGAGCATCGCGCCGCTCACGGCGATCAGGGTCGCCCAGGCGATTCGCCAGGGCCGCGCGAAACGGTCGAGCCAATGCTCCCAGACGACGCCTCCACCGGCGCACAGGGCGGGGAATGCGGGGAACAGGTAGTAAATCCTCGGGCTCAGGGTGACGATGACGACCGCCGTGAAGATCCAGGCGATGCCCAGCGCGCGGAAACGCTTTCCTGGTCCGAAGAAAAACCAGAGTCCGGCCAGCCAGAGGGGCAACGTCAGCGGATTTGTGGCCAGGGTTTCCTGCCCGAAGAATTCCATCAGCCCCAGGTGGACGTCGCGGCCGCTTCGGCGGATGTTGGCTTGCAGTTCGAGGAACGGGAAGTGGTGCTGGATGTTCCAGATCAGGTTGGGAAGGAAGAGCAGAAACACGATGAGGGCCGCCAGCCAGAACCAACCGCTTCGAAACGCGCGGCGCTCCGGCGTCAGGATCACACCGGCGACCATTCCCGCGCCGAAGATCAGCATGGAGTGCTTGTTCTCCAGGCCGAGCCCGGCCAGGACCCCGAACCAGATCCAGAGTTTTTGGTCGCCCGTATTGACGATCCGCGCCAGCAGCCAGGCGCAGCCCATCCAGAACAGAGGCTCGAAGGCGTTCATGGAGAGAAGACCGTCAGCGGCGAGGAGGCCAGGCGCGACCAGGACGGCTAATCCGGCGAGCCCTTGCGCGAAGGCCTTGCCTCCGAATTCGCGGGCAAGGAGCGCGACCAGGGCGACCTCGCCTGCTCCGGCCACCGCGGGCAGCAACCGGATGGCGGGCAGGGAATCGCCTAGGATCGCGCGCACCGTCCAGGTGATCAGCGCGATCAGAGGAGGCTGGTCGACGTAGCCCCAAGCGAGATGCTTGCTGCAAGCGATGTAGTAGAGTTCGTCAACAAAATAGCCGTAGTGGCGGCCGGCGTAGAGGTGAACAAGCAGCTTTGCCAGAACCAGGCACGCGACCATGCCAGCGGCGATTCGGGATGGGCGGCGGAGGTCGTTCAAGAGGATATCATGTCAAATCCCGGAGCGGGATAGAATGGAAGTAGCCGGTTTCCGCCAAAAGAGTGAACTCTTTAATCGACACCTTCGGGCGCCTGCACGATAGCTTGCGCATCAGCGTGACGGATCGCTGCAACATCCGCTGCTTCTACTGCATGCCGGAGACGCCGGTGAAATTTGAGGCGCGCGAGAAACTGCTCACGTTTGAGGAAATCGAGCGTTTCGTGCAGGTCGCCGCGAAACTGGGCGTGAGGAAACTGCGCGTTACCGGCGGCGAGCCGCTGCTGCGAAAAGACCTCTCGACCTTGATCAGGAAGCTGGCGGCAATTGAAGGGATTGAGGATCTGGCGTTGACAACTAACGGCGTCAAGCTGGCCGAGTTCGCGCCGGAGCTGTATGACGCCGGTCTGCGCCGCATCAATATTCACCTGGACACGCTGGACCGCGAGCGTTTCCAGCGCATCACCCGCCGCGACGATTTCGACAAGGTGATGCGGGGCATCGAAACCTGCCTGAAGCTGGGCTACGGACCGGTGAAGATCAACGTCGTGGCGGTGAAAGATCTGATTGAGCCGGACATCGTGCCGATGGCCCGGTTCGGGCGGGAGCGCGGCATCGAGATCCGCTACATCGAGTTCATGCCGCTGGACGCGCAGGGCATCTGGGACCGCAGCCGCGTACTGACGGCGGATGACATGATCGCCATGCTGGAGCGCGAGATCGGTCCGCTGGAGGTGGTGCCGGATCGCGACCCGCGCGCTCCCGCCACGGAGTATCGCTTTGCCGACGGCATCGGAGGGGTAGGCTTTATCGCCTCCGTAAGCCGTCCGTTTTGCCTGAACTGCAATCGCCTGCGCATCACCGCCGATGGCCATTTACGCTATTGCCTGTTCGCGGTGGAGGAGACCGACGTGCGCGGGCTGATTCGCCGCAATGCCCCGGACGAAGAGATCGCGGCCGCCGTCGCCCGGTGCGTGCGCGGAAAGTGGATCGGCCATGAGATCAATACGGCACGATTCGTCGCGCCGCCGCGGCCGATGTATTCCATCGGCGGCTAAAGTACGGCTTCTGGTAAGATCATAACTTGGGCGTGAAACATTCTCCTCACGTTATGTTCCTGCTGTTCATGCTCATGCTGGCGGGAAACGCGGCGCAGACCGGCGAGCCGGCCGCGAGGCTCGCGCCGGATCAGCCCGGCTGCATCGATTCCACGTACTTGCCGAAGCTGCTGGAATGCCGGATCGACAACTGCGACAAGAAGGATTCCGACCACCGCGAGATTGCCGTCGGCGAAGATGGCCAGGGCGAGGCGGTAACTACGCCGATCGGCGGCAAGAGCCGGTCTCTCATGTATGAATGTCGTGAAGGGACCAGCCCGGCCTCGATTGTCGATCGGGCGGCGTCGGCCTTAAAAGCCGAGGGCTTCGAAATTCCGTACCGGTTCGCCGAGACGGAAGCGGCTCTGACGGCTCACAAGGGAGATTTCTGGATCACCGTGGACGCCGCGTCGCGCTACTACACGCTGATCGAGATGAACGCCGCTCAGCCGGAGTTCGATTCGATCACCGACGCCGATTCCATCGCCGAGATGTTGCAGCGTTACGGCCATGTGGCGCTGTACGGCATCCAGTTCCTGCCCGGACGGCCCGATCTGTCGCCGTCGTCAACGGCCTTGCTGCAGGAAGTGGTCAGCATGATGAACGATCATCCGGTGTGGCGGATTCGCGTGGAAGGACATACCGATAACGTCGGCACGAAGGCGGGCAACATGACGTTATCGCGCCGGCGCGCCTCGGCCGTTGTGCAGTGGCTGACGGCCAACGGAGTAAAGCGCCTGCGCCTGGATCCTCAGGGCATCGGCGATGCCCGCCCGGTGGCCGACAACACCACCGAAGCGGGCCGCGGGAGAAATCACCGCATCGAGCTGGTGAAGCTTCCCGATCTGCAAGGGCAGTAGAATCGTAGCGTGATCGATATTCACAGTCACGTGCTGTACGGACTGGACGACGGCGCGAAGTCGATCGACGATTCGCTTGCCATGGTCCGCATGGCCGCCGAGCACGGCACCACCGATCTGGTGGCCACCCCGCACGCCAACGCCAAGTACCGTTTCGAGCCGGAATTGATCGAAGAGCGGCTGGCCGAGATCGCCGAGACGTCCGGCAGCGTGCTGCGCCTGCACAGCGGCTGCGATTTTCATCTCAGCTTCGACAATATCGAGGACGCCCTTGCCCATCCAGCCAAGTACACCATCAACCATCGCCGTTACCTGCTGGTGGAGTTTTCCGACCTGCTGATTTTTAACAACACCGCGGAAATCTTCGAGAGGCTGCAGCTGGCCGGCATGACGCCTGTGATTACGCATCCCGAGCGCAACCGCCTGTTGCGCGAGCGAATCGACAGCCTCGCCCAGTGGGTGGACGCCGGCGCGTGCGTACAACTGACGGCACAGAGCCTGCTGGGCGGATTCGGCAAGCGCGCGCAGGAGTTTTCAAGCAGCCTGTTGGACCGGCGCCTGGTGCATTTTCTTGCGAGCGACGCCCACGACTGCGAGCATCGGCCGCCGAGGCTCGAACAGGCCTATGCATGGGTCAAGAAGAACTACGGCGAGGAACTGGCTGAAACATTGTGCATCACCAACCCCAAAGCTGCCCTAATAGGGGAAGCCCTGATACCATTTCGAGATTCCATTACAACTGAGTCCCGAAAGTGGTATCAGATTTGGCGCTAATCCAAGCGGAAAATCACAGATCCATCTGAGACGAATCCTTCTCGCCCGGCACAACTTAGCGAGTGCCGATGAATCGCAAATTTCTTTCTTTCCTTCTCCTGTTTGCCGGTTTCATTCCTGCGCAGGAGATCCAGACGGCGGCGATGGAGCCTTCGTTACTGGGAAATTTGCCAGCACAGAAAATCGGGCCGAACGATCTACTCTCCATCTCGGTATACGGCGCACCGGAGTTAACCAGAACGGTACGAGTCAGCGCGGAAGGGTTTATCCGGCTGCCCATGCTGAAGCAAAAAGTGGAAGCCAAGGGGCTAATGCCCTCGGATTTAGAGGAGAAGATCGCAGTCGCGTTGAGCGTTGCGGAGATTCTGGTGGATCCGGTAGTGACGGTCACAATCGCCGAGTATCATAGCCGTCCGATCAGCGTGGCTGGCGCGGTGAAGCGTCCGGTGACCTTTCAGGCTCTCGGGAAGACGACGCTACTGGAAGCATTAACCCGTGCCCAGGGCCTTTCTCCCGACGCAGGCACCGAGGTGGTGGTGACCCGCCCAGCGCTCGCGCCAGGAGGCGCGGTGCGCGTGGAGCGGATTCCGCTGAAGGGTCTGATCGATGCGGCGGATCCGTCGCTAAACGTGACGCTGGAGGGTGGAGAAGAAGTTCGGGTTCCTCCTGTGGGGCGCGTCTTCGTGGTCGGGAACGTGAAGCATCCGGGCGCGTACAAGATTGAAGACGGTTTTGGGCTGACCATTTTGAAAGCTCTGGCGATGGCGGAGGGTCTGGCGCCGTACGCCAACAAACAGGCCTTCATTTACCGCCGCGCCGACACGGGCACTACACAACCCACCGGGCAACCCGCTGGCCAACCCAAGGAGGTAGCGATCGACCTCAGAAAGATCCTGGATCGCAAGCAACCCGATGTGCCTCTGTCGGCCAACGACATTTTCTATATTCCCGATAACCGTTCGGCCCGTTTGACGATGACCACCATCGACCGCGCTGTCGGGTTCATGTCGTCCACGGCTTCGGGAATTTTGATTTACAGTCACCCCTGATTGGGGAGCGTTTTTCGAAGGAGATTCGATGCAGGACGAGGAAAGGCTACCGATGTTGGTCGAGATGGGACGCGTGCCGGCGTATGCGCCGCCGGTCTACAGCGCGGCCGAGCGGGAGCCGGAAGATGGCAAGCTTCCGTTATCGCAGTATCTATGGATTCTGAAGCGCTACCGCTGGCGTATCGGAGGATTCGTGGCCGCCTCCGTGATCGGGACGCTGATCGTGTCCGCGCGTCTGACGCCGATCTACGAGTCGACGGCGACGGTGGATGTCGATCGCCAGACGCCCTCGGGTGTGGTTGGGCAGGATGCGGCGCGAACCTCGCTGAACGATTCCGACCAGTACCTGGCCACGCAGATTAGGCTGGTGCAGTCGGATTCCGTGTTGAGGCCGGTGGATCGGCGCTTCAAGCTGCGTGAACTGGAACATCAGCCGGAGGCCGAATCGGTGAGCGCGCGGGCCAGCGACGCGCCAGTCACGCTACGGCGTCTGAAGGTGACCCGGCCGCCGAACACTTATCTGCTGCTCATCGGTTACCGTTCCGACGATCCGCAACTGGCGGCCGATGCCGCCAATGCCATTGCCCAATCCTATCTGGAGCATACCTATAACATCCGCATCCGCAGTTCGGCGTCGCTGGCCACGTTCATGGAAAAGCAAAATGAGGAACTGCGCGCCAAGATGGAGCGATCGAGCCAGGCACTACTCGGATTTGAACGTGAGTTGAACGTCATCAATCCGGAGGAAAAGACCAATATTCTGTCGGCGCGCCTGCTGCAGCTCAACACCGAGTACACCAACGCGCAGGGCGACCGCCTGAAGAAGCAGGCCACCTATGAGTCGGTGAGATCGGGCTCGATTGAGGCCGCCCTGGCCACCGCCCAAGGCGACGGGCTGCGCCGCCTGGTGGAGCATCTCAACGACGCCCGCGAGCGCTTTGTGGAGATCAAAACACACTTCGGCGCGAACCATCCGGAGTACCGGAAAGCAGAGGCCAAGGTTCGTGAAGTGGAATCGGCCATCGAGAGCGCCATTCAAGACGTTATGCGGCGGGTTTCGATCGAATACGACGAGAGCGAGTGGCATGAGGAGGCTGTGAAACAGGCGGTCGCCGACGCCAAGGCCGATTTTGACCGCGTGAATGCGCGATCTTTCGAGTATCAGGCACTGAAGCGCGAGGCCGACGCCGACAAGCTGCTGTACGAGGAGTTGGTCCGCAAGATCAAGGAGGCCGGCATCAACGCGGGCTTTCAGAACAGCGCCATCCGCATTGCCGATCCGGCCCGGCCGGCGCTGAAACCGGTTTTTCCCGACCTGAAGCTCAATCTCTTGTTGGCGTTTCTTTTTTCCGCGCTGGTGGCCGTGGGCGCGGCGGTGGTGAGCGATCTTCTCGATAAGACCGTGCGCGATCCGGAGCAGGTCTCGCGTACCTTGCGCACGGAAGTGGTCGGTAGCCTGCCGTTGATGAAGAGCCGGCCTTCAGTGGGCGCTCCACGCCAGAAACCGGGCTTGGACCAAGACCTCAGCGGCTTCCATGAGTCTATCCGGACGTTGCGCAATTCGATCCTGCTGGGAAGCTTCGATCGCCGGTACCGGTCTCTCTTAATTACGAGCGCCGCGCCGGGCGAGGGCAAGACGACCACGGCGGCCAATCTGGCCACGGCTCACGCCGAACAAGGCAAGAGGACGCTACTGATCGACGGCGATCTGCGCCGGCCGAGCGTGCACCGCAATTTCAACCTGCCGAGCGTTATTGGACTCTCCAATGTTCTGCTCGGCGAAATCGTCTGGCGTGACGCGCTGGTGCGAGTCGAGGGTGTGGACCAACTGGACATCCTGGCGGCTGGCCCTCCTTCGCGCAGGGCCTCCGATTTGATTGGCCGCGGATTGGTCGAGATCCTGGAAGAGGCCTCTTCAGACTACGATCTTGTGGTGCTGGACGCACCGCCTTTGCTTGGATTCGCCGAGCCGCTCCAGATGGCAACGGCCGTCGACGGAGTGATCGTCGTCGCCCGCGCTGGCAAGACCCGCCGAAAAGCCGTCGCGAGCGTCCTAGCGATTCTAAACCGCTTGAGAGCCAACGTGGTCGGGCTGGTACTGAATGAAGTTCACAAGGAGCTGAGCGACAGCTACTACTACTACGGCTACTATCGCTCGTACTACACGGCGAGGGAAGAGGTGGCCTCATGAGCGTCTATGTGGGAATTCATGACGGCCACAACGCCTCGGTCGCGGTGGTGCGCGACGGGCGCGTTACGCTCGCCTTGCAGGAGGAACGGCTCACGCGCGTCAAGAATCAAGGGGACGCGCCCGCCGGGGCGGCCGGCCTCGCGTTCCACGCGCTCAACGGGAGGAGCGGGGAGGTGCGCTTTGCGCTCAACGGCCTCTACATGAATTACCACCAGTGGGAACGCGAAAGGATCGTGACCGACTACGAACGTTCCGGGGACCTAATGGGCCGGTGGAAGCAGCCGCTCAAAGGAACTGTCCTGGACCGCGCTTATCAGAAACGAAAAGCAGAGCTGCGCGCGCAGGCGCTGGCGCGAATTGGCGTGGAAATGGCAAGGACAGAGGCAGTGGAGCACCACTTGGCTCACGCCTCGGCTGCGTATCACACGGCTCCCTGGCGCGATGAGCCGGTGCTGGTGCTTACCTGCGACGGCTCGGGTGATCGGCTTTCGGCCACGGTGAACATCGGCCGGCAGGGAGAGCTTTCCAGAATTGCTTCAGTTTCCGAGCACGATTCCATCGGAAGGCTGTACGCGCTGGTGACGCGTTATCTCGGCATGGCTCCGCTGGAGCACGAATATAAGGTCATGGGCCTGGCGCCGTACGTTGCCCCCGGCCGGGCCGGGCAGGCGGCTCGCGACTTCTCGCGGCTGTTCGAGTTTTCATCCGACGGCTTGTCGTGGAAGCGACGCACTGGTGTCCCGCCGATGTACGCGGCGTATCCGTTCGTGAAGAAACTGCTCGAGGGCAAGCGCTTCGACACGATCGCGGCAGGGGCGCAGAAGTTCATTGAGGACATGCTCGTCCAGTGGGTGACTGCCGCGGTACGGGAGACCGGCATCTGCAAGGTGGCCTGCGCGGGCGGCGTATTCATGAACGTCAAAGCGAATCTGGCTTTGCTCGAGATCCCTGAGGTAGAGGATCTTTACGTATTTCCGTCGTGCGGCGACGAATCGAACAGCGTCGGGGCGGCCTGTCACTTGTCCGCGCGGGCGCGTGAACCGATCGAGCCTCTGGGGGCACTTTATTACGGCGAAGCGATCAACGATGGGGAGGCGCAGCTGGCTTTGGAGGCGATCGCCGGCCGCAGTGTCCGTATCCGGTGGGAGCACGACATTGAGCGTGTCACCGCGCAGAAGGTGGCTGCGGGAAACATCGTAGCGCGAGCCAACGGGCCGATGGAGTTTGGCGCGCGGGCGCTGGGAAACCGCTCGATTCTGGCCCGTGCCGATTCGCTCTCGGCGGTTCGGGTGATCAATGAAATGATCAAGAATCGCGACTTCTGGATGCCCTTCGCGCCGTCGGTGCTGGCCGGGAGGGCCGGGGAATATTACGTGAAGCCGAAGCCGGTCGCCTCGCCGTACATGATGTTCGGATTCCACTCGCGGCCGGAGAGACGGGAGGCGTTTGCCGCTGCGCAGCATCCCTACGACTTCACCACGCGTCCTCATGAAGTCTTCGAGGATCACAATCCCGACTATCACCGCTTGTTAAAGGAATACGAGGCGTGCACGGGGGAGGGGATCATTCTGAACACGTCCTTCAACCTGCATGGCGAGCCGATTGTGTACCGCGCCGCCGACGCGGTGGATGTGTTTCTTCGCAGCGGGCTCACCGCGATGGCTCTGGGCAACTGGTGGGTGGAAAAGCGATGACGGTGGCGCCTGAACCTGTCCGCACGCCTCTCTGGCGCCCGATGGTTACGGCGCTGAGCAAGACGGGGGGCGCGTCCATCGCGAGCGGGCTTCTGAGCGCGCTGGGAACGAAGATCGTTGCGGCACTGCTGGGACCTGATTGGCTCGCGCTGCTGCAGACCCTGCAGCAGTTGCGCGACGGCGCGTTGATCGTGGCCACAGCCAACGGCCGGATGGCGCTGGTGCAGGGGGCCAGCGAGTTGGAGGGGGTCAGGCGGCGCGAGTACCTGCGCACCGTCGCGTCGCTGTTTGCCGCGGGCACCCTTCTGGTCGCCCTTGCGATGCTGGCAGCGCCGGGCGAGTTTGTCCGCTATAGCCGGCTCCCTCATGATTCGGAAGGGCTTCTGCGGTGGATCGCGGCGACGGTCGCGCTGCTGAGCGTTTTTGTTTTTCTCACCGCGATTCTCAACGTCATGCGGGAAATCGGAAGGCTGGCGCTGTTGCAGATGGTCGCCCCCGCCGCCGCGGCGATCGCCGCATGGCCCGTGGCGTTGGCGATCCGCGCCGGGCATCCTCTGGCGATGGGTTGCCTGCTGGTGTTCCCTGCGGCGGCGAGTGTGTCGGCGGGCGTCTCGGCGCTGCGAGGCCACGACCGCGAACTTCTGGGATGGGTTAAAGGAATCGGGAGGGTCTGGACGAACGAAGCCGCGCGGCACTTCTTTTCCGTCTCGGGAGCGATGCTGGCCAGCGGGCTGGCGGCGACCGTGATGCTGTTGGCGGTGCGGGCATCCATTACCCGTCAGGAGAGCCTGGCCGCGACCGGCCAGTTCGACGCGGCCTGGAACATCAGCATGAATCACGTGACGCTGATTCTGGGCTCGATTCAGGCGTACTATCTGCCGCTGCTTTCGGCCGCGCGCAGTCCCGAGGAGCGCAGCCGGCAGATCCGCGGCATGATGATTGTGGCCTCCCTGGCCACCGCTCCGGTCATTGTCGCGCTGGCGGCCCTAAAACCCGCCGTCGTCGCACTTCTATACTCGAAAGCGTTTGTCGCCTCACCCCGGTTCTTACGCTGGACCCTGATCGGGGATTATCTGAAAGTCGCCTCCTGGGTGCTGATGACGCCGATGCTGGCGGCGCGCGATCTGGGCGGGTTTCTTTCGGTCGACCTACTGACCCAAGCGGTGTTCTGGTGCGCCGCAAGACTGTGTTCGCGCGTACTCGCGCCGTCGGAAGGAGCTGCGCTTGGCTTCCTGATCTCGTACGCCTTTTGCTTTGCAGCTTGCTTTGCCCATGGGTACCTGCGCCGGGGATTCCGGATGGGCGCGGCGGGCTCTGCTACGTTTTTGAGCGGCTTGGTCTTCGTTGTCGCGGTTTCCGCCAGCAGTTGGGACCTACCTTCGGTGGACGCTCGCGCCGCCGCGGTTTGGATAGCGGGGTCGGTGGCCGTCTCGGGGGGATTTGGTCTGTATCTGAGGAGGCGCGAGCCATGATTCTCGGGGGTAATTTCTTGTCATGTGTGGAATTGCGGGCGTAGCAGGCGAAAATTACGGCCACCATCGCGGGCGGGAATTGGTCCGCGGAATGATCG
The DNA here is from genome assembly GCA_035542735.1 of Bryobacteraceae bacterium. Classification (GTDB taxonomy): domain Bacteria; phylum Acidobacteriota; class Terriglobia; order Bryobacterales; family Bryobacteraceae; genus Palsa-187. The sequence goes on from DATKKV010000023.1 coordinate 129,875, forward strand.
AGGTCCAGCGCCATCGCGGGCCGGACAGCGAGGGAACCTTCGCCGATTCCCACTGTACGCTGGGGCATCGCCGGCTGGCGATTCTCGACTTAACCGTCGCCGGGGCACAGCCCATGACCTCGACCGACGGGCGCTGGACGATTGTATTCAACGGCGAAATCTTCAATTACCTGGAGCTGCGCGAGCAACTGGGCGGGGAGTTCCGGTCCGGCTCCGATACGGAGGTACTGCTGCGGGCCTGCGCCGAATGGGGCGTCGAGAAGGCGCTCGAACGTTCGGTGGGCATGTACGCCTTCGGGCTGTGGGACGCGCGGGAGCGCGCTCTGACGCTGGCCCGGGATCGCGTAGGCGAAAAACCACTGGTTTATTTCCATCGTCCGGGGATGATCGCATTCGCCAGCGAGTTGAAGGCACTGGACCCGTTTCACGAGCGCCGCCTGGATCCCATGGCGATGGACGCTTATCTGGCGCTCGGTTACGTGCCGGCGCCGCTGGCGATCTTTCGGCATTGCCGCAAGCTGGAGCCAGGTCACCTCGTGTTCTACAAGAACGGCCAAGCCGAGTTGCGCCGCTGGTGGAGGCCTGAAAACGCGCGCCGGGAAGCTCCGCGCCGTTCCCGCGAGGAGTTGATAGAAGACCTGCGCGCACGGGTCGCCGATGCCGTTCGCCTGCGTTTGCGCTCTGACGTGCCGGTTGCGATCTTCCTGAGCGGCGGCGTCGATTCCTCGATCATTGCGGCGGAGTGCGTTCGGCAGGGATCGAAGCTGGAAGCCTTTACCGCCGATTTCGGCGACGGCCATCCCGATTTGGAACACGCAACACTGGTCGCCCGGCATCTCGGTCTACAGCAGGAAGTGCTACCCGTCGATGCGCGCCGCTCAGCGCAGGATTTTGAAAAGCTCCTGTGGTATTACGACGAGCCATTTGCCGACAGTTCGGCGATTCCGGCCTTCGCGCTGGCGCACGAACTGCGCGGACGGTATCGTGTGGTTCTCAACGGAGAAGGAGGGGACGAGACGTTCGGCGGCTATCGCCATTATGAGCGCATCACCGCCAAGCAGGCGATCAAGGCGGCGGCCGCGGCGATGGGATTTGCCGATGGAGCCACTAGCGTGTACGTGGAATCGAAGGCGGCGTTCCGCCAGGAAGAGCGCAACTGCCTTCTCAACGGCAACGGCGGCGGAAACTCTCTTTCCTGGTTACTGAAGCGTGAGGGGTATCGCGTTCCTAAGGGCAGTGCATTGAAGAAGGCCATGTGGTCGGACCGTCACCTTTATCTCCCTAACGATCTGACATATAAAATCGACATCGCCCTCGCTGCGAGCGGGGTAGAGGGGCGGGCACCGTTTCTCGACCACCGCTTGCTCGAGTGGGCGCAATCGTTACCGGAACGGGAGTTGGTGGCCGGGCGGGAAAAGAAAGTGCTGCTGAGGGACGCCTACCGAGACCAGCTGCCTGCCAGGGTTCTGGGCCGCGTGAAGCAGGGCTTCGGCGCGCCCATCGAAAGGTGGCTGGCTGGACCCTTGCGGGAACTGGCTCTGGAAGCCACTCCCTGTCCTCTGCTGGAAGCGGATCGGCAGAGGAATCTGAAGGGCCAGAAATTGTGGATGATGGTGGCCCTGGCACAGTGGGCAAGGCGATGGAGTGCGACATGGTGAACTCGTCTCCCGCCGTCACGGTGCTGATGCCGGTGTTCGAGACACCGGAGGAGATGCTCGATCAGGCGATCGCCTCGATTCTGTGCCAGGCGTTCGGCGATTTCGAGTTTCTGATCCTCAACGACGGTAGCCCGAGCGAGCGAATGCGGCTTCGATTGGACGGATGGGCGAAGCTCGACACCCGGATACGGCTCTTCCACGAGCCCCATCGCGGCGTGCCAGGAACCAGCAATCGTGGGCTGGCGCTGGCGCGCGGTGAATTCGTGGCGCGGCAGGATGCCGACGACTGGAGCGAACCGGACCGGCTTGAACGGCAGGTGGCGTTCCTGCGCGAACATCCAGAGGTGGTGCTAGCCGGCACGGACACGCTTTCGCACCAAGCTGACGGCGCGCCTTTGTGGCGTTTGCATCTGCCGCACCGCCCGGCCGGCCTGGCTGCGGCGTTATGGAACGGGAATCCCTTCGTTCACGGCTCGGTGATGTTCCGGCGCGCACAAGCGGTGGCGATCGGGGGCTACCGGGAGCAGCTTCCCTGCGCCTCCGATTACGACTTCCTCTGGAGGCTCAGCGAGACGGGAAAACCCGCCAACCTGGCCGAGGTCCTCTATCATTACCGCTACACCGCCGGCTCCATCAGCGCAAGGCGGGCGGCGGACCAGGCGCGAGTGTTCCGTGCTGCACAGGCTCTGGCGCGGGCCCGCCGCCGCGGCGAACCGGAAAATATTTCGGCGGCGCTCGCAGAGGCGGGCAAGCAAATCGCTTTGGATACCCTGCGCGCCTCGCTCAAGCAGGCGGACCATTTCATGCTGGCGGGCGATTTCCTGGGCGCGGGACGCGCGTATTGGCGCCTGCTGCGGTCCAATCCGGTGAGTGCGCTGGCGTGGGGGAAGACTTTGCGCTTGGCGGTGTTCGCGGCGATCCCTCGGGCGCGGGAGGTCTGTTTCCGATGACGGCTCCGGCAGCGTTTCCAGTGCGGCTTCAGCCACGAGCCAATCCGGCGCGCAACTGCGTACTGTTCGTGATTCCCGGCGGCGGCCAAGGCAGTTCGATGATTTTCGCGCGAAGGCAGGCGCAGAGCCTCGCTTCGGCGGGCGTCGAGGTGCATCTGTTCTACCTCGGATCACGCACTTCGCCGCGCCTGTTGATGGCGGAGTTCCGGCGCCTCCGGGTCCAGATCGCGAGACTGCGGCCTCTTGCCGTTCACGCGCACTTCGGCACCGTGACAGCCCTTGTTTGCGCGTTAGCCTGCGGATCGATTCCCTTGGTAATTACGTATCGCGGCAGCGATCTAAACCCGCCGCCGGCATGCTTTGGGTGGGGGGCCAGGCTCCGCGCGGCGTGTGGATGCCTGTTCTCCCAACTTGCGGCGCTGAAGGCGCGAAAGATCATCTGCGTAAGCGGCCGGCTCCGGGATCGTCTCTGGTGGCGGCGTACGATTGCGGTTGTCCTGCCGTCCGGCGTCGATCCGGAGATATTTAAGCCCGCGCCGCGTCTTCTGGCACGCCGGCGGCTGGGTTGGAGCGCGGCGGATCGCATCGTGCTGTTCAACGCCGGCCACGACCCACGAGTGAAGAGGCTGGCAATGGCCCGCGATGCCGTGAACCGTGCGCGCCGCGTTGTTCCATGCCTGCGGATGGAGGTTCTCGATGGACAGGTTCCGCCCGAGGGGATTCCGGACATAATGAACGCCGCCGACTGCCTGCTGCTGACTAGCGTATCCGAGGGATCGCCAACGGTGGTGCAGGAGGCTCTGGCGTCGAATCTGCCCGTCGTGAGCGTGGATGTAGGTGACGTGGCGGAGCGGCTCCGGGGCGTGCGCGAAGCGGCCATTGCCCTGCCCGATCCCGACGTGCTGGCCCGGGCCTTAATCAGAATCGTCGAGCCTCCGCGGCGCAGCAATGGCAGATCTAAGCTAGCGGAATTTTCCTCGGCGGCGATCGCGCAGGCGCTTAAAGAGATCTACGGGGAGTTGCGCTGATGGAGTTCTTCGCGATGCTCGGCGTGGCCACGGCAATGATTGCCGCGCTGACGCTGGCTCTGTATCGCAAACGGAGAGACGCCGGATTCCTGGTGGGAGCCGGAACGCTCTATTACTGGACTCTGTATGGAGCCTGGTACATCGTCATCGACAAGACGGGCGGTTTCAGCGGGAAGAATTATCACTACCTGGAGTACAAGCTGTTTCCAGTCGCCCTCGACGGTAATTACATGCTGGCGCTGGCACTGTACTCGGGCTTCATCGTTGGCGTGCTGCTTACGGTGCTGCTGTCGATCTCGCGCGACCCGCGGGTGGAGTTTCCCCGCCTCGTGTTGCGGCATGAGCCGATCCTGATCATTGCGGCGATTGCGGGCTTGGCCAGCCTGTACATCATCAAGGACAAACTCAGCGAGGCTTGGGCCCTGAACACCTCCGCCTATCTGTACACGCGCAGGCAGACGGATGAATGGTTCACACTGCACCAGGTGCTGAACCGGGTGGCGATGCTGCCTCCGTCGATTGGATTCGCAACCCTTCTTGCCGGCGGCCAGTCGCGCTACTTCGTCAACGTCGTGCGCCGCTACACCTGGCCCGGCTACGTTCTGGTGTTTACCGGCATGGGCATCTTTACCTTCGTTCTGGGCAACAAAAACGAGGTGTTTACTTCGCTGCTGGCGGGACTACTGGCCTATTTCGCTTCGGTGAAGCGGCCCAGTTTCGTGAAGGCAGCGCTGCTGCTGGCGGCCGGAATGTGGTTTCTTTACACGATCGATTTCTTTCGCGGCACTCCCATTTCGGAGATGAGGGAGGCAGTCAGCCAGCGCGTCGAGGACGCCACCGAAGTGGCTAACTTCGTGACTTC
>DATKKV010000024.1:0-65120 GCA_035542735.1 Bryobacteraceae bacterium
AAACCGAACACCGCCGCCTACGCCTCCGCTACGCTCAGCATGGCTTCGCTCCGGCTCCGGCGGCTCATCGGTCGCTGGAACGCGGCAAGCCAAAACCCGAGGCTCAGAACCTCGGAGTAGACAAAACATCATAGGAGAAACAAATGAGTGAACAAGACGCGACCATGCCCAAGAGTCCTTATGGCGGAGGTCCGAGCACGGGCCTGCAATTCCCGCCATACTACAAACCAACCCCATCGGTACGGAGCCGTAACAACTACTTTCCCGGCAGTGAGACCCTTGGGCCGGACGAGATGCGGATCTCGTTCGTCGGGAGTTGCCCCTACCCGCCCCGTCGCGATCAGGCCGGCACGTGCATCATGGTCGAATTGGGCAACGGCGACCGCTTCTTCTTCGATTTCGGCCCTGGCTGCGTCAAGAACATCATCGCCATGGGCGTCCCGATGGCGAACATCAACGACATCTTCATTACCCACCTTCACGTGGATCACTACCATGACTTGTCCTATCTCCTCCCGTTTTCGGCGTGGGCAGGACGTTGGAAGATGCCGCTCCGTGTGAACGGGCCCTCGGGACGCACGCCGGAGCTGGGGACCAAGGCCATGGTCGCCGGCATGAAGCAGATGCTCAAATGGCACCTGGAAGCTTTCGACTCCTGTCCGATCGGAGACGGCTATGAGGTCGAGGTCAACGAGTTCGACTGGAAGGACGAGAACGGCATCTGCTACAACAAGAACGGCGTCACCATCCGCCACTGGCGGCGCTCGCATACCAAGGATGGCGCCTCGGCCTATCGTCTGGACTGGAACGGCCTTTCGTTCGTGTGGACCGGCGACGGCCGGCCAGACGACCTGACGGCCAAGTACGCCAAAGGCGTCGATGTCTTTGTCACCGAATTGCAGCCCGACCTGGCGCATATCAACATGCTCAAGTACGGGCTACCCGAAATCCTCTTCAACTACACCGTCGATATACACCATACCTTGGCTTATGCTTCCGGCTACCTCATCAAGCAGGTCAACCCGCGCGTCGGCATGGTGACGCACCTCGCGTTCGACAACGACACGCTCAACGAGCAGAGCGCTGACGTTCGCGCCCATTGGGACGGACTTTTCCTGTACGGCGCGCCGGACGTAGCGGTAGTCAACGTGACCAAGGACGCGGTCTGGCACCGGATGGCCGCTCTTCCAGGATTCTCGGGCGCATCCTTCCCGAGTCCCACGCTGCTATTCGGCGACCCGCTGCCGATCGCTACAGGCAAGGGCATCGTCCCGCAGCCCAAATTGCCGCGCGAGCAGCAGCAGGAGCAACTGACGCGCGACCTTGAGATTGATCCGCACAAGTATTATCCGCCGGACGTGTACCGCGAGCCGATCACGAAGCTCGGGAACCCGGAAGAGGTCGATCTCATCGCGATGGCGAAGGCGATGGGAATTGACCTGAGTAAGCTCATGAAGAAGTAGGAGCGTGGTCCCAGCGTCCCGCCGCGTCGGCCGCAGCGGGACGCACCTGACAGAGGAGGGCAACCTGAACCATGGAACTCATCGACGACAAAGGCAAGACTGTTCCTATTACAATCCTGACCGGCTTTCTAGGGGCGGGAAAGACGACTCTGCTGAATCGGCTCCTGACCGGGAGTCATGGTCTGCGCGTGGGGGTTCTGGTCAACGACTTCGGCTCGATTAACATCGATGCCGAACTCATTGTCGGGGTGGACGCCAACATGATCAGTCTGGCTAACGGCTGCGTCTGCTGCCAGATTCGCGACGACCTCGTCGAGTCGGTCGATGCCTTGCTCTCACGCCCGGAGGCAATCGAGTACATCCTGCTCGAAGCCAGTGGGGTCGCCGATCCGGCCGGGATCTTCGTCACCTTCAACGATCCCAATCTGCGGGACCGGATCAGGCTGGACAGTGTGATCTGTGTGATCGACGCCGACCAGGTCTTCGCGCATCCAGAGTATCCGCCCCTGATGGACCTGAAACTCCACCAGGTCGGATTTGCGGACATGCTGATCCTCAACAAGGTCGGCCTCGCCGGACGGGTGAAGGTCGAAAAGGTCAGAGCTTGGCTCGATGACCGCTTCAATCGGCTCCGCGTCGTCGAAACCGATTACTGCGACGTGCCGTACGAGATCCTGCTGGGTGTCGGGCGTTTCGATGCTACCCGGGCTGGCCTCAGTTCGCGCTCCGGCCACCAGCACGACCACTCGAAGGTATTCAGCACCTGGAGTTACGAGACGGACCAGCCGCTCGCGCTGGAAGCATTGCGGGAAACGATGCGTAAATTGCCAGGGACCGTTTACCGGGCCAAGGGAGTGGTCTACTGCACCGACGCGCCACATCGAAGGGCGGTGTTGCAAGTGGTCGGCAGGCGGGTGGATATCTCGCTGCAAGAGGAGTGGGGCGAGCGCGCGCGGCGCACGCAAATTGTAGCCATTGGCGCGGCCGGCGGCATCGACGCGTCTCTGCTGGAAAAGACTTTGGATTCCTGCGTTTCCGTCACAGCGGGGAGCACTCGATGACCCAGGAGCCGCAGTAACTGATTCTAACGTATTGATTATAACGGAGCTTCATCATGCGAAAGATACTGGGACTCGGAGCTGTGATCGTGATTTCCGCGATCACATGCGGCATGGCTCACGCTCAAACGGATCACTACGTGCCGGGCTCATTCAATATCCGTGATTTTGCCACCCCCGACCCCGGCTTTTACGGGGCTCTCTACAATTACTGGTATTCGACAAACGACCTCAGGGACGCCAACGGCAAAAAGATCAACTCCGTCACCATCACAGGCCCTGGCGGCAAGTTGAGCGCCACGGTCAATCTGAGTGTAAATGTTCATCTCTACGCACTGGCTCCCGCGCTGATCTGGGTGCCCAAGAAAAAGATACTGGGGGCGAAATATGAAGTGATGCTCTACCCCAGTTTTGCAAACGCCAGCCTCGGCGGCCTGCTCTCCCTTGCGGAACGATCTGGCCAGAGCCTTCATGCGGGGCAGTTTAATATCGGCGACACTTATGTGTCTCCGGTTTGGCTGGATTGGGGCGGGAAGCACTACGACGCCATCGCCAACTACGGTTTTTACATCCCGACCGGCAAATACAGCATTGAGACTGTCAATGTGCCTGTGGTCGGCCCCGTGCGCGTGGCCTCGTCCGATAATACAGGTTTGGGTTTTGGGAGAACCAGACTCAGGGCGGATTTTACTATTATCCGTGGGCCGATAAACGGATGGCTCTCGAGAACATGATGACCTGGGAGGTGAACCGCAGCAAACGGGGCTTCGACGACACCCCAGGTCAGTACCTCACGTGGAACTGGGGCGTGAGCGAGTACCTTCCTCTGAAAAAGGACCAGTCGCTCTTAGCCGAAATCGGCCCTGCGGGCTACGGTAACTTTCAGGTGTCGGACGACACCGGCATGGACGCCCGCAACCCCAGTGCGCACGACAGGGCGTGGGCAGTTGGCGTACAAGCTGGGGTGACGATTCCGAAGCGGATGATGTCCTTGAACTTCCACTGGTTTCACGAGTATTCCGCGGTGAGCCGTTTCCAGGGAACGGTGCTCGGTTTGAGCTTTGTCGCCAAGTTATAGTTCGGGTCCGCTCAAGGTCTCAGCTTCGCGTACTCAGCCTTTGCCGCAATGAGGATCCGGAACCTCGGGGTCGGCATCCTTCCACAGCGCAAGAAAATCCTGGTAGGCAGTCCTGGCTCTTGCGGAGTCTCCCGCCATGGCGTAAGCACGGCCAAGTCCCAAGTGCGCCAAAGCGCCGATCGGCTGGTATTGGACCAAGCCGGGGTGGTCGATAATTTTCTGGAAATCAGCGGCCGCCTGAACACCCTGGTGCGCGGCGAGCCAAGCCTGCCCACGCAGGTAAACTAGTTGCATACCCCACAGAAATGGCGGAAGGCCCAATTCGTAAGGTGCACCGACCGCAAACTCCTCCGTAGCCTTGCCGGGATTCCTGTTCGCGAGCGCAATGGTCCCGCGAATCATGGGCAGGTAATGAACCTGGATGCCGGTGGCCTTCGGGAAGCGTTGGCCGAGGTCATCCGCTATTTGCTTTGCTTTTTCCGGGTCTCCGGTCAATCCCAGGACCAGCGCCGCTATTGCATCGACGTACTTATTGGCTGCCTTAAGCTTTAGCGCATCCTCCGCTTGGCTCCTCGCAATGGCCAAATTGCCTACCGAGGCCTCGCGCAACGCCGCTTGAGCCCCGAAACCTCCCGCGATAACCGTGTTCCCCCCGCGCCGCTGACCCTCGAGTACGCGGCCGATCAGCTCGCGCGCGCGGGACATCTGCCCTCCGTATGTAAGGGTCACCGATTCGATGGTAAACATCAGAGCGTCGTTCTCCGGCTTGCTATGCAGGTAGTTCGCTTCCCGCTCCATTCCCGCGGCGTCATGCTCCAGGAAAGAAATCGAATAGAGCAAGAAATGCAGCTGGGAGGAATCCATCCCACGGGACTGGGTTTCCCGGATGGTGGCCTTGGCCTCGTCAAGGCGATCGAGCCAAAGATAGGCTTGCGCTAAATTTCCGAATCTGGTCGGGTTTTCGGGGTTTAGTCGCACAGACAGTTGAAATCCGGCGAGCCTCTTCTGGTGGTCCCCCAGCACTTCATAAACAGCGCCAAGATTATTTTGGGGGATGTCGTCGCGCGGGTAGGCCTGCTCCCAGGCCTCATAGATTTTGCGGGCTGATTCGTAATCCTCTGTGGCCATCAGCTCGTAGGTGGAATCAATGTAGAATCTCTCCCACTCGCTCACTCGATTACGCAACGCATCCGCCCGGCGGGCATATTCTGCTGCCTTCTCGGCGTCGCCTGAGTTGCGGTAAGACGCTGCCAGCCGCACGTAAGCCATAGCGAAATTCGGGTCTTGACTGGTGGCACGCTCCAAGAGCGAAATGGCGCTCTTGAAATCCCTATTTATGTTCGCTGCTCGATAGCCCAAGCTATAGGCCTGCAATGCTTCGATCGAGCCAGTGGTGACATTTTCCGGCGGTACGTCGTATTTCTGAACCGAAGCCAGCGTTTCGCCCAGTTTCTCGCGCAGCCGGGCTGCCGCTTTGCCCAGTGATTGGAGCACCTGATCTTTACCGCCGGCTGACTCCTCGATTTCCGCAAGCACATCGCCGTTGTGGCAGTCCACCGCTTTCACGCGCAGATCGTACTTGCCGCCCGATCTGGAGATTTCGCCTTGAATGGTCGCCTTACTTCCCACCCGCAGGCACACCTCCCGCGCCAACTGTTGGGTCAGCCGCGAATCCTTGGGCTTGGTCATCAGCGCCAGCGTCGCCACGATACGGTCGTCAGGAATCAGACTCAGAAAGGGGGACTGCTCCAGCTGCGACGCCAGGCTCTGACGAAGGCTGACGTCGAAAATAGCGTCCCCTGTGGTATTGGTGAAATCGGCGAGAACTACCGTGTCCTTGTCCGTCAGCGCGTGCGCGTGGGGTAGAAACAGGCGCGCCCCGATGGTCAGGCTGAGGATTACGGCCGCGGCGGAACCGATCCACGTATAGAGGCGTTTCTTGGTCCGGACAACCGGTAGCGCGGCGGGGAGGGCGGCCGAAGGAACTTCGGATACGGCACTGGGAGGCGCCATAGCGCGTGGGGCCGACGGGAGCCCCGAATCGATATCGCGCTTCAGACGCAGCAATTCCGCTCGCAGTTCATCAATTGACTGGTAACGAAGAGCCGGATCCTTCTCCAGCGCCTTGTTGACAATCTGCTCCAGCTCCGCCGGAAGGGTAGGATTCAGCCGGGCCGGCGCTTCCGGAGCCCGGTTGAGCAAGGCGTCGAGAGTATCGATAGCGGAACTGCCGCGAAACGGCTGAACACCTGTCGCCATCTCATACAGAACACTGCCAAAACTAAAGATGTCTGTCCGCGCGTCCACTTCCCTGCCACGCGCCTGCTCTGGCGACATGTAACCGAGGGTCCCAACCGTGAGGCCCACAGTGGTCAGCGTCTGGTCGCAGGTCGCATCGTCATTTTCATTCATTCCGCCAACCACCTTCACGAGGCCGAAATCGAGCAGCTTTGCCTGACCGCCGGATGTGACGAAGATGTTCGCGGGCTTGATATCGCGATGGATGATGCCTTTGGCGTGCGCCGCGCGGAGAGCGTCGGCAATCTGGCTGGCGAGATCAAGCAGGACTCCTGTCTCGATCGGTCTCCCGTCGATCCTTTCCTTCAGCGTCAGGCCCTCCAGCAGTTCCATGACGATGAAAATATAGCCGTCGGCCTTGCCGATTTCGTGAATTGTGCAGATGTTCGGATGATTGAGCGTCGAGGCCGCGCGCGCCTCGCGCCGAAACCGTTCCAGCATCTCTGGATCCCGAGCAAGTTCTTCAGGTAGGAATTTCAGCGCGACATGCCGCCCTAGGCTTGTGTCTTCCGCCTCATAAACCACACCCATGCCACCCGCGCCCAGATGTTTCAGGATGCAGTAGTGCGAGAAGACTTGGCCAGTTGGGAATGGGGAGTTTGGCATTAGACACACGCCTATGCTCGCGTCACCTGACGGGATAGGGATGAGCCCATCGAGCTCTGAGTTCTATTTTTTGTGAGCCGAGTTGCAGCGATGCGGCGTTCCCATGAGAGACGCTGGACATCCTGCCGTTTCTTAACGTAAGCTACTGCCCTAGTGGCGAAATATTTTGAGCCCGCCGTCCTGTCAGTTCATCGTCTCAAGCTGGAAAGCGCCTCTTAGGGAATAAAGCGCGAAGTTGGGAGAACTCTATCATTCTGCGAACTCTTTTTCGTAATTGCGTTCGGGTGGCGTTCGCGCTGCCGATGCTCGTATTGTGTCAATGCGCAAACGCCCAAATCGACCAGTTCCTGCCCGAGATCGATTTGAACTACAAGCTGACGTCCGTAGTTCGCTTGACTTTCCAGGCGAAAGAGACGAGAGAAGGCGGGGAACCGACATCGGCCGAGTTAGGCCCCAGCGTCGAGTTATATCTGAAGCCGCTGGTAAGACTTCAGGATGTTACGCTATTCGACTTGGACGACGCGAAATCCCGGCCGCTGGTGTTTTCGATTGGATACCGCTACCTTCCGTCGCCTGACGCGCCGACGGCAAACCGCATAGAGCCGACATTAACTTCTCACTTTCCCTTGGCGAGGTTCTTGCTCACCGACAACCGCAGTGCAACATTGGCGCCGGGTGCGGTCGCTCAACGCGATGGGACTCGACCAACATTTCAGCATCGCGTTCGTTGTGGCGCTGCTGTTGGCCGCCGTTGGAGGTTTTGCCCTCTCGGCGCTGGTGATGTCGTTATAGATGAAAGTCTTTTTAGCCCTCTACCTCCGTGCTCCGTGTCAACACCACGCCAAGGCCAAAGGGCGCGGCCGCGCGGCGCGTGAAACGAAAGTGGATGTCCATGAAATCGGCAACGGGGCCCGCTCAATGCGAGCGCAGGCACCCGCCTAGGCAGAAATTGATGCTGCCGATGTCATTCGCACGACTGCGAACGTTGAAAACCCTGGAAGACCTTAATGGCGCTGCCAAGTTGTTCAAAGGAGTTGCCCACCGGTTTAGAGAAAGCCGAGCCAAAGAACGCACGCCCTGATGTTCCGCATTAACGGTAGCTTCCCGTGCGTCGCATTGGCCCACGGGCCGAGTACTCAGCCATCCGAATGCAAGACAGCGGATTGTTACTTCGTGCCCGAATTAATCACTGCCCGTACGTCGAATCTCGATAATCAGTTCAAGCGAGTTAGACCGCTTTCGCGTCAGCTTCGCGGATATCAGAGAGTCGTGTGTTTCGAGAGAGATTTCCCGGCCTAATACCAACGTTGGCTGCATCTCGATAACCGGCGGAGGGACGCTCAACCCAGGCGTCGAAACTTCGGCCGCGAGATAAGGGAAGCTCGGCCCGAAAAATGCCTTCAACTTCCCCAAGGCGCGCGGGCGAGGCGTCTGTCTGCACTCCAAGTAGTTGATGAGCGAAAGACGAGGAATCCCAATCAGTCCAGCAAGGTTGCCTTGGCTGGAGCCGCTTTTCTCCATGTGTGCGTTTAGAGCGGCGGAGATAGCCAGTCGCTCGTCAGTTCGATTGATGGGAGGCCGAGGCATTGTATATCTACATATATAATTATTGACTGGAGTTCCTCATAAGTATACTATCATATACAGCTCCAGTTATTGACCCCGCGACGGTAGGTAGGTCGCTACAAAGGAAAGCGAATGCAGGTGATGGGCATCGGGACGTATACTGAAGTACGGCTTTCGCACACCTTGGTGACCGAGCGATACCGCATGTGGACCAAGAATCTACGTGGCATTCGCGCGGCAAGAAGCCCCAACTCAAATGGCGGCGTTGCTCCTGACTCAAGAAAAGGCGCTGATCTTTCGTATCACACATCTGGACAATGTGCCTTGGATTTTGGACAACGGAATGCACGCTCGCAACGGCGAAAGGTTCGACCCGAACTTCCGAAACATCGGCAACGTGGATCTAATCGACAAACGATCTCGACGAGTCGTCGAGGTGCCTCCTCGCGGGACGCTAAGCGATTACGTACCATTTTATTTCACACCTTACTCGATCATGATGCTAAACATCCTGACCGGCTACAACGTCAAAAAAGTGCCTGCTGAAGAAATCGTGATCTTCGTCTCGTCGCTTCCACACGTCGCGGCCCAGGGCATTCCGTTCGTGTTTACCAACCAACACGCTTACCCGCCGATGGCGGAGTATTTCGCGGATCTGGATCGATTAAATGAAGTCGACTGGCCGTTACTGCAGAGCCGCAATTTCGAACACGACCCTGACGACCCGGGCAAGAAGGAGCGGTACCAGGCCGAGGCGTTGATTTGGAAACAAGTCCCCGTTTCCGCGTTGCGTGGTGTATGCTGTTACACCACGGCGGTTGAGGAGGATCTGCGAGCTGAAGTCGAGCGACGCGGCTTGGAACTCAAGGTTGCGGCACGCACGAGTTGGTATTTCTGATGATGAAGTTTCTAGAAGGCAATTTGCTCGACGCCCCCACAGAGGCTGTGGTCAACACAGTTAATACCGTTGGCGTCATGGGCAAAGGAATCGCGTTGATGTTCAAGGATGCGTTTCCGGAGAACTTCCGCGCCTACGAGGAAGCCGCAAAGCGCAAACAAGTGCGGATCGGCCAAATGTTCGTGACGGAGAACCGGACATTGGACGGACCGAAATGGTTGATCAATTTCCCGACCAAGAAGCACTGGAGGCAGCCGTCAAGACTGGAGTGGATTGTTGAAGGACTCCAGGACTTGCGTCGTCTGATCGAGGAGAAAAAGATTCGCTCGATCGCGCTACCGCCATTGGGTTGCGGAAATGGTGGACTGGAATGGAGCGAAGTTCGGCCGGAAATCGAGCGCGCGCTCGGGCAACTATCCAACGTGGATGTATTGGTCTTCGAGCCTACCACTAAGTATCAGAATGTGGCGAAGCGTACGGGGGTCTTGAAACTGACGCCGGCTCGCGCGCTTGTCGCCGACATGATTCGGCGCTACTGGGTGCTTGGAATCGAGTGTACCTACCTCGAGGTTCAGAAACTTTGTTGGTTCCTCGAACGGACAATACACGAACTCAAATTTGAAGATCCGCTGGATCTGAGATTTGTCGCTGACAAGTATGGGCCATATTCGGATCGGCTCCGACATCTGCTGAACGGGCTCGACGGAAGCTATCTTCATTGCGATAAGCGCCTGAGTGACGCGGGTCCCTCAGACACAATATGGTTCGATGAAGAGCGACGTCCGTTCGTCGACCTGTACCTCAAACAAGAGAGCACGCGATACTTGCGACAAGTCCTGGACCGCACAGCAGAACGAATCGACGGCTTCGAATCGCCCTTGGGCATGGAACTACTCGCGACAGTCGATTGGCTTATCGAACGGGAACATTGCGAACGGGACTTGGCGGGTATACGAGAGGGCCTGCGGCGTTGGCCGGCAGGTCCAGCCGCCGCCGAACGGAAGCAGAGGCTTTTCGACGATCGGCTCATCGGCTTGGCCCTCGAACGCTTAAACTCTAGCTCTCAACCACACGAATAGAGTCGAGTGCTGACTGTTCCCACTTTGTGCCCACTCCCTGCATTTAGGCGTTACGGGCGGCTGCTAGGCGGGGCGACACAGGCTCTTTGAATTACTCGCAACAATTCGCAATACGGACAACCCCTGCGCCCATAGCTAGTTCTATGAAAGTACGTTGGTTGCGAGCTACGAACCAGTAGGTTCTGAGTTCGAATCTCTACGGACGCCATACGATATGAGCGACTTAAGCGAAGGCCAAAGTCATCTCATCGCCGATGTTGCGGATGGGGATGCGGTATTCGGCCGCGCCGCTGGCCGCGAGCAGACGCTCGATGGGTTCCTTCAACGGCTCATTGCTCAACTTGAACGTTTGATGATGGACTGGGAGGACGAGATCCGCGCCGGCGTGGTTGGCCATTGCCAACGCCTGTTCCGGATTGCAGTGGGCGCGAATCCATGGATCGTAGGCTCCGATCGGCATGATGGCGAGGTCGACCGGCCTCGAGGAGCGGACCGTGCGGAAAGTGTCTGTGAACGCCGTGTCACCGCCGAAGATGATCCTGTAACGTCCGGATTCGATGAGATATCCGTTGTAGCCGCGATGCGTGTCCGTCTGCATGCGTGCGCCCCAGTGCTTCACTTCAAAGGCCTGGATTCGCACAGGACCCACCTGGCATGATTCGTCCCAGCGAAGCTCCCGCACCGAACGATAGTTGCCGACGCGCAGGAGATCGCTGGTGCCAGCCGCGGTCACCACAGCAGTTCGCGGATTTTCGAGCTTCCGCAGAGAAGGCAGATCGAAGTGATCCATGTGGGCGTGGGAGAGCAGGACGAGATCGGGCGCAGGGAGATCCTTGATGCTCAGGGCGGGGTGAACCAAACGCTTCAGGCCGATGACGAGCGGGCCGACGCCAATGCCGATTTTCGTGCTGAGGACGGGGTCGGTGAGGATGGTGAAACCGTCGACGCGAAGAAGGACCGTGCTGTGGCCGATCCACGCGGCGTGAACTCCTCTGGCGGACCAGGCGCCGACGTCCGGAATCTTCGGCGAGAGATGAACCGGCCGCTTTCGCTCCTCCTGCACTTTTCGCCAAAACATGGGTGCTGCCTGGAGTGCGAAGTTCGAAAGCGTCTTCAAGTTACGCCACATACGCTTCATAGGATGCGGTAAGTTCGCGGCGGATTCGTGAAACGGCTAACTGCTCGGAGCTGCCCGGTGCGATTTGCTACCGAACTGTGCCCATTTTTGTGCCGACTCCCCGCATAGCAGCCTTACGCACCTTTGATAGCGCCCCGCTGCGAACGTCGCGGAACTGTTTGATAACTCGCAACAATGCGCGATGCTGAACAACCATTGTGCCCTATGCTAAGTCTTTGAAAGTACGTTGGTTCCTGGCTACGAACCAGAAGGTCGGGTGTTCGAATCACTCCGGGCGCACCATTCTTTTCAATCATTTCCAGATCACTGGCTCTTAGCGACCCTCCAGATAACTGCGGGCATCGGGATGCGCCCCTGCTTGTGCATCCAGATGCCCTCGTGACCGGCCCGCCACCTTGAGGGCCAGCTTCATGGTAGGCCTTCGGGCCAAAGCAAAGAGCTCTGACCGACGGCCGTTTATGGCATGCCCACGTCGAGTTTAGCCGCAGTGCGCTCGGCTGCCCCACGCGGATTTTTCCAAACGGGGAAGTGAAGGGCCTTGCCTATGGCTCCGGATTCGAAGCTCCGTAGCGCATAGATTCCGTGTGAGTCCACCAGGACCATCCTACCCTTCTCAGTTCCTGGAGTGAGGTCGTAGCTAGCGGCGAGAATCGAAACACTCCCTTTGTCACCCGTAATGCGGATTCCCTTCGCTCCTTCTAACATCGAAACGGTGTAGCTTCCCGGCTGCAAGATGACGTTGCCAAAGCGAGCCTCAAAGGGCAGGTCGAAATCGCCACGATAGTGTTGCGACTGTGCACTTGCTTGCGGTGTCGTTCCCGCGAGCGCGGCTGCCAACATAATGGCACTCACTGTCCACTTCATATTCAACATGGGTAAATTCTCCTTATTTTGCGGTCAGTCTCGAACCTTTCGGTCTCCTGCTTCGTCAATGAGAAAGACGAAACACTAACCTGATCGCATCTCAGCAGGAGATCAATTTGTTGTCAGGATCTAAGTCGAAGACACAGGATCAGTTAAGCACTGGTGTGATTTCCGCGCGGGTTCAATTCGGCGTCTTCGAAGTCAATCTGCGGGAACGTGAGCTACGTAAGTTCGGGCTGCGCGTTAAACTGCAACAAAAGCCGTTTCAAATTCTCCACCGTTTGCTCGAGACTCCAGGGGAGTTTGTGAGCAGAGAGGAACTCGCGAAGGTCCTATGGCCAGATCTGCATGTGCTCTTTGACCGGAGCCTGAATACTGCGGTGAACGCGCTTCGGCGCGCGCTGGGCGATCCGGGGAGAAACCCGCGGTTTATCGAATCTCGACAGGGTTTAGGATATCGATTCATCGGGCAAGTCGTGCATATTCAGACTGGGCACGCTCCTATCGGAGTTCGCTCACCGCGGCGAAGCACCGAGGCATATCGGGATTATCTCAAAGGTCAGTATTTTTCGAACAAGTTGACTGCGGAGGATCTCCACAAAAGCATCGCCCACTTCGAATCTGCTCTTGCGCGGGATCCGGGCCATGCGCTCGCCTATACTGGCTTGGCCGATACGTATATTCAGTTCGCGTTTCAGGGAATGCTTCCAACTCAAGAGTCTCTTGCGCATGCGAAGAAGTTCGCCGAGGCTGCGTTGCGAATCGATGACCAGCTGGCGGAGACCCACACTTCGATCGCCGGAGTGAAACGCTATTGTGATTGGGACTGGACTGGCGCCGAGGTCTCCTATCGTCGAGCTCTTGAGTTGAATTTCAACGACCCGCGTGCGCATCGCCTGTACGCCGATTACCTTTCAACCATGGGGCGCTCCGAGGAAGCTCTGAGAGAAATGAGCGCAGCACACGAGCTGGATCCGCTTTCATTGGTCATTAACATGGAAATGGCTTGGATTCTCTATATGGCGCGCGATTTCCAGGGAGCTGCCGAACAGTCCTGGAAGACTCTGGCCATGGAACCTCGGTTTGCGCCGGCACAAAATACGCTTGGGCTCGCGTATCAGCAACTCGGGATGATTGAGGAAGCCATTGTGGAGCTGGATAATGCCCGCACGTGTTCGGGAGATCATCCCGCGGCGCAGGCGGCGCTCGCGCATGTTCTCGCCGTCGCCGGGAGACGAGCCGAAGCCGAGATCTTCCTGGAGCAACTCAAGAGAATGTCGTGCACGCGCAACGTGTCCCGGTATTGGCTCGCCATCGTAAATACAGCACTTGGCGCAAGTGACGAGGCCTTCCAGTCCCTTCACGAAGCATGCGAGAACCGCGAGGCATGGCTTGTCTGGCTCAAAGTCGAGCCGCGTTACGACCCATTGCGCGAAGATAGCCGATTCGACCATCTGTTGCTCCGGATCGGCCTCGCATGAGACCGATGGATCGCGTCAAGGAGCGAGATCGCGATGTCAACTCCCACTTGTTCGTTCAGGTGACTTGTTCGCTCTCATTGGCGCTATTGGCCGTGCACGGGCCAAACTCGTGTTAGCGGCGAACGGCCTGAAATCGAAATGAGTAGCCAATCCCGATGAAATGATCGATCGCTGCCGATGAGAGGCCGACTCCGACATGGGCATCGACCTGGTGCCGGGCAGCGATCCTATACGCAGCCCCGAAATGAAGCAGGTGCTGCGGCCCGCCGCGCTCCGGAAAATCGCCAGCATACTCGATGAAAGCATCCATCGGCTTCGTGAGTTGCCGGTCGAACAAGAACGTCGACTCTCCGGTGAGATTGCGTCCGTCAGATTGAGTCGGCCAATAGAGTGCAAATTGCCCTCCCACGCTCCAATTGTCAGAGAGCTTTCGCGACCAAGGTAGTTGTAACCCCGGGTCATATCCGTGACTCGAAATCGCGTTCGCTCCCGTCGGGAAGCTCAAGAAGGCAATGAGAGAGACGTCAAATCCAGCGGCCGGGCCGAACTGCTGTTTCAGACCGATCGAAATGTCCCCGAACCCAGTGGGGCCATTGAAATAATAGTCCGGAACGGACAAGCGCAGTTCCGTGGTGGCGGTTAAACCGAAACGCAGGTTGGTCTCCGGCAAGTCGAAGCTATGAGCCTTGCTCAAGAGGAATCCGTTCTCGATCTGGAAACTGCCTTGCGGCACCACGGTGCTCGCGTTGGCGACCGCCGGCCGGTCGGTCGAGATCGCGTCGTCGCCCGCGGGCGGGTTTTGGCCGCGAAGCAAGATTGCGCCCAGAAGGGCAATCAACCAGGCTTTATTGGGTCTCGACATCGGCTGCCGCCAGTTTCTCCAATTCGGATAAGCGAGCTCGCATCGGCAGCAGTTCCTGTTCACCAAGTTTCTCGGCGCAACCTTCCACGATTCGAATTCCCTCCGCATAGAGAACGCCGCGAAAAGCCGGCTCCCGACTCGTCCACGAAATATCGCTCAGAGCGCGCAACATCCGCAGGCTGACGGCGACGTCCGACTTAGAGTAGAGGCGTATTTGCTGAAATGCCGATTTCAGCAGCCCTTCAAAACCAATCCACGGGATCATCACCCTTGGGATACCGGGTGGATCGTAGAGGATCGAGGCGGGCGTCTCGCGCGACGCCACGCGGATCAAGATGCGGCTCAACTGGTCGACGCAGGAAACCGCGGTGGTCGGATCGTTTACCGCGGGGGAGATGGCCTTCAACGCGACATCGACAATCTGCAAAATTCCAAACTCAACGTCCTGCTGCAGCGTTCGCGAGGGGCCCAGGTCGAACGCGCCGAGAATCTCATTAAGACTTTCAGCGGACAGCCGGTTCGCCTTGTAGACCAGCACCAACGGCGTGCCGGCGGGAACGAAGTGACCAACTCGCCGGACGGCGCGGATCTTAACATGATGCCGCTTTGCGAGCGTGACCAAGAGGCCTGTGTCGATGAACCGAATGTAGCCGGATTCCTCGCTCAGTAGAGGGACGTTCCAAGTCTCAACTTCCCGTGGCAGATTTTCGAACGATCTGTGGGTTGAGCGCGGTTGCGGCATCACATCGTCGATAATGCCTTCGGTTTCCGTCGCGATCCTGTCGACGATGTGGCTGACGCTAATCGCCTGCGAGACGTGATGGATGAAGTACAGCAACCAGGCCACGCAGGCCAGCGCGAGAAGCATTGCTCCGAAGACGGTAACTACGGGCACAAACACTTGCGGGAGCGACCGCGCTGTTGGAAGCGCGGCCATGCAGTAGCAAAAAGTGCCCAGGAAAATGCCAAGCGTCCATTGGGTCACGCGATCTTTGGAGAAGCTGACGATAATCCTCGGCGAGAACTGCATCGAGGCCAGAGTAAGCGTCATGAGCAGGATCGCGAAGACGATGGACACCACCGTCATGATGGAGGAGGCAATCCCCGAGAGAATGACCTGCGCCACCTGTGGATCGGAGTGCGACGGGAACAGAGCTTTCGGTACTAGCTCGCCCAAGGCAGGGAAGGTCTCATCCAGCCACGCCAGCAGAGCGCCGGCAAATCCTAGAGTCAGCGCGATGATCAGCGGACGAAGCAGAAAGCCGCCCCGCAAGTTGTACATTGCGCGGCGGAGCCAGAATGGTAGTCGCTTACCCACGGTATGTTTGTTCCAGTGTAGTCTCAGTCCGAAGGCTCCGGCCTGACTTTCGCCCTTATCTTTATGAAATCTTGACAACTTTCGACATGACTTTTGCTGGTCTTGCGCCTTACAGTAAGAAGAGGGAATGACGCAACACATTCGTCCGGTCATCCTCGGCGTAATCCTGCTCACGTTGTTGACCGGTTGCGTCTTTCCCGTGGGAGTGTTCGCCGTTGGGCGGCTGTTCTTCCGCGATCGGGCAGATGGAAGTCTCTTGACCCCGGGCGGAACTGTCATCGGCTCCCGGCTCATCGGACAGAATTTTACGCGGCCGGAGTATTTTCACGCACGACCCTCGGCGGCCGGGACAGGTTATGACGGCACCGCATCCGGTGGTACGAATCTCGGCCCATTGAATCGCAAGCTCATCGAGGACGTCCGCAAGTTGGCGGAGGATTACCGCCGAGACAATGGATTGGCGCCCGATGCCACGGTGCCCATTGACGCGGTCACACGATCCGGCAGCGGACTCGACCCGCACATCAGCCCGGTGAACGCCGCGTTGCAGGTTCCTCGGGTGGCGCGCGCGCGCGGCCTCAGCGAAGACGTGGTTCGTCGTCTGCTAACCGACTCCACACAAGGGCGGCAATGGGGGTTCATCGGCAACCCCCGGGTATCCGTTCTCGATCTGAATCTCGCTCTGGACCGGGCAGGCCCCCCTGTGACTCGCTGATCATCCTATGCGCTGGGCAGAATATGTCGTTTTTC
This sequence comes from Bryobacteraceae bacterium, assembly GCA_035542735.1. Taxonomy (GTDB): domain Bacteria; phylum Acidobacteriota; class Terriglobia; order Bryobacterales; family Bryobacteraceae; genus Palsa-187. The sequence goes on from DATKKV010000024.1 coordinate 16,460, forward strand.
TCGCAATCGTAACCGGACTGGCACGGCCGGTGGGTCTCTACCTGGCTAGGGTATTCGACGGGAAGCGAACCTTCCTTGATCCCGCACTGCGCCCGATCGAATCGCTCTTGTACCGGTGGATGGGAGTGCACCAAAGCCGGGAGATGTCCGCCCGGCGATATACCCAATGTTTCCTGCTGTTCAGTGCGGCGGGCACCGCAGGGTTGTTCCTGCTGCTGCTGGCCCAGCGCTGGCTTCCGGGAGGTCCGGGTGATCGTTACCTGACCACTCCCATGACGTGGGACCTGGCGGCGAACGCGGCGATCAGTTTCTCAACCACCACCACCTGGCAGGCTTATGGCGGCGAAACGACGCTTCGCTACCTGACTCAACTGGTGGGTTTGGTCTCGCAAAACTACCTGGCGGGCGCGGCCGGCCTTGCCTTAGGTATCGCCTTCATCCGAGGTTTTGTCCGGGAACGTTCGGCGACCATCGGCAACTTCTGGGTGGACCTCGTCCGGGCACTGCTTTGGGTTCTGTTGCCCGCAGCGCTGGTGGGTAGCCTAGCTCTGATGTGGCAGGGCGTGCCGTTCAACATGGCGCCCTATACGGAAGCCCACACTCTGGAGGGTGGAGTTCAGACCATCGCGCAAGGTCCGGTGGCCGCGCTGGAGTTCATCAAGAACCTGGGAACCAATGGAGGCGGCTTCTTCAATGCCAACGGGGCGCATCCCTTCGAGAACCCGACACCGTTAGCCAATTTTCTGGGATTGCTGGCCATCGCCGTGCTGCCTGCATCGCTCACGCTCACGTTCGGTCACATGACCGGCAGACCTCGCGCGGGCTGGGTGTTGCTGGCGGTGATGGTCGTGTTGTTTGCGGGGGGCCTCGCGCTGTGCGATCTCGCCGAGGCCGCGCTGCCGCCCCAACTGGCAGGCCTCCATGTCTCCGGCGGGAACATGGAGGGAAAGGAATTGCGTTTCGGCATCGGCGACTCCGTCCTCGCGGCGGTGGTCACGTCGAATGGAGCGACCGGCTCGTACAACTCGATGCACGGCTCCTACCAGCCGGTCGGCGTGCTGGTGCCGCTGGTAAACATGCTGCTGGGCGAGGTTATCTTCGGAGGCTTGGGAACCGGCCTGTCCGGTATGATCATGATCGCGCTGGTGGCGGTGTTTCTTGGTGGTCTGATGATCGGCCGCACACCGGAGTATCTTGGGAAGAAAATGGCTGCTGCCGAAACCAGGCTGGCTGTCTTGTATGCTCTGTTGACGCCAAAGGCGGTGTTGGTATTGACTGGTCTAGCGCTCGCCACGGCCGCCGGCAGGGCTGGATTGGTCACCAACGGCGGGCCACGAGGCTTCACTGAAGTGCTGTTCGCTTACGCCTCGTCGATGGCCAATAATGGCCAGAACATGGCCGGCCTCAATGCCAATAGTGTCTTTTACAATTTGACCACTGCTGTCGCCATGCTGATGGGACGATTTGGCTTGGCCGCCCTGGCGATGGCCCTGGCCGGGCGATTCGCAGCCCAGCGGCGCTGGCCAACGACAGCGGGAACGCTGCCGAGCGATTCAGTGATGTTCGGAATCCTCGTCCTCGGGACGATCTTGCTGGTGGGAGCGCTGAGCTTTCTGCCCGCCCTGGCCCTCGGCCCGGTCGCGGAAGCGCTGCAGCACTAGTAAGATGTCCCGGTGATTCTGTTTGGGGTTGAGTCCCCTGGCTCACGCCCGCACGTTAGTGCAGGGACCCGGTGTTCGGCAGGCCGGTAACGATATCGCCGGGACATCTTACTAGGGTCCAGCCAAGGCCGCGTTTTTCCAAGCTCCAGGCCGGAACTAGGCCCAGCCAAGTTCCTTCAATGCCAGTCCGGCGTTCCAGATCTTCGTCATGTGGACGATCTTGTCTCCGTTAAACTGCATGACATAAACGTAATCGGTACTCGTGCTGCGTCCGGTTGGCGGAACCGGACCGCCTGGGCCTGTGTGGGTCGCGTGAAAGACACCATAGGCCGCGACGTTGTTCCGCACTGCATCGGTGGCGAACGACTTGACCTCATACCTTGCATCCGGCAAAACGGTCATGAGGCCTTTCATCCAATCGGTGTACTGCTCCAGCGTCTTGAAATCCAAAAGTGGCTCCGCCTGTGCGGAAAACGTTGCGTTGGGTCTGCAGTAGGCACGGCAGCCCTCCCATCCTCTGCCCGTCTCGCAGGCGGTAAAGAAAGCTTCGGCAACATCTGTGATCGCTGGCACGCATGGCCTCCTTCTGGAGTGGGAGAATAACACAAAACTCATCAGGAATATACTGTTAGGGATGCGCCACGCCCCCTTCTGCCTGCTTGCGCTCGCCCCGCTCTTTGCTCAAGAACGAACGCCTGACGACCTTCTGAAGCTTCCCGTCCCCGACGCTACCCGCATTGCTTACGGCACCGCCGCGCTACAATTCGGCGAACTGCGCGTCCCCTCCGGCAGAGGGCCGCATCCAGTCGTCATCCTTGTTCACGGGGGCTGCTGGGTCGCCAAACTCGGGAAACTCGACGAACGCGCTGTCGCGCTGGATCTCGTGCGCCCCATCGCCGCCGATCTCACCGCCAGCGGCTTCGCCACGTGGAATCTCGAATACCGGCGCCTCGGCAACGAGGGCGGCGGTTGGCCGGGCACTTTCCAGGACATCGCGGCCGGAGCCGATTACCTTCGCCAGATCGCTCGAAAGTACCAGCTTGATCTTACCCGCGTTGTTGCGATCGGCCACTCCGCCGGCGGACACTTCGCGCTCTGGCTGGCGGCGCGTCCCAAACTCCCGCAATCGAGCGAGCTCTACGTCAAGGATCCGTTGCGCATTAAAGGCGTTGTCGATCTTGACGGTCCCGGCGACCTCAAGGCAACACTTCCTCTCCAGCAGCCCGTCTGCGGCGCGCCCGTGATCACCCAACTCATGGGCGGGTCACCCGAGGAGCGCGCCGAACGGTATCGCGAGGGCTCACCCATTGAGTTGCTGCCACTCGGCGTCCCTCAGGAAATCTTCGCCGGGCGCATGTTCGCCGGCCAGACACGCGCTTACGTCGACGCCGCTAGACGGGCCGGCGACGCGGCAAACGCGACCGTCGCCGCGCAGTCCGGCCACTTCGTATTCATCGATCCCGGATCGTCCACCTGGCCCCAGGTGGTCAAAGCCATCCGTGCGCTAGCGGAGCCGCGACCGTAACAGCCAAACCGGCCTGCGCACCGGACAAGGCGTGTCGTTTCCTATTGAAAGCGCCTTGAAAGCGCCGAATCGTGTTGTCACCGCCCGTGCCCTGTGATAACGTCGGGTTCGTACATCTTGAAAAGCGAAGGAGAACGATGACCCGCAATACCCACTTTTTTGGTTTCCTTGTGCTTCCACTCGCCGGATTGGCCGGCTGCTCCAGCGCGCCGTCCACCAAGCCCGCCGCTCCCGCGCGAGACAAGATCCAGGGAAAGGCCCTGGTTGCTCTCAACGAATCGACCGCGTTGGACGCGGCCCTGAACGCAGGCGGACCTTCCGTCTACCTGGTAGATGGCCTGAAGCGCTATCGCCTGTTCTTCAACAAAGCCTTTGAGGTTTCACCCGGGAAAGAGTACGTTGCCGAGGGCATCTATGCGCAAAAAGCCATCGATGCGATTGGCGATCCCGGCCAAGGTACGAACGGATATCCGCCTGAAGCAAGCTGCGGCCGCGTCGTGAGGATGGCCTGGCCCGGGCTGGCCTTTGATGTTACAGATTCCTACGCCAGCAGCCTGCGTGCCAAAGTGAACCGCTTTCCCGCCAGAGCCGTATTCCTGGTGACGGGGATCCAACTCGCGCCCAGCGCCACCGATTCCGCGAAAAAGAAAGACGACGCGGGGAACGAGGAGAAGGAAGAGCCGAAAGTCTCGGTTCCCGCGGATAAGCAGAGCGCTCTCCTGATCGAGGGTCCTACCGTTCTGCCCGCGCCTCTTTGGGAACCCTCGGGCGGAACGGCTCACTGCAAAGTGGTCGTTGACGAGGAAGGCAAGATTGCGGAACTCAACAGTGGCGCGCAACTTTGCGAGACCGTGCCGTGGTCTCAGTTCCGCTATAAGCCAGCGGTAAAGGGCGGCCACCCGATTCGAGTGAATACTGAGGTGGAAGTGCGTTTCGACAAGCGGACGTAGAACTGTTCGATTGACGCACCAGTCGCGCCCGACATCCCTCACTTTGAGGCGTCGCCTATTTGCCGGCGGATTTGATCGCCGCTCCGCTCTTCTCCATGCCGGAGCCGGTCCCGATCGCGACCTTCTTCGCGCCCCATTTGATGCCCCGGCCCGCTGCTTTGACGCCGCCAACAGTTGCCTTACCGGCAGCAGAGCCAGTCTTGACGACCGCGGTCTTGGCAGACCCGCCCGCCACCTTGATGTCCTGTCCAGCGCCGTCCTGGCCAAAGGCAGAGACCGGCGCAATAAAACAAATTGAAAGAAAAATGTTTCTTGCAGCGCGCATGGATCTACTATAGCGAAAATTTCAAGCGCTCATCCGGGGCGAGCGCCGGCGACCTAAAACGCGGACAGGAAGGAACGTCAACGCGAAACCCATCTATCGCTAAAGAGCTCGCCCAAGCTGTTAATCGTTCGCATTTTCCCGTCCCTTAAATCAAAAACTGGAAGGTGGCCAATGAGTTCGGTTCTTTTCGTGCCGCCGACCTTGGAGAGACGGCCTTGTTCATCCCGCGATTCACGGATTCTGGAGGGACGCGCGTACTTGTCCGCAATTAAGTTACCGATTGTCGGCATCAGATCGTCTCTCAGGAAAAAGGCGTTCGATCCGGATGTGTTGGAGCCGAGGAGCGTATATCCTTTCTCCGTCGCCAAGTGGCTCAGCGCGGCAATCGATGCCCCAAAATACAGGTAGGAATAATGAGCGTCTGAACGCCGGAAAGCCGCCGAGTACGGTATCGTCACTGGGCACAGGTCGCCCAAGACCGCGTTATATTCGCAGATCACGAGCGCCGGTCTGACCGCCGAGATGGCCTTCCAGATCCAATAATCATTCCCGTCTACGTCCACGCTCAGGATTCCTACGTCCCCCGAAAACCCGGCATCAAGGAAGAGTTGATTGATGTTCTCAGCCGTTATAAACGCGGCCTTGGCGATCAGCTCGTGTCGCCAGGAGATGGCATGTTCCCGGACCACTGCCATGTTGCTCTCGCTTTCGTCGATCACGAGGCCCCTCCAATTCCTGTGCTCCAGAAGGAACCTGGTGTTGGCCTCGGAGTAGTCCTCGACGCCGAATTCTATGAAGGAACTGGCCATCGGCACGCGCTGGATGAGCCATTCGATAATGCCATCCTCTCCCCACTGAGAGTAAATCTGGAACTCCGCATCTTCCAGAGCGTTGAGTGTGAGCAAAGATCTGAGTTGAAAACAGCACTGATACCCCTGCGCGAGCAAGATCTTCGGCTCGATCCGGCTGGAGATTCGCGCCGCGAGGGAGCTGGAGAATCGCGCAGCGAGGGAGCGCCACATGGTGTAAGTGATTTTCCCACACCATCCGGTGTGGCGAGCAAGCCCGGACCGTCGCTGTGAGGCGGCTTCCTTTTTACGGAAGTGCTACACTCTCGCAATGCACCAGCGTTGGATGTGCTGCCTTGCTGACGGCCTCCTGCGTGGCCGTCGCGCCGTCGCCTGGCTGTTCCATGCGCATGAAGCCGCTCTCTAACTTATCTGAGTCGCTCCGAACGATGGATCCTGTCCTGAATCCGGGCGTTTTTGTATTTGCGTCAGTCAAACCCGGTGTCGCCATTGAACCAGAGTTCATCCTTGCGTCCATCAAGGAACCCGAAGGTCTGTCCGTGGTCATGAACGAGGCCGACGCACAACATCGCAACCTGGAGCCGCTCTTTCGGTGCGCGTGGATCACGCTCTCCCTGAACTCCGATCTACATTCGGTAGGACTGACCGCCGCATTCGCGGCCGCACTTGCGAGTGCCGGCATCAGTTGCAACGTTATTGCCGGTGCGTACCACGACCATATTTTTGTGCCGGCTCAGATGGCGGAACAGGCGATGCGCGAGCTACATTCCCTGCAGGCTAGGGCTAGCATCCGTTAAGCTCGTACAACAAGAATCATGTCTGACACTGCCGCAAACTTTCTCAGGCTTTCGATCACCCGCGGGGACAACGCGGCGGTTGTGCGATGCCACGGAAAACTCGTGGCGGGCGTGAACGATCAGCTCTACGCCGAAGTCAAACAACTGATTCCGGACACGAAGCGAATCGTTCTGGACTTGACGGATCTCACCCACATGGACAGCATGGGCCTGGGCACCGTGGTCCGCCTCTACATTTCAGCCAAGTCGGCTGGCTGCGATTTGGAACTCATCAACCTTGGTGAACGAATTCGGAAGCTTCTGGCGGTTACGCATCTCTTGTCGGTGCTTGGCGCCATCGGCGAACAGGGCATTACCATCATCTAGACGGCGACCTGCGAGGTCCGGAGGGCCCTCTCAGACGACATCCGCGCCACGCTCCGCCAGAAGTTCCCGCAATACGGACCGATGGCAACGGCTTTCGTCCTCGCAGTAGCAGCCTAGCGACAGATTCGTCTGATGCGACAGCGCCGCCAGCATATCCAGTTCGCGGCTCCGATCCGGCGCGCTCATCTCCCGCCGAAATCTCCGGCGGAATGCGGCCCACGCCGCCTGGTCCGCAGCTCCCAGCCCCTCTTTCACAAGTTCGGCACTGGGTGACAGGTTCGGGAACCAGACGTCATAATAATCGAGCCGCGCAAAGTCAGCCTTCGGAACTCCACGCGGAGGCCGCCTTACCGTGCCAAGCCGCAAACCTTCGGCGGTCTGCCGGGGCGTACCGAGCCTGACGATGAAGATTGACATATGTCCCTCAACGCCAGTGTGCCACGTGTCGCATCCGTCCTGTCGCATCCGTCCTTGCAAACCCATCCGATTATTGATATCGTCGAACCCTACAATCTTTCCCAGGAGATAAAACAGAACCCATGGCAGCTCCTGTTCTTGTCTGGAAGAATGGCCGATTTGGGCAGACGTCGCGGCTCGACGCGTGGTGGGTCTCTCCGCTGCTTGTTTTCCTCGGCCTGGGAACGTTCCTCGTATACGCCAACTGGGCCGCCTGGCAGGGCAAATTCTATACGTCCGGTCCTTATATCTCTCCGTTTTATTCTCCAGAGCTTTTCGGCGATTCTCCTCACGCTCTCTTTGGACCCAAGCCATCCTGGTATCCCAGCTTTCTGCCCTTCTCGCCCGCCCTGCTGATTCTCTGGATCCCCGGCCTTTTTCGCCTCACCTGCTACTACTACCGCGGCGCATACTACAAAGCTTTCTGGGCGGACCCTCCCGCCTGCGCGGTAAGCGAACCGCGGAAGAAGTACCTCGGCGAACACAGTTTCCCGCTCATTCTCCAGAACCTCCATCGCAACTTCCTGAGGCTCTCCTATCTCGTCTGGGGATTTCTCGTCTACGATGTCTGGAAAGCATTCTGGTTTAAAGACGGCTTTGGGGTCGGCCTGGGAACCGTCATCCTGGCCGCGAATGTGGTCCTCCTCGGCGGATACATCTTCGGATGCCATGCCTTCCGGCATCTCTCCGGCGGGTCACTGGACCAGATTTCCGATCATCCCGTACGGCACCAACTGTATAACTGCGTCACCTGCCTCAACGGCAACCACAAGAAGTGGGCCTGGGTGAGCCTGTTTTCCGTAGGCTTCGCCGACGTCTACGTACGGCTCTGCTCCATGGGCATCTGGTCGGACTGGAGAATCTTCTAACATGGCCGAATTTCAAACCTACTCCTACGATGTTCTGATCGTGGGAGCCGGAGGCGCGGGATTGCGCGCGGCGATCGAGGCCGCTGCCTCCGGCGTGAAGGTGGGCGTCGTGTGCAAGTCGCTGCTCGGCAAGGCGCACACCGTGATGGCCGAGGGCGGCGTGGCGGCTGCGATGGCCAACGTCGACGACCGCGATAACTGGCGCGTCCACTTCGCCGACACCATGCGCGGCGGGCAATATCTCAACAACTGGCGCATGGCCGAATTGCACGCCAAGGAGGCTCCCGATCGCGTCCGCGAACTCGAGGCCTGGGGCGCGCTGTTCGACCGCACCAAGGACGGCAAGATCCTGCAACGCAACTTCGGCGGTCATCGCTATCCCCGCCTCGCTCACGTCGGCGACCGCACCGGCCTTGAGATGATCCGTACTCTGCAGGATCACGGCATTCATAGCGGCATGGAAGTGCACATGGAATGCACCGTCCTGACGCTGCTGATGGACTCCGGCCGCGTGGCAGGAGCCTTCGGCTACGACCGCGAAAAGGGTCATTTCATCCTCTGGCGCGCCAAGGCCGTGGTGCTCGCTACCGGCGGCATCGGGCGCGCGTTCAAAATCACCAGCAACAGTTGGGAATACACGGGCGATGGACACGCTCTCGCGTATCTCGCCGGCGCCGAGCTTACCGACATGGAGTTCGTCCAGTTCCACCCCACGGGAATGATCTGGCCCATCAGCGTGCGCGGCATCCTGGTTACCGAAGGCGTGCGCGGCGAGGGCGGCGTGTTGCGCAACAGCCTGGGCAAGCGCTTCATGTTCGACGACATTCCCGATCTCTACAAAGCGCAAACGGCCGACTCCGAGGAAGAGGGCTGGCGCTACTGCGTGGGCGATAAGAACGCTCGCCGTCCTCCGGAACTGTTGACGCGCGATCACGTCGCCCGCTGCATCAATCGCGAGGTCAAGGCCGGACGCGGCAGTCCTCACGGAGGCGTCTTCCTGGATATCTCCTGGATCAAGCAGCACATTCCGAAGCCCGAGGAGCACATCAAGCGCAAGTTGCCCAGCATGTACCACCAGTTCAAGCAGCTCGCCGACATCGACATCACCAAGGAGCCCATGGAGATCGGGCCCACCACGCACTACATGATGGGCGGCGTGCGCGTGGATGGCGATTCGCAAATGTCCAATGTGCCCGGACTCTTCGCCGCGGGCGAGGTCGCCGCCGGTCTGCACGGCGCCAATCGGCTCGGGGGAAATTCGCTCTCTGACCTGATCGTGTTTGGAAAACGCGCCGGCCAGTATGCGGCGGAGTTCGCCAAACGCAGCGGCGAGGCCTCCGTGGATGAGCGCCAGGTGGACTCCGCCAGCAAGGCTGCACTCGAAGTGTTCGACCGCGGGCCAACCGGTGAGAATCCCTACGCGATTCAGCACGACTTGCAGGAGAAAATGCAGGAACTGGTGGGAATCGTGCGTGTTGAGAGCGAAATGGTGCAGGCCCTGGAAACGATCGAACAGTTGCGCCATCGCGCGGCGAAGGCCGGCATCGCCGGGAATCGCCAGTACAACAATGGCTGGCATACCTGCATGGATCTTCCGAACATGCTGCTCGTATCCGAGGCGATTACCCGCGCGGCCCTGCTGCGCAAGGAAAGCCGCGGAGCACAGTTTCGCGATGACTATCCGGAGAAAGACGCCAATTATTGGGGCAAGCGCAACATCGTCATCAAACAGGATTCCAGCGGCGGGATGATCGTGGAAGAGCGTCCGGTTACCCCGCTTCCCGCCGAGTTGGCCGGCGTTATCGAGGAGATGAAATAATGCCCGATCAAGCAACCTTCCGCATCTGGCGCGGCGACTCAAGTGGTGGAACGTTTCAGGATTACGCGGCCGCCGTCGATCCAGGGATGGTGGTCCTCGACGCAGTTCATCGCATCCAGGCGGAACAGGCTCCGGACCTCGCGGTGCGCTGGAACTGCAAGGCCGGCAAGTGCGGGTCGTGCTCGGCTGAGATCAACGGAATGCCGAAGCTCATGTGCATGACGCGCCTCAGCGACATCGATCTCAGCAAGCCTGTCACCATCGCGCCCATGCACACGTTTCCCTCGATTCGCGATCTGGTGACCGACGTCTCCTGGAATTTTCGCGTGAAAAAGACCATCCCCAAGTTCCATCCACGCCGGCCCGACGCCAAGGACGGAACCTGGCGGATGAAGCAAGTGGATGTGGACCGCGTTCAGGAGTTCCGAAAGTGCATTGAGTGCTTCCTGTGCCAGGACGTCTGCCACGTCCTGCGAGAGCACCAGAAGCACGACGAGTTCATCGGCCCGCGCTTCTTCGTCTACGCGGCCGCACTCGAGATGCATCCACTGGATACCGAGAACCGTGTCGCCGATCTAAAGAAAAAGTATGGAATCGGCTATTGCAACATCACGACCTGCTGCCGCCAGGTCTGCCCGGAGTCCATTACCATCACTGAGAATGCGATTATTCCTTTAAAAGAGCGGGTGGTGGATGAGTTTTACGACCCGCTGAAGAAAATGTTCCATATTCTATAAGACGTAGGAGGTCCGCCATGTTTGCATTGAAACCTCTCTCCCATGAAGGCGTCGCCGGCGCTTTGGCGAAGGCGGAGCACTACCGTCACTTAAATGAACCGGCAGAAGCGGAAAGCATCTGCCGCGACATCCTGGAAATCGAACCGGAGAACCAAAGTGCACTGATGTGCCTGGTCCTCTCGTTAAGTGATCAGCTCGCGCATGACCAGCACGCGTTTGCTAACGCCTCGCAAATCCTGGATCGTCTCCAGAGTCCGTATGAGCGCACCTACTTCGGAGGGATTCTCTGGGAGCGCCGCGCGAAGGCTCGCTTCAACGCGGGCGGACACGGCGTGCATCACACTGTCTACGAGTGGATGCTGAAAGCGCTCCATCTGTTCGGAGAGGCGGAACACCTGCGACCTGCCGGAAACGACGATGCCCTGCTGCGCTGGAATACCTGTGTGCGCTTTCTGTCGCGCCACCGTCAGCTTGCGCCGCGATCGGAAGAGGCGGCGGAGCCGATTCTTTCGGAGTAAGATATCCAGTCAGCGATAGGCCGCGGCCTGGATGCCGTACAACTCGGCGTACTGGCCGCCCTTGGCCATGAGAGCTTCGTGGGTGCCTACCTCGGCGACTCGCGAGCCGTCAAGCACTACGATCACATCGGCCATGCGCACGGTACTGAACCGGTGTGACACGAGAACCGTGATGCGCCCATCGGGTGTGCCATCCTGTTTCCCGCCCCGCGCCACGGCCGCGTACCGTTCGAACAGGGCGTGCTCGGTTTCCGCGTCAAGCGCGGCCGTCGGCTCATCCAGCACCAGCAGCAAGGGCCGGTCGCGCATAAACCCTCGCGCCAGGGCGAGCTTCTGCCATTGCCCGAAGCTCACCTCAACTCCGCCAGGCCAAGTGGGGCCAAGCTGGGTTTCAAGGCCTGAAGCCAGGCGCTCCACAACATCGCCCGCGCCAGCCCGCTCGACGGCGGCGGCGACCGCCGACTGGTCATCGAGCCGCGGCACATCGCCCACGCTGACGCTGTGGCGCGCGCGAAACTCGAAGCGGAAGAAATCCTGAAATGCACCCGCGATGCGCAATCGCCACTCGTCGGCGCGAATGCGCGCCAGATCGACGCCGTCGATGAGAATTTTTCCCTGGTCGGGTTGATACATCCGGCACAGCAGCTTGACCAGCGTGCTTTTGCCGGCGCCATTTTCGCCGACGATGGCGACCACCGCGCCGGGTTTCAGATCCAAATTGACGTCATCGAGCACACGCCGCTCGGTTCCGGGATAGGTGAAAGAGACGTGCTCAAAGCGGATGCCGTTGACGAGACGCTCCGGAGCGGGCGCGTCCGCGTGTTCCACCAGCGATGCAGCGTAATCCTCCAGCCAGGCCATGCGCCGCGAACCGTCCAGCCAGAAGCCTCGTAGAAATCCAATCTCCCCGACCGTGGCGCCGATATAGGCGGATAACCGGGCACCCGCGGCCAATACGAGCAGCACATTCCCAGGCGATGCTTTCAGCACCGACGATACGAAAATCACCGCGCCAACGTAGCCCGCGCCAAAGATCGCCCACGTCAGCGTGTGCCAGCCCGCCGTGGTCCAACGCGCGCCAGCCACGGGACGATACCAGCGCTCCCAGGCTTCGCGGCGCTGCCTCACCAGTTGGCCGCCAATCCCGGTGACCCGCACTTCCTTCCCCGGCGGAGCCGTCGTGGCGATATTGAACAGGTGCGCCGCCAAACGGAGGTGTGGCACAGCCCGTTCCTGCACCTCACGCTCGACTCCAGGGCGCCATGTGGAGGTGAATACGGTCGGCACTGCAAAAACCACCAGGAGCGCCAGCGCCGGGTGAATGGAGACCAGCAGCGCCACCGTAACGGCCAGGCGCAAAATCCATCCGCATGTCGAAAAGAGCGACATGTACATGTGGTCCAGCACGAACACCTGGTCGCGAAGCATCGCCAGGCGGTCCACGAACTCCGGGCGTTCATGATGCGCGATGGTGGCCACCGACGCCTGCAAGCCCGCCACGTGGGACTCGAGCGCGACAGCCACACGGTCGCGAAATCGCCGCTGCGCACGGTCGCTGGTGACTTTGAGGAACCATGTCGCCACCGCGGAAACCGCGAGTCCGGTTCCAGCCCACATCACCAGGTTCGGTTGGTGGTGTAACACTCCGTCGGCTAGCAACTTCATCCACAGGGCTAGAAGGGCATCGGGCAGAGCCGAGAGCAAGGATAGCCCGAACGACACCGGCAGCAGCCGCGGCTCCGCGTGATAGGCACGCGTGAGCGCACGCCACATCGCGGACAAGGCAGGCGGAAGATCGTCCTTAGGCAGGGGCATCGAGCGGCACTCCTTCCTCGCCGGCCTCAGGCTCGAAGCGCGACGCCTGCAGTTCAAACATCGTGCAATAGCGTCCGCGGAGGGCCATCAACTCTTCATGTGTGCCGAGTTCGATCACGCGGCCATGTTCGAGAACGCAAATCCGGTCGGCGTGACGCACGGTCGAAAAACGATGGGAGATCAGAATGGTCGTGGCCTTGCGAGTGGCTTTCAGGATGCGTTCAAAGATTTCCGCCTCGCCACGCACGTCGAGCTGCGCGGTGGGCTCGTCGAGCAAAATCAGTCCCGCGCCCATTTTCACCGCGCACAACGCCCGCGCCAGAGCGACGCGCTGCCACTGTCCGCCGGATAGATCCGTGCCGTTCTCGTAACCGCGCGCTAGGATCGTATCGAGGTTGGCTAGATGCGCGGCTCCGGCCTCGGCAAGCGCAGCTTCGATCACGGAATCAGGCGCACCCGCGGGGGCCACATTGTCGCGCAACGGCAGCTCGAAGCGAATGAAGTCCTGAAAAACCGCCGTGACGCGTCCGCGCCATGCGTCGATATGCAGCTTGCGTAAGTCGACGCCGTCGCTTTCGATTGCGCCACTTTGCGGATCGTAAAGGCGGCACAGGAGTTTGGCGAGTGTCGTTTTTCCCGCGCCGTTCTGGCCGACGATCGCCAGGGAGGAACCGGCGGGGATGGTCAGATCGAAGCCGTCGAGCACGGGCGCGCCGTTGGGATACGCGAAGGTGACGCCGCGGAAACGAATCTCACGCGCCGGCATTCCCTTCGCCGGCAGGTTTCCCTCCGCGAGCGCTCCTTCGGGTCCCATTTCCTTCCGCAGCCGGAGCACTGCGGTGACGGGAGCCGATGCGCCGTCGATGGCCCACGACAATCCCCCGAATGCGATCATGCTGGTGCCGACCGCAGCGCTCACGAAGGTGACGGCCATCCCCAGCGCCAATCGCCCTTCGGATGCGTCGCGGGCGATCGCCCAGAAGACAACAAGGTTAGCGGACAGCGCCAGCAACAGGCTCCACAGGACTGGACGTTCTCTCAACCGGGTCGCGCGCCATTGCAGATCCAGCAACTGACGCCGACGCGACGCGAATCGCTCGACCGTCCAAGCGGCGAGTCCGAACAGACGTAGTTCCTTGGCGGCTGGCGGTTGCACCGCCAGACGGTAGGCGTAGTCGGCGTGCCGCTCTGCCTCGCGAACTTCCTCGGTTCTGCGATCGTACCAGACGGCGCTCTCGCGCAGCAGCCAGTGTGTGGCGAACCAGGCCCCGGCCAACAGGATCGGCGCCCACCAGGCGTAGGCGGCCAGCACCAACGCCGATACCAGGCCGCCGGCCATCTCCACCATTCCGGAAGCGATGAAGTCCATTGCGATCGAGAGTGGCGGCCCGCTGATGCCGAGGTCGAAATCGCGCGCCATGGTGAGATCGGTTGTCAGGCGCGGGTCCTCGAGGTGTCCCATCCCGGGCGGCGCCACGCAGGCCGCCGCCAGTTGATCGTTGAGCCATGCGGCCGTGCGGCTGCCGAGGTTCGCTCCAATCGCCTGGTGCAGCGGCGACAGGACTTGGAGCAATACGAACACCGTGCCGACCATTCCCAGCGATGCCGCCAGCGAATCACCGCGCTGTACGGCGCCGACCAAAACACCCATAGCGATCATGAACACCGCCGGCAGAGTTCCCCGCAGGAAGAGCGCGAGCCACCATGCGAAAGCGAGTGGGCGGTCCGCCTTCGGGAGCACGGCGAAGAACTTCCATTCGTTGCGCATCGAGAGACGCTGCATTACTGTGTTCTCCGCAATTAAAAATGCAAACCACGGGGCCCAGGCGGCGGGCGCTTGGCCTCATTTGATCATGCTACCCGCTTTCGCGAGCAACGCGGGCGGCTCTCCTTTTACCGGAACCGCACCTTCACGTCCGGGCGATTGTCCAAGTGCGTCGTCTCAACGAAGCGGACGCGCGCCGGCGTTGAATTCATGACGACGGATTGGGTGTGCGCTCCATCGCCCGTAAACCGGACGCCTCGCAGCAGATTACCGTCAGTGACACCGCTGGCCGCAAAGATCAGCGTCTTTCCCGGCGCCAGTTCCGGCGTCGTGTAAATGCGATTCACGTCGCGAATGCCCATGGACTGCATTCGCTCCTTCTGGGCGTCATCCTTCACAACCAGACGCCCCAGAATTTCGCCGTTGAGACAGCGCAGCGCTGCAGCGGTCAGCACTCCCTCCGGCGCACCGCCCGAGCCCATCACGGCATGCACGCCCGTTCCCGCCACCGCGGCGGCGATTCCGGCAGAAAGGTCGCCATCCGAGATCAGGCGAATACGCGCGCCGGCTTCGCGAATGTCGGCGATCAGCCCTTCGTGGCGCGCCCGGTCGAGAACGACCACTACCAGATCGTCGACGCCGCGTTGAAGGCGACGGGCGATCGCCTTCAGGTTATGCTTCACCGGCGCATCGAGATCCACCGCGCCCTTGGCCGCGGGGCCCACAACAATCTTTTCCATGTAGCAATCGGGGGCGTGCAGCAAGCCGCCGCGTTCCGAGGCCGCGAGAACGGTGATTGCTCCTGCACCGCCCGTGGAGCAGAGGTTTGTTCCCTCCAGCGGATCGACGGCGATATCCACGGTCATGGCCTCAGCGCCATCGCGCGCGGAGCCCGCGCCGACTCTTTCGCCGATGTAGAGCATGGGCGCTTTATCGCGCTCGCCCTCGCCAATGACAATGACGCCATCGATGGCAAGCGTATCGAGCGAGCGACGCATCGATTCCACCGCCGCCTGGTCGGAGGCGTTGGGGTCTCCCATCCCCATCGTTCGAGCAGAGGCGATCGCCGCGTCTTCCACAACCCGCAGCACCTCTAGGGAAAGATCGAACATAATGGCAGCCTTTCTCCAAGGACGATAGCACATAGAATGCCCAATTCATTTCAGGCGACAATAAGAAGGAATTGCTTAAAAAAGCTATGGGCGACCTTGCCATTCCGAGATTGAGGGCGAGGTCCGCCCGGTCCTGCGCTTGAGCAACATGAAGAAGAAAAAACGACAGACCCGGGCTGCGGCTCGGAGCAACACAGCGGAAGCATGGCCTTCCCAGGCGTGGTTGTACTGGCTGATTGGCCTCGGAGCGCTGTGTCTTGTCTTCGAAGCCTATGGGCCCTCTCTCCACGGCCCATTCGTCCTTGATGATCTTTATTTGCCCTATGCCGACGCGCATCCGCCTCACCAGCTGCTTCATTGGGTTTACTCCGTGCGGCCTTTGCTGATGTTCAGTTATTGGGTGAATTATCAAATTGGAGCGGGCGATCCGCACGTATATCACACGACCAACGTGCTGCTGCATTTTGTCGCATCGAGCATCGTGGCGCTGATCGCCGCGCGGCTGCTGTTGTGGGCAGGGGTTTCGGGAACCATGCGGCTCACGCTGGCCGTATTTTCGGGCGGGCTGTTTCTGCTCCATCCGCTGCAGACCGAATCGGTGGCCTATGTCGCCAGCCGTTCCGACGTCTTGAGCGTCCTGTTTTATTACGCCGCGTTTGCGGTCTTCATTTACTCCAATCGTGAAACGATGTCGATTCTTCGCGCCATCGCCGTGGTGGGCCTGTTCTTGGCGGCGGCCGCGACCAAGGAACACACGCTGACGCTTCCCGTGCTGATCCTGATGACCGATTATTATTGGCATCGCGGGGGGGTGCGAAAGAACGCCACTCTCTACGGGCTGCTCGCTATCGCCTGCGCCGCCGGTGCCGTAGCCGTCGTTAGAGTGCTGCAGAGCGCCAACACAGCCGGATTCAGCATGAAGGACCTTTCGCCCGCCGCTTACTTCTTCACGCAATGCCGCGTGATCTGGATCTACGTGCGCATGTTCTTTCTCCCTATCGGACAGAACGTCGATCCCGACGTTCCCATTTCCCAAGGGTTGATGGATCATGGCGCTGTCATCGGATTGGCGGCTCTGCTGGCGGTTATGGCGGCGGCGTGGATCTATCGAAAGCGCTGGCCACTGGCCTCGTTTGGCGTGTTCGTTTTTCTGCTCCTGATCGCGCCCACCTCTTCGGTGATCCCTATTCGCGACGTTGTCGCCGAGCGGCGCGCGTACCTGCCTTTTCTCGGCCTTGTTCTAATCGTCCTGGAGGTTCTCCGGCAGCTGGAACTCCGCCAGATGATCGGGGTGGCCGCGGCGGTGCTGACCGCTTGCACGGCGCTCACGTATCAACGCAGCGAAGTTTGGTCCAGCTCCCTTGCTCTGTGGACGGATTCGGTCTCCAAATCGCCGCGTAAGATGCGGCCGATGTTCCATCTGGCCTTCGCCCAGTATCAGGCGGGCGATTGCGCGATTGCCGTTCACAACTTCGAGGCGGCTTCGCGCTTGGACCCTCCGGATTACCGTTTACTCGTCGATTGGGCAAACGCGCTCGATTGCGCGGGACGGGAGGATGACGCCGCCGAGCAATTCAAGGCGGCGATTCGCTTGAGCCCGGGGTTGGTGGAAGCTTATGTGGGCCTCAGCGCCGTATATGGGAAGCAGCGCAAGCTCGACGAAGCGCTCCAGGCTCTGGAAACGGCTCAAACCATTGATCCAAACGTCTTTCAGATTTACGTCAACCGCGGCGGAGTTTATGAGCTGCTCGGCAACACCGCCGGCGCGCGCAGGGAATATCAGCACGCGTTGCAACTCGATCCCTCAAACAGCGCTGCCCTAGGCGCGCTTCAGCGCTTGCGCCGCTAGAGAGCTCGCCGCAGCAGGGGGCCAACGGCGCGAACACCCGGCGCCGCGGCCATCCGGTCGATCCATGTCCGGCGGCGCTTCATCGAATCGACGCTACTCCGTGCCCGCGTTGCCTCTTCCTCGAGTGCTGGCGGAAACTCCACACGAACGTCGCCGGCCGGGATTGGACCGGGGTCGATCCGTTCAAAGGCCTCGCGGATTGCGGCGTGCGCGTGTTCCTTAGCGGGCCTCATCAGGAGGTTCAATCGCTCCTCGTCCGGCGTCGGGCGGGGCCGATTTGGATTTCCAGCAAGCACCGGCGTGAAGTTAATCTCCCAGGCTTGTGGGCGGCCGCCGCGAATGCCATAGTCGAGGCGGCCATATTCGATGTGCGCCATTTCAAAGACTTCCCGGGCCCACGCTTTGTGCGGATTTCCGCTCAGGTAGGCCATCTCTTCGGCAATGAGATTCTCGTCGGCGCCACGAGTGTTACTCTTCGTCATCCAGTAACCGCCGATGTGAAGATACCGTGGAATATACGCGTCGCCGATTCGAAAGATGGAGTATTTACGATACAGGCCATCCGTGCTTGCTGTGTCACAAAATTCCACGACGAGAAGTTCGCGGCGCGGAAGCCCGCGCAACCCGAGGTACATCATCGCCCTCCAGAGCGCTGCACGATTGTACAGCAGCGGCGTGAGACTGCCGTCGTGTTCCTTTTCGACACGAACGAAAACAGGGAAACGGACGCCGTCAAGAGGTTGATCGGCGCGGTAAGCCCGGAACTCGTTTCGACCGGATTTATGGAGCGCTTGCAACAACTCATACCGTTGCATCACTTCGCGGGCTGAATTGAATACGGGCAGGCTAGCGTTGCGCGCGGCCTCTTGAATGTGGTGGACCATCCACAGTTCCGGGTCCGTGAGAGCGTCTAGCGCGGTGAAGATCCAGGCGCCGCGCGGAAGGGAGCGTTTGCGGAACAGCTCGGGATACGTGATCTGACGAAAGCGATCCCGCAGCGGGCGGCCCCACTCCCGGTCCAAATAATGGGTGACCAGGTCGACGCGCGGCTCATCAACAGCGAAGTAAATCATCTCGCCTCCGCATATTTGCGGCTGACCACTGGACTCTGCTGCGCGCGCCACATCTCCTCATAAAGAGGGCACGTGGCGAGCAGGTCGGAGTGCGTCCCGAGCCCTTCGCACCGGCCGTCCCGCAAAACAAGAATGCGGGTGGCGTGACGCAAGGTGGAGAGGCGATGCGCAACGACGAACGTCGTGCGGCCCACGACGGCGGCATCGACGGCACGCTGGAGTTTCGATTCGGAGAGCGAGTCCAAACTGGACGTAGCCTCGTCCAGCAGCAAAATGGGAGCGTTCTTCAGCAGCGCGCGGGCAACGTTGATGCGTTGGGCCTGACCTTCGGATAATGCGCGGCCTCCCTGTCCAATGCGGGTTTCGTAGGAGCCGGGCAAGGCGGCGATCTCATCGTGAATCTCGGCGGCACGGGCAGCCTGGACCACGTCTTCGTCGGATGCCCCGGGCCGCCCAGCGCGGATATTCTCCGCGACAGTTCCCGAGAAGAGGAACGGCGACTGCGGCACCAGCCCGATGTTGCGATGGAGATCCGCCAGGCGGAGATCCCGCAAATCCGCGCCGTCCCAGGCGATGCGGCCGTTTTGCGGATCAAAAAAGCGCGCCACCAGGCTGAGTAAAGTCGTTTTCCCCGCGCCGGACGGCCCGGCAATGCCGAGCGTTTCCCCGGCATGGACTTCAAACGAGATGTCCTGAAGTGTCGGCCGGTCGCCGTAGCGAAAGGTGACACTCTCAAAGCGAATCGACTGCGGGGCGTTGGCGGAGAGCGGGCCGCTGGTCATCTCCGGGCGCTCGCCCATGAGGGATTGAATCCGGTCCACGGATGCGGCGTTACTCCGAAATTCCATGAAGGCCGCATTTACGTTGTGGAGGGGCGAATGGATCGACCGCACGGCCATCAGGAACGCAAGCAGTGAAGGCCAGTTCAAAAAGCCGTGTAGCACTTGAAATCCACCGGCGATCACGACCAGGACAACGCTCAGCCCGGCCACCGATTCGAGCAGCATCCGGCCCATGGATTCGGCCTGGGCGATCTCGATACAGGCGGCGAAGTAGCGGTGAGCTTGGCGCTCCATACGTGCGCGCTGGCTCTCCTCGCCGCGATAGATCTTGATAACGCGGATGCCGCGGAGAATCTCCAGAACCGAATCGTAGAGCGCGGAGGCGCGTCGCCGGATGCTGAAGGACTTATGCATGGCGCGGCGGGCGAACAGCAAGATCGGCGCCACCGCCAGAGGCATCGCCAGAAAAACAATCGCCGAAAGCTTCGGGCTGATCCAGATGGCGCCGGCCACATAGCCCGCGGCCAAGAGCGATTCCAGGATCATGGTGGCGCACGCGGCGGCCGCGTTGCGGACTTTCGTCACATCCATGCGAATGGCCTGGATGAGGTCGCCGTGGCTCTGGCGCTCGAAGAACCCGACGGAAAGAGTCAGCATATGACCCACCAGCCGGTCCAGCAGGCCGAGCTCGAAGGCGCGAATCAGGCGCTGTTCGACCATTTGCGCCTGATACGTGAGAGCGCTTGACGCGAGGTAACAGACGAATAAGAGAGCCGCGGCCGCGTAGAGCGCGGGAGTCCGGCCCAAACGAACGGCGAGGAAGCCGGGCAGACCTGCCTGCCCGGCCAGCACTCCCGCCAGAAACTGCTGCATCAGGACGAGAATCGCCAAGGACACGCCAGAGCGCGCCAGGGAGGTCAGGCCGAACCGGATCAGCAGCGTCCGGTCGACATGCGTCGCGCGGAGGAGGAAGCGGGTGTGGGCTAGCGTCATGATGCCGATCGCGCCGCCGCAACCTGTTCCAGACCGGCGGGGAACTCCGTGGGAGCCCGGCGTTCCGACCAACGGGTAACAATGGCGGCCACCGACAGGTCCCCGGTGACATTCAAGAGCGTCTTGCAAATGTCGGAAAGCGGCTCGAATACCTCGAGGAGCACGACGGCCTCAATGGGACAGCCAGCGGCCAGGTAGGCGGGCAGGGTTCGGAATTGCGTGCCGCCGGGCAGTCCGAGTTCGGAAAAGCTAAGAAGGATGACGGTCAGCAGGAAAGGGAAAACCCGCGACGGAGACGCGGGAATCGCCCAGAAGTGGAAGATCACCAGAAGCCGGCAGAGGGCGCTGGTTGTTCGGTTCACCTTAAAGATATTCACAGCCAGCGGCAGGATGATCCGTCCGGGCTCCGGGTTGGACGGCGCGATGTTTTCCCCGGCGGCGAGCAGTGCGGGAAGGGCAGCAAGCGAGGAGCGGGTACTGATCGCCACCATCTGGGGGACCAAAGCGGGCCTGGCGAAGGCCTTGAATGACAGGCCGCCGGCAAGCATGGTCAGCGGATAGAGAAGCAGCACAAACCCCAACATCAGGGCACACTCGAGCAGAACAAACCGGCCAAGAATCCCCACTAGGTGGGCGCCGGAACTCGCCGCGAAAGTCGCCGCGAGGGCGAACATGGCGACGGGCGAGCACCAGACGATCCATCGGACCAGCACCATGAGGGTCTCGGTCACGCCTTCGATGAACCGGATGACCGTGCCGCCCTTCTCCGGGCTCGCCCGCCGTAGCGCGAGTCCGAACACGATCGTGAAAACCAGCAGTGGGAGGAACTCTTCATTGACAGCGGAGCGGACCAGATTTCGTGGGACCAAGCCGACGAGCATATCCGCAATACCAGGAGCGGAGTGAGATTCGCCGGCGAGCTTCTGGGCCTGCGCCGAAGCGCCTTCCGTCATCGTCGCGATGGCGGCGCTGTCCACGGTTACGCCACGCAACACGGGCGGTACCACCGTCAGCACGATCCCCGCGCCCAGCAGCAGCAAGGCCAGATAGATCGCCACCGCGCCGCCGATGCGGCCCGCTGTGCGCGCGGCCCTTTCGCTGACCATCGCGCAAAGCGTGTTGGCAATCGCCAGAGGGAGAGCGATCATGCGGAGCGCGTTCACCCAGAGCGTCCCAATTCCGCCCAAGGCGTCGAGCATGGGGCTCTTGTGACTGCCGATCAGGCTTCCTGCGGCTACGCCGGCCAGCAATGCGGCCAGTGCCCAAAGGGTCGAACGCCCCGTACTCTGAAGTGGCTTCCCCAAACTTCCTCCGTTCCCGCAGACTTCATCCTGCAATGACGGGCTTTTGAAAATCATCGCACATCGCGGGGCAGAGGGCGGTTCACCAACGTTCGCGCCAGCCTCTCGACGGATATTGAAAGAGCGGAATGCTCCATGCGATGAAGTCGATGAACATTAGGAGCGGCAGCGTTACCAGCATCGTTGGCGAAAAACGCAGGCCCATCCACCGCGCCGCCACGTTCAGATAGCGAAGCCGGGATAGATAGGCATGCAGAAAAGCAACCGTCCACACGCCCCCGAAGATCCGTGCCGCCGCAGGCGAGGTCCACGCCAGTGCGACCGAAAGCAAGGGGAGCGCAATCATCGCCAACCCGACGAGGGAGGTGGCAATGCCTGCAGCTACTTCCCCATATGCACCGTAGCCGATGCCCCGGATCACCACATTCCGAATCCAACGGGCCTGCTGGCGCAGATAGGGGCGCACATCCGTGTGGAATTCCGTCGGGAAGGAGGCATCGACTTCATAGCGTATGCGCCTGCCTTGGCGCAGTAGCCGCTTGCCGAGATCGTAATCCCCGCCAGTGAGGACGGCGGCGTTGAAGCCGCCTGCCTGCTCCAACGCGCTGCGCAGTATGGCGCAGTTCGCTCCAAGGAGGCCGGTGCAGTACTCGGGCTGATAGATCGAAGTATAGACCTGAGAAGCGCACTGGCTCACCGCGAAGGGATTGTCGATCTGTTCGCGAACAGGCGTGCACGGGTTGGCGGTTACAACCTGTTCGTCGCCGCGCAGGATTGGTGCAACAATCCGCGCGAAGGCCGCATCGGTAATGCGGCCTCCTGCGTCGAGGAGGTAGATGATCTCACCCCTCGCCCGCTCCAGACATCGCCGCAGGGACTCTTGCTTGCCGTCCCCCGGCTGCTGGGCAATGAGAATCAGGCGGAGATCGCGGCACTCCGTCGCGATCTTCCAGGTGAGGTCCGCACCGCCCGCGCTCAGGACGATTTCGAAGTTAGCATAGCTCAGACGCCCGATGGCCTCCAGGCATGATCGAATTGTCGACTCGGCGTTCCAGGCGGCCACCAGGAAGCTCACCCGCGGAGCAGCGCCCCGATGCCGGTCGAGGGAAGGGTTCTCCGTTCGCAAGGCTGTCAGCTTCCGAATGCGCGCGAGATCCCGCAACCACAGACGCAGATTGAACATCGGTGGCAGCAAGAAAATCGCCGAAAACAGAATCCACGGGTGGAGGCTGCTGAAAGAAAACGGCAAACTCCCATTCTGGATTCCCGGCCCGCGAAAGTAAACACCGAAGATGCCCCGAGCGTCCGCCTCAGTATTACCGAATTCCCGCGACGATGTGCGTAGGCACCCTTGGCCATGGGCGTGGTGGCGCAGAGTCCCAGGGGCATCAAATTGCAGTAATGCCTGCGAGTGTGTGGGACGAAACGCCGAATCTTGTGGCGCGCACTACTCCACCTGATATCGTCGCAGACTAAGCGCAGCGATGCCTTGAGGATGACTCTGCCGGCGGTGGGATCGTCGGCTTTTTCTTACGCAGCTTCTTCTGGTCTACTGAGGACGCAAATCTATGATTTCCACATATGACCGCGCGGTTGAGGTTTCGCTCGGCAGAATTACGCTGGCGGCCGACATTTCGATTCCGTCCGAGGCGCGAGGCGTGGTTGTTTTCGCCCACGGCAGCGGCAGCGGGCGGCACAGCCCAAGAAATCGCCTCGTCGCGGATGTGCTGAAGGATGGCGACATCGCGACCATTCTCATCGATCTGTTGACCGAACAGGAGGAGTCGGTTGATCTGGAAACTGCCGAACTGCGCTTCGACATCGGGCTGTTGGCGGGCCGCCTAGTGGCGATTTCGGATTGGACAGCGCTGCAACCTCGCCTGAAAAAGCTGGGCTTGGGATACTTCGGAGCCAGCACGGGCGCCGCGGCGGCGCTGGTTGCGGCTTCCGAGCGCCCCAAAGACGTCCAAGCCGTGGTTTCCCGTGGTGGACGGCCGGACTTGGCTGGCGATGCCCTGCGTTCTGTGGTCACTCCTACGCTGTTTATTGTGGGCGGCCGCGATGCTGCCGTACTCGATCTGAACTACTCAGCCATTGCCCGCCTTCCGCAGGGCACCGAGCATAGGCTCGAGATCGTGCGCGGAGCAACCCACTTGTTCGAGGAGCCGGGCACGCTTGACCAGGTCGCGATTCTGGCGCGGGACTGGTTTCGAACCCATCTGAAGACACTATCCTAAGGCATTGTAAAGAAAAGTTCCCTCGCTCCGGGCCAATTGGCACACTTCCTCACCCAACAGTGGGGCTAAGAGCGCAATGTAAATTGGGTTTTCTGGCGGACTCTTTCTCCCGCCGTCGCGCATCGGGAGTGCCACTGCACGATTACAAGTAAGACCTTGGCTACCCACCTTTTGGCAGTTCGCATGCTCTCCTAGTGCGAACTGATTAACTCTTGTCCGTGTCGCAGGAGGAGACTATGCGTTTTTTCGTGATCCCCGCCGCCGTTCTAACGATCGCGATTCCGGCCATGGCCGCCGCGTCCGTCACCTTTCACAACGACGTCTTGCCAGTGCTCCAGAAGAAGTGTCAGGAGTGCCACCGGCCAGGCGAGGCCGCACCAATGTCGTTTCTGGACTATAAGAGCACACGCCCCTGGGCCAAGGCGATCAAGACCGCGATGTTATCGCGTAAGATGCCGCCGTGGCCGGCCGATCCGCACTTTGGCTCTTTCTCCAACGACCGCAGCCTGACGGAGGCCGAGCTGAACACCTTGGTGGCTTGGGCGGATACGGGAGCGCTGGAAGGCAACTCGAAGGACGCACCCGCCCCGGTGAAATGGGTGGAAGGCTGGACGATCGGCGCTCCGGACGCAGTGGTCGAGATGCCGCAAGCGTTCGACGTGCCCGCCAGCGGGACCATCGACTATCAATATGTTGTGATTCCGACTGGCTTCACCGAGGATCGCTGGGTGCAACTGGCGGAAGTGCGGCCGGGTGACCGCGGCGTGGTGCATCACGTGATCGCGTTCATCCGTCCGAAGGGCGCAAAGTGGCTGGCGGGAGCGGCTCCAGGCGTTCCCTTCGTGCCGGGTCGCGGCTCAAGGCAGGCCGAGGGTGGGTCCATGCTCGGCACCGAGCTACTGGTGGGTTATGCGCCGGGCATGCCGGCGACCATCTGCCGCGACGGCTCGGCGAAGCTGCTTCCGGCGGGCGCGGATATCGTCTTCCAGTTGCACTATACGGCCAACGGGAAAGCAGCCTCGGACAAGACCAAGATCGGCCTGGTGTTCTCGAAGGAACCGCCGCAGTTCCGCGACGTGACCATGTCCGCGGCCAACAACCGGTTCGCGATTCCAGCGGGCGATCCCAACTATGAGGTGCACTCTCAGGCCACGCTGCAGCAGGACACCGAACTGGTAGCGTTGATGCCGCACATGCACCTTCGCGGCAAGGATTTTGTGTACAAGGTTGTGTATCCGGATGGCAGGACGGAAACGGTCTTGAACATTCCCAGGTACGATTTCGCCTGGCAGCTGGAGTACAACCTGGAAGAACCGCTACCGATGCCCAAGGGCACGCGGATCGAATGCACCGCGCACTTCGACAACTCGGCCAACAATCCGGCAAATCCCAACCCGAACATCGTAGTCCGCTGGGGCGACCAGAGCTGGGACGAAATGATGATCGGCTGGTTTGACGTCATCATCCCGGCGTCGGCGGACCCAGCGAAGCTGCTGCTGCGCGTCGGAGCGGGCGAGTAGGCAAGGCGAATGGAATTAACGTGGATCTCCATCACCGCGAGCATCTGTATGGCGCTGGGAGCGGGCCTGCTGTTTTTCTACGCGGTGAAGAAGGACTGGTTTCGCGACATTGAGGACGCGAAATACCAGGTGTTCTGGTCGGACCTGGAAGATCTCGTGAATAAATCACCGGAGAAGGGAAATGGGACTGAATCCAAGAAGAAGCAGTGAAGCGGAGGCGGCGGAGCAGCAAAATGCCAGTCGCCGCCGCATGTTGGGATGGCTTACCGGCGTCGGGCTGTTTGGATCGGGAATCTTAAGCGCATTTTCGAACTTCGTTTTCATCAAGCCGAGGGCTACCTACGGAGCTCCGCAGCGGTTCACCATCGGTAAGCCGACGAGTTATCCGGAAGGGACGCGCGTGGCGATCGAACCGCGGCGCATCTGCATTGTGCGCGACGGCAATAGACTGGCCGCGATCTCGACGACCTGTACGCATCTAGGCTGCATCGTCGGATTGAGCGATACCGGCTTCGCCTGTCCCTGCCATGGATCGCGCTACGACCAGGACGGGACGGTGACGGGCGGACCCGCTCCGAAGCCTCTCGCCTGGTACAAGGTCTCGCTGGCGCCGAACGGCGAGCTTGAGATCGACAAAGACGTCGAAGTCCAGCCGGGAACCTATTTGAACGTATGACGCCCAAAAAAGGATCGCTGCTTGAATCTGCGCGAGAGTTGCCCTCCAATGTATGGAGCTCGATTTTCCGCAATCCGCTGCCGCATAACGATGTGGAGCGCTCCGCTACGAGCTTCACCAATTTTTTCCTTCACATCCATCCGGTGAAGGTCAATAAGAACACGCTGCGGCCCATGTACACCATGGGCCTTGGGCTGATGTCATTCTTCCTGTTCCTGATTCTGGTGGTGACCGGCATCCTGCTGATGTTTTACTACGTGCCGTCGACTAACCAGGCCTATGACCGCATGCTCGATCTGCGCGGCTCTGTGGCGTTCGGCACCTTCTTGCGAAACATGCACCGCTGGTCAGCCCACGGCATGGTGGCGATTGTGTTCTTCCACATGTGCCGCGTTTTTTTCACGGGCGCGTACAAGAAACCGCGCGAGTTCAACTGGCTGCTGGGTGTGGTGCTGCTTCTCGTCACGCTATTCCTGAGCTTCACCGGATACCTGTTGCCGTGGGATCAGCTTGCATTCTGGGCGATTACGGTGGGAACGGCGATCGCGGGGTACGCGCCGCTGGTGGGAAAGGAAATCCGCTTCCTGCTGCTGGGCGACGCGAACGTCGGCCAGGAAGCGCTGCTGCGGTTCTACGTTTTACACGTCGCCGTGTTGCCCGTAATCGCAACCCTGCTGATCGCCGTGCACTTCTGGAGGATCCGCAAGGACGGCGGGCTTTCGCGTCCCGCGACGGCCGAAGTGAAGCCGGATCTGGCGATCACGGTGAAAGCCGTCGAACTTGATCCAAAGCGGACCTACGGACTTCAGGGACTGGTGCGCGGGCCGATGGTAAAGGTCGGCAACGTGCCGGACAACTCGGTCTATTCGTGGCCGAACCTGCTCATGGCGGAGCTGTTCGCCTTCGTCGTCACGCTGTCCATCATTCTGGTGCTCTCCATGCTGTTCAACGCACCCTTGGAGGAACCGGTCAACGTGATGCATCCGCCGAACCCGGCGAAGGCTCCGTGGTACTTCCTCGGCCTGCAGGAAATGGTGAGCTACTCGGCGTTTTGGGGCGGCGTGGGCATTCCGGGTCTGTTCGTGCTGCTGCTGGTTCTAACGCCTTACATCGACAGATCGCCGGAGGGGGTCGGCGTCTGGTTTTCAAAGAAACGGCTGCTGGCGAATACGGTGTTTCTCACATTCGTGATTCTGAACATCGGGTTTATCATCATCGGGACATTCTTCCGCGGCCCGAACTGGAGTTTTGTCACCCCGTGGTGAGGACTTGAACGATGAGACTTGCTCTAGCAATCGGTGCTTTCGTCATCCTGCTGATTCACGGCGTGGTGTTTTACCAACAGTTCTTCCACGACTGGGAACGCAACCAGAACGCTTATTTCGACCAGGCGCGCAGCATCGCCAAAACGGATGCCGAGCGGGCCACGGTCACCGGCCGCTCGCCGCGCATTGAACAAGTGGTGGTGACCAACTTCGGCGAAACGCGCGTCGATCGCTGCATGACCTGCCACATCGCCGCCGACGATCCTCGCTTCGCCACCTATGCCGAGCCGCTGAAGTCGCATCCCTATTCCGCCGCTCTGGGCGATCATCAAAAGGACGGCCACTGGGAGCGGCGCCACAACTTCGCCGACTTCGGCTGCACGGTCTGCCACGACGGCCAGGGCCGCGGCCTCGAGCCTGTCTATAGCCATGGTGGGGATCCTTATTGGCCCGATCCTCTGCTCGGCTACGTCACGCAGCCGGGCTGGCGCAAGGATTATCTGCCGATGCTGAAAAACAAGGTGTACATGGAGGCCAACTGCGCCCAGTGCCACACCGAGGAAGGCTTCGCCGGAACGTCTACGGTGGACAAAGGCCGCAAGCTATTCTTTGCCAACAATTGCTTCGGATGCCATCGCATCGAGGGACTCTCCGACGGCACGCTGGCGCCGGATCTGACGGAGGCGGGGAAGAAATTCAAAGTCGATTATCTGTGGGAGTCGATCGACGATCCGCGCGCGAACCTCGCGACGTCCTTCATGCCCAAGTTCAGCCTTTCCGAAGACGAGATCCGGGCGCTGGTGGTTTTCCTGAAAAGCCGCAAGGGGCGCAATTTTTCCGAGACGGAAATTCAGCGCTATCGCGCGCATCTGACCGGCGGCGCGGAAGTGGTGCAAGCCACGGTGAAGCCGGTGGAGGTCAAGGCCGGCGCGGAGAGGGAGATCGGCCAGAAGCTGACTACGGATCGTTCCTGCACCGCCTGTCACAAGCTGGGCGCGAAGGACGGCGGCATCGCTCCGGATCTGAGCTTCGAAGGCCTGATGAGGGACGGCGACTGGTTGTTCGATCACTTTATGAATCCGCGAGCGCGGATTCCCGACAGCGTGATGCCTTCGTTCCGCTACACCGATCCTGAGTTCCACGCGATGGCGGCCTATCTGGAAACGCTCAAGACTCCTCCGAAGTTCGCCGCTCCGGCCGACACGTACCGCGATTTCTGCCAGCGCTGCCACGGCGAAAAGGGCGACGGACATGGCAAGATCGCGTATTACCTCGATCCGTATCCGCGCGATCTGACCAAGGCCGGGTTCATGAATTCCAAGCCGTACGACCGCCTGCTGCATTCGATCATGAACGGCGTAGCGGGCACGTCGATGCCTGCCTGGGGCAAGGTCATGACCGAGAGCCAGGCGCGCGGCATGCTCGACTACGTGCAGGCCACGTTCGTCAAGGAGGCTCGCCAGGAGCGCCAGCCGCACAAAGCGCCCACGTCGAATCCGGTGGCTACGAGCGCCGATTCGATCGCCCGCGGCGAAGTGATGTTCGTGAAACGCTGCTCGGGCTGCCACGGCAAGAAAGCGGACGGCAAGGGGCCGAACTCGGTGGATATCTTGCCGCATCCGCGTAACCTCCGCAATTCGTGGTTTGTGAATTCGGTGGACGACGCGCGGCTGTTCGATTCGATCCTTTACGGCGTCCAGGGAACGGCTATGCCGAGCTGGATCGACTACGGGCTGACAAACGAAAACGTCGGCGATGTGATCAATTTCATTCGGAGCATGAACCAGAAGTCCAAGAGGAAACAATATGCAAGTGCAAATTAGCCGCGCTGAGTTGGCCGGAGCGGCCGCGCCGGAAGGCGCCGTCGTACACGAGGACCTGACGGCCCGCTGGTTCCTGATCAGCGCCGTGAGCTACTTCTTCATCGTGGGAATCATCGCGCTGACCATTGCCGCCAAGTTCGTCTGGCCGGACCTGATGGGCACGATCCCGCAGCTCACCTATGGCCGGCTGCGGCCTCTGCATGTCAACGGGATGCTGTTCGGCTGGTTGCTGGCCGCGGACATGGGGTTGAGCTACTACATCATTCCCAGGCTGTGCGGCGTGAAGCTGTGGAGCGAGAAGCTCGGCATGGCGACGGCGGGGCTGTGGAACATCATTATTCTTGGCGCGGTAGTAGCGCTGCCCATGGGCTGGAACCAGGGCCTCGAATACGCCGAGCTGCCCACTCCGCTGGATGTCCTCGTCGTCATCGCCTGGATCATGTTCGGCGTGAACCTGTTCATGACCATCGCGAATCGCAAGTACCTGGGGATGTACGTCTCCATCTGGTACGTCATGGGCACGGTGCTGTGGACGGCGTTCGTGTACCTCACCGGCAACTTCGCCGTGATGTTCACCACCGGCGTGACGCAGGCCAATCTCAACTGGATGTATGTGCATAACGCGGTGGGTCTTATCTTTACGCCGATCGGCCTGGCGATGGCGTATTACTTCATCCCGAAGACCTCGAACACGCCGCTCTATTCGCATAAATTGTCGATGATCGGATTCTGGTCGCTGGCCTTCGTCTATGTCTGGACGGGCGCGCACCACATGCTCCACGGACCCATCTCGCAATGGCTGCAGACCATCACCATCGCGTTCTCAGTGATGCTGCTGATTCCGGTCTGGGCGGCGGTCTACAACTTCTTCACCACGATGAAAGGCCAGTGGCACCAGTTGCGCGACAGCGTGCCGCTGAAGTTCCTGATGTCGGGCGTGGTGTTCTACCTGCTGACCTGCTTCCAGGGTCCGATGCACAGCCTGCGCATCGTGAACGCGATCGTATCCAAGACGGACTGGATACCCGGCCATGCACACATGGCGGTGCTGGGTGCATTCAGCTTTTTCGCCATCGCCGGTACGTATTATTCGTTCCCGCGCATGATCGGCCGGCCGCTGCACTCCGACGCGCTGGCCAACTGGAGCTTCTGGATGATGATGATCGGCGGTCTAGGCTTCTTCGTGACGCTCTGGCTGGGCGGGTTCTGGCAGGGCTGGCAGTGGAATGACTGGACGATTCCGTTCATCGACACGGTGGTGGCGCTGAAGCCGATCTGGCTGGTGCGCTTTTTCTCCGGGGCGTTGATCTTCAGCGGGATCACGATGTTCGCGTTCAATATTCTGGCCACGGCGCTCGGCACCAAGTCGAGCGATGCGGCGGCGTGAAGGGAGACCTCGCATGTTCAATAAAGCGAACAATAGCGCGGGTTGGGCGGTTGTCGGATCGCTCGCACTGTTCTTTGTCGGCGGTCTGCTCACCACGGTGGCTCCGCCGCTAATTGATACCAGTTGGAGCAAGCCGTTTGAGAACAACGACCCGTCCAAGGGTCCAACGGGCAAGCTGATGCCGCCCACCGAATTGCAACAGCAGGGCCGGATGATCTACGTTCGCGAAGGCTGCTGGTATTGCCATACGATGCAGACGCGCACGCTGTTGGCGGACACCAAACGCAGCGGCTGGAGAGGCGTCGATTCGCCCGTTTCCACGCCGGATGAGTTTGTTTACGACTCGCCGCACCTGTTCGGGACCAAGCGCACCGGCCCGGATCTTTCGCGCATCGGCGGGAAGTACGACGAGCAGTGGCACCGCACGCATTTCCGCAATCCGCGCGACCTGGTGCAGGGTTCGGTGATGCCGCCATTCCCCTGGATCGTCGAGAATCCGCAGGAATTCAAGGCCCTGGTGGCGTTCCTGCAGAGCGTCGGGCGGGCCAAGAACTGGCGGCCGAACAACGATTACGAAAAGTGAGGATAAGGCGATGAATCTGATTTTTTTTGTTTCCGTAGCCGCCAACGTGGTCTTTGCCCTGATCGTGGGGGCCACCGGCTTCTTCCTCATCCGCTCGGTGAAAGATGGCTATTGGGGTAAGCGCGGCGAGGATATCAAGTACTTGATTTTCGACGAAGACGGGAAAAGGAAAGACTCATGAGCGAACATACGACAGGCGCGCCTCCCTCCCAACAGGAGGATCTGCAGGAATACGCCGGCGGCTGGATGACTGAGCGCAAGAACACCGACGCTCCGGGATTCCTGAAGCTGGCGTTCGCGATCATCGGCCTGTTCGGCGTTGGCTACCTTGTGGTGTTCATGAATGGCGAGATCAACCACACCGAGCGCGGCGTCCTGGTTCGCCAGTTCAACCAGACCTCCAAATCCGCGGACGGTTTGATGTACGGCATCGCTGCGCTCGTCTTTGTCTACGTCTGCATTGTGGTTGCGTTTGCCGTACGAAAGTCCACTAAGCACGATGAGCACTAACGGCCAGTGGCAGCTTCGGGTTCCCGACGATTCGCAGTACTGGATCGAGATGGTGAAGTGCCGGCATGCGTGTCCGGTAAAGACCGACGCCTGTGGATACGTCACCGCGATCGCGGAAGGGCGCTACGAAGACGCTTATCGCATCGCGCGCGCGACCAATCCCTTCGCGTCGATCTGCGGGCGCGTCTGCGGAGCGCCGTGCGAGGTGAACTGCCGGCGCGCGTCGCTGGACGAAGCTGTCTCGATCCGGGCGTTGAAGCGGTTTGTGGCGACGCAATATGGGCCTGAGACGGGTGACTATACCCGCCATCGCGAATTCTGCAATCAGAAGATGCTGCCGCCGAATCGCGGCGACTATGAGCGGATTGCGGTGGTGGGTGGGGGCGTCTCCGGCCTCACGGTGGCGCACGATCTGACGCAGATCGGCTACAAGGTGACGGTGTTCGAAGCGGACGCCGAACCGGGCGGGATGATGATGGTAGGCGTGCCGGTTTTCCGTCTGCCGCGCGATCTCGTGCGCCACGAAATTCAAGCGATTCTATCGCTGGGCGTGGAACTGAAGTGCAACATGCGCCTGGGCCGCGATTTCACCATCGAGGGCCTGCGCAAGGACGGCTTTAGAGCGATTTTTCTGGGCATCGGGCTGCCACGCGGACGCAAATTGCCTCTGCCAGGATCGGACGCTGAGGGCGTCTACGACGGCATGGAGTTTTTGCGCGCGTTCAATGAAGGGCGCCCGATGCCCCTGGGCCGGCGGGTCGTGGTGATTGGCGGCGGCAACGTCGCCTATGACGTCGCCCGTTCGGCGCTCCGTCCCGTCGAAGCATTCAGCCGCGCCGAGGCACTCGAAGAAATGGGTCGAGGCGAGCAGGTGGCCTACGACGTTGCGCGCTCGGCGCTCCGCATGAGCGGCGATAAAGAATTGCACATCGTTTGTCTGGAATCCGAGGAAGAAATGCCGGCCGATGCCGTTGAAATCATCGAAGGCGAGGAAGAAGGCATCCATCTTCACAACCGGCGCGGGCCGACGGAGATTCTGGCGGAAAAAGGCCGTGTGACAGCGCTGCGGACCGTCGCCTGCACGTCCGTCTTCAACGAAGCCGGCCGCTTCGATCCGCTTTTCGATCGCGCGCAAGTCGAAGACATCGCCGCGGATACCGTGATCTTCGCCATCGGCCAGTCTTCCGATCTGTCCTTCCTGTCTCCACAAGACGGCGTTGAAAGCGAGCGCGGGCTGATCAAGATCAACTCCGAAACGTATCAAACGACCGCGCCCGATGTCTTCGCCTGCGGCGACATCGCGCATGGGCCGAGGCTTTTCATCGACGCCATCGCCAGCGCGCAGATCGCGGCGCGGTCGATGCACGATTTTCTGCGCGGAACGCGGACGGACGTGGTGGTTCGCAAGAACTGGTCGCCGGCCGCGTATACGATGGCGCAGGGCTGGTACCGTTTCGAGCGCGCAAATCCTCCCGCGCTCGAAGCGGCCCGGCGCTCCGCCTCGATTGAAAACGTCGAGGAGAATTATCCCGAGGAAATCGCCAAGAGGCAGGCGGCGCGCTGCCTGCGCTGCAACATTAACACCGTGTTTGATACGTCGACCTGCATCGCTTGCAACGGCTGCGTCGATGTCTGCCCGGAAAACCTGATTAAGCTGGTAGGGATCAGCAATCTGAGCGACGAGGAAGCGTTCGCCCTGGTGGAAAAGGCGGGCATCCCGCTCACGCGCGACGAGTACGGACGCTTCAGCGCCAGCGAAAAGGATGAGTTGGGGGGAGTGATGGTCAAGGACGAGAGCCGCTGCATCCGCTGCGCGATGTGCGCCTCGCGCTGCCCCACCAGCGCGATCACCATGAAGCGCTTCGAGTTTTCACGCGAATGCGTGACCATTCCAGCGCTCAATCCGAAGATCCTCTATTCGAGAAACGGCCGATGACGGCATTGGATTTTTCCGCCCCGTTCGTTCTAGGGCTAATTTCGAGCTTGCATTGTTCGCAAATGTGCGGGCCGATCGTGCTGGCCTATAGCCTTCCGCTGAGGGCCGGGTCCCGATCGGCGCTGTTAGGCCATTTGGCGTACAACTGCGGGCGAATCACCACCTATTCGATCCTCGGCGGAATCGCCGGCGCGGCGGGCGGCGGGATGTCCTCCATTGGCCGCCTGGCGGGGATCGAGCGCGGAGCGGCCATCGTGGCCGGCATCGCCATGATCCTGGGGGCGCTACTGATGGCTTTCCACTGGCCGAAACAAGTCCTGATCCAGATCGGCGGGGCGATGCCAGGCTGGTTGTCGAAAGCAACGGCTGGACTACTCAAGTCCAGCCATCCAGCGGGCAAACTGGCCCTCGGGTTGCTCCTGGGATTACTGCCATGCGGATTGATCTACGCGGCGCTTCTGAAGGCGGTGGACACAGGTTCGGCTGCCGGAGGCGCGCTTTCGATGCTGGCGTTCGGCTTGGGCACTTCCGGCGCGCTTCTGGCGATCGGGCTGTTTTCCTCGGCGATCACCGCGCGTTTCGGCCGCTATGCAAACAAACTCGCCATGGCCGGCGTGATGATTCTGGGGGTGCTCTTGCTCGCCCGGGGCATCGGATTTGGCCCGCCCATGGCTCACCATCATCATGAGCACCACTTCGTCTAACGCGAAGCCGAGGCCCGTGATCAAACGGCTGCCTCCGCTGCCTCCACCGGACACCATCTACCACCGCATCCGAAAACGCTTCCAGCTGATCTGTTTCCTTATCTTTGTCACTCTTCCTTTCTTGAACGTCATGCGGTTCGATATTCCGCGGAAAAGGTTCTACCTCGCCGGAGCCGAGC
Source organism: Bryobacteraceae bacterium (assembly GCA_035542735.1). GTDB lineage: Bacteria > Acidobacteriota > Terriglobia > Bryobacterales > Bryobacteraceae > Palsa-187. The sequence goes on from DATKKV010000024.1 coordinate 50,802, forward strand.
TTGATATTGACGAGTTCGCGATTCTGTTCTTCGCGATCATGTTTCTGATGTTTTCCATCGCCGCCGTAGCGTTGTTCTACGGCCGCCTGTACTGCGGCTACGCCTGTCCGCAGATGATCTTCAGCGAGTGGAGCTGCGATGTGGAGGCTCGCGCGAAGAAGTGGGTTTCCAGACGCTTTTCCACCCTCACCGCGCAACAAGGCAACATCGCCGCACGGGCGATTTTCCTCGCGGTCCTCGGCGTCGCCAGCGTCTTTTTGGCGTTCGTCTTCACCTCGTATTTCGTTGAGCCGCGCGACCTGATCCGTCGCCTGATGCATCTCGATATCGAGACCGCCGGAGGCATCACAGGAGCGCTGGTCACCCTGATCACATTCCTCGATTTCGTCCTGATCCGCCAGAAGTTCTGCACTGCCATCTGCCCCTACGGATATCTGCAGGGAGTTTTGCAGGATAAGCAAACGCTGCTGGTGATCTATCAGGACGGAAAAGACAACCAGAAGCTCTGCATTGAGTGTGGAAAATGCGTGCGCGTCTGCGAAATGGGGATCGACATTCGCGACTCTCCGTATCAGGTGGAATGCGTACACTGCGGCGAATGCATCGACGCCTGCGAGGATGTCATGCGCCGCATCGGCAGGCCTGGCCTGATCCACTACGCCTGGGGTGAGCAGGCCCTGTTAGGAACGACCAGCGAGCCCTGGTACAAGCGCATGGGATTCCGGGACGCCAAGCGCGTTGTCATCATGCTCGTGTTGACGTTCTATCTGGCGGGGCTGGGTATCGCGCTGTCGCGGCGGCAGCCGGTTCAGGTGCTGGTCTCTCCCGACCGGACGTATCTATACAAGACTCTGGACGATGGCCGCTTCGCTAACGTGATGCGCCTGAAGATCGCCAACCGCGGCGCCAAGCCGACCCATGTTCGCGTCTGGACCGAAGGTCTCCCCGAAGCCGAAGTCGCGCTGTCTCCGAATCCGCAGACCATCGCGCCCGGGAAATCCGTCCAGACGAGCTTTGAACTGCGCGTCCGGCCCTGGCCCGGATCGACTACAGTAAACAGATTCCGTCTGCTCGCCCAGGCGTCGGATGGAACCAAGCCCGATTCGTTCGAGTTGACCTTCATTCTTCCGGAGGCGAAAAAGCCATGAATCAGAAGAAGAAATCCTCCTTTTCGCCGTTTGCCCTGTTCCTGGGGCTGGTCATGCTGCTTTTCTGCGGGATTTTGGTCTTCGCTTATTACGAATCGAAGCTCGCCAACCCGATCATGCTCGATGAGACGGGGCATGTGAAGGATAGCCACTGAGCGCGTCTCTCATCGTGGCTGCCGCAACCTGCGATCTGTGCGGCCTACCCGCGGGGCGCGAACCTCTTTCGCGGGACTTTGAAGGTTCGGCAAGTGTCTTCTGCTGCCTGGGTTGCCTGAACGTTTATACGATTCTCTCGGAAAGCGGCCTTGCCGCGGGTGACTTCCGCCAAAGCGAGCTCTATCAGCAGAGCCTGCGCATGGGCCTGATCGCCAACGCGCCCGCCGCCACGCCCGAGATCCCCGAAACGGCGGAACGGCGCGAGGCTCTCTATCAGCTTTCCGGATTATGGTGCAGCGCCTGCGGCTGGCTGATCGAACACGCCTTGCGCAAGCAGAGAGGCATCGTTTCCGCCGACGTCCTTTTCACGTCCGATCTGCTGAAGCTCAGCTATTGCCCGCAGTACATTGCCGCCGGCAAGATCGAGCAGACGGTCGCATCGCTCGGCTATCGGGCCGCTCCGTACACGGGAGAAACAGAGCCGGCGCGGCAGGAGCAGCGCGATCTGTTGCTGCGGCTGGGCGTGGCCGCTGCGCTGTGGATGAATGTGATGCTGTTCAGCCTGGTGATTTACGCCAGCTATTTTGAACGCATCTCCGATTGGGCGGGTCGCGCGGTGCCGGTGATTCTGATGGCGCTGGCCACGCCCGTTATCTTCTACTCCGGATGGCCGATCCTCCGTATCGCCTGGCAAAGCGTCCGGCAGCGGACGATCCGCATGGAGACGCTGATCGCCACCGGCGTGCTGGCGGCCTACGTCTACAGCGTGGTCCAGATCTTCCGCGTCGGCAAGCACTTCTATTTCGATACAGCCTGCGCCATCGTCACATTGGTGCTCGCCGGCAAGGCCCTCGAGCAGAGCGCCAAGGCGCGAACCGCCGAATCCCTCAGCCTGCTGCACCGCCTGATGCCGAAGAAAGCGCGCGTCCTGATCGGCGATAAGGAGCACTTCGTGGCGACGGAGGCCATCGAACCGGGCATGATCCTCCTGGTCAAGCCGGGCGAGCGCATTCCCGCCGACGGCATCGTCGCCGAGGGCAAATCATCCGTCGACGAATCGGTGATCACCGGCGAATCCGAGCCGCGCGAAAAGAGTCCCGGCGATCCGGTAGTCGGCGGCAGTCTGAACGCAGCCGGCATTCTGCAAATTCGCGCGACGCACCCTCCAGCCGAAAGCGCTCTGGCGCAGATCGTACGCAGCGTAGAGCAGGCCCTGGCGTCGCGGACGCAAGTGGAGCGGACGGTCGATCGTGTTTCGCGCATCTTCGTTCCCGCCGTTCTCGCCATCGCGTGTTTAACATTCGCCGGATGCGTCGCCGCGGGAGTACCCGAGATGGAGGCGCTGATGCGCTCCATCGCGGTGCTGGTGATCGCTTGTCCGTGCGCCCTAGGCATCGCCACACCCCTCGCTACCACGGCCGCCGTCGGCGCGGCATCGCGATTGGGCATCCTGCTGCGCTCTCCGGCCGCGCTCGAATCGATTCGCAAACTGGACGTGCTGATTCTCGACAAGACCGGAACCGCGACCGAAGGAAAGTTTCGCGTGCAGGAAACCTGGTGGCGCGATCCGAACGACCTCGAATTGCTGGCGGCTCTCGAGTCGCTTTCCGAACATCCCGTGGCGCGAGCGATTGTCCAGCACGCGGGCGAGCAAAAACCGCTGGCGGTGGCCAATCCGGCCGTATATCGAGGGCTCGGAATCGCCGGGCATGTGGATGGCCGCGCGATTCTCGCGGGCAGCCGCCAGCTGTTTCAGTCCGAGGGACTGGAGATTGCCGGCGAACTTGCGCAGCGTGCCGATTCATGGGAGCACGAAGGGTTCACGGTGGTGTTTTGCGCCATCGATCGAGCCTTTGCCGGAATGCTCGCGCTCGGCGACCATCCGCGCGCCGATGCGGCTGAACTGGTACGCACCCTGAGCGTCGAGGGCGTTCGCGTCGCGCTGATCTCCGGCGATTCCATCCGCACCACCACGCGCGTCGCGGAACAACTGGGAATCAGGGAACTTCGCGGCGAAGTGCTGCCGGAGGAAAAGGCGGAAATCGTCCGCGAATATCGCGCCAACGGTAACTTCGTGGCGATGGCCGGCGACGGCATCAACGACGCGCCCGCGCTGGCCGCCGCCGATCTGGGCATCGCCATGGGATCCGGCACCGATCTGGCTATGCAATCGGCGCCGGTCGTCATCATGGGCGAATCGCTGATGAAGATCGTCGACGTGATGCAGTTGGCGCGCCGCACCAACCGCGTGATCCGCACGAACCTGTTCTGGGCGTTCGGCTACAACCTGGCCGGTATTTCTCTTGCCGTGGGCGGCAAGGCCAGTCCGATTCTCGCCGCCGGCGCGATGGTCCTGTCGAGCCTCTGCGTGATCGGCAATTCGCTCACGCTCGGCCGCGCGCGACCCGTTAGTCCCTTGTAACCACGGCGCTCCGCCAGGACGAATTTCCCGCCGCGTCGTATGCCCGAATCGTGACCGCGTTCGAGCCAACCAGCAGCGGAATCGAGCAGGACCAGTTCGTCGTGCCGCTGGCCGTCCCTGAAGCGCCTGTGTTGGTGGACCAACTCACACCCGTAACCCCGACGTTGTCGTTCGCCGTGCCGCTGAAGACGATGGCGGTCGCACTGGTCGAAACTGAGGTGGCCCCGGGGGAGGCGATTGTCAGAGTCGGAGGAGTCGTGTCGGTACCGGTGCCCGGATTAGAAGAAGTCTGCCGCGTGACGGTCAACACATGCGAGACTCGGGTCGAACCTGCCGCCGCCGTTATTGTGATGGTGTTCGTGCCCATCTCCAGCGGGATATACGAAATCGTCCACGCCGAGGCGCTACCCGCCGCAGTTCCCGATGATGTTCCTGCGGTCCACGTCACCGTGATGGTTCCCGTCCCTCCCTGCGCCGATCCGGACAGGCTTATTGAGGACGCCGTAGTCGTCTCGGGGGAGTTCACCGTTAACGTCAGGGGCGCACGCGCGGGCGACGGAGTGGAGCCTCCCTGCGCCGCATACAACGTCTGGATCGCCGCGATGTCGCCCGCCGCCAGGCCCGAAACCATCTTGTAGTAGGGGTACATCACGTCGCTGGGATTGTCGGAATGCCCTAGGCCGAGCGCGTGGCCCAGTTCGTGCAGCGTGACGCTGAACAGGTCAGTATTCGCTCCGATGCGCCAGGATTCCGAGTCGTCCAGGTGCATGTCGCCTGCGATCGGTTCCGGATTGGGAGGCGCAGGATAAAATGTATGCGCCAGGATCCCACCAGGCCCATCGAACGGATAGGCATCGCCATGGGCGTAGCTCGCCCAGAGGATGTTCACGGTCTGCGGCGCGGTCGCGCTCACGCCGGGAGCCCAGCTGACTTTCACCACATTGGACCATTGGGTCATGGCCTGTGCGATCACCGCCTTGGCCGAAGCCGCATTCAATTGGCTGCTGACGTTGGAGTAATAATAGTAGATTGTCGCCGAGCCGAGCCCCGGCCCGTCCCATCCGTTGCCGTACGTCGGAATCGATTGCACCGTCGCGCCGTTGGTGGTGAACGCTCCGACGCACGCGCTCACTGGAATTCCTTGCACTAGTTCGTCCGACGCTGGGAAAATATACGACACAGCGTCGAGTTGGGAGAGACTCCGAACGAGATTCATGTCGCTGGTTTGGATCATCAGAACGTGCGGCCCGAGGTCAGGGTTGCCGCCCAACACCGCTCCGGAAGAAAGCAGCAGCACCCGGGCATCGTCCAGATTCACGTCGGAATGAAATTCAACCAGCAGGTACCCGTTGGCGTTCGATGCCGCCAGTGGGCTGATTTTGTCCGCTGCCTGAATGGGCGCGGCATACCGCACGCCAAGCCCGGTTAGCATCACCGGCCTCAAGACAGAGACCAGCAGTCCGTTGTCCGGGACATCCGCCAGAACGGTGACGCCGCGCTTCGCCAGTTCGGCGACATGGGCAGCCGAGGGAGGCCGGCTGAACTGCAGCAGCAAGTGCCCGCTTCCACCAGGCCCCGGCCCTTCCGCTTCAAGAACGAGTTGTGCAGGGTCAGTGACGATGGAGCGTGTTTTCAACCTCAAGGGGGACTGCGCGAAGGCGGTCCACGAAACGAGAAGTGCGGTCAATACGGACCGGCGAAGGTAATGTGCCACAAGCTTCTCATCGTGTTGGGTCAGGAAAATAAAGGGGTAAATAACACTGAGGGCGCATAAGGAAAGACCATTACCCTTCGATCCCGTTTCTTCGCCTGACCCTTCTGCATGAGAACTTTTCCCCCCTCCTAGCACTCTGTTTCTTTAGGAGTATCCCGCGCCCATGCGGACTATTTCTTGGCTTGTCGCCTTCATATCTCTCCTCCCAGCATCAGCGGGCTCTTACACCATCTCCACCGTGGCCGGAAGCGATTGGGTAGGCGAAAATGTCCCGGCGACATCCGCAATCTTCCTTCAAGCCGAGGGCATTGCGATGGATCCGGTTGGGAACATCTACGTCTCCGACGCGAATAACCATCGCGTTCGCGTGATTACGCCCAATGGACTCATCCACACCATCGCCGGAAACGGGACACCCGGATATGCGGGCGATGGCGGCGCGGCGTCCTCGTCGCAGCTTAACTCGCCGTATGGTCTGGCCTTCGATCTATCGGGCAATCTCTACATCGCCGATCTTGGCAATGCGCGGATCCGCCGCATCACGCCAGCCGGCGTCATTTCAACCGTTGCCGGGGGAGGTTCGCTCCCTGCGGGCGGAGCCAACGAAGGCAGTAACGCGAGCCTGGTGTCCTTCAAATCCCCGCGCAACATCACGATCGATGATTCAGGCGTGATGTTCATATCGGATTTCGGAGGAGCGCGCGTCTACAAAATGGCTCTGGACGGCACGCTCACCACCGTCGCCGGAACAGGCTGGCCGGGCTACTCCGGCGACGGCCCCGCGCCGTTCGCTCAACTGAACTATCCCACCGCGCTGGCTGCGGACCATCAGGGAAGCGTTTATATCGCCGATAGCGGTAACCATCTGATCCGCAGGGTTTCGGCGGGCCAGGTCACGTCCATTGCAAGATCCACGTTGCCCACCGGCTTGGCGTTTGACGGCTATTCGACTCTGTACGTGGCCGATCATTCGGCCGGCCAGATTCTGGAGATCCCTCTCAATTCGGGGAAAGCGGCGGCCATGAACATCTCCGCCGCCGATATTGTGTGCGGTTACGAGGGAAGTTTGTACGCCGCCGACATGACTGTTCTCCGGCGGGTGAGCGTCACGGGAAACGCCGTTGTCATCGCCGGCGGGGGCAGCATGGCGGAAGGCGATGGAGGCCCCGCGTCACAGGCGAGGCTCAACAACCCCACCGGTGTTGCCATCGACAAGATCGGCAATTTATACATCGCCGATCACGATAACAACCGCATCCGCCGCGTTGGTCTGGATGGGACAATCACGACACTCGCTGGAACCGGCGTCGCAGGAAACACAGGCGACGGAGGAGCAGCCACGCTCGCGACTCTGAACGGCCCCACCTCGGTGGCCTTCGACGCCAACGGCAATTTATACATCGCCGACACCGGAAACGCTCGCATCCGTGTTGTGTCCAAGGGAGGCGCGATTTATCCGGTCGCCAGCGGAATCCTTACCGCTCCCGCATATATGCTTTTCGACTCCTCGCAGAACCTGTACATCGCCGATGCGGCTGCGATTTATAAGACCACCCCGCAAGGCGTGACTACAACCGTCTTCGGGGGCCTTTCCTCGCCACGAGGCATGGCGTTCGATGCCGGCGGAAATTTCTATTTTTCCGAGCCCAAGCTGAAGCAGGTGTGGATGCTGACTCCATCGGGCAGCCACTCGCTGGTGGCCGCCGGCGCGTGGAGTTCGCCCGAAGGCCTCGCGGCCGACGCCTCGGGCAACCTTCTGGTCGCCGATAGCGGTCTCGCGAAGGTGCTGAGCGTCAATTCGTTTGGCCAGGTGACCGCACTCGCCGGCACCGGAACCGCGGGATTCGCGGGTGATTCGGGCGCGGCGGTACAGGCGGAGCTGAACGCGCCCTCCGACGTAGTGGCCAGTTCTTCCGGCGATTCGATCTACATCGCCGATTCGGCGAACGGCCGTGTCCGGCAACTCACCGGCTCCTCGTCAACCCAAGCCCCCGCTCCGATCGTAATAGTCAGCGCCGTGAACGCCGCGAGCTTGACGCCAGGTCCGGTCGCGCCGGGCATGCTGATGGCGATCCTCGGCACAGGCCTCACGGCAAACGATAGTCCGCAGGTTCTGTTCAACTCGACGGCGGCGTCAATTCTAGCGATTACGCCAGCGGAGATTCTGGTGCACGCGCCGGTCTCGCTGGAAGGCGCCGCGACCGTGCAAATCACCGTGAACAATCAGAACATGCAGATCGCGCAAATTGTGGCGAACGTCGCCGACGCAGCGCCCGCGTTGTTCGCCAATACGAGCGGTCAAGTATCGGCCATCAACCAGGATGGGTCGCTGAACAGCCCGTCGAATCCGGCCGCGCCGGGCAGCATCGTTTCGTTGTTTGGCACCGGCGAAGGCGTTACCGGCCTGCCTTTTAGCGTGTCGATCGGAGGCTACAGCGCGACGATTCTCTATGCGGGTCCCGCCGGAGCGTATCCAGGAATGTTTCAGATCAACGCGCAGTTGCCGGGAGGGTATTTTTCCGGGGGCACGCTGCCCATCGTAGTAAACGTCGGATCGTTCACGACGCAGACGGGTCTGACGTTTTCCGTGCAGTGATTCGCTGCACCTCTTCTTCCAGGCGCACGCCGAATTTTTCCCATACACCGGTCTTCAGCGTTTCGATCAAGTGCCATAAATCCCGAGCCGTTCCACCGCCTTCGTTGTAGATCAGATTGGCGTGATAATCGGCAACGCGCAGGCCTCCTATGGCAAGGCCCTTGGCGCCGGCGGCCTCCAGAAAATAAGCCGCGGGCACCTTGCCTTCACGCACCACCTTCCCGGGCACCGTGACTCCCGGCGGCAGATCCGCCAGCATCAGGTTCTTGAAGATGCTCCCCGCACACTTCATCGTCGGCGGGTATTTCTCATTGCGGATCTTGAGGATGCCATCCGCGGTGGCGCGTAATTCGGCGGCGTCGGCTTTCTTGAGGCCCAAGACAGCGTCCAGAATCACCCAATCTTTGAATCGTTTGAAAATACTGTCGCGGTATGCGAAATTCAGCTTGTTCGACGCCAATTCCCTGGCCTTTTCGCCGTCGAAGAAGCGAACGCTTTCCACGCTCTCCTCGATCGAATGACCGTAGGCGCCGGCGTTGCCGTAGATCGCGCCGCCCACCCAACCGGGAATCCCGGTCAACGTTTCAAGGCCCTGTAAACCAGCGTCGATGGTCCGGTCGACCAGGTCTTGTAGCACCGCTCCGGCCTGAACGCGCACGCGCTCGCCGTCGATCTCGATCGCGCCAGCGACATATCGCGCGATCACCCCGGGAAACCCCTCGTCATCGCAGATCAAATTGCTGCCGCCGCCGATGACCGCATGCGGCGTGTCGCTCTCCTTTGCGAGCCGCAATGTCTCCGCCAGCGCCTCCTCAGTGGAGGCATTGGCCAGCATGCGCGCCGGGCCTCCGATTTCGAAGCGCGTGTAGCGCGCCAGGGGAGCGTTCAAAAAAAGTTGTACGTTGGGAGTCGCCGAGAGGCGAAAGAGCATTATCTTGATTATATGTTCCCACCGGAAGCAATCAAATTCCTGAAGGGTCTTGAAAAGAACAACAATCGCGACTGGTTTCAGCCGCGGAAGGAAATTTTCGAGACCAAGCTGAAGGCTCCCATGTACGATCTGGTGGAGTCGATCAACGCCGAGCTGCTGAACTTCGCGCCAGAGCACATCACGGAACCCAAGAGAGCCGTTTACCGCATCTATCGCGACACGCGATTTAGCAAGGATAAGACGCCGTACAAGACGCACATTGGCGCGATCTTTCCGCGCCGGGGACTGGGCAAGGATTCAGGCGCCGGGTACTACTTTCACGTGTCGTCGAAAAGCGTTGGCGTAGCCTGCGGAGCGTATGCGCCTGGACCGGAGGAGCTGCTCAAGATCCGCCGCTTCATCGCCGAAAACCCGAAACTGTTTCGGGCAACCAATAAGCTGATGGGTCCGCTGCAAGGCGAAACGCTGCAGCGTCCGCCGAAGGGTTTTGACGCCAGCCATCCGGCCATCGACCTGATCAAGAAGAAGCAGTGGTATTGCTGGACGGAACTGGACCTGGATCTGGCGACATCGCCAAGGCTGAAGGCGGAGATTGCGAAACGATTTAAGGCAATGGCCCCCATGGTCGCCCTGCTGAACCAGCCCCTGCTCGCGAAACAAGCCTGACTTCCGCGCGCCCTTCCTCCGCGGTATACTGGCCCCCAAATCCGCCGTTGCAGGTTGTTCATTGGAGGTACGCTCATGAAGATTCAATTTTTCGCACTCGCGGGCGCAATGGTTCTTGCGGCGCTTACCGCCTTTCCGCAGGAGACCAAATCCGCCACCCGTCTCACTAACGATCATTACTTCGACTTTGAGCGCGTAAGCGATGCCCAGATTTCGCCTGACGGCGCGCATATCGTCTACTCCCGTCAGAACGTCAACAAGATCGAGGACCGCTGGGACTCCTCGCTCTGGATCATGAACTCGGACGGCAGCCATCACCGGTTTCTGACCAAAGGCTCCAGCCCTCGTTGGGCATCCGACGGGAAGCGCTTCCTCTACATCGCTGACGGCGAGCCTCGCGGTCCGCAGATTTTCGTCCGCTGGATTGACGCCGATGGCCCCGGCACGCAGGTGACCCACGCGACCGAGAACGTCGCCGACGCGCATTGGTCGCCGGACGGGAAGTGGATCGCGTTTTCGATGTTCGTGCCGGCGAAGGACAACTGGAACATCAGCATGCCGGCCGCGCCCAGCGGAGCCAAGTGGACCGCCGCTCCGCGCGCGGTGGATACACTTCATTACCGGCAGGACCGCGTGGGCTTCCTGCAGGATGGGCATACGCATCTGTTTGTGGTTTCCTCCGAGGGAGGCGCGGCGCGCCAGCTCAGCAACGACCAGTGGATCGCGGGCGCCGGCGAGTTGCGCAGCGGTGTGCAAATGGACTGGACCCCCGACAGCAAGGCCATCGTGTTTCAGGGCGACCGCGTCAAAGAAGCCGATCTGCACTATCAAATTTCTGAACTTTTGGTCGCTGACATGGCTTCCGGCGCGCTTCGCGAGCTGGTGTCCGCGCCCGGCAACTGGGGGCGACCCTCGGTTTCTCCCGACGGCAGGACCGTCGCTTTCACCGGGTACCCGCACACGAATCGCACGCATTCGGTGGCGGATCTTTACGTGATTCCGCTCGCGGGCGGTGAAATGAAGAAGATCAGCGGTAACTATGACCGCGATCCTCTGAATTTGCGCTGGACGCCGGATTCCTCCGGCCTGTACTTCGATGCCGACGATCACGGCTCGCGCAATATCCAGTACGCGGGGTTGACGGACGGCGTGAAGCCAGTGACTATCGGCGTGCACGTGCTGACGATGGATTCCGCTTCCAGCGATCTGATGGCCGCCGGCACGGAAACCGATCCCGACAATCCCCCGGATGTGGTGATGTACAACCTGCGACGTCCCTTCGAGAAGAAGAAGCTCACCGACGTCAATGCTGGATTACTGGCCGGGATGCACCTCGCCAAGACCGAAGAGATCAACTTCGCCTCAAGCGGGAACGCGAAGGTGCAGGGCTGGGTGGTGAAGCCGCCGGACTTCGATCCGAACAAGAAGTATCCGCTGATACTGGAAATCCATGGCGGGCCGTTCGCGATGTACAATGTCGCGTTCAACTACATGTTCCAGAACTTCGCCGCCAACGATTTTGCGGTGCTGTATATCAACCCTCGGGGCAGCACCGGTTATGGCACGGCGTTCTCGGGCGGCATCGACCACAACTACCCCGGCCCGGATTACGACGACCTGATTGCGGCGGTGGATACGACGGTGGGCAAAGGCTTCATTGATACGACGCGCATGTATGTGTCCGGATGCAGCGGCGGAGGAGTTCTTTCGAGCTGGGTGATCGGCCACACCGACCGCTTCGCGGCGGCGGCCGTGCGCTGCCCGGTGATCGACTGGCTCAGTATGACCGGCAACACCGATATCCCTCTGTTCACCTATAGCTTTTTCCAAAAACCGTTCTGGGAGGATCCGACCGACTGGCTGTCGCATTCCTCTGTGATGACCGTTGGCAAAGTCACCACGCCGACGCTACTCATGACCGGCGTGCTCGACCGTCGTACGCCCATGCCGCAGACCGAGGAATATTACGCGGCGCTGAAGGTCCGCGGGGTCCCGGTCAAGCTGCTGCAGTTTGAAGGAGAGTATCACGGCACGGCGTCGAAACCGTCGAATTTCATTCGAACGCAGCTTTACATGATGAGCTGGTTCAAGAAATACGCGCGCACAGCGAGCGGGCAATCGACGGCGGTATCGACCGGAGGCAGCCCTCAGGAGTGACGAGGTCGCGGCTCAACAGATGATTAAACAACTTTAATTGTCGAATCGCCCGGTTTGTCATCGAAAAAATCACTTTCTGGCATAGAATGCTCCTCTCTGGAAAGGAGCCCCGATGTACAAACTCGCCCAAGTTGGCGCGGCGCTCGCGCTTGGAATCGCATGGAACTCAATCGCCTCCGCTCAGGAGACGCCGCAGTACAACTCAGTGAATTGCGTGAAGGTCCGGGACGGGAAGGGTGCCGAATACACCGCCTTTCTGAGGGACGTAGGGATGAAGCTGTCCAAGGCTCGGGTGGACAGCGGCAGGGCTGCGTCCGTGATCTACGCGCAGGCGGCGTATCCGGCAGGCAGGCAAGCCCGGTGCGACTACAATATCGTCACCACTAACGGCTTTCCACCAGAACCTCCTACGGCCGCGCAAACGGATGCGGACATGAAAACGGCAGGAATCACGATGGGCCGGCAGGAGATGGTAGCCAAGAGGAACGACCTGAGCTATCTGGTGGGATCGGAGATTTGGCGCGGACGCGCAATCGTGGGCGGATTTCCTAAGCAGGGCGGCTACGTACGGCTGAACTATTTCAAGACCAAGCCGAATATGGGGCCGGAGTGGCTGAACCTGGAGACAACCGGTTGGAAACAGCTCGCCGAGAACGTGGCAAAAGACATGCCTGGAACGAGCTGGTCCCTCTGGACGCTGACGATGCCCGGTGGGGCGAGCCTTCCATACGACGGCCTGACGGTGGACGGGTTCCCCAGCTGGGAGGCATTAGGAAAAGGTATTCCGGTGCGGGCAACCTGGAACAAGGTGCATCCCGAGATGGACTACGCGCAATTCACCGACAGAGTGGCCAACACTGTGGACCGTCCGCGAATTGACGTTATGAGGATCGTAGACGTGATCACGAAGTAGAGGCGTCAGAGCCCCTATGAGCCGATTACGCTGGCGGTGACGCTGACCGACGTTCGCGCTGCGCCTAATTCAGCGTGTCGCGTTTGGGTTTCAGAGTGGCCGGCATCAGATTTCGGTCTAGCATGAACATAATGACGGCGTCAGTACGGCTAAGCCGCCTCACTCTGGAGTCAGGTAATCGTCCGAGGGGGACGAGGGAGATGCAGTGCCTTGGGTTCTGGAAGGGCTGCAGGTCGGGGGACGGTCTCGTCCGTCCCGCAGAGCCCGTCCTACAGCCAGGGTTCCCGCGTGGTCACGGCCATTTCTGCGCGCCATGGAGGACGCGGATGACTTCGATTACTCGCTCGCGGATGCGGTAGATCACCAGAAACGGCGATTTCGGAATGCTCAACTCGCGGGTGCCAGCCCTGCGGCCTTGCCGGCCCTTGAGAGGCAATTTCCTAAGGGAGTCTGCGCTATTGTAGATGGCCAGGGCTGTGCGGCAAGCCTGAGCCGGGCCAAAGTGTCTTTCGGTGTAATCGCAAATGTGAGTCAGGTCGGACGCGGCGGGTGCCGTCCAGCGGACGCGCATCAGCCAGGATACCGGCTGTCGATGAGTTTGCGGATCTCATCGTGCTCAACGAACTCGCCACGGCCTGCGGCCGCCAGGCCTTTGTCGACTTCCCGCAGGAACCAGTCGTCATGGTCGACGAGGCGCTCCACGGCCTCCTGAACGAGCGTCTCAGCGGGGCGTCCCTGATCAGTGGCGAGGCGCGACAGCTTCGCTTGCACCTTTGGCTTGAAACGCACTTCCATGTCGTCAGTTTAGCAGGGTGATAACAGTCTGAAGGTCCGGGATGAGCGAAGAAGCGGTGGCAGGGGAAATGCGTCCGTTCCATTTAACCCCAGGCCTCACTCGAGGGCGGCGCGAACGTCGGCGAGAGTCACCATCAGCGTCAGCGGCTCATGCGGGCTTGCATCGAATCCGAGGGCGAGGTAGAAGTTTCGCGCCTCTTCGGAAATCGCGTGAACAACGGTACCCCGGATGCCGATCGCTTCGGCCGCGTAGGCGACGCGCAGGGCGGCGTCGCGGAAAAGCGCCCGGCCGAGGCCTCGGCCCTGCCAGCCGCGGTCGACGGCGAGCCGGGCGAGAATGGCCACGGGAATCGGATTTGGCATGTTGCGGCGAAATCGCCCGGTTGCGGTATCGACCGTCACCGCACCGGACGCGAGCGCATAATAGCCGACCACGCGTTTCTCGACACAGACGACATAGGTACGGGACGCGCCGCTCGCCTGGTTAGCGCGAGCACGGCGCTTCAGCCAGTCGTCGAGTGATGGCTCGCCAGAGTCGAAGTCCGCGACGTCGTGCGCTTCGGCGAGCGGCTCGGGCGGTCTCATTTCTCCCATGGCGCGGCAGTTTTCATGGTGCGGCGCAAGCGGGCGTTCGGACGCGGACGGGCGTCGAGCCGGGCGAGGAATTCGGCGTAGGCTTTCGGAGTGACGGCGAAGACCGTGCGATCCAGAAGGGCGTTCTCGGCGGCGTTCCGCGCGGCATCGAGCACGAAATCAGTGCGGTTTTTCCCCGACAACTCCGCGGCGCGGTCGATCAAGCCGCGAAGCTCCGGTTTGATGCG
>DATKKV010000025.1:0-2699 GCA_035542735.1 Bryobacteraceae bacterium
TCATCTGGTAGAAACGCTCATTCTTTCCTCCACAGCCTCACGAACCAACCTTTCGTGGGGCTGTTCCTTTTACCGAGAACCGGGAACTGGAAGCCCCTCTTCCCTCTCTTTTGTTAAAATCCCAACAGGCATGTCCGCTTCGTCCCAGCTCATTCAGATCGAACTTGGCCCACCTGCTCGCCATCCCAAGCCGGAGTGGCTCAAAGCCAAGGCCCCGGTCGGCGACAACTTTCACAACCTTAAGAAGCTTGCTCGCGGTCTCGGTCTGCACACCGTCTGCGAATCCGCCCAGTGCCCCAATATTGGCGAGTGTTGGAATCATCGCACGGCGACTTTCATGCTCCTCGGCGACATCTGCACGCGCCGCTGCGGTTTTTGCGCGGTGCCCAAGGGCCGTCCTCAGCCTATCGATCGGGATGAACCACGCCGCGTTGCCGAGGCGGTCGCCGCCCTCGGCCTCATGCACGCCGTCGTCACCAGCGTAAACCGCGACGACGACAATGTCGGGGGCGCTCGCGTCTTCGCCGACACCATCCGCGAAATTCGCGCCCTCATTCCCGATTGCCGCGTCGAAGTCCTTATCCCCGATTTTCAAGGTCTCGAAGAGCCGCTCCGCATCGTGCTCGAAGCCAAGCCTGACGTTCTCAATCACAACACCGAGACCGTTCCCCGGCTTTATCGCGCCGTGCGTTCCGGAGCCCGTTACGAACGCACTCTCGACCTGCTCTCGAATGCCAAGAAGTGGGACCCCAGAACAGTTACCAAGAGCGGCGTGATGGTTGGCATCGGCGAGTCCATCGACGAATTGATCGACGTTTTCCGCGATCTCGGCGGACGCGGCGTCGACATCCTCACCGTCGGACAATATCTCCGTCCTTCGAAAGATCATCTGCCCATGACGCGCTTCTACACGCCTGCAGAGTTCGTTTATCTCAAAGAGGAAGCCCTCAAGTTCGGATTCAAGCACGTTGAGTCGGGCCCGTTGGTACGGTCCAGTTATCACGCGCACGAGCAGGCGGATGTTGCCGCACACTAATCGACCCGTCGCCATCGCAGTCCCGCAGTCTCTTTCTTTTCGCTTTGCTTCCTCCGCTTATCGACTCGCTGTCGCGCCTCGCCCATCCTCGCGCGCTCTCTCCGCGGAGGCGCGATGAACAACCTTGAGTTCACCGCGCTGGTGGGTGCCTGTTCCTTGGCGGCCGGCTTTCTCGGCGCCCTCACTGGCCTCGGCGGAGGCGTCGTCCTGGTCCCGCTGTTGACCGTTTTGTTTCACGTGGACATTCGCTACGCCATTGGCGCGTCGCTCGTGTCCGTCATCGCCACATCGTCTGGAGCCGCCGCCGCATACGTCCGCGAAGGATTCACCAACATCCGCATCGGGATGTTCCTCGAAATCGCGACCACGCTCGGCGCCTTATTGGGAGCGTTCGTCGCGCTGATGGTGCCCACGCCCGCCATCGCCATCATTTTCGGAGCGGTGTTGTTGTACTCGGCATACCTCTCGGGCCGCCCTCAACCCGTGGTCCCGGTCGACGATCATCCCGACCCGCTCGCCACCCGGCTGCGCATGAATGGAACCTATCCGTCGCTGGACGGGCCGCGAAGCTACTACGTTCACCGCGTGCCTACCGGCTTCAGCTTGATGTTCGGCGCGGGCGCGCTCTCGGGCCTGCTCGGAATCGGTTCGGGCGCCGTCAAAGTTCTGGCGATGGATCAGGCAATGAAGATTCCTTTCAAAGTCTCGACCACCACCAGCAATCTCATGATCGGCGTCACGGCCGCCGCCAGCGCCGGCGTTTACCTCCGCCGCGGATACGTTGATCCAGCGCTCGCCATGCCCGTCACTCTCGGTGTGCTGGCCGGATCGCTCATCGGTACGCAGGTCCTGGTGAAAACCCGCACTCGCTGGCTGCGCCTGATTTTCAGTGCGGTAATTGTGTTGCTCGGAATTGAGATGCTCTACAAAGGAATCCTGGGCCGCATTTAGGGACGAATTTACATGACGCAAGCGGACTGGACAGATCGACGGGTTGAAACCATCGTCGGGAATCTTCTGCGCGCCGGCGTCATCCTGTCCGCGCTCGTCGTGCTGGCCGGTGGAATCATTTTCTTGTCCCGGCACGCCTTCGAGCCCGCCAACTATCGCGTCTTTCAGGGAGAACCGTCGGAACTGCGCCACTTCCGCGGAATTCTTCGTGCAGTCGCCGCTTTGCGCGGCCGGGCGATCATTCAGCTCGGGTTGCTCCTGCTGATCGCCACTCCAATCGCGCGCGTAGCTTTCTCGATGTTCGGCTTCGCGGAGGAGCGCGACCGTCTTTACGTCGCCGTCACCGGACTGGTGCTCGCCGTCCTGCTCTATAGCTTCCTGGGATCGCCGTAAAGGATTCGCTGGTTGTTGGACCGTTCGTTCGCAGCGACATCGAACTTGATATCCCGCAACCAGCAACTTGCTCTTCGCCTACCAGACCCTGCACGCGTTCTGATTGACCATCGGCGCATCCGTCTTGCAGTGATACGCCTCGCGGAACTCCGGCATGTTCGAGACCGTGCCGTTCACCCGATATTTTCCCGGCGAGTGGGGATCGATCGCGACCAGCATCCTCGCAATCGCGTCCGTCCGGTTCTGGCACCAGACGTTCGCCCAACCCAGGAAAAATCGCTGTTTTGCTGTCAATCCATCGATCGGCGCCGGCTCTTTT
>DATKKV010000026.1:0-2282 GCA_035542735.1 Bryobacteraceae bacterium
GCGATCTCGGCAGGGTCGAATTCATGGGAAGCGGTAGCACGTTCCCGCAATGTATCGTCGCTGGCGATGTCGCGCGCGGTCTTCGGCGTGCCGTCCCCGAAGCCTTCGGCGCTCGCACGTGCCGCCGCCTGCTGACGACCAAGCCACCATACGCCGAAGGCCAGCATGATCGCAGACGCGATGATGCCCAGGCCCGGCGCGGCAAATGGCGTCGTGCCGAAGAACGGCATCGGAATGGTGTTCTGGATCGACGGAGTTCCGGGCATTGCCGACATCGTAAAGGTCGCGGTGCCAAGCATGATCGCGGCAGGCATCAGCCGCCGGGGAATAGCTGCAGCCAGGAAGAGACCCTGCGCCATCGGCGCAATGACGAAAAAGGCGACGAACAGGCTTACGCCACCATAGGTGACCACGGCTCCAGCGAGCACGACGGCAAGAATTGCGCGCTTCGTTCCCAGCTTTTCCGTCATATAGTCGGCGATCGTCGAAACCGAGCCGGTATCCTCCATCAATTTGCCGAACAGCGCCCCAAGCAGGAAAATCGGGAAGAACTGCGCCAGAAATCCCGAGGCGCTTTGCATAAATGTCTGGGTCCAGTGCGCCAGCAACGGCTCGCGGGAGAAGAAAGCAGCGACAATCGCAGCGATCGGAGCGAGCAGCAGCACGCTCCAGCCCCCGAAAGCCAGCCATATGAGTAGCCCCAGCCCGATCAGGATGCCGAGCAGGCCGATCAGATCAGCAAGACCCATCGTCAGCACTCCGAAAGAAGGACATCGAGATCGGCAGTCGAGCGCTTTCCGATGTCGTCACCATGGGCCCTGAGGAATTCGTCCGCAGACTTCCTTCCCTCCTCCTTGAGCAGGTTAAGGAAGGCGCCTTCGGCGTTGAGCTTCGAGGACGCACCGAACTCGGCGAGCTTATCCGTGACGATGCGATGGGTCAGCATTCCAGCCCAACGACGCCCCTCGCCGGTACCCGGATCGGCCGCCTGACGCAGCAGCGCAATCATCCGCAGTTCCTTCATCAGCGGCGCATTGAAGGAAATTTCATTGAGGCGATCCAGGATTTCACTTGCTGTCCGCGGCGTCTGGCGGCGTTCGCGCGGATTGATCTGAACCAGGATCACGTCAAACGCCTCACTTTCGCGCACGAGCGGTGAAATGGTCGGATTGCCCGCATAGCCGCCATCCCAATATGGCTCGCCATCGACCTCGATCGCCTGAAACATCGTCGGCAGGCAGGCAGAGGCCAGCAAGACCTCGGGGGTGATCTCCCCGTTGCGGAAGATCCTGCCGCGCCCGGTATGAACATTGGTTGCGGTGATAAACAGTTTGATCGGTGCCTCGCCGAGATGGGCGAAATCGATGCTCTGCTCAAGGATCGAACGGATTGGATTGTGGCCGAACGGATTGAGATCATACGGCGAGACGACCCGGCTCATGAGATCCATGACCAGATAGCCCGGCGACGTGTCCAGCGACCACCTGTTCATCAGCCGGTCAAAAATCGACCGCTGTATCGGGCTGAAGCGAGCGGACGCGGCGACCCGCTCCCAGTAGCCGTCGAGAGCTTTTCGTGCGCCCTCTGCGCCAGCCTGCATGTAACCGCTGACCATCACGGCAGCGTTCATGGCGCCGGCTGACGTACCTGAAATGGCCTCGACCTTCAGCCAGGGTTCTTCGAGAATTCGATCCAGAACACCCCACGTAAAGGCGCCGTGAGAGCCCCCGCCCTGTAAGGCTAAATCAATGAGAACCGTTTCACGCGAAGCTTTCGGTTGTGCAGGCATGTTAGGCTCGCTTTCTATCGAAAACCGGGCGCACATCGGGGCGCGTTCTTGTTTTTCATCATGATGACCGCGCTCCCGCTCCTAGCCAGCATTCGGATTCTGGCGAAGTGAACGCGCGCAGATATTCGATTAAACTCCGCGCCAGTCCAAGTCTGCCGGTCGGCGGGTTATCTTATTCGCGTGGCCTGGAATCCCGCCACTCATCGCGGCTGGGTGAGGGACGAGAGCAGTGCGCAAGACAAGAGTGGATTCCTGGCTTGCTCGAGCACGTCTACACATAGCGACGGCGCTCTGTTCGCGCGTACGATGGCCGCTCGGAAAACTCTGCGCGCGCCAGCAGACCAATCACCCGGCCGGCGCCGCAGATTGCACGCTGGCCAGCGCGGCCTGCAACGCGGCCTCCTTCGTGTGGTCGAGCGACGTCTTGAGAACGGTGCCTCCCTCGCCTCTCAGTCCCTCCAGCACCTTGTCCGCCGTGACCTTGCGTGCCAGG
>DATKKV010000027.1:0-190492 GCA_035542735.1 Bryobacteraceae bacterium
AATCAGATCGCGGATGTTATCCACGCCCGTGTTGGAAGCGGCGTCGATTTCCACCATGTCCATAAAATTCCCCGCTTCAATCGCCTTGCAATAATCGCACTGGCCGCAGGCGTCGCCGGGCATTTCATCTTTGCTTTTGGATTCTTGATTTTTGGCCCTTACCTGGCAATTTACCGCCTTGGCCAGAATTCTGGCCACCGAGGTTTTGCCTACCCCCCGGCTGCCCGTAAACAAATAGGCATGCGCAACCGACCCGGCCGCCACCTGGTTTTTCAGCGTCTGAATAATGGGTTTTTGATTTAAGACCTCCGCAAACGTCTGCGGCCGGTATTTCCTTGCGATGACTTGATACATTCGGGGAAAAAGGGTGGTATCCCTACGCCAGATAAAGCATGCCAGACCCCGGGTGATCCGCGGCACACGGGTTTAACCGCTACCGTTGCTTCCTTCCGGACCTGGCGGGGTTTGCAGCCGCCCGTTGCACGAAGCCCGGAGCCTGACAACCCACTAGTTTATCAGATAGGCCAAACGCCGAAGCCCGTGGCGTACGCACTATACGCGCCGCGTCGAGACTCCTCTCGACGCCTGGAGGCTCGCACCACGTTCGCAGGCATCGACACGAGTGTCGACGCGGCACGCATAGTGCGTGCGCCACAACCATCTCTCTCGCTTCGAGATTGTTGTTGACAGCAGCCCGGGTCGATGCTACATTTGCAGCACGTGCTGCTTTTGCAGCAATTGATATGAAGACAAAGCCGCCTGAAGGAAACTTGAGCCGCCGGGAGCGCCAGATGATGGACATTCTCTACCGCCGCGGCCGCGCGACGGCTGCCGAGATTCATGAGCTGCTACCCGATCCTCCGTCGTACTCGGCCGTACGGGCGAAGCTGCGGGTTCTAGAGGAAAAGGGGCATATCCGTCACCAGGCACAGGCCGCGCGCTATGTGTACGCGCCGGTGGTGGCCCGCGACCGGGCGAAGGAGTCGGCGCTGCGGCATCTGCTGACCACGTTTTTCGACAACTCGGCCGCCCAGGCGATGACCGCGTTGCTGGAACTGAAGCCAGGTGATTTCTCCAAGGAAAAATTGGACGAGTTGTCCCGGTTCATCGAAAAAGCAAAGGAAGAAGGGCAAGGATCATGAATTTCGTTCTTGATTTCGGCGTAAAGAGCGCGTTGGCGCTGGGCTTGGCGTTCTTGTTCGGGTTGGCGCTGCGTAGGGCCTCGGCTTCGATCCTCTATGCCCTTTGGACCTGCGCGCTGGCGGCGGTGCTGATTCTGCCGCTAGTGTCCTGGATTGGGCCGCGCTGGAATATTGAACCGAGCGTAGCGCGTCGCGCAACATTGGGAGAGCAGCAGGCGCGTCCGTCCGTTGCGGTGGTGGTGCAAGCGAAGCGTCCGGTCGCATCGCCGGATTGGCTGAAGATTGTCTGGCTTTCGGGCATGGCAGCGATGCTGCTGCGGATTCTCGCCGGACACTGGCGCACGCGTTCGTTATTCCGGGGCGCGGAGCCGCTCGAGGATCCTCTGGCGGAGAGGATCGCGGCCAGGATCGGATCGCGCGGCCGCAGCATTGTGTTGAAGCGCACAACGGCCACTGATGTTCCGCTCAGTTACGGCTTGTTTCGTTCGACCGTGCTTCTGCCCGGCGGGGCCGATCATTGGACGCAGGAGCGGCGCGGTGTGGTGCTGGCCCACGAAATGATTCACGCCCGCAGGCTCGATTCCCTGTGGGGATTGCTGGCACAGGCTTCGCTGGCGGTGAACTGGTTCAACCCGCTGGCGTGGCTGGCGGCCAGGGAGTTTCGACGGGAGCAGGAGCGGTCCTGCGACGATGCGGTGGTCATGGCAGGAACCGACAGCACGGCCTACGCGGCTCATCTGGTTGAACTGGCGCGCTCAATCGCGATTCCGGAGCCGGCTCTGGGGATGGCCGAAAGGTTCGATCTGGAAGGCCGCGTTCATGCGCTGCTCGACGCAAGGCGCGCGCGCCGCGAGGTCAGCCGGACCCTCTGCGCCGAGATGCTCGTGATGGCCCTGGCGCTGATGGTTCCACTGGCAGTGATTCACGCACAGCCGGGGGCGGGCAGTATTGCGGGGACGGTGTACGACCCCAGCGGAGCCGTGGTTCCCCACGCCACGGTTCGCATCAAGAGCACGTCTGGGCCGAACGAGGGGTTCGCTCAGGCCAGCGCGGCGGGCCAGTATAAGCTGCAGAACATCGCGCCCGGCGAATACCTGTTGAAGGCGATTTCTCCCGGATTCGCCCTCTATCAGAAGACGATTAAGGTCGAAGCGGGCTCCGGGGCGACCTTGGACGTGAGCCTGACGCTGGGCGACGTGACGGAATCGGTCGAGATCGTCGGGAAGAAGCCGCAACAGGCCGCTCCCATCAACCGCACCCCGCAGCGCATTCGCGTCGGCGGGAATGTGCAGGCCGTGAAACTGATCTCTAAGGTGAACCCCGCTTATCCGGAGGACGCGCAGGCGGAGGGAGTCGAGGGAACGGTCTTGCTGAAAGCCGTGATCTCGAAAGATGGCGGGCTGCTGAGCGTCACCTCGGTGAGCAATGGAGTGGACCCGCGGCTGGTGCGGGCGGCGATGGCGGCGGTGCCTTTGTGGCGGTATCAACCGACGTTGCTGAATGGGGAGCCGGTGGAAGTGATCACCACCATCGCCGTGATTTTCCGGCTGAACTGATTCACCCCAGATAGTCGAACAAGCTCGTACGCGGAATCGCCTGGAAGGACTGCAGGGCCGCCTGCTGCTGGGTCTGCGCCTGGGTCAGATCCAGAATCGCCTGGGTCTCGTCGGCATCCTGCATGCCGCTGATCTGGGTCTGCAACTGGGTAATCAGCGTGGAGGCGGCAGTGGTGGCATTCGAGAGTGAATTCTGCGCGTTGCCGTAAAAAGCGAGCTGCGTGTTGAGATAGGTCCCGACATTCGCCAACGCGGAGTTGGCGGTGGGGAGCGCCGTGGTGTCGTTGTTGTTCAGCGCCGTCACCATGTTGTTGATGGAAGTGAAGACGTTGGTGGTAGGGTCTGCCGAATCGAAGATCTGCTGTGCGGTCAGGGCGATCGGGAACGACGCCCCGTTGGGTCCCTGGATCGTCCGAGTGGATGCCGAGCCCTGATATGCGCTGACGGGATCTGGCTGCGTGGCGTCGTAGGTGTACGGCTGGGTCTGGTCGGAGTCGCCGGAGAAGATATAGCGGTTATTCACCCGCGTGTTGGCCAGGCCTACCATCTGTTGTTCGATCGCTTGCAACTGTTGGGCGATGCTGGCGCGCCCGGCGGCGGTCTGTGTGCCCGTGACTCCTTCAGCCGACAGCGTCTGCACCTGGTCGAACAGGGAGACCGCGCTTTGCAGTGCTTGCTCGCCCGTGTTCACTTCGGTGGTGACCAAGCCGAGATTTGAGCTGATCTGCCTGGCGGAGCTGAGATTCGCCTGCGCCTGCAGCAGTGGCGAGATTACGTCCGGCGCGTCGGAAACCGTGTTGACCTTCAAGCCGGTGGAAAGCTGCGTCTGCGCCGCAGACATCTCGGTGGAGATCCGGTTCAGGTTGTTCAGGAATTGCTGCGTGGTGGGCTTAAGAATGGGCAACATGACGAACCTTCTATGCCGGCGGCATCATATTCATCAGTGCCGTGGTGACGGCGTTCAACGTGGATACCAGCTTGGCCACAGCATCGTAGGACTGCTGGAACTGGAGCAGTTTCGCCGCCTCGGTGTCGAGCGAAACGCCTTGGACCGCCGACCGCTGTGCCTGCGCCTGCGTCACCAGGCTTTGCTGCTCGCTCTGATTGCTTTGAGCATTGGAGACATCCGTCCCCACCTGCTGCCCCAAGTTGCCGAACGCCTGGGTGAAGGTGAATCCGTTCGCTTGTGGCGTGTCGCCCAGTTGCGCCAGCGCCAGCGCATTGCCGTTGCCTCCAGGCGCCGAAGGCAGCGCGGCGGCAATCTGGCTACAGGTCATGCCCGGTGTGACTGCAAGCGTATCCGCCGCATCCGAAGCCGTGTCGTACGTGAACAAATTTATCGCGGGGGGATTGCCCGTTATATCCACGCCAGCCGACAACGTATCGTTGACCGTATCGGCCAGTGTCTGGGCCAGCGTGTTGAGAGCGGTCATATAGCCCGGCAGAATGGTGTTCCTCTCCTGGATCTGCGCGCCCAGTTGGCCACCGGTGATCTGAGAGGTAATGTCGTTGCCCTGGGAATTCTCGATCGCCGTTTGCGGTGTGGAAAAATTGACCGAGACAGGGAAAGTCTGGCCACTCATGACCAGGGGCGTCTGCCCGCCCAGATAGACGTTGAATTGGGCGTTGCCCGTGGAAACAACCGTGAAGTCGGCGATTTGCGAAAGGCTTTCAAGATCGGCGTTCTTTTGCGCGTCGAGGCCGGCGTTTCCGGCATCGCCTGTGGCCGCGTAATCCCGGTTAAGCGCGGCAAGGTCGGCGGCGATCTTGTTGATGGAAGCCACCGAATTGACCGTCTCCTGCTGGACGTTGCTCGAAACCGATGTTAGGGAGGTCGCGGCCTGATTGAAGGCCGTGGCCAGCGCCTGCGCGGAATTGAGCACGGTCTGGCGGGCCGCCGAGTCGTTGGGCGTGACGCTTAGAGCCGAGAAACTGTTGAAAAACGTCGTCAGGGCGCCGGAGATCCCAGCCGTCGAGCTTAGATTGAAGATCGACTGCAGAGGCGCCAAATCAGAGGCCTGCTGCTGCGCCGCGCCGAGCAGCGTGGTTTGGGAACGGACGTCCTGCTCCAGGTACGCCGAGCGCGTGCTCTGGAGCGAAGCCACTGATACACCGCCATAGATGTTCGCGGTGGGATCGAAGGCGTCTGCTTTCAGCGCCAGGTTCTCGTCGGCGTAGCCCGGGGTATTTGCGTTGCCGATGTTGTTCTGAATTGTCGCGAACTCCTGGTCGTAGATATTAAGGGCGTTCGAGGAGTTAATCAGCGTGGCGAGAAGTCCCATGGCGAGATCTATCCCTGGAGGGAGAGCGTGCCTCTCGATGCGTTCGCCGGTTCAGCCGGTTGGCCTGATGAGGTATAGGATGGCCCCGAGCCCAGCAGCCTCGCCCATCCCTGGCAGAACGCAACGCCCTGTTCGATGAGCCGAGCGGCAATCTTTAGATCGTTCTTCAGAAGCTGCAACTCGCGGCGAACGTCGAAGGAAGCTGCACCCTTCCTGAGCTCGTGCTCCAGGGTTTCCAGATGGCATAGCCCTTCCTTGAGCCCCAGCAGAGCAGCTCCAATCTCCTCAGCGGAGGGTCCCTCGAGCGCCGCACGAAGGTCCTGAACGCGCTCGCGCACCTGTTTGATGGAGGTGAGCACTTACTTTCCCGTCGCGTCGTCGATGATCTTGGAAGCGGTCGCCGCCGCGTCCACGCTGTAACTTCCGCTGGCGTAAGTCCGGGCCAAAGATTCCAGCTTGGCCTGCCGTTCCGGCGATTCCGCTGCCAGGCTGCGTAGGCTCTTCACCAGTTCCGACAGATGTACATCGTCACTGGAAGAGCCGGCCGCCGCCGCCTGCGCCGAATTAGAACGGCCGGCTTGGCCCGTCCGCGCCGCCTCCTGCGCCCCCGGCGCTCCGGTCGAGGTGAGGGAAGTAAGATTGGAGTCGTTTACCTTCATATGGCTGCCCGAGAGGATCTCCCCCTCTGAGTAATGTTATCGGCTTTCTCGACCCATCTTTTACCGTTTCCACCCATGAAAAAGAACCAGTAAATCCCGTACCCTTTTATCCAGGGGACGGGCTATTCCGTGTCCATGAAGCTGTAACAGATCATATGGCAAATAATGTGGTGGGCGTCCTCAATCCTGCCCATGTGCTGCTCAGGAACCTGGATGTTCAACTGTGCCAGAGGGCCGAGCTTGCCGCCGTCGCGCCCGGTGAGCGCGAGCGTCCGGCAGCCCGCGGAATTGGCGAATTCCATGGCTCGGATGACGTTCGGGGAATTGCCCGAACCACTGATTGCCATGTAGATATCGCCCGGAGAGGCGAAATTTTTCAGCTGCTCGACCGCAGCGTACTGATAATGCAAGTCGTTGGCATAAGCGGTGAGGGTCGGCATGGAGTCGTGCAGCGCCTGGATGCGGAAGCGGGACGGTTTGCCGAGGCTCGCGCCCTTCAGCATGTCGCACACAAAATGGGAAGCCGTGGCCGCACTGCCTCCGTTTCCGGCAACAAAGATCGCGTTTCCCTGATCGCGCACCTCGCGGAACCATTCGATGGCCTGGCTAACCTTAGCGGCATCGATCGTTTGGATGGTCTGAATCAGCGTGTCGCGGTAAGCGTCGGAAAAGTTCTGCGAGGAAGGCATTTCTGCTCTCATTGTATACTGAAGCACGAATGACGGAACGGAAATGGGGAGGGGATTATGTCTTCCTCTTCGAGAATCTGATCCTCAAGGATTTCAAGATCCGCTACCGCAACATGTCCCTGGGGATCTTATGGTCCTTAATCAACCCGTTGGTCATGATGACGGTGATGACGTTCCTGTTCAGCCGCGTTCTGGCCCGGGACGCGCACGATCAGCCTTACCCGGTTTTCGTCCTGTGCGGCCTGGTACCGTTCAACTTTTTTGTCGGCGCGCTCATGAGCGGAACGACCTCGATTGTTGAGAATGCCGGGTTGATCAAACGCGTGATCGTGCCGAGGGAAGTGGTTCCGGTCGCCGCGGTATTGTCCCACTGCGTGCACCTCATGATTCAGTTTGCGCTATTGCTCCTGATGACCGTGGCGTTCGGATTGCGCCCGAATTGGAACTGGCTCTGGCTCCCGGTTATCTGGGCGTTGTACATCGCGTTCGTGTGCGGGCTGGCCCTGGGGGCGAGCGCGATTAATGTCTACATCCGCGATACCCGCTACATTTTGGAATCGTTCAACATGGTACTGTTCTGGCTGGTGCCGATCTTTTATTCCTTTTCGATCATCCCGAAAAAGTATAGCGGCTTGTATCAGTTCAATCCAGTGGCCGCGTTGGTGCTGGCGATGCGGAAGATCTTGATGGAGAACTCGGCGCCGCCTCCGTCGCTGATGGTGAACTTGAGCCTGGCGGCAATCCTCGCCTTGGGCCTGGGATTCGTGATTTTCGGACGACTGAAATCCTATTTCTTTGAACAGATCTGATGCCTCCCGCTCTGCGATTCGACCGCGTCACGAAATCCTTCGTGCATCACAAGGGCCGGGTACTGCTTCGGGATCGCCTTATTGAGCTGCTTCGGCCCGCGCGACGTCCCCGTTTTGAGGCTCTGAAGGACATTTCCTTCGAACTTGCGCCGGGCGAGAGCATGGGTCTGGTCGGCCCGAACGGCGCCGGTAAGAGTACGATCCTAAATCTGACGACTGGGCTGACACTGCCCGACCGCGGTTCGATAACGGTGAACGGGCGTGTGGCGGCGCTGCTCGAATTGGGCGCGGGATTTCATCACGATCTGACCGGCGCCGAGAATATCCGCGTCAACGCGGCGATGCTGGGCCTCACGCGGCGCCAGACGGAGGAGCGTTTTGGAGGGATCGTCGAATTTTCCGGTGTGCGGGAGTTTATCAATGAACCCATACGTGTCTATTCCGCCGGCATGATCGTGCGCCTGGCGTTTTCTGTGGCGATCGCCATCGATCCCGACGTGTTATTGATCGACGAGGTACTGGGGTTGGCCGACCGGGATTTTTATGCCCGCTGCCTGGAAAAGATCCGCCAGTCCCAGAAGGAGGGAAAGACCATCCTTCTGGCGTCCCACTCCACCCAACTGATCACCATGCTCTGCCAGAAGGCCTTGTGGGTCGAGAAGGGGAGGATCGTGATGCTGGGCGACGCGGCTGAGGTCGTCGCGGCGTATGGGGCAGGGAAGTAGCGCTATTGCGCGAGTTCGCTGAGAATCACGACCTCCACGCGGCGGTTGCTGGCGCGGCCGCCTGGAGTCTCATTGGTATCCCTCGGGTCGTAGAAGCTGTAGCTGGCCACCGACAGCCGCGATTCGTCGATCCCTTCGCCTCCCAGTATCTCCAGGAGCCGCAAGCCGCGCGCCGCGGCGAGTTCCCAGTTATTTTTGAAGCGCTTATTATGAATGGGAACTGCGTCGGCGTGGCCCACCAGCGTCACTCTATTGGGGATCTCCCGGAGGACGCTGGCGATCTGTTCCACAATCGGTCGCGCGTTGGCGTTCACGGCATCCTGGCCCGAGGCAAACAGAATCGCCTGCGGGAGGCTGATCACCAATCCGCGAGGTTCGCGCTTCACATCGAGGCCCAGGGCTGCGAGCTTGCGTTCCACGCTGGATACCGGCGTTGGCGCCAGGGAAGCAGCCGGCGCGGCCGGAGTCTTCGGCGCGAACGTCTGCGCCGTGGCCGCGACGAAGAAGATCAATAGAATGGTGAGCACGTCCATGTAGCTGACCATCCAGCGGTCGCGATGCGGGTCGGCGACGCGTCGCGGGACGACCCTCATCTCGGTTGCTCCGTACGGTGAAGGAAGCAGTTCAACCGGTCATGCACCAGAGCCGGATGGACGCCGTCGAACAGGCCCAGCGTGCCTTCGACGATCATCTCGTTGGTTTCGAACTGCTCGGCGACGTGCGCGCGCATCCGTTGCGCCGAAGGCAGCAGGATCAAATTGGCCAGTGCCAGCCCATAGACCGTGGAAACAAACGCCGTGCCTGTTGCCGCAGTAACGGATGCGATGTTCGAGAACTGCCGCAAAACGTCCATCAGGCCGACGACCGTGCCGAGCACGCCAATTGTCGGCGCGAATCCTCCCGCGATCTCAAAGGCGCGCGCTTCCGCCTCCCCTTGCCGCTCCCATTGCCGCAGCTTGATTTCCAGCGTCGCTTGCAGCTCCGCGCGGTTGCGAGCGTCGATGGCCAGCAGTAGCGATTCATGCAAGAAACGGTGCTGGACTTGCCCGAGGAGCGGTTCGAGCCCGAATATTCCCTTGGGACGCACCGTTCTTGCGATTGAGACAATCTCACCGATTAACTGCACGCGGTTTTCCGGCAGCGTCCAGATCAGTTCCAGCGCGCCCCGGACCGCGCGATACAAAGCCTTGCGCGGCGTGGTGATCAGCGTGACCCCCAGTGTGCCTCCCACGACGATGAGGAGGCCCGTCGGTTGGAGGAAGTATCCGAAGCGAATTCCCGCTGACGCCAATCCCGCCAACACAGCGCCCAATGCGACGGCGACCCCGGCCAGCATCCAGAGATCTAACCGGCGCGGGGCAGGCGGGGGTGGATCGAGTTTCAACGGGTAAAGCAATGATGCGGGAGAGGGAGCGGACACGAGGGCGGAATTGCATTCCGATGGCCGGAATAAAATGCAATGTGTTCAACAAGATCACGGAATCAAGCGCGGCGGTTTTTTGCCGTGGCGGCAATTATCTGGCGAGCCAGACGCCGCGCTCCGGTGACAAGGGCCGTCTTGCCGTTGAGCCGGAACAGATCCAGAACGTTCATCATTCGATGCGGTACGCCGCGGCGGCCGAGCCTCCGAAGATCATCTCGCGCTCGTGCGGCGAAAGATTCTTCACCGCGCGGCGCATTAGCTCCGCCCAATTCCTGTACGTGGTTGCGGAGAGACACACCGGCCAGTCCGATCCAAATAGAATGCGGCTGGGTCCGAAGGCATCAATGGCGCTGTCGATATAGAACCGCACCTGCGCCTCGGTCCAATGTGTATGATTGGCCTCCGTAACCACTCCCGAGATTTTGCACCAGACGTTCGACCGGCGCGCCAGCTCTCGCAGATTGTCGCGCCAGGGCTGCACCACGCCTTCTTGAATGCGCGGCTTGGCTATGTGGTCCAAAACGAATCGCTGCTTGGGATGGCGGTCGACGAACTGGATCGCGTACGGGAGATGGCGCTCGAAAATCAGAATGTCATAGGCGAGGCCGTATTTGTCGAGAAGCGCGACACCGGCGTTGAAGTCGTCGCGCAGGATGTAGCGGTCGTCTTTTTCGTCCTGCACCACATGTCGCAAGGCCTTGAGCTTCTGATTCGCCGCGAACTTTTCGATATGGCGCTCCACCGCTGGCGACGTCAGCGGTAGCCATCCGACCACACCTTTCAGGAATGGATTCGATCCGGCTAGAGAAAGAAGCCATTCGGTTTCCTCGACGGTCTGGCGAGCCTGCACGCTCACCGCGCCATCGATTCCGGCGGACTTGAGTTCCTTGTGCAGATCGCCCGGCAAGAAATCGCGGCGCAGAGCGTCGTCGCCGATCCAACCGTACTCCTCGGCCGAGTATTTCCAAAAATGTTGATGAGCGTCGATCTTAACAGGCATAGTCTTGGTTTTCCGGACGTCCGGAGGCCCAGGTTCGATTGAAGACGGGCGCGGCGATTCTGCGAGCCTCCTCGAGCAAATCCGGGTCGGGCCGGTGGCTGGCCGCGCGGACGTTCTGCCGCACCTGTTCGACCGTCGCCATGCCGGCCAGGGTGGTCGCGGCGTAGGGATGCTGGAGGCAGAACTGCAACGCAAGGTCGCTTGCGAGCGCGCCGCGCGCGCGGCAGGCGTCAACCACATGACGGGCGGCTTCCTTTACCTCTGCCGGCGCCGGATGCCATGCGGGTGGACCCGAATCGGTCAGCATTCCCATGTGCAAGGGCGATGCGTTGATCAAGCCGATGTGGTGTTGTCCGACGAACGCGGTCAGGAGATCGTCCATATCCGTGATCAATAGATTGTAGCGGCAGTAGGAAAGGATCGCATCTACTGGCGCTGCTTCAGCCACGCGGCGCATTACCTTGAGTTGCAGTCCCGTGATGCCGACGGCGCGCGCCTTGCCCTCCCACTGAAGAGCGCGCATGGTAGGGATTGCCTCGCCGACAATCTGGCGCGGGTCGACAAACTCGATGTCGTGGGCCAGAAAAACGTCCAGATAATCGGTGCGAAGGCGGCGCAGCGATTCTTCGATACTCGTGCGGATACGGGCTGGGCTGAAATCGAACAAGCCGGCATCGTAGCGTCCGCACTTGGTGGCCAGCACAACCTTGTCCCGCCGCCCCTCCAGCGCCGCGCCAAGCCGCGTTTCGGCCAGCGTGCGGCCATAGTATGGAGCGACGTCGAAATAACTGATGCCCAGGTCGATCGCGCAATGGACGGCCCGCTCGCCTTCAACGGGATCGCGTTCCCCGAATTCGTTTCCCAGGGGCGACGCGCCAAAACCGAGCTTTGACACCAGCAGGCCCGTTCGGCCAAGCTGCGCGTATTCCATGCTCTCCTAGTATGCCGTGCGAACATGATGAAAAGGGACTACTCTGATGACCAGACGCGACCTCTTTCTGCTGCCTCTTACCGTGCTGCCGGTCCTGGCAAGCCCGCCCGGCGAGTTTTGGAACGAAAAGAAGCCGGAGGAGTGGTCGCCCGAGGAAGTGCGAGAGATGTTGACCCGGTCGCCGTGGGCCAAGGAGGGCGCGGTGAGCGTGTTCGGAGGCGCGGGTGGATCGCTCTTGAATCGCAACGGCGCGATGAACCGGTCCGGGAACATGTCCAGCACCGGACGCCAGCGCACCAGTACGAATCAGACCACGCAGAGCAGCGACGCGCCCGACCTTCGCTATAAAGCGATCGTGCGCTGGGAATCCGCACTGCCGATTCGCCTGGCGCTGAAGGCCAAGCCTCCCGAAGGACTGGAAGAGTTTTACATGATCGCTCTGGTGGGCGATCTGGCCCTGGCCGATCCCGACGAGACCGATGCCGAGCGCGAATCCCGCGTCGACATGCTGAAGCAATACACGAAGCTCGATAAGAAAGGCGGAGCGATTCCGCTGGTGCGAATCGAGCCGGTGAAGAAAGTCGGCACCATTTTTTATTTCCCGCGCACCGAGCCGATCAAGGACGGCCAGGTCACCTTCATCACGAAGATGGGCCCGGTCGAGGTGAAGTGCAAGTTCACCGTGAAGGACATGATGTTCCGCGGAAAGCTGGAATTGTAACCAGGTCCGAAAACGGCCAGTCTCGGCGCGCGAGCTGGGGCATAATCGAAGCATGGAACTCACCCGGACAGTTTGCGACCGCGCGAGGCTGGCTCGTGATGCGCGCTTCGACGGGCGATTCTTCATCGGTGTCAAGACCACGCGGATCTATTGCCGCCCGATTTGTCCCGCGCCGTCGCCTAAGGAAAAGAACATCCTTTATTTTCCATCCGCTGCAGCGGCAGCAGAGGCTGGATTCCGCCCGTGCCTGCGCTGCCGGCCGGAGACGTCGCCAGGCACGCCCGCCTGGCTTGGAACATCGGCCAGTGTTTCGCGCGGATTGAAATTGATCGCCGGCGGCGCGCTCGACGAGACGGGCGTAGACAAGTTGGCCGAACGTTTGGGCGTGGGGGCCCGCCATCTGCGGCGGATGTTCTTGGAACACCTTGGCGCGACCCCGGTGGCCATCGCGCAAACCCGGCGCGTGCATTTCGCCAAGAAGTTGATTGACGAAACGGACCTGTCGATGACACAGGTCGCGATGGCGTCGGGGTTTGGCAGCATCCGCCGGTTCAACGCGACGTTTCAGAATCTCTACGGCCGCTCGCCGAGGGAACTGCGCGCGGTCCGCGCGCGAGTGTCGCAACAGGCCGGCGTTTACACGTTTCGGCTAAGCTACCGGCCCCCGTATAACTGGGCGTCGATCATCGGATTTTTGATGCCGCGGGCGATTCCGGGCGTCGAGCAGATCTCTCCCGAGGAGTACCGGCGCACGATCTCACTCGACGGTCACGCCGGAACCATTGCCGTGCGGCACGTGCCGGAGAGTCATCACCTGGAACTGCGCATCGAGTTTCCCGAGCCGACTCTTCTCTTCCGTATCGTCGAGCGCGTACGCGACATTTTCGATCTCCGCGCCGATCCGGCGGAGGTCGACGGGCACCTGTCGCGCGAACCAGTCCTGAAGCAATCCGTGCGCCGCCACGCCGGTATACGCGTGCCGGGTTGCTGGGATGGATTCGAGATTGCAGTACGCGCGATTCTCGGGCAGCAGGTGAGCGTGAAGGCCGCGACAACGATGGCGGGCCGATTGGTGGCGGAGTTTGGCGCGAAGTTCGGAGACGCCGGTCTCTTTCCCCGCGCCGAGGCTTTGGTGGACGCAGATCTGGCGCGGATCGGGTTGACCAGGCAGCGCGCGCATTCGATTCGGGAACTGGCGTCGGCGGTGGCGCGTGGGGATGTCTCGTTTGACGCCTCACACGGCCTGGAACAACTGGAGAGCACTCTCACGGAATTGCCCGGCATCGGGCCGTGGACGGCGCAGTATGTCGCCATGAGGATTGGCGAGCCGGACGCGTTCCCCTCTGGCGACCTGTATCTCAAGAAATTCGCAAATTCATCGGATGCGTGGAGGCCATGGCGCGCCTACGCGGCGATGTATATCTGGAGCATGTCATGAACTACGCATACCTGGAAACTCCCATTGGGACCCTGCTGGTCGCAGGCGACGATGAATCGGTTCGGCGCATCGATTTTCCGAAGCACGGCAAGGCGCGCTCGCCGGAACGGGGGTGGACTGAATCCCTGCGTGGCCCGGTGGGCGAGGCGGTCAAGCAACTGCGCGAATACTTCGATGGGCACCGCGCGGACTTCGATCTGCCTTTGGCGCCGGAAGGCACGGCATTCCAGCGGACGGTCTGGCGTAGCCTGCAGGACATCCCTTACGGTGAAACCATCTCCTATGGCGAACTGGCGAAGCGCGTCGGCAATCCGAAGGCGTCGCGCGCGGTCGGCGCGGCAAATGGGAAAAATCCAATTCCCATCGTCATCCCCTGCCACCGCGTGATCGGCGCCAACGGCAAGCTCACCGGGTTCGGCGGCGGGTTACCCATCAAGGAAGCGCTGCTTGCGCTGGAGAAAGTGCGAGCCTAGCTCGCGATTGGGCCGTCGCCGGCGGCCAGTGCCGCGATCATCGATTCCTTCAGCCGGTCCGCCGCCTCCACCGCGGATTGAAGGGCGATTTGGTAGACGACGATCGCCAGGGCGACATCGAACGCCAGCACGCCGAAAAACACGGCTTCGCTCCGGAATGCCCATCGTGCAAGGTACGCCAAACCGACAGGAATGGCCGCGAGCGGATAAATCACGAACAGCATCGCCTGCACGCGGCCCGGAGCTCCGGAACGGAAGGAAGTTGCCGGATTCGCTCCCCGCGCCTGATGGATGGAAAGAAGATTTCCCGCACCCAGCAGTACCAGCGTCAGCATGCCGGCGATCGCGTAGGACTCCGCCAGACTCACGCCGGTAACGGGGAGCCCGAACATCACGCAGACGATTGTAACCAGGGAAATTTCCAGCAGGATGAAGAAGGCCGCGCCCAGGTTCTTGCCGATCAGCACGCGCCTGAACGGCACCGGCGCGAGGAAGTATAACTGCGCGGCGGACCGGTCGAATCCGAAGGAGTTCCAGAAGCAGACCTCGCTCAGCAGCAACAGCGAGTAAATGCTGACCACGGTTAAGTAATTTGAGCCGAGCACGCTCTTCCAAAGGCCGCCGCGGGAAAGCGAAAGCGGCAGCCAGATCAGCCCGAACGTGAAGCCCATTAAGAAAACCAGGCGGAAGCGAGGCGACCGCACCAGGAATCGAATTTCTTTCTCCACCAGGGCCGCAGTCGGATCCCGCCAGAGGAGCGACGGAAGCCGAAACAGCTTCTCCACAATGCCCTCGCGGGGGGTAGATCGGGAGCGGCCGGCCGAGGCTGCCTGCGCATCGAACGATAGCGATAACCGGAACTGCCAGTATCCAAATGCCGCCGCGGCACCCACCCACATCACAAGGGTCGCGAGCGATCCTAAAGAGGCTCGGCCCAGAATTAAGTTCGCGGTCGCCGTCCAGGGCCACCCGGCCCAAGCCTCTCCGAACATCGCATGGTAGCCCCTTCCGCCCACCGTCCCACGCAGGATCAGCAGCTGGGGAAGGCCAGCGAGAAGCAGCAGCAGGATAAACGCCGCCTCGCGGATCCGCCGATGCGCCAGAATCCGCGCCACCAGATCCCTGAGGCCCACAGCGATCAGCAGATTGAAAAGAACGTAGGGAATCACCATCAGGGCGGCCCAGGAAGGAAGCGAGGGATTGAGCAGAATTCCGACCGCCAGACCCAGCATCACCAGAGCCATCTCCGCGGCGGTTGTCACGCGCAGCATCACTTCGATGGAAAACAACTGCGAACTTGGGATGGGATACGCCTGAAGCTTCTTGAGCTCCAGAGAAGCGCCGCTGGCCGCCATCAGCAGCGGCACCACTTGCCAGTACAGGAATACCAGGAGCAGCGCCCCGGTCATGGAACTTCTCAGCAGGCCGAGATTCGATGGGTCCGAGGCTAAACGCAACGTTGCAATGGAAGCGATCAGCCAGAATCCGTACCAGGCCGCGCCCACAACCGCCGTCCAGGCCACGCCGCCGCGCGCATACACATTGCAGGCGGTCTGCCACTGCGCCCAGAGGATTGCGCGAGCCTGATTCATTCGATTGTTACAGCCAGTCGAGCGTCTCGGTAGTTCGATCCACACCCACCGCCCGGACGAAGGCGTCTTCCAATGTATCGGACGAACCGCGCAATTCGTCCATAGAGCCTTCGACGACCACCTTACCTTCGTTGATGATGGCCACACGGTCGCAAAGCCGTTCCACGACTTCGAGCACGTGCGACGTCAGAAATATCGTTGCCCCGCGGCGCACCTGATCGAGCAGAATATCCTTCATCAGGCGAGCGCCGACGGCGTCTACTCCCTCGAACGGTTCGTCCATGAGGAAGAGCCTGGGCCGGTGAATCAGAGCCGCCGCCATCGCCACGCGCTTGCGCATGCCCTTCGAGTATTCGGCGATCAATTTCTTGCCGCTGCCGTCGAGCTCGAACAGTTCCAGCAACTCGGACGAGCGTTCACGCGCAACGGACTGTTCCAGTCCGTACATCCGGCCCACGAATTCGATGAATTCGCCGCCGGTCAGGTGGTCGAACAGAAGGGATTCATCGGGCACCAGACCGATCATCTTCTTGATCTCGAGGCCCTGCTCGGGCATCGCGAGGCCAAGCAGGCGAATGGTGCCGGATGTGGGCGGCGCCAAGCCCATCAGCATACGGATCGTGGTGGTCTTGCCCGCTCCATTCGGACCCAGGAAGCCGAAGAAGCTGCCTTGGGCAACGGTGAGGTTGAGACCGTCGACTGCGGCCTTGTTTCCGTAAACTTTTCGAAGATTGTGAACTTCGACGGCGGGAACGAGATCGGACATGCGCTCCCTCCATGGTACCGGACCGGCTTCTAGTACGTACAGCTCAGGGGCTGATATGCTTCCACGGCCGCGACGGCCAGTGCCGGACGGGCGTTCTTCCAACCGTCGTACAGCGTCGCAAGCAGCCCCTCAACCTCGGCCAGAGGGGCATCGATCTGTTTCGCGTTGGCTTCCAGAAGCTGCCTGCTCATATAGGCGTACAACTCGCCCAAAGGCCGGCTGATTTTTTCATATTTCGGATCGAGTGCGCGCGAGAGCTCGCTTAGAATCGCAAACGCGCGCATAATCTGGCGCGACCGTTCCGGGATTTCGCGCGCCTGCAGATGCCGTCGGGCCGCCGCCGTCGCCTCCATCGCGCCCCGATACAGTATGCAGACCTGCTCCACCGGGTCCGCGCCAAAGACTTCCGCTTCGAGATATTTGCCGTAATTCGAGTAAGCCATATTAAAGGATAAGCCGCTAACCTCCGTTACTCTCCTCGGCCATTTTCAGGATTTGTTCGCTGGGAATTTCCTGCACCAGCGCGCCCGTCTTCTTATTTACCACCCGCACCACGGCGATCCCGGCCGTGCGGTCGATCTTGAAGGTCACTTCGTTTTCCTGGCCGAACATCTCGGCGGTGTTCACCGCCTTGACGGCTTGGATCAGAGCCTTCTGGTCCTGCGTGGGTGGCTTCGGCTGGCTTCGCGCGGACGCTGTGGTCGCATTGACTTGACACGCTATGCTGCTGATTGACGAGATATTCATATCGCCGCCTGCGGGCCGTTGGCAACTGCCCTTAGACTGCTCATCGGACGGCGGGATAGGATTTTTAGGTTGAGTTCTAAGCCCTGGATTAAGCGAGGTTGAGGACCTTCTCGATCGACGCCTTATCCTGCTCGATCTTTTTCTGCAGCATCGTGATGGCGTAGATCAACTGCTCTGGACGCGGCGGGCAGCCGGGCACGTACACATCAATGGGAATCACCTGATTCACTGGAACCAGTGCGTAATTGGAGAACACGCCAGTCGAGGTGGCGCATGCACCCATGGAGATCACCCATTTGGGCTCCGGCATCTGCTCGTACAGGCGGCGGATCACCGGGGCCATTTTGTTGGATACGCGGCCTGCGATGATCATCAGGTCGCTCTGGCGAGGCGATCCGCGCATCACTTCCGCGCCGAAGCGGGAAATATCGTAGCGCGAGCCGATCATCGACATCATTTCGATGGCGCAGCAGGCCAAGCCGAAGCTCATCGGCCAGATGGAGTTCTTTCGAGCCCAATTGATCGCCGTGCTGACGGTGGTCGTGATGATCGATTCGCCGTACTCGTCCGGCTCCGGTTCCTGATCAATGCGCTGGAACAACTCCGGCGGCTGGCTTAATTGGAATTTTGTCTCAGGTGCGTCCACGAGTCGATTATCTCACGATCAGGCAGAATGGGGGTGTGAGCCCAACCACCGGCGGCCTGTTTCTCGCCCATTCCATTAACAAATTGACGCAGTTCACCGCCTACATCGAAGTGTGCCTGGTCCAGCTCGATTCCGCTCAAGTCTGGAGGCGCGCCGGAGATTCTCAGAACTCGATCGGCAACCTGATTCTGCATCTGGCCGGAAATGTCCGGCAGTGGATCTGCGCCAGCATTGGAGGCCAGCCCGATGTCCGGCAACGGGACAACGAGTTTGCAGAGTCGCGTATGGAGACGCCGCAATTGATCGCACACCTGAACGCGGCAGTACGCGATGCGCTGGAGATTCTCGAAAACCTTCCGCCAGGCCGTCTGACCGATGTCGTTGTCACGCAGGACGGTGACCGCAGCGTGCTTGAGGTGATTTACCAAGTGGTGGGACACTTCCAGCAGCACGGCGGACAGATCATCTATGCCACGAAGCTCCTCACAGGAAGCGATTTGAAACTCTATACGCCGGCCGCGAAGAAGGCTTGAGCTACGGCTGAAGTTCGAGGGTGGCTTTCCCAGCCGGCCCGTCATAAATCAACTCCAGAGAGTGGATGCCCGAAGCCTTGCCGCGGTACAGGAAAAACAGCAGGCCCGCTTGCGGAAGTTGCCGGTTACCCTCTGGAAACGTCTGCTTTTCCATGCGCAAGTTCCATTCGCGCTGCAAATTGAACGGCGGATGGACGATCTTGGGAGCTTCCCCGGCGGCCTGTCCCCCGCTATTGCCGCTGGCATTGAGGCTGGTTTTCCCTCCGCCTTTGGCGGAGGACCCCGGCGGCTCCCACTCCGGATCCTTCAGCGATTTGAACACGTTCATGTACGCCTCGCTCGCCTGCGGGTTCTTTTTGCCATTCACGCGAAGGGAAAAATCCTGGTAATTTAGCGTGGTTTTTGTGCCCGGAGGCCCGAACACTCCGGCCTCCACCACCACGTAATCCTCCGTCACCAGAAGACCTTTCGGGGTGGGCACGGTATGTTGAAAGAACTCTGCGCCGATGGTGAGCGGACCCGCCTGGGCGTGGGCCTGATAATCGGACGGAGTGGCCCGGGCAGGCATGCCGCGGGTCGCGCTGGCCGAGGCGTCGGCTGCGGGGGGCTGCTCCTGCGCGAACACTACGCTTGCGGCGCAAGCTGCAAAAATGAAGAAACTTCGCATCTCTTGACAACATAGCAAAGCGGGAGGCGCGCCGCATTATAAAGCGCCGCGCGCGCGTGTGCGAACATCGAATCAATATCGATGAGTCTGATTCGTCTGGACCGCGTCAGCAAGGAATACTCCACGGAAGGACGCCCCGTTTCCGCTCTCTCCGACGTCTCCTTTGAAGCATCGCGCGGCGAGTTCGTGGCCCTGGTTGGCCGCAGCGGCTGCGGCAAATCGACCATGCTGAACCTCGCCGGCGCGATGGATTTTCCCACTTCCGGCTCCGTGTTCCTGGACAGCGTTGATACGCGATCCTTGAACGACGCCGCCCTCACCCGCTTGCGCCGCGAAAAAGTCGGCTTTATCTTTCAGTCCTTCCAGCTTCTGCCCGCCCTGACAGTAGCCGAAAACGTCGAACTGCCCTTGATGCTCGCCGGACGCGCGAACTCAAGGCCGCAAGCGCTCGACGCGCTCCGTCGAGTCGAGATGGCGGACTATGCCGCGCGCAAGCCCTTTCAGCTCTCCGGCGGGCAGATGCAGCGCGTCGCCATCGCCCGCGCGCTGGTCCATGCACCCATTCTCCTCCTGGCCGACGAACCCACCGGCAACCTCGACACAGCCACCAGCGATCTGATTCTCGACCTGCTGCGCCGCATCGCTACCGAGACCGGGACCACGATCCTGATGGCAACTCATAGCGCCGAGGCCGCCGCCATTGCCGATACAGTCGTTCGTCTGCGCGACGGCCGTATTCAAGAAATCCAGCGAGCGGCATGCCCTTCCTAACTCTCTTTTATCGCCTGATCCTGCGACCTCTACGCGATGAGCCTCTGCGCACGCTGTTGACCGTGGTTGCCGTCGCGCTCGGCGTCGCGGCCGTGCTGGCAATCGAACTTGCGGGCGGTGCGGCGGCGGGATCGTTCCA
This sequence comes from Bryobacteraceae bacterium, assembly GCA_035542735.1. Taxonomy (GTDB): domain Bacteria; phylum Acidobacteriota; class Terriglobia; order Bryobacterales; family Bryobacteraceae; genus Palsa-187. Next base: position 19,710 of record DATKKV010000027.1, read on the forward strand.
TTCCTCCATGGAAACGCTCACCGGCGGCACGGATTTTGAGGTCACGGCCATGGGAGGCGTTCCGCCGGAGGTACTGACGCGTCTTGCGATGCTGCCCCATGCTCTGAAGCTGCGTCCTCGCATTGAGGATTACGTGCTGTTGGAGCGCCCCGGCGAGACTCTGGATCCGGGCAAGACGCTGCAATATGCCGGACACACCGTTCCGCTGCTCGGCGTGGATCTGCTCGCCGAGGCGTTGCCCGCTGCCGGGAAGTTAGAGGATTCAAAGGATTCCATGCCGCCCGACGCCTCCTCGGCGGAAGCGTTCTCGAAGGACGATTCGGTGTGGGCCGGCAGCGATCTCGGCCTGAAAGCAGGGGACCGCGTCCGGCTTATCGCCAATGAGCACGAAATCGAAGTGGTGGTGCGCGGTATTCTCGGCGAGAATTCGGGCGAGGCGCTGATCATGGATCTTGGTCAAGCGGCGCGTCTTCTTCATCGAACGGGCGCGCTCGATCGCATTCTGATTCGTGTTCCGGCGGGCACTGAGCAATGGCCCGAAATCTTTCGCCAGGCTCTGCCGGAGGGAATTTCCGTCGCGCCCGAGGGAACCCGCACCGACGAAAACAAGAAAATGCTGGGGGCGTTCCGATCCAATTTGCGCATCCTGAGCTACATCGCCCTGACGGTCGGCGCGTTCCTCATTTACAACACGATTTCGGTTTCCGTGGTTAGGCGGCGCGTCGAGATCGGCATCCTGCGTGCGCTCGGCGCGACGCGAGGGGCAGTGCTGACGGCGTTCCTGGGCGAGGCCGTCTCGTTCGGCCTGCTCGGCGCGGCAGGTGGGATTCTCCTCGGGCGATTCATGGCGGAGGGCGCCGTGAAGCTGGTCTCCTTAACCGTGCAGCAACTGTACGTCAGCAGCCGCCCGGGACAGATCGCTCTCAGCTGGGAGATTGCGGTGCTGGCTCTCTTTATTGGCGTCGCGGTTTCGCTGGTTTCTTCGTTTGCCCCGGCGTGGGAGGCCTCGCAAGTCTCTCCCACCGAGGCGATGGCCCGAGGCCGCCGCGAACACGAGGTGCAACTGCACCGCGCGCGAGGCTTGCTCGCGGCCGCCGCGCTCGCGTTGCTGGCCTGGATCTCCGCTCGGCAGGAGCCCATCGGCGGCAAGCCTGTGTTCGGATACGTCTCCGCCGTTCTGCTGATCATGGCGTCGGCCATGGCAATTCCCGCGCTCGTCTCGTCTCTCTCCAGTTTGACCGCCCCGATTCTCGGCAGATTCCTGGGCGTCGAAGCGCTGCTCGCCGCGCGCAGCCTGGCCGCATCGCTGCGGCGAACCTCCGTGCTGGTGGGCGCGCTGTCCACTGCCATCGCGATGCTCGCGTCGGTCGGCATCATGGTCGGCAGTTTTCGGGAAACAGTTAATGTGTGGATGGACGACACACTGCAGGCCGACCTCTATCTTTCTCCCGCCGTGCCACCCGGCGCGGATCGCAACCCCACCATGCCCGTCGCGCTTCTGGATCAAATTCGCGGGCTGAGCGTCGTGCAAGCCGTCGATTGCTTTCGCGCCTACGAGGTCTACTACGACGGCCTGCCCATCACGCTGGGCTCCGGTGATGTGAAGGTCTCCTCCGCATTTCGCCATCGCCCTTCGGTCACAGGCGCCAGCGCCCAGTTCGTCTACCAGCAACTGGTGGGCCACGACGCCGTGATCGTGAGCGAGCCCTTCGCCAACAAGCACCATACGCGACCCGGCGATACTTTGACGCTCCCTCTCGGCGGACGAAACATCCCTTTTCGCGTTGCCGACATCTACTATGACTATTCGAACGAACGCGGCTATCTGGTGATGGACCGCGCCACGCTGCTCAAGTATCTGCCGGACCAGGACATCTCCAACATCGCCGTATATTTGAAGGCGGGCGTTTCCATCGAAGACGGCAGGCGCGCGCTCGACGAAGCCCTGCGTGGCCACAAATTGTTGATTTACTCCAACCGCTCGATTCGCCAGCAGGCGATGGACATTTTTGACCGCACCTTCGCCATCACCTATGCTCTGGAAGCGATCGCAGTGTTCGTCGCGGTTATGGGCGTGTGCGGCGCGCTGCTTGCCCTGGTCATCGACCGCCGCCGCGAGTTCGGTTTGCTGCGTTTTCTCGGCTCGGCGCAGGGCCAGATCCGCCGCATCATTCTTTTTGAGGCCGGCTTGTTGGGGATTTTGGCGAACGTCGCCGGGCTGGCTCTGGGGCTTGTTCTTTCGGAACTTCTGATTCACGTGATCAACAAACAATCCTTCGGCTGGACGATCCAATTCCATTGGCCGGCGGCGGTGCTGTTGGGCGCCCTGACGGTTGTGTATGTCGCGACCGTGCTCGCCGGGATCTATCCCGCGCGCATCGCCGCCCAACTCGTGCCCATCGAGGTGATTCATGAGGAATAAGGAACGGGGAACGGGGACAGACCGCTCTGTTTGCGCGGCGAAGCGGGTTTGCTTCCACCGAGCCGGTCGAGCCTTGGGACAGAGCAGCCTGTCCCCATTGTTCGCTCTCGTGTTAGTTCTGAATCTTCTGGCAGGCGACTACCGCGCCGCGCTTCCCGGTTACCGCTACGAATTCCCGCGCGATCACTTCAACCATCCCGACTTTCAAACCGAGTGGTGGTATTACACGGGCAATCTTCAGAGCGCGGACGGGCGGCGCTTCGGTTTCGAATTGACCTTCTTCCGAGCCGGAGTCGACCGCCGGCCGGAAGCGGCGGGTGTCTGGGACGTGCGCGACGTCTGGATGGCCCACCTTGCACTCAGCGACCTCGACGAAAACCGTTTTCTCCACACCGAACGGCTGAACCGCGCGGGGGCCGGCATCGCCGGAGCGGATGTCAAGCAGGCGCGCGTCTGGAATGGCAACTGGAGCACGCAGTGGGACGCCCGGGATTTCAAGTCGCAGACGCTCACGGCCGTCGATGAGAAATTCTCCTTTGAGCTGCACGTGCGGACCGAGAAACCGCCCGTGATCCATGGAAAATCAGGCGTCAGCCAGAAAGCCGAAGGCGAGGGCCGCGCGTCGCACTACGTTTCCTTTACGCGCCTCCCCACGAGTGGAACGATCGTGCTGGAGGGGAAGAAATTCGCGGTCGATGGCGTTTCCTGGATGGACCACGAGTTCTTCACCGAGCAACTCGCCTCCGATCTGAGCGGCTGGGACTGGTTCAGCCTGCAGTTCGACGACGGCACCGAGCTGATGCTTTATCGCCTTCGCAAGAAGGACGGCAGCGCGGACGCGTTTTCCGCCGGTACGTATGTCGACAAACAGGGCCGGGCCACGCCGATCGTCTTCGCCGACTTCACGGCAACGCCCGGCAAGGAGTGGATCAGCCCCGAAACAGGGATTCATTATCCGATTGAATGGTCGATCCACGTGCCGTCGCTCGGCGTTGAGATTTCCACCACCACGCGGCTCCCGCAGCAGGAACTGGCCAGCAGGATTCGCGCGAATCCTTCGTATTGGGAGGGCGCGATCGAAATATCCGGTTCGCGCAAAGGTGTGGGGTATCTGGAAATGACCCGGGCACTGACACGCTAGGACGCATTGCGGACCGAGCGTTGGTCCCCTCCCTGACAGGTCGGGGCTGAAACTCCTGGCGTAAGCCAGGGGATCCCAACAAAATCGCCGGTAAACCTCAACTAGACCCAATCAATGACGGCCTTCACCACACCTGCCTGGCGATGAAGCCAGAGCGGGAAGCGCTCGGCCATGGCTTCCGGCCGGACAAGATCGGTGGGCCAAGCCGAAACGTCGATCGTTCCGGCTTCCATCAATTCCAGCACTCGATGATGCTCGGCGGGTGTGCTGTTGCGGCTGGCGAGGATGGTCGCCTCGCGGCGGTGCAGATCGGGGTCGAACAGCGCAATCTGATCGTTGATCAAGCCGACGAAAATCAACTTTCCGCCCTGCTCCAGCAAGTGAATGGACGCTTCCATGGACCCTCGGTCGCCGGTGCAGTCGAAGACGAGCGTAGAGACTTGCTCCAGTTTGGCTTCTTCGTGTGAAGGATAGGCGCGCTTCAGGCCATAGTGGCGCACGGCGAAGTCGAGGCGCTGCGGAATCTTTTCGACCACCCCGATGTCGGCTCCGGCGAGCTTGAGAAACTCAATCACCGATAGTCCGATGGGGCCTGCGCCGCACACGATGGTCCGATCGCCCGCTTGCACCTGCGCTCGTCCGGTGGCATGAATGCCGACGCCGAGCGTCTCCACAAGAGGGATCATCACCGGGGCGAGTTTTTCGCACTTATATAGCTGTTTGGCGGGAATCACGATGCGGTCGCGCATCCCTCCATCGGAGTGGACGCCAATAACACGCATTTTCGCGCAACAGTTGGTGCGTCCGATCCGGCACGCCGCGCAGACGCCGCAGGTCATGTAGGGATTCACCGCGCATTTGTCGCCCGGCTTGAACCCGGGCGCGTTGCTTTCGATCACTTCGACGGCCAGTTCGTGGCCCAGGATTCGCGGATAGGTAAAGAACGGCTGCGTGCCTTCGAAGGCATGCAGATCGGTGCCGCAGATACCGACGGTCAGGACTCGTGCCAATACCTCGCCGACTTGAGGCGCGCCCGGCTGCGCAGTGTTGGTGAGCGTTAATCGGCCGGGCTGTTCGAGGATGACGGTTTTCACTTTGGAATGGAGTCGGCCGCTACTTCCCCACCACAACAATCGAGAACGAGTCCGGCACCATCTGGCCGCGCCCTGCTCGTCCCCCTCCGGGCGGTGGCGGTGGTGCTGCGGTGTACTCGGCAGTGATCAGTACTATCTGATTCGTCTTGCTGTCGAGCGTCAGCGTCTTGGCGCGCACGGGCGTCGTGACCGTCTGCTCCACCACGAAGCTCGTGGGGCTGTTTTCCTTGATCACACTGAGTGTGCCGTCGCCCTGAGAACTGAACGCCTCCATGGTGTTCGGATTGAACACCGCGCCATCGGTGCCGGCGCCGATCGGCAGCGCGTCGATGATCTTTCCGTCCTTGGCGCTCATGATCACCATCGTCTGGGGCTTGCGGCAGGAGACGAACAGGATCTGGTTCGTCACGTCCATGGCAAGTCCGGCGCAGGTGCCTCCTTTCCCGGCCAGATCGTAATGCGCAGTCACCTGCATGGTCTTCGCATCAATGACGGCGACATTGTCCTTGTCTTCGATATCGACGTAGATATGACCCTTGCCGTCCGTAACTGCCTGCTCCGGCGCGCCGCCCAGGTCGATGGTGCCTAGAACCGAGCCATCCTTGGCGTCGATCACGGTGGCGTTGGGTGCGCTGTGGCTCCAGATATAGGTGCGCTCATTGAAGGGGTCGAACAGGATGCCGTCCGGGCCTCCCTCGACGTCGATCTTCTTGATCACCGCCAGCGTTTTCGTATCAAACATCACCACTGGCTTGCTGGTGACGAAACCGTGGTTGGACTTGGTATCGACCGCAGCGCCGCGCGCGTTGGTATCAGGAATTTCGCCGACGGATTCCAGCGTGTCGAGGTTGAACACGGCGATGCGGGCCGGATTGCCCGTGCGCGGGATGTACAATCTGCGGCCGGCCGAATCGGCATACACGTAATCAAAACCGCCCGCGCCACCGGCCTTTGCGGTCTTCACTACCTTGTAAGGCCCTTGAGCGAACAGCGAAATCGAGGTAGCGAAAATCAGGCAAATGCGTCTCATGATCCGCTAGCATAACAGGTATGTCGAAGATGTTGGAAGAGATTCGCGAGCAGCCGGCGGCGCTTGAGAAAACGCTGCGGATGGGATTGCGGCCGGCCGCGAGACTCGAGCGGGCGATCGCGCAGAAACGCCCCAGAATGATCGTTCTGGCGGCGCGGGGAACGTCGGACAACGCGGCCCAGTTCGGCCGTTACTTACTGGAAATCGCAACGGGAATCCCCGTGTCCCTGGCTGCGCCGTCCATCACCACTCTCTATAATGCCAAGATCGATTTCAAAGACGCCCTGATCGTCGCGGTTTCGCAGTCGGGCGAATCCACCGATACCAACCTGGTGCTGGAAAGAGCGCGCGCGCGGGGAGCCATGACGGTCGGCATCACCAACGAACCATCCAGTACGCTGGCTAGACTCGCCGAGTATGTCTTTTTTGTCCGAGCGGGCCGTGAACGCAGCGTCGCCGCGACCAAGACCTACACGGGCCAGGTGATGCTGCTCTATCTTTTGGCTCACGCTCTCGGCGCGAACATCCGTATCGATGACCTGCAGAGGATTCCCGAGTGGACGGCGAAAGCGCTGGAGCTCGAAGCCGAGATCACAGCCCGCGCCGAACGCTATCGCTTCATGGATCACGCCGTGGTGGTCGGGCGAGGGCTCAATTACGCCAATGCGTTTGAGTTTGCACTCAAAATGATGGAGACCTGCTATGTGGTAGCGGAGCGCTTCTCCTCGGCGGATTTCCTGCACGGGCCGATCGCCATGGTGGAGCGCAGTTTCCCGCTTTTTCTATTTTCGCCGCCCGGGGTTACTTGGGATGGCATGCGAGACATGCTGGCACGCCTGGCGGCATTGAAAGCGGAGACGCTGGTCATCACCGACCGCGCGAACCGCGAGGCTGTGGAATCGCATCCTCGCGCCATCGTAATTCCCGCGAAAATCGCCGCGCGCGGAGCGAGGCCGGCGGAGTTGTTCACGCCGATCCCATACATCATCCCGGCGCAGATTTTCGCCGCGTCGCTGGCGGCATGGAAGGGCCTGAACCCCGATCAACCCCGCACTCTGAGCAAGGTTACGCGTACACTGTAAAGTTGCCATGAGGATAAAACGGCGGACCAAGCGGTTCTGGAAGCGGGTTCTGCTGACGATTCCCGCCGTTGTGCTCCTGGCGTTTCTATACTTGCTGTTGCGCCGGCCGTCGAGCCAGCCGCCCTCCAACATCGTCGTGCCCATGACCCCGGCGAGGATCGCGCGCGGGAATTATCTGTTCAACACGCTGCTCGATTGCAACGGCTGCCATTCCGAGCGCGATTTTTCCCGGCTCGGCGGACCGTTTGATCCCGCTGAACGGGGCAAAGGCGCGGCCGTGCAACTGGAAGGGCTCCCAGGAAAGGTTTTCGCCCCGAACATTACTCCGGATAAGGAGACCGGCATTGGCAATTGGACCGACGGCGAGAAAATCCGCGCCATTCGCGAGGGAATTTCCAAGGACGGCCATATGCTGTTCCCGATGATGCCGTACCCCGGCTATCGCTACTTAAGCGACGAGGACGTGCAGGCCTTGGTGGCGTATATGAATACGTTGCCGCCGGTGCGCAATACTGTCTCGCGGACCAGCATCACGTTCCCGACGTCGGTGCTCATCAAGGGAGTTCCGGCGCCTTTAACCAGACCGATCCCCCCGGTCGATACGGATGGAGGCGAGATTTACGGCGAGTATCTGGTGTCGGTCGCCGGATGCGAGGATTGCCACACGCAACAGAAGCGCGGCCAGCCGGATCCGGCGATGCAATTTGCCGGAGGCCGCGTGTTCGCTTCGCCTCAGGGGACGGTGGTGAGCGCGAACATCACGCCCGACAAAGAGACCGGCATCGGTAATTGGGACTTCATCCGCTTCCGTGACCGGATGCGGAGCTTCCGGACTTATAGGCACGCGGACCTGCCCAAAGCCGGTCCGGAGCGCTACACTCTGATGCCTTTCGAGGCTTACGTGGACCTGATGGAAAACGACCTCGAAGCGATTTTCCTGTACCTGCGGTCGCGTCGGCCGATCACCAACGCCGTAGTGGCGCATCCGGGACATGCGGAAATCAAGGATTAGACGAGGGATCGATCCAGCTTCCTGCTAACGTGCCGTCTGCAGAACGTTTTCTGTGTTCCATAAGCGGCGAATGGCTGCGGCGCGCTCGAGATCCACGGAGTGCTCAATCAGGATCCGCGCGCGGCCTGATTGTCCTTTGGATTCGATTTCGCCGAAATAGAGGGTTCCGGGGCTTTGGAACTGCACCAGCGCGCCTTCCTCCAGGGAGCTTTCGCCTTGGAGCGCCAATTCCGCGCGTCTTCCTTCCACCGAGACGATGGTGGCCGGAACATTCTGGTGAGGATCGGTCATCGAGGCGAGAAAAGTCTCGGTACCGGTAATCACAGTCGTCATGCTAACACACTCGCTTTGTCGGACTCAGCGTGGCTTCCCCGGGTTCGGGACGAATCGGCTCGCCATGCGATAACAGCGATGCGCAGAGCCGGACAAGGCCGCCGAGGTGATCCGCAGTGGCGTCGGCCGAAGGCGACGCGTGCGGCCGGGTGAATGCTTGTAGCGCCGCCTCATGGAAGCAAATGCGCTGCCTCCGCCACCCCTGCTTTCGGTTTCGTTTCGCCGCCAGGAAGAGGAATACGATGGTTCCTGCGGAGATGATGTAGAAGGAGGATAAGTCCGATGATATGTCCAGGAATGAGATCTCGAGCATCGTCGGTGCTTATCGTCAGGGGAGCGGGGTTCTTGAATCGCCTTGACAGACCTCCGCGATTGCCCTGAAAATAAAGGGTGTTGTCTTTCTGGCGGCACCTTTCGAGCGAGGTGAACATCAGGTGAAAGAGCTGTTCTGGCTAGGATTAAGGGCCTTTCTCATCTGCCTGGTGCTTACCCCGATCTTCCGCGATATTTTTCGGTCTTACGGAATTGTCGATCAGCCGGACCGAAGGCGCAAAGTCCATGCGCATCCGATTCCACGGGTTGGGGGCATCCCGATTTTTATCGCTTACGCCCTGGCGCTGTACCCTTATCCCCACACACCCACCGCGCTGGCCGACTATCTGCCGTTAATCCGCAAACTCGCGCCCGCGGCGACCTTGATTTTCGCTACTGGATTGATCGACGACCTGCTCGGTTTGAAGCCGTGGCAGAAATTGGCCGGACAGCTAGCGGCCGCCTCGCTGGCCTACTGGGCCGGAGTCAGGGTATTGGGAGTAGGAGGATATGGGACAGGAGCATGGTGGTCTCTACCACTCACGCTTCTCTGGCTGATCGCCTGCACCAACGCGTTCAATCTTGTGGACGGTTTGGATGGGCTGGCCGCAGGCGTGGGCCTCGTGGCGACTCTCACGCTGCTTTTCGCCGCGCTGATTCACGGCAATCCGGCGCTGGCCTCGGCTTCGGTGCCCATGGTCGGCGCGTTGCTCGGCTTCCTTTGCTATAACTTCAATCCGGCGACAGTGTTTTTAGGTGATTCGGGCGCTCTTCTGATCGGGTTCCTGCTGGGGTGCTTCGGCGCGGTCTGGACGCAAAAGTCGGATGCCCTGATCAGCCTGACGGTGCCGCTGCTGGCGCTGTCCATTCCCTTGATCGACGTTTCCCTGGCGATCCTGCGGCGGTTTCTCCGCAATCAGCCGATTTTTACGGCGGACCGGGGGCACATTCATCACCGGCTGATCGACCAGGGATTGACGCCTCGCCGCGCGGTGCTGGTTCTGTATCTGCTGTGCGCCATGGCCGCGGCGTTCGCGCTGCTGCTGACGATGCCGCGTGCCGGGCGCTATTTCGGATTCGTGATGCTGGCAGTCTGCCTGGTGGTGTGGTTCGGCATCCGGCAGCTGCGCTATGCGGAGTTCGGTCTCGCCAGCCGGCTGCTGTTTGGAGGTGAGCTGCAGCGCACCCTGGGCGGGCAGCTTCGTCTGGAGCGGCTGGCCGAGGAAGTCGCCGACGCCGATGACGAAGAGCAATGCTGGCGCCTGATCTCGGCCGCGGCGCGGGATTTTGGATTCGATTCGATCCGCCTTTCCTTGCGCGGCTGCCTGCGGGAAGCTGGGTCCTTGTCGGGACGCACCGGATCGCGACTGGAGTGCTGGTCCCTGCGCGTTCCGGTTGGCGCCGAGGATTACTTCGAGCTGACGCGCCGTTTCGAGTCGGGCGTGCTGCCAATGATGGTCGCTCCCTTCCTGGACACTTTGCGGAGGGCGCTCGAAAGCCGCCTGGAAGATTGGAACCAGCACACCGCGAGCCATTCCTGAGGTCCGCCGGCGGGAGCGTGTTAGACTGCGATTTGTCGCTTGATTCGCGCTTTGAGCTGGAGCATTTTCGCCGCCGCGTCTTGCAAATCGGCGACACCGTGGCGATCTGTGCCGCGTTCCCTCTGGCCGCGCTGCTTTCGCCGTCGGGCAATTTTCCGCTGGCATTGCAGGCGGATCCGGCGTCCGCGCTGGTGGCGCTGGGAGGAGCGATCTGCGCCGCGCTCTCCGTGCTGCATTTCACGCGAATGCATACCGGATTCACTTGGTTCGACCGGGTTCAGCAGATTTCGCTATCCTTGGGCACGGTTTTCCTGCTGGAGGCCTTCCTGGGCTATGCCGGGTTCCCCGTGCTTCTCGATGTCGGGGAAATGGCAATGGGCAGCGCGTTGTGCGCGGCTCTACTGCTGATCTGGTATCTGGCATTCCGGCTGATATTCGCGGACTTTCCTCCGCGGCCTCGCGTGCTCCTGCTGGGCTCCGATCCGGTGTTTCCGGAGATTTGGGGATTTCTGATGGCCGGCGCAGGCGGAGCCCATTTGCTGGGTCCCGTGCCGTTTCCCACGGATCTTCGCGCCATGGCGAACGAGTTGACGCCCGATGAGATCGTCGTGGGTGACGTTTCCGCCTCCGGGGCGTTCCCGGCGAATGCGCTGCTCGATCTGCGGTTCCGGGGCGTCACAGTTTTCGATGCGGCATCCTACTGTGAGGACGTTCTGCAGCGCATCTCCCTCCGCCATCTCCGTCCGGCAAGGCTCTTGTACGGCGAAATATCGCCCAAACGCAAGAACCTGGCGCTGCAGGCGATCTATTCGAATCTGTTCGGGCTGATGGCCCTGGCCGCAGTATCGCCCATTCTGGCGGTGGCGGCGATCGCGCTGAAAATCTCGTCGCCGGCACGCGGGTTGATGGAGCCTTGTCGCATGGCTGGTTTGAACGGGATTGCTTTCGACCAGTTGCGCTTTCAATCGCGCTCGGGTTTGGGTCCATGGCTGGCAAAGACCGGATTGGGCGGGCTGCCGCAGCTGTTCAACGTGGTCCGCGGAGAAATGTCGCTGGTTGGCCCTCGTCCCAACCGCGTGGAATTTCATGAGGCGCTCTCGAGACAGCTTCCGTTTTACTCCCAGCGGCTTGCGGTGAGGCCGGGCCTCACCGGGTGGGCGCAAATTCACCGGACCGGCGGCGATGCGACGGTGGAATTAGAATACGACCTTTACTACATCAAGCACGTGTCGCCGGGCTTCGATATCGACATCTTGATCGCCTCGATTCTCGGGCGGAAGGCGGATTAGGCCTTGAGGCTTGCGATTCTCGGAGTGGCCTCTCTTGGCGCAGTCGTCGCGTTTTACATCCTGATCGGATACCCTCTGCTGCTCTGGCTCGTGCCGTTCCGAACGGCGCCTCCCATTCGAAAAGATCTGAAATTTGAGACCACCGTCTCCGTCATCATGGCAGTGTACAACGGTGCCTCGCAGATCCGCGCGAAGTTGGAGACGATCCTAGCGCTTGATTATCCCAAGCGGCTGATGCAGATTCTCGTCGTATCCGACGGCTCAACCGATGAAACTGAATCCATCGTGCGCGAATATGCGGATCGAGGCGTGACGCTGCTGGTGGCTCCGCGCGGAGGGAAGGCGGCCGCGCTGAATCTGGCGCTTCAACACGCGACGGGCGAATTGCTGTTTTTCACCGACGTGCGTCAGCCCCTGGATCCCAAGGCATTGCGGCACCTGGCGGCGAATTTCGCCGATCCCACGGTGGGCGCCGTCACCGGAGAGATGCGACTGCTGAAGGGCGAGGCCGGCGAGCAGGCGGACATGGATCGGTACTGGCGCTACGAGCTGTGGGCGCGTGACAAGCAGACCAAGATCGACTCGCTCTTCAATACAACGGGGTGCATTTACGCGATGCGGCGGAGCCTGGCGGACCCTCTGCCCGTGGATACCCTAAGCGACGATGCCGCGCTGCCCTTGCTGGCTTTTTTTCGCGGATACCGCGTGATCTTCGACCCCCAGGCCATCGCCTTGGATTATCCGGCTGTCGCGGGAACGGAATACCGGAGGCGTGTGCGCAACCTGTCCGGGTTGTGGCAGACCTTTGCTCGATATCCGCAGCTGTTTTCCTCGAACAATCGCATGCGGCTGCATTTCCTTTCGCACAAGTTCGGCAGGCTCATGCTGCCGTGGGCGATTCTGTTTGTCATGCTAGGGCCTCTCGGACTGCCCGATCCGTGGCGCTGGATTCTGTTCGGCGGCGAGGCGATGTACTTCCTGCTGGCGCTCCTGGACCGGTTCCTGCCCAAGGAATCTCCGCTGAAGCGCCTGAGTTCGCCCATCAGGACATTCGTGGCCATGAACGTCGCATCGATGGCCGGCATCCGGGTGTTTTTCGTTGATCCGATGGAGCTATGGAAGCCCACCCGGGTCAAGCCCGGCCGTTAAGGCGACAGCCGCCGGGGCGTCACCTTCGTTCCGCTGGGGCGAAATTCGAACTGCACATCCCACTGCTGCGGCGCGCCCCCCGCCGCCGGGAACTTCCACTTCCGCACCGCATCCAGCGTGCGGTCGGCGAAGTACTTGCTCGACGCGGGCGAACCCAGGGTGGCGTTGGTCACTGCGCCGGAGGGATCGACATCCAGCTTGACCACCACGCGCACGCGTCCGCGAATGCTGCTTCTCGCCTCCGCCAGGATCTCCGGCATCGGCTGATCCGTTGGCTGCGTAGCAGGTGTTTCGGAGGGCGTTTCGGCCAGCGGTTGGGGACGCACCGTCTTTCGCGCGGACTTGTGTGCGGGAGCCGGCTTTTCGGGCTCAGGCTGGGCGGCGGCGGGTGGCTCGGGAACGTTCGCCTGCGCCGCGGGCTTGGCGGGAGCGGGCCCTTCCCGGCGAAGCAGAATTGTGCCGGCGATAACGATGGCGGCGATCGCCAGAATCATCCACAGGCCGACTGGCGTCGTGAATCGGCGCTTGGGCGCCGTGTCCCATTGTTGTGCGAGGTAGTTCGAGATCTGGGAGACCGTCCAGCGGCTCGATGAAGCCTGTTGCAGGCAATGATGGGCGATGGTGGCAAACGGATCGGGTAGACTTTCGAGAGGCGCGCCGTGCCTCCGCTGCGTGAGCACCTCAGTCAGGACGACGCCGAGCGCCCAGACGTCACACGCGGGGGAGAACGGGCCGCGCTCCGGGGGATCGTAGGGGCCCGCGCTTCCCTCGGATGATTCCCCGGCCCGCCGGATGCCGTCGCTCGAAAGTTTCAGGCAATCGCTTGCCGCCATGATATTCGACGGTTTCAGATGGGAGTGGACGAACCCCTGGTCATGAAGGTATTTCAGCGCGGCGAGTGCGGGCTCCAGCATGTCCCGGGTCTCGGCTGCCGTGAGCGCGCGGTCCGGTAACACGTGCGAAAGATCTTCCTCGGCATATTCCATCACCACGTAAATAACGTCGCTATCGTCGATGCTGCCACGGCCGCTGGCGAAAATACGGATGAGGTGAGGATGCGAGAGCCTGGATGCAGCAGCCCATCGTTGCATTTGAGCGTCGGCTTGAAGTCCATCGAGCGGCAGTAGCTTAATGGCGGCCGGACGCGACTCGTAACGGGTGAGAAAAACAGGGCTGTCCGACCCTCCGCCGAGCAAGCGCTCCAGAGGGAATCCATCGATCGTACGGCCTTCCCATTTTTCCGGCATTTCTATAAGATAAAGCGGATTGAGGATTGTTACACGGCTCGGCCGAGGGCCATGACGAAGTAATGCGCTTTGGTGGTCCCCACGTTCCGCCAGCCGTGGAAATCATTCGAGGCCGCGTACACCACGGCACCCGGGCCGGCGGTGGACGATTTGCCCTCAATGGTGACTTCGAGCGTCCCCTCGCGAATCATGACGATCTCCTCATGCTCATGGCGATGCGGCGCGTGTGGCGCGGCGCCGGGCGCGAGTTCCGTCTCATGCAGATCCACGTGGAATCCGGAGTGCGTCAGCCCGTCGAACACTTGGCGGGCGGAGCCTTTCAGAACAAGATCGTCATATCGATACGCGCGGCTGGGGAGTGTGGCAGGAGCCGCTTTTTGCCCCTTGGCGGAAGCGGCGAACAGCCCGGCGGAGAAAAGAGTCAGGTCACGGCGAGTCATGAGACTCATGATACGCCGCTACTCGGGAAATTGCCGCATGCAGCCCAGGACCTTTTCGGCGTACACAGGCCTCGGGTTGTAGACGTGGAGCTTTTCCTTGAGCGTTTTTCCGGCGTACCAGCGGCCGGAGCCAAGCTGGTCCGATACGTGATGGATGGCTGCCGGCACGGATGGAAACGCCGCCACGCCGTTTTTCCAGCCCAGGGGGTTGTTGGTCTCGGCGTCGTAGTGCTTGCCGCCGGAGCTTTCATAAAACTCGATGCAAACAATCATGGACGGCGGAATCGACGCGCGCTTGGCGGCATCCAGAATCTCGGCAATGTTGTAGGGCTGCGCGAAATCGTGCTGGCGCATGAATGTCGCGAGGGTTTCCTCCGGGGCGCGCCGACCAGGTACAACCACCCTTCGCGGTGCCGGCCTTGGCGGAACATCGGCGATGGTCGACACGGGGAGCCCGGGGGCGAGCAGGAGCACGCCCAGCGCCCACCTGGAATGGGGTGGCGCAAAGTGCCGGATGCTTCGGCGTTTGGGCCCAAAGATCGGGGTCCAGCGGATGCGGACGATCAAGAACGGCAATCCCCCAAAATGTTCTTTAGTCTTGGCATGTAATCGGCACTCCGGGCGAGGCCCAATAGGGTTATTTAAGGGCGAGGACTTGCTGCAGCCATCGAATCATGGGCGCCTTGTAGTTGGTAATGTGGGAGGATTCCCATGCCCGCATCCCGTGTCCGGCGATCTTCACCGGGTACAATTCGCACGATCCGTTGGCCTCGTTCAGCTTGTCGCAGAACCGCTCGGATTGCGCGAATGGGATGAGATTATCGTCGGTGCCGTGAATCATCAGGAAGGGAGGCGCCGTCGAACTCACCCAGGTGATGGGGGAAAACTTCGTCAGTTCGGCCATCATCATCGTGTCCCAGAACGTACCTTTCACCGCGTCGCGCACGGACTCCGGAATCCAGCTGGATGTGCGGACCAGCGCCGGAAGATCGGTGGGGCTGTAAAACGCCACCACGCCCTGCACAGTGCCGCCCGGGTCCGGCCGCAGTGCGGCCATGGAAACAAGCTGTCCGCCCGCCGATTCGCCGATCAGCACAACCTTATTGGGATTGACGTGATACTCGGTAGCGTGCGACTTCACGAACGCGATCGCCTGTTTGACGTCGTTCTCCGCCGCGCCCAGCTGAGTGATGGAAGCCGCCGGATCGAGCAGAAGATCGCTCGCCAGGCGATAGCTGACCGTGAACCAGGCAATGCCGGCGTTGGTCAGAGCCTCGAAGATCGGATCGACGCTCGAACGGTCGCCCCGCACCCAGCCGCCTCCATGAGCCAGGATCGCTGCCGGGAACGGGCCCTTACCGTCGGGAATGTGCGCGTCGAGGCGCAGGCTCGTCCGGCCCGCCCTGGCGTACTCTATATCCTTCAGGTCCTCGGCGCGGAGGGCAGCCACCAGCATCAGAAGCAGTCCAACCCGACGGAGGCGCGAAAAAGTCATCATTGCGGTTCGAACCAGGCGAAATGTTACCCTGCCCTCATGAGGATCGGCATCACCTGTTATCCCACGTACGGGGGCAGCGGCATCGTGGCCACCGAACTCGGGTTGGAACTGGCGACCCGCGGCCACGATGTTCATTTTATCACCTACGCGAATCCGATTCGGCTGGATCCGGGTTTGCCGCGCATCCATTATCACGAGGTGGAGGTTTCCGCCTATCCTTTGTTCCAATATCCGCCGTACTGTCTGGCGCTGGCCTCGCGCATGTTCGAAGTGGCCGATTGCTATGGGCTGGACCTGCTGCACGTGCACTACGCGATTCCGCATTCCATCGCCGCGCTTCTGGCCCAGCAGATGACGGCGAAGCGCCGCCTTCCGTTCGTCACAACGCTGCACGGCACGGACATCACGCTGGTGGGCGCGGACCGTTCGTATTTTCCGATTACGAAATTCTCCATTGAGCAATCGGACGGAATCACCACCATCAGCAAGTATCTTCAGGACCTTACAGCGGAAGTGTTCGGCGTGGCCAACGAGATCCGGGTGATTCATAATTTCGTCAATTGCGATTTATACCGGCCCGCCCCGGACCGCCGGCCGGAGGAAAAGCGCCTGATCCATCTTTCGAATTTCCGCCCCGTGAAGCGGCCACTGGACTGCGTGCGCATCCTTTATGAGGTCCTAAAATCGGTGCCGGCTATGCTAGTCATGGTGGGCGACGGGCCGGAGCGCGCGCCGGCGGAGATGCTGGCGCGGGAGCTGAAGATCGATGATCGGGTCTCGTTTCTCGGCAAGCAGGATCACGTCGAGCGAATCATTCCGGCGCATCATGTGCTGCTGATGCCGAGCGATATGGAGGCCTTCGGGCTGGCCGCCCTGGAGGCGATGGCCTGCGGCGTGGTCCCGGTGGGCACGCGCGTGGGTGGAACGCCGGAATTGATCACGCACGGCGTGGACGGGTTCCTGGAGCCGGTGGGCGACATCGCCGCGCAGGCCGCGCGGGTGGTGGCCCTGCTCACCGACGATGCATTGCACAGCAGAATGTCCGCCGCGGCGAGGCACGCCGCCGAAACGCGGTACTCAACCGATCTGGTGATTCCTCAATACGAGCAATACTACAAGGAAGTCTGTCAATAATGAACATTCTGGCCATCGGTCCCCATCCCGACGACCTCGAGTTCGGCTGCGCGCCCATATTGATGAAGGAGACGAAAAGGGGGAACCGCGTGAAGATGCTGGTGCTCTCGCGCGGGGAAGCCGGGTCGGCGGGCTCGCCGGAGTTGCGCGAGCAGGAATCGCGCGCCGCCGCAGCATTGATCGGGTCGGAAGTGGAGTTTCTGGAGTTCGCCGGTGACTGCCGTCTTGCTTACACCCCCGAAAATGCGTTCCGTTTGGCACGCGAGATCCGGTCCTTCAAACCGGAAACCGTTCTGGCGCCGCACCCGGGGGAAAATCAGCATCCCGATCATTCCGCCGCCGGACGCCTGGTACGCGACGCGTGCCGTTTCGCTCGCTACGGCGGTCTTGAGGACTTGAAGCCCGCGCCCGCGCACCGGGTGGCGAATCTGTTCTTTTACCGCATCACCCAACATCTCCAGGAGCCCGATCTCGTGATCGATATTACCGATCTGGTCCCGCAATGGGAGGCGGCCATGAACTGCCATCAGAGTCAGGTGATGAACAAGAATTACGTGGAATTACAGAAAGCCGGCGCGCGATTGCTTGGATTGACGATCGGCACCGAATACGCGCTGGGCCTGTTTCGGAACGATCCCATGCGGCTGGACGCGATTTCGGACCTGACCTTGTCGTCGAGAAATTTTTAGGAAACCGACGAATCCCCTGGCAGACTCTGACGCCAGGGGTTATAGTCCTCTGAGCGCCTGGAACAGTGCCGCCTTCCACCGCGCAACGTCAATCGTCCAACAAATTCTCGCCGGTTTGGCGCGGCGCACCGTCTCCGCCCACAGCGTCCGATTCCGCCGGTTCTCGGCCGCGTTGAGCTGGTCCACCACTGTCATGCCGCGCGTCAGGTCGCTGGCGACTTCGACGTCCAGATAATGATCGCTCGCCTCGATGCAAATCGAGGGATCGAGCGCCACCGACATGGCCACAGGATCGGGCAACGAAATGCCGATTTCGCCCGTTTGACGGAGATACGCGTCCTTTGCGGTGGAATTGCAGTCAATCGCGAATGTTGCCAGCGCCGTGCCCAGTCCCGTCGCTTTGTCGATGTCGCCTTCGTTCAGCACCGCCTCGCCCCGGCAGAGTTGCCAGCCCACCAGTTCGATCGGCAGGCCGGAGCGGCAGACGATCCGCGCGGCATCGGGATCCACCCACATGTTGTATTCGGCCGCCGGCGTGACGTTGCCGACGCAGCAGGGATTGCCTCCCATGATCACGCAGCGGCCGACGTTGCGAATCATTTCCGGCTGCCGCTTCAATGCTACGGCGATGTTCGTCAGCGGTCCCAGCGTCACCAGCTCGATACCGGGATTTGCCCGCACGGTTTCGAGAATGGCCTCGACCGCGTGGGCCGCCTCCGCGTGACGTTTCGGGGCCGGGTAGCCTTGATCGCCCAGGCCATCCTGCCCGTGAAACCAAGTGGCGTCTTCGTACTTTCGGATCAGCGGCTCGCTGCAGCCCATGTAGATCGGTGTCGATGCGCCGCAAAGCTCCGCGGTATACAGGGCGTTCCGCGTTGCCTGCTCCACCGGGACATTACCCGCCACCGTGGTGATCGCCGCCACGCGAACTTCTCGCGAACGCAGAGCCATGATGAGCGCGACCGCATCATCGGACGCTGTATCGGTGTCAATCAGGAGGATGCGGCCCATGAAGGAAGTGGTGCGCCCGGACCGACTCGAACGGCCGACCCTCTGGTTCGAAGCCAGATGCTCTATCCAGCTGAGCTACGGGCGCAATCGCCTCATCGTATCATGAGAGGACCGTGGCAGCGCGCGGTTGGCGACGCAAAACCCCTTCCGAGCGCGATCTCAAGGCCGGCACGCCTTCCCGCTGCATCAGTAGAAAGGGCAAATACCATGAAGTCTGGGGGCAGGGGCCCCTCGAGGAGCGAATGTTGAATGACCGGAAGGCAAGCGCTACGATGCTGAAGGGTAAGAAGCTTGGAATAGAACGTGCAGCGCGCGAATTTAAGCCGACTATCGAGGCTGCAAAAAGCAAAATCGGCAAGGAATTCATCGAGTGGTATCCGTATGATTCTCTTTCGAGCGCCGAGCATATTGAGGCGCTTCTCGGTGACGATTATGGATATGTGGTGAACAGCGCACGCACTGAGGGCGTGCTTGACCTTGGTTGCGGAGACGGCGACTTCTCATTTTTCCTGGAGTCGCTCGGTTTCAAGGTGACCGCAATCGACTACGGTCCTACCAACCAAAACGGTATGCGTGGGTTGTTCGCGTTGCGGGACGAACTTAGCTCAAATGTGACGATCGAGCAGTTGGACGTCGACAACGGTTCCCCCATCGGCGGGCATTTCGGCTTAGCTTTCTGCCTTGGCGTGCTCTACCACCTCAAGAATCCGTTTCTCGTTATGAGCCGCCTCGCGCAAATATCGCAGTATTGCATTCTCAGCACACGGACAGCGAAGAACCTCCCTGGAGGCATCCCGTTGCCGAGCGGCCAGCCCCTCGCGTATCTGGTAGGCGAAGATGAGCTCAATAGCGACGACACGAACTATTGGATTTTTTCCGAGCCAGCGTTGCGACGTCTGCTTGCTCGCACGAGGTGGAAGGTGATCACCACCATGGCCACCGGAGACGTTGAAAAGTCCGATCCTGTGAGCGCCGATGGCAGGACCTTTTGCTTGCTCGAAAGCCACTACGGGCTACGCCATCTAGAGCTGCTCGAAGGTTGGCACCACATCGAGGAGCCGGGCTGGCGGTGGACAGAGCGCCGGTTCTCGGCGCGGCCGAGAGTCCTCAGCCAGCCGGCTTCGCGCGTAACACTTCGCTTCTTCATATCGCCCGCTTCCATTCGACAATTGGGCGATATATCGATTTCCTGCACAATAGGCGGCGCGTCTGCTGGAATCACAACGCTGGCACGGGCTGGCCAGCATACCCTTGTGTGGGACATTCCCCATCGTTCCGAAATGCCCAGCGTGACGTTCGAAGTTGACAAGGCCCTCGGTGCTGCGTCCGGCCTCTCCAGAGAACTGGGCATCGTTGTGGATACGCTCGAATTCTCTTAGTCGGGCTTGCAGGCGTGCCTTGATTTTGGGTGCTCTTGCCGCAGCACTTGCTAGTAAACCTCTCGTAGAGCCAAGAAAACGGGCTCTGGCCAGCGTATGCGGAAAGGTTCCGAGCCTGCGTGAATAGGAGAGGCTTGCCACCCCCCTACCAGTCGGGGAAAACCGGACGCGTTCCGCATCTGAACGAGCCGCCTCATCGTATCATTAAACGTGATCGAGACTGAGATCAAGATTCCCTTCGCCGGAAGCGCGCAAGAGGCTCGCGAATTGATCGAGCGCCATGGCTTTTCCGTCTCGGAGGCCCGCGTGCTCGAATCCGACCAGACGTTCGATCGCCCCGGCTACGAGCTTCGCGCCGCCGACCAGCTTCTCCGCCTCCGCCGCTCCGGGTCTCGTGCGATGGTCACATATAAAGGTCCGACGAATCGGGAACGATACAAGAGCCGTGAGGAGATTGAATTCGACGTGTCCGACCCGGCCGCTTTTGAACTAGTCCTTGATCGCCTGGGGTACCAGCCGCGCTTCCGCTATGAAAAATACCGGACGATATTCCGCGAGCCGGGCGGGCAAGGTGTGGTCACGATTGACGAAACCCCGATCGGAATCTTCCTCGAGCTCGAAGGCGAGGCTGCTTGGATCGACCGCGTTGCGGCTCGCCTAGGCTTCTCGACCGCGGAGTACTGTACGGCCAGCTATGGTGCGCTCTATCAGGAATACCTCCGTGCGCACGAAGGTGCATCGACAAATATGGTCTTCGGCACAGGCCCTTCGCCTGAGAAGCAAAGAAAAGACACTTAGTACCAAAAGTCCTATTGATTGCCTGCACGGCCGATGCTATTCTTCCATTAGTTCAGAGAACAAAAAAGTTCCACGGAAGGAGGCATCAAGTAGCAAATATGATCGAACTGATTACAACTATCACGATCACGGCCAGCTCGGTTGTGCTGTTTGCGTACTGGTTCCGCTATACCTGTCTCCTGATTCTGAGCGCAAAGACGGCCCGCGATTACACTGCGGACGTTGCCGCGGCCAATAACCTTGGTTTCCCCGCGGTGCAGGCGCAATTGAAGGCGGCATCACCGGATCTGGACCGGTTGCGCGCCGCTCTCGACAGCGATTATCGAGTCGTCCGCAGCTTGCTGAAGTACGCGGCGGGCGAAGGGCAATCTCTCGAGACGCAGATGCTGGCGATCAATTACAAGGTGATGCGCGCCTGGTACGCGATGAGCCGCCATTTCTCCGAAAGCCTTGCCGCGCGCGCGTTGACGGAAATGTCCATGATCGTCTCGCACTTCGCCAACCAGATGGGCGAACAGGCCGCCGCCGCTTAGTTCTCCGTCGGAACCTGCCAGCGTCCGCTCTGCCATTCCAAATTGAAGTTCTCGCCCAGGTAGATCCGCCGCACTTCCGGATCGCTGCCCAGCGCTTCGGGCGATCCCGATCGGAAGATTCGCCCGTTGTTGATGATGTAGGCGCGATCGGTCACAGCCAGCGTTTCGCGCACGTTGTGGTCCGTCACCAGGATGCCGATGCCGGCGTTCTTCAAGTCGAAGATAATCTTCTGAAGCTCCAGCACCTGAATCGGGTCGATTCCCGAGAACGGCTCGTCGAGCAACAGGAAGCTCGGCTCGATCACCAGGGACCGCGCGATCTCCACGCGCCGGCGCTCGCCGCCGGATAGGACGTAGCCCTTGTTGTGGCGCACCGTTTCCAGGCCCATCTGGGCGATCAGCCGGTCCATGCGGTCCAGGCGCTCGCGGCGGTTCAGTGGCAGCGTCTGCAAAATGGCCATCAGGTTGTCCTCAACCGACAGCTTGCGGAAGACCGAGGCTTCCTGCGGCAGATAGCTGATGCCTTGGCGCGCGCGTTCGAACATCGCCAGCGGCGTGATGTCCTTGTCATCCAGTGTCACGCGGCCCGAATCCGGCGTGATCAGGCCGACAATCATGTAAAACGACGTGGTTTTGCCCGCACCGTTGGGACCCAGCAGGCCCACTACTTCGCCTTGCTTTACCCAGACGGACACATTGTCCACGACTTTTCTTCCGCGGTAAGACTTCGTCAGATCGGCTGTTTGGAGAGTGTGCACGGAAGGTTATTTCTTGCGGACGATGCTCGTTACCGGTTTCGCGGGCACGCCGTTAATCAGCAGCCTATCATCGTTGGCCCACCACGTCAATTGATCGCCCTGCGTCTTGCCGGTCTTGCTGTCTAATAGCTGCGGGCGGCCGCCGGTCAGGACCACTTTGCCGTCGTTGGCGTAATATTCCGAATGCTCAGCCGTGCCGGTGCGCGTTTTCGCATGCGCAGTGCTGACGATTTTCACCGCCCCGTCGGAGACTGTCCTGTTGAGCGAAGAATCGGCGCCGGCATCGTTCAAGAACGCCTGGACCTGACTGCCCGTCACCGTCAGATCCGGCCGTTGCAGCAGTACGCCGCCTTTGTACACGGCGACTCTCGTCTCCTCGGTGTAGATCAGTTCGGGCGCATGCACCACCGTAAAGACCGGCGGCGCGGCGGACTTTTTCGGTTCAGCCTTCACCTTCGCCGTGGACTTTTTCGCGTCTTTATCTTTATCCTTGTCCTTGTCGACGAACTGACTCACCACTTTCCCGTGAGCCTCCATTACGCCGGCATCCCGGTCGATATCCAGGCGATCTGCCTCGATCCGGTTGGAGCCCTGCCAGGCGACGGCGTTACCTTCGTAGTGAATCTTTGCATTGCTGTCCGAGGAAACCATCTTCTGCGCGCGTGCTTGCATGATTTCATCGGTGCTGAGCATCGCGCTGGAGTTGCCCTTCGGATCCGGCATGCGCGTGGAAGCGACGTGGCCCTCGGCCGTGAAATCCCCCGATTTCTGATTCATCACGATGCGGTCGGCCGCGGCGGAGCCTGTGGGATCCCAGACTCGCGCGCCTTTGTCGAGCGTCATCAGATCCGTTTTCTGATCAAGCGTCGCGTGATCGGCGCGAGCATGCCGGTCGCCTTCGTCGTACTTGAAATCGGTTTTCTGATCCAGATGGCTCAGTTCGCTGGACTTCGGATCGAACGCGGCCAGCATCTCCTTGCTGGTGGTGAATCCCGGGGGCGGAGCGGGCTTGCCTTTTTCCGGCGGCTTATCGGTGCGCGTGGTGACGTTCACTGCGCGGACGCTCTCGATCCGGTTGTCGTCGCCGTACTTGATCCAGATCTTGTCGCCGGTCATCAGGCGCTTCGGCAGCCCCGGGCGATTGGGAAGAAAATCCATGGTTGCCGCGCTGTCCGTCTCCACGCTGTCGATCTCCTGGCCTCCGGATTTCATCTTCAGATGGATCACTTCGCTGTGCAGGATTCGCGTATCCGCCGGCTGCGTTCCCGGCTTCGGAACCGGCGCGCTCTCAGCGATGCTCTTGCCCATCGCCGTCGCCGAGGACAGCGTACTTTCCTTTCCTGATGGGTCGAAGCCCAGATCCACGCGATTCGCGCGAACCGTGGTTCTTGCCGTTGTCGTGGTGGAGATCAGGTGCGCATTGCGGTCGCCGGTAATCTTCGTCACCTGCATGCCGTCGGCGAAATTGAGCGTCAATTGATCGGAGCCAAACTCAATCTTGCGGTCTTCGTCGTCCTTGGATCCGCGACCGGCTTCGATCTCGGCCAGCCTCACCTCGCCGTCGTCGAGCGTGACCACCGACATCTTTCCTTCGAGGTGAAGCGTATCGCGCGTCAGCTTCGACCAGGGAATCAAGATAATCTTCGATTCCTTCTCGCGGTAAAACGCCTCGCCCGACTCGATATGCATGGGGACGGAATCCGGCTTCTTGCCGCGCCAGTCCAGAACAATCTGCGACTTCATGTGCAGCTCGCGCGCCTGCGGATCGTATTCGGCTCCCATCGAGGACCCTCCGCCTTGGTCGAATTCGAAACGCACCTGGCGGTCGGTGGAGGCCTTGCCGCTCTGCGTGTCGAATCTGACGCCGGAGGTTTGAATCTTCACGATGCGCCCGTGCTGCGGACCTTCTTCCGGCACCGCCATCGTGATGTTCACCTCGCCGTCGGCGTAAAGCGTCTTGGCCGCGGGATCGCAGACGGCCTTTTCGGTGCGGACCAGGTTATATTGCGTGCCGGTCTTGTTGTAAAGCCGCAGATCGACGCCCTCCAGGTCGAGCGCATTCGACCCGGCCGATTCACGCATCTTGTCGGCGAAGATCTCGACGTGCGGTGTCGTGCCTTTTTGATCGGAATATTTCCAGCGGTCGAAGGATGCGTCAAAATTTCGCGCCAGAGGCTTGGGGCGCGGGGGCGCGGTTTTGTCCAGGCTTCCTTTGCGCTTGAGGTAGGTGGCGCCGACCGCGACGACGATAAAGAGGATGGCGAAGAGAAAGAGCCACCGGGTACGGCGCATGGCGTTTAAGTACCAGGATACCAGTAACCCGATTGTTCGCGAGAGTCTCGAACAAGAGCCGTGACTTTTCCGCTGGGTTAGAATGAGGCGGATGATTCATCGCCGATCGTTCTTGCAAACCGCCGTAGCCGCGCCGTTCCTCGTCCGTGAGATGCTGTCGAAGCCGCCGTCGAGCACCGTCCGGCTGGCCGCCTTCGGCGCGGGGAACATGGCGTTTGCCACGCTGGATGGCATTGCCTCGCATCCCAAGGTCAAGCTCGCGTGTGTGGCCGAGGTGGACGCGGCGCAACTGGGGCGAATCAAGAGCAAGTATCCGGAGGCGCGAATTTATCAGGACTGGCGCGAGATGCTGCGCAAGGAAAAAGGCAAGCTCGACGCGGCGTGTGTCGGCACGCCGGATCACATGCACGCGCCGCAGGCCGTCAGCGCCATGCGCCTGGGGCTGCCGGTGTATGTGCAAAAGCCGCTGGCTCACGACATTCACGAAGTCCGCACGCTGATGAAAATGGCTCGGACGAAGAAGCTGCCCACCCAGATGGGCATCCAGATCCATTCCTGGCGCGAGTACAAGATCGCGGTCAAGCTGGTGCAGAGCGGCGCCATCGGCAAAGTGAGAGAAGTCCACACCTGGAGCGAGAAGAAGTGGGGCGACACTGCGAAGCTGCCTGCCACGCCCGATCCCGTACCGGATGGATTGAATTGGGACGCCTGGCTGGGAGTGGCCCCGGCGAGGCCGTTTATTAAAGACGTCTATCATCCCGGGAACTGGCGCAAACGGCTCGATTTCGGCACGGCGACGTTCGGCGATATGGGCTGCCATATCCTCGATCCCGTGTTCGGAGCCCTGCAATTGGGTTCGCCCGTCTCGGTCCGCAGCGAGGGGACCGCGCCGAACGGGGAAAGCTGGGCCTTGGACACGCTTATCCGCTACGTCTTCCCCGGTACGCCGTTTACCGACGGAAAAACGATGCCGCTGACCTGGTACGACGGCGACCGGTTGCCCCCGGAGGAAATCCGCGCCCTCTTGGGATCGGTGAAATTCCCTGGCCAGGGGTCGATCTTCATCGGAACGAAGGGGCAGATGCTGCTTCCTCACATCGCGATGCCCATGCTGCTACCTGCGGCCGATTTTTCAGGCTTAACAACGCCGGAAGCGGTGACGACAAATCACTACTTTGAATTCGCCGAGGCCGTGCTCGGCAGCGGGAAAACGTCGGCTTCGTTCGATTTTTCGGGTCCCCTGACCGAAGCAGTGCTGCTGGGCCCCCTCGCCACCCGCTTTCCGTCGACGACCTTACAATGGAACGGCGCCAAGGCGAAATTCACCAATTCGCCCGAGGCAAATCACTTCCTGCGAAGGAAGTATCGCCAGGGCTGGTCCGTCGCCGGCCTAAGTTAGAAACCGGTGTCTCGCTGTCAGCAAATGCTGGCGCGGCAGGAAAAAGGGCATCCCGTTTCCGGGATGCCCTGAGCTTTTCGACCGTTGAAGTCCGGCTGAGCGTTAGGCTCCGTCGTTCCCGAGCCTCAGTGGCAATTCGAGAACTTGAACTTGCCGATGTCGGTGCTCCAGTCGAAGCGTTGGTTGATCTGGTAGTACTCCGTGGTGAACCAAAAGGTGCAGTTGTCTACCGGATCAATCCGCATGGCGCTGTAATCGCCCCAGCGGTTGGAGGTGTCCGGCTGCGAACCCGTACCGTTGACGTACAGCAACTCGGCTTCCAAAGTGCCAAGAGGGTCGCTTGCAACACGACCGGCGACAGCGACCGACGGGAACGTCGGGGTGCCACCCGGACAAGTATCTCCACAGGATTCGCTGAAGCCCAGCAACACATCGTTGGCATTGTCGCGGGCAATCGAACCCATCCAGCGCCAGTTGCCGTCTGGAGCAAAGGTACCCTGCTGGTAGACGTGGAGAGCGCTGGGTTGGACGACAAGGCTTGCGGCCTGGATCTCCATCCACCGCGGACCGATGTTGCCACCAGACGCCGTAACATCCCAGTTCACATACCAGTGCTGGACATTACACAGCGCGCATGCGACGGCGGTCGGAGAGATGTCATTCCAGTAGGCGAAGCGGTACATCAAGCGATCGCCTAGGGAATCGAGCTTGTCGGGTATGCTTTTCTGCGGAACGCAATCTCCGCCGTAGGCGCCATTGCAGGCAGGAGTGAAGGTCATTATGGGCAGGAGTTGGCTGTTGCCGTCACCGGTGAAGGTGGCACCCTGCGACCAATCACTCTGGTTGTTGATGTGCATCGAGTACAAGGACAGATGCGAGTTGTCCACATCGCCCACGCTCCCGATCGCAAACTCGTCCTGCCATGCACCTGTAGCCTTATCCTTTGGTGGAGGACCCGGAGAATCGAGGTCGCCTGGCAACAGGCTGTCTTCAGAACTGGAGTACTGGTGGCAAATCTGTTCCGCTGACGGGTCACCCGCGATCATCTTGGCGCTGTGGTAACCGCAAAACACCGGGCCCTTGAAGCCGCTGCCGCCGGGACCGAAGTTGTTCCAGGTTTGGAAGTAGCCGGTAGGCCAGTTACCCCACTTGGGATAGTCAGGGAAGCCGCCGTTTACGACCGGGAACTGATAAAGGTAGTACGCACCCATCGCGTCGTTGGTTTGGGAAACCGCGACGCAAACGCCGTAGCTCCCAGTGAATACATTCTGGGCCAGGATCCAGCGATGGTGGATTCGGTCCCACTGCGCGATGATGTCGCCGTCGTTGTTGTTGGCGCATATCCCGCCAAGGCTGCTCCAAAGGGTGTTGCCAAGAATCGGTATTCCGCTACAACTCCCGGGGGTCTTGTCGCATACGATGTACGAGACGTTCACCCATTGAACGATCTGCGTGTCGCCCACGGCCATGTTGGTGTCGGGAGGAGCGTCAGGAACACTGTAATTGGGATAGCCGTAGCCGACTCCAAGTATATGCGCAATGAGTGAAAAATTCGGGGAAAGGGTCGCCGCCCTCTGCTGGGCTCGATCCACGGTGGGCGCGACCTGGGGCTTGGGAATGTGCGGGTTTTGAGGGCCTAAGCTACAACAAGGCTGCGGTGTCTGGGGCAACTTGGCAAGCTCGCTGAGCGGGGGCGAACTAGCAAACCTGACCGCCAACTGGATTGTCGTGTTGTTGTCCTGCGCGGCTAGCGGCAGGCAGCTTAGCAATAGGGCGCCCATGGCGAGCACGGACCCGCCGATGATTCTCATCTTACTCATGGTTTTTCCCATTCTCCTTTTCACTTTCGCCATTCGGCTCACTGGATTCGGCTGGCACGCAGTAGTGATTTATTTTTAGTAACTTGCGGGGTAGACTCTCACAATAAAGCGTCCCCACACTTTCGCATCTACTATCGCCTCCGTAGCAGCGTCCGCTTGGTCCGCGGGGCATTTTTCTTGCCAATCTCAACGGCAGAATCTCGCGTTGATTCTAATAGGACGAAAAAGCAAGTCAGATGCCGAAAGGGACGACAGTACTCAGAAACTTCAGGAATGATGCCAACAAAACGGAAAAACGGTCCAAATTTAGACGCGCTCGCGATGCGGCCGAGGCACAGAGGGCAAATGCCGCCACCATCATGCTGCTTGTGGGCCACAAGCCACGCCACCGCCTCCCGCGATCTCCCATCCATCGCACGAGCCTTTGGATCTGGCCTCCGAGCGGTTCTCCTTGCCTAATCCGCAAAAGGTGATTACAATCTCCACGACACTTGCGGCAGCCCGGCGAGAGTGTGTTTAAACAAGGCTAGTAGTATCAATGCGCCTGGGTGGCGAAATCGGCGGACGCAACGGACTAAATCTGAAGGAGTTACATCGGGATTTTGCCGGGCGGATCTGCGAACGCATCTCCGCCCGGCGCAAACGAACTAAGGCAGGCCAACGAGGAAAGCCGTGAGGGCAGGGTTCAATGTGACGCCAAGGCCTGTCACGACGTCCCAACCGGCTGTGGCTGAGGTCCCCATCGTCACGTCATAGAAGCGATAGTGGTAGAAAGGATTCGCAGCGGCTTGGTAGAGGACTGTGTTCAAGCTGAGCGCGCCGGAAGTGCTTCCGCCTAGAATCGCTTTTCCGGCAGCCACCCGCGCCGCGTCGATATCGGCGACGACGGCGGCCGTTACGGGACACGCAAGGCTGGTCCCACCGAAAATGTAATAGCCGCCACTTCCTCCGACGATATTGCTCCCCAGGAAGACGATCACGCCGGTATACTCGTCCGCAATCGCAGCGACATCAGGCATGCCGCGTTTGGTGCCACAGGTGCTGAATCCGATTTGAAACGCCGGTTCGCTTTCATACGCGCTGCAACCACCGCTGGTACCCCCACGCCCGTACGCGCTGTCGTCCCAAACCGACTCGCTGTTTCGATAGCTGGTGGCGGTCTCCAGAAGATGGGTGCCGCCGACGCAGGTCACGTTGGGGCTTGCGCACGGGTACTCCTGAGCTCCGAACGTATCCCCAGAGGAAAACAGGATCGGGACGCCGCCAGAAAAGGTGGAATCAAGTGTCGTCTCGCCTGAGAATTCGCCGCTGCCCCAGCTATCTGAGACCACATTCGCGTGGGCCTTCGCGTATCCCACCGCCGTACCCAAGTTCGCAAAGGAGTTATCGGTGGCGGTCACCAGCAGAATCTTGGCGTTCGGAGCGATCGCATGAACCCACTGCACGTCCAGGGCTGTCTCTTCGGCCCAGCCTGCGTTGAAGCCCGCGCTGGGAGTCCCGCCCGTCTGATTCGTGATCGTCAGACAGCCGCTCGCGATCGTGCAAGCCGGCAGACCGTATTTGGAAGAAAACGTAGCCAGGTTAGCCTCTGTCTGGGGGTCGTAAAAGGCGTCTACGATACCAACCGTCATTCCCGCGCCGCCATTGCCATTTCTAATGAGGCCCGTCGTGTAGGCCGTGTTGATGTCGCTGGGTAGGTAGTAGCAAGTGTCTTGGCCTGAGCCTGGGCCGCAGTTGGTATCCCCGGGCCCGTGTACCGTAGCGAGCGGGTCCCCGATCGACATGATCCACGCGTGGGGCCGTGCCTGCCCAGGCAGGATGCTGTTGGGGGCAACAACCGGATAGGCGACATTTGCGCTTTGGGCATAGGCCCCTTGGCTGAACAGCGCGAACGCGGCCACAAGCAGCAAGAAATGTCCTTGATGGGCCCGCAATACCTCCCACAGCTGCCGCCGGCGAGCAACGCCCATGGCCGCGAGAGCCCCCAGCAACAGCGCGATGCTGGACGGTTCGGGCACGCCGCCGCCAGACTCAGTCGCCAGGATGGATACGTTGTCAACGCCTACGTTCATGGGGTAGGCCACATCAGTCTCGAGAAAATCGAGTATATATGTAGCTCCCGGAGTGTAACCACTAATTCCGAAGCTGAACGACACGTAAGGGTTCGGCACACCGCCGCTCACCAAGGTGTCCCCATTAAAGGCTGTCGCAATCGTGCCCGCGCCAGTCACGGGATCGCCACCGGCGCTCAAAAACAAAACTTCCATGCTCCCGAAGCCCGAAGTGCCGCCATAGTCCCCGGTCCAATCGTTGATGAACATATCGAAGGTGAATGACAGATTACCGATCGCGTCCAACGGGACGGTGAAAGACTGCGACAGGGAGTTTATTCCTGGGCCGAATTGATCGGTCACAGCGTACCCTGTGCCGCTGGACGCTCCGACAGTCGGGTTTCCAGTCCAAGGTGTGGCGGTTCCGGAGCCAGCAAGCCAGCTACCTAACGAGTCAGCGGACGAAAGCACCGTCCAACTCGTCAGACCAGATTCGAAGCCACCGTTGAGAATGAGTTGAGTGTCGGCTTTGGCCGTGAAGACAAAGGCGAGCACACAAAAACCGAGTCCGAAGCATCTGCGCATGAGTCCATCTCCTCCGTGATTGGGGTCTATCGGCGTTGCCGCAGCACTTATCTAGCCAGTCGCAACCAGGGCATCTCGCGTTGATTCTAATGGGGATAAAAGCAACCCAAATGTAAGAAACGGCGACACAATCGAAAACTTTCAGGAATGATGCCAACAAAACGGAAAAGCGCTCCAAATTTAGAAATCCTCATTGCCAGTAACTCGGGTGGTTTGCCCACGTTCCAACGCGTGGCGAACGCGGTAGCGCAGATGAGCGTCCAGTACCTATAGGCCTCATCAGCTTGCTGTCCGACGGGAGGCGCGGATCGTTCTTAAACTGCCTAACTCCATCGGACTGTGACTTACCTCGTCCCTGTTGTGAGATTGCGGGAGCAGACGTTCGCAAGCTGCCGTTGGACTGCGTACTCCAAACGCTCCATGCGTTCTGGACACAAAGAAGCACTCACCGTCAAGCGGCTGACAGCCACGTCACCGCCCCCAGCGATACCTCCATCCGGCGCGGGAGTCTTTGGAGCCGGCTTTCGAGCGGTTTGCCTTGCTTAATCTGCAAAAGGTCACTACAATTTCCACTACACTTGCGGGAGCTCCGTGAGAGTGTGTTTCAATTAAGGGGTGCATCAATGTGCCCGGGTGGCGAAATTGGCAGACGCAACGGACTTAAAATCCGTTTTCCGGCAACGGGAGTGCGGGTTCAAGTCCCGCCCTGGGCACCACTTACCTCCCCGGCTGGGGTAGACTAAGAGATTCGTGCGCAGAAACGATCGGCCCGGACACGAGGCAACCCAGAGGAGTGTGTGGATGAAGAGCAGGTGGCGGAGCATGGCCGGCGTGACGCTGCTCTGCGTCACCGCGCCTTGGCAAAGCACCACGGCTGCCCCAGCCTCGCCCGTTGAGCTAACGCCTTCCCAGGCGGCCAGTGCTTCCCAAAGCAAGGCCAAGAAACCGAAAGCGCCCAGGAGAAAAAAAGCGCCGCCCGTTCCTTCGAAACCGCCTGCGGATATCCCGGAAGTGAAAGAAGCGTCCTCGGTGTGGCGGGGATGCCTGGAATCGCGCGATGTGCCGGTGTTGGCCTCCAGCCTGGGAGTGGAAGAATCCCGCCTGAAACCCCTGTTGGGGGAACTCAATTTGCTCGCGGAAGTGGGTGCGGGGTGCGTGCAGTACGTGGCGGCTACCGGCGGCGAAGGTGGAGCAGCCTCCGCCATCTTCCAGCGCCCTGACCCAAGACCCGGCGAATCCCCCGTCCTGGACATTCGAAAGACAGCGGACGGCATTACCGTCACGCCGGGCGCGTGCGATTGTCCTGAGCCCGCCCCCCGCGTTTTGGAGGTTCCGCTTCCTATGGCCGAGGATCGCCGTAGCGAACTTCTTGCATCAGTCCCCGCCAACGTGCGCTGGCAGTTGGAGACACTGATGCCGCAGATGATCTGCAGTCTTGCACAATCTCGCGAGAATACCGCCGGATCGCGCGCGAACGACACCTCCGGAGCAGAGGGCATTGCTGTTGGCACCCAAAGCGCCACCGATGCGGGCGGGGGCCCCTACACCATTCGCATTGTCCTGGAGCGCGGCGGCGAAGGTCAGTCCGAGCATCTGCAGTCTGTCGAGATCCTGGAAACCGCGACGGGGAAGCGCATCGATGGCGCGTGGTGGCTGGATCGGCCCGGCGGTCCCGGTGTGTTCGTCGGGATGAACGGCGTGACCTATGAGCGGCTGCTGTGGCAATCCCCGGTGAAGTACGTTCAGAAAACCCGCGGGGTGGGGCCGCAAGTGATCACATACCGCCGCCGCGTGCCCGTCCCGAAAGGCAAGAACGGCCAGACCACGAATGGTCTGGTTGCGAACAGTCTAGTCGCGAACGGTCAGGTCGCGAACGGTCAAGCCGCAAACAGTCAAGTCGCAAACAGTCAAGTCGCAAACAGTCAAGTAAAGATGCGCACCGTCACCGTGCGCGGATTTCATCTCGGTGCGGATCTGATGGCTCCCAAGGGCACCGAGGTGCACGCCGTTGGAGAAGCCAAAGTGGCGTTCGCCGGACGAATGGGCGGCTTCGGCAAGCTCATCATCCTGGATCATGGCCTCGGCTACCAGACATACTATGCGCATCTTTCGGTCATCAAGCCCATGATCAAAGTAGGCGCCAGCGTAGCCCGCGGCGATGTCATCGGACTGGTGGGTTCCACCGGTCATTCCACCGCTCCACATCTGCACTTCGAAACCCGCAAGGACGCCAAGTACATCGATCCGTTCGACAATACGCGGCAGCTGGGATTCTGGCTGCTCACGCCCGACGATCAGGAACGGCTCGCCATGGAAATGCTTGGCCCGCCTCAGGCCGGCACCCAGGACCGCTCCAATCATTCGCCGCAAAAAACGTTCGGCGGCAATCGGTAACCCGAAGTCGCGGTAGAATGCTAGCTTGAAACTGCTCGCCGCGCCGATCGTCTTTGCCGCTCTTGTCGGAGCGCAGACCGTACCCTCAAAACCGGGCCTCTACGCCGTGTTTCAAACCTCGCAGGGGACTATCGTTGCCCGACTATACGAAAAAGACACGCCTGTTGCCGTGCAGAACTTCGTCGCCCTGGCGCAGGGTACCAAGCCCTGGAAAGAGCCGAACACCGGCGCAATGGTGAAGCGTCCGCTTTACGACAACCTCATCTTTCATCGTGTCCTTCCGGGCCTCGCGATCCAGTCGGGAGACCCGACCGGCGTCGGATCCCACGACTGCGGGATCAGGATCCATGACGAATTCCTGCCTGGCTTGCGATTCGACACGGCGGGGCGGCTGGCGGTGGCCAATACCGGGGCGGCGGATTCGGGCGGCTGCCAGTTTTTCATTACCACCGACGCCATGCAGCAATGGAACGGGAAGTACACGATTTTCGGAAACGTCGTCTCCGGGCAGGACGTCGCGGACAAGATCAGCAAAGTAAAGGTGCGGGGCGACCGGCCCGTTGACCCGGTCCGTTTAATCACTGTCACCATCGAACGCGTCGGCCCCGCGCCCAAGAAATAGCTAATCGCCGCGTACGCCGAGTTTCCGAAGGAACGTCATCATCGGGCACCAGTTGGTGAACGCGGATTGAAACAAGTTCAGCCCGACGAAGGCCGTGAACAAATACCAGTACGGGCTCATCCAATGCCCCAGCGCAAGCGTGACAAGAACGATCGCGCCGGCGATCATGCGCAGATAGCGATTCACCGTCATACAGTTTTCCTATTCTTGTTGAAGACGTAAAACAACACAGGAACGGTCATGCGCGACAGCAGCAGCGAGGCAATCTCGCCCGCCATCAATGCGATGGCCAGGCCCTGAAAAATCGGGTCAAAGAGAATCACGGAAGAGCCTACCACCACGGCCGCAGCGGTGAGCATCATCGGGCGGAAGCGGACGGCCCCGGCATCAATGACGGCTGCATCCAAGGGCATGCCCTCGGCCAGGCGAAGCTCGATGAAGTCAACCAGAATGATGGAGTTGCGCACCACGATGCCCGCGCCGGCGATGAATCCGATCATCGAGGTCGCCGTAAAAAAAGCGTGGAGCAGCCCGTGCGCGGGTAGAATGCCCACCAGGGAGAAAGGAATCGCCGCCATGATGATCAACGGCGTCAGGAAGGACTGGAACCAGCCCACCACCAGCCCGTAGATCAGAATCAACACCGCTGCGAACGCGATGCCGAGATCGCGGAAGACCTCGTAGGTGATATGCCATTCTCCGTCCCACTTCATCGAGTAGCGCCCGGCATCGGATGGAAGCGCGGCCATGTGCTGCTCGATCTGATAGCCCTCAGGGATCTTGATCTTGTCGATCTCGGGCCCGATCTTGAGGACCGCATACACGGGGCTCTCGATTTCGCCGGCGATATCGGCGATCACATAGGTCACCGGCATCAGGTTCTTGTGATAGATGCTCTTGTCCTCGATCGATCTGTCGAAACGGACCAGCTCGCCCAGAGCGACCTGCCGTCCGTTCGCACCGCTGATCTTCAGTTGCGTGATTTTCGCGAGATCGGAGCGGGTCGCGCGGTCCAGCCGAACGGTGAGTGAAACGTCCTCCTTCTCCGCCTCCTGATGCAGCAAGCCCGAATGATACCCGGCCGACGCGACCTCGACGGTACGGGCGACGTCGCCTTGCGAGATACCGTTGATCGCGGCCTTCTCGCGGTCCACGCACAGCGTGTACTTCTCCTGATCGTCCTCCACGTACCAATCGACATCCACTACGCCCCTGGTTTGCTTGAAGATGTCGCGGATCTGGCGCGCCAGCGCGATCCTCCGGTCGAGCGAAGGCCCGTAGACCTCGGCCACCAGTGTTTCCAGCACGGGAGGTCCAGGTGGCACCTCGGCGACCTTGATGCGCGCGCCGTAACGCTCCGCGATGGGCTGAATCCGCTGGCGAACCTGCTTCGCGATCTCATGGCTCTGCAGATCGCGCGCGTCTTTCGAAAGAAGATTTACTTGAATATCGGCGATGTTCGACCCGCGGCGGAGATAGTAGTGGCGCACAAGGCCGTTAAAGTTATACGGCGAAGCGGTGCCGACGTACGTTTGCACGTTCACCACTTCCCTTTGTTTCTGCGCCTCCTCGGCGAGCAATTGCGCGACCCGAGCCGTCTCTTCCAGCGTGGTTCCAGCCGGCATGTCGATAATCACCTGGAACTCGCTCTTGTTGTCAAACGGCAGCATCTTCACCTTGACGAAGCCGATGTAGACCAGCGCGCAAGAGCCGACGAGCAAGAGGGTCACGCCGGACAGGAACGTCCAGCGCCACCCGGGACGGTGCAGCAGCCCGCCCATGAACCAGCGATATTTTCGCGTGAGAAAGCTTTCGCGCTCGCCTTCATGATGGCCGCTTGGTTTAAGGATGCGCACCGCGGCCCATGGCGTGACGACAAATGCCACCAGCAGCGAAAAGACCATGGCCGCGCTGGCGCCGATCGGAATGGGACGCATATACGGTCCCATCAGACCTCCCACGAAGGCCATCGGCAGAATCGCCGCGACCACGGCCAGCGTGGCGAGAATGGTCGGATTTCCCACTTCGTCGACCGCCTCGATCGCCACCTCAAACGGAGGCCTTCCCTGATTCGACGTCATCCTCCAGTGGCGGACAATGTTCTCGACCACCACAATCGCGTCGTCCACCAGAATGCCGATGGAAAAAATCAGCGCGAAGAGTGTAATGCGGTTCAGGGTGTAGCCATAAAGATAAAAGACGGTCAGTGTGAGCGCCAGCGTCACCGGAATTGCCGTGAACACGATCAGGGATTCGCGGATGCCAAGGGCGATTGCGATCAGCACGCTTACCGAGACCACCGCGATCAGCATGTGCCACAGCAGTTCGTTCGATTTTTCCTTCGCCGTATCGCCGTAGTTGCGCGTGATGGTCATTTCCACATCGGATGGGATCGTGACTCCGCGCAGAGGCTCCAGGCGGTGCAACACATCCTCGCCGACGCTGACAGCGTTGGTTCCCTTCCGCTTGGAAATAGAAAGTGTCACGGCCGGATGGAAGCCATTGCCGTCGGAGAACCGCACATACTGCGAAGGCTCCTCGCCGCCGTCAGTCACCTGTGCGACGTCGCGCACGAAAATCGGCTTATCGCCGGCAACACCCGCCACCACGTTGCGCACATCGTCCGCGGTGCTAAGAAATTGACCTGCTTCCATCAGATATTGCCGGTTGCCGCTCGAAAAAGCACCCGCCGGGATCTTGCTATTGGAGAGCCCCAAGGCCCCGGCCACTTGCAGCGGCGACAGGCTATACGCGCCGAGCCTCGCC
Source organism: Bryobacteraceae bacterium (assembly GCA_035542735.1). GTDB lineage: Bacteria > Acidobacteriota > Terriglobia > Bryobacterales > Bryobacteraceae > Palsa-187. Next base: position 55,531 of record DATKKV010000027.1, read on the forward strand.
TGATCCAGCATGATCTGAATCTCCCGCCGCTGGCCGCCGATCAGCGTCACGGCGGACACGTCGGGCGTCTGCTTCACAGTGTCGTTCACTTGGGCGGCGATCCGCCGCAGCTCCACGTCGCCGTAGCGCTTGCTCCAGAACGTCAGTGCGAGGATCGGCACATCATCAATGGAGCGAGGCTTCACCAGCGGCTGCGACGCGCCCGGAGGAATCAGGTCCAGATTGGCGTTCAGCTTCTGGTTCAGCCGGACGATACTTTTTTCTTCGTCCTGGCCGACCAGGAATCGCACGATCGCGGTGGACATTCCGCGACTCGAAGTCGAGTAAATATACTCGACGCCGGGTATCTCCCAGAGGAGTTTTTCCATCGGCCTGGTGACGCGCTCCTCCACTTCGCGCGCCGAAGCGCCGGGCATCTGCACGAACACATCGACCATCGGAACGATGATCTGCGGCTCCTCTTCGCGCGGCAGCTTCCAAACGGCGAAGACGCCCAGCAACACCGCGCCGGCGATCACCAGAGGCGTGAGCTTCGAATCGATCCAGGCTCCGGCAAAGTTCCCGGCAGGCCCAAGCTTGCGCTTTTCGCTCACGGCCGGACCTCGACTCTTACGCCGTCGGCAAGCTCCGGCGGAAGCGGAAAGACGACCTTTTCGCCCGCGCTGATGCCGGAAAGAACTTCGATCCGATCCTTGAACCGCTCTCCCGCCGTCACCAGCCGCGTGTGCGCGAGGCCTTGGTCCACAACCATCACGGAGAGCAACTGGCCCCGCTCGGTAATGGCGGCAGCGGGAATCGTCAACGCGGATTTGCTGCCCAACGGGAAGTTGGCGCGTCCGAAGAGCCCGGATCGCAGCGCCGGGGACGCCGGCAGGTCGATCTTGACGATGTACGTGCGGGACGATGCGTCGACGGCGGGGACAATTTCAAAGACGCGCGCGTCGATCGCATGATCGGTGTTGTCGAGCGCGACGGAGACGGGCTGGCCGACGCGGATCGTGCCCAGTCGTGATTCCTCCACGGAGGCTTCCAGGCGGTAACCGCCCTCGCGCTCGATGGTGAGCAACGGTGCGCCCGGAGTCGCCAGCGCGCCGGGCTCGACTTGCTTGGCGATAACCATCCCCGCGAAGGGCGCGTGAATCTCAGCGTAGCTGCGCGCGACCTCGGCGGACAGCACTTCCTCGTCGGCTTGAGCAAGCTTGGCGTTCAGCTGCGCCCGCCGCGCCCTCGCAATTTCATATCCGGCTTGTGCGGCTTTCAATTTGGCGGACGCTTCGTCGAACTCCTGATTCGTGACGGATTTCTTGTTGAAAAGATCCTGCATCCGCCCGAACGTCACCTGTGCCAGATCGAGATTGACCTTAGCCGCGGTGACGGCACTGTCGGCTTCCGGCATCAAGGTGCGCACTTCTTCGCGGCCGGCGCGGGCCCGGGCCAGACCGGCGTCAAGATCACGCGCCTCGAGCGCGACCAGAAGCTGCCCTTCCCGTACCCGATCGCCGATCTGAAACTTCACCTCGCGCACAGTGCCCATCCATTTTGTGGAGATCGCGGCTGAGGTCCGCGCCCGCACGGTTCCCGTGGCTTCGTAAATCGACGGCCACGTCTCGGATTGGGCGGCGACTACGGAGACGGCGACGGGCGCGGATGCAGGAGCGCTGGCCTTACTTTGTTTCGGAGCCTCGCCGCAAGCCGCGAGCCATACGGCGGCCGGGACGATCAAGTACCGTTTCATTCAGTTCAGAACCTCCGAATCGACAGTAAGGGTGCCTGCCGCCAGTTCGAGCATCGCGGCCGCGATGCGCTGGTCGTGCACGGCAGCCAGCACGCGCGTCCTCGCTTCCAGAAGCGCCGTTTCCGTGCGAAGTAGATCGGTGATGTTGCTCAATCCCGTCTCGTAGCGATTCTGCGTGATTCGCAAGCTCTCCTCTGCTTCGGCGACCGCGGCCTTGCTCACCTCGATGCGCTCACTGGCGCCTCGAAGGTCCGCCCAGGCGCGGCGAACCTGAAGCCGGATCGAGGAGTTGGCTCGCTCCTGTTCGGCCGCGCGCTGCCGCAGTGCCGCAGCGCTCTCCTCGATGCGCGCCTTGTCGGCATAGCCGTTAAACAGGTTCCACTTCAGGCCGATGGAGATCAGCCAGTTCGCGCCGCCTTTGTCGAAGAAAGTCTGCCTGTCGGCTTCGAATGCCGCGTGCAACCCAACTTGCGGCAGATAGCCACTTCGCGCGGACGCTGCCTGATTTTCCGCCAGGCTCGACACCAGTTTCAGTTGGCGCGCCTCCGGCCTCCCGCTGATGGCGCTTGTTTCGTAATCGCCCACCGCGCCGCCGGGCAACTTCAGTTCAGCCAGTTCGGTCGTTAACGTGTGCTCGGTGTCGAGCGGCAGGCCCATGGCATCGTTCAGCGCGGCGCGGGCGACGTCGAGGTTTGCTTCGCTGCGGATCTGCTGCTCCTTTACGCCGGCCAAATGCACCCGCACCGAAAGAACGTCCGCATCGGTTGCCATGCCGGCGGCGCGAACGGTCTCAGCGCGTTGCAGATCGGCCTGGGCGGAGCGCATCGTCTGCGCGACGGCCTTTAACTGTTCGGCCGTAAGAAGCGAATCAAAGTAAGCACGAATCACGCCTGCGATCACATCGAGCCGGGTTCGGCGATCATCTTCCTTCGTCAGATCCCTGGCCAGTTCGGCGGAACGCCGCGCGTGCTTGGTCTGCCCAGCATCGTACAGCGGTTGATCTGCGCTGATCAGCGATTGAAAGTTATTGAGAAAATCGGGACGGTTCAGCGGGCCGAGCTGGAAATTTTCCTCGGTGAACTGGTGTTGGGTGAGCAGCGAGGAAAAGACGTACACCGGATTATCGCTGCGCGTCCAGGATTCCGAATAGGAAACCTTCGGCAGGCTGCCGCTTCGCGCCTCGGCGATGCGGCTATCGGCCGCCTTTTGCGCCTCAGCCGACGCTACCACGGCCTTGTTTTTCTCGAGCCCCCGGCGCACCGCATCCTTCAGCGACATCGGATCCTGGGCGAATCCCGTGAGCGGCCACAAGAGCACCGGCAGTAGTATCGTTCTCATCGCTTCTGGTTCCAAGATGCAATTTGGCGCTGGAAGTGACACCTTGTCACCTTTTTTCGCCCACTGCATCTCTGGCAGCAGGTAGGACAATTTCATGGAAGTATTAGCGGAATATTTGGGCGCGGCGAAATTCGAAGTCGCCGCACGGGGCCATAAGCTAATTTGCGATCAGCCCATCGACAGCGGCGGAACGGACGAGGGAATGTCGCCGCCGGAATTGATGTTGGCCTCGCTAGCGACATGCGCGGCGTACTACGCGGCTCAATACTTAAGTACGCGAAAGCTGCCAGTGGACGGGCTAAACGTGCGGGTTACCGCGGAGAAGGGCGGACAGCCTGCGCGCCTCACGTCCTTTCAAATTCATGTGTGCACTCCCCAGTTGGAGGAGCGCCATCGGATCGGCGTCGTTAGGGCAGTGAAGACCTGCCTGGTTCATAACACTCTTCTTTATTCGCCCACTGTGGATGTATTGCTGGAGGCCGGACCGCTACAATCGGAAGCGGAACTGGCCATTGGAACGGATTACAGAAACTGACCTTGCCGCACAGTTGATCGCCGGGGCACCGGGAGCGTTCGACCGTTTTGTCGATTACTTCCGGCCGAAGATTTTTCAGCACAGCTGGCTGATGTGCGGCGACCGCGAGGACGCCGAAGAGGTGGCGCAGGAGGCGCTGCTGAAAGTGTTTGAAAGCATCGATCAGGTACGAGACCCATCCAAGATAAAATTCTGGGTTTTCCGGATCGCGAAGAACGCCTGTCTCGCGAAACGCCGCCGGAGCATCTTCGCGCCATCGCGGGAGTTATCCTTGGACGAATTCCTGCCGGCAAAGACGCAGGATAGCGATGGCATGCGGATCGAGATCGCTGACTGGTCCGCCCAGCCGGACGAACTTGCTCACCAGGCTGAGATGAAAGCAATGCTGGAATCGGCGATCCGGCAATTGCCGGAAATGTACCGGTCGGTGATCCTCCTTCGGGATGTGGAGGAACTCACCACGCAGGAAACGGCGCGGGTGTTGGATCTCGGCGAGGACGTGGTAAAAACCAGGCTGCATCGCGCCCGGCTGGCGATCCGCAAGACGCTGGATGAGTATCTGCGAGGCAGGGAGGCCGTCTCGGATGGAACCGCACAAGCATAACGAACAATGCCAGGAAGTCTTCGCCTTGCTCTCCGATTATCTGGACCTGGAGTTGCCGCCCGAAGCCTGCCAGGAAATTGAGGCTCACATCGCCGGCTGTGCCCCGTGCGTCGAATTCGCCGACAGCCTTTGCAAGACCGTTTCGTTGTGCCGCCACTACGAGCCCTCCGAGCCTCCCGCGCCGCTCCGGGAAGAAGCCCGGACGCAATTGCTGGAGGCGTACAACAAGATGCTCGCGGCCCGGCGGACCGGTAGGAATAATAACGAGGTGGGCGATGGATAACAGGAGGCGTTGCACCTCGACCTCCAGTCCCGAATTTCCTCGCGAGCCTGCTGAAAGGCGTACAGAACAAGAGCCATCAGCGGATCCACGCCTGGACTCGGACCGCAGGCCGGAAATGACCATAATGCTATTCTAAAATTTCCATGTTACGAGTGCGTTTTGCCCCGTCGCCGACCGGATTTCTTCACATCGGCAGCGCCCGGACCTTTATCTTCAACTGGTTATACGCCCGCCACAACGCGGGTACGGTGATCCTGCGCATCGACGACACCGATATCGAGCGCAACACCCAGCAATCCCTCGATTCAATTTTCGACGGCCTCAACTGGCTCGACCTGGGATGGGACGAGTTTTACCGCCAGAGCGAGCGCGGCGAGCTGCATCGCGAGGCGACCGAAAAAATCCTGTCGAAGGGCCTCGCCTATCGCGACGCCGAAGGCGTGGTGCGCTTCAAGGTGCCTCGCGACACGCGCGCCGAGGTAAGTTTCACCGATCTGGTCTATGGCAAGCAATCGAAGGCCACGGCCGACATCGAGGACTTCGCGCTGCTTCGTTCCAACGGTGTGCCCACCTATCATTTGGCCTCCTGCGCCGACGATGCGGACTTGCGCATCAGCCACATCATCCGCGGCCAGGATCATCTGACCAACACCTTCAAACACATCCTGATTTTTGAGGCCTTGGGCGTTGAACCTCCACGTTTTGCCCATCTGCCACTGCTGATTGCGCCGGACGGCTCCAAGTTATCGAAGCGCAAACACGGTCCGGTGGTGAGCGTTACCACCTATCGCGATGCGGGCTTCCTCGCCCACAGCTACGTGAATTTTCTATGCCTGCTCGGCTGGTCTCCTAAGAACGATCGCGAAATCATGTCGCGCCAGGAGTTGATCGATGCGTTCACGCTCGAAGGCGTGAACAAATCGAACGCCACGGTGAACTTCAGCGACGAAGATCCACTCGATCCCAAGGCCGTGTGGCTCAACGCCGAGCATCTGAAGACCCTGCCGCTCGACGAATTGGCGAAAGACCTGCTGGCCTTCGCAGAAGCGGCCGGTTTCCACGTCGATCCCGTGAAAATGCGTGCCGTCGCGCCGCTGATTCAGGAGCGGATCAAGACGTTGAAGGACGTCACGACGGTGGCCGACTTCTTTTTCGTCGAAAAACTACCGCCGTACGACCCTGCGGAACTAATTCCGCAGAAGGGTGACGCCGCCATGGCTCGGGCGGCGCTTGAGAAATCGCTCACGGTGCTGGCCTCGGCCGAGTTCAATCGTGACGCCCTCGACGCCGCATTGCGAGCTGCTGCCGCCGAATTGAATATCAAGCCGGGGCAGATGTTCCAGCCCATCCGCGTCGCCGTATGCGGCCGCAAGAATACTCCGCCGCTGTTTGAAACGCTGGCGGTGCTGGGACGCGAGACGTCCGTGAGACGAATCTCGGAAGCCCTGCATTTGTTAAATAAAGACAAATTATGAGTACGCCTTCTGCTCCCTCAAACTTCATTCGCGAAATCATCCTCAAGGATCTGGAAACCAATAAATACGCTGGCCGCGTGCATACGCGGTTTCCGCCGGAGCCGAACGGATACCTGCACGTCGGCCACGCCAAGTCCATCACGATCAACTTTGGATTCGCCGAGGAGTTCGGCGGAAAATGCAACCTCCGCTTCGACGACACGAATCCAACCAAGGAAGAGGTCGAATACGTCGACTCGATCATGGAAGACGTCCGCTGGCTCGGCGGCAAGTGGGCCGGAGTTTTTTACGCCTCCGATTATTTTGGCCAGCTTTATGAGTGGGCCGTGCAGCTGATCAAGGTAGGGAAGGCCTACGTCTGCGATCTTTCGGCCGATGAAGTGCGGCAGCAGCGCGGCACGCTCACCGAGCCCGGGCAGGAGAGCCCGTATCGCAACCGCTCGGTGGAAGAGAACCTAGATTTGTTCGCGCGCATGAAGGCCGGCGAGTTTCCTGACGGCTCGCGCTCGCTGCGCGCCAAAATCGACATGGCGTCGGCTAATCTCAACCTGCGCGATCCGATCATGTACCGCATCCTGCATGCCGAGCACCACCGCACTGGCGAGGCCTGGTGCATCTACCCGATGTACGACTTTGCCCACGGTCAATCGGATTCCATCGAGGGCATCACGCACTCGATTTGCACGCTCGAATTTGAGGACCACCGCCCGCTCTACGAATGGTACCTGGAACAGCTCGGCATTTACCGCCCGCAGCAGATCGAGTTCGACCGCCTGAACCTCACCTACACCGTGATGAGCAAGCGCAAGCTGCTGCAGCTCGTGCAGCAGGGCTTGGTCAGCGCCTGGGACGATCCCCGCATGCCCACCATTTCCGGCATGCGCCGCCGCGGCTATTCGCCCGAATCGCTGCGCAATTTCGCACGCAGCCTGGGCGTTTCGAAGACAAATGGAACCACGGAGCTATCGCTGCTCGAATATCACGTGAGGGAGGACTTGAACAAGCGCGCGCTCCGCGTGATGGCCGTGCTGAAGCCTTTGAAAGTCGTGATCGACAACTACCCAGAGGGACAAGTTGAGCACATGGAGGCTGTCAACAATCCTGAGGACGCCACGGCGGGCTCGCGAACCGTGCCGTTTTCCAAGGTGCTCTACATTGAAGAGGACGACTTCCGCGAAGTTCCGCCGCCCAAGTATTACCGCCTCTCGCCGGGCAAGGAGGTTCGCCTGCGCTACGGATATTTCATCACCTGCACCGGCGTGGTGAAGGACGCGCAGGGGAATATCACCGAGGTGCACTGCACGTACGACCCCGCCACGCGGGGCGGCGATTCGCCCGATGGCCGCAAGGTCAAATCGACTATCCACTGGGTATCCGCCCAACACGCCATCGATGCCGAAGTGCGGCTCTACGACACGCTGTTCACGCGCGAAAATCCCAACGAAACGGAAGAGGGCCAGGACTTTACCGCCAATATGAATCGGAAGTCGCTGGAAGTGATCACCGGCAAGCTGGAGCCGAGCCTGAAGACCGCAGCGCCGGGCAGCCACTATCAATTCGAGCGCCTGGGCTACTTCTGCCCCGACAAGGACTCGACGGCGGAAAAACTGGTGTTTAACCGCACCGTCGGTCTCCGCGACACGTGGGCCAAGATTGAGAAGAAATCGCAATGATCGTGATTGGCTTAGGAGGCCTGCTCACCGACGCGGCGTGCGCGCTGCTGAAAAATGGGGAAATCCTTGCCGCCGTCGAGGAATCGAAAATGACGCGCGGGCACGGCCCTGTTGGTTTGCCGAAGGCCGCCATCGAGGAGTGCCTGCGGTTGTCCAACGCTACCCGCGACCAGGTGGATACTGTCGCCATCGTGCGTCCTCTGGCGCAGGGGCCGGAGGCGGAACTGCACTTGGCTCTGCGCGAACATTTTCCTAACGCCGAGGTCGTCGTCGTCGAGCATCAGCTGGCGCACGGGGCATCGGCGTTCTATGCCTCGCCCTTCGAAGAGGCCACAGTGCTGACGCTCGATCACGCGGGCGATTTTCGCTGCGGTGCGCGCTGGAAGGCCTCAGGGCATGAATTCGAGAAGGAAAAAGACTGGTATTACCCCGATTCGCTCGGCCGTTTGTATGGAGCTGTGACGGAATTGCTCGGCTTCCGCGCGCACGGCGAGGAGCACAAGGTGCAGTGGCTGTCGGCCTCGGGCGATGCGCGCTTCGTGCCGGTGTTTCGGGCAATGGTTTCCGAGTCGGCGCGGCTCGACCCGTCATATTTCGACGGCAACCGGCTAGCTGGGGGCGGATTCAGCCGCAGGTTTTTCGAAGCGCTTGGCTTGCCCGATGAATCGGCCATCCCGCCGGTTCTCGCGCCCTCGGTTGCACACGGATTGCAGAAGGTGGTGGAGGAAACGGTGCTTCACCTGGCGGGTTCGGGCGAAAATCTGTGCCTGGCCGGAGGCCTGTTCTTCAACGCGCTTCTCGTCGAATGCTTGGAGCGCAGCGGGCACTGGAAGAACGTGTTCGTTCAGGCCGCGGCCGGCAATACAGGCACCGCTTTGGGCGCGGTTTACCACGTCTGGTATCAGTTGAAAAAGAAGCCGAGGCATGCGAGCACCAGCACTCTGTTGCTGGGGCCCAGCTATGGCGTCGATGAAGTAAAGAAGGTTCTCGAAAACTGCAAGCTGCGCTTCGCTTATCTCCGTTCCACCGACGATATTCTATCGACAGCCGTGCGCATGCTGGGCGAGCATAAGATTGTCGCCTGGATGCAGGGGCGCATGGAGTTCGGCCCGCGAGCACTGGGCAATCGCAGCATTCTGGCGTCTCCGCTGGATCCTTATTCCACCGAGAACCTGAACGTGTTCATCAAGCATCGCGAGCCGTTCCGCAAATTCGCGGCGTCAGTGCCGGCTGAGTTGGCCGGCGAGTATTTCGACGCAGGTCCGAACGCGCGGACGATCTCGACGGTCGGGCGCGTGCGACCGGCGCACAAGAAAACCTTCGAACCGGCAATTCTCGGCGAAGACATGGTCCGCGTTCACGCCGTCGAGCAATCGGAAAATCCCCTATTCCACAAATTGTTGCATGAAGCAGGGAAGGCCTCGGGGCTGCCGGTGCTGTATAACACCAGCTTCAATCTGTTCGGCGACCCGTTGGTCTCAACGCCGCGCGATGCGGTGCGGAGCTTCTATTCGTCGGGGATCGATGTATTGTTCGTGGGAAATTTCTTGCTCGAGAAGTAGACTGTAAATAGAAACCAGAATGACTTGCCCGGCATGCAACCTGGAAAACCCGCCGACCGCGCCAAGGTGCGATTGCGGCTACGATTTCCAAACAAACTCCGGCGGCAAGCCTCCCGATCCCTACGTCAATGAGGCCCGGTGGATGATCTTCCAAGGAGCCGGGAGCTTCCTCCTCCGCCTATTCACGCTCCGATGAGTGACGCCCGCTGCCCTGCCGCCTAACCCTTGCCTCTCGCAGCCGCTGCGGGCGCAGGCGCCGCCACCGCGGCTGCCGGAGCCGCTGCCGCTTCCTTGGCCAACCCAAGGTGCTTCCTCAGCTCAGTGTCGATCTTCTTCCTCACGTCCGGATTGTCCTTCAGGAACTGGCGCGCATTTTCGCGGCCTTGGCCGATCCGCTCGCCTTTATAGCCGTACCACGAGCCACTCTTCTCGATGATGTTCTGCGCCGTGCCCAAATCGAGTAGGTCGCCTTCCTTTGAAATCCCCTCGCCGTAGATGATGTCGAACTCGGCTTCCCGGAACGGCGGAGCCATCTTGTTCTTCACTACCTTGATCTTCGTCCGGTTCCCGATCACCGTCTCGCCCTCTTTAATCGCGGCGATGCGGCGGATGTCGGCACGGACGCTCGAATAGAATTTCAAGGCACGGCCGCCCGTCGTCGTTTCCGGACTGCCGAACATCACCCCGATCTTCTCTCGGATCTGGTTGATGAAAATCAGGCAGGTATTGGACTTGGAAACGATGGCCGTCAGCTTGCGCATGGCCTGTGACATCAGCCGCGCGTGCACGCCCATGAAGCTGTCGCCCATTTCGCCGTCGAGTTCGGCCTTAGGCACCAGCGCGGCCACCGAGTCGACAACCAGAACGTCAATCGAACCGGACGTAATCAGCGCGTTGGTGATCTCCAAAGCCTGTTCGCCGTAATCCGGCTGCGAGACGAGCAGATTGTCCACGTCCACGCCCAGCTTGCGGGCATAGGCGGGATCGAGCGCGTGTTCCACGTCTATGAATGCGGCCATGCCGCCCACCTTCTGCGCCTCGGCGACCACCTGCAGCGCGACGGTCGTCTTGCCCGACGATTCCGGCCCGAAGATTTCCGTGATGCGGCCGCGCGGAAAGCCTCCGATGCCGAGTGCATAGTCGACTGAGATGGAACCGCTGGAGATGGCGGGCACCGCCTGCACGGTCTGTGCTCCCAAACGGATAACAGAGCCTTTTCCGAACTGTTTCTCGATCTGGCTCAGCGTAGCGCCAAGGGCTCGGGTGCGTTCTTTTTCGTCAATCATTGCGGCTCCTAAAGGGCGAAGATAAAGAGAAACTCCATTATACCGTCCGGATGCAAATTATGCCAGCCATTCCACCGTGGTATCCACCAAAAGAGGCCCCAAGAGCGCGGACGCCTCCTTTTCCGCGGCCTGCAAAACCTGTTCGGCTCGAGCCTGATTTCCGGAAACAGTCACGCAGGCGATCAGGGCGCGCTGCCAGAGATCCTGATAGGCGATTTCGGCCACGGCGACGTTCAGTTTCACCCGCAGGCGATCCTTCAAACTCTTGACAAAATGGCGCTTATCCTTGAGCGAATGAGCGCCGTCGAGCCGCAGCTCGAAGGTAATGACGCCGATGCACGGCATGGGAGATTAAACGAGCGCTTCCTGCGCGACCCGTTCGCTGACGAAGCATTCCAGGATATCCCCGGTCTGAATGTCGTTGAAGTTGACCAGCGAAATGCCGCATTCGAAGCCGGCTCTTACCTCGCTGGCGTCGTTCTTGAAGCGCTTCAGTCCTTCAATCTTGCCGGTGTGGATCAGCTCGCCGTCGCGCATTACGCGGACCTCGCCCGAACGGACGATGGAGCCGTCCTGCACCACGCATCCGGCCACCGAACCGACCTTGGAGATGACGAACACGTTTTGTACCAGGGCGCGGCCCTTGTAGACTTCCTTGAATACCGGCTCCAGCAGCCCGGTCATGGCGCGTTTTATCTGGTCGACCAGCTCGTAGATGATCGAGTACAGCCTGATGTCGACCTTCTCCTGCTCGGCCACGGTTTGAGCCGTGCGGTCCGGGCGGACGTTGAAGCCGACGATGATCGCGTTCGAAGCCGAGGCCAGCAGTACGTCGGTCTCGGTGATCGCACCGACGCCGGCGCGCATCACTCGAACCCGCACCTTGTCGGTGGAAAGCTGCGTCAACGTATCGGCAAGCACTTCGGCGGTTCCGCCGACGTCCGTCTTCAGGATGATGTTGAGGTCCTTGACCTCGCCTTCCTTCAACTGATCGTGGAACTGGTCGAGCGTCAGGCGCTTGTTCTTGGCCATCGCCACCTCGCGAGCCTTCGACTCGCGATAAATCACGATCTGTTTGGCCTTGGCCGTATCGGTGACCACCTGCATCGTATCGCCGACTTCGGGCAGGGATTCGAGACCCTGCACTTCGGCCGGCATGGAAGGCCCCACTTCGCGCGTCGGTTCGCCGAAATCGTCGGCCATGGCCCGAACGCGTCCGAACACGGAGCCGCAAATGAAATAATCGCCCACGCGGAGCGTGCCATTGCGCACCAAAACGGTGGCCACCGGACCCTTACCGCGATCGAGCTTGGCTTCGAGCACGGTGCCCATCGCCGGGCGCGCCGGATTTGCCTTCAGATCCAGCATGTCGGCGACGAGAAGAATCATCTCGAGCAGCAGGTCGAGGTTCGTCTTGGCTTTGGCCGAAACGGGCACCATAACGACATCGCCGCCCCAATCCTCAGCCAGCAGGCCGCGGTCGGCGAGTTGCTGCTTGATGCGCTCCGGCGTGGCGCCGGGCTTGTCGATTTTGTTGATGGCGACGATGATCGGAACCTTCGCCGCTTTGGCGTGATCGATGGCCTCGAGCGTCTGCGGCATGACGCCATCGTCGGCGGCGACCACCAGAATCACGATATCCGTGACCTTGGCGCCGCGTGCGCGCATGCGGGTGAACGCTTCGTGGCCGGGCGTGTCGATAAACACGATGTTGCGGCCGTTTTTCTCGACGTGGTATGCGCCGATGTGCTGCGTGATGCCGCCCGCTTCGTGCGCGGCAACATTGGACAACCGGATGGCGTCGAGCAGGCTGGTCTTGCCGTGATCGACGTGGCCCATGATCGTCACCACGGGAGGACGGCGCTCGCGGTCGACCTCGACCTCGGTCGTCTCGATCTCCTGCGTGGTCTCTTCCTCGTAGCTGACTTTGTTGGTCGACGCGCCGAAATCGCGCGCGATCTCCTCGGCCACCTTGACGTCAAGCGTCTGGTTGATGGTGGCCGGAATTTTCTTGTCGAACAGGCGCTTGACGACCAGGTTGCCCTTGACGCCGAGCTTCTCCGAAAGCTCCTTTACGGTGATGCCTTCGGCGATGGTCACTTCGCGGTCGATGGGCGGTGGCTCGAAGGTCTGCTCGCGGCGCGAGACAGGGCCCCGCATGCGCCCCTCGTCCTGGTCCTTTCGGCGATCCGCGGGCGTGCGCGCACCGGGCTTGGTCGCGTGGCGGCGGCCGGTCTCGGTCGGCAGGGTCGCCGGTTCGGCGCGCAAAGGCGACGTCGGATGCATCGGGCGTCCGCGCTGCGGTCCGCCGGGTCCACGGTTGAAGGCGCTGGGTCCTCCGGGGCCGCGATTGTAAGCGCCAGGCGCTCCTGGTCCTGCGGGGCCTCGGGAAAGAGGCTGTCCGGGCCGTACGGGGCCGGTATAAATCGGGCGGCCGGGGACGGGGCTTGAGGGCCGCGAAGGCATTCCCGGGCGTGGAGCGGCGGGAGTTGCGGGCGGACGAGGAGCCAGGCGCGCCACCATATCCGGGCGCGGCGGAACCACGGGCCTCGCCTGAGGCTGGCCGGCTAAGTTCGGTTTTGCGGGCGGGCGTAACGGCTGCGACGGCGCGGCGCCGGGCGCTCCACTGGGAACCGCCGGACGCGAGGAGGGCGTTCGCGGAGGCGCGGGAATGCTGGGAGCCGCCGGACGAGGCGCTCCCGGCGTGGCGATCACCGGAGGAGTTTTCGGAATGTCGCCGATGCCCGGAGGCAAAGGCTGACGGGGGCCGGTGAGAATCTGTCCCGGCTTCAGAGACGGCAGCGGCTTGGCCGGAATCGGGGGAGCTTTCGCCGCGGGAGCCGCAGGCGCGGGGCTGGCCGGCGGAACCGGAATCGACGGCGGTGCGGTGGCGACGGGCGGCGTCAATCGCTGCGGCGTCGTGGGAGGCAGCGGAATGGCCGGCGGATGGAACGATGGTCCGCCGCTAGACAACGGCGGACGGAGCGGCGGCGCCAAACGATGGGGCACCGAAGGCACTTCCTCGTGCGCCTTCGCTTCGGGTGCTTCTTTATGATGCTGCGGCTCTGCAGACACTTCCGTCTTGGCGTGTTTGGGCGCGGGCTGCGCCCTTACCGGCTCGGGCTCCGGCGCAGCGGCCTCGCGGCGTGCCTCTTCAGGAGCTGCCGGCGCGGCCGCCTCACCGGTCACACGCTGGCGGACCATCAAGGCGATATCATCGTCGAGCGAGCTGGAGTGCGTTTTCTTGTCGGCAACGCCCAGCTCGGCCAGCGTTTCCAGAATCACGCTGGGTTTGACTTCGAGCTCGCGGGCCAGCTCATTGATGCGAATTTTACTCATACGATGACGTTCCGCTGTCCATGAACGCAAACAGGCGGATTTTTACGAATTTCCGGCTTCTCCTTTTTCTGGCTCCGGCGACGCGACCGGAGACTCCGAGACTTCTATCGTATCAGATTCATTTTCGGACGCTTCCACCTTCGGTTCGTCCTGCGGTCCGTCCGATGCGGGAGCCGCCGCTTCGGACTGCTCGAACTGACCGTAATAGGCCACCACGGCCGATTGAATGTTTTCGACCATATCCTGCTCGATGCCGGGAATTTCCTCGAGCTGCTCCGGCGTCATCCCCCCGAGTTTCTCCACGGTGGCGACACCGGCTTCCATCAACTTTTCCGCCACGGCCTCGGTCATGCCGTGATCGATCAGCACCGTGACAGGCGCGCCGGGCACGACCAGGGCGGCCATCTGCGATTCCACTTCCTGGCGTTTCTCTTCCTCGCTCTTAATATCGATGCGCCAGCCCAGTAACTTGGCGGCGAGCCGCACATTCTGCCCCTTCTTGCCGATCGCCAACGACAACTGCGTATCGTCGACGATGACTTCCATGTGGCGTTCGTTCGAATCGAGAATCGTGACACGCGAAATTTTCGCCGGGCTCAACGCGTGCGTGGCGAAGGTCACGGGATCGTCGTTGTACTCGATAATGTCGATCTTCTCGCCGCGCAGTTCGCGGATGATGGACTGCACGCGCATGCCCTTCATGCCGACACAGGCGCCCACGCTATCCACGTCGCGGTCGCGGCTGGAAACGGCGATCTTGGTACGCTCGCCCGCTTCGCGCGCGCAGCCCTTGATCACCACGGTGTTGTCGTAAATCTCGGGCACCTCCTGCTCGAACAGGCGCATCACCAGCTCCGGCGCGGCGCGCGAGACGATGACGCCGGCGTTCTTGCCGCCCTTTTCCACGCTCTTGATGACGCAGCGGATGCGGTCGCCGACGCTGAAGCTTTCGAGTTTCGATTGCTCCTTCTTCGGAATGCGCGCCTCGGTCTTGCCGAGGTCGCACACCAGGTCCTGGCCTTCGATGCGCTTCACCACGCAGGTTACCAGTTCGCCCACGCGGCCGGAGAACTCGGAGAAGATGTTTTCGCGCTCCGCCTCGCGGACTTTTTGCAGAATGACCTGCTTCGCCGTTTGCGCGGAGATGCGGCCCAGCACGTCGGTCGGCTTGGCGAAGCGGATCTCGCCGTCCATCTGAGCCGCCGGATCGATCTTCAGGGCTTCTTCGAGCGAGATTTCCTTGTCCTTGTCGGTCACTTCGGGCACGACTTTGCGGACGCCGAAAATCTGGATCGCGCCGCTGCGCTCGTCGAACTCCGCCACCAGATCTTCGGTGGTATGGAAGTGCTTGCGCGCCGCCACCAGCATTGCGTCCTTCACCGCGTCGAGGATGACTTTAGGGTCAATGCCCTTTTCCTTGCCGAGGATCTCGATGGACTGATAAATCGTTCCCATGTTCATATGAGTTCTATTTCCCGCGTATCAATATTTAAAATTGCTACCACTCGAACTTGAGGTTCGCCTTTTCCACTTGTTCGAGCGGAAAACGGATGTTCCGGCCTGGCGATGGTTCCAGTGTGAGAATGCCCTCTTGGAAGCTCAAGAGCTTGCCCGTCCACGAGCGCTGGTTTTCCACGGGCTCGCGCAGGGCGACCTTTACTTTTTGCCCGACGAAGCGCTCAAAATCGCGAGGTTTAGTCAGCTTGCGCTCGACGCCGGGCGAGCTGACTTCGAGCGTATAGTGGGAGCCGGGGATGACGTCCTCGACGTCCAGGATGGTGCCGACGTTTTGGGAGATCATCTCGCAATCGGCGTGCGTGACGCCCTCCGGCTTGTCGATGAAAATGCGCAGAACCCTGGCTCCGCCTCCGCCAAGCATCTGAACCTCGACAATTTCGAGGCCCTCGCTGGCGGCGACGCGTTCCGCGATTTCCCGCACTTTTTCCGTAACATCCTGACGGCTCATGACTTCTTCTAAGAAACCAATAAAAAAGTGGGCTTTCGCCCACTCCATTCGGTCGACAACTAACTTTAGTATACATGACGGCACGATGAATGGGCGGGTTTCAGCGAAATCGTGCTGCCCGCGTGCCGAAGGCTGCAGATCGCGCGCAGGCCCTCACGTGATTGGGGGATAACCTGTGACGAACATACGGGCGCTATCCCCCGGCTGACACCGGGGGCTGCGAGCTTGTTGGTCCTAAAGCCGGCTTCCGGCTTGATTTTGATCCGGGGCACGCCGCAGCTCTCTCTGCGTCTTCATCCGCAATGTCGATGCAGAAGCCTTCCTCCACCCCTCATCGAGGTTGAGGATATCAAACGCGCTGGCCCACTGCGCCGTTTGCTATTCTGGCGGTTTAAGAATTGAAAGGAGTCTTCCATGTCTCAGAACTTCTCCCGTCGCGACTTTGTGAAATCCTCGGCCGCGCTGGCCGCCGCGCCCGCCTTCTTACGCGGACAAGGCTCGAATAACAAGATAACCATCGGCTGGATTGGTACCGGCAGCCGCGGCGATTACCTGATGCAACGCATGTACGTCGACAACAAGGGCGTTGCCCAAGTGGTTGCGGTCTGCGACGCCTACACCGGCAACTTGGCGCGCGCCAAAGATCGCGTGGTCACCGCGGGAGGCAACACGCCCAAGACCTACGCCGACTACAAGGAACTGCTTGCCGATAAGTCGATCGACGTGGTGTTTATCGCGACGCCGGAGCATCTGCACTACCCGATGTTCATGGCCGCTATTGCCGCCGGCAAGAACATCTACGTCGAAAAGCCGCTGGCGCATACCATCGAGCAGGGTGCGGAGATGGTCGCCGCGTGGAAGAAATCCGGCAAGGTGGTGCAGGTCGGTACGCAGAACCGCAGCAATTCACTGTACATCAAGGCCAAGGAGATGGTCGCGCAGGGCATGATCGGCGACATCCACTACGTCCGCGCGTTCTGGTACCGAAACTCGCTGGAGGACAATCCGGCCTGGCGCTATAAGATTCCGGCGGACGCGTCGCCCGCAAACACAGATTGGACTCGCTTCTTGGAAGGCGCGCCGGCGCACGAATTTGACCTGAAGCGCTTCTATCAATGGCGCCTGTACTGGGATTATTCAGGCGGCATTTCCACCGATCTTTTGGTGCACCAGACCGATATCACCAATTTCGTCTGCGGCAAGACGACGCCGACCAGTTGCGTAGCCTCCGGCGGCATCTATCGCTGGGTGAATCAGGACGACCGCGACGTGGCCGATACGCTCAGCGCCATCTACGAATACCCCAGCAAATTCCACATCAACTACAGCTGCTACTTCGGCAACGATCACTACGGCTACGGCGAACAGTTCATGGGCAACGAGGGCACCATCGAAGTGCTGAATCGCCAGATCCTGAATTTTTATCCCGAGAAGTTCGGCGGCAAACCGCCGGCCCAGGTCGCAGCGCGGGGCGAAATGAGCATGACGCTTCCGGGCAACGACAACAAGGCCGTCGAGGCTCACATCACCAACTTCCTCGACGCGGTTCGCGGCAAGGGGCAGGTTATCGCGACGCCGACGGTCGGCCAGCAGGCGGCCATCTCCGGCCATATGGCGACCCTGTCCTTCAAGGCAGGCAAGAAGATTATCTGGGACGACGCGGCATCGAAGTACCACTTCGTCTAAGAATCCTGTGATCGATCCCATCGGAAGTGCGGATCAGCCTAGGGGGCTGGCGCGCCGCCTCCTGGACGCGCACGATGAGAAGTGCAAGCGGGTTGCGAGGCAGTTGCACGATCACGCCGGGCAGAATCTGAGCGCGCTGGCCATCCATCTGTCGCTGCTGCTGTCGAATGCACGCGACCTGGATGCTCGGACCAGGAAGGGCTTAGAGGAATGCGTCGAACTGGCCGGCCTCTGCGTCCGGGAGATCCGGAAGCTGTCCTACAGCCTGCACCCCCCGTTGCTTGACGAGTTGGGCCTGGTTTCGGCCCTCCACGCGTTTGCCGATCGTTATGCGCAACAGACTGGCGCCCGGCTCGATCTAACTTTGCCGGCGACTGCGCGGAGATTGCCACCGGCGGTGGAAATCGGATTGTTTCGCATCATCGAGGAAGGGTTGGGAGAACCTCTCGCCTCTGGAGGCAAGACCGCATCGCTGCTGCTCAAATTCGAAGGTGCTCAGGTGGAGCTGGAACTGAGACCTCCGGGATGGGACGCCGCATCCGCTTCGCCCGACAACATCGGCATCGCGACCATAACAGAGCGCGTGCTGAGCCTTGGAGGCCAGTTGACGATCGCCTCCGGCCCGGACGGAACCACGCTACGTGTGGTGATTCCTACAACTTCAGAAGCTTGATGCTGCCGTTGGAGGTGTGCAGTTCCAGCAGCGGCCCGCCTTTACCGATGGCTCCCTCCATGTGATGTTTGGAGATCTGTCCGCTGTGCACGTTGACGTCGAAATCGCTCGTAATGGATCCATTCGATGTGCTGGCATCCACGGTGGCGTCGCTTGAGGAGGGCATGCGCACGGTGATCGAGGAGTTTGACGTGCTCGCTCGCAGCTCGCGGGCTGTGTTGAGTGTCAGTTCGATGTGGCCGTTGGTGCTCTCCAGGCGCACCGGGCTTGTTTCGGACCCGGATAGATGAGCCGTGATGCTGGAGTTCGACGTGGTGGCTGCGAAGCGCCCTTTTTCGATATCGGCACGGATCGATCCGTTGGAGCTACGGAGCGTTGTATCGCCAGAGATGCCGTTGGCCTCGATCGATCCGTTGCTCGTCTGAACATCCAGAGAACCCGTCAGGTTGTTGGCATGGACCGCGCCGTTGGAGGTGCGCAGCCGCGTGGCTCCCTCAATTCCATCCACCCGGATCGTGCCGTTGGAACTGTTAATGCCGGCAAGATCCGTCTTCTTCGGCACGTGAATCGTGAAACGGGCCCCGGCGTTGCCGCGATGGTCCAGCGGCGGCATCACGCGAATGCTCACCGAATTTGCCGATGGCGTGATGTCGACCTTCATCTCCTTCAGCCGATACTCGGTGTTGGCGTATTTCGTCCCGTCGATGTCCACTGTGTTCTTGTCCCAGCTGGAAATCTCCACCGATCCATTGAAGCTCTCCAGGCGAAGGCTGCCGCCGGAGCTTATGGGGTAGCTAAAATGAAAATCCTCCCGGAATCGCTCCGAGCCCATACCGCCCAGATCGAAATCGTCGCACCCGGCAAGAAAGACCGCCATTACAGGCAGAAACATGGCTCGCATAAACGGCTCCTTAAGGGTAGTTTACGCTCCGGCCGGCCCGCTTGTTCCATCTGAGATAATAAGGCCCATGAAAACTCTCTTTGCCGTTGCACTCAGTCTGGGCATGTTCGCGAGCCTGGCTCCGGCCCAATCCACGACCGTCCTGCATATCATCAACGTGAAATGGAAGGCCGACGCTACACCGGAACAGATCAAGGCCGCTGTCGACGCGGTTCACCAACTTCCTGCGAAGTACCCTGGAATCAAGCGGGTGTGGACCAAGAACCTGAAATATCAAGGCCAGGAGGGCTTCAAGCAGGCCATCGTGATGGAGTTCGAATCGGAGGCGGCCCTCAAAAAGTACGCCGACAGCCCGGCACAGAAGTGGTGGTATGAAATCTACCTCCCGATCCGCGAGGAAAGCCGGACGCACGATATCGGGAATTAGCTCAAGAAATCCCTGGCTCACCGCGCGGAGACTTCTTCACCCGCGTTCCTTGGCGTCTTGGCGTGATGATATCTTGCACGCCAAGACGCCAAGCCGCAAAGACACACCTAACGCTCGCCCGGTCGTTGAGGGTGGCAAGAATCGAAAGCCGCAAGGAAAGAAACCGTGACCGCCGCTCCTTTGGGAAGGTCACGACTTTATCTGTCGGTGGACCAGGGTCCAATCAGGTAAACTTGTCGCAATGCTAGCTCCGGACCAGTCGTTCGATTTCACTCCCGGCCACAAGCGAGCCCATGGTTATTGGTCACACCGACAATGCGGCGCGCAGATCGTGTCCAATCTCATTTCTGCGGAACGTCGGCTCAAGCTATTCTGAAGAACCTGGGGTGGAGATTTTGTACCATGGCAAAGCTCGTCTATGGAATGAACCAGTCCTTGGATGGCTACGTCGACCATCTGGAATTTAGGCCAAGCCCGGCGCTCTTTCGTCACTTCATAGAGCAAGCGCGCGACCTCACGGGCAGCGTGTACGGTCGCCGAATGTACGAGGTAATGCGTTATTGGGACGAAGACTGCCCGGATTGGGGCGCGGAGGAACACGACTTCGCGGCGGCGTGGCGGAGCCAGCCAAAGTGGGTTGTGTCGCGCACGTTGAAGTCGGTCGGACCCAACGCCACACTTGTCGAGGATGACATCGAGGCGGTGATACGTGGGCTGAAGGCACAGCGAGTCGGGGAGATTGAAGTTGCCGGACCAGACTTGGCAGGAAGCCTAACCAACCTTGGTCTTATTGATGAGTATCGACTTTACCTCCACCCCATCGTACTTGGTCGCGGCAAGCCATTCTTCTCCGGCCCTCGGCCGCCGCTCCGCCTTGTGGCCAGCGATCTCGTTGGCGAGGACGTGATTAGGTTGACGTACGTTCCCGCTTAATCGCGCGACTCGCCCGACGGATTGCGCCGGGGCGTCTGGTCCGCTTTGGGTCATCAAAGTAGAAAAGTCCCGGTGGCGCAGCGGCGCAGCATTCGACCAAAACGGACGCTGCCCGTCAGATCGAATGCCTGCCAGGACAGTTCCTTACCCTAGTTTTACCTTTTCCTGCGGGGAGCCCAAAAAGGGGACCGGCTTTCACCGACCCCCTTTCATCAAACCAAACTACTTCGGACAGCCGAGCGCCTTCACGGCTGGCGCCGGCAGATCCTGCACGCTGACTCCGGCAGGCATATCCGCGCCACCCGGAACGATCCACACTTCCACGCGCCGGAACTGCGCCTTCATGTCGGAGTCGGCGACGGACTGGCCGGCCTTCTCCTTCACGTTGGTCGACGTTCCGCAGAACGACGGCTTGGTGGGCGAGCTCTGGTCATTTCCGACCCAGCCGCCCTGGATGCGGCTCAGCTCCAGCAGCGGGCAGATGCCCGTTCCTGCGCTCAGCACGGCGGCCGCGTTTAGCACACGCGCGCGATCCAGAGTCGTTACCTTCTCACTGGAGTCGCGATGTCCGATCAGCAACACCTTCGCATTCGGATCGTCGCGCAGAATTGGCGTCACCACCTCAAGCAGCAGGCGCTTGGCGCAATTGTTCACGCGAGAGCTGTTGGCCGGGAACACCAGATCCTCCAGGCGGCGAGCCACGGGCTTCGACGTCACCGTCAGATCCGCGGTATCGCTGGCGGTCGCGCCGGTGCGATCCGTCGCGGTGGCCGTAATGTGGATCACCTTGGTCTGGACGCGTCCCGCGTTCTGATCGAAGCTCACGCCTCTCGAATCGTAAACGCCGCCGCTGATCGAGCCTTCGCTCGCCGCATAGGTCACGTTCACCGGATCGCCGCATTCCGAACCGGTCGCGGTGGCCGACACCGCTGTCGTCGAGCCGGCCGCGATGGTATTCTGCGCGAGATTCACGTGAACCGTCGGGCGGCGGTAGTCCTTCACGCGAACGCTCACCGGATCGGAGGTCGCCGACTGGTCGCCGGCCGTTACGCGGAGCGCGATCGACTGAGTGCCGCTGTTGGTGGTCGATACGCTATACGAGGTTCCGTTTGCGCCGGGCGCGGGATTGCCGTTTACCATCCACTGATAGCTCGGCGAGGCTCCTGAGACGCGGGCGTTCGATCCCAGGCTGAGGTTCTCACCGGGGCAAACGTCGCGAGCGCCTTCAATCGATCCCGCCGCGATTTCGATCTTCGGCGGGGCGGGCGGAGGTGGAGGTGGAGGAGGCGGAGGAGGCGGAGGAGGCGCCACCGGCTCGTGTATCCGCAGATGGAAGGTGATTCCCAGTGTCGCGGTCAGAAAATGCTCTGTACCGCCGCTGGGGACATAGACCGCTCCGGGCGCAAAAGAATACGCCGGCAGGCTATAGTGCGGCGTCTTGGTGAAGGTGTCCTCTACGTCCACGCGCAGGCCGACGCGGCGCCACCCGTTGTATTTAATGCCCGCGCCGTAGACCAGGGCTGGACCAAACTTCATCTGGAGGCTCTCCTGCGGCCCGCCCGGAGCCATGACGCCACTATTCTGGCCGCGGTACCAGGTGATGCCGGGGCCGATGGTCAGGAATGGACGCCATTTCGATCCGCGGCTCTTGAAATAGTACAGACCGTTTAGCGCCACGTTGTAATTGCGCCCCGCGATCCCGTAAATATTCACAAGCGGATCGTTCTGGACGGTCGCGCGCATGTTGGCACGCCCGATGTCAAAGGTTTGTTCAAGTCCGAAATGCTCCGCGATGTCTTCGGTGACTTTAAACCCAAAAACAGCGCTCTCATCGTAATTCATGACCCGGGATGATTCCCCCTGGTACAACTGCGGAAATTGCCCGCCGCCGAACACGCTGAAGTCGATGGTGGAATAACCGATCTTGGCTTGTGCCGCCGCAGGAACCGCCAGCGTCAGCCCTCCGAGGAGAACCACGAGGGCTCCCCCATATTTATTAAGCAAACTACCAGGTATTGCCATTATTCTCTCTCCTTTTGAGGACTATCTTCCCCATTCACTACGATTGGTGCAATCTCGATTCCGCGCCTCGGAAACATGGCCAATAGACGGTCCGGGAGGCCTGGAGAAATCAGAAGCCGGGCGGGATACAAGCCGTTCCGCCCGCGATCGTCCAGTGGTTCCCAGTGCTGGCCGGCGTCGAGGCTGCGGAGAATTTTTCCATACTGCGATGTATACGCCTCGCCGGAACGCGTCGGATGGAACAATACGGCGGTCACGGTAGCAGCCTCAAGTCCCTCCTTCACCAGCGTCCAGGTGGCGCAACGGTCGGCGGAGCGGAGCAGTCCGTGCGAGGTCGCCGCCAGCACGCTTCCCGCAGCGCTCATGCTTAATTCATAAAACTCCATGCCCGCCGGACCGGACGCGCAGGCTTTCCATTCCTTGCCGCTGTTTTCGCTGACGTAGGCCCGGCCATCCGAGACCATCGCGAGCCGTCCGTGGCCCGAGGACTCCATCCATTGCACGCGCCGCGATGCGCCGGCGATTCTCACCGGGGCCCAGGCCGCCGCGCCCGTCTTGCGGAACAGGCCGGCGTTCGTTCCTGCCAGCAGTGACCCGTCTTCGGCGGCCACCAGCGCGGTGGTTGTCCTGCCCGGCGGCGAAATTTCCCGGATCCAGGAGCGCCCTCCGTCCTTCGACCCAAAAAACTCGTCATGGCTCGCCGCAAACACAACGTTCGGATTCGTCTGCTGCGCCGCCAGATACAAAATATTTCCGGCGCCATGTTCGGCGGCGATGTGGGTCCAGGTCGCCCCGAAATCCTTGCTGCGAAACAAGCCTCCTTCGCCCGGCTCGTAAACACTTGTAGCGTAAAGGACGCTCCCTGCCGCGGTCACCATCGCCAGGCTGCGGTTACTGAAACCCTGGTTCACAGGGCGCACGGTTTCTCCGCCGTTGGCACTGATCAGCACCCCGCCGCGGAGGGATGCCATCAGGATCCTGCGGCCCTGGAAGGCAATTGATTTCACCGTATCGCCCGTCACCTTGGCCCACGTTTTCCCGGCGTCCATCGAGCGGAACAGGCCCAGGGTGGTTCCGGCGTAAATCGCCTCCGACGACGGGTCAAGCGCCACGAAGTATGTGCGAAATGCTCCGTGAGGAGTGGGCATTCGCGACCACTGCGTTCCAGCGGCCGTGCTGCGGTAGGCTCCGCTGCAGGCGCTGGAGAGAACGATCTCGGGGTGTTTCGCGTCCACGACGATGCTGAACACGTCGGAATCATCCAGCATTCCGGAATGGATCGACTGCCAGTGCTCGCCGCCGTCGGTGGTGCGCCACGGCAGGTGCGTGGTGCCCGCGTAGAGGATCTTGGCGTCGGCCGGATGAAACGCCAGGGATACGACCGGACGCAACTCCCGATTGTCTGCCGGCGAAATCCGCCGCCAGTTCGTGCCCGCATCCTCGCTGAGGTAAACGCCGTCGTCCGCGCCGGCCGCCACGATATCGGGATTTGCCGGGAAGATCGCAAGGGACCAGATGGCTTTGCCCTTCAATCCAGGGAGTTGGTTCCAGGAACGGCCTGCGTCGGTCGTCTTATACACCCCTGATTTCCAAGGCTCATTCGCCTCCATGCCGATGTACCAGACGGACCGGGGATCTACCTCCATGGCGTGGAGCGTACCCGCCAATTGCACCGGGAAAGGGATCATCTCCCAGGATTGAGCTCCGTCTTGGGAGATATAGACCAAGCCGTTTCGCGTTGCCGCCAAGGCCACATCGGGGGAGCCTGGGACGAACCGAACTACTTCAGCGGCTCCCCCAAACGGCCCCGTCGCGCGCCATTCCCCACTTGCCAGACCCGAAAAAAGACCGATCTGAACGATTAAGTGATTGAATTTAAAACGGCGCACGGCAAATTTATTATAGAACACCGAGCGATGGAGTCGTTTTTCGAGAACGCGCTATAAGAGAAGATCCCCTTGAAATAGGGAGCACTCATGAAAACTGCACCTGGCGCTCGCGATCGAGGGGTTCATGCGTCGGCCGCGATGCGTCGGAAAGGGGCCGGGGGCGACGGCCGGAACGCCTCCAGTGCACCCCATTCGGCCGGCAGGTGTGCGAGCGCCCTGGTCACGATGTCCCGCAACCGTTCTGGAGAGCCCAGGGCGCGGAGGTTGATCAGGATCTCCTGCTCGGCGGCGGGCGACGCGTCGAGCATGCCTTCAACCGCTGGTTCCTGTCCGTTGGCCGTGAACGCGGCCTTGATGTAGCCGGAATCGCACTGCGCCAGGGCCTTCAGATGCACAATCCGGATTCCCTCGGCACTGAGCGCGCGGTCGAGTTCGTCCAGAAGCGGCCCGAGGATCATCGACGGCGACACCGCCGGAACCGGCCGGACCGTCACGCGCGCGTTTAACCATCCCAACGCCGCCTCTGCCTCCGCGTATCGCGAATAATCCACATCCAGCGACTTGGTTCCGGCTTGAAGACCGCCCGCAAGCAGGCTGTCGAGCCACTGCGAGACGTCGACGCCGCGGTCGATGACCAGATCCGCTTCGGCCACTTGCCGGTCGAACAGGAACTTCAGGTCGGGCTCGGAGGGTTCTTCATGGACCAGGACCGTGAGCGGCGCGATTCGATAGCTCGCGCCATAATCGTGCAACAGCGGACGCAGAGTGGTGGCGGCCAGATCGACGCAACTGCCCACGGCCTCGGCGAAAATAATCTCGGGAGCATGGGCGCTGAGACGCTCCAGCGCATCCGCCAAGTCGGGGAACCGGCAGCAGAAGCATCCTCCACCCACCTGATCCGCGGACACACCGCTTTGGCGCGCGAGTTGGGTATCAACGAGGTCATTCCCCTGGTCGTTCAGCACGGCCGCGACCGGCACACCACGCGATTGCAGGAGCTTCGCCGCCTTGAGGATCAGCGTGGTTTTCCCCGCGCCTAGGAATCCGCCAACCACCGCTACCGTCGGCTTCATGCGCGAAGCTGCTCGCCCTCTCGAAGCGTTTTCGCGGGTGAGGATCTCTTTCCGTTTACTGTGCAGGTGCGGATCGGCAGCGTACCATGCTCCACGTGGATGGTCGCGCCATCGGCCGATACCTGGAACGTGCCCCAGCCTGTGCCAGTCGACCAGAAGCACTTGTGTCCCGCTGGAGCCTTGATCTCCACCGCCTGCTCCTCGCCGCGATACCGGAAGCCGCTCATGGCCACCACCCCGCTCCATGCCGACATCGCGCGCGCGTAATGATGGCCGCATTCGGTTTCGTCCCAGGGATTGCGTTTTTCGCCGTCGTGACGCAGGCGAGCGCTGCGATAGATCTCCAGGCCCTCGCGCGTCATTCCGGTGAACAACATGTGGGACGCCACCAGATACTCTATTCCGGTCCAGGCTTCCGCATAGTAGGGGAAAGGGATCTGCGGGCGCTTCGCCTTGCCGTAGTCGCACACCAGAAGCCCTGCCTCGTCGTTGAGGGCGTAGGTGCGCTGCACTGAGTCATGCTGCGCGAGCGTGCGCCGGAAGTTATAGCGATGCAGGGATTCGAGCGTCTTGCGAATATTGTCCTTCGAGACCAGGTTCCCGAGGCCGGCCACGTCCGCCAGATACTGCCCTATGAGCTGATCGCCGAGGCAGCCTTCGCCGACCTGATATTCCGGGTTTTCGGTGTCTTCCGAGCCCATCTCACTGCGCAGAGAGGGAGCGATCTGGTCCCTCGGGACGCCTCGAATCTTCTGCACGTAGTATTCGCCGTTGAACAGATTCGCGTCGATCCACTTGCTCCCCTGATCGAACAAGCGGCGGTAGTCAGCGGCTGCCGGGTCGCCGACGGCGCGGGCCATTTCTTCGGCCGCGCGCAATCCACCCAGGTAATAAATCCCGCACAGTGGATTTGGCCCGTAGAACTCGACGTCGTAGGTATTGTGTTGGACGCCTTCCATCACACCGTCGCGGTTGGCGTCCCATCCTCCGGGAGTCCAGCAAAACTCGATGGCTCGCTTGATGCCGGGCCACAGATCCTTCAGCCAGTCGAGATCGCCGCTCAAGCGCCAGTCGAGATAGGCGTGCAGGATCTGCCCCATCTGCCCGTCGGCGGCCGCGAATCCCCACAACGGCTGCTTGTGCGGCAGATTTTCGCGGAAATGGAGCGCGCCCGCTGCATCCAGATCGTAGCCGAAACTGGTTTTTCGCAACGATCGCGCGAAGGTGGGGAACACGTGCGGCGTTGTGGTTTCGTAATTCCAGACGTGCGCGCAACTGCCGTGGCAGCATCCGGAGTGGTCGTCGGCGCCCTCGAAGCCGTGGAACTCGCCATCGGAGGTGCGGAAGCAGACCTGGGTCACCAGGGTCGACAGATTGGCGCTGGCAGCGTCCTTCACAGCTCCCGGTATGGTCGATTCACGAAACGCCGCGGCAAACCGGCGGGTTTTTCTCTCGAGTTCTGCCAGATGCCCGGCGGCGTACTCCGCCGCCGACCATGCATCCGAAAATCGCGTGCTGTACCAGTTGCCGATCACCGTATCCTCATCTCCCTTGGGCGCGGTCCAGCCGCAGCGGCGGGGCGTCCGATTCGGGAAATGCCACGCCAGCAGGAACGTGTAATCGGCATGCGCGCCGGCGGCGATCGTGCGGTTCAGGCAGAGCGCTCCCACGCCGCTCCGCACGGCGGGTTCTGGGCCCAGTTGGCCATCGGCGCTGAAATCGTCCCAATAGAGCATGGGCGAGTTCCACCATCGATCCCGCTTCCAACCTCGCAGATAGGAGATGCGCGCATCGCCGGGATCCACGGCGGCCAGCACGAAGCCGCCTTTCAGCGGATCGTTCGACGGCAGATCGGGACTGCTCATGTACAGCCCTTCGAGACGAGCCGAGGCACGATGTTCGTTCACCGGCGTGTCCGCTGCCGGCGTTCTTCCCGCCGGGTTGTCGATGGACCACGCGATGGAGACGCTTGCCTCCGATCGGCCCGGATTCGTCACGCGATAACGCAGGATCGCAACCGGAAGGCCGGAGTTGTCGGGATCGTGAGGGATGAACGGCGAAAACGCCTCGAGCGAAACGCGCACCGGAAGCGACGCGTCGGCAAAGTCCACGCGCGCCAGAGGGAACTCGCCGGTAAAGGTGGACGATTCGAGCCGCGTCAGTCCGGGCACGTTCTGCGAGCCCAATCCGCTGGACCCTCCATACGGCGGCTGAATCCGCGATTCGAGCACATGCGCCACCGGCTTCGCGCCCGCGGTCTGAACCCAGATCGCCGGGAACGCGTAGCTGGGCGAATTGCCTTTATCCGGGCGATTGAAAATCTCCCAGTCGCGAAGCTGCCCGCGTCCTCCCAGGCTGATCGACCCGGCGCAGACGCCGCCCAGAGGGAAAGCAATCGCAGTCAGATGACGGCCCGTGAATACGCGGGGGAAGGGCAGGTCGGGGATCGGGGCGGCTTTTTGCGGTGGAGGCGCCGCGGCGCGGAGTTGGGCCGCTGCCCCACCGATTCCGACTTGCTTCAGGAAGGTACGGCGCGGAGTGGACATCAGCAATAGCTTAGTTCAAAACGCTACTGGCTACGGCAAAGAAGACGACGGGACCGCCGCCTCGCTGTTTTTCACCTGTTCCAACCGCTGAATCATGTCGCCTCCCCAGTCCGGCTCCCCGCCGAACCCGAGTTGCGTCCACCGCCATTTGCCACGCGGATCGACAATCCAGTTCTGCGGTATCCCCACGCCGTCCAGCAATCCCATCACCAGCGAAAACGCTGGCAGCACCGGGAACGTATAGCCCTTGTCCTTCATGTATGGCTCTACCAGTCCGAGATCTTCGTCGAGATTGAAAGTCAGGATCTGCACGTCGGTACGGTCCTTCACCTTCTTGTATAAGTCCTCGAGATGCGGCAGTTCCGCACTGCACGGCCCGCACCAGGTCGCCCAGAGATTGATGAAAACAGATTTACCCTCGAGAGCCACCAGCTTCCACGTCTTGCCCGAAAGGTCGGTCAGCTCAAACGCGGGTAACGTCTTCTTCGGCTTCTCCCAGCGGCCTTCTTTGAGCTCCTGCGGTTTTTCCGCGGTTGGCTTGCTCCAGATCGCATACGCCACCTCAGTTCCACCCATCTCCTTCCACAGCGCGCGCGATTCGTCGGCGAGATCGTCCTGCAACTTTCCTCGCCACGGATTAGGCGGCGAAAGCCGTGTCTGGAGCGCGAGCTGATAATAGGTCAGGGCGTCGGCCTTGCGATTTTCCAGGGCCGCAAGGCGTGCGCGATTCAGCCAGTAACCGGACTCGCGTTTCTTTTGAGTCGGCGGCGCGGCCTCGACGGACGCGCGTAGCGCCTGGCCCTCGGCGGGGCGGCCCGCCAATCGAGCCGCCTGAAGGACCATGCCCGTGATTTCCTGTCGGTCGTACACTTCCCTGTTCGCGCGCTGTTCGGCCTCGTCGGCGGAGAGATTGTCGTCATGAAGATCGCGATTCGACTCCGCCGCGAGCAGCGGCTGCGCCCTATGCAGGAGTTCGAGCGCTCGCTTGGGCTGCCACTTATGATCGATCAGGAATTCGGCTGCGTTTTCGTATTGCCAGGACGCCGGAGGGTCGTAATCGGCCTCCGCCTTTAGAAAGTGGTCCAGCGCTGCATTTCCTTCCTTCTCCGAAATCGTATCGTCATCGAAGATCGCAAAGAACCACGCCGAGCGCGAAAGATAGGTCGAGTCCGTAAACTCGCGTATCCAACCCTTCAGAGCGTCCTTATGGGCTGCATTGTAGGCGGCCCACGCGGGGGCGTCTTTGTGGTCCGCCGGCTTCTTGTGCATCTTATCCCAGCGCTCATAGGCCGCGCCGTAGGCCTCCTCCGAAGTTGGAAATTCGCGCAGGAGGCGATCGTCCAGCGCGGCGGTCGCCGCTAAATCGCCGGTCTGCTTATATCCATTCTTGAGAAGCGCAATCCATTTCACGTCGCCCTTGACGTCGAGCGCCTCCAACCGCTTCAGATCCGCCTTCACCTGTTCCCGCAGCGCGGCGTGCTGTAGCGGCGGCCGTGTGCGGAACTCCAGACCCCAAAGCGTTTCGTACGCGCGCAGCGCCACCGGATCGGTTTCTTTCGCAAGCTGTTCTCGCAAGGCTCCAGCTACCCGGGCTTGAAACGGCACGTCGCCCAATTTCCCCAGCAGCCACTGCGCCGTCCGATCAGTCGACGTCGGGCACATCGAGAAGAACAGCGCGAGATCCTCAGCGGCCTTCTTCTTGTCTACGCGCTTGCCCGAGGAGTAAATGTTAGCCAGTTCGAGTGCGGTCCACGCGAAATCCGACGAACTCGCCCGCGCCGTCTCCAGCAGCCGGATGCTCTCCGGCGTATCGGTCCGGAACAACGCCACCGCCGCGACGTACGCAGCCACCGGATCAGCGGGCTTTGCGGCAGCCTGCTTGCGGAATCGGTCTTGAAGCGCCGGGAATTGCTCCGGCTCGGAGTTACGAACGAAGTTGATGAGGCGCCGGTAGGACTGGATCTCGTCCGGATACTGCGCGATCAGATCCTCCAGCACCTGGTGCTCGCGTGCGGCGCGATCGGGAAACTTCAGCCTGTCGAGCTCTGATTCCTCAAGCTTCGTTCTAAGTATCTGGCGTACCTCGGGACGCGCTTCGCATCCCGGCCGCGACGCTGCGTAGCAAGTTAGCCCAGCAACCGAAATGGTTGCGGTCAGGCAAAGGAAGAGCCGCACAACTCACCTCCAGCTTTCAATATTCTACAGTGTTGAAAAATGCCGAAGTCCTCCGCGGCGCGCGGGAGAGCCCTCATCATGATTTTCAATCACGGAAACACTGAAGCGGGCATGAGCCCGGCCTTGATGGCGAACGGCTGGAATTCCATGAACGGCAGCACGTCGCGTCCGATGTCGATGCCGGGTGCGATCTCCATCAATTCAAGTCCGTGCTCCACCAGGCGAAACACGGCGCGTTCGGTAACGTAAAGGACGCTCTGCCCCTGCTTCCGGGCGTAATCGGCGGAGAACGTCACGCGTTCCACCCTGCTAACGAACTTGCGGATTTCGCCGGGCCGTTCGACGATCAATCGCCCATCAGCCCAGGCGATCTTCGAGCCCTTTGCGTCAAACGTGCCGCAAAACACCACTTTCTTGGCGTTCTGCGCGATCTCGATGAATCCTCCGGGTCCAATGAGACTGCCGCCTAGGTGGGATACGTTGACGTTCCCTGCCGCATCGACCTCGCCCATGCCGAGGAAGGCGATATCGATGCCTCCTCCGCTGTAATAGTCGAATTGTTCGATGGAAGGAACGATGGCGTCAGGGTTTCGCGCGGCCCCGAAGAGCCGGTCGTCCAGCATCTCGCCGTTGTGGACCCCTTGCTCGACGCTGATCCATAAGTGCTCCGCGCTGCTGTGCTGGGCCACGAGGCCGAAGATACCGCCGGGAATTCCGAAGCCGATGTTCAACGACGCGCCCGGCTGCAACTCCAGCGCCGCGCGGCGAGCAATGATGCGGCGCTCCAGCTTATCGGGAACCGCGGCGACCGCCGGCGGGGCTGCGGACTTGCGTGAACCGCTTACGGCCGGGTCGTAGTCCAAGCCATAGAATTGCTGCTGGCCTGGATCCTGCACAATCGCGTCGACCAGGATGCCTGGGACGCGGACGCGGCGGGCTTGCAATGCTCCCGCCTCGACCACTTCGCGGACCTGGGCGAGCACTTTTCCGCCGCTATTCCGCGCGGCGAGCGCCAGGGTGTGGATGTCCATATCCAGCGCTTCTTCTTCCGGGCTAAGGTTGCCTCGCGTGTCGGCATAGGTGCCACGAATGATAGCGACGTCCACCGGGAACGGCTTGTAATGCAGCACCTCGTGGCCGCTGATCTCGATCAGTTCCACGAGTTCCTCGCGGCTGACGGAATTGCATCGCCCGCCGTCGTGCCTCGGGTCGACGAATGTGCCTAGCCCGCAGTGCGTGAACAGCCCTGGGCGCCCCGCGCCGATTTCGCGCAGTAATTGTTGGATGACGCCGGCCGGGAGGCAATAGGCCTCCACTCTTTCCTCGCGAATCAGTTGTTGAATCCGAGGCGACCAGGTGAAGTGCGCCGCGATGACCTTGCGCAACAGGCCTTCATGAGCGAACCGGTTCGCGCCCATCAACGCGCGGTCGCCCAGACCTAAGGAATGGACCAGTGTGAGCCCGCGAGGGCTTCCCGTTTCCAGAAAGCGCTGCTCGGTGGCCTCGAGAATCGCTTCAGCCGAGATCATGCCCGCGCCATTGCCGCTGACGGCGACGGTATCTCCATCCTTGATGAGCGCAGCCGCCTCGCGCGCATTCATGAATCGGGCTCCGCTGAGCTGACCGGCGCTCATGGTTTTCCGAACAACGGTTTGCGCTTCTCAAGAAAGGCCCGGACGCCCTCGCGGCAATCGGGCGACCCTGCGGCCTGCGCCGCCGCAGCCGCGTGGTGTTGGCGCAGATCCTGATGCATGGTGGCCAAGATTCCTTTGGTCAACGCCATGGCGGAGCCTGAATTCGCGCAGAGCCGATCCAGCCATGCGCTGAGCTGGCGCTCCAGGTCGGCTTCGTCCTCGGCCAGAGCAGTGATCAAGCCCCATTTGAAGGCTTGTTCGGCGCGAATAGGAGTGCCCAGCAGCGTGAGATGACGCGCCCTGGCCACTCCCGCCAGTTCGGCCAGCCGGCTTACGCCCATCCAGCCGGAGATCATTCCCAGAGCCACTTCCGGCGTGCTCAACTCCGCCGATCGGACGGCGATGCGGAGGTCGGCTGCCATGGCCAATTCCAGGCCGCCGCCGATGGCATGGCCGGAGATTGAGGCGATCACCGGCTGCGGAAGAGCGGCGAGCCGCTGCAGCACGGCTATGCCTCTTAGAATCCAATCCCGCGCCATCTCCTCAGGCGAGAGCGCGCCCCAGGCCTCGATGTCGCCGCCGGTGCAGAAAAATCGCCCGCGCGCCCGGAGCACGACAGCGCGCACACTGCGGTCGGATTCGATTTCTCCGATGGCCGACTCCAGCTGATCCAGCATCCGCGCCGAAATCGCGTTCCCTTTTTCCGGCCGGTTGAGGGTTATCTCGGCCCACGCCGCTCCGTTTCGATCCACCCGGGAATATAGGATTTCCGGCTCCACTCGCTACTCCTTTCAGACAACGTAAGAACCAGCATATCGTCGGATACACAATCGCGGCCCGACCGCCGACCTGCGGGAGATTTCGACGGCACGGCCGTCATTCTGGAGAACCACTAACGTTAAGGGAACCGCACGTCGAACAGATCGTGATCGCGGTATCCGGTCTGGCCGCTCTGAACCAGTTGAATCGTTGCGCCGTCGTCGTGCAGCTTCTTCAGGAGCCATTCGAGCGGGCAATCGTACGTCGCCAGAACCAGAAACTCCCGGTGCCGCTGGACGAATTCGCGATAGGCTTGAACGTTTGCCCGGATCGGCCAGCGCTCCTTAAGGGTCGGGAAGCTCTCGAACGCCGTGGCGTGTGCATAGCCGAAGGCGGATTCCTTGTCGGTGAGATAGTACAAACGAGGCGAGAAATCCAGCGGTTCGTTGTGATCCATTTCCAGGAACGTAAGCCCGCACGCGGCGACAAACGGCAGATCGGGGCGAACGGCGCGCACGGAGGTGGAACTGCCCTCGAAGTTCGCCAGCGATGCGCTCGCTCCCGCCTTGGTGAAACAAAAAACCAGCAGAGAGATCGCGGACACGGCCGCGGCCCGGTTGAGATTTCCGCGGACGCAGTAGGCGAGTAAGGCGGTTAGAAGCAGGCTGCCGCCGAGTGCGGCCCCGATGCCATAGCGATCCCAGAAGGCGACGCCGCTGCGAAGCGAATACCCGATAATCGCCAGGGGAGCCAGCAGGGAGGCGACGCAAAATGCGCTCTCATGCGGCCGGAGCAAGTCGCGCCACGGAACGGAGGGGCGGCTCTTTTCGGCAAACAGCCAGAGCAGCAGAATTGCGCCGATCGCAGGGAGAATGGGGAGAAAAACCCGCATGTAGAAAAGCGGAATGGTCGCAAAGTTGGCTTCGAAGGAATGTGGCATATCGAGCGCCTGCGCATTCCTGATGAGCGGAATGTACAGCACCACAAGAATCAAAGGGCTGAGCAGGCTCGCCCAGATCCGCTTGTCGATTCGCCCGGTTGTAATAGTTCGCGTCAGTTCTCCCGCACCAACTGCAGCTACGAATACCGGCGAGAAACAGTGTGTCATTAGCATTGCCACAATCGACGCGGTGAGGCCGGCGTGCGATTTCGTCCATCGGTCCCGGCCGGCTGCGTTGAGCCAGAACCAACTGGCCAGGCTGAAGAAGAACAGCAGCACGCCATAGGGCCTCGCCTCTGCAGCGTATGGGCTGAACGAAAAAGACCAGAGGATGGAGATGGAGGCGAGCCCCAGTACTCCGCCCATCCGGCGTCTGACCAGATAAAAAAGGACCAGACTTGCGCCGAGGTATCCCAAGAAGGAAGGAAGGCGGACGGTCAAAGGAGAGTCGCCGAAGAGGAAAACGCTGGCCCGCACAAGAAGAGCGTTCAAGGGAGGATTCAGGTCGACGTGCAGCACGCCGCCGAGGAATCGTTGCCAGGAGGGTGCGGTCGCGACGTAGTAGGTGAACAGCTCGTCGTACCAGAGGGGCCGGCGCAGAAAGGGCCATAGGGCCGCGAAATACACCGCGATCCAGACGGGCAGAAAGAGGTTCGGCCGCCGGTCGAGCAGAGCGGCAAAGGATGCCGGCGGCGCCGCCGGACGAGCTCCCGTATCAGCTTCCATCAGCATGAAAAGAAGCCATTTTCCGCGAATTCGGCCATCACTACAGGAATCGGCGGCTTCCGACGATCCCATTAGCAAGAAGCTGCCGTGGCCCTTTTCTCCGACACCTTGGCGCTGGCCGATGCGCTAGCCGGATCCTCGCCGTCCGCGCGCACCACGCAGATTTCCGTGGTGATTCCGGTTTATAACAGCGCGGGAAGCCTCGGACCACTGATCGAGCGCCTTGCGCCGGTTCTCCGCACGCTGGGAACTGAGTACGAAGCAATTCTGGTCAATGACGGCAGTCACGACGCGAGCTGGGACAAGATCGCCGAGTTGCACAATGAGTTCCCTTGGGTTCGCGGCATAAACTTGATGCGCAATTACGGGCAGCACAATGCCCTGCTTTGCGGAATCCGGGCTGCACGGTACCCGGTGATCGTTACCATGGATGACGATCTGCAGAATCCGCCTGAGGAAATCCCCAAGTTGCTGGCAAAGCTCGACGAGGGTTACGACGTCGTCTACGGAGTCCCGGCGACGGAACAGCACGGCGTTTTGCGGGATCTTGCTTCGAAGTTGACCAAGATCGGTCTGGAAAGCGTGATGGGAGCGGAAACGGCCCGCAAAGTGAGCGCCTTTCGAGCGTTCCGTTCCGCGGTAAGAGAGGCGTTCCGCCACTACGACGGGTCGTATGTATCGATTGACGTCCTGCTTACGTGGGGCACAAAACGCTTTGGATCGCTCAAGGTGGACCATGCCCCGAGGCGGATTGGAACATCGAATTACCGCTTGGGCACGTTGATCAATCATGCGATGAACCTGATTACCGGATTCACGACTCTTCCGCTGAGGGTAGCCACGCTGATCGGGTTTGCGCTCTGCGGATTCGGAGGCGTGGTGCTGATTTATGTCGTAAGCCGCACGCTGATCTTCGGAAGCACCGTGCCGGGCTTTCCCTTTCTTGCGTCCTTAATCTCGATTTTTTCCGGCGCCCAAATGTGCGCGCTGGGAATCATCGGGGAGTATCTGGCGCGGATGCATTCCCGCAGTATGGGAACGCCTTCGTCGGTGATCCGGGAGAAGATCGGAATGGAAGAGTGATGGCGGCCTCCCTGACGGGCCAAATCGATCTGCAGGCGATCGCGCCGAATCTGGAGCTGGGCCACGGCGGTTTCTGGAGATCGGCAACTGTCTCCAGCGTTTCCTATCCGGAGGACGGGAACGAACTGTGCTTTTCGGTGGAAGACTCTTCGTTCTGGTTCCGCCATCGGAACCGCTGCATCCTGGATGTGCTCAGGCTGTTTCCTCCACCGGGAACGTTCTTCGATGTAGGCGGCGGCAACGGCTTTGTCGCGAGCGCGATACCGGCGTCTGGACAGGACGTGGTGCTGGTGGAGCCAGGACTCTCCGGAGTTCGGAATGCCATCCGGCGCGGCGTGCGGCAGGTGGTGCAGGCAACCCTTGAGGATGCAGGAATTCTTCCCGGGACGCTTCCGGGAGTGGGTTTGTTTGACGTCGTCGAACACATTGAGGACGACCGCGGCTTTCTCAAAGGAATCTGCCGGCTCGTGAAGGCTGGGGGGCTGGTGTACATCACGGTTCCAGCCTACCAGTGGCTCTGGTCCAGCGAAGATGTGGTGGCGGGGCACGCGCGGCGATATACCATTCCGTCGTTGAGCCGCGTTCTTGAGGAAGTGGGCTATTCGGTGGAGTTCGCCACTTACTTCTTTAGCTTTCTGCCGCTGCCTATCTTGGCTCGCCGTGCTCTTCCCTACCGCCTGGGAATTTCTCTCCAACGGCCCGCCGCGGAGACCATCCAGTCCGATCACGAAACGAGTTCCGTCCTGGTTGGACGAGTGTTGAATCGCCTCATGGAACGGGAACTCGCCACGATTTCAGCGCGGCGGCCTCTCAAAATGGGAGGGAGTTGTCTGGTCGTGGCGCGGAGACGCGGTTAAAGATCGTTGGAGTTTTTGCCGATTTCTCTTAAGAGGGCCAGGGCTCCACTTTGAGCGACGTACAAATACCCTTCAACAAGCCGGCCATTGCGGGCAACGAGTATGCGTATATCTCCGATGCGCTTCTCCGCGGCCATATCTCCGGTGACGGTCACTACACGCGGCTATGCCAGGCGGCGATCGAGAAGGAACTCGGCGTTTCGAGGGCCTTGCTGACCACCTCCTGCACCCATGCTCTGGAGATGAGCGCACTGCTGCTCAACATTCAAGACGAAGACGAGATCATCGTTCCCTCGTTCACCTTCGTGTCCACCGTAAATGCCTTCGTATTGCGGGGAGCGACGCCGGTGTTCGCCGATATTCGTCCCGACACGCTGAATATCGATGAGAGGCTGATCGAGGATCTCATCACTCCGAGAACAAGGGCGATCGTGGTGGTTCATTACGCGGGAGTCGGCTGTGAAATGGACGCCATTCTGGCGATCGCACGGAAACACGGCATCGCCGTCGTGGAAGACAACGCCCACGGGCTTTTCGGCAAATACAAGGGGCGCATGCTCGGCACGTTCGGATGCATGGCGACGCAGAGCTTTCACGAAACCAAGAATGTGCACTGCGGCGAAGGCGGAGCGCTGCTGCTGAACGATCCCGCGTTGGTGGCCCGGGCGGAAATTCTGCGCGAAAAGGGAACCAACCGCAGCGCCTTCTATCGCGGCGCGGTGGACAAGTATACCTGGGTTGATCTTGGCTCGAGCTACGTGATCTCGGATTGCCTGGCGGCGTTCCTGTACGCCCAACTCGAGAAGGGCGGGGAGATCACGGCGTCCCGGGGCCGGATCTGGCATATGTATTCGAACAGCCTGGCGGACTGGGGCCGGCGCAACGGGATCCGCCTGCCGTCTGTGCCCCCGCACTGCGATCAGCCGTTCCACATGTTCTATTTGCTGATGCCGTCACTCGAGTCGCGGGAACGGTTAATCGGCCACTTGAAGCAGCGGGGCATCCTCAGTGTGTTCCACTACGTTCCGCTGCACAGCTCGCCCATGGGGAAGCGCTATGGCCGGTTCGATTGCCCACAGACGGACAAGGCCGCCCAAACCTTGCTCCGGCTGCCCTTCTACAATGACCTGACCGAGGACGCGCAGCGCAGGATCGTGGACGCAATCCTGGAATTCTCCGTCGACGAGATTGGCTTTTCTGTCAATCTGGCCGGATTGGCGGCAGCCTGTCAGGATCCGGCGAAGGAATTCGAGCCCGCATAAACCCCGCGTGCTACAATCAGAGTGTTTCGGGCTGTGGCGCAGCCTGGCTAGCGCGCTTGCTTGGGGTGCAAGAGGTCCCGGGTTCAAATCCCGGCAGCCCGACCAATCCCCTGTATGATTTACGCTCATTTTCACTCCGTGCCAGCGTGGCAGGGGTTTGGGCCTGGCGGTGACTTCTTGAACGCGCTTAGCCGCGCGGCGCACTTAAACCAGTGGGCTGCGGTTGTGACGGGCGCGGCCGCTTTGATGCCCCTCGCTGCCCGCCTGTTTCGCGAACGTTGAAAGGCTCGGGCGATAATGTGACATGACGGGGACGGCTGAAAATGACGCACACGCTTCGTGATGGCGTCAGACACCTACTTACCGGTCACTAACGTTTTCCCCTGGACCTCGGGGCACGCGTTCGCAGGAATGGCCAAGGATAGCTCCGCGCGTTCGTCCTTCGCACCCAAATACGCCCCTTCTGAATGCAAGGAGGCACCTGGTCCAACGCTCTGCTCATCTGCGTACCGGCACGTCAGGCGAGCTTCAATCCGGTATGCCTCCCCCGCGACCAAAGTCAACTCAACCACACTCGATTTTAGATCCGGTTGTTTCGCGTCGGCCATAACAGCCGGACGATCCACCCCTTTCGCTTCGACGAACACTAAATCCCGGATCAATCTGCCATCGGCCCAAGTGACCCGAACCGTCACGCGGCGGGGCGCGAACTTCTGCTTGAGATGTATGTCCGCATCCGTTACATGCTCGCCGCCGCTGATCGTGACCACCTTCGCGGACGCGCGGTCCGATCCACCTGGATAAAAGGTCCTTGGGTACGGGAACTTCGGGTCCTGTGCATCGTCCGGATTCACAACAAGAAGATACTGCCCGGGCGGAAGATGCACAAACTTAAAGAAACTCTCTTTTCCTTGAAACTCCCAATAGAGCTGCCGCTCGGCTGGAATCACGTTTTTGTCGACCGGAACGAT
This sequence comes from Bryobacteraceae bacterium, assembly GCA_035542735.1. GTDB lineage: Bacteria > Acidobacteriota > Terriglobia > Bryobacterales > Bryobacteraceae > Palsa-187. The sequence continues at coordinate 93,884 of DATKKV010000027.1, forward strand.
ATATACAAACGCTTCGCGAATCAGATTGCCTGATGAATCGAGAACCCGCCCTTGGATGGACCCGCTGGGGAACGCCTCCACATTTCGCTCCTGGCAGGCGCCGACGTGGACTTCAAACGGAACCACTGGCTTGTCGCTGCCAATAAACCAGGACAGCGTTGTTCCCGCCGGCAGATCGGGCGCGAACTCGTATTTTCCCGAGGGCAGATTGTAAAACGCGTAGAGCCCTTGAGAGTCGGATTGCGTCTCGTAAACGCGGCCATCTGCCTTGAGGCGCATCAGAGTATTCGGCAAAGGTATAGGCGCATGCATTCCAAGCAGCCCCTCGAAGTTGCGGTTGTATTGTGCGATCCCTCCGATCAAGGTGGGTACTGGCTGGTGATCGCGCTGCTGCCGGAGGACGCGCACAACGGCCTCTGCAAATTCAATTTTCCTGGTCGCGCTGCAAATCCCGGCATGCAGCAGCCCGTCATCTCCAAGACCGGCCGAGATCAGATACACTTCCCCGGTTCGAAATGGCACGCCGCAGTCTCCGCCGCCGGAGCCGGTCAAGACGTCAACGTCGTGGGCGTCCGAGGCAAGTCCTCCAAAAGATTCATCCACTCGAATGCGCGCCTTCCGGTTGCTCAAGAAGGCGAATCTGTCGGTACGCGGCAAATCCGTCACATCGAGCACAGTTCCCACAAACACCGGCCCCGTCGCGGTCCCCAAACCAGGGCATCCACCATTCGAGAAACAGCTGCAGCCGAAGGCCGGCGACGCAAGTGCCAACAGACACAAGGCTGTCAAATGAAGCAGCATGCGTAGTTAGACTCCGACCCTCATGAATATGTTTCTCCTGCGCGTGTCAGTTATTCTCCAGCGCCGGGTCCGCGGTCGTTGCCGCACGATTCTCCGAAGTCGCACGGATTTCTCCGCCCTCATCCATCTGAAAGCTCCTGGTTCCAGACTCGCCGAACGTCACCGGCCTCGCGTCGAAGAAATACTTGGTAATTGCACCGTTTTCGTCAGCCACCCCAGGCTGGTAGGTGACGCGATAGCCATTCGCGGCGAACTGGATCGCATCGCCTCCTGAAGTCAGGCCCGCTTTGATCGCATCAACCAGTCCCGCACGTTCCGCGGTTGGTCGATACCATTCCGGCGCCGGTCCGAGAGCGGTTAAATTGGCCGTGAAACCGTGCTTGTACTGTCCCGCGTAGGCCTGTTCGGCTCGATGCAAGTCGCGCAGCGCAGAAATGACGAGCAGTTCGTCTTTCTCGATCTCTCCCGGAGTCCTATGCTTGCACGAATTACCCTCGCAGGTGGAGATGGACATCTGCACCTCCTGCCCACGCGGCGGCCAGCTTATCTTAACCGTTTCCTCGACATCACCTTCGATGTCCCGCCCCCACCCGGTCCAGCCGGCAAAGAACTGGTAACGCCCAGGCGGCACGTTGCGAAACTCGTACTTGCCGTCGGCCCCGATCACCGCTGAGGACTCCCAAGGAAAAGCGTCTCCGCGCTTGAGAATCATACGCACGGTTTTGCCGGCAGCGGTCGTGTCCGTCTGACCACTCAGTGTGTATCCGGGCTGTCGAAAGAGGGTCAGAACGCGGGAGCAACCCTCGTCGCCTCCCTGGAAGACCACCGGCGGTGCATCCGCAGCGCGGCGGCCCCCGAGCGCTCCGGCCAGAACTCGACCTTGAGCATCGGTAGCTGCAGCGGCAAGAACGTACTTTCCTTCAAGAACTGAGTCAAGCCGGAACATACCGCTCGCATCGGAGAGGCCCACAGATGCTGCACTCGGTTGATCCGCCGGGAAAGGATAGGGCCAGAGGACGACTTGTGCTCGCTCGATGGTTGTTCCATCTTCGCGGGTGACTCTTCCGCACACACTCCCGCGTCCGCGAGGCTTGCGCCCAAGGTTGACCGTTCTCTCTCCGGCTCCCAGCCGCGCCTTCCCGGATTCGGCAACGTCGAAGTCGAGTCTGTTGCTCGCCAAAGAACGCGCCGCATGAACACCGCCCCCGTAACCGGCAAGGAACTCATATTCGCCGGGGTCGAGCTCAAAAATGAGAGGAACCTCAACAACCTCGCCCGGCTCGATTTGGACGCTCGCGGAAATCGGCGTGCCGGGCGCCACCGACATTGCAGTCGCATGCGAGTGTCCGTTGATTGCCCACGTGTGCCGCGCGGGACTCCTCGCCAAAAACAGCATGTTGAAGCGAGTCAAGGCGGCGAACGATGGCCCATCCGTTGGCTGTGCAAACTGCTCCGTGCCGCCCTTTTTTGCGAGGAGGGTCGGGGCGAGCGCATCCATGCGGAGCTGGCGAGGCGTGCTTCCAACGTTGCGTACCTGGACGACGAGTTCGTCGGGCGCTTCCTTCGAGAAATTCGCGGCTACCGTTAAAGAGAGGCCATCGATATCTGGCGGGCGCTGCATGGGAACAGAGCCCGGCTCTTCAGCAGGACCTAAGACGACCAACTTCGTAATAAGCCCGTCCCCTGGGTTCATCGGCTGGTAGACTTCTTGCGCGTCAACAAGGACAGCCTTACCTTCCCATGATCGGAGTAGTTCCTTAACCTTCTCCGACACCGGCATGAGATACGCCCCACTGTATAAGTAACAAGCGCCCCAACGATCGAAGATCACGACACCGTTGTATTTGCCCGGTCCGCGAATGCCTGCAATCAGTCCGAACGCCAAGAACAGAGCAAACGCGCAGCCAAGAGCACACTTACGGAGGATAAGCGGCCGCAGCATACGGCGATATTAGCAATTCGCGGGCCACGAGAAAGGCACACGGGCTGACTTAGATAGGCTACGTTAGGCTGCGACTTCCGTTCACACCTGAGACCACCAAGCTCAGCCGGATGACCAGCCGCCGGGTGGCGAAACGTCTTTGCCGATAATGTGTGACATCAGGCACTCAGTCTCTCAATCCAACTGGTCAGACACCCCGGTCAGGTCAGCACCTCGCCGTGGCGAGTAAGGGCTCAAGCTGAATCGATTGTCCTTCCGTTTTACCGACACCAAGAGTTTCTTACCAAGTACTCGCCGAAAAAGAGGAGCGACTTTCTTGTGCTGCCGTTGCTGGAACTCGCGACACCGTCCTAGTCAACTAACGTTGAGGTAGGTAGTGTACTTCTCCTCGTGGATGTCCACGAACGGCCGGAATAGCACCTGCCCCGGATGCGTTGCCGTCCGCCAAGAAGGCTGCCCGGGTATCTGCACCGCTGACAGAAGTTGCTGCCTCGTTAAGGAAGGTAGATAATCCCCAATCGCAAATAAGACCATTGGTCCCCGAACGAGCGCGACCGTGTCAAGATGCGTCGCATCGATTGCTTCAACTCGCAACGGTAAGTCGATCTCCATGTCGATCCGATCGCCATCTCTCCACGTGCGTTGGATCGTCGCGAAGCCTTTCTGAATGGGCGCCGCGGTTCGTTCACCGTTTATCCGTATGAGCGATCCGCCGCTCGCAGACCACGCAGGAATTCTTACGTGAAGCGCAAAATCGGAGGATCGTGAAGCGCGCACAAGCATCGTGATCCTGCCGCCCGTTGGATAGTCTCCACCCTGGGTGAGCGTCAACTGGACCCCGTCTTTGCCTGTCCATCGAAGGACCGATGGCAGATAAAGATTCACGTAAACACCATCGAGATCTCGGAAGTAAATGAGAATGCGGTAATCGGCTGCCACTTGTGGAAGAGTGCCCGAGCAGCAAGGCCAGGCGTCATCGAAGTAAACTTTACTGGCGCTGGAGTGGTAATCGGAGTAATAGAATGCGCGCCCGTCCGGCTGTAACGGTCTCGCACCCAGGACGGTGTTGTATAAGACCCGCTCCATGCTGTCCCCGTACCGGCCGTCCCGCGTCACCCGCAACAGATACCGCGTCAATTTGAAATGAGCGTAACTGCCGCAAGGCGTCTCAAAGCTCTTGTGCGTGCCTGCCAGACTCTCGTAAAGGAACCCGCTCTCCGGCGAACCAAAGCTCTCGTTTGGTCCCCAGGCCCCAGTGGCAAAACTTTGCGTCGTCTCGATCATGTCAAACGCATTCTTGGCCGCGCGGAGATGCTTGGCGCTTCCATCCGCTAGATACGCCTGCATCGCTGAACTCAGAGCGTTGCAGAAGCTGTATGCGTGGTGATTGGCGAGGGTGTTCTTACCCTCGGCAAGCGGATCGAAATATGTTTCGTTCAAGAGGAAGCGGCGAGCCATCGTTCGATAGCGCTCACCCGCGCCCCGATCCCAAGCTAGGTACAGGTTTTCGGCGAGCGTGTACGATTCATCCCAGAGATAATCGTCCGTCGTGTTTTCGCCCACCGACTTCCGCCAGCGCCGCTGTGGCTCATCCCGATCCAGCGCACGCGGAGGCAAGTGAGGCTCCGCCGCAGCTGTAGTTCGATCGAGCAGCTCGAACGCCGTCGTCAAACCGGCGAACCGCTGAGCATCGATTAGACCGATGACCATTTTGTCGTAGTTGTAAGCCGGAAAGCGGAAATTCACATAGAATCGTTCCGCGATCGCAGCGCCGTAAAGATCAAGCAGTCGTTCTAACTTGGCTCGCGCGCGTAAGTCATGGCTTACGGCGTATCCCCGAGCAAGGGCTGAGAGCCACTGGCCGAAACAATGCGCAGGCGCAAAACCATGCCCCCCGCTCTCGGTCTTAACCAGAGGTACCTCGTCGTACCACCCGCCAAGATCTGGCCCAGGGGCGGGTAGGCCTGCGCGCAGACGCCACGGCTTGAGCAGACTGTCTTCATTTAGCCCCATCAGGACGGACTGCGTCTGTTCAAATTGCGCCTGGGCAGGCCCCGCGGATAACTCGACATCCTTGTAGCCGAACTCCTGTAATGGGTGCAGCGCTCCCCCCGTGTCCGCGGCGTGAGAGCCAACTACCGCCGCAGCCAGTCCGGAAGTCAAAAACGAACGCCGGGATCTCATACCTGGATTATGCATGAACTCTTCCCCGGAGAGTTTCGCGAAGTTTCATGTGGCTTGCCTCGTCAGCAGCCATGCCCCGAAAACCCCGCACCTTGGTGTTATTTCTTCCTTTGAAATGCTGACACCCACAAGACGCAGAAGCGCTGCAACTAATGATCCTCTGCAATCCCGCCGCTCAATACGTCCTGCCAGCGACTGTTCTTTTCATACTCGACCTCGTTGATCTCTTGTGAGGCATCCTTCACTAAGTCAGAATACAAGACAGGTGAGCAAAACTAGTGATCTAAATAATAGATGTTCATCTCTTTATGGGATCGGCTAGAGGCTTAGCCCACGCCGATTTTGGCGACAAAACGGAATGCCGACGGTTGTACCTGAACGAAAGAAATCGCCCAACGCCCCGGCGGGTACTCGCAACTGGTTCAAACTAGTAATCGGTTGTGTTTGGGTGCATCCCGCATTGAGGCAGAACACGGCGGCATTGGCGAGATTATTGAATTGGGGCTTGCAAGGCGGCGAGATTGGTCACGCACCAGGATTGTATCCACTTTGACGATTAACGCCCAAATCGCTGATTTGGTATCGAGTCGGAACCAGCCTTCTGCCCGCCCGCTATAGGACACTATCGACTAATAAAACCTGCCGGTGGAACAACAAAAGGGGAAGAATCTGCCACAAGAGTCTCTGTTTCGGCCCGAAGCGTCAATGTAGAATATGATCATCAAATTAGGTTCGCCGATGCGACTCGCACGACTCCTAACCGCCGCCCTGTTCATCGCCTTCGGCATCTCTGCTCAGGACATCGCCCACGAATCCGAGCGGGAGCAGTGGCAGCACATCAACGATATCTTCGCCGCGATGGACATCCACCCCTCGAGCGTCGTCGCCGATATCGGCGCGGGCGACGGTTTCCTGACCGTTCGTCTCTCGGCTCTGGTTGGCGCCTCTGGTCATGTCTACGCGGAAGACATCGCCGAAAAGAGAATGGCCGACTTGCACAAGCGCGTCGATGAGGCGCATCTCTCGAACGTCTCAATGATTCTCGGCGCAGCCGGCGATCCGAAGCTCCCCACCGGGCAATTGGACGCCGTTATAATCCTTAACGCCTATCACGAAATCGAGCCCTATCAAGATATGCTCCGGCATATTTACGACGCCTTGAAGCCCGGTGGGCGTCTAGTGATCTCGGAGCCTTCTCCGCTACCCGGTGAGGAAACGCGCGCACAGCAAATCGTGAAACATCACATTGCTTCCGCGTTCGTCCGGGACGAACTCATGAGCGCCGGCTTTACCGTCGTTGAGTCGCGTGAAAAGTCCGCGCACATCCCTGACGGTCCGATCTATTATTCTTTGGTCACCGCGCGGCGGTAGCTCGAAAACCTTTCGGCGCAATTCTCACCGCGAACACATCACATAGCCTGGTCCCGCCAGGTTGCTGTTGTTATGATCTAGGGTATGCGATCTATTTCCGGCTGCGTTGCTCTGCTGCTGGTGGCCTCGGCCTCGCGCGCCTTCCAGGTTCCACCGCAAAATGCCGACGATCGCTCGACAAATGAGATTTCAAAGAAGGCGACGCGCCGCGCGAAGCGGTACAGAACCCGACTGGCCTTCTAGAACACCTGAAGATCTCGCGGGGCGATTGGGCCGCCGACGTGGGCGCGGGCGACGGCTACTATTCGATTCGCATGGCACAGCTCACAGGGCCGGATGGAAGAGTTTTCGCCGAAGACATCGACGATATCGCCATCAGCAGGCTCAATCTCCGGCTACGACTGTTCGACCTCGCTAACGTCGTTGTCGTCAAGGGCGGACCGGAGGACCCCAATCTGCCGCAGAGTCGTTTGGCCGCGGTTCTGGTTCTCGACACTTATCACCACTTCAGGAGCTGCCAGGCGATGCTCGACAATGTTCTCCACGCGCTCAAACCTGGCGGAAGACCTTTCATCGCCGATTTTAGCCTGACCGAACACCGGTCCCTCCCGCGCGCCGATCAGCTCAAGCAGCATGAGATTGCTCCCGCGTTTGTTCGGGCCGAGGCTGTCGAGGCGGGCTTTCAGGTGTCGAGCATCAAAGACCCATTCGTCAATTGGCGTCCCGAAAGCTGGAGACCAAACTCCGCAGATATGTGGGTGATGGTGCTCGTACGTCCAAATCCATGAGTGCAGAAGCCCATTGGGAGACCGTCTATAAGAGCAAGGCTGCCAATGCGCTGAGCTGGTATCGCCCACACCTCGATATTTCGCTCGGCTTGATCGAACGCGCTGCCGGGTCTGTGGATGCTTCGATCGTCGATGTCGGAGGGGGAGAGTCCACGCTGGTAGACGACTTGATCGCGCGGGGCTATCAGAACTTAACTGTCCTCGACATCTCGCGGACTGCCTTGGATGAGACCAGACACCGGCTCGGAAGTGCGGCGGAACGTGTCCGTTGGATTGCGGCAGACATCACCAAAGTCTCACTTCCGCGCCATGGCTTCGACGTGTGGCACTACCGCGCCGTATTTCACTTTCTCACGTCGCCAGAAGATCGAAGCGCCTATGTGCGTGCGGTAGGCGGAAGCGTTCGTTCTGGCGGTTACGTTATCGTGAGCACGTTCGGGCCGAACGGTCCCGCCCGTTGCAGCGGTTTAGATGTTGTCCGGTACGATGCCGAAGCATTGCAATGGTGAGCTGGGTTCCGCTTGGTCGATGCCTCCCAGGAACTGCATCACACCCCCTGGGGCACGGCGCAGCAGTTTCTTTATTGCTATTGCGTCGACTTCCCTGGTCTGGGGCCACACTCGTTCCGTCGGGCCAACATAACTTCGCGGCAGCAAGTCGGTGGTAGCGCAATCGAAGCATCCAAAATTGCCGGTCACAGCGACCTCGAAATGACAGGCGAGTACACCTTCGTAACCGCCGAGCGGCAGAACGAACTGACGCGGCGGATACAACGCAGGCTCGCTAGTGCTGCCAAGAAGGCAGAAGACCATACGGTCTCCCCAGCAACGCCCGAGATGCCGCCGCTCGCAGGCGCGAAAGTGGCAACGCCAGTTGTTCAGTAGTTTGGCGGCCCCTTAGTCGATGAGATTCGAAGACCGTCTGGGCAGCGCCCTGATCAAGCCTTCACGCCATCGGCTCAGTCCCTTCGCTCAGGATTGCAAGGTAGGCATCGTAGACGAACAGGCGGTGACGTTGCCGCCCGGTGATCTCGCGCAGCATGCCCAACTGCTGCATGTGCTCCAACGACTTCGCCACGGTCGGTGCCGAGATGCCAATGCTCTGCGCCGCAGCGGGAATCGACACGATCGGGTTGCGCTGCATGTGTTCGAACACGCGCAGCACGGATGCCGCCGGGCGGCCCAACGCCTCGATTTTGCGGTGGTGGTCCTCGAAGACCGCGAGGATACGGCGGGCGGCGCTCGCGGCCTGTTCGGCGGTGTCCCTCACGCCGGTTAGGAAGAAGTCCAGCCAGGTCTCCCACTCGCCCTTACCCCGCACCCGGTCCAGCAAGTCGTAATAGGCGGGCCGGTGCTGCTTGAAGTAGAGGCTCAGATAGAGGATTGGTTCCCGAAGCACGCCGGCGGCGCATAGCAGGAATGTGATGAGCAACCGGCCAAGACGGCCGTTACCGTCGAGGAACGGGTGAATTGTCTCGAATTGGACGTGGACCAACCCGGCTTTAATGAGCACCGGAAGATCCGCACGCTCGTCGTGCAGGAACAGTTCGAGGGCGCTCATGCAGTCGAGGACAAGCTCAGGAGGTGGCGGAACGAAGACCGCAGTGCCCGGGCGGGTTCCGCCGATCCAGTTCTGGCTTTGCCGGAACTCGCCCGGCTGTTTCTCGCTTCCCCGACCCTTCGACAGAAGGACTTCATGAATCTCCCGGATGAGCCGCAATGAAAGCGGAAATCCTCCGCGCAGCTGCTCGAGTCCATGGTTCAGCGCCGCGACATAGTTCGAGACTTCCTGGACGTCGTTCAGCGGTACGCCCGGTGCCTCGTCGTTTTCAAACAGAAGCAGATCGGATAGCGAAGACTGAGTTCCTTCAATCTGCGACGAAAGCACCGCCTCCTTGCGCACGTAGGCGTAAATGAACAGCGGCAGGTTGGGGAGAACGGAAGCCAAGCCATCGAGTCGGCCGAGCGACTGGTTCGCCTGTTCGAGCAGGCGCTGCAGAGCCTCAAGGCGCACGGGAGGATTGGGCGGGAGAGGCGGCGGCACAAACGCCCTGACGGTCTCCTCGCCATAGGCTTTGACGATATAGCGGCCCAGTCGCGGGCTCTGGTCCTCAGATGCGGGCACAAAATCCTTTCGTTAGACTGCTCCTTACGAAAGGATATGCCTTTTTTGTTTCGTTAGCTAGTCCGTGCCAGGTCGGCCGTGCAGGTGCCACATCCCGATCCACTATTCTGGGGCCCGATTTGCATTCGTGCTGAGCGGAATCACAAAAGGACGGGAACAACCGTGCGCGCGCGAGAGCCAGATTGCGGAGTCCACAAGGAGTCCACAACGCCATTTTTGCTCCTCTGGCGTCCATTTGGCGTCCAAATCTCTTCGCCCTAAGTCTTGTGTTTTCATTGAGGGCAGTCTGTAAGTGATTGATATTTTTTGCTTGGGGTGCAAGAGGTCCCGGGTTCAAATCCCGGCAGCCCGACCAATCCCTTCAAAGACTTTTAGTCAGAGATCCGCCGTCATCCATGCCTCATCCATAGTTCTTCGGGACATTTGGACACTTGGCGGAACGTACTGGAGCGAAAATCGATCTCGGTGCTGGATCCGGCGCTGAGTTCCCTCCCATCGCGGCGAACGATGGAGATCGCGTGGAGTGCGCTGGAGGCGGGCGTCCCGTAGGCGAACGAGGCGGGGACGGTCAACTCCACCTCCGTACCAACTCCCGCCTTGCTCCAGAACTCCAGGCGCCCGCCGAGACGATTTGCGCGCTCGTGCATTCCTCTCAAACCCCAGCGTCCGCCGCGCCCTTCTTGGCTGAGCAGACCCGCGTCGATGCCGATTCCGTTATCCCTGACCCTAACGCGAAGCTGCCGCGTATCATACCGGACCTCGATTTCGATTCGCCGTGCCCGCGCGTGACGAAACGCGTTGCGCAAGGCTTCGCCGGCAATCCGGTAGATTTCAACCTGCCGGCTCGGATCAAGTTCTCGTGGGGCACCTTCCACGGTTACCCAAAACCCGGCTGCGTCCCCATCCGCAGCCGTTTGCCGTGCGGCCAATTCTTCAGCCAATGATTCCACGGCGTTGACCAGGTCGTTGGGGGCCACTGCCGGCGAGCGTAGGTCTTGCGCCTCGTCGTGCGCCTTCGCGATCGCACGCCCGAGGAGCAAGTTATAGGCCGCTTGAAAACGTAGCAACAGCACCCGAAAGCGCGGCAACTGCGTATCGTGCAACGGGCGGGCCACACGCGTGCGCACTTCTGTGCGCGCCTCTAGTTCCGCGTTGAATTCCCGCGTGGTCTGATGTGGATTTGAGTTGTTCGAGGTCATCCAATTCTCCCAATAGAAGTCCATTCGGAACGTAATCGCCTGACGCTTCTGATCTCACACCTCCAGAGCTGCCCGAACCAGGTCGAGCAACGCTTCATCGTTAAATGGCTTTGCCAGCAACTCTACTGCGCCCGCTTTCTTGGCCTGCAAACGCGTTTCAGCATCGCCATGTGCCGTAATGAAAATAGTGGGAATACGGCAATCCCTAGCATTCAAAGTCTTCTGCAGTTCCAGGCCCGACATGCCCGGCATGCGAATGTCCGCAATCAGACAGCCGGTTTGGGACAGCAGTCCGGAATTCAGAAAATCCTCTGCACAGGGGAAGGCGCGTGCATCGAGCCCCGCTTCCTCCATCAGGCCTTGGAGGGCGGCCCGGACGGAGTCGTCGTCATCCACAATTGAGACGAGCTGTGCGTGACCCATATCCCCAATCTAAAGAAAGGAAACGTTTTGGGACAGCTATACCTTGGTAGGCGCAATTATACGTTGGTATAGGTGTTTGCTTGTAAGATCTCAGCGCCGGAAGGGAAGCTTTAGCCGTTCCGCCATCCTTACCAAATCGGCAAACGACTTGGCTTCCATTTTCCGCATGACGTGACCGCGATGCGTCTTTACCGTGATTTCGCTGGTCGCGAGATCGAAAGCGATCTGCTTGTTGAGCATGCCCGAGACCACGAGTTGCATCACCTCGCGCTCCCGCGCGGAAAGCTGCCCGTAGCGTTTGTGTAGGTCGACAACTTCGCTCTGCTCTTGACGACGTGCACGATCGCGTTCAAGCGCCTGCTGGATCGCGTCCAGCAGGTCTTGATCCCGGAACGGCTTGGTCAAGAATTCGACCGCCCCGGATTTCATGGCTCTTACCGACATGGGAATATCGCCGTGGGCAGTAATGAAAATTATCGGAGTCTCAACGCCCGCTTCGGTCAATTTCCGTTGAAAATCGAGGCCGCTTTCACCGGGAAGCCGCACGTCAAGAACGATGCAACAGGGCCCGCCGGCGTCCGGCCTGTCGAGGAATTCTCTTGCGCTCCCGAAGGATTCCGAACGCAGTCCTACAGATTCGAGCAAGCCCTCAATGGCGGCGCGCATGCCGGCGTCATCGTCGATGACGAACACAATAGGGTTGTCCGCCGCGATCACGCCTGCGCCTCGAGCGTTGCCGGGAGCGTGAAATGAAAAGTTGCGCCGCGTCCCGGGTTGGCGGTTGCCCATAGACGGCCGCCATGCGCCTCGATGATGGAACGGCTGATCGTCAAGCCCATGCCGCTGCCTTGGGGCTTGGTGCTGAAGAACGCAGTGAAGATCTGCTCCGCGCTTTCAGCGGGCAGACCCACGCCGGTGTCACTGATCGAGATCATCAGTGGACCATCCTGGCTCATTTGCGACTTCAGGGTGAGTTCTCCGCCCCAATCCCTCATGGCCTCGATGCCGTTGAGCATGAGATTGAGCAGCACCTGCTGGATCTGTACGCGATCTACGTGAGCTTTGGCAAGCCCGGTGGCAAGCTCCGTATGCATGGAAATTGAGTACCGGTTCGCTTCATTGCGCAGCAGGACGAGCATCTCTTGCAAGACTTCGTTCACATCGACCAACTCACGTTCGGGCGGAGCCCCTTTCCTATAGAAGGACCTCAAGCGATCAATGATGTCCGCGGCGCGGGTTCCATCTTTCACGACTCTTAACATCGCCTCCCGCGCCTGATCCACGTTGGGCGGCTCCCGCTTCAGCCATCGCAAGCTGGTATTGGCATTTGTGATTGCCGCGGCGATGGGCTGTTTTATCTCGTGAGACAGGGAGGCGGCCAGCTCTCCCAGCATGCTGACCCGGTTCGTATGCGCGAGATTGGCCTCTAACTGGCGCAATCTTTCATGTTCTTCCTCCGCTCGCTTCCTGTCCTCGATGTCAGTACGCGTGCCGTACCACCGCAGGACGCGCCCCTGCTCATCCCGTAGCGGATTGTCTCGGATCAGAAACCAGCGATATCCGCCCTCTTTCCCGCGTATTCGTGCCTCCATTTCAAAAGGGGCACCATCGGAGAGCGCGCGCTCACGAACCTCCTCCAACTTCTTCAGATCTTCGGGATGAAAGATTCTGGCAACGGCGTCTCTTGACCGCACCTCTTGAGGAGTAAGGCCGGTATACTCCAGTTCTCGCTGGTTCGCAAAAAGAGGATTCCAATTCGCGTCGAAAACGAAGACTTGCTGCGGAATCACATCGATAAGCCGCCGAAGCTCCTCTTCGCTCTGCCGAATCTTTTCTTCGGCCTGCTTTCGTTCCGTGATATCGCGAATGACGCCGGAGATCAACAAGCCCTGGTCGGTTTGCAGCGGGCTGAGGCTGACCTCCACCGGAAACTCACGTCCATCTTTACGCAGGCCGTATAGCTCCAACCCGGAGCCCATCGGTCGCGCGCGAAGGTCGGCCACAAAATCCGCGCGGTGCTCCGGATGCTTGCCTCGAAACCTCGCAGGCACCAATATTTCGATCACCTCTCCCAATACCTCTCGTCGCTCATAACCAAACAGCTTCTCCAGTTGCGCATTGACCAAAACAATTTGGCCCTCACGATTCACGACCGCGACCGCATCAGGCGCCGATTCCAGCAGCTCGCGGAACTTCCGTTCAGCTTGCGTTCGTTCCGCCACTTCGATTTGGAGGTTGTCGCGAGTTTGACGAAGGTTCAGCTCGATGCGCCGGCGACTCCTGCTGAAGCCTGACAAGAGCATGGCGAATACCAAGAAAGTAATGAAATAAGGGAGATCCGCCGCTTGCATATAGAAGCTGTAGATCGGCGGCACGAAGAAGTAGGCGAACCACATTGAGGAAAGGACGACTGCCAGCAGTGCAGGTCCTGCTCCGCCATACCAGGAACTGATCGCGCACGCAAGAACCAGCAGCAGAATCGCGCCGTCCCGGAAATGGAAATGCTGCTGAAGGAGTAGTGCCGACCCGAGCGCGACGCCAACGGAAAGCGTGGCAAACCCATACCACTTGACACTCGCCAAGCGAAACCGAACCGATGATGAGCCGATAGCGGATTCACTCGCGCCGGTATCTGTCAGCTTCATATCGAAGGCACTTGATTCGTCATGTAGACTCTGCCTCTCGTTGCGACACCTTTATTTTACTTTACGGTTGGATTGGGAGGCCGACGCGAACGGCCGGAATCCCGGCTGTTCGACCAATCCCTTCAAAGGCTTAACGGATACCCGAGCGCGGTCTTCCGGCCTCCAGCGTAGAATGGTGGCTTGACTACGTCACTGTTTCCCCGATCTTCCGGCATCCTATTGCACCCGACTTCACTCCCATCGCCGTTTGGTGTTGGCGATCTGGGCCCGGTCGCATATGAATTCCTCGATTTTCTGGAAGCTGCCGGACAATCGCTTTGGCAGGTGCTGCCGTTGGGTCCCACCGGTTATGGCGATTCGCCCTACCAGTGTTTTTCTGCGTTTGCGGGAAATCCTCTGCTGATCTCGCTCGAGCGGCTGCATGAGCAAGGCCTGTTGGATGCTACGGATTTGGAAGACGCGCGCTTGCCGTACGCCGGGAATGTCGATTTTCCGCTGGTGATCCATAGGAAAACCGCGGCTCTGCGCAAGGCGGCTGCGGCGTTTCGAGGCTCACCCGCATTCGACGAGTTTCGGGATCGCAACAAATACTGGCTGCCCGATTTTGCGCGGTTCATGGCGTTCAAGGAACAGTTCGGAATGGTGGCCTGGCCCGATTGGCACGCCGCCGCTCAGCATCCGGATGAGGAACGGGTCCGGGTGCACACGTTTCTGCAGTTCGAGTTTTTTGAACAGTGGCTGGTGTTAAAGCGCGAAGCGAACGGCCGGGGCATCCGCGTGATGGGTGACCTTCCGATTTACGCGGCCGGTGATTCCTCCGATGTATGGGCGCAGCCCACGCTGTGGAAGCTACGGGAGGACGGGCATCCGGCGCTGATGGCGGGCGTGCCTCCGGACTACTTTTCGGCGACGGGCCAGCTGTGGGGCAATCCGATTTACGATTGGGACGCGCACGCGGCTTCCGGCTACGCCTGGTGGATTGAACGGTTCCGCTCGACCTTCGAACTGTTCGATCTGGTGCGGGTCGATCATTTCCGAGGCTTTCAGGCTTATTTTCAGGTGCCTTTCGGCGAGAACACGGCGGTGAACGGCGAGTGGGTGGAAGGCCCCGGCGCGGCGTTGTTCGAAGCCGTCGAGAAGGCGTTGGCACGGCGGCTGGCGGTGGTTGCGGAGAACCTGGGAGTGATCACGCCGGAAGTGGAGGCGATTCGAAACCGGTTCGGATTCCCCGGCATGGCGATTCTTCAGTTCGCGTTCGGCAAGGATCCGCAAGCGCCGGACTTCAAGCCCCACAATTATCCGCGCGGAGTCGTTGCCTATACGGGCACGCACGACAACGACACCGTGATGGGCTGGTGGAATTCGGAAGGTGGCGACTCCACCCGGACCGCGGAGGACATTCGCAAGGAAAAGGCGTTTGCCCTGGCCTATCTTGGAGCTGACGGCAGCGAGATGAACTGGTCACTCATTCGCGCGTTGATGGCGTCCGTGGCCGATACGGTGGTGTTCCCGGTGCAGGATCTGCTGGGGCTCGGCAAGCAGGCGAGGATGAACACACCTGCAACGCTTGGGGGGAATTGGAAATACCGGTTGTTGCCCGGGCAGCTGGACCATCGGATCGCCGACCGGCTGCGGGGGTTCGCGGTCTGCTACGACCGGGTTTAATATAAATGTGCCGCCGCGGCCTCAATCGGGATGCTCAATCAGGCTCCTGCTGCGTGGTGCATCAACTTCAAGTTCTGCTCGGCACGGAACCAGTCTTCCTCCGGTGTGCCTTCGGGGCAACCCCGTTCCTGCCACAACGCATACGCCAGCGCCGCGATGTCTTCCTGCGACGGCGCGTTCCCCGACAAGAATTCAGACTCTGCGAGGATCACTTCGTTGTCCATCGCGCTCCTCCTTTCCACCCACCCCAATCTTACAGCTGGGGTGTGAACGGAGAATGAACGGTCGGAATCGTGACAGTGACAGTTCCGGGTTCCCGATCAGTGAATATAAGCCCAGCCTGCTTCCTGTTTGCGCGTCAGTTCGGCGACGCCCGAGTCCACTTCCGTCACGAACGGAAACAGATCCTCCGACTTCAATTTGAAGCGGCGCATTGCGTTCTGGCAGGCGGCCAGTGTCACGCCCTCGCTCGCGAGCTTCTTGAGATCCTCTTCATGCGCCTTGGCGGTCTTGCGCAGCATATAGAGCCCCTGGCCGTAGAACACGACCTCAACCTGCGCGCCGCCGTCGTTAGCGAACGCCTTCTTCAAGTTATTGACATGGGCGATGATGGTATCCCAGGCGTCCCCTTCGGGCTCGGTCAACTGGAAAACGGTATGGTGCTTCGGCCCGCTGGGGGTCTGCGACACCGCTCCAAACACCAGCACGAGCGTCAGTGCAATTGCCGAAACGATGGTTTTCTTGTTCATAGTCTCCCGGAGTTACAATTCAAGATTCGGAAGGGATGCCGGTTGTCGACCTAAAGCGCCCTCTCTCCGTCAGACTCATGATAGGGCAATTGCGGGCAGAATCTTCGGAGGGAGGGCGCATCGCGCAGGTCGAAACGCAACTGGTATTCGCGCATGGCGTCGCCTCGATCCTGGCACTGTTTGTCTCCGTGCTGTTCGGATTCATCGCGGCCCTTCAATTGATTGCGCCCGACATGATCGGCGGGTCGCCGTGGCTCAGTTGGGGCAAACTGCGGTACGACCATACGCAGGGCATCATGCTCGGGTGGCTGGGAAACGCGTTTCTCGCGTTCCTCTATCACGCCACGCCGCTGTTGGCCGGCCGCGGCGTCAGCAGCGCGAGGCTGGGGTACTGGCTGTTCGGTCTGTGGAACTTCTCTGTAGTGCTGCCGGGCTGGATCCTCGTGCTGGCCGGATTCAGCCAGCCGCTCGAGTGGGCGGAGTTCCCGTTGGTGATCGACGCGTTTGTGATCCTGGCGCTGGTGCTGGCCGCCATCCAATTCCTGCCGCCGTTTTTTTCGCGCGGTGTTGAAGATCTTTACGTCTCGGCCTGGTACATCATCGGCGCGCTGGTGTTCACACTGCTCGCGTACCCGATGGGAAACCTGGTGCCCGAACTGGTTCCCGGAGCCATCGGCGCGGCGTTCAGCGGGCTCTGGATTCACGACGCCGTCGGCCTGTTCGTGACGCCGCTCGCGCTGGCCATCGCTTATTTCGTTATCCCAGCGGCGACGGGGAAACCCATCTTCAGCCACTTTTTGTCGATGCTCGGTTTTTGGCTGCTGTTCTTCCTCTATCCGCTCAACGGGACGCATCATTACGTCTTTTCGGTGATTCCGATGAGCGCCCAGATAGGGGCCATCACCGCCTCGACGCTGCTCGGCGTGGACGTGATCCTCGTGGTGGCGAATCTGCTGCTGTCGCTACGCGGCGCGGGTTGGCTGCCGCGCGATCCCGGGTTGCGTTTTGTCGCGACAGGTACGGTAATTTACCTGATCGTGAGCATACAAGGCTCAGTGCAGGCGCAGATGGCGGTGAACCGGAGCGTCCATTTCACGGATTGGGTGATCGGCCATTCGCACCTGGCGATGCTCGGCTTTGCTAGCTTCACCGCCGCAGGCGGCCTGATTCACGCGTTTCAAAGAATCCCCCGGATGAAGCTGAATCACATGATGCTCGATTGGGCGTACTGGCTGATGCTCGGCGGCTTGATCGTGATGGTCGCCGATCTGACCGTCGCCGGATTGGTTGAAGCGAATCTGTGGCAATCCACGGCGCCGTGGATCGAATCGGTGCGGGCCGCGCGCCCCTACTGGCTGATCCGCGCGTTGAGCTTCGTGCCTCTATCGGCCGGATTCTTCGCTCTGCTGGCCGGTTTGGTGATGGGGTATCGTTTCCCGGAAAGGGCTCCGGCGAGGGAGGCCGTATGAAGCGCTTCCTTCAGATGTCGTACCTGGCGGCCTTCGTGGGGGGCGTTGGTTTCTTCGCGATGTCCGTGCTGCTGCTCGGCGTTTGGCCAGGCCGCACGCTGGACCGCCAAATTCGCGCCATGTCGCCTGAGCATCCGTTGTCACTCACGGCGAGTGAACAGCGAGGCCGGGAGATTTACGCCCGCGAAGGCTGCGCCTACTGCCACACGCAGCAGATCCGTTATCTTCCCGCCGACGTCTCGCGCTTCGGCGCGGCAACTCTGGCCTGGGAGACGAAGTTCGATTATCCACACCTTTGGGGCACGCGGCGCATCGGCCCGGATCTGTCGCGGGAAGGCTCAACGCGCACAGAGGACTGGCAGCTTGCGCATCTGTATGCGCCGCGCGAGGTGGTGGAGGAGTCTGTGATGCCGTCCTATTCGTGGCTGTTTGACGGTGCGGCGGACCGTCCGCGTCAGGGGGCGTGGGATCTGGTGGCGTATCTCGAAACGTTGGGGCGCAATCGCGCTCTGGCCGGGCCGGAAGGAGACGCCAAAGCGCTGGCCGCCTGCGACTGCTCTGACGATGAGAGGCGTTATGGGTTTGCTTCGACCTTGAATGCGAGTCCCGCGATGGCAAGACGCGGGGGAGATCATCCCGTTCTGGCGCCCTCGAGCGATCCAGCGCGCGGCAAGGCACTGTATGCGCGGCACTGCGCGTCGTGTCACGAGGCGCGCGGCGAGACCGGCTTGCATCCGCGCCCGGCGAACCTCGCCGAGCACGAATTCACGCTTGACCGGCTCAGCGAGGTGCTGTGGAATGGCCTTGCCGGAACCGCCATGCCCGCCTGGCGTGATCTGCCGGTCGAAGATGTATCCGCCATCGCGCAGTTCGTGCGTGGACTTCACCAGCGCGAGGGCGAGCCACCGAACGGCGATCCTGAAATCGGCGCGCGCGTCTATGCGGAACACTGCGTCCAATGCCACGGCGAACACGGAGCGGGCGACGGTCCCGCAGCGGGCCGGTTCGCCATCTCTCCGGCTGATTTCCAGGGGCAGCGTCCTAGCTCGGTGATCGCTCTCCGCGTCGTGAAAAATGGAATCGAAGGATCGCCGATGCCTGCCTTTGATAAGAAATTAACGGAAGCCGAAGAGTTTGCGGTGGTTGTGTTCGTGCGCCGCCTTTATCGAGACCAATGAACATGGATCACCACATCTCGGCCATGGACGTTGTTGTGTTCCTCGCGCTGGCGGTCGTCGTCTTGTTCGTGGCCGCCTGGAGCCTCTCGCCTCGTTTGCGTGACTGGATCGAACGGCCGAAGTACCGTTTTCAAAAAGACGTGCGAGACTACGATGAAAGGAGCGGCTCGTGAGCACGAAGCGAGGCATCGGCATCGCGCTGGTCTGCTGCGCCGCCGCTGGAGTCATCTCCGTCGCCGCAACGATTGCGCACAATCCGGCCGCAGGTGTCGTGGCTACCGAAGAGTATGGCAGGCGTTTGATCGGGCAGACGGCGGAAATCCTGGGTCCGGACGCAGCCGATCCCAAGATGCGCTATATCAAGAGCCGGCTCGCCTGCGGATCCTGTCATCTGGGAACCGGTTCCGAGGCGGGCACGCTCAGCCTCGTCACGGCGATTCGCCGCTACCCGCGCATTTCTCCGCGCGTCGGCGGCAACGAGACGATTCAGGATCGCATCAACGGCTGCATGATGCGCAGCATGAATGGACGCGCACTGCCGGAGAATAGCCGGGAAATGATCGCCATGGTCGCCTACCTGCAATCGCTTGCCGACCGCGATGCCGCCATGGGCGCCTCCAGCCGGGCTGCTCACGAGCCCCTTGGCCTGAAGACACCGAATCGCGCGGCCAACCCTGCCGCGGGAGAGCCCATTTTTCAGAAACGCTGCGCGGGGTGTCATGGCGGCGACGGAGACGGGCTCGCCTCTGTCATTCCCCCGCTGTGGGGACCGAATAGCTTTAACGACGGCGCGGGCCTGCACCGTGTGATCATCTCCGCGCGGTTCATTAAGGCAAAAATGCCTTTGGGCCGTCCGGATCTCAGCGACGATGAAGCCTACGATGTGGCCGCCTTCATCAACTCCAAGGACCGCCCGGCGATGGCCGGTCTGGAGCGCGACTATCCCGACCCGACCAAGAAGCCGGTCGATACGCCGTATCCTCCCTACGCCGACTCCTTCGCCATCGGGCAGCATCGCTATGGTCCCTTCGCGCCGATCGAGGCGTATTATCAGGGCGCGCGCAAGTAATCAGATCCCTTATGCTGGATGAACGATGATCGAAACGGTCGAGGCGCGCGGCACGGTCCGGCGGATCCCGATATACCGCAGCCTGTACTTTCAGGTCGTCGTGGGAATCGTGCTGGGCGTTGCCGTCGGCGCCGTGTTTCCGACGGTGGGCGAAAGCATGAAGCCGCTGGGCGACGGCTTCATCAAGCTGATCCGCATGATGATCGGCCCGGTGATTTTCTGCACCGTTGTGACCGGCATCGCGAACATCGGCGATCTGAAGAAACTGGGCCGGGTCGGCATAAAGGCGCTGCTGTATTTCGAGGTCGTCACAACACTCGCTCTGTTGATTGGTTTGGCGGTGGTGAAGATCGTCCAGCCGGGCGCTGGGATGAACGTCAATCCGGCTACGCTCGACGCCAGCGCGGTTCAGCAATACGCGAGTTCCGGCAAGGAACTTCACACCGTCGATTTTCTGCTCAATATTATTCCCGACACCATCATGAACGCGTTCGCAAAGGGAGAAATTCTGCAGATCCTGTTCATCGCGGTTCTGTTCGGTATCGCACTTGCCGCGTTTGAACGGGGTCGGATGATCCTCCAGGCCTTCGACTTCATCGCCCAGTGGCTGTTCCGCGTCATCGCGATCATCATGCGCGCCGCGCCCTTGGGGGCGTTCGGAGCCATGGCGTTCACCATTGGAAAATACGGCCTGAGGACGCTTCTGCCGCTGGGAAAGCTGCTGGCCTGCGTGTATATCACCTGCGGACTTTTTGTGTTCGTCGTGCTGGGACTGATCGCTCGCACTCACGGCTTCGGCATCTGGAGCCTGCTCCGCTACCTGCGGGAGGAGTTCCTGCTGGTGCTGGGTACGTCGTCGTCGGAAACCGCGCTTCCGCGCCTGCTGATGAAGCTCGAGAATCTGGGCTGCGCGAAATCCGTGGTTGGACTGGTGGTGCCGGCCGGATATTCCTTCAATTTGGACGGTACCTCGATTTATCTGACGATCGCGGCGCTCTTTGTCGCGCAAGCCACCAATACCCATCTGACGTTCAAAGACGAGGTCACGCTGCTGCTGGTGCTGATGCTGACGTCGAAAGGCTCGGCGGCAGTCACCGGCGGCGGTTTTATCACCCTGGCGGCGACCCTCTCCGCCCTGGGGACCGTCCCGGTGGCCGGGATCACCCTGCTGCTTGGCGTCGACCGCTTCATGTCGGAGATGCGAGGGCTCACCAACCTCGCCGGCAATGCCGTCGCCACCATCGTGGTGGCGAAATGGGAAGGCGAGTTCGAGGCCGATCGCGCCACGGAAATCCTGGACGGGGCGGACTAGAGTAGGGGGCGCTACGGGTTGCGTTTCCGCGCACCGCTGCGCTAAATGGCGCAACCTCTTTTTTTTCCGAGGAAATAACAGCATTTTATCGAAGTTCTTTTTTGGACCCCGGAGTGCTATAAGCTTGGAGGCGGGCAATTGTTCGCCTGCCCCTTCTAAGGAGGCCCCATGTTCACGCGCATCACGCTTACGGCCCTCGCGCTGGCTAGTCTTTCCGCCGGTCTGGCCCAAACGATCAAAACAGTCCCCCCGACCCCAACCAATCCTACTTCTGGTCCGGAGATGTACAAACAATACTGCGCCGTTTGCCACGGCCCGGACGGCAAGGGTGGAGGTCCGGCTGCCACGGCCCTAAAGAAGGCGCCGGCTGATTTGACCCAACTGTCGGCCCACAACAAGGGTAAGTTCCCGGATGCCCGCGTGGCACGTTACATCGAAGGCGATGAGAAGGTTGCCGCCCACGGATCGTCGGAAATGCCCATGTGGGGCGTCGTTTTTAAGTCGATGAGCGGCAATGAGGACGTCGTCAGAATGCGCGTCTCCAACCTGACCGACTACATCAAAGGAATGCAGGCCAAGTAGGCTAGCTCGGATCGAACAGGCAGAGCGGGTCGGAAGCGAGAGGATTGCCCGTCGCGGAAAATGCGCGCGAGCGTGATCCTCCGCACAAGGTGCGGTAGTCGCAGACGCCGCACCGGTCCTCGAATTGCGTGGGGTCGTGCAACTGCCGGAACAATGGAGAGTCGCGGTACATCTCCACGACGTTATCCTTGCGCACATTGCCGACGGGCAACGGCAGGAATCCGGCAGGGCAGATATCGCCGGTATTCGACACGAACATAATGCCGTGTCCATCGCGGATGCCATAGCTGCGAGTCGCGCCGCTCTTTCGGATCTGCTCGCCGGTCATGCCTGCTTCCCGCATCTTTTCCAGCGCCACTCGACGGAAGGACGGCGCTTCGGTCGTGGAGACTGTGAACGCCGCCTGTCGCGAAGTCTGATGGATCCAGCCCATCAGTTTTTCGGCTTCCTCTGGAGACAGCGGTTGCAGAACCTTGCCCCGTCCCACCGAAATCAGAAAGAACAGGCTCCAACGCGCGAGTCCGAACGGCTTCAGGACTTCGAAAATCGCCGGCATGTCGTCGGCGGTCTCCGCCGCCACCAGCGTATTCACCTGCACCGGCATCCCTAACTCCTGCGCCCAGCCGAGGGCGCTCATCGTGCGGTCGAACGTGCCGGGGACGCCTCTGATGGAATCGTGGCGATCCGCCGTGGAACCATCCAGGCTCAGGCCAAGCCCGTCCACGCCGTGCTGCTGCAGTTTCACCAGGACCTCGCGCGTAAGCGCTGGAGTCGCCGCGGGGGTGATGGAAACGGCAATGTTCAGCCGCCGCGCCTCATCGATTAATTCGTAAAGGTCCGTCCGCGCCAGTGGATCGCCGCCGGTGAGAATCAACTGCGGGAGAGGATCGCCGAAGCCTGGGATCTGGCGCAGGAACTTGACACCCTCTTCGAAGCCCAGCTCATCCGGATGGGGCGTGGAGATCGCCTCCGCCCTGCAATGACGGCATGCCAGCGCGCAGGACTGGGTCATCTCCCAGTACACGTTCATGGGGGTCATCGAGAAGTCGCGGGGTGCTGCGTGCCCGTGGATGTGGCTTGTTCCCATATATTTCATCATATACCCTGGAAAAAATGGAGCACGAAGCCGCGACCAGAATGGACAAGTGGCTGTGGGCCGCGCGCTTTTTCAAAACCCGGGCGCTCGCGGCCCGAGCCTGCGAACTCGGCCGCATTGCCTCTCAGGGACAACAGGCCAAACCGGCCCGTCCCGTCCGCGCCGGCGACTCGTTGACCATCAGGAACGACAGCGGCGAGTTCCGGATCAAGGTGCTTGCCCTCAGCGAAATGCGCGGACCGGCCGCGATCGCGCAAACCCTGTATCGTGAAACCGAGGAGAGCAGAGATGCGCGGCGAAAGGCAGCCGAGGAGCGAAAGCTCATGCCACATTTCGAATTCCAGCACGAAGGGAAGCCGTCGAAACGGGATAGACGACAGATGGGCCGTCTGCGCGGACGCTAATTGTCGCGCGACAGGAACTCGCGGATCAGCTCCGATACGGTGCGAATTTCTTCTTCGGTCGCTTCCCCGAAAATCGGCAGTGCCAGAGTCTCTTTCGACAGATGCTCGCTCACCGGGAAATCGCCTTCCTTGTAGCCATAGCGTTCGAGGGCCGGCTGCAAGTGCAGCGCGCGAGGATAGTAAACCTCCGTGCCCACTCCCTGTTCGGCGAGGAAGGCCCGCAAACTATCGCGATTCTTCACCCGGATCACGAACTGGTTGTAGATATGCCGCGTCTGATGCGCGCCCGGCATCGGCAGAATCGCTCCAGACCCGGCCAGAAACTTGCGATACAGACCCGCATTGCGCTGGCGGCCTTCGCTCCAGGAATCGAGATGGCGCAGCTTCACGTCCAGGATCGCAGCCTGCAGTGCATCCAAACGCGAGTTTTTCCCCGCCCACTCATGAATATACTTCGCGATGCTGCCATGCACGCGTAGCGCGCGCAGCTTCTTCGCCAGAGCCTCGTCGTTGGTAGTGAGCATGCCTCCGTCACCGAATGCGCCCAGATTCTTCGTCGGAAAGAAGCTGAAGCAGCCCATCGCGCCCATCGATCCCGCGCGGCGCCCCTTGTATTCCGCGCCCACACTCTGCGCGGCGTCCTCGATCACCGGGATTGGCCCCGCGATATCGAGAATCGCCTCCATATCGGCGCAGCCGCCGTATAGATGCACGGGCAGAATCGCCTTCACCTTTGGATGCGCGGCCAGCGCCGCCTTCAGCTTCGTCACGTCCAGGTTGAACGTATCCGGCTCGACATCGACGAACACCGGCGTCGCGCCGACGCTCATCACCGCGCCCGCGGTGGCATAAAAGGAGTATGGGACCGTGAGCACTTCGTCGTCCGGCCCTATATCCAGGGCGAGCAGTGCGAGCTCCAGCGCGTCGGTGCCGGAAGCGCAGCCCACGGCATAGGCCGTGCGGCAATACCCGGCAAAGTGGCGCTCGAATCGCTCCACATCCTCGCCTAGAATAAATCGCTGCGATTCGATGACGCGGGCGACTTCCCGCATGACCTCGTCGCGAATCGGATCGAACTGGCGCCGCAGGTCCAGAAGCGGAATGGCGCGGCTCGTTACTTGAGTCGACACTGGATTACCCTTTAGTTTCTAGTCTAAGGCTTTCTCGGCGTGTCATGATAAGAAGACATGAAGGGCATCGTTCTCGCGGGCGGCACGGGCAGCCGTCTTTTTCCGCTCACCAAAATCACCAATAAGCACCTTTTGCCGATTTACGATAAGCCGATGATTTATTACCCCATCCAGACGCTCGTGGATGCGGGAATTGACGACATCATGATCGTCACCGGCGGACGAAGCTCGGGCGACTTCTTGCGCCTTCTGGCGAATGGACGGGAGTTTGGCCTGTCGCACATCAATTACACCTATCAGGAAGGTGAAGGCGGCATCGCCGACGCTCTCGGTCTGGCGGCGCACTTTGCCTCCGGCGAAAAGATCTGCGTCATTCTGGGCGATAACATCCTCGAAAAGAGTATCCGCGGCGCCGTGGACGAGTTTCAAAAGCAGCCGGCCGGCGCAAAGATTCTGCTGAAGGAAGTCCCCGACGCCGAACGCTTCGGCGTGGCCGAGTTTTCGGGCGACCGTATTGTCGGGATTGAGGAGAAGCCCCGCAATCCGAAATCTTCCTACGCCGTGACCGGCATTTACATGTATGACGAATCGGTGTGGGATAAGGTCCGCACTCTGAAACCTTCGGCGCGGGGGGAATTGGAAATCACCGACGTCAACAACGCTTACATCGCTGAAGGCACGATGACCTACGGCTTCGTCGCCGGCTGGTGGACCGACGCGGGCACCTTCGAATCCCTGCTGCGCGCCACCAACCTAGTCGCCAAAACACGAGGCGTCCTGCCTGCGGAGTGATCATGTCCAACGAATCCGTTTTCCTGAAATTTTCGAGCGAGAAACTGGAGCAATTGCTCGGCCGCATCGAGACTTGCGTCGCGAAATTGACTCCGGAGCAAATTTGGATACGGGGAGCCTCGAACGAAAACGCGGTGGGCAACTTGCTGCTGCACCTCGAAGGCAATGTCCGCCAGTGGATTTTGAGCGGCGTGGGCGGCGCGCCGGATCTCCGCAATCGCGACGCGGAGTTTGAGACGACATCGGGGGAGGGCGCGCTAGACCGCCTGCGAGCGACGGTGCACGAAGCCTCCGCGCTGATCGCGGCCCTACCGCATGAGCGCCTGACTGAGCCGAGGACCATCCAGAAGCACTACAATGTAACCGTCTTCGAGGCGATCTATCACGTGGTCGAGCATTTTTCCGGCCACACGGGCCAGATCATCTTCGCTACGAAGCTCCTGACGGGGGAAGACCTTGGGTTTTACAATTACCTGCGCGGGTCCGCGGCGCCTATCAGGCCGCAGCCGTAGGAGAAAGCGCCTCAGGCTGGCTGCCGCGACAACTTCGTGGAGCGGCACCGGGATAATTTCTAGGGAGAAGACACGGCCATTGCGCCGCACAGCCAACCTGTGGGCGCGCTCGTCCTGCCACGGGCTACCAGCGAGAGGTTGGCCATCGACCGAGATGATCTGGTCCCCCAGGAGGAGGCTGGCGTGGAACGCAGGCGACCTCGGTACCAAATGCCGTCACGAGGGCGCCTTTTGCGGACTTCTCAGCAAAGAACCCCGGACTCAACGGGTCCAGGGCCCCGCGCCGCGATGGTTTCGCGGCGCACTGCGCCGAACAGTCAGATTCAAGACACTGGCCGTTCGGCTTATCGTTTCCCAGGGTTACACATCCATACTCCGAAGTGGGAAATGAAAGTGAGAAGAGACCGGCGCTCACAATAAATCAGGTCAGATTAGCTCGCATGTTTCCTCCATGCGGCGATATTGCTTTCCTTCTTCCGCGGATGCAAGGGAAAATCGGCGAAAATAAAGGAAATCCGGTAGTAGACTAACCTGTAGGGGAACCCTACTCCACCACCGCCACCGGCCGAATTGGCGATCCCGTGCCTCCACGGATCTTCAGCGGTAGCGCGACGAACAGAAACTCCTTCACACCCGCCCCAGACAGGGGCTCCAAATTCAAGCACTCAATAATATGGATGCCGCGTTCCACCAGCAGATGAACATGGGCCTCCATGTGTGACGGCACGTGCTCGAACGCCACTGTATCGCTTCCGGCGGCGAAAATGCCGTGCTTGCTCAGCCACTGCGCGCCCGCCTTCTTCGGACCCGGCCCGCGCACCACGGATCCTCCGTCGCCGGTAATAAATCGCGACGAATTATCCCAGAATTTCCCCCATCCTGTACGGATTAAGGCAACGCTTCCTGGCTTAGGCGTCACGCCGCAGTCTTCCAAATGCTCTGGCGCAATCACATAATCGAGCGGCAGCGCGTCCACTCCCATGAGCCGCGCCACGTCGAACAATACACCCGGCCGGAAAATCGGCGCGACCGTATCGACCCCGAGCGTCGTCACGCCGTCGCTATAGGACTGCACCGGCGCGATGCCTCCGTGCAATTTCCCGTCGCAGGAAAAATGCGAGAGAGCGTCAATGTGCGTGCCGACGTGCCCTCCCATCGTGATCAGTTCCGCCGCCGAACTGGCGCCGTTCGCCAGCACCTGCTCGCCGTGCGCTTTGGTGAGCGTGCGCGCGAACGGAGGATGCGTCGGGAAATGAGGCATGCCGGGGAACAATGGCTGCGCCAGATCGTAGACTTTTCCGATGATCACGACGTCGCCTTCTTCACGCGTTTTCGTGTCTTCGGCGACAGCACTGCGGTCTTGTCGCGCCATCGCCCGAGCCGGAATTCGCGGCCGTAATGCGACGTCAGATTGCGGATGGCCACGGTGACCACGCCCGCCGCATCGCAGGAATAATGCTCCTCGATCTCCTGATGCGATGCCGGCCAGGAATGCTCCACGGGCACTTTTTCAAACGAATGCGCGTCCGCCAGTGCCGGATCGAACGGGAACATAATCTCATCCCAGACCGTGATGTCGCCCGAGGGCTGCCCGTCCTCGGCGACGTGGCTCGCTTCCAGATAGCGGAAATCGCCGACGTTATGCACCGGCTGATAACGCCGCGTTACCGTCAGGGGAGGTTCGGAAGCGCCCGGCAGTCTCGTCCCGCGCGGGAAAATCGGATCGAAAATCATGCGCCGTCCGGCGTCGCCTTCCCGCCACACGCCGAAATTGCGAGTGAACATCTCGCGCAGAGTGTAACCCGAGGCCGCGTCAGCCTGAATCGCCAGCCCAATGGCAGTCGCGGAGCGCGTATATTCGCTGCGCTTCACCTTGCGCCCGAATTCCTCGCGAAGCACGCGCGAGACGAGGGGCAACTCACTGCCGCCTCCAGTGACGTAGAGCGCCTCGATGTCGTTGCCCTCCGCCAGTTGCGCTGTTGCTTCAATCGACTCGGCTAGCAGCGGCCGGCAGCGCTCGTAAAAATCCGCCACCGCGACCGTGGCTTGACCCATGCCCTCTTTGATGACATCGAGATCGACTACGATCTTTCGCGAATTGGGATGCAGTGCCTCTTTTTGCCTGCGGCACTCTTCATCCAAACGGAAAATCCCGGCCAGATCCAGCTTCGAAAGCGTCTCTTCGCCGACCGCCATCTCCGCCAACACCAGGTCGAAGTCGTCGCCGCCCAGGTGCGGCATCCCCTCCGACGCGAGCACTGTGTGCGTCCCCGCCGCGATCTCGACGAGCGACACGTCGCAGGTGCCGCCGCCCAGGTCATAAACAAGGATGCGGCCGGTCATCTTCTGGCGGTGCCCGAACTCAATTGATGCTGCCGAAGGCTCGTTCAACAGCCCCAGCACGGAAAATCCCGCGCGCCGGAACGCGTCCACCGTAAGGAATCGCTGGTTGCTATTGGCATTGGCGGGAACGCCAAGAAAAATTTCCAACGGCTCGGTTTCCCCGAACCGCGCCTGCAACGCGGTGCGCAGCGCGCCGGTCATCCCGCACAGCAGCTCCATGAGAGGAACCAGCCGCCCGCCCAAATCCAGACACGTCTGCGGACCCGCGTCGTCCAGATAGCGTTTGATCGACCGGACCATCGTCCAGCCGGGTTCCGTTTGCTTGGAATACGCGTCCCAACCGTAGCAGCGTTCCTCATCCTTCAGGGCGATTAATGGAGGAAACCAGTCGAATGCCCCGTCTGCGGTTTCAAAAGGCACCAGCGGATAATTTCCCCTGTCCGCCGCGGCCACAACGATACGCGTTGTGCCGAAATCGATGCCGAGCTTCATAATTAATGGGTAACACAAGTGCGGGCGTGGGTTGGGCTACTCAGCGAAGGCTTCCTGGAGCACACGCAGCGCGGCAGCCAGCGTCTTGGGGGATACCGCTCCCATTTTCTTCGCTAGCCGTTCCTTGTCCACGGCCCGTAGCTGATCCAGCAGAATCAGCCCCCGAGTGCACCACGGCGCAGATGACGGTGGCATACAATGTCCTTTAATGAGATTCCTCTTCCTGCTGCCCGTGATCTGCTCCGCGCAGCATCTCTCGAACCTCAACCAGCTCACCCACGGAGGCCAGAATGCCGAGGCGTACTGGTCGCCCGACGGCAAGCGCCTGATCTTCCAATCCACCCGCGACGGCCACGATTGCGACCAGATTTACATCATGAACGCCGACGGTTCCAACGTCCGCATGGTGTCGACCGGCAAGGGTGTCACCACCTGCGGCTATTTTCTCGGCGACAATAAACGCATCGTCTACGCGTCCACGCACGAAGCGGGCGACGCCTGCCCCGCTCGGCCCGATCGCAGCAAGGGCTACGTCTGGGCGGTTTATCCTACGTTCGATATTTATCTCGCCACAGATGCCGGGAAAATCTTGAAAAAGCTCACCACGGCGCCCGGTTATGACGCCGAAGCCACCGTGAATTGGAAGAACAAGAAGATCATCTTTACCTCGTTGACGTCGGGTGATCTAGATCTGTGGACTATGCACGAGGACGGCTCGCACAAGACGCGAATCACAACGAGCGAGGGCTACGACGGTGGCGCGGTGTTTTCCCGCGACGGCAAGAAGATCGTCTGGCGCGCCCATCATCCTGATACGCCAGAGAAACAGGCTCGCGCGAAGGACCTGCTCAAGGAGAACCTCACCGCGCCCATGAAGATGGAGCTCTTCGTCGCCAATGCCGACGGTTCCGGCACAAAGCAGATCACCAATTTCGGCTGCGCCTCCTTCGCGCCTACCTTCACGCCGGACGGCAAGAAAATCCTGTTCAGCTCCAATAAGCACCACTGCGATTCCAGCGATTTCGAGCTGTACCTGATTAACGTCGATGGATCTGGCCTGGAACAGGTCACCAATTACAGCGTCTTCTCGTCATTCCCCGAATTTTCGCCGGACGGCACAAAGATCGTCTTTGCATCGAGTTATCAGTCCACCAGCCGTTACGAATTCAACATTTTTACAGCCGATTGGAAACCATGAAGACTTTTCGCATTCTCCTCATCGCAGCGGCCTGCGCCGCATTGGCGTTCGCCCAGAATCCTCAGCCTCCGAAGAAGAAAAAGCTGCTTGCCATCGGCGCCGTTGCCGGATTCCAGCACGATTCCGTTTCCAATGGCCTGGCAACGATGTGGAAGATCGGCCACGATACAGGCCTCTGGGACACCTATATCCGCACGGACACCCAATTGATCACGAAGAAGAAGATCGATGCAGGGAACGCGAAGAATCTCGACTACTTCGACGCGATTTATCTTTACACCACCGGCGAACTTCCGTTGGACGACGAACAAAAAGCGTCCCTGCTGAGCTTCGTCCACGACGACGGCAAGGGAATCATCGGCGGACACTCCTCGATCGACACATTTTACAAGTGGCCTGCCTACGGCGAGATGATGGGCGCCTACTTCGACAACCATCCCTGGGGCCAGTTCCTGGCTCCGGTGATCGTTGAAGATCCGAATTTCCCCGCCATGAAGGATTTCCCGCGACAGTTCCTGATCATGGATGAAATCTACCAGCCCAGCAAGGAATTCTCGCGCGAAAAGGTCCGCGTGCTGGCCCGGCTTGACGCAACCAAGATCGACCTGAAGCATCAGGGCGTGAAGCGCACCGATGGAGACTTCGCGGTCGCCTGGGTAAAAAACTACGGCAAGGGCCGCGTCTTTTACTCCACCTTCGGCCATCGCGAAGAGGTTTACGATCGCCCCGATATTCAAACCATGTATCGCGAAGCCACCAAGTGGGCGATGAAACTGATCGACGGCGACGCCACGCCGAGGCCTCGACCATGAAGGCGCTGCTTTTGCTCGCAGCCGTTGTCGCCCACGCCGAAGTGATCGATTCGTCGGCGTCGGGATTCACGGTCAAGGCCGTGCTGACCGTAAAGGCTTCGCCCGAGGTCGTGATGGACAAACTGATCCACAACGTCGGCGACTGGTGGCATCCCGCGCATACCTATTCGCACGATCCGCATAACCTGAAGATCGAAGCGAAGCCTGGAGGGTGCTGGTGCGAAAAGGTGGGCGATGGATTCGTGAAGCACCTCGAAGTGATCCACTACAGGCCGCCGGGCTATATCGCGTTCAGTGGCGCGCCGGGTCCTTTACAGGCGCAGGCGGTGACGGGCACGCTGCAGGTCCAACTCAGCGCGGCCGAGGGCGGAACGAAGCTCGAAATGACCTACGCGGTGGGGGGATATCTGGCGAAGGGTTTGAACTCGTGGGCTTCAATTATAGACACAGTATTTACGGAGCAGTTCACGAGGCTGAAGAACTACGTCGAAACCGGTCAGCCCGCCCCCGCGAAATAGCAGCGATAAACTACACCGGCACTGGCGCGTCAAAATACGCGACCGCCGTGGAAGGCTCCGGGATCGGCGCGCCGACCTCTTTCATCACCTGCAGATGGCCCGCGATCGCCTCGTGGATATTCTGTTCGACCTCTTCCGCTGTTCTGCCCGTCGAAATGCATCCCGGCAGATCGGGGACGTATGCGGCGTAGTTATGTTCGGCCTTTTCGATCACGATCGCTTCATCTATCCACCTGCACCAATCCCGTCTCCATCCTCTTCAACTGTCCGCACGCCGCGTAGACGTCCAGGCCCCGAGGCTTCCTCACGAAGCACGGCATCGCCTTCTTCACGATCTCCTGAAACGACGCGACGCGCTCCGGCGCGGGCGTCGCGAACGGGATTCCCGGACCGGGATTCAGCGCAATCAAGTTCACCTTGGCCTTCAGATTCGCCAACAGTTTGACTACCCTGCGCGCATCCGCATCCGTATCGTTCACTCCGGCCAGCAGCACGTACTCGAACGTCAGCCGCTCCCACGGCCTTAGCGGATATTTTCGGCACGCCTCGATCAAGTCCTTTAAGTGATACTTCCGCGTGATCGGCATTAGTTCGCGCCGCTGTTCTTCGTTCGAAGCGTTCAGCGATATCGCCAGCTTAGGCCGTACCGCCTCGTGCCCCAGTTCCTCGATCTTCGGAATAATGCCCGAGGTCGACAGCGTCACGCGCCGCGGCGAAATGCCCATGCCCTGCGGATCCAGCATCAGCCGCGTGGCTTTCAATACATTGGCCAGATTCAGCAGAGGCTCGCCCTGACCCATCATCACGATGTTGATCCGGTCCGCGCCCGCTTCCAGCGAATTATCCGCCGCGACCCTCAGCACCTGCCCCGCGATCTCGCCCGCCGTCAGGTGCCTCTCGAGCCCCAGCAGCGCCGTCAGGCAGAATTTGCAATCCACCGGACAGCCCACTTGGCTCGAAATGCATATGGTGGACCGGTCGCCTTCGGGCATCCACACTGCCTCGACCGTCTTGCCGTCAGCGAGCCTCAGCAGATACCGCCGCGTCTCGTCCACCGATTCGTAACGCTTCTCTATCTCGGGTAAGCCCAACGGCAGATCGGCCTCCAGCTTGGCTCGCAATCCCTTCGGTAGATTGGAGATAGCTCCCAGGTCGGTCACCCGCTGCCGGTACACCGCGTCGTAAATCTGCTTGGCTCGAAAGACCGGCTCGGTTGGCCCCAAAGCCTGTTGGATGTCCGTAAGTTCCATCCCTACAATGCTTTGCGGCATACCATTAGTTTAGCATGGTAAACTGGGATTTACATGGCATCGCCCAAGAATAGAGACATCCGGCGCGCCGTCCTTCCGAACGGCGTCCGCGTGGTGACCGAGCGCATGGATCACGTGCGAAGCGTCACCGTCGGCGTCTGGGTCGGCACCGGCTCGCGTGAGGAGTCGCCCGAGCAGAGCGGTCTCACCCACTTCATCGAACACATGGTCTTTAAAGGGACCAAGAACCGCACCGCCGAACAGATCGCCCGCTCCGTGGACTCCATCGGCGGCGGGCTCGACGCGTTCACCTCGAAGGAACTGGTCAGCTACAACGTCAAGGTCCTCGACGAGCATCTGCCCGAGGCCTTCGACGTAGTAGCTGACCTGGTCCGCAATCCTCTGTTCGACAAGGGCGACATCGAGAAGGAAAAGGGCGTCATCCTCGAAGAGCTGAAGATGGAGGTGGACAATCCCGAGTACCTCATCCACGAGATCTTTTCCAGCAATTTCTGGAAAGGCCACGCGCTGGGGCGCCCGATTTTAGGCACCCGCCAGACCATCCGTGCCTTCGACCGCGATTCGGTGGAAGATTACTACCGGCGTTATTACGCGCCATCGAACATTCTCATCACGGCCGCCGGAAACCTGAGCCATCGCCGTCTGACGGCCCTGGCCGAGGAAAAATTCGCCGATCTGAAGCCTCGCCGGACGCCGGCCCAGGTGGAACGTCCGAAGCCCCACGCGCCTCTCGTTTTCCGCAACAAGAATTCGCTGGAGCAGGTGCACGTGTACATGGGCGTGCCGTCGATCTCCATGCCCGACGAGAAACGTTTTGCCTGCTATATCCTCAATGCGATCCTCGGCGGAGGCATGAGCTCGCGCCTGTTCCAGAACATCCGCGAAAAACGGGGGCTGGCCTACACGGTGTTTTCGGAATTGGCGATGTATCACGACGCCGGATGCATGCTTGTGTATGCGGGCACGTCGCAGAAGAGCGCAGGCAAAGTGATCGAACTGGTGGTGAAGGAACTGGGCGAAATCGCATCGCATAAAGTCACGCCGGAAGAACTGCGCCGCGCCAAGGATCATCTAAAGGGCTCGTACGTGCTCGGCCTGGAGTCCACCTCGAGCCGGATGGGCAACCTCGCCCGCCAGGAGCTATACTTCAAACGGTTCTTCACGCTCGATGAAATGCTGGACATGGTGGAAAAGGTCACCGCCGACGAAGTGCTCGCGCTCGCGCAGCAGTTCTTCGATCCCAAGCAGATCGCCCTGGCGATGCTGGGCCGGCTGGAAGGATTCAAACTTCGCCGTCAGGACCTGATCCGGTCGATATGACGACTAAGAAGAAGGGGACTGACCACTCTGTCCCCCAAATCAACCTCTCCGGGCGCCACTGGCGGACCGCTGTGGACAGAGCGGTCTGTCCCCTTTTTCTGCTGGCGGCACTGGCCCTGCTGGTTTCCCCCGCATTCGCCATCGACATCGCGAAGCTCCAGCCCACCGGCTACGTGAACGATTTCGCCCACGCCTTCGACGCCGCCAGCGCGCAGCAACTGGAAATTTACTGCGGCATTCTCGAACGCTCCACAGGAGCGCAGATGGCCGTCGTGACCGTTGACTCGCTCGAGGGCGACGATATTAACGACACCGCCGCGCGCCTCTATCATCAATGGGGCATCGGAAAAAAGCCCGCCGACGAAGGCGTGCTGATTTTATTCGCGATTAAAGACCACAAGGACCGCGCCGAGATCGGCTACGGCCTGGAACCCGTCATCACCGATGCCGACGCAGGCTCTATTTTGCGCGGCATCCGGCCGATTCTCCGCCAGGGCTCCTATGGGCCCGCCGCTCTCGCCGCTGCGCAACAGTTCGGCGCAAAGATCGCCGCGGCCAAGAATGTCGAGCTTCCGGTTGACTCGCGCGTCCGCACGCGAACCCCCGCGCCGCGCGGGCCGTCGATCCCGTGGCCCCTGATCATCCTTGGAATCTTCTTTCTGCTCGCCTTGTTCGGACGCGGCGGCCGCGGCAGCGGCGGTGGATTCACCGGTTTCCTTACCGGTATGTTCCTCGGTAACATGATGGGACGCGGTGGTGGCGGAGGAGGCTGGGGCGGAGGCGGATTTGGAGGCGACTCCGGCGGCGGTGGATTTGGCGGTTTCGGCGGCGGGGATTCCGGTGGCGGCGGAGCATCAAGCGATTGGTAGCGGCGCGATTGGTAATTATATATGGACGAACTCAAGGAATTGACCGCAAGACTCGAGCATGCGTTCCAGGATCGCCTGGTCTCTGTGGTCCTCTATGGCTCGGCTGCCTCGGTGGAGCCCGGGAAATACTCCGACCTGAACGTCCTGTGCGTCCTCAAGCAAATCACGCCGCGCGAGTTGGGAGAAAGTGAACCCATTTTCCGCTGGTGGCGCGAGCACAAGCATCCCGCGCCTCTGTTGATGAGCGAGGACGAAGTACACCGCTCGGCCGATTGCTTCCCCATCGAGTTTCACGACATGAAGGACCGCCGGCGAATGCTGTACGGTCCGGACGTGATCGCAGACCTGCACATCGATTCGAAATTCTATCGGGCCCAGGTGGAGTATCAGCTCCGGTCGAAGTTATTGCGTCTTCGGCAGCAGGCCGCTGGTATTCTGTCTGATCCCGTGAAGCTGTTCACGCTTTGCGTCGATTCGGTCTCGACGTTCTGCATGCTGGCGCGCCACGCGCTGATCCTTTCCGGCGCGCATGCGAAGACGGAGCGCCGCGCGGTGATCCGGCAGCTCGGCGCGACGCTGCACATGGACGTGAGGCCGTTTGAAATTCTGCTCGATGTGCGGGAAGACAAGTCGGGCGACCCCGGTGATCCCGGGGAGTTGTTCGCGCAATACCTGGAATGTATCCGCCGGCTGGTGGAGTTCGTCGACGGCCTCGAAAACGCGCCCGCGCAACACGCGGCGCATTAACAAGTCACGGGGAGAATTATGAAACTTGGATTGATTGCATTGATTGTGGTCGGATTTCTGGTCATCGTCGCGCTGGTGCTCGGCGGCGCCCTGATTGGCGCGCGCAACGAGCTGGTGCAGGAGCGAGAAGCGATTAAGGGCGCCTGGAGCCAGGTGGACGTGGTGCTGCAGCGCCGCGCCGATCTGATTCCCAACCTCGTCGAGACGGTAAAAGGCTTCGCCAAGCATGAGGAAGAAGCGATTAATTCGGTCACCGCCGCGCGTGCAGCGTTAGGCGGCGCGCAAACGCCAAAGGACAAGATCGCCGCCAACGCGCAGCTGGATTCTGCCCTGTCGCGTCTGCTCGTGGTGGTCGAAAATTACCCCAATCTGAAAGCCGACGAAAACTTCCTGCGCTTGCAGGACGAGTTGTCCGGCACCGAAAACCGCATCGCGGTGGAGCGCCGCAAGTACAACGAAGTGGTGCAGAAGTACAACACCGACATTGAGCTGTTCCCGAAAAACATCGCCGCCTCCATCTTCGGCTTCCAGCGTGAAGACGCCTACTTCAAGGCCGAAGCCGGTGCGAAAGAGCCTCCCAAGGTGAAGTTCTAATGTAAGCGAAGATGACAGGCTTCTCTGCCCCGAGGCGCAACCAGGCCGTTCGAGTGCGGAATACCCCGGCGCCAGCGGCTGAGCGGCCTGTCCTCATTTTTCGCTTCCTTTTGGCGACCTGTGACCATGCCCATCTTCCAAAACTTCATTGACGGCCAATGGGTCGGCGGCAGGACCTTCGAAAACCGCAACCCCGCCGACACGTCCGACCTGGTCGGCGAATTCGTCTCCGGCACCACCGCCGATATGGCCGCCGCCGTCGACGCTGCCTCGCGAGCCCTGCCTGCCTGGAGCGCGATGGCTGCACCCGCGCGCGGCGCTTTGCTCTTCAAGGTTGCCGACATTCTCGAACGTAAGTTCGATCAACTCGGCGAAGAGATGACGCGCGAGGAAGGGAAGACGCTGCCCGAGGCCAAAGGCGAAGTCCGCCGGGCCATCAACATCTTTCGCTACTTCGCCGGCGAAGGTTCTCGAATGCCCGGACCCGTGGTCGCCAGCGAGCGTGACCGCGTCCACATGTGGGCGCAGCGCAAACCGGTGGGGGTGGTCGGCCTCATCACGCCGTGGAATTTTCCCATCGCGATTCCGGCCTGGAAAATGGCGCCGGCGCTGATCTGCGGCAACACGATTGTGGTGAAGCCGGCCTCCGCGTCGCCTCTTTGCGCGTGGCGCATCGCCGACGCCTGTCGCGAAGCGGGTATTCCCTCGGGCGTGGTGAACTTCGTCGCCGGATCGGGAGGCACGCTGGGCAGGGCCCTGATCGACGCGCCCGCGTTGAAGGCCGTCTCTTTCACCGGCTCCTGCGGCGTCGGCGAATGGCTGCACGCCGAAGCGTCCAAGCGCCGCCTGCGCATTCAACTCGAAATGGGCGGCAAGAATCCCACCATCGTTCTGGCAGACGCGCCTTTCGATCAGGCCGTCGAAAACACGGTTAACGCGGCGTTTTTCTCCACTGGCCAGAAATGCACAGCCACCAGCCGCGTGATCGTCGAAGACGCGATTTACGACCGTTTTCTCGCCGCGCTTGTGGAGCGTACGAAGAAGCTGAGAGTGGGCAATGGGCTTATTTCCGGCGTCGATATTGGTCCCGCCGTAGATCAATCCCAGCTCGACACAGATCTTGGATACATCGAGATTGGCCGCAGCGAAGCAGGCGAGCCTCTTGTCGGCGGCCATCGCCTCACCGGCGGCGACTACGACAAAGGCTTTTTCGTCGCCCCTACGATTTTCGCGAACGTCACGGAAAAAATGCGCATCGCGCAAGAGGAAATCTTTGGCCCCGTGCTCGCCGTCATGCGGGCGCGTGATTTTGAGGACGCTATGCGCGTCGCCAATGCGATTCCGTTCGGCTTGTCCTCCTCCATTCAAACGTCGAACATCTCCCGCGTCTTCGAATTCGTCCAGCGGGCCGAAGCGGGTTTGCTGACAGTGAATCTGCCCAGCGCGGGTGTCGAGTATCAGCTCCCTTTCGGCGGCACGAAGGATTCGAGCTTCGGCCCGAAGGAACAGGGTCCGGCAGCGATGGATTTTTATAGCGATTGGAAAACGATTTACCTGAAATACTAAGCCAAAATACTAAGAAAGACGCGAAGAATGGGACAGACTTCTGTGTCCCCGCCAACCGGGCAGTGCTGAGCAGTTAGAAGGGGCTGTGGCACAGAAGTCTGTCCCATTCTTCGCCACCAGAGATCATGCACTTAGGACAAATAAAATGGAATGGCGCCACTACGGCCGCTATCTTCAATCACACGGCCGCGCGCCCTATTCCCGATTACACATTGCTCGACCTCATCGTCCGCGCCGAAAAGGAGGGCGAGACGCTACCGGATTTGGCCACGCGCCTCGCTTCGCGCCAGTCTGTCATGTCTGAGCCTTTGATTCCCCTTCAGCCCCGGGAAGTATGGGGATGCGGCTGCACCTATGAAACCAGCGCCAGCTTCCGCGATGCCGAACACGGCACGCGTGAAGGGTTTTACGCGCACGTGTACAAGAGCCCGCGTCCGGAAATTTTCTTCAAAGGCACGGCGCGTGTCTGCGTCGGCCCGGGCCAAGCGATCGGCATCCGAGCCGATTCGAGATTCACCGCGCCGGAGCCGGAACTGGCCCTGGTGCTCGGCACGAAAGGACGCATCCTGGGCTACACGCTGGCCAACGACGTTTCCGCATGGGACATCGAACGTGAGAATCCTCTGTACCTGCCCCAGTCAAAGACATATTCGGCCTGCTGTGCTCTTGGTCCGGTGGTCGTCACCGCGGACGAAATCACCGACGCGCGTGCTTTGCACATGACCTGTTCCGTCACGCGCGGCACATCGCAGATTTTCTCGGGCGAGACGCCGATCGCTCGCCTCGGCCGCAGCTTTGAGACGTTGGTCGAGTATCTGCTGCGCTCGAACCCCGTTCCCGCAGGGTCGGTGGTGTTGACCGGAACCGGCATTATCGTGAAGGAAGACGCCGCGCTGGCTGAGGGCGATATCGTGACAATCAAAGTCCCCGAAATCGGCGAATTGTCCAACCCCTGCGCGATCGTGTAACGTTTTTTTCTGACCTGCTTTCCCCTTTGTGGGGCGGCCAATCTTGGCGGCAGCCGCTTTTTAAGCGGCTTTTCTCAACGGCCCACCGAGCTGGCTTCAACATCATGATGTCGAGCTACAACTCGATACTCAACGATTTTTTGTCGTTCGCAACGACAGTTTCCGTGTGAATCGCCTTCTTGCCATCCATAACGAGCAGCAGGTAGTTGCCGGACTCGAGTCCATCGATCAGAAAATCGCCATACGGCCCAACGCGCGATTCCCCTCCGCCGCCGACGCCGAGCAGCGGGACAACTTTCACGAAGAGTTCGCGCCCGTCAGGAGCGGCTTTCACTCTTCCGTGTATGCTCTCGACCTCGGGACAGGACTCCATCATGTCGAACACGAACTCCGCTCTCACGACTAACTCGCGCTGATGTAAATTAACCCGGCGATCTGATGTTCTGAATCCAGGCACGACGATGCGGAGCGTGTATGAGCCGTACGGGACCGGTTTCGTCATATCGACGGCTTTTTGGGTTCTAGCGTCCACCAGTTCGGTCCTGGCGATCGTCAACTTCGCGCCCAGGGAGTCCCTGGCGATCACTTCGATGCGCCCGAATTCCTCGGGTGTCGCACATTGTTCGCCGTATGCCAAGACAACTGCAAAAGCCAGCCAAGTCATGCCCCCTCCTCCTCCGTCTCCTCCAGCAACTCCGCCTGCTCCGCATAGCGCTTCAGCACTCGCACCGAATTCCCTGTGCTGAAACCGGACACCCGCAGCCTCCGGTACGCCGACGCCAGATGCCTCGGTTCCTTGAGCAGAGAGCCCAGATCCTTGCCCCGATACTTCCGCTCCAGGAATTTCTCGATCATGGCGACCTCATCGGCTTCCTGATACGCCGCCTCCGCGGCCTGCCTTGCCACCGCTGGGGCGACGCGGCGCGCCATCAAATCCCGCATCACGCGCGTCTTGCCGAACCCCGCGCCGTCGCGGCGCCAACTGGCGTAGGAATCGGCGAAACGCTTGTCGTTCAAGTAGCCGGATTCCTTCAGGCGCGCCAGCACCTGGTCCACATCCGCCGGTTCCGCCGCGCGGCGCCTCAGTTTCTCTCGCAGTTCCGATACTGTCAGCGCGCGAGCCGACAAAGCCTTGGCGGCGAACGTCATCAATCCCTGTGCGTCGAGCGGCTTGGCCATTTGCTATGCTGAAACCATCATAAAGAAAGGAGTGACGTGACATGGAGGACGATAGCAAACTGTCGTATTTCTTTCTGGGCCTCGGCCTGGGCGTCGCCGTCGGAGTGCTGTTCGCTCCGAAATCCGGAGCGGAGACGCGCCAATACCTACGCAGCAAGGCGGAGGAGGGCAGCGACTATGTAAAGAGTCAAGCGGACAACCTCAAGGAAACGGCAGCCGAAGCTCTGGAACGCAGTAAACAGACGATTCAGAAGCACAAGGAAAACCTGGCCTCCGCGGTGGAGGCCGGCAAGCAAGCCTACCGGGAGGCGACCACCGCGCCCGGAGACTAGACTCCAAACGGGCGCGCGGAAGGTCCGCCCTGGCGCGCCCTTTTTAAGATCTTCACCATGGATAACCAACCTCTGCTCATCATTCTTTCGGTTTTCGTCGCCGTCTCCGCCATCGCGCTCTGCATCCAGGCGGGGATGTTGTATGGCATCTTCAAATCGGCGAAGGCCACCGAGGAGAATATGAAGCGCGTGGTGCCCAAGGTGGAGACCCTGCTCCCCAAGTTGGAGGCGCTGGCGGAAAGCTCCACCGTCGCCATCGATACCAGCCGCAAGCAGATTCTCGATATCACCACGAAGGCAAGCGATATCCTCGACTTGACGCGTATCCAGATGGCACGCATCGACCGGGTGGTTGAGGACGCCTCCGCGCGCGCGCATGTCCAGTTGGCCCACGCCGAGATGATCGTGGATGAAACCATGTCCCGCGCGCAGGAAACTGTCGCTGTGGTGCAAAGCGGCATCTTGAAACCTCTGCGGGAAATTCAAGGAGTTGCTGCCGGCGTTCGCACCGCGATCTATTACCTCATGCGCGGCGGCCGTCCGACTCCGGAACAGGCCACCTCTGACGAAGAGATGTTCATTTAAGTAAGCCTCAAGTACGATCCTTCCTCACCCGGCGCTTAGCTAAAGCTTCCCCCGATTCCCGCCGATTAAAATCCGGCAAGGCGAAGAGTCTCGCCAACCCGGGAAACATGACCAACACGATGATCACGCCGGCTGCGGCGTCCATTCCGGACGCATCTTCGGCCTCGGCTCTGGGATTTTTCCAGCGGCCCCTTCCGGCGCGGATCATTCTGGCGTCTTTCTTTCTCGTGACGATCCCAACGGCGGGCGCGCTCGTTTATACCAATAGCCACCGCCTGCTGTTCCTTTACATCTGGATCTTCAGCGCCACGCATTTTGTGGTGACCTTCACCATTTACCTGCAGAGCGAGAATCTCCGCCATTTCACGGCCACGCGACGGAATATCATCCAATTCGTCGTGATTCCGCTGGGCATCTTCGCCATCTTCTATTTCGTCCGCGTGATGCGGGTGGCGCCCCGGTTCCCGATGTTCGCGCTGCTGTTCGGCGCCGCAGTCCGGATTCTGGACTTCAACCATTTCAACCGCCAGTCGTTCGGGGTCTATCAACTGTTCAAGGCGCGGACAGGATTGCGGGCCCCCGCCCTCTGCAAGAAAATCGAGAACGCGTATTTCATTTCTCTATCGGTGCTGCTGTTTATCACGTACCTCGCCGGAGGGGTTTCACCATGGATTCCACGCGACCATCTCAACGTCATCGGAGGGATGGAGTTTCTCGCACCCATGGTTCCGGTCGCGATGCTGCGCGTGGCGGCCGCCGCGTGCGCCTCGGTGTCGGCGGCGCTGCTTGTCACGGACGTGGCGATGATCCTCAAGTCCTGGCGCGAGAGCGGGCAGCCTTCCGGCTTGTGGGAAAGCTTCTCCTATGTGCTGTTTCAGACGCTGAGCGCCGCGCTGGCCATCGCCTTCCTGCCTCTCTATGCAACGGCCCTGGCGATTCACTATGCCGAATATCACGTATTGATGTATCCCCGCTGTTTCCACAGCCGTCTGGATCTCACCCGCAGTCTGGACCATTGGTATCAAACCCTGCGCGGAAGCCGCGCACTCTTCTACGGTATGCTGATCGCCGTCTCCGGGCTGGTGACGCTGCTCACCACGCTCAGCGGGGTCTGGGGAACCGCCGGACTCGATAAGCCCGTCCCCTACCTTGCCTTCGTCGCGATTTTCGACGGCATTTTCGTCTGCCACTACTTCATCGAGATGCTGATCTGGCGATTCAGCGATCCATTTTTCCGAACGACGGCAGCAGCCCTTTACATCGCACCCCGCAGCCGAACATAGGCAACTCCCTAGTCGTCTACAATCGAGCACATGAGCACCGCCGCGTCAAGTTGATTCTTAAACTTCGGCCGCCCGGACAGCTTCCGCTTCAGCGGCCTTCTGAGCATTGCTGAGTGCGGTGGCGAGATTCAGCAGGTCCATTTTTTCGCGTACCGCCGGGCTCCAGCCGGTGCCGTTCGGAAATTGCAAGCCCACTTCGTAGCCGCCCTTCGCGGTGCGGCAGAATCGCACGGTGCCTCTTCCGCCGATGCGCAGCTTGTCGTAATAGAAAGTCACCCCTGTATACGCCGGGATCTTTTGAAGAACGCTCATTCGCGCTCCCTTGACCGAGATATCCATGAGCCGGGCGTGCATCGCCGTTTCACGGCCTTCCTGATCGGTACACAGTATTGACAGCGGCACGCTTAGCGGATCTCGAGACTCACGCCTGCGTTCGCTCTTCCGGATGGTCGAATACACTCTTCCTATCCATCGGCCTGAAACCGCCGAAACTTCATGGGGTGGAGGCTTGTTTGCTCTTCTTTATCAGTTCCAAGGCGTGTTCTATCAAAATCTCCCCCGTCATCTCCCCCAAAGACACGCGAGACACGTAGTCATAGCGGGGAAAACTGTGAAAATCCACCTTGGTCAGGATGTAGCCGAATGCGTCGTTGGTCAGGCCGAACAGGAACTTATGCTCCCCGCCCATCTTTCGTTTTAAATAGAACCCGATGTTCGGCAGAGCCTCGCCGGGAATCGTCAGGATCTGCGCGTTGCCGAGGTTCACCAGATTCATCCGGGCGCTTACCGTATGGTCCGCGCCATGCGGATATTTGAGCGGCGAATACTCCACCACCTGCCACATGTCGTTGGACTCCACCGGGAAGCGCACCTCCTCGGAAAAATTCCGCACCACGGGGTTTTTCTGCCACGGCGCGGGGTCCACCACGCGCAGCGATTCGGAAGCCAGCAGCCCTCCGATCCTCAGGCACTCGCTCCAGCTCCGGCTGTCGTGCCAGTAGCCGCGTTGCGCGTCGCTCGGCTGGTCCAGGTTGCGATTGTCCGCCGTTACCATGCCTCCCTGCGCGCTGTTCATGAATAGGGCCATCCCTCCAGCCGACTTCTCGGCGGCGTCGTATAAAGGACCCACCAGGTCCGGACTCAAAATACCCTGGCCGCTGCCGATCACCTCGGGATGAATCGCGTAATTCACCAGCGTGCCGATCATCGACCCGTCGAGGCCCCTGGCCTGCAGCACGCCCACGCGTCGGTCATAAAGGTCCGGCGCATAGTAGTTGTAGGCGATCTTCCCTTTCGCCTCGCCCGAGGCCACGCGCAGCTCGGCAGGCTTCATATGATCCAGGGCGTCGTTGATCGCGGCCGCCGCCTGCGTCACCACGAACTGCATGTATTCGAGCGATCCGGTGTGCCCTCCCTTGCCGTCCGGATACCCGTAGCAATCCGGCGCGCTGTGCGTGTGCGTCGAGCCGATCAGGATCTGTTGGGGCGCAAGCCGGGGGACCATCGCTCGCACGCGGTCGCCGAGCACCGAGGGAAATCCCAATAAATCCAGACCCACGATGGCCACCGTTTCGCCACCCGCCCGGAACACCATCGCCCGAGCCGTCAACTCGCCCTGTTTGGATGTTGACGGCGAGGGAGTACCCATGCCTCCGCTCACCGGCAGTAACGGATCGGGTGTAATGATGCGTTTTGCCGCGCCCGCCTCAAAAGCCGGCTGGGCTCCGAGCGTCGACAGAAAAGTGAGGCAAAGCAAAACATGGCGTTTGCGCATGGCTCATTATCGCGCTTTTGCGCACTCCCCGCGCATCGCAGCACGGGTGTTGTCGCGCGCATGCTCGTAGTGAGGAACTTAAAGTCGATAAGAATAGTCCTAAATAATTTCTATTGACTTTTCTAGGGGGGGATATATTTAGCAAATCCGGAAACACAGACTGCATTAAACTTCCGGTTACGGAGGAAATATGCCGCTCCGAAAGGCTGCTATTGTCCTGTTAATATGCGCCATGGGCCTGGCGCTACTTTTTCACCCTTGGGCGGTGAGAGCTCAATCCTGTTCCTTGCCGCCAACCTGCTCCTGCGGCAGCGCGGTATGCGATGAATACGGCAACTGCAGTTGCCCCAACACGCCCTCCTGCGACTGCGGCACGGCGTATTGCAGCAACAGCCAGTGGCGATGCGACGAGGCGCCTGCGTGCGACGACTGCTACGTTCCGGTTTGCGGGGATGGCAGTTGGACTTGCGAGTACGACGGGTCGAGCTGCAGCGGCGGGGGTGGCGGCGGCGGAGAAACCCTGCCGTGCAACAACTGCGACCCGGACTGTCCCGCCTATAACTCTCTAGATGCTAGCGACGGCAACTGCATGCTGATGTAGGGGTGAAGCGATGAAAACGTACACGTTGTGTTGTCTCATTCCGGTCTTAATCGCTGTGAATGGATTCGGGCAAAATCCGAATTCGATTTTTCTCAACGCCGATATTGCCGGCGATCAAAAGCTTGCCGCGCAGGGAAATATTGCGGCTCTGACGCGGCTGGGATTCCGACACCTCACGGGCTCGGCGGGAACCGTCGACGGCGTCCAGGCATACAATTATCTGGCCCAGGCCGCTCAGCAGTGGCCGGCGGCTTCCGCTCTGTTGGGATACGCCGCCGTCATCAGACCGGAACTGGCCGGCAAGAACATCAATGGGGTGAACCTGATAATCCAAGCGTCGAACGCGGGTGATCCGGTGGGTATGACGCTGCTCGGCCGCCTCTACCACCTCGGAAGAGGCGTCCCGCAAAATACTGCCACGGCTCGCCAACTGTACAACCACGCAGCGCCCAACTTTGCGCTAGCGTCTACGTTTCTTGGAGAGACTTATCTCCAATCCGCCAATAGCGCCGATCACGCATCGGCAGTCTTACCTTTTCTGAATGCCGCGATGGCCGGGGAGACGCTGAGCATGGCGGAACTCGCCCTGATGTACGTTCGTGGCGACGGCGTAAAGCAGAACTACTTAAATGCGGCGCAATGGCTGGAAAAAGCTGCCCAGCTTGGAGATCCCATCGCCGCCTACCAACGTGGTCTGATGTACTTCAAAGGCCAAGGATCCCAGAAAAGCCAATCGGAGGCGGTTTTTCTTTATCGGCGCGCTGCGCTGGCAGGGTACTCCCCTGCCCAAGCCGAGTTAGGGGTCTGTTTTGCCAAAGGGCGGGGTGTTGCAAAGGATTTGAGCCAA
Organism: Bryobacteraceae bacterium; assembly: GCA_035542735.1. Lineage (GTDB taxonomy): Bacteria > Acidobacteriota > Terriglobia > Bryobacterales > Bryobacteraceae > Palsa-187. The sequence goes on from DATKKV010000027.1 coordinate 138,618, forward strand.
GCCCTCTATTGGCTAAGTTTAGCCGCGCCAACTTCTCCTTACGCAGCCGAGGAACTGGCGCTGCTCCGGCAAGGGGCGTACAATGATTAACCAAATCGAGGGTCTGAAGCCATCAAATAGTCGGCGGCAGTTCTGCAGCCAGAGCCTCAGTGCCGCTGTTGCCGTGCCGCTTTGGTTGGCCCTATGCATTGTTGGGAGCGCGAGAATGGAAGGTCAATCTAGGCTCTTGGTCAGCCAATTCTTGGAGCGGCGTGGTGTGGTGGTCAGAGACTTCCCGGACCCAGTATTTCAGTCGACTCTTAGTCCGCAGCGTGATCGAGCCGGAGATGCTCTTCTGCCATATGCTGTGGTGCTGGATAATCAGACGGATTTGGCAGTCGTGGGCTACTCGCTGAAGTGGGAAGGATCCGACCCGTCGGGGCAACACTTCGAGCACTTTCTGGAGTGGTTTGACTCTGGCCGGTTCCAGGCGATTCCTGCCCATTCTCGCAAGCTACTGTCGATTGAGCAGAACTTAAATACTGCGGGCGCCAAGCTGTCGGCGAAGAGGGTCGCAGATCTCACCAGAGCCTACACTGGGAGTCGAGCCATAAGGGTGTCGGTTGATACATTGATGTTCGAGGACGGTTCATCGGCCGGTCCGAGGTCAACCAAATTCTACGTGTTCACAGCGGCGCACATTAGGGCCGAGCAGACCGTCTTTAGCCAGTTCGCCAACCATGCAAACGCCGAGAGTACTGAGGCCGCGCTTCATAGCATCGTAGATGAGGCGTTCGAAACGGCCGTGAGAGTAATGCCGCCAATCAAGAAGGAACAAGGGGATTTTTATCGCTGGGCCCGTCATGCGCCAGACGCAGCATCTTGCGAAACCGCAATGCGGGGCTACATTGCGCTCGGGCTTCTTGCCAGGGTTCAGCAGGTGGGCAGAGACGAGATGATCCGCAACGTCCAGCAGGCTTTTCAGCGGAAGAAGTACCCCCAGTTCAAGGAGGCGCGGTAGAATATGTCATTGCGAAGAGCGGTGATCGGACGTACGTTGGCCGCCCTATGGATGGCTGCCGTAGTCGCATTCTCCCAGGTTCAATATACTATGCTCGGCGCGTATTGGGCACTGGACGGGAAAGTGATTAGTGGGCAGCAGACTTACACAACTGACTGGTTCGGAACCCACGTGTTCGACGGTTCGGCCGAATGTGTCACGCAGGCCTGCCAAGCCACGACGACGTACCCAAACGCTGAAATTGAGGTTCTGATCGGGCAGAACGGCGGGGCATGCGCCATTTATGATCCCGTCACCACGACTTATTTCGGTGGGGCATCGACTTCGTACGGAGTTCCCTACATCTATGTGCAATCGATCTCGGCGGACGCGGAGTACCCATATGGGGTGCCTCAATGGGATGAAGAGACATGCGACCTGCGAGAGTACGTTGGCGGCGGCGGTAACTTCTATTGCGCATGAAAACAAGAGCTGACCGTCCTAAAAAACATGCTAGGACACCTGTGCTACCCAATTTTCTAACTGGCGCCGCGCTAAGCATATAGGAGACGAACTCGATGATCAGACGCGCAAGAACACTCGATGCCGCCACCAACATCGCGCTCATCACCGCCTCACTGGCGGTGGTGGCGAACAGCTCTCTCGATGTGTACGCGCGCTTTCATCCGGTGGCGACAACTGCCAGCGCCGCTCCTCGTCCACTGCGTGTTGCGTTTCAGCCGGGCGCGAAGGCCCCTGCCGTCCCCGGCGTCGATTATGCGAGCTCCGACCGAACTCTCGTGCTCTTCCTCAGCACTCACTGCAAGTTCTGCGAAACCAGTCTGCCCTTTTATCGCGAGCTGAACACGAAGCTCAGCGAAAAGAAGGCCGCAGGGCATATTGTGGCCGTGTTCCCGCAGACTCCGGCGGAGGTGCGGGCGTTCAAGGAAAAGCAAAACCTCGAAATCGACTCCGTGGCCGATGCGCAGTTGAGCGATTACGGCGTCTCCGGCACACCCACGCTGTTGCTGGTCAACCGCGACGGAAAGACCGTGAAATCCTGGGTGGGCGCGCAGGAGGACCGCGGAAGGCAAGCGATCGCGTCCGCGTTTCTCCCTGGGTGAATCGGCATTAGTCGTCCGGATGCGTTCGCCTGTTTTTGTCCCATTTTCCGCAACATCGCGCTTTCACCCGCCCGCGATCGCACGATCCTCGCCTAATTTATAGGCAGGAGTTCATGCGCTCTTCCAACGGAGAGCAGAATCGACTGGAGGGGGAGCCTAGGGAACACCCCTGAGGGTCTGCGCGCGTTGGACGTCACGTCGGACGATACCGGCCCCTCGCCGTTGCGGGCTGAAGAAACGGACTTCTGTGTCACCGGAAGCAAAACTAATGGCTAAAGGGCCGGCCCGATAAATCGTTCTTTGAAAATTCAGAGCTATGCCGTCCGCGCCGCTACCGCGCCGAATCTCCGGTCGCGATGGTGATACTCCTCAATCGCCGACGCCAGGTCCTCTTCCGAAAAATCAGGCCACATGCGGCGGGTGAAAATCATCTCGGCGTAGGCGCATTCCCACAGCAGAAAATCGCTCAAGCGCTGCTCGCCGCTGGTGCGGATCAGCAAATCGACGTCCGGGCCGAGGCTCGGTTCAGATGGGTTGCGGCGCACCGCTTCCAGAATTGCGTGGCGCGAGGAATAGTCGATGGCCAGGCGCAGATGCAGCGTCGTGCCATGCGCCGTCCGTCGCTCAGCGTCTTCCAAAAGAGAGACCAGCGCTGCAGGCAGGCGGTCGCGGCGTCCGATGGCTTCAAGCTTGACTCCGTTTTCGACGCAGCGATCCGTTTCGCGGACCAAATAGCGGCCCAGCAATTTCATCAGCGCGGCAACTTCGCGCGCGGGCCTCCGCCAGTTGTCAGCCGAAAACGCGTATAGAGTCAGGACGGAAACACCCAACCCCGGCGCGGATTCGATGGTGCGGCGCACCGCGTCGGCTCCCCGGCGATGCCCGGCGACTCGCGGCAATCCCCGCGCATTGGCCCAGCGGCCATTGCCGTCCATAATGATGGCCACATGCAGCTTACTCATGCGGCCTCATCGCGCCGATCAGCGCTTCCATATGGTCCAGATATTTGTTCAACGCCTTGCGTCCGGTCGCGGTCAGCGAATACTCAGTCTTCGGCATGCGCCCCTCAAACGATTTCGCGCAGGCAATGTACTTCGCCTCTTCCAACTTGCGCGCGTGCACGCTCAAGTTTCCATCGGTTGTTTTCAGCAGCCGCTTCAGGTCGTTGAACGTCAGCGTGGGATTCGCCGCCAGCGCGCTGACGATGCCCAGCCGGACGCGCTCGTGAATCAACCGGTCCAGGTCGGGCAGAGCGCCAGGCGCCTCCACGATTCCCAGCGCTGGCCGATCGATCGATTGTTTTGCCAGATTTCCTTTAGCCACCGTACCGCCTCGCAATAATGAATCCGAATAAAATATGCAATCCGCCGAAGCCCAGCCCGAGCCAGAAGTCTCCCCACGCGGCCGGCAGGAAAATCGCCAGCGTGCCTTCCGCCAGAAAACAGGCTCCCATCACCGGCACCACCGGAACCGAAAACGCGCCGCCCGTGATGACGCCCGCGCCGTAAAGCATCAGCCACATGCCGGGAATCGCGCCGGTTAGTCCGGCCTGCCAGAGGACCAACGTCAACGCCGCGCCCACGATCAACGGAGGCACGAAGCTGAATACAAATTTCCGAGCCGGAGCGGACCACAACGGCAATCCCGCCGCGCTCGCCTTGCGCCACATCGCCAGAATGCCCAGCGCGACGGCTAGCGTGCCCTCGGTCAACCACGTTTCCAGCCACGCACGCGGCGACGATGTTCGCGACGCCAGGAAAGCTGAGGCCAGCGCCGTCAACCCCATCGCCACGCCGCCCCAGCCCGGGACGGCCGTGAAGGAACCGGCGCGCTCCATCGTCTCGCGGATGTAGCGGAGGTTGTCCATCGCGTGGGCGTGGAGAGGGATCGGCTGGCTCTTGGGATTGCCTTCAGGACGCATGGTGCGGACCGATGCCATGGCAGAATCATAGCGCCCGGTTTTGTTATTGTCAAGTACTTTGTTGTAAAAAGTGGATCAAGGGTGGCTAGGAAGCAGGTGCTTCTTCCTTAAGTCCGGCCCGAACTCCTTCATCAGGTTTTTTCCGCCCTTGGCGATCACATTCACGCTTCCCCACAACATGATGCGGCTGACACGCTGTTGCGAAGGAGGCTCCCAGTACTGCGACGCGATCGTCCAGGACCCGAACGCGCCCGCGATCTGGCCCAGCGCAAGTGTATGCCCGCCTGTCGTGCTCGACACGACGACAGTAGACTTCGCCACATTTCCAAAACGGTGAAGAAATCCGCCCTCGCCAAGGCGCACGTAGCGATTATCTTCCTTCAGAAGAGTGGAGACGCCCAACTCAATGGTGTTATCGAGAAAATACTGCGCGAATTGGGAGCCCACGCGCTTGCCAAGGGCATCTCCCGTGCGTCCCCATTCATGTGGGAAATTAGTGGCTTGTGCCATTCCCGCGACCAGCACGTTGTAGAAGATCGCATTGGGACGAATCAACGATTTCAAGTAGTCCTTCATGCGCTCATCGCCGTCGAGCGGTGGCAGTTCAACCTTGCCGTTGGTAGCGATGGCTTTGACCGCGGGTGCAATGTCTTGGGCCTTGATATGAGTCGCCGCAAGGCAAAGTACGACGAACTCGACCTGGAGAAGGTAACGCAATCTGTCATTATAATTCAACATATGCTCTCCCGTCGTCACTTCTTCGCGACCGCGCTCACCCCGTTGCTTCGCGCTGTTCCTCTCTCCAACTTCAAATTGGGCGTCACCACGGACGAAATTGATGAAGATCTATTGACCGCCTGCCGGTTCCTGCGTGAATTTGGCCTCAACTGGGCCGAAGTCCGCTCCGTCTGGGGTTCCTACGCCGAAAAGCAGCCGCTCGAAAAAGTGAAAAAAATGAAAGCGCTGCTCGACGAGCACAGGATTCGCGCTTCGATTCTGTCTACATCGTTTTTCAAGGTGCCACTGCCGGGGCCGGAGGCGCTGGAGGCGCAATGGAAACTGCTCGACGCCGCGATGGATCGTGCCGAGATTCTGGACGTGAAGAAACTGCGGACCTTCGCGTTTACCTACAAGCCTGGCGAGACGCCCGATCCGGCCGTCTTTCCCAGGATTTATGAACTGGTCGCCGAATCGGCCCGCAGGGCGGGGAAGCGAGGATTTCAGCTGGCCGTCGAGAACGTCGGCGGAAGCTACGTCTGGACCGGCGCGGACGCGGCGAAACTACTCGCTTCTGTGAAGGATGCCGCGCTGAACCTGAATTGGGACCCGAATAACGCCGCAGAGAAAGGCGAGCACCCGTTTCCCGAGGGCTACAGGCTTCTCGATCCCGCGCGGATCATTCACGTCCATTTGCGCGATTTTCGCCACAACGCCGCGGGAAAAGTGGAATGGTGCGCGGTGGGCGAAGGCGAAGCCGACAATCTCGGCCAGATCCGTGCGCTGCTGAAGGACGGTTTCAAGGGCACCTGGACTTTGGAAACCCACTGGCGCCCGCCGCAGGGCAAAGCCTACGCCTCCCGTACCTCGCTCACAGCGCTGCTCAAGGTGATCGAGAACGCATAGTAGCCCTAGCCCCAAGCTGACGAGTCTGTGTGAAAACGCGAGCGTTGACGGCACGACTAACGGAGCGGTCAAGACCGGGCTTTTCAAACAGACTCTGACGCATGGGGGCTCGTGACCATAACGAATTGCCGGACGAAAGCCCCATGCGTCAGCTTAGGGCTTCCAGGCGGCCACTGACGCAGAGTTCTCCTCCTCCTGATACGATAATAAATTGGCAATGAAAGCCCTGTTTGACGCGATTGCGCCGGACGATCCCGACTACAAGCTGGCCTTGTCGATCGACCCCGCCCGCCTGCCCGCGCACATCGCCATCATCATGGATGGCAACGGACGCTGGGCTAAGCGGCGCAATCTGCCCCGCGTCGCCGGGCATAAAGCCGGCATCGACCCCGTCCGCGTCACTGTGGAAACCTGCGCCCGCATGGGGTTGAAGGCGCTCACGCTCTACGCGTTTTCGGTGGAAAACTGGAAGCGGCCGCGCGCCGAGGTCGAAACACTCTGGCGTTTACTGCGTCTCTACCTTCGCGCCGAGCTGCCGGATATGGCCGCCAACGAAATTCGCTTTAACGCCATCGGCCGCATTGAGGCTCTGCCGGATTTCGTGCGGGAAGAGCTCGACGAAACCATCCGGGCAACAGCAGGAAATCGCGGGCTTCAGCTCAATCTGGCGATCAACTACGGAGGCCGCGCGGAACTGGTGGACGCGGTCAAGGCTCTGGTGGAGGATGCCCGCCGTCACGAGCTCGTGATCGACGAAGACGCCATCGCCCAACGCCTCTATACCGCCGGCACACCTGATCCGGACCTCTTGATTCGCACCTCCGGCGAGAAGCGCGTCAGCAATTTCCTGCTCTGGCAGATCGCCTATGCCGAGTTGTACGTGACCGACACCCTGTGGCCCGATTTCAGCCGCACCGACCTGCTGCGCGCGATTCTCGACTATCAGAAACGCGATCGCCGCTTCGGCGGCCTGGGAGATGCCGAGCCGCTGGAAGCGGATCCCTCCCTGCTCGAAGCGACCCCCATTCGATGACGCGTATCGTAACCTCGCTGGTCCTGATCCCAACCGTGGTTTGGCTCGTGCTCGGCGCGCCCGCCTGGGCGTTCATCGCCGCGCTGGTCGTTGTCGGCTCGCTGGCTCTGCGCGAAGTGGTGCAAATCGGGACGAACGCGGTGGCGTCCGCGGTGCTCGGCGCGATCTACATCGGCGGCGCGTGGTTTTGCGCCTTCAAGCTGCGGGAAATCAGTCCGCACTGGCTGATGTTCGCGTTCATTCTCTGCTGGGCGGGCGATACAGCGGCGCTCTATATCGGGAAAAACTTCGGCAAGCACAAGCTCGCGCCGGCCATCAGCCCGGCGAAGACCTGGGAAGGCGCCATCGCCTCGGTTATGGGCGGCGTGTTCATCGGTGCGATTTACCTGCGCTATTTTCTTCCCGCCGCCTCGCTGAGAACGGTGCTCATTGCTGGCATTGCGGGAAACGTCGCGGGCCAGATCGGCGATCTGGTCGAATCGAAGTACAAGCGCTCGGTCGGCGTGAAGGATAGCGGCAGTTCACTTCCGGGGCACGGAGGCTGGCTGGACCGCATCGACTCCAGCCTGCTGGCCGCGCCGGTGGTGTACGCGCTGGTGCTTCTCGCGGCGTAGCAGCCTGACCGGCAAGACCGCCTGTCCCACCGTTGCTCTGGTAGGGCAGGCGGTTCCGCCTGCTGTCTAGTAGACGCTGCGCTGGCTCGTCGTTCTCTTCGTCGCCAAAGAAAATCGAGGCTCCGCCGGCGCCGTTCCCGCGATTTGCGATGCCACATATTCGCCCACGAACGGCCCGTGTTTAAATCCGTGCCCGGAGCCTCCACCCACCAGCCAGAAGTTCTTGCGACTCGGATGCCGGTCGATCAAGAAATCTCCGTTCGACGTGTTCTCGTACTGGCAGACGCGCATCTCAAGTAAGGGCGCCTTCGCCAGATCGGGGAATCGCTGGCGAAGCGTCGCTCGCGCGATGTTCAGCGCGCCTCGCGTCATCTCCCGGCCGCCGGTTTCCGGATCGAATGCCGGACCGTGCGTGTCGATGGCGATCTTGAAGCCTCGCCCATCGAGCGCGGGGATGGAGTACACGCCTTCCCGCCACGCGAGCCACGTCTGGGTGAACGCGTATCCCGGCGGTGTTCCGAAAAAGAAAACCTCCTGGCGCGTGGGCCGGATGCGTCCGCGTAGAATTTCGGGAAACAATTTCGGCAGCCAGGGGCCGCAGGCGTATACTACCGTTCCCCCACGCAGATCCGCGCCGGCTGTGCGAATTTCATAGTCCACGCCGGAGGTCTCTACGACCGCCTGCACCGCGCGGCGGGCAAGAATCACGCCGCTTTCCGGCTCCCAGATTCCCGACGTTCCGTGGTCCAGCGTCAATTGCGGAAACCGCTTGCGCATCGCCGCGTGATTCAAGACTTCGTGCGGAACGCCACAGGTCTTCAGCGTCTTGCGCGACGCGACGAAATACGGATCGTCCGGCGCCGCCGTCGACAGCACGCCCGTCCGATGGAACAACAGCGGGCAGACTTCCTTCCACCACGCAAGCGACCGCAATGAACCGCGAGTATAAATTGCATCGTCTCCGTAGGCCATGCGGATGATCCGCGATTCTCCCCCCGAGCTGGAACGCGCGTTTCCAGCTCCGTGTTGATCGATCAGCAGCACCCGCGCGCCCGCGCGTTTCAAATGAAATGCGGTCCAGGCGCCGAACGATCCCGCGCCCACCACCACGACGTCATGAAGTCTGGACACGCTGGTATCATAGCAACGCATGAGTACCTTCAAAGCCCTGCTCGCCACCCTCGATAACGGAAAATTCGCCGCCTCCATCCAGCAAGTCCCTGTGGGGATGCTTCCGCCTGGAGAAGTGCTGGTGCGCGTGCATTATTCCAGCCTGAATTATAAAGACGGCCTCGCGGTGACGGGAAAGCCCGGAGTGATCCGCACATTTCCCATGGTCCCGGGCGTCGATTTCGCGGGCGTGGTGGAGGAATCGACTTCCGCGCACTTTAGGCCCGGTGACGAAGTGGTGGTGACGGGCTGCGGAACGTCCGAAGTCTTTTGGGGAGGATACGGCGAACTGGCGCGCCTGGATCAGGATTTCGTGGTGCCCCTGCCGAAGGGCATGACATTGAAGCAATCGATGGGCATCGGCACGGCGGGATTCACGGCGATGCAATCGGTGATGGAACTGGAGCGCCACGGCCTGAAACCCGGTGGGCGCGAAGTCGTCGTCACCGGAGCCGCGGGCGGTGTGGGCAGCGTCGCGGTGGCGATCCTTTCGCGGCTTGGCTATAGAGTGGTCGCATCGAGCGGGCGAGTGGAGCTGCAGGATTATCTTCTCGGCCTGGGAGCAACCGCGACGATGGACCGGTCCATTCTTCCCGCGCCGTCGAAAAAACCTCTGGAAGCCGAGCGCTGGGCCGGGGCGATCGACAACGTCGGCGGCGATACGCTGGCCGGGCTGCTGCGGACCATGGCGCTTGGCGCGAGCATTGCGTCGTGCGGCCTCGCCGGAGGGCCTCAGCTTGCCACCACCGTGTTCCCTTTCATCCTGCGAGGCGTGAATCTGCTCGGCATCGACTCTTCTCGCGTGCCGAACCCTCGCCGGCGCGAGATTTGGGCGCGCATCATGCGGGATCTTCCTATGAATGTGCTCGACTCCATGATTACCGTCGAGCCATTGGGCAAGATTTTCGAGCTGGGTGAGCAGATCCTGGCGGGAAAGATTCGCGGCCGCACGGTTATCGATGTTCGGAGCTGAATCATGATCGTTCGCGACAAAGTAGTCGTAGTCACAGGCGCTGCCAAGGGCATCGGCCTGGGTTTGGTGAAGCGCTTTCACGCCGAAGGCGCGCGAGCCGTGGTCGCCGCGGACATCGATGGCGAAGGCGCGAAACAAGCCGCGCCCGAAACCGGCTTCGGCATGCGGGTCGACGTCGGTCGCGAAGCCGATATTCAGGCGCTGGTTGGCGAAACGCTCGCGCGCTATGGACAGGTCGACCTGTTCTGCTCTAACGCGGGCATCTTCATCCCCGGAGGCATCGACGCGCCGGACGAAGCCTGGCTCAAGATGCGCGACATTCATCTTCTGGCCCACGTCTACGCGGCGCGCGCCGTGCTGCCGGCAATGCTCGCGCGCGGCGTGGGCTATCTGCTGCAAACCGTCTCCGCCGCGGGCCTGCTAACATCGCTCGAATCGGTGATCTACGCGGTGACCAAGCACGCGGCGTTGGGATTAGCCGAGTGGCTTTCGATGACTTACGGCGACGCAGGCATCAACGTCTCCGCATTATGTCCGCAAGGAGTGCGGACCGACATGCTTATGCAGGATCCGAATAATTTCCTCGTGGAAGGATCCGTCTCGGTGGAGCAGGTGGCCGATTCCGTCATCGCCGGTCTGGCGGAAGAAAAATTCCTCATCCTGCCGCATCCCGACGTCGCCGAGTATTTTCGCCGCAAGGCGACGGATTACGATCGCTGGCTCCGAGGCATGCGGCGGCTGCGCGCCGAGGTGATGGCGAACAAGAGTTCTTAAGGCAGGCGGAACCGCCTGCCCTACCACGGCGAACGGTAGGAGAGGCGGTTTCGCCTGTCGGCTAGGCGATATCCGGCAGCAGGAACTTCTTCCCGCTGACAGCTTCCGCCGCCAGATAGCCGCTCCGCACGGCTCCCTCCATCGTTGCGGGCCAGCCGGAGCGAGTCCAATCGCCCGCGAGCGTGAGGTTAGGGATCAACGTGCGGCTCGTCGGACGCCGCAATTCGAGGCCAGGTGACGCGGAAAACGTCGCGCGGACTTCCTTCACTACGTGAGCCTTTTCGAGCTTCGCTTCCGAGACGGCTGGAAAAAATTCAGCCAGCTCGCGCACCGCCAGCGCGATCACATCGGCGCGAGGCATGGTTTCGAGGCTCCTCGACGCGCTGACCACCAGTTGGATGTATCGGCCTTCGGATTTGTTGAACACCCACTGAATCGTGCGATCCAGCAACGTCGCGTGCGGCAGATCCGTGATCGGACGGTCGAACCAAAGGTGAATCCCCGTGATCGGTGAATGATCGAAGCTCGAATCGTCGAACGGCAGATCCGGGACGATAGCCGCAATGCGCTCGAACGGCACCGCGCAAATGTAATGATCCGCGCGCATCTTTTCGCCGGCGACAAGTGCGTGCCCGACGCGGCCGTTTTCGATGACAATTTTTTCCACGGGCGCGCGCATCCGCAGATCCGCGTTGCCGAGGCGCGCCCACGCCTCGCGCCCGTATAGAGCGCCCAGCGGGACGGCCGGAACTCCCATCTCATAGGAATTGCTTCGAACCAGAAAACCGAGGCGGAAGACCTTAAAGCCATGGGACGCCGCCATGCGATCCAGTTCCTCGTTGACTGCGCTGACCAGCACCTGGCGCCAGAACCGTTCGATCGCGCGCACCGGTTGGCGCTTTTCCTCGAGCCACTGCTGCATGGTGATGCGGTCCAGGTCAGGCCGGTTGCGCTCGCGGCCGATGGCGAGGATCGCACGGGCGACGGCCAGTTTCTCGCCCATGTTGAGAAACTTCAGCCGCAGGAATGATTCGGCGAAGTGCGCCGGCGCCGGTAGAATACCGGAGTGAAGCACGCTGCGTCGTCCACCGGGCTCAATGAAGAAAATGTCGCGGTGAAACGCAATGTCCTTTTCGACGCCGAGCCGCTGATAGAAATCGATCAGATTGACGCAGCAGCGCAGCAGGATGTGCTGGCAGTTGTCGATGGTCTCCGAGTCGATTTCATAAGAAGTCGCGCGGCCGCCGAGATAGGGGCGGGCCTCGAAGAGCGTGACGGAATAACCGGAAGATGCCAGCGCAGCTGTTGCGGCGAGTCCAGCCAAGCCTCCTCCGGCTACGATTACGTCAGGCATGCGGACCTCGCGCGATCCCCGTGAAAGCCCCTGGCGTCAGCCTGGGGATTGTTGCTAGATCTGAACCGGCAGACGGCTCCGGCGGCGGCCTCCGCCTCCACCGTTGATGATTTCGATCGCCAGCCAGATGACAATGGCGATGAACAGCACGTCCGAAGGTTCAAGTAGCATGGACTATACCAGTATCGGGGAAGTGGGTTGCTGTCCGCAAGGCCCGGATGCTCCAGTACTTCGGTCATCGGATCGCGGGTACTCTCGCGCGCCCCAGCTGTTGAATCACGTTTTCCATGAGCCGCAACCCGCAGTTGCCGTCGAGCGACAGGATCGATTCGGGGTGAAACTGCACCGCCTCCATCGGCAATTCCCGATGGCGCACGCCCATAATCACGCCATCCTCGCTGCGCGCGGTCACTTCCAGGCACGCCGGCAGTTTTTCCGGAATCGCGTACAGCGAATGATAGCGGCCCACGCGAAACTCCTCCGGCAGGCCATGAAATACGCCCGTGTTGTGGTGTCGGATGAGCGAGGGCTTGCCGTGCATGGGGTAGGCAAGCACTCCCAGTTCACCGCCGAACGCCTCTACCATGCCCTGCAGACCGAGGCACACACCGAACACGGGAATCCCCAGCTTGGCCGCGTGGCGGATCAGGGCGGGCACGCCGAAATCTTCCGGACGCCCGGGCCCTGGCGAGACCAGAATCAACGACGGCGCGAGCTTTTCGATCAGATCCAGAGGGAATCCGGTGCGATAGGTCATCACTTCTGCTCCCGTCTGTCGCGCGTAGTTGGCCAGCGTGTGGATGAAGCAGTCTTCGTTATCCACCAACAGCAGGCGCACGCCCTTGGCCTCGTGCGCATCGGCGACGTAAGGGCCGGGCGGTGGCGGCGCCACGTTCAATGCCCGGAAGAATCCCGTCGCCTTGAGGCGCGTTTCGGCTTCCTCCATCTCCGGCACCGAATCGTAGAGCAGCGTTGCGCCGGCCGAGTATTTCGCGATGCCGTCCCGGAGATGAATCGTGCGGATGGTGATGCCGGTGTTGATGTCTCCATCGAAAGAGATCATGCCGATGGCGCCACCGTACCAGCCGCGCGCGTCTTTTTCCAGATCCTCAATCGCCTGCGCGGCCCATTTTTTTGGCGCACCGATGATGGTCACCGCCCACATGTGTGTCAGGAACGCATCGAGCGAATCGAATCCCTCGGCCAGCGTTCCTTCCACATGATCGACGGTGTGGAACAGCCCGGCGTAGGATTCGATCAGCCGGCGCCCGATCACGCGAACCGAACCCGGCTCGCAGACGCGCGATTTATCGTTGCGGTCCACGTCGCTGCACATCGTCAGCTCCGATTCTTCCTTGGTCGAATTGAGCAGTTCACGGATATTCTCGGCGTCGCGCAACGGATCGCCGGTGCGGCGCGCGGTTCCGGCGATGGGACAGGTTTCGACGCGGCGGCCCTCGACCCGCACGAACATTTCCGGCGACGCGCCGATCAGTTGCTCGTCGCCGAACTGCAGCAGAAACTGGTACGGGCTGGGGCTTGCCTGTTGGATCTTTTCGAATAGGCCGGAAGGCTTGCCGGAATAAGGCACCTGAAACGTCTGGCGCAGCACGACCTCGTAATAATCGCCGCGCCGCATGCCCTCGCGGACCTTCTCCACCTTCTCCATGTACTCTTCTGGAGCATGATCGGAGATCATGGGCGCGTCCTTGATTTTCTTCGTGCGCGCGATGCGTCCGGCGTCGCGAGGCAGGCCCGCGGTGGTCAGGTCGCCGCGCGAAAAGTCGTACTGGAAGCGCTCAATCTGCTCCTTCTTCCGGTCCATGAAATAAATGTCGGAGCAGAAGAATAGGCGCAAATCCTTTACGTCGTTGCGAGGCAGTTTCAGATCGATGGGATCGAATTGAAACAGCAGATCGTAGCCGAACGCTCCGGCCAGTGCCAGACGTGAGGCCAAAGGATGCCGGAATTCATTCAGCAGCGTGCGCAAGATCGAAAACGCCGACGGCTGCTTGCTGCGCTCCTCCTCGGGAAACAGTACTGGAAGAGGCTTCAGTGTGCCGCGAAGCTCGCCATCGGTTAAAGAAAAAGACTCCCAGTGCGGATGCCCAGTGAGCACCGGTTCGAGGATTCGGTTGATCACGTGCCCGCGCTGGTTCAACGGATGAAATACGATCTCGCGACCGGCGGCGACGATCTCCAGCGGAGGCGCCACGGCCGCGATGTCCCAGCGCGAATAGCGCTCCGGGTACTCGTAGCCGGAGGAAAGGTATAGGCCGCGCTGCGTGTCGAGCTTGCGCAGCAGCGCGCTCAGGCCCCGTGCGTAGGGGACTCTTGAGATCGTGCGGGTGACGGATATTCCGCCGGGCGTCAGATAGCTTTCGGGGCGCATGCGGCTGCCAGAACCTCTTCCATGGCGCGCAGAGCGGTTTCGCAATCGGCGCGGGATACATTCAAGTTTGTCACGGCGCGGGCGCGCCTGCCTCCGGCGGTGGAAATCAGCACGCCTTTGGCCTTCAGCAGGTCGCGCAGTTCGGGGAAGCTCAACCCGGTTCCGGAAAAATCGAACACCGCGATGTTGGTGCGTACCGCTCGCGGATCAATGGCGATACCGGGCAGCTTGCCCAAGCCCTCGGCGATGAGGCGCGCGTTGGCGTGATCGTCCTTCAGCCTCCACGGCATTTCTTCCAAAGCGATCAACCCCGCCGCGGCTAGAATGCCGGACTGCCGCATCGCCCCGCCAAGGCGCTTGCGCAGATGGCGGCCCTTGGCGATATCTGCCGCGGGGCCAACCAGCATCGAGCCAGCAGGAGCTCCCAGACCCTTCGACAAACAGAACATCACTGTGTCGGCCTTTTCCGCGATTCTCGCCACCGGAATGCCCGTGGCGACCGAAGCGTTGAACACACGCGCGCCGTCCAGATGCACCTTCAGCCCACGCCCGTGAGCCTTGTCGCAGATCTCGTCGATGGCGTCCAATTCGTAGAGCGATCCGCCGCCCATATTGTGCGGATGCTCGATGGTTACCAGGGCAGTCGGCGCGTAAAATCCGTTGTGCGGCTTGATCTGAGCCTCGATCTGCGCCCACGTCATGACGCCGTTCGGCGTGTGCACGGGGCGGATCAGGCAGCTGGAAAACCACGCCGTCATGGCCAATTCCCAGTCGAACACGTGCGCCAGGTCGTCGCAGATCACCTCCCGGCCCGGCTCGGTGTGGAGCTTCACGGCGATCGTGTTGCCCATGGTGCCCGTCGGCACGAACAGCGCGGCTTCCTTGCCGGCGATCTCGGCGGCGCGCTCCTCCAAACGGTTGACGGTGGGGTCTTCGCCGTAAACGTCGTCGCCGACTTCGGCCGAAGCCATCGCGCGGCGCATCGCCTCGGTGGGAAGGGTGACGGTATCGCTTCTCAGATCGATCAAGCTGTGACTCCTACAAATTCCTGAAACACTTCGTTCGATAACAACACGCCGCGCGGCGTCAGGCGGACGCGCCCGTGCGACGCCTCTAAAAGGCCTTCATCGATAAACCCGCGGATCGCATCGGCGAACGGCTCCCACGATCCCTCGATGCCTTCGCTCAGGCGCAGACCCAGGAAAAATCGCTCGGCGACGGGATCGGCCGCTGTTTTTTCCCGCACGGATGGGCCCGGCCCCACATAGTCCTCTGCTGACTCGGGATTCTGCCAGCGCCACTCGCCATCGAAGGAGTGCGCATCGGCTCCAAAGCCCAAGTACGGCTCGCGCCGCCAATACTTCAAATTGTGCCGCGATTCAAAGCCTGACCGAGCGAAGTTCGAAATTTCGTAGCGGTCGATTCCCATGCCGTGAAGGCGCTCCACCGCGATCTCGTAAAACTCCGCGATCTCGTCCTCCGAAGGCACATTCCCCGCGCCATAACGCGACCCCAGCACCAACAACTCCCGGCCCAGGTTGCTATCCTCGTCGACCTCCAGCATGTACACCGATACGTGCGGCGCGCCCAGCCTCTCTACCCAATCCAGCGATTCATTCCAGCTTGGGCGCGTTTGAAATGGCAGCCCGGCGATCAGGTCGATATTCAGATTTCCGATGCCTGCCGCGCGCAGAGTCTCCACATCGCGAGCCACTGTTTCCGCCGTATGCTTGCGCCCTGTGCGCGACAGTTCCTTGGCAATAAACGACTGCACGCCCAGGCTCACGCGGTTGATCCCTGCTCGCCTCCACGCCTCGGCCTTCTCGCGCGAGAAAGATCCGGGGGCGGTCTCTATGGTCGCCTCGGTCCATTCGCGGCCGGGAATTTCGGCTAACAAAGTGGCCAGTGTGTCCACATCCATCTGGCTGGGCGTTCCTCCGCCCAGGTAGACGGTCTCCGGCGTCCACGGCCAAGCCGTTTCGCGAAGGTCCGCGCGCAAGGCGCCCACGTATCGCGACTCCAACTCGCGCGGCAACACTCCGGACGCGAAGTTGCAGTAAGTGCACTTCTGCGCGCAAAAGGGATAGGAGATGTAGACTCCAGGCATGCTTACAGCTTCACGGTTTTCCCGATCTGTTGGCTGATGGCGGAGCCGATCATCTCCGCCAGCGTTTCTCCGGTGGAGGGCAGCACGAACTGCTCGCGCTGCGCGTCCCAATCCAGTTTGAAGCTCCTCGAGTGCGCCGAAACCCAAATCTGGCGCACCGGAGCATTTGGGCTCACCACGAATTTCCCGGGCGGATCGTCGAATTCGATGGCTAGTGCTCCCGCGTTGAAATCGGCCTCGAAGTCATAGTTTTCAGAAACGGCGTTGAGCCGTTTGTAAAGGTCGTGCAGCGCGTCGCCGGCGCACGTTTGGAATTGCTGATCGTCCATGATATTCAGACTCGGGAGTCTAAATATCTAAGATAACGTGAAATTCCCCGCGACTTTCTTCCGGTAGGTGGCATCTGTTACCCTTGGACGGTTCGCCCCGACACGTGTGCCCATCGACAACAATGGAACCTGCCTGCATCCGACACTCCGAACTGCCGGGAACCTCCAGGCTGTTCCTGGACTTTTGCTACCATTTCGATCGGGTCGCACGGTTTTATCGGCACGACCCTCAAAATATCGACTCTTTTACGGCTGCAGCGCGGGAAATCGACTATCCTGACGCCCGCCGGGCGGCGATCGTTCACGCCCTGGCCGGACAGAACGGACCGAGCACGACTTTAGATCGCCTGGCGCAACCGGGAACGGTCGCTATCGTGACCGGCCAGCAGGTTGGCCTGTTTTCCGGTCCGGCGTACACCGTTTACAAAGCCGTTACCGCGGCGCGACTGGCCAAAGAGCTTACGGAACGCGGCACGCCTGCCGTTCCCGTTTTCTGGCTCGCCACTGAGGATCACGATTTAGAAGAGGTCGATCACTCCTGGGCGTTCGACTCCGGCCGCCAGCCGGTGGAATTGCGCGCGCGGATGCAGCCGATCAACGGCCGTCCGCGTCCGGTGGGCGGATTGCGGATCGAACAGGCTCCAATTGACGATCTACGGCGCGCCCTGAAGGGGTTACCCCACGCCGACGACGTTTTGGCGATGGTGAGCGACGCCTATCGCGACGGCGCGACGATGGGCGAAGGTTTCCGCGCGCTGCTGAAGACGCTGCTGGCACCGCTGGGGCTGATTTTTCTCGATCCTCTTGACCCGGAAATCCGAAAGATCGGCGCGCCGCTGATCGCCGATGCGCTCAATGCCGCGCCGGAACTACGGAAAAGCCTGTTGGCGCGCAATAGGGAACTGGAAGACGCCGGCTATCACGCGCAGGTCCATCTGCTCGATAAGACGTCTCTGTTTTTCCTGCTCGAAAACGGCGAGCGCGTGCCGCTGCGCTTGAAGGACTCCGAATTCAAGACGATGCGGAGCCGCGCGGCGGAGATTTCGCCCAATGCCCTGCTGCGTCCGGTAATGCAGGACTATCTGCTGCCGACCTGCTCCTACGTCGGCGGACCCGCGGAGCTCGCATATTTGGCGCAATCGCAGGTGATTTATGATCGTCTGCTAGGCCGCATGCCGGTGATGATCGCCCGGGCCGGCTTCACGTTGCTCGAAGCGCACACGACCAAGCTGCTGGAACGCTATGAGCTCGCCCTGCCACAGGTTTTCATCGACGAGGAGCACTTGAAACAGCGCGTGGCGCGCGCGCTGGTGCCGGAGTCGCTCGAGAAGTCCTTCATCGCGGAATCCGAGGGGATCATGAATCACCTCGGCCGCATGCGTTCCGAACTCGATCGCTTCGACCCTACGCTCGCATCATCGCTTGAAAAAAGCAGCGCCAAAATCGCCTATCAGCTTGAGAAAGCGCGCCGGAAAACCGCGTCGGAGATGATGCGCAGAAACGACCGCTCCGCCGGGGACGCGCGCTACCTGAGCGGCTTCCTGTTCCCGCATCGCCACTTGCAGGAGCGCTTTTATTCCATCCTGCCTTTCATCGCCGCGCACGGCACGGACCTGGTGGAGCGTCTGTATGACGCGGTGCAACTCGATTGCCCGGACCATCGGATTCTGAGCATCTAGCTCGTAGGGTGGACCCCGCGTCGGCCTGTTTTCGTTAACATGACGGACCAGGGAGCCATCGCAGACGAGGGCTCTGCCTACTCGCGTTACATTGGAGCTATGCATAATAACCCCGTGAAGCACGCCCTGAAGGAGGGCAAGCTCCAGGCTGGATGCGCGTTCGGAGCACTGCGCTCGCCCGATGTTGCCAGGATTCTCGCTGCAGCCGGTTTTGACTGGACCTATATCGATTCCGAACACGGACCTTTTGGCCTCGAGACCCAAGCCGACCTCTGCCGCGCGGCAGTGAACGCCGGGCTCATGCCGATCGTGCGCGTGGCCGATCTGCAGTACGCTCTTGTAGCCCGCGCGCTCGACAATGGCGCGATGGGCATCATTTTTCCGCGCGTGGAGGACCCCGCGCTGCTGGCTCGCGCGGTTTCATGGACCAAGTTCCCGCCGAAGGGCGTGCGCGGATTCGGCCTCGGGCCGGCGCACATCGACTATAAGAAAGCCACGATTCCGCAGATCATCGACCACATGAACGACAACACGCTGGTGGTGCTGCAGATCGAGACGAAGACCGCGGTCGAGCGCCGCGACGATCTTCTCTCCGTGCCCGGCATCGACGCGATCATGATCGGGCCGGCGGATCTGTCAATCTCGCTTGGCGTGCCGGGCCAGTTCGATCATCCGACGGTGGTCGAGACCATCGAAAAGGTGAAGGAATCCTGCCTGAGGCACGGCGTGGCTCCGGGCATCCACATGCGCGGCCTGCCTTTGGCGAAGTACTGGAAAGAGCACGGCATGAAATTCCTCAGCTGCGGCGCGGAATTTGGCTTCTTGTTGGAAGGCGCCACGGCGACGGCATCGGCTCTGAAGGCGTAGGCTTTCTGCTACTCTGGCCGCCATGCGACGATTTTGCCTGGGGATTCTCCTCTCTTTGACATGGGGGCTGGCAGCGGCTCAGTCCGCTACCGCCGATCCGGGCGTAAAGGGGGCCGAGCGCGTTTTCGACGCGTGGATGGAAGAACAGGTGGCGTATCGCGGCTTGCCGGGCGTCGCCGTCGGCGTCGTCTCGGATCAACAGCTGGTGTGGGCCAAGGGCTACGGCTACGCTGACACAGCCGCGCACACGCCCATGACCGCAACGACGAAGTTCCGCATGGCGTCCCACAGCAAGCTGTTCACCGCGACGGCGATCATGCAGTTGCGCGATCAGGGTAAAGTGCGGCTGGACGATCCGGTGGAGAAATATCTGCCCTGGTTCAAGGTGAAACCAGCCGAGCCGGACGATCCGCCGATCACCATTGAGGAGCTGTTGACTCACAGTTCGGGCTTGTCGCGCGAGGCGGGTGCGCATTGGGTGGACTATAAATTCCCCGACGCGGCGGAGTTGAAGGCCTATCTCGCCAGTTCGCCGGCGATTTATTCGCCACAGGTGCGCTGGAAATATTCGAACGTAGCGCTTTCGATCGCCGGTGCGGTGGTGGAGACCGTCTCCGGCGAGAAGTACGCCGATTACGTTCAGCATCATATTTTCGACCCGCTCGGCATGAAGGATTCGAGCGTCGATCGCGACTTGCCGGGCCTCGCCGTCGGCTACGGGCGGCGGATGCCGGATGGTTCCCGGACGAAAATGCCGTTCGTCGACGCCAAGGCGATGGGGCCGGCGACCGGCATCACCTCCACGGTGGAGGATATGGCGAAGTTCGTGTCCCTGCAATTCCGCAAGGGTTCACCTGTGCTCTCGACTGCCGGACTGCGCGAAATGCATCGCGTGCGGATGCTCGAAAACGACTGGACGCGCGGCAACGCCATCGGCTTCGCGGTGGAGAGGACGAAGGACCGGGTCTACGTCGGCCACGGTGGATCCTATCCCGGTTACAAGACTCAGACGCTCATGCAACTCGACGATAAGGTGGGGGTCATCGTCCTGACGAATGGCGACGATTCGAATCCCTCCGATATGGCGCAGCACCTGATGCAGATCGTGGGAGCGGCGGTCGCCAAAGCCGCGCCAAAGAAATCCGCGGCGGCGTGGGATCCGGCTTGGGGCCGATTTGCCGGGCTATATCGTAGCGCGAACGGCGACACTGCCGTGGTGGAACTGAACAATGAACTGGTGACGTTCAATCCGGTCGGTTCGAGTCCGGAACAGCAAAGTGAGCTCGTGCCGATCGGCAATGGCCAGTTTCGCCTGGAAGCCCCGTCCGGCGGTTCCGCCGTGGGCGAGGTGGTGCGCTTCGTTCCACTGCCGGACGGCACGATGCGGATGTACATGGGTGGATCTTATTCCGATCGCGTGAACCCGCGTTAGAGCCTGCTCGTGGCGCACGCGCCCACGCGTGCCGCATCGACACTCATGTCGATGCCCGGTCGGACCTGAGCAGGTGTCGAGACGAGTCTCGACACGGCACGCAAGAGTGCATGCGCCACGCGTCAGCTAGTCAATTGAGACGAACTGGGCCCGCTCGCGATCTTTCTTGACGCGGTCCACGGGAAACACGTGGTTGTGCATCACTACATAAATCCCCGGCGCGAGCACGCGCGCGGCCAGGAAGCTCTCCGTCAGATTCTGCAGCCCATCGCTCGATTCAAAACCCAGCGGCGTCATCGCGCCCGTCAGGATAATCGGGAATTTCAGCTCGCCCAGCCCGCGCTTGAGATAGAGCCCCGTTTCGACCATCGTGTCGGTGCCGTGCGTGATGACGATCGGCGCGTCGAGCCGCGCCCGGACGGCTTCGAGGATCAGCGCCCGATCGGCGTCGGTCATCTCCAGGCTGTCCTTGTTCATCAGCCGCGTCGTGTCGATCTCGGTATCGGGCAGGCGTAGCCGGCCCAGGTAGCGCTCGATCTTGTCCTCGAGGTTGGCCACCGCGCCGTGCTGCTCCACGTAGACCTTCTCTATCGTGCCGCCGGTGGTGAGTATGTGGACGCGCAAACTTCAAGTATAATTCGCTCTATGCTACACACTCGCTCCGTCGCGATTCTCCTCATTGCCTGCGCCCCGGCCTTCGCTCAGACTGTTGCCGATGCGCACTTCCATCATCTGCACTTGAACTCGAGCGATCCCAAAGCCGCCATCGAGTTTTACACCACGAAATTCGATTCTGAAAAAGGCCGCTTCGCAGGTCTGATGGACGCCGTGTGGGCGCAGAAGAGCTGGATTCTGTTCACCAAGGTCGCCACGGCCCCGCCCAGCGACGTGATCAGCACCATCTGGCACTTCGGCTGGGGCGCGGAGGACATGAAGGCGACGTATCAGAAGCAAGTCGATTCCGGCACGAAGTTCGCCACGCAGATCACCGACATCAGCGACATCGGCGGCAATCCCAACGCTAAGATGGGCGTGTTCTTTTATGCCTACGTTCTTGGGCCGGATAACGCGCTGATCGAGCTGAACACGGCGAATCATCATCACTTCGGCCACGTGCATCTTCTCAGCGAGAATCCGGTGGCGGCGGGTGAGTGGTACGCAAAGCATTTTGGCGTGAAGCCGCGCGCCGCTACGCAGGCGAGGTTGTACCGGGACGTGCAGATTGCCCCGTCGTCGAGCTTCATGATGGACGACGTGAATTTCATCATTTTCCCCATGGAATACGCGACCACTTCCAAGATGCCTGGTTGGGAGAATCGCAAGACGTTCGAGCCGACCAAGGGCCGCGTGGTGGATCACATCGGCATCAGCGTGGAGAAGTTGGACGACGCTCTGGCTAAATTGCGCAAAGAGGGCGTGACCGTTACCGATGAGCCCAAATCCGCAGCAGGTGGAAAGATCAAGTACGCGTTCATTGAAGGGCCCGACAAGATCCGCATCGAGATCATCGAGGGGCGCGCCAGCAAGGATTAGTGCGATACACTGATTTTGACGGCGATGGAGTTCGCCACAACCGCCCTCGTTGGCTGATGACTCCTACAATCTCAACGGTTGGAGTCTTTTCTTGCAAACGGTTCTGTTAATCTCCATCGGCGCCGTTCTCGGCGCGAATCTCCGCTATTTCGTCGCGCAGTACGTTACGAGGGTCTTCGCGTCGACCTTCCCTGCGGGAACGCTCCTCATCAACATCTCAGCGAGCTTCATCTTGGGTTTCTTCCTCATCTGGACCAGTGAACGCGTGCTGGCGGACCCAAGGTGGCGAACGTTTTTCGCGGTCGGTTTCTGCGCGACATACTCGACGTATTCGAGCTATGCCTTCGAGACGTTTGCTTTGTTTGAGCGGGGCCAATACGGGCAAGCGGCGCTGAATATTCTGGGGACGAATGTAGTATGCTTCATCGCGGTAGCGCTTGGGGCCGCGTTGGCCCGGGCTCTTTAGGGACCTTGCGATGAACACAGCCGTTCAGATCACGATGTACCTCAACGAATCCGACAAATGGAGGCAGATTCTGCAAATGCTGCGGCGCGAAAATGTCGCGGGAGCCAGCGCGTTTCACGCCGTGGGCGGATTCAACGGCAGAAACCAGGTGCATACGTCCGGTCTGGTGGAAGCCGGCGGAAATCTCCCGGTGATGATTGTGTTCGTGGACTTCGAGGAGCACGTCGACCGGGTGCTTCCCAGGCTGTTCGAATTAGCCCCGCACCGGCTCGTTGTGCGGGAGCGTGTCACCATCGAGCAAGGCAATCTGGATTGAGGCCTCTGCCTGCGGGCCGACGCCAGTCTCTCCGATAGCGGATAATGGTCATGTATGGGGAAGCTGTTTGCCACTCTCTGTCTTGCCGCCGTGGTTCCGCTGGCAGCCGACGAAAATACCACCAAGATCGAAATTCACGTCACGAACCTGGGTGGCCACCCGGTGGATCAAGCCAGCGTAACGGTGAAATTCGTGGAGGGCCGCGACAAGTTCAAGTTTGGCGCGAAGATCCGGCAGGAATGGGACGTCAGGACCAACCAGGAAGGCATCGTCAAGATTCCCGCCATTCCCAAGGGCTCGATTCTCATCCAGGTGCATGCGCCGAATTATCAGACCTTCGGCCAGACGCTGAACATCCGCGAAGACGAGAAGGTCGTGGAGATCAAGCTGAATCCGCCCCAGAAACAATTCTCGGTGCACGAGAAAGATAAGTAATCAACCTGCCAGCGCAACGCACTCAATCTCGACCCGCACATCGCGCGGCAGGCGCGCCGCCTCGACGGTGGAACGGGCGGGCGGATTTTCCGGGAAGTAGCGCGCGTACGTCTCATTGATTTTCGCGAACTCGCTCAGATCCTTCACGAAGACCGTGGTTTTCAACACCTGACCGAGCGACGATCCGCAGGCTTCCAGGACAATCTTCATGTTCTCCAGTACGCGTACGGTTTGCGCCACCACGTCGCCTTCGATCAACTGATTGGTCGCCGGGTCGATGGGAATCTGGCCGCTGAGGAACGCGAATCCGTTGGCCAGAATCGCCTGCGAGTAAGGTCCGATGGCTCCAGGGGCGCGATCGGTCGAGATGGCTTTTTTCATGGTCTCTCCATTGTAAGCGAGCCCACCAGCTGGGCGACGCTTTGGATTTTCTCCTGCTTCAAGAACCCGTCCAGTTCGCGGGCGACACGCTGCGGCGCACCCGGGTCCCAGAAATTCGCCGTGCCGACCTGGACCGCCGAGGCTCCCGCGATCAGAAATTCCGCCGCGTCGATGCCGCTGGCGATGCCTCCCAGTCCGATCACCGGGATTTTCACTGCTTTCGACGCCTCGTAAACCATGCGCAGGGCGATCGGTTTGATGGCGGGCCCGGAGAGGCCTCCACACCCATTGCCGAGCCTCGGACGGCGCGTCCGCGCGTCGATGGCCAGGGCAAGGAACGTGTTGACCAGGGAGATGCCGTCGGCTCCCGCGTCTTCGGCGGACTTTGCGATGGTGTCGATCCGGGCCACGTTCGGTGACAGTTTCACGATTAGGGGCCGTTTGGCGATCTTCCGCGCCGCGGCGGTCAGTTCGGCCAGCAGCGCCGGGTCGCTCGAAAAGAAAATTCCGCCGTGCTTTACATTCGGGCAGGAGACGTTGAGTTCATAAGCCGCGATGCCCTCGGCGTCCTCCAGAGCCTGGATCACCTCCAGATAATCTTCGACCGCATAGCCGAACACGTTGGCGAGGATCGGCGTGTCGATACCCCGCAAGCCGGGCAGTTTTTCCGCCACGAACGCCCTCACGCCGATGTTTTGAAGTCCGACCGAGTTCATCATGCCGGCCTCGGTCTCGTAGAGGCGCGGCGGCGGGTTGCCGTCCATTGGTTCGCGCGATAAACCCTTGACGACAATGCCGCCTAGCGCGGATAGGTCGGCCAGTCTCCCGAACTCCACCCCGTAGGCGTACGTTCCGGATGCCGCCAACACGGGATTTCTAAGGGAAAGGCCGCACAGTGATGTGGCCAGCCGGGAGGACATTTTCTTCATCAGAATAGCAGGTGCCGCCCTAGAACCACCTGATGGAAATTCATGAAGTACTAAGGTGTCCGCCCGATAGTGCGGATAGAGGGAAACATTGGAACATGGGATCGTGGACGAATCCCGTCAGGTCAAATACCGCACTCTATCCTCGCGGTTCTCGGTGTTTACCGGCGTCCTGCTGTTCTGGGTCGTGCTGGTGATGTCGCTGATCGACGTTCGGCAGCACACCTTCAACGTGGTGAAAGGGCTGATTCTATGCGGCATTGTGGTTCTCACCGCATTGGCCATCTCGCGGTTCACCATCCGGCTGCTGGCACGTCCTCTCGCCCTGCTCGAAGAGGGCATCACATCGGTGCGCAAGGGCCAGCTGGTACCGATCCAGGTGAGCCACACGGGCGACGAAATCGAGTACCTGGGCGAGAGCTTCAACCGCATGATCGAGGCTCTCGTCGCGTCGCAGGAGGAGATCCGCCAGCATCGCGAGCTGCTGGAGGAGCGCATCCACCAGCGCACCGAAGAGCTGGAGCGCGCCATGCACAGCGCGTTGAACGCCAGCCAGGCGAAGAGCGAGTTTCTGGCCAACATGTCGCACGAGCTGCGCACGCCGATGAACGGCCTGCTTGGCATGCTGGATCTGACGCTTGACAGCGGCATCGGCGGCGAGCAAAAGGATCAGATCGAAACCGCGAAACGCTGCGCGTATTCGCTGCTGGCGCTGCTCAACGACATTCTGGACCTGTCCAAGATCGAGGCCGGTAAGATGCTCCTCGAAAAGATCCCCTTCGACCCGCGCACGGTTGTGGAGGATTGCGTCAAGTCGCATGCGGCCAACGCCTCACAGAAGAAAATCGATCTGCGGTTCGAGGCGGCGGGGGCGCGGGCGAATCTGCTGGGAGATCCCCTGCGGATGCGCCAGATCGTTGCCAACCTGCTGTCGAACGCGGTGAAATTTACCGATCGCGGCAGCGTCACGGTGAATCTCGAGTTGGCGCCCGGCTCCGAGGGACGCATCAACACGGTAATCCGGGTAAGAGATACGGGGCCCGGCATCCCCGCCGACAAGCTGACCGCGATTTTCGACAAGTTCACGCAGGCCGACGGCAGCATTTCGCGAAAGTACGGCGGCACCGGGCTTGGCCTTGCCATCACGCGGCGGCTGGTCGATCTGCACGGTGGGGACCTGCGCGTGGAAAGCGAGGTCGGGAAGGGAAGCACGTTCCGCGTGACATTGCCTTGCGAGGTCGCGCCGCCCGTGGCCAACGCCGCGCCGGCAAAGCGGGAGATCACCGTGGAGCCACTCTCGCACGCCGCTTCCGTGCGCCTGCTGGTAGTGGAGGACAACCTCGTCAACCAGAAAGTCGTGCTGGCGATCCTGCGCAAGAAGGGGTACAAGATCGACGTGGCCAACGACGGCCGCGAGGCGCTCACGAAGCTGGAAGAAGCCCACTACGATCTGGTGTTGATGGACGTGCAGATGCCGGTGCTGGACGGCCTGGAAGCCACCCGCCTGATCCGCGCTGATCGCCGTTGGGACGCCCTGCCGGTGATCGCCATGACCGCTCACGCCATGAACGGCGACCGCGAGCGCTGCCTGCAGGCAGGCATGAATGCGTATATCTCCAAGCCCGTCCAGCCGGCGCATCTCGTCGCGACCATTGAACGGCATCTGGCGCAGGACGAAACGCCGGCAACTCCGGCTGTGGCTGCGCAGCCTGCCGCTCCGTCTCATTTGGAACGGCTGCTGACGGACCGCCTGATGCAGGGCGACTCCGTGATGATGAACGACATGCTGAAGCTGTTCCTGCAAATCGCACCGGAGCGGCTTGACCGCATCGAGACGGCCGCCGGCCGCGCCGATTTCGACGTGCTCGACCGCGAAGTAAAGAAGATCCGCGTGGCGGCGGACCAGCTCGAATCGGCCAGCCTGCGCGACTGCGCGCGGCGCGTGGAGCAGGCAGCGGTGATTGGTGATTACCCGCGGGTGCAAAAGGAACTCGCGTCGTTGCGGGAGGCCGTAAGGTCGTTGGATTCGTTGGCAGCGGGATGAGACGTCCGTGTCTCCCCTGGCTGACGAGTCTGTGAAAACCCTCCTATTTGACTGGCATTCGGGAGCGAAGGGGACAGACCGCTGTGTCCACTGAATACGATTTGTTGAAAGTGCGGCGTTTGTGGGTCGGGGACAGGGGTCAGTCCCCTTCGCCAGGGAAAATTTCCGCGTAAAGCGCGTTTTCACGCACTCTCACGCCAGGGGCTGTACCCGCACAGTGCCCTAAAACACCCGCCGCTTCAGCCGCTCCACCGTGAACTTGGCCGTATCCGCCACCGCCATCACCGTCATGACGCCCGCCTGCACCGGATCGGTCACCACCAGATCCGCCGCGTCGGGAACGCTGCCGGCCATGTTGAGGCTCACCACGAGCAGGCCTTGCGCCCGCACGTCGAGCACGGCCTGCTCGATCTCGCCGCCCATGATCGATCCGGCCAGCACCAGAGCCTTCACGCGAGGCAGGCGGGCGGCGGCGCGGACGGCGGCCGCCAGAGGCTGCTCGCCGACCAGAGGAATCGTGTCGACGGAAATATGTTCGCCGCGGATGTTGTGGCGGTCGGCTTCGGTGATCGCGCCCAGCGCCACCTGCCCCACCTGCGCGCCTCCGCCCATGATGATGATGCGCTTGCCGTAGATTTTTTCCATTGTGTCGACGGAGTGCGCCGCGTGCACTACGGGCAGCGCGCGCAGATCGGCGAGCAGGGCCTGAACGTCGCCGGGAAGGTCGATTTCAAAGTAGGTACGCGCTTCGGCCGGGCGCTCCTCGATGATTTCGACGCTCAGAATGTTGGCGTGATGGCGCGCGATCACGCCGGTGGTTTCATGCAGAATCCCCGGCCCGGATTCCACCGCGAGTTCGATGCCGATTCTCATTCGATCTCGTATTTCTTTAGAATTTCAGGCCACTTGCCCTGGGCCTGCAGCAGCAGTTCGCAGACCTCGCGCACCGCCCCGTAGCCGCCGGCTGCGGAAAGGACCATGTGCGCGGCTTTTTTCACCTCCGGCCGGGCATTCGCGGGAGCGAAGGAGAGAAGCACGCGGCGCATGATCACCACGTCGGTGAGGTCGTCGCCGATGTAGGCGATTTCGTTGCCGGAGATGCCGCTCCTGGCGCAAATTTCTTCGAGGATGGGAATTTTCTCAATATGGCCCTGGTAGACGTACGTCATCTTC
Organism: Bryobacteraceae bacterium; assembly: GCA_035542735.1. Classification (GTDB taxonomy): domain Bacteria; phylum Acidobacteriota; class Terriglobia; order Bryobacterales; family Bryobacteraceae; genus Palsa-187. The sequence goes on from DATKKV010000027.1 coordinate 166,263, forward strand.
ACCTGGCGGGCGCGTTCCTCCACCGCGGGCGAGACGCGGCCGCTGATGACGCCCGTCTGGATGCCGTACCAGTTCATCCACTGCAGGGCGATGCCGTCCTGTGCGTCGAAGCCCTTGGTCTCCCACATTTTCCCGTCCGGGCCGGGGACGTTGTATAGCTTGGCATTGGTCAGCACGCCGTCCACATCCATCAGCAGCAGGCGAATGCGCGACGCACGTTCTAATAGTTCATGATTCATTGGTAGCTTGTCCGAAATGGGTTGAAAAACAGTAGCCGTGGACGCGGGCAGCGACGAAAGATGGGAAATCGCGCCGGTGCGTTCCAGCGCCCACAGCGCCGCTCCGCGTCCGGCCGGCTCGGGCTCGGTGCAAAGCGTCAGCGGAGCATCCAGCGCATTCGCGAGCCTTTGCGCCCAGGCCGGTGATTTCAGGAGAGTCGCGCCGCACCCCATCGTCTCCGTCGGTGTGCCGGCGGCTTTCGCCAGAGCCTCAAATGCCAGCCGGAAATGCCTCGCCGCGGCATCGAGCCGAGCCAGACGCGGATCGTCCGCACGCGCCGTCTCCAGATAAGCCTCAACGCGGCCTTTCAATTCTCTCTTCAGCGCCTCGTAGACGCTACCGGCCTCCGGTACAAGGCAGGAGATCAGCCATCGTTTCTCGTCGACCGGCGCGCACGTCACGCCTTCGGGCAGATTCTCCGGCTTGGCCTCCGCCACGGTGGCCACCATGCTTGCGGCGCCGGCGTCCAGAGCGAATCGGGGATATATGCCTCCGCAGCCAATAGCGGTGCCCGAACCCTCGGGCAAGGCAGGGAACCATGCCGCGTCTGCAAATGACGGCCAGGCGGCGCGATCCTCCGGCGTTACTTCGCTCGCCGCGCGTCCCACCACCGCGCTCACGCGGAGTCCTGAGTCTTTCACCAACCTGTGCAGTTCGTCGAGAACATCGGAGGCAGCCTCGGCGCGAGGCGGCAGTTGCGCCGAAAATCCCTCCACCCGGCGCGCCTCGCCGTCGAACAGCAGCGCACGTACGAATGCCGCGTCCGCGTCGAGAACTACAATGTAGGGACCGGGGTGCTCCGTGCTGGACAGGGTGCTCAAGACTATCTCTCGTTATAACATGCTGCCATACGAAGCCCGCGTGATCGTCGCGGTTTCCGGCGGGGCCGATTCGGTGTGCCTGCTGCACGTGCTCCGGGAGCTTGCTCCGGCGTCGGTGGCCGGCGTCGCGCACCTGAATCACCAGCTTCGGGGCGACGCCTCGGGCGAGGACGAGCGATTCGTAGCGGACCTCGCCCATCGCCTTCAGTTGCCCTTCTACGCAGCACACGAGCCGATCGCCGCGCTGCACGATAATCTCGAACAGGCTGGCCATCGCGCCCGCCGCCGCTTCTTCCGCAGCCTCCGGGCCGCCGGCCACTGCGATGTGGTGGCGCTGGGTCACACGCTGGACGATCAGGCCGAAACCGTGCTGTTCCGCTTTCTGCGCGGCTCGGGGCTGGCCGGATTAGCCGGCATCGCGCCCGCGCCGGCCGGGATCATCAGACCCCTGATCGAGGTCACCCGCGCCGACGTGTTGCAATTCCTGAAATCGCGCGATATCCCTTGGCGCGAGGATGCCTCCAATCTCGACGGACGCTTCGCCCGCAACCGCATCCGCCGCGATCTGCTCCCGCAGTTGACGCGCGACTGGAACCCACGGATAGCGGACGCTCTGGCCAGACTCGCCAATTTGGCTCGCGGCGAGGAGGATTACTGGGCGTCCGAAATCGCCATACTCGCCGCCCGCGAGCTCGTCCCGTACGCCAATGGCCTGGAGCTGCGTGCCGGCGCTCTTGCCGCGCTGCCGCAGGCCGTCGCGCGGAGGCTGGTCCGCCGGGCGATCGCCCAAACCAAGGGCAATGTGCGGAAAATCGAGTATCACCACGTCGAACAGGTACTGGAACTCGCCAGAAGCCCCAAAGGCCACGCCTGCCTGCCGGGGTCGACCGTCACCCGCTCCTTCGATTGGCTTTATTTCGGGAATCCGGAGGGCGCGCACGCCGAAGCCCGGGCCATCCCCGCTCCGGGAACCTACCCGTCTCCCGACGGGGAGGGCCGGATTTGTGTGGAAACCGCCGGTCCGGGTCATCCAGAAGGCTGTGCTACGCTGGGAATGGAAGCATGTACCTTATTCCCCCCTCTCCAATTGCGAGGGTGGCTGCCCGGCGACCACTACCGTCCTCAAGGACACTCCCGCGATCGCAAGATCCAGGAAATGTTTCAAAAGGCGCGCGTGCCCTGCTGGCGGAGGGCTTCCTGGCCGATTATTGCGAGTGGAGACAAGATCTTGTGGGCGCGTCAGTTCGGAATGGCCGAGGAAGAAGCAAATCTGGTGCGGATTCGCGAGGTTACGCTTTCCTGAGCCGTCTGTCGCAATCCGGCGTCTATATGTGTAGTAGAACTTCTGGTTGGGAGATGTCATGAATTCATCGAGCGTTCGAAGCGGAATCCTGTCGCTGGTTATCCTTTGCCTGGTGGTGCTGGTCTGGTTCGCCTTCAAGCAGAACAAGAACACCGGGCTTACGCCGCAGTTTTCCGATCTGGTCAACGACGTAAGAGCGGGCAAGGTGGAATCGGCGAAAATCAACTCCGCCACCGGCGATGTCGAAGGCAAGATGAAGAACGGCGACACGTTCCACTCCACCGTTCCTCCCACGTACAACGACTTCACCACACTGCTGCTCGACAAGGGCGTTGCGGTAAAGGTGGACAAAGACAACGGCGGAAATTGGGTATCGATCCTGGTGAACGCGATCCCGTTTGTGCTGCTCCTGGGATTCTGGATTTTCATGATGCGGCAGATGCAGAGCGGCGGAAACAAGGCCCTCAGCTTCGGCAAGAGCCGCGCTCGGCTGCACTCCTCGCAACAGAAAAAGGTGACGTTCAAGGACGTCGCCGGTGTCGAGGAAGCCAAGGAAGAATTGCAGGAGATCATTGAGTTCCTGCGTGAGCCTCAGAAGTTCCAGAAACTCGGCGGACGCATTCCCAAAGGCGTGCTGCTGATCGGCTCCCCCGGAACCGGAAAAACGCTTCTCGCCCGCGCCATCGCCGGCGAGGCCAATGTGCCGTTTTTCTCCATCTCCGGCTCGGACTTTGTGGAGATGTTCGTCGGCGTGGGCGCGAGCCGCGTCCGCGATCTGTTTGAACAGGGCAAGAAGAACGCTCCCTGCATCATCTTCATCGACGAAATCGACGCCGTCGGCCGCCATCGTGGCGCTGGCCTGGGCGGCGGACACGACGAGCGCGAGCAGACGTTGAATCAGTTGCTGGTCGAAATGGACGGATTTGAATCGAACGAAGGCGTGATCCTCGTGGCGGCCACCAACCGGCCCGACGTTCTCGACCCGGCGCTGCTGCGCCCCGGCCGCTTCGATCGCCGCGTGGTGGTTGGTCATCCCGACGTGAAGGGCCGCGAGGCGATCCTCCGCGTCCACACGAAGAAAGTCCCTCTGGCAGACGATGTGAATCTGTCGGTGCTGGCGCGCGGCACACCGGGATTCGCCGGCGCCGATCTTGCCAACCTGGTGAACGAGGCAGCCTTGGTCGCCGCCCGCCAGAATCGCAAGGTCGTCACGCAGTGGGATTTCGAATTGGCCAAGGACAAGGTGATGATGGGCGTGGAGCGCAAGAGCCTGATCATCAGTGACGAGCAGAAGAAGGTCACGGCATACCATGAAGCTGGCCACGCGCTGGTAGCTGCGTTGACGCCGACCGCCGATCCTCTGCATAAGGTCACTATCATTCCGCGCGGCATGGCGCTCGGCCTGACCATGCAGTTACCGCTCGACGACAAGCAGACGTACCGCAAGGAATATCTTGAGGCGGACCTAGCCATCCTTATGGGCGGCCGCATCGCCGAGGAGGTTTTCCTCCACCACATGACCACCGGCGCCAGCAATGACATCGAGCGCGCCACCGATATGGCTCGCAAGATGGTCTGCGTCTGGGGCATGAGCGAACTCGGGCCCTTGAGCTTCGGCAAGCGCGAAGAGCAGATCTTCCTGGGCCGCGAAATCGCCCAGCACCGCGACTATAGCGAGGAAACCGCGATCCGCATCGACGAGCAGGTGAAGAAGTTGGTCGAAGGCGGTTATCAGCGTGCCAAGAAGCTCATTGAAGAGAACAGCGACGCGCTGGAACGCATCGCGTTGGCTCTGCTGGAGCGCGAAGTGCTCGACGGCGCCGAGGTGATGCAGTTGATCAACGGCCAGACGCTGGCCGCCGTGCAGCCTCCCCCGCCGGAAGGCGGCGACGGCACGCATCTGGTGATTAAACCGGAGAAGCCGGAAACCCGCCGCACGCCGGGCATGCTCGAAGGCGGGCCTCAGCCCGCGTGACGATTCCGGCCTTCCGCGTTTACCTGTTCGACCTGGACGGCACGCTCGTGGATTCCGCCAGCGACATTTGCGGAGCCGTCCAGCAAACTCTCCGCGCCCACGGGCGCCACGATGTTCCCGACGCCGTCCTGCGGCGCTACATCGGCCGCCACCTCTTCGACCTCTTCGCCGACCTTGGCTTCCCCGAGGAGACTCACGAGCCGATGCTCCAGGAATACCGAGGCATCTACGCCTCGGGAGGCCACGCAAATACGCGCGTTTATCCCGGAGTGGTGGAGATGCTCGAAGTTCTGGGCGGGCTGAAGTCCACCGCAACAACCAAAGGCACACCGATGACCAGAGTGGTACTGGAAAAATTCGGGTTGATAAATTTTTTCAATCACGTGCAAGGGACAGACGGATTTCCCGCCAAGCCCAAACCGGATGTCATTCTCAAGTCATTGGAAATATTCGGAATTTCACCGGGCGAGTGCCTCATGATCGGCGACGCGCCCAGCGATATGGCGGCTGGGCGCCGCGCCGGCGTGAAGACGTGTGGAGTCCGTTACGGATACGGTGATCTTGATGAAATGGAAGACCTTACGCCGGATTTTTGGATCGAAAGCCCCTCCCAGCTGTTGGCACCCTAACCTCTTCTCCGCGCGTCTAATATAATGTAATCAGGACGCCACGTTTGACGTTTACACTGGCGTCAGATCCCTCCCTTGTTGGAGTTAAGTCCCAGGAATTAAAGAGGGGAAAGAATGAAACAATATCTTTTTGCCAGCGATTTTGATCAGACCCTGAGCTTCCACGACTCGGGAATTATCCTGAGCGAGATGCTACGCATCAGTGGGTTTGAGCAGAAAATCGCCGGCCTTTCCAACATCCATCTGGTGCAGCAGGGCGGGGAACTCGCATATCTTGTTCTCCACGATCCCGAGTACCGCCGCGTGCGCCGGGAGCATCTGATCGAGGTGGGCAAGCGCGTCCGCCTCAAGCCGAACATTCGCCTGCTTTCGGAACTGCTGAACAGCCTGGAAGGATACAGCTTCTCCTTTTGCGTCATCTCGGCTGCGCCGGTGGAGGTGATTCAGTCCGCGCTCGAAGGGATCGTCCCCGCCGACCATATTTTCGGGACGCGTTTCCGCTACGACGAATCGTCGGGCGAGATCCAGTCGATCGAGCAGGTGCCGGCCGGCTACGGCAAGGTCGCCGTGCTCGACGAGTTGACGTCGAAGCTGGAGATCAGCCCCGACCGCGTGATTTACGTGGGCGACGGCAGCTCCGACGTGCATGTGATGCTGCATGTGAACCGGCGCGAGGGGCTCACGATCGCCGTGTCTGAAAACAAGTACCTCACCCAGATCGCAAAGCGGACGATCCTGAGCGACGATGCGCTCAGCGTGCTGATTCCTGTGCTGGAGGACGTTGCCGGATGGGACCCCGCGAAGATCCGGGCGCTTTTCGAATCGCAGGGATTCGTGCTCCGCGAATGGGAAAAGGTGCGCACCGACTCGCTGACCATCGCGAAGGCGCCTTCGCTTGAGGCGGTGAACGCCTAATGCGCTACGACTGGATCGGGTGGCTGGCAACGGCCGTCTTCATGACTTCTTATATGTCGAAGAGCTCCACGGTGCTGCGCCGGATTCAGGCCTGCGCGTCCTGCCTGTGGCTCGCCTACGGCGTGGCGATTCATTCGGTGCCCATGATCGTGGCGAACGCCCTGGTGGCGGCGGTGGCGCTCTACTCGTCGATTGTGGGGTCCAAATCGAAGACCGCGGCGAACTGAAGTTCGCCTGCAAGCTGAAGCTCGCGCCACAAGGAGGAAGCCATGTGGCGCGAGGCTTCAGCCCCGGGCCTCTTCGGCAAGCGCCTTCAAATCCAAGCGCCCGGTGTAAATCGCCATGCCGAGCGCGGCGTGTATGTTCATGGCTTTCAGCGCGTGGATATCCTCGATCGTCGTGATGCCTCCTGCGGCGGTGATCTCATGCGAGGTCGCCGTGCGCAGGCGCCGGAACCAGTTAAGGTCGGTGCCCTGCATCATGCCTTCCTTGTCGACGTAGGTGCATAAGAATCCGCCGCAGAATGGCTCCAGGCGGCCGATCACTTCCTCGGCCGTGAAATTGGTCGCCTCCTGCCAGCCCTTCACGACGATCTTTCCGAACTTCGAATCGAGCGCGATGAGGATGTTTTCTGGGCCGATGGAAGAGGCGATTTCCTCCATTGCCGGAGTGAAGGCCGCCGTGCCAACAATCACGCGGTGCGCGCCCTGTTCGATCAGCTTTCGCGCCCGCGCGGCGTCCCGCACGCCTCCCCCCACACGGCACTTGGCGCGCGCGGCCAGCATCTCCACCAGCGCGCTGTTTTCGCCCTTACCCATGGCGGCGTCCAGGTCGATGACCTGAGTCTCCGGAAACGCCGCGAATTTCTCCAGCATCCGCAGGGGCGTGTCACCCTCCAGAGCCTTGTCGCGGCCCTGCACCAGCTGCACCACTTTGCCGCCCATCAGATCGATGCAGGGAATGATCATCGGCGCACCACCTCGCCGTTGGCGGACAGGTAGGTTTTCAAGTCGCCGACGGTGTATGTGCCGTAGTGAAAAATCGAAGCTGCCAGAGCCGCGTCCGCGCCCGCTTCGTGGAAGACCTCGAGGAAATCCTCGGGCTTTCCCGCTCCGCCCGAAGCAATCACGGGGACTCTGGTCGCTTCGCGCACCGCGCGGGTCAAAGCACAGTCGAAACCGGTCTGCACGCCGTCCGTGTCCATTGACGTGAGCAGGATTTCGCCCGCGCCAAGCTGTTCGCCGCGCCGAGCCCATTCGATCGCGTCAATGCCTTCGTCGTGGCGGCCGCCATTGGTGAACACGTTCCAGCCGCCATGGCTGTTGCGCCGCGCGTCGATGGCCAGAACCACCGCCTGGGCGCCGAACTCCTGCGACAGCTCCGAAATCAGCTCGGGCCGGTGAACGGCGGCGGTATTGACGCTCACCTTGTCCGCGCCCGCGTGCAGGATTTTGCGCGCGTCTTCGATGCCGCGGATGCCGCCGCCCACCGTCAGCGGGATGAATACCTCGCGAGCGGTGCGTGCGACGACATCGACCATGGTTTCGCGATTATCGCTCGACGCGGTGATGTCCAAGAACACCAGTTCGTCCGCGCCTTGTTCGTTATAGCGCGCAGCGAGTTCCACCGGATCGCCCGCGTCGCGCAAGTTCACGAAATTCACGCCCTTGACCACGCGGCCTGCAGTGACGTCCAGGCATGGAATGATGCGCTTTACGAGCATACGAAGTTGCTCAGAATCTTGAGCCCGGCCGCGCCCGATTTCTCGGGATGAAACTGCACTGCGTTGATGTTGTTGTGCTCGATGACAGCTGTGAAGCGCGTGCCGTATAGGCAGGTGGCGGACGCTTCCGGACCGGCGGGCGCGTAAAAACTGTTGGCGAAATAGACGAACGGCGTCTCGCCCGTTCCGGCGAGCAGTTGCGACGACTCGCGAGTGCGTTCGAGCGAGTTCCAGCCCATGTGCGGCACGCGCGCGTCGCCGCGGAAACGTTTGATTTCGCCCGGAAACAGCGCGAGGCCGCGGGCTTCCGGAGCCTCTTCGCTCGCTTCGAACAGCGCCTGCAGTCCGAGGCAAATGCCCAGGAACGGCACGCCCGCGCGGATTCGCCCGAGCAGCGCATCGCGCACATGAAGTTCGTCAAGCGCGCGCATCATCTGGCCGAAATGTCCCACGCCGGGCAGAATGATTTTCGTCGCGCGGTCCAGCGCCGCCGCGTCGCGAGTCAGTTCATACTCCGCGCGGATCGCTCCCAGTGTGTTTTCGACCGATCGCAGGTTCCCCGCGCCGTAATCGAGAATCGAGATCACAGGAGACCCTTTGTTGAAGGCAGTTGATCTTTGAGGCGCGCGTCCTTGGAACAGCCATACTTCATCGCCCGTGCGAAGCCTTTAAACACCGCCTCGATCTTGTGATGATTCGAGCGCCCGTAGAGCACCTTCACGTGCACGTTCGCGGCGGCCTTGTTCACGAAGCCGTCGAAAAAGTCGTGCACCAACTCGGCTTGAAGGTCGCCCACCAGGCGCACCTTCACTCTGTCTTTGTAAACCAGCGCCGGCCTTCCGCCCAAGTCGAGCGCCACTACCGCCAGCGTTTCGTCCATCGTCTGAACGAAGTATCCGGCGCGATTGATGCCCTTTCGGTCGCCCAGAGCCTTCGAAAAAAGCTCGCCCAGCGCGATGCCGACGTCTTCGACGGTGTGGTGCTGATCCACGTCGAGGTCGCCGTCGCACTTCAGCGTCAGATCGAAGCCGCCGTGTTTGGTAAACAGCTCCAGCATGTGATCGAAGAAACGGATTCCGGTCGAGATGTGGTAAACGCCGCGGCCTTCGATCCTCAAGGCGCCTTTGATGCGGGTCTCTTTCGTCAAACGTTCGAGCGTTGCTTTTCTCACAACGCACCCTCGATTTCGTTAATGTTCTCAATGATGGCGACGGCATTCTCCTGCTTGAACAGCTCGATCAGGTCACCGCGCCGCGAGTGGGTCTCTGCCGCGATGCCGATGAACGGCACGCCCGCCGCGCTGGCCGACCGCGCGTCGTCGACCGTATCGCCGACGTAGATCAGTTTGTGCCCCGGTTTCACGCGCTGAATCGAATGCAGGCCATCCGGCGCCGGTTTTCCCTTCACCACGTTGTCGGCGCAGATGATGGGATCGAAGCGCAGATCTGCCGCGAAGCGGTTCAGAGAAATGTCGGCTTCATAGCGGAGGCGTCCAGTGAAAATCGCCAGCTCGAAGCGCTCCAGAAGGCGCTCCAGAAGGCCGGGCTGCGGAAACCAGCTCTCACGGCGGATCAGACCGTCGCCGTTCTGGCCCAGAAATCGTTCGTTGAAGGCATTCACTATGTTGCCGTATTCGACGTTCACGCCCAGGTCGGCGGCGATCTTGTGCGACAGCGCCCAGTCGTTATTCCAGCCGCCCTGATTCTTGTATTTCTGAATCAGGTCGCGCGTAATCGTCTGCCCGGTGAAGTGCGCGACCGTCTGCACGATGGCCTCGCGGTAGCTCTCGGATACCTCGGTGAGAACGCCGTCCATGTCGAAGACGATTGTCTTTTCTATCAAAGCCGCCACAGTTTCTCCATCTCTTCGAGGAATCGTGCGATCTGGGCGCGCGTGCCGATCGTCACGCGAACGCTGCCTGGAATTTCGTAGCTGCGGTCGCGCACCAGGACTCCTTTTTCGCGCAGCGCGTCGCGGATCGGGATGGCGCGCTCGGCCGCATGGAACAGAACAAAATTGGCCTCGCTGGGATACGTCTTGATGCCGAGCTTGTGTAATCCGCCGTACGCCATCGCGCGAGCGGCGAGAACTTCGTCGACGTAGCTTTCCACGTAAGCGCGATCGCGAATCGCGGCGCGCGCGGCCAGAGCGGCCAGGGTGTTGACGCTATAGGGCGACTGCGCCTTCTTCATCCACGCGACGTTCGGGGCCGAGGAAAACAGGCATCCGCAGCGCATCGCGGCCATGCCGTAGACTTTCGAAAACGTGCGGCTGACGAACAGGTTGTCGTATTCGCGGATCAAAGGCAGCGCGCTGACGTCGCAAAATTCGAAATACGCCTCGTCGATCAGAACCGCCGCGCGCGTGGCATCGAGGATGCGCTTGATTTCGTCCAGCCCTATTGTGGTTCCTGTCGGATTATTGGGATTGGCGATCAACACCGCGCGCGTGGCGGGCGTGATGGCTGCCAACAAATCTTCCATCGGGAACGAAAGGTCGCTGCGATACGGCACCTCCCGAACCGCCGCTCCCGCGACCTCCGCGTAGAAGCGATACATCGCATAGGAGGGCTTTATCACCGCCACTTCATCGCCCGCGTCGACGAACGTGTTCACCAGCACCTGAATCGCTTCATCCGTGCCGTTGGTTAGCGTGAACTCGCTCTCCTCGACTTGGAAGAACGCCGCCAGTTCGCGCATCGCGTCGACGTATTCGGGATAAATCGAGAGCTGCGATGCCGTCAGATGCTGGCGGAGAAACTCGATCACGGCGGGCGAGCAGCCCACCGTATTCTCGTTGAAGTCGAGGCGCAGTTTCCCCTCGCGCCCCGCGCTCGGCGGATGATACGGCGCCATCTTTTTGACGGCTGCGCGCGGTTCAGGCATTTCGGCGAACCTCAACCGAGCGCGCGTGCGCTTCCAATCCTTCGGCGCGCGCGAGCGCGGTGATCGTGGAGGTCAAGTCGGCCAGCGCGGCGGGCAATAGCTCCTGCGTGGAGATCACCTTCACGAAATCGGCCGCCGACAGGCCTCCGCGCAGCCGTGCCGCGCCCGAAGTCGGCAAAACGTGGTTCGGACCCGAGGCGTAATCGCCGGCCGCTTCCGGACTCGTGGGGCCCAGGAATACCGCACCCGCGTGCTTGATGCCGTCGAGCAGCGACGGATCGTGCAAGGCCAGATGCTCCGGCGCCAGGCGATTGGAAAACTCCACCGCCTGCTCCATTTTTTCGACCACCACGATCGCGCCGTTATTTTCGAGCGACGGCCGCGCGACAGGCGCCGTGGGCAGTGTCGCGATCTGCCGTTCCACCTCCGCCGCTACCGCCTCAGCCAGCTTGCGCGATGTCGTCAGCAGAATCGACGACGCGTCCACATCGTGCTCGGCCTGCGCGAGAAGATCGGCCGCGATCCACTTCGGGTTGCCCTCGGCGGCGATGATGACGATCTCCGTTGGGCCTGCCACAAAATCGATGCCGACCTCGCCGGCGATCAGCTTCTTGGCGGCGGCGACATAAATGTTTCCGGGCCCGACGATGCGGTCGACACGCGGCACCGTTTCGGTTCCGTACGCCATCGCCGCGATGGCCTGCGCGCCGCCCATCCGGAACAGGTGCGTCACGCCCAGCCATGCCGCGATACCCATGATTTCCGGGCTCGGGTTCGGGCAGGCGACGCACGTCGTTTCGACCCCGGCAACCTGCGCGGGAATCACCGTCATCAGCAGCGTCGACGGCAGCGGATAGCGCCCCGCGGGAATATACGCGCCCATTGAATCCAGCGGACGCACGATCTCGCCGAGCCTGCGGCCGTCGGGATACTCGGTGGTTCCCTCAACGGGGAGCTGCGTGTAGGCGTGCTCGCGGATATTTTCGGCCGCGGTCTTGACGGCGGCTTCCATCTCCGGTGTAAGCGAGCCTTCCACGCTCATGCGGACGCTATCGCCGGTGAATCCGTCGAACTTGAGCGCGTATTCGAGCAGCGCCGCGTCCCCGCGCTTGCGCACGTCGGCCAGGATCGGAGCGACGATGCGCTCGGCCTCCTCCAGGCGCACGGCCTTTCGTGTAATCAATCCGGAGGCTTCTTTGAGAGAGAGAATTCGTATCATTTCCTCACGGCTCCCTACATCACGATCTTGTTCAGAGGGTATTCGACGATGCCCTGCGCGCCGGCTTCCTTCAACCGCGGAATGATCGTGCGCACGGTGGTCTCGTCGAGGATGGTGTTCACCGCCAGCCACTCGTCGTCGCTGAGAGTGGAAATGGTCGGTTTTTTCAGGGCAGGGAGGACCGCAATGACCTTCGCTAGGTTCGCCTTTTCGACGTTGAGCATCAACCCGACCTTGCCCAGTGCGTTGATGGCGCCTTCCAGCAGCATGCGGATGTCTTCGAGCTTTCGTCGCTTGGAAGGCTCCTTCCAGGAGCCCGTATTCGCGATGAGCTGCGTGTTCGATTCGAGCACGGTCTCGATGATGCGCAGCTTATTCGCACGCAGAGAAGAGCCCGTCTCCGTCACCTCGACAATCGCGTCGGCCAGTTCCGGAGGTTTCACCTCGGTGGCGCCCCAACTGAACTCCACCTTCGCCGTAACGCCGTTCGCCGCCAGATAGCGCTTCGTCGCGGCGACCAGTTCCGTCGCGATCACCTTGCCTTGCAGGTCCCGCACGCTCTTGAAGGGCGACCCATCAGGCACAGCCAGCACCCAGCGGACTTTGCCGAAGCTCTGCTTGGCGTAAATGAGGTCGGCCACGGTTTCCACCTTGGCTTCGTTCTCTTCCACCCAATCGCGGCCGGTCAGGCCGGCGTCGAGCACACCGTCCTCCACGTAACGAGCCATCTCCTGCGCGCGGATCAGCATGCACTCGATCTCGGGATCGTCGATGGAAGGAAAATAGGAGCGGCTCGACGTCGTGATCTGAAATCCGGCGCGGCGGAACAGATCCACGGTCGCGTTTTCGAGGCTTCCCTTGGGAATGCCCAGCTTCAATTTCGTCATTTATAAACCTCGTTGGGATCGTAGGCGCGCGCCTCGTTGACCTGCCATTCGGAGCCGTCCAGCTTGCGGAAGAAGCAGCTTTGGTAACCTTCATGACAGACGCCGGGCCCGAGCGCTTCCACCTTGATCAGCACGGCGTCGATGTCGCAATCGGTGAAAACCTCCTTGACCAGCAGCTTATGGCCGGAGGTCTCGCCTTTCACCCAGAGCTTGTTGCGGGAGCGGCTGTAGAAGGTCACGGCGCCGGTTTCCACCGTCTTGCGCCAGGCTTCTTCGTTCATGAAACCTACCATCAGCACGCGTCCCGTTTCGTGGTCTTGAATGACCGTGGCCAGCAGGCCGTCGAGTTTTGTGAAATCCAGATTCATGTCTCTTCCAAATAAAAAAGCCCACCGTTTTGCGGCGGGCTCTTGTTCGATTCGTTTCTTTGCGAGTAGCTAAGAGATGACCCGTCGCGGCACGGAATGGCCCTGGTTGTGATGATGATGACGATGGCCGTGCGCGAGAGCAATCATGAAATTTCAGAATAGCAAACTGGAGCGGGGATCTCAAAGCAAGCCTCCGGCAAAGTGCTTCATGAAGTTCCGCACGTTACAATAGTGCTATGGCAGCAAATCCGCGGCGACGCTCGGTCGCAGTTCGTATTGGTTCGGTGACGGTGGGAGGTCCGCACCCGATTGTCGTGCAGTCGATGACCAATACGGACACGGCCGACGTCCAGTCCACCGTCAATCAGGTGATGGCCCTGGCCAACGCCGGCTCCGAGCTGGTGCGCGTCACCGTCAACACCGAGGATGCGGCCGCCGCCGTGCCGAAGATCGTCGAAACGCTCGACAAGTTCGGCGTGCGCGTGCCCATCATCGGCGATTTCCATTACAACGGCCACCTTCTGCTGAAGAAATATCCTGCCATGGCCCGGGCATTATCGAAATACCGCATCAATCCGGGCAACGTCAACATCGGCAAGAAGCACGACGATAATTTCCGCACCATGATCGAGGCGGCCATTGAGTACGAACGCCCGGTCCGCATCGGCGTCAACTGGGGCTCGCTCGATCAGGCACTACTCACGCGCATGATGGACGAAAACAGCCGCCTCGCGGAGCCTCTGGACGCGAAAACCGTCACCCTCAAGGCTATCGTCGCCAGCGCCATCAACTCCGCCGCCGCGGCCGAACAATACGGATTGCCGCGGAACCGCATCATCCTGAGCGCCAAGGTCAGCGGCGTGCAGGACCTCATCGCGGTCTATCGCATGATGGCCGCCGAATGCGACTATGCTCTGCACCTTGGCCTCACCGAGGCGGGCCTCGGCGCGAAGGGCATCGTCGCCACTACCGCCGCGCTCAGCGTGCTGCTGCAGGAAGGCATCGGCGATACGATTCGCGCCTCGCTTACGCCTCTGCCCAATGGCGACCGCACCGAAGAGGTCATCGTCAGCCAGCAGATCCTCCAATCGCTCGAACTGCGTAGCTTCACGCCGCAGGTCACGGCTTGCCCCGGCTGCGGCCGTACGACGAGCACGTTCTTCCAGGACATGGCCGACCAGATCCAGACCTATCTGCGGGAGCAGATGCCCATCTGGAAGTCGCGCTATTCGGGCGTCGAGGAAATGAAGGTGGCCGTGATGGGCTGCATCGTCAACGGCCCTGGAGAATCCAAGCACGCCAACCTCGGCATCTCTCTACCTGGGACGTTCGAAGAGCCGGTCGCGCCCGTTTACGTCGATGGCAAACTGAAGTGCACCCTTCGCGGCGACCGCATAGTGGCCGAGTTCATCGACATCCTGAACGACTACGTCGACCGGACGTACGCCGCTCTGGAAACCGTGAATGCGTAGGTGGCTGCGAGTCGGCGCTCAGGGTGATGTTCTTCAACGTGCCACAACGCCAGTGTACACGAGGGTCGTGTATTACTCCTCCGCCAGAAACTTCTTCGTCTCGCGCAAAAACACGTCCAACTGATCGTGATGCACCCAGTGCCCCGCCTGGTCCACCTTCACCACCCGGTGATTCTTGATGATGTTCGCCACGCCGCCCTCTTCGGGATCCGGAGCCCAACTCTGCCGGCCCCAGAACAGCAGCGTCGGGCAGGTGATCCGGCTCATCACCTCCTTGGCGTCGTCCATGTTCATCCCGTACGTGATGAACGTCCGCACATAGTTGTCGAACTTCCAGGTGATGGACCCGTCGGCGTTCCAGTTCGTTCCATGCAGCGTCAGATGCGCGGCGACCTCATCCGAGAGGAACGGATTCGCCTCCTTCATCCGGGCGATGGCCGCCGCCAGCGTCGGATACGCGTGTGGCGCCCGATTCTCGGTCTTGCGCACCACCTCGATCCAATCGCGCAGCCTCTGCGACGCCGGCTTCGGCGCGCGATGCGTCACGGGCATGCCGATGCCCTCAATCGCCACCACTTTTTTCACGCGGTCCGGATACACGCCCGCATACAACAGGCTAATCACGCCCCCCAGCGAGTGCCCGATCAGCGTCACCGGGAACCGGTTGATGATGTCCGCAAGCGCCGACAAATCCAAAATATGTTCGGCGACGCTGTACAGAGCGCCCGGAGCCCACGCGCTATTGCCGTGGCCTCGCAGATCGAGCGCGTACACGTGATAATCGTCGCGCAGCGCCCGCGCCACCCAGTCCCAGTTGCGCGCATGATCCAGACCGCCATGCACCAGAATCAGCGCCGGCTTGCCCTCCGATCCCCAGTCCCAAAACTGGAGCTTCAGGCGATGCGAGTAAAAGAAATGCGAGATAGGTTCCATATTCAGTATTCAGACCGCAGTACGTCGAAATATATCCGGATGCCGCGCAAAAACTCCGCCACCGGAATCCTCTCCTGGTCGCTATGCATGGTCGCGACCGTTGCCGTGTCCAGCGTCATCGGTATGAATCCGTACGCCGGAATGCCGCGCTTGCGCAGATGCACGGAATCGGTGCCATACGGCGTCAGCATCGGCGTCACCACCGCGTCCGGATGCTCCTTCAATAGTGCCTTGCGCATCGCCGCGAACAGAGGAGTCTCCGCGCTGCTCACGCCTGCGTCCACCGGATCACTGAGCCGCTCCACCGTCACGCGCCGGTCGTTGATCCGAGCCTTGATGCCGCTCTCGAACTCATCCGCGTTCACGCCCGGCAGCAAGCGGCAGTCGAGCGTCGCCTCCGCCACCGACGGAATCACGTTCGGCTTCACCGGCGATCCCACGCCCGATTGCAGCGTCGTCAGCGATATCGTATTGCCCTGAATCGCGTGCGTGAACTTGTTCTCCGCAAACCGCCCGCCCGACGCCTGCGTCATCTGCCCCACCACCGGATTCAGCTTGTCGCCCGCCGCCATGTCCATCGCCTTGCGAATCGCGTCAAGCAAAATCAAATTCGCATTATCGGCAATCGGTTGCGATCCATGTCCCGCCGTCCCCTTCGCCCGCAGCTTCAGCCAGAACATCTGCTTTTCGCCCACCGATACGCCGAAGATCAGCTTGCCCGCCGCGAACAGATCCCGGCTCCCCACGCCGCCTTCATCCAAAACGTACGCCGGATCGATCTCGTCGAAGTGGTTCTTCAGCATCCACTGGATGCCCATCTTACCGCCCGCTTCCTCGTCAGCCGTGCACAGCATCACGATGTCGCGCGGAGGCACGGTGCCGGCCTTTTTCATCTCAATCAGAGCCGTCATCTGCTCCACGCCAAGGCCCTTCATATCCAGCGTCCCTCGGCCCCAGATGATGCCGTCCTTGATCTCCGCCCCGAACGGATCGATCCCGCCCCAGGCCTTCGCGTCCACGGGCACGACGTCGAAGTGATTCAGCAGCAGCAGAGGCTTCTTCGTCCGGTCGCGTCCCGGCAATCGCACGATCAGGTTTGTCTGCCCATCCGGACCACTCGTATACAGCTTCGGAGTGAATCCCGCCGCCTCCAGTTCGGCCTTGATCAGCGCCGCCGCGGCGGCTGTATTTGCGGGAGGATCCACCGTTGCCATGCGGACGTATCTCTGCAACAAGTCGAGCGCGTGCCTCTCCACCGCCGGCCAATCCGGCTCTGCGGCAAGAAGCGGCACACAAAAAAGGAACGCGAAGAATCTCATTTTTCCAATGGTACGTCTTTCAACGTGATCTTCATCCCGGCGAGCCGGTACGCTTCAATCAACGCTCCCGCCGCGGGCCCATATTCCGGTGCGGTCACCTGATTCCCGTCGGTCAGATCCATCAATGTCCGGAATCGCCCCAGCAGAATCTCGCTGCGAAATACGCCGCCAATATAACTGATTCGGCACGCCTCGCCTTGATTGAAGATTTGTCCCCGAGCCGCGCCAGCCAGCGTCGTCAGTTGCTGCGCCGCCGCCGTCAGGATCTCCTGCGCCACCGGATCCCCATCGCGAGCCACCTGATCCACCAGCTTCGCGAACTTCGCCACCCGCCCCCGCGGATACTCGTCTGTATAGAAACGATGCAGCAGATCGTTGGCGCTTGCCGCGCCTGTCGCCGCCAGCAGTGCATCGAGCAGCCGCGTCTGCGGCCCCCATCCTTCTTCATGCCGCAGAGCCGCGCGGAGAGCCTGCCGGACCAGGTCGAACCCTCCGCCCTCGTCTCCGAACACGTACCCCCAGCCGCCCGCGCGAGCCGTCCTGCCCGCCGCATTCCGCCCGAACGCAATCGATCCCGTCCCGGCGATCGTGATTACACCCGGCTCGCCTGCCGTTGCGCCCGTCAGCGCGATCGCCGCATCGTGCGTGATGAAATACCGCTCCGCGCGGATCAGTTCGCGGACGTACGCGCCTTTATCCTCCGCGCCTCCGCTGAACCCCATGCACACGGCATCGAACTGGGCGCCTTCGAATCCCGATTCGCGCAGGCATTCGCCCACCGCGCGGAAAAATTTCTCGCGGCCCTCAGCCTTGCCCACGTGATTGCACGGACCTCCGCGCCCGATGCCCACCACGCGCCCCGATTCATCGCCCACCAGCGCCGTTGTGCCGGATTGCCCACCGTCCACGCCCAGGAAGAGCTTCACGGCGTCACCACCTGATAAATCCGCGCGCCGTGACCCTTGGCGATTTCCTTGAATCCCCACGACCCCGGATCCTCGCGCATATCGTCGGCGCCCCAATCGGTGTCCTGCATCAGGATGTAGTCGATCCCGCGCTCGTGCAACTCGCGGCTCGCCCAGCGGCGGATGTCCGGTGGCGGCCGCAGCACCTCGTCGCGCGGATCGTCCGCGATCTTCACCCACTGTCCTGATGCGTCCATCGATTCCACCTGCAACCGCAAGTTCGCATAATCGGGCGACGTGTCCAGATCCACTTCATCCACCATTTGGTATTTGCCGAAGTCCGTGTCGATGTACATACCCGGCCACGCCGTCTCCCACGACCTCCATCGCGTCACCGGAGAATTGTCGAACGCCATCTGCACGTCCCACGGATTCGGCCACGCACGCAGCTTCCATTCAGGCTCTCGCGGCAATTCCTTCCCTTGGAAGAAAAATCGCAGTTCCGTCACCTTGAACTCCTCCAGCGGAGCTCCCTTCGCCGTCTCGAGCACGCGCAGCCGCCTGACCGTTCGCGCCGGAAACTTGAAGATGCGCCGCCGCTCCGGCTGCCGGATCTCATCCCAACCCGCATTCAAAACATCCGCCAGATCGTCGTTCAACGCGGCCTGGAAACCCACCAGAACCTCGTGCGATGTGTACGCGTCCGCGACGCCATTCACCGCCAGCACACGAGCACCCTTCGGCGCGTTGTCGTCGATCATCCGCGCGACGCCGTACCCGGCAAAATTCTCAGAAAGATACCGGTCCTGCGGAATCTTCCGGATGGCCTGCTTCCACAGGATTCGGTCGAGCCTCCAGGCATACTTCGCCGAATAGGAAGGAATGTGCGACGGCCAGGACAACCACGCATGCGCCACCAGAATCGCCGCCAGCACGGGAGCCCAGGGCACCGCCAGCGCCATCGCCAGCGAGAAAAACGGCAGGCACGGAATCAGGAATCGCGTGCCGACGTTCGTCATGTACGGCGCGAGCATCACCAATCCCGGCAGCAGTAATCGCCGCCCTTCGCGAAACCGCAGCGCAAGAAACGCAACGGGCGCGAGCAGGAACACCGGCCCGATCAGCCCGCCCGTGTTCTGCCCGCGCACCGTCACTTCCAGCGGAAGTGTCCACTTGTTCTCCACGCCGTAGTTGCTCAGGTACTCCGTGTACTCCTGATCCGTTACCACATGCCGGTACGGATTCCTGAATACTTTGTTGAAAAACGGAGCCACTGGATTCGCCGCGTAAATCCAGTTCTTCGCCACCCACGGAACCACCATCGCCGACGCGCAGACAGCCACGATCAGTGCCGGTCGCACCCGCCGCGTCTTCCACACGACGAACCCGAGCGCGTAGATCGCCATGACGAACGCCGTGTACTTCGCCGCGTAGCAATATCCGGCCAGCAGTCCGATGGGAATCAGCAATTTCGCCGCCCGCGCTTCGTCCCACAGCTCCAGCCAGTAGAAAACCGAAAACGCGATCGCCGCCACGCCGCAGTCGTTATACGCAATCGACCCGTCCAGGCCCACCACGGGGCTCGCGTACATCAGCAGCGCTCCAGCCGCGCCCACCCAAGGCCGTCCGATGCGCCGGCCGTACGCGAACATCAGCATCACGAGCGCGATCAGGAATGCGTAATGCACCAGCGCCGCCGACGAGTGCTTCCCGATCGCGAACGCCGGGAAATACAGCATCTCGATTCCCGCGCTCAGGTTCGCGTACATGCTCGTAACCACTTGCTCGAACCCATGCACGCGCAGGTACCGCGTCACCAGCCCCAGGTGATAACCCGATCCGTCCGGGCTCGACTCCGGCGCCCAGGCGTGAAAGAAGTACAGCACCGTGAACAGCGCGAAGATCGCCCCGCCGAAGACCTTCAGCCGATTGTCGAGGGGCGCAAACGATTCACCTTTTAGCTTCCACGACCCGCGCCAGACCGCCGCGCCGATCACCGCCGCCATCATCGCGATCAACACCGGCCGGTAAGCGATCTTCAGCGCAAGCACCGCGAAAATCGCCAGATGCAGCAGGCTCGCGCCCAGCACGAATGCCAGCGGAAGCCGCTCCTCGCGGCGCAGTCGGGCATCCAGATAATCGATGGCCAGCGCGCCCGTCGCGTAACAACCCGCCACCGTGACGGCCGCTCCCAGCAGCGCCCAGAATGCCTGCCACATTATTGCGTGAGACCCATCACTGTGTCAGACCCATGCGCGTCAGAATAAAGCCGAGCTTCGCCCCGTCCGTCGGCGCCACCCACACCTTGTCGATCGACGCTTCCACCGTGGTTTCCTTCAGCGGTTCCACCCACTCCGGGGGAACCGCTTTCTCGAAGTGATACTCGCCGAAGGCCGTGTACTTCACGCGATCCAGATCGTGGCCGTTTACAGAAAATGTCACCGTCACCGGGCCGGTCGTCTTGAACGTCACCTCCGGCAGCGTGAAGTCGATGATATAGCGCAGCCCTTGATTGGTCCTCGGCGTCACCTTCACCGCCGGATTCTGGTTCGTCCATTTCCACGGAGCGGGCTCGCCCGGCGCGATATCCCGCACGAAATGCGACGCCGCGTCGGCATCGGCCACGTTGACGATTCGCGACATCCGGTGCGGACGCGAATCCTCAAACGGCTGCCTCTGCACGGGAGGCGCATACGACTCCGGCATGTTCTGGCAGGACGATGCCAGCATCGCCAGGCAGGTTATCGGCAGGGAAAGGCGCACTTTCCTGTTACGATAGCAGACCTCGACAGTGGTAAATTAGAGACGAAAGCCCTTGCGTCACGTCTGACGTTCTATTGGTACCGTCTCTATGAAATTGTTCGTCCTGTTTGCCGCCTCCGCTGTTCTTGCCTGCGCCCAGGCTCCCCGAGTGCTTCCCATTAATACGCTGCCGCCCGATACCGTCGTGGCCAAGGCCGATGGCAAACCCATCACTGCCGGCGAAATCCGCACCCTGCTCGAAGTCGGCGACCCCAGCGCAATCAACCTCGCCAAAATGGACCCGGAACGATTCCTGGGCAGCGTCTTCGTCATGCGGTTCCTGGCCTCTGAGGCTGACAAAGCCCATCTCGCCGACGAGAGCCCTCTCAAAGAGGAACTGCAATATCTGCGCGAGCGCGTGGTGGCCAACGCCATGGTCAATCGCATCCGCGAGAATTACTATCCTCCCAGCGAAGACATCGAAGCGTTTTACGCGAAAAACTCCAGCCGCTACGAGCAGGCTTTTATTAAGGCAATCGTCATCGGTTTCTGCCCTCCCATAGCGCAGCCCGCCGGAACGTCAGACGAGGAACTGGCAAGACTCGCCAAGGAAGCCTTTAGCGCAGCGCACTGCGAATCCAAACACACTGAGGCGGACGCCAAAGCCATCGCCGCGAAGGTTGTTGCGCGCCTTCGCGCCGGCGACGACTTCGTGAAACTCGTCGACGAATACTCCGAGGATAAGGAGTCCAAGCCGGCCGGCGGCGATTTCCCGCTCGTCACCCGCACCAGTTCCTACAGCAACGAGATCAAATCCGCGGTCTTCTCTTTGAAAAACGGCGAAGTCAGCGAGCCCATCCGCTCCGGCAATTTTTTCTACATCATCAAGATCCGCGAGCGCACCGTCCAGCCCCTGACTGCTGTCAGCGAACCCATCATTCAGGAACTCAAACAGAAGCACTTTACCGACTGGATGCAGGAAATCGGAATCCGCTTCAAGCCGGTCATCGAGCGCCCGGACTTCTTCATCAAACCGGATCAAAAACCAGCCGGCCCCCCGCAACTGGTCCCGCAACCTTAAGATGCTGACCGCCCGAAGGGGGCAGACCACTCTGTCCCCAGTATCCGTAAGCTCGCTTACCCTCAGATCTGCTTCAGTGGACAGAGCGGTCTGTCCCCTTCGGTAGCCCGATGCTTCCTCCCCTGTGCGGCCCCCCCATCCGCATCGAGCTTCGACGCTCCCTTGGCCCCCACCTCGCCGCGACCTTCATCCCCCGCCGCCTAATCCGCCTTGATCAGGAAGTCCTCGCGCAGCCCGGCGACTTCGAACGCATCCTCATCCACGAGCTTTTTCACTTCGTCTGGATCCGCCTTTCCAACGCCCTCCGCCTCGACTGGGAAGCGATTCTGGCGGCCGAGCGCGTCCCGGGCGAGCTCGGCTGGAGCGCCGAATGGCGCAAAACGAGGCTGACGGCCGCCGACCGTCGCCTCCGTTCCCCCAAGTGGCGCCGCTACGCCCGCGAAAGTTTTTGCGATTCCGCCGCCTGGCTCTATTCCGGTCTCGCGCGGCACGACGAGTTCACCCTCCCCGCGCCGGCGCGACGCCTTCGCCGCCGCTGGTTCCTGGAAAATCTTGCGACCGGCCCCGTCGCTATATAATCAAATAAGAGTGATCCTTCGATCCATTGCCGCATGCATGGTGCTTGCCCTGGCCGCGTGCACCGCTCATTCCTCCACCGTGAAGGCCGCCGTGAAAGCCGAGGCCGAGCGCAAGCCCGCGCCCGATTTCACCCTGAAGGACGCCGAAGGCAAGCCCGTCAAGCTCTCCGACTACCGCGGCAAAGTCGTCCTGCTAAACTTCTGGGCCACCTGGTGCGGACCTTGCAAGATCGAGATCCCCTGGTTCATGGACTTTGAACAGCAGTACAAAGACAAGAATTTCGCTGTCGTCGGCGTCTCGCTCGACGAAGACGGATGGGATGCCGTGAAGCCCTACCTCGAGTCGCGGAAGGTAAATTACCGCGTGGTCGTCGGCACCGAGCAGGTCGCCCAGCTCTACGGCGACGTCGATTCGCTCCCCACCACTTTCATGATCGACCGCGAGGGGCGCATCGCCGCTATCCACGTCGGCTTAGTGAGCAAGAATGATTACATCCATGACATCGTCCAACTTCTGGGGCCTCCTGCTAGCGCCAGCCTTTTTACTCGGCCAAAGCAGTAACGCGCTTTCCATCGCGCCACCCGAAAAAATCGTTGCCAAGATCGGGGCGGAGACTACCGTTAAGCTCAAGCTCGACCTGCGCGAGGGCTACCACTGCAATTCCAACAAGCCCTCGGACGAGTACCTGATCCCTCTGAAGCTCACTTGGAATCCCGGCGCGCTCGAATCGCCCGAAGTGTCCTATCCC
Organism: Bryobacteraceae bacterium; assembly: GCA_035542735.1. Classification (GTDB taxonomy): domain Bacteria; phylum Acidobacteriota; class Terriglobia; order Bryobacterales; family Bryobacteraceae; genus Palsa-187. The sequence goes on from DATKKV010000027.1 coordinate 189,046, forward strand.
AAGCCGCAGATGGAAAAATACGCGTTTTCCGATAAACCTCTGTCCGTGTATGCCGGCTCCTTCGAGCTGGCGACGAAATTCAAGGTATCGCCCACCGCCATGGCCGGCCAAGTCCTCATCACCGGCAAGATCCGCTACCAGGCCTGCACGGACCGCATGTGCCTGACCCCCAAGACCATCGACGTCTCAGTCCCGATCGATCTTATCAAATGAGTGCAAATGTGCGAAAAATGGGGACAGACGATTCTGTCCCAAGCCGCGCCAGCCTTGCCTCGATTCAGAAGACCGGACGTGGACAGAGCGGTCTGTCCCCATTTTTCGCTCCCTTGCTCACCCTCGCCCTCCTCACCTCCTGCGCCCGCACGCCCGAACCCCGCGTCGACCCGAAACTAGCCTCCGAAATCGCGCAGATCAAAGCCATCGACAACCACGCGCACCCCGTCCGCCCCGGCAATCCTCCCGATGCCGACTTCGACGCGCTGCCGGTCGACAACATGGCCCCCTATCCTGACCCCGTCCGCTCCCGCCCCAATTCGCCCATTGTGGCCGAAGCGCGCCAGGCCATGTCGAAAGTCGATAAATCGAACCCCGCCGCTGTTCTCGACGCTCTCGGCATCGACGTGATGATAGGCAACCGCGTCGCGATGTCCCCGCCCGTCGCCGAGCCGCGCTTCAAATTCGCCGGCTACGTCGACGCGCTGATGTACCCGCTCGACAACGCGTCCATGGTGAAGGATCCGGACAAGAAACAGTTTTTCCCGCTCGAAGAAAAGCTCCTCAAGCGCTATTACCAGGAGTGCGGCATGACAGCGAAGCCCGCCACGCTCGACGACTATCTGAACAAAGTCGTGACCCCCACCCTGGAGCGCCACAAGAAGGCCGGCGCCATCGCCGAGAAATTCGAAATGGCCTACCTGCGCCCCTTCGACATCGGCAACCCCTCGAAGGCCGACGCAGAAAAAGCGTACCAGGGTCGGGGCGACTACAAAGCGCTTCAGGATTACCTCTTCCGCTTCCTCGTCACCGAATGCGGACGCCTCGGCATGGCCGTCCATATCCACGTCTGCGCCAGCGCCGGAGCCTATTTCGATATTTCCGGTACCCGCCCTTCGGCCCTGCAGGCAGTGTTGCAGGATCCGTCGCTGCGCAAGACAAATTTCGTCCTGCTGCACGGCGGCTGGCCGTTTATTGAAGAAACCACCGCGATGCTGCAAATCCCCAACGTGTACGCCGATTTTTCCGAGCAGACCATGAACGGCTATCCCCGCGAAGTGTCGACGGCCATCCGAAAATGGCTCGAATATCAGCCCGAAAAAATCCTCTACGCTACCGACGCCTACCCGTTCTCGAAGGAAGTAGGCTGGGAGGAAGCGGGCTACATCGCCAACAAAACCGGCCGCGAGGCGTTAGGCATCGCGCTCACCGGGATGGTGAACGACGAAGAAAT
>DATKKV010000028.1:0-70577 GCA_035542735.1 Bryobacteraceae bacterium
CTTCATCTCCATAAGCTGTTGCACGTCTCGTCCCCTTAGCAATGGCGGCCTCCTCCCCGGAGGATCGCCGGCTTTATACCCTCGTCCGAGGGTGGGGAATTTTCAACCGGCTATATGAGGATTTTTACACCGGCGCTGACAAAAGGAGAGCAGACGCTGTTTTTCGAAGCCGCGAGCGGCGGAGTGAGCGGCTGGAGCATCCACCTTGCACTCCTACAATTCTGTGATCGAAAAAACTTTCCGGGTTGCAAAATCGACGAACTCAAGAACTTATTGCCCTACGAGTTTGAGATTTCAAACCAGAGCCAACACGACTTCTGGGAACTCCCCGAGATCTCTGACTCTAAGATCTTCCTCACCGCGAGTTACGTTTGGGGGCCACGGGAGGCCCATTATACCGATCATCGGTACATCGTTTCCGTATATGCGCGAAGACCCGATTACTTCGACGAGCTGAGTTATTACCTCGTAGATCAGTACATGACGGTCCGCTCATACGGCTACAACAATGGCGATCTTGATGACGTGCTCGGCGCGGAGAAGCAAGAGATTCTCGCCCGCCTCAAGAAAGTGAAAGCTTCCTGGCCCGAGCCAACCAAGCCCATCGAGCCAAAGTAGTAGCAAGAGTGGGTTACCGGGCGGTAAAACAAATGCACGCCTTCGACGCTCACTCTGATTCTTCGCTCTCTTGCATTCGCCGCTTTGAGACCTCGAACGATTCGGCGGTGAGACGGAGTGTTCGGCTCGCGGCCTTCGTCTTGCCCTTCGGAATGCGTAACCGCGAGAATCGAGCGGTTGCCGTTGTGATTGCCGTCGTCGTGATCGTTGTCGTTGTTGTCGTGGTTGTTGCCGCCGTTGCTGCTGCTCTTGCTGGTGGTGGTGGTCGCGGCGGTGGCGGCGGATGCTTCGGCCCGAGGACGATCACATTTCTTGGGCGCGGCTATGTTGCGCGGTCATCATGTCGAGCATTCATCGAGCGAGAGTAGATCACAACCAACCAGGTTCGCTGCAACAGAACCTCTGCGGAATTTGGGAACACAACAAATCTGGCGGGTCCCATCCGGCCAACCTAATTATGAAATAACTGTTGGTAGTTCGGGAAGGTCCTTCACTTAAAGAAGGGAAGAGCCACAGGTCTTGATAACTTAACTCCCAAAAACTAGCATCCAGGAATCACTATCTCCCAAAAACTAGGAGATCGGCGGGGGTGACCATTCCGTTAACGCCCATTTCTTCGCTTGTGTACCTTTTCCTAAGTCCCATAAAATAGCCTGGAGCGCCTCTTAAGTCCCGAAAAACTGGTAGACTGGTCTCTTGGAGTTCTCCTAATGCCCGATTTCTCGGTGATGCCCGAAGTCTTTGTTTCGAATGCTCGCCTCGCCGATGCCGTTTCGGGCGAGGTGAAGCTTGGGCACTTGCGGAAGCTCGGGTCCCGGCTCTACACCCGTAATCTGAAAGAACCTCCGGAAAAGATCGTCCAAAGAAATCTCTGGCCTCTTGTCGCAGCATATTTGCCGGGTGCCCTCATTGCCGACCGTACGGCCCTTGAGTATCGGCCCGCCGGAGACGGTTCGGTATTCCTCATCGCGGACCACAAACGTGACATCGTTATGCCCGGAGTGACTCTGCGCCCACGCAAAGGACCACCGCCTTTGGATAGCGATCGACCGTTCATCGGCGATTTGCGGATCGCGTCTCCGGCGCGCGCGTTTCTGGAGAACATGCGTCCCTCTCGCGCTCGCGAGAGCGTCGCCCGCACGCTTTCAAAACGAGAAATCGAGGAACGCCTCGACGAAATACTCCGACGCGACGGTGAGCCTGGTCTTCAGCGCCTTCGCGACAATGCACGCGAAGTTTCTGGGTTGCTAGGCATGCAGGAGGAATTCCAGCGGCTCGACGCTCTCATTGGAACTTTGCTTGGAACGCGCGACGCGCCAGTAGAATCTCCAGTTGCCGTCGCGCGCGCTGCCGGATTGCCGTACGACCCGCAGCGTCTGGATCTGTTTCAGCGTTTCTTTGCGGAACTTGCGGCAACCGCGCCAGTGACACGCCTGGCGCGCCCTACAGATGGGCCAGCACTTCCATTCTTCGAAGCATATTTCTCAAACTTCATTGAAGGGACTGAGTTTGCCGTTGATGAAGCTGCAGACATTGTGTTCAAAGGTCATATCCCCAAGGGTCGTCCTGAGGACGCGCACGATGTACTTGGCACATGGAAGGTCGTCTCTGATGAGCGTGAAATGTCGCGCCTTCCTCGAACTCTCGAGGAACTGACCACACTACTTAAGAGCCGTCATGCACAGATCATGGAAGGACGGCCACACGACGGTCCCGGACGATTTAAGGCTGATCCGAATCGTGTCGGGTCGACGCTCTTCGTTGCCCCGGAACTCGTGGAAGGCACCCTAGCGAAGGGCTTCGAAATCTACCGAGGTCTTACGGGCCCTTTGCATCGTGCGATGTTTATGATGTTCCTGGTTTCCGAGATTCACCCTTTCGCCGACGGCAACGGTCGTGCCGCCCGCATCATGATGAATGCGGAACTGGTCGCTGCGGGTGAGAATCGAATCCTTGTGCCGACGGTCTATCGCAATAACTATCTGATGGCCCTGAAAGCGCTGTCACGGAACGGCATCACCGGGGCACTTGTACGCACTCTGGATTTCGCGCAGCGATATACGACGGCCGTGGATTTTTCTGAGTTGGACCGAGCGCGCCTTATACTTGATCGGACTCATGCTTTCGCTGATCCGAACGAGGCTGATGCTGCTGGCGTGAGTTTAGTGTTACCCACTCCAGAGATACTGCCGGATTCGATCTCAGACGGCACGCGAAAGTGACGGCATCCTGCCCGGATTTTCGGCGTCCGCTCGACTCCCTCCCCTGTTCTGAAATTTCACCGGGGCGCTCAAGAACCGATGTTTAACGCGAGGCGGACGTGTGAGTGATAACCAGCAAAAAGGATCTGCAAAACCTTTATCCGGGGGTTCGATTCCCCCGCGCCTCCAATCTTTCTTCTTCACAACATCACCTCTTGGCAGACTTTCTGTAATGAAGAGGGATTGCCAGATACCAGCCTCGTGCCTCCTGGCCTTGCGTCATTGACGAAATTCAGTCAATTGCCGCACGACTATTCTCACCTCTTCCATGTCCCGGATCTTATGTGGGCCTCCGACATCGTGCAAAATCCGGCCCGGGATTAGAGCGGAACGCGCTCCGTCAACGAGTGACTAAGCCCCTTCAGCGTCAGTCTAGTCAGGATCCATTTGTGTTTTGACGCTCCTGAGGGATCGCGTGGCAGCCTGCTGCTTCTTCAAGATGCCGGAACCGCTGCCAGTTCTTTGGTACAGAAAATGCACCCTATGCATGCAGTTCGCACAATCCGGCGTCCTGAGGGGGAATTGATGTTACGTGATGGGTGCTTGGTGACGGCTCCAGCAGCGGGGGTAAAGAAGATATGAGCGACGATCCAAAGCGCCCGATACTCGCGCTGCTAACGAGTCACTGGGTCAGCATGCTAGGCGTGGCGCTGGTCACGACGGCCGGCTTTTCTTGGCTGTTCGTTCTGCCACTCCAGGTTCGAGGGCATACCGACAATCCCTACATCGGCATTGTCGTTTTTATTGTGATTCCCGCTGTCCTGGTCTTCGGCCTGGCGTTGATCGCCCTTGGGATTTACCTTGCCCGGAGGCGTCTCGCATTCCTCGAGCAGGGGCTGTTGGTGGCTCCGGACCGGCGTGTCTACCTTCGGAGGCTCGCGATCTTCTTCGTGGTAACCACTGCAATCAATATCGTGATTGGAACGCAGGGCACATATCGTGCAGTACAGCACATGGAGACGCCCCAGTTTTGCGGGCAGACTTGCCACGTCATGAACCCGTACTTCGCCGCGCATTCCAGCTCGGCGCACGCAAGTGTTGAATGCGTAGAATGCCACGTTTCTCCCGGTGCGACTGGGTATGTGGAAAGCAAGATGGGAGGTACGCGTCAGTTCGTCAACAATGTTCTCAACCGCGTCCACCTTCCGATTGAGTCGGCCATTGCGAGCAACCGCCTGGTCCCTTCCCGCCTCACCTGCGAACAGTGCCACTCGCGCCAACAGTTCGAAGCCGTCAAGTTTCACGTGATTTTCCACTTCCAGGACGACGCGAGCAATACCCAGACGCAGACCGCTCTGATGATGCTCACAGGTGGTGGGGATCTTGGTGGCATTCACGGGAAACATCTTGGTCCCGGGGTTGAAATTAACTATGCAGCCACGGATCCCGCCCGCCAGACCATTCCTTTGGTGGAGTACCGGAACCGTAACACCGGGGAGGAGCGGACCTTTCTGGCCGACGGCTCCACTGCCCAAACCGCGGCGAATCTGCCTCGCCGTCAGATGCAGTGTATCGATTGCCATAACCTTGCGGACCACGCGTTCGAACTTCCAGAGCGAGCCGTCGACAGAGCCATGGGACTCGGACAGATTTCTCCAACGCTGCCCTTCATCAAAAAGAAAGCAGTCGAACTGCTTAAAGCGAAGTATTCGGGCAATGAGGAAGCCACAAAGACTATCCCGGCTGCCTTGACTCACTATTACCAGGAAAGCTATCCGGCGATTTCATCCCAGCGCTCCGGCGACATCTCCAACGCCGGCGCTGTGATCGCTGCAATTTACAACCGCAACGTGGCGCCCGATCTGAAAGTCACGTGGGGCACGTATCCCAACAATCTCGGACACACCGATTTCCCGGGGTGCTTTCGCTGCCATGACGGATCGCATTCCACGGCCGACAAGAACATGACCATCGCACAGGACTGCAACACGTGTCATGTGCCGGTCGCCGTGGAAGAAGCGGCCCCCCAGATACTGAAGACGCTCGGCTTGGCAGACCAAATCGCCAATCTCCAGAAACGATAAACAAAGGGTCATTTGAGGAGGTACTGCCAATGATCACACTGACGCTCTTGACGTTTGGTGTCGGTGCGTTTGTGAGTTATGTGATCGGTCGGCGCAAGCGGAAGTCTGGGGCCGTCGCGAACGAAACTGCAGCCCAACCGAAGGAGAAGCCGGCGGCCGAACCCGGCAGTGGTAAATGACTTATGCCCGGGCTGGTTGGTGACTCTCGATTGTGCCGAGATGAACTGGCTGGAGGAAAAGAAGTCGCATCAAACCAGCGCCCTTGTGGTGGCACGCTGCTCGGTTCCGGCGCCATGACAACGCTTGAACTTGCGTCCGCATGATGCCGTGATTATATTCTTATTTTCATGACCGATTCTCTCCCGCCTCCAATCCCTTCGGAACAAAAGACTCTTGACTCTTCGCCCAAGAGGCGTATGATCCTCGCTAGGGAGGTCGCCATGCCCTCGGACGATTCCGTTCGCTCGATTCTGGATAAGAAGGGCGGCCGGCTTTGGTCGGTTGCTCCCGAAACCTCCGTTTACCATGCCCTTGAACTCATGTCGGAGCATGACGTGGGGGCTTTAATGGTGATTTCCGACGGAAAACTCCAGGGCGTGTTCTCCGAGCGAGATTACGCACGGAAGGTCATCCTTCTGGGCAAGTCCTCGCGAGACACGCCGGTCCGTGAAATCATGACTAGTCCCGCGATCTCGGTGCGGCCGGAGCAGACCGTCGACGAGTGCATGCAAATGATGACCGGCATGCGCATCCGCCATCTGCCCGTGGTAGAGGCAGGGGACGTCCTCGGCGTGGTTTCCATTGGTGACGTGGTGAACTGGACCATCCAGCGCCAGCAGGAACACATCCGACACCTGAATCACTACATTGCCGGGGTATATCCCGCCTAAGGTCCCTTTGTTTCGCTGACGGCGGAACGCGCCTTCGCTTAGATCACTACTTCCAGAACGCGCACGCAACAGCTAGCCCGAGAAACACGAACGCAAACGCGTAGTTCCATCGCAGAGGCTCGTTCAAATACGCCCACGCGAACACTGCGAACACGCACAGCGTGATGACTTCCTGAATGATCTTCAGCTGATAGCCGTTAAACTCACCATAGCCAAGGCGGTTTGCGGGAACTTGGAAACAGTATTCGCCTAGCGCGATCAGCCAGCTCACCAGAATCGCGGCCACCAGGGGAGCTTTTCGATGCTTCAGATGCCCATACCAGGCAAAGGTCATGAATGTGTTGGAGATGATCAGCAGAAGAATGGTTTTCATGATTATTTCTGGTATCGAAATGCCTTTCCGCCCTTCATGACGAACACAACGCGGCGGACCGCCGTAATGTCGTCCAGCGGATTCCCGTCGGTGGCCACGAGGTCGGCCTGAAAGCCCGGTGCGACGGTTCCAATTACGTTCCCCAAGTCCAGCGACTCCGCCGAAACGGAGGTGGCGCTGATCAGGGCCTCCATCGGCTTGTCGTGCGCGTCGCGGACGCGGTAAACAAACTCCTCCGCGTTGCGGCCATGCGATCCGGCAACGGCATCTGTGCCGAACACGATCTTCACGCGATGCACGCGGGCACGCCGCAGCACGTCTTCGGTCGGAGCGATCCCTTTTTCAATGGTATCGAGCGAGGCCTGGCTGAACGTGTAGCTCGCCCGGTTGTCGAGATAGTTGTGGAGAACCAGCAAATTAGGATCGAAGAAGGTGCCCCGCTGGGCCATCAGATCCAGCGTTTCGTTCTTTATGAATGTCCCGTGTTCGATCGCATTGCACCCGGCCAGCACGGCGGCCCGAGCCCCCGCGTCGCCGATAGCGTGCACCACGCTGCGCAGACCTACCGCCTTTGCCTCGCCACAAACGGCCTGGATCTGCTCGTCTGTCATGCTCTCATCGCCGCCCGCGCCCAATCCAGTGGTCGCGAAAAGCTTGATCACGTCGGCGCCTTCCTGCTTGGTTCGGCGGACCAGCTCGCGCAGCGTCTGAGGGTCGATCTTCACCTTATCCTGTCCCGCGCCCTGAATCTGCCGCAGCGAGGTGAGAATTCTCGGGCCGGGCAATAAGCCCCGGTTCACGAAATCGCGCACGGGCCCGTCGACCGCTGCGCCGACACTCTGCACCGTTGTGAATCCCCCGTTCAACGTGATCCACGCGTCGGCCGCAGTCGCCAGAGCCATATCCTCCGGCTTGCCGCCCATGTTCACCGACTTGTTGTTTGCGTCCAGATGCCAGTTGAGATGGATATGCGTGTCGATCCAGCCGGGCATCAGTGTCAGGCCGCGCAGATCATAATCCGGTTTAGCAGTTCCCGGCGCGACCGCGCGAATCGTCGAGCCCTCAATGACGATTTGCTGGTTCTGCAGCACTCCTCCTTTGCCGTCGAGGATAGTGCTGGTCTGAATGATAATCCGATTCCGCGCACTGCATGCTATCGCAGCGAAGCCAAGCAATAAAATGTGTTTCATCAACAAATTACCTGCCGTAAAGAGATTGCGCCGGGCGAGCGGTCGCGCTTTCTTCAGCCACCGTTACCGCCAGCACGCGAATGTGTTCGTTTTTCGGCCGCGATAAGATCCTTGTCTCCCGTGGGAACACCGATGGCATACGCTATCGTGCGGATAGTTTTCGAAAAGCGCGAAGTTGTCGTGCATCGTGTTCGGCAGGTACTGGCCCAGTTCCACTCCGTATCCAGATGCGCATGGCCGACTACGTAAAGCGTGAGCTGATGCCTTAGGTCGGGGACATCCGCATCCTTCAGCGCGAACAAGCAGAGAATGAACGGCATGAAGGCGCGCCTCATGCGTCCATTCTAATGGAACCCACTAGGGCGACATTGCCGCTTGCAGCATTGCCCGTGCATAGCCGACGTTGTATGCAAACCCCGCGTAGCCGCCTCCGCCCGGATACGATGTGCGGAATCCCGGCCGTTCCCGATCGTAGTCGAGCCCGCGCGGATGCTCCGGATAAACCAACCGCGGATATTTCTGGCGCACCAGTTCCTTCATAACGGCGAACATATTATTTTCGCCCTCATCGAGGAACACTTCGGTGTACTGGTCATATGGCTTCCGGACCCTGACGTTGCGGAAATGCACGTGGTTGATCCGGTCGCGTTCGCCGAAGTGGCGGCACACCTGCACCGGGTCGTGGCCCATCTCCTTCGTCACACCGCAATCGAACGTGATTCCATTGGACGGACTATCCACAATCCCGATCAGCTTCTTCCAGCCTTCCACGGTGCCCATAATCTGTCCCGAGCCGCGGCTCACCGCCGGCGGAGGATCGTTCGGATGCAGAGCCATCCGCACTCCGGCCTTCTCCGCCACAGGAATCACGGCCTTCAGAAAATAGGTGATGTTCGCCCACATCTCGTCGAGCGAATGCGCGCCCTCGCTCTCCAGCGGAGGCAGATTCTTCACCCGGTCATTGTCGAACGCAGTATACCCGGCGCCCGCCCGCCCGATCTCTTCGTAGTAGCCTTCCACGATCCGGTGCGCGTAAAAATTGTACTCGATCACTGGCAGCCCCACCTTGCCCGCCTCGCGAATCGATTGCTGGACTTTCTCGATCTCCTCATCGCGGCCCGCGCGGCCGTATATTGCGTCCGGAAACCCCCCGATCATCAGATTCCCCAGCGTCAATCCGCCGTCCTTCAGCCGCTCCATCATGTGCTTCAGCCGCGCTTCTTCCCACGGAATTGGCATGCCGCTCGAGAGCACGTGATCCACGCCCAGCTGCTTCACCTTGCGGCATCCCGCTTCGTCGATCGAGCCGATGGACAACCCTCCCGCGCCCATCTCTAAGCACAATTTCGGTGTTGTCTTGCCTTCCGATGGAGGCGGCGGAACGTCCGCGGCCGCGCGGCCTGCTACCGCCGCGAGCCCGGCGGTCTCGAACAACCGTCTTCGCGAGATCATGCCAGCAGCTCCTTCACCACGTTGCCCGACACATCCGTCAGCCGGAAGTCGCGGCCTTGGAATTTGTACGTCAACTGCGTGTGGTCGAACCCCAGCAGTTGCAGAATCGTCGCGTGCAAATCGTGCACATGCACTTTGTCCTTCACCACGTTAAATCCCAGCTCGTCGGATTCGCCCAAAACCAACCCCGGCTTCACGCCTCCGCCCGTCAGCCACATGGTGAACGCGTTCGGATGATGATCGCGTCCGTCGTCGCCGCCTTGCACCATTGGCGTGCGCCCGAACTCGCCTCCCCACACGACCAGCGTGTCGTCGAGCATCCCGCGTTGCTTCAAGTCCTTCACCAGCGCCGTGCAGGCCCGATCCGTTTCCTTGCAGTTGATCTTGATGTCCTTCGTCAGATTGCCGTGCTGATCCCATGCCTCGTGATATATCTGCACGAAGCGCACGCCTCGCTCCACCATGCGGCGCGCGAGCAGCGCATCGTTGGCAAAACTCGGCTTGCCGGGCTCCGCGCCGTACATATCCAAAATGTGCTGCGGCTCTTTCGTCAAATCCATCAGTTCCGGAGCGCTCGCTTGCATCCGATACGCCATCTCGAAGGAATTGATCCGCGTCGAGATCTCCGGATCGCCGACGACATCGAGATGCATTCGGTTCAGCTTCTCGATCGAATCGAGCGAGTCGCGTTGCAGTTGCGCGTCCACGCCCTTCGGATTGGAAAGATACAACACGGGATCGCCGCTGCCGCGGAACTGCACGCCCTGATACACGGTGGGCAAAAATCCGCTGCCCCAGCACGAATTGCCCCCGCTCGGCCCTTTCTTTCCGCTGCTGAAAACGATGAACGCCGGGAGGTCTCGCGATTCGCTGCCCAATCCGTACGTCACCCAGGAACCCATGCTCGGCCGCCCGAACTGCATCGTCCCGGTATTCATCAACAACTGGCCCGGCGCATGATTGAACGCGTCCGTGGTCATCGATTTCACGATGGCGATGTCGTCTACAATCGTCGAAAGATGCGGCAGCAGTTCAGACAACTCAGTGCCGTTGTTGCCGTATTTCTTGAACTTGAACTTCGGGCCGAGGAGCGTCGAATTCGGATTGATGAAGGCTGCTCGATAGCCCTTCAATAGATCCGCGGGAGGCAGCGTGCCGTTGAACTTCTCCAGCTGAGGCTTGTAATCGAACATCTCCAGATGGCTCGGCGCGCCGGCCATGAAGAGGAAGATTACGCGCTTGGCCTTCGCCGGCAGCGGCGGTTTCTTGGGAGCGAGAGGATCATTGGAAGCCAATCCAGCTTCCGCCAGCAAATTCCCCAGCGCCATCGCGCCGAGTCCTACGCCGCACTGCTCGAAAAACCATCGCCGCGTTTGATCGATGCCCATGGTAGTTTATTCCTTCGTAATCGTCTCGTCCAAATTCAGCAGCACACGCGAAAGCGCCGTCCATGCGCCGAACTGAAGCGGATTCGAGCCTTCGGGCAACTTCGGGGGCTCTCCCGTTAAGCCCCAGATGTCCACCCATCCTTCGCGCATGCGGCTCGTCTGCTTCTCCAAGAACGCCAGCAACTCGCGTGATTCCTCACCGGTCGGCCTCCGCGCGACGCAGCGCTGGAACGCATACGCGAGCCGTTCCGCATCCGTCCTTCCGCCATCGCGCAAGGTTTTCAGCGCCAGCGCCCGAGCTGCTTCCATGGCGAACGGCTCATTCAATGTCGTCAACGCCTGCAGAGGAGTATTAGACCGCGACCGCCGCACGCACGACGAATCGCCGTTTGGTGCATCGAACGTCTGCAGCATCGGATACGGCACGGAGCGGTACCGGAACGTGTACAGGGCCCGCCGGTAGCGATTCTCGCCTTTGTCTTCAAACCAGTTCTTCGGCCCGTAGCTCACTGGAGGCTGAAACAGAAAATCCGGCGCCGGCGGATACACGCTCGGCCCGCCCACCTTTTCGTTCAACAGCCCGCTGGCCTTCAATTCGATGTCCCGCACGATTTCCGCATCCACGCGGAACCGCGGCCCCCTCGCGAGCAGCGTGTTATAAGGATCGCGCGCCAGCGCGTCCGGCGTCACGGTCGACGCCTGCCGGTACGTCGCCGATGTGACGATCAGCCTCTGCAGTTTCTTCAGGCTCCAGCCGTTCTCCATGAACTCCACCGCCATCCAGTCGAGCAGTTCAGGATGCGTCGGCGGCTCACACTGGGTGCCGAAATTCTCCGCCGTTGCGACAATCCCCGCGCCGAAATACGCCTGCCATACCCGGTTGACGATCGACCGCGCCGTGGTTGGGGTCTTCGGGTCGACGAGCCACTTGGCAAAGGTCAGCCGCGTCGGCGCCACGCCCTTCGGAAGAGGATTCAGAAATTCCGGTACGCCCGGCGTCACGATTGCCGCAGGCTTCAGAAAATCGCCCCGCATCAGAACATGCGTCTCGCGGCCGTCCTCCCGATTCTTCAGCGCCAACTGCGCCGAGCCTTCAGGATGCTGTGCCCACAGCGCCTCGATCTTCGCGTTTTCGTCCTTCCACTCGGGAACCGTGGTGTGCCAGTAGCTGAACACCGTCTGCGCCTGGTCCGGCGTGCGCTTCTCGCGCGGTATCTTCAGGATCGCCCGCACGCCCGCAGGCACCGGATCAGCCTCCGCGCCCGCTGCCGTTGTGATCGACAGGCGAAAGCGGCCCAGATTGTTGTTCTGATTGTCGTCGCTATTCCATCCGCCGTGGTTCTGCTTCAAACGGATGGTGAATTCACCCTCACTGATGGGCTTCTCCAACACAAAAACGGCGTTGCGAGGCTGATTCCTTCGCCCTGGTCCAGCGTCGATGCCCCATGCCGTGTCATCCTTGCCGTCGATGGCGTACTCGATCGGCCCCGTCACGCGATGCCGCGACGTGTTGTCGTTAAAAATCGCTTCCAAGTCCTTTTCCGGTTGATTGAAGTCCGCAGTCGCCTTGGCGAACTTCACCTTCTTGCCCGCGACCTCCGCTTCGAACTCCGTCAGTGCGCAGGCGCCCTGAATTGACCGCCCTGGGCCATTCAACGGCAGATTCGGATCGTTCAGCAGCTCCAGACGAAATGCCGTGATGTTCTTCACGTCCGTCTTCACCTTCAACTTCACCGTATGCTTGGTCGGCGCATAGCCCGCTGCCAGAAACGATCCGTCTTTCTGCGGAATATATCTCTGCCCGCCCGTCGACTCATCGTCCACGTCGGGCGTGATGACGCTCCACTGGGGCAGATTCGCGCTCACGCGCTCTTCCCACTGAATCATGCGGTTTTCCCATCCCGCGTTGTGATGCTGCAGCGTACCTTCGATCTCGCGAATCTGGCGAAAAACATCGGCCCGCTTCATCTGCTCGGCGGGCGTGTAGACCGCGACGTTCGCTTCGTGCGTGCTGTTGAGAAATGCCAGCATGCGGTAATAATCTTCCTGCTTGATCGGGTCGTACTTGTGGTTGTGGCATTGCGCGCACTGGATGGTCAGGCCGAGGATTCCCTTGCCGATGGCGTCCATGCGGTCGAACATGGCTTCCATGCGAAACTGCTCCGGATCGATGCCGCCTTCCTCGTTCACCATGGAGTTGCGCAGAAATCCGGTCGCCACCATCTGATCCTGCGTCGCATTCGGCAACAGGTCGCCGGCGATCTGTTCGATGACGAACTCGTTGTACGGCATGTCGCGATTCAGCGCCTGAATAACCCAGTCGCGGTAAAACCACACCGAACGCTGCTTGTCTTTTTCGTAGCCGTCGGAATCGGCATAGCGAGCCGCATCCAGCCACATCCGCGCCCATTTCTCCCCGTAATGAGGCGATGCCAGGAGCCGGTCCACCTGCTTCTCGTACGCATTCGCGCTCCTGTCGTTCAGGAACGCATCGATTTCCTCTGGCGACGGCGGCAGGCCGATCAGATCCAGGCTCAATCGGCGCAGCTGCGTCGTCCGGTCCGCCTCCGCCGATGGCTTCATCTTCTCCGCGTCGAGCTTCACCAGCACAAACGCGTCGATCGGATTGCGGACCCAGCCGGGGTTGGACACATTCGGCATGGCCGCGCGAACCGGAGGAGTAAACGCCCAATGCCGCCGCGGCGCCTTCAGTTCATCGATCCACTTCTTGATCGCCGCGATCTGTCCAGCATCGAGTGGCTTCCCACCCAAAGGCATGCGCGCCGCGTCGCCCGCTCCAGTGATCCTTTGATATAGAACGCTACCCGCGGCGTCGCCCGGAACTATTGCCTTGTCGGGTTGCACATCTAACCGCAGGTTGGCCGATTGCATCGCCGGCCCGTGGCAGGAATAACAGGACTTCTCAAAAATGACGCGGACTTCGGGCGGCTGCGCTTCGATTTTGATCGAAAGCAGCACAGACGTAATCAGGGCGTACCGTCTCTGCTTCATGCCGATTGGAAGCAATGATATCACTGCCAACTCGGCGATGAGGACGCAGAGCCCGGAAGAATCAGAATTGTCTTATTCGGTTTTGACCTTCTCGGTCTTCACTGGCGAGGCCGCTTGCACCGCTCTTACCAGTTTCGCGAGATCGGATTCGCCGACCAACACGTGCGCCACTTCGATCCCCGTCCGGAAGAAGTTCTCGTAATCGTCACAGTACACAACATGTCCGAACAAGGTATTCGTCCCCACCTGAGCCTTGATGCTGGTGCCCGGCGCGAAGCGCATCGGCAGATCGGCGCGGACGCCGGACTTTGAGATGTCGAAAATCCGGCCGGTGGTGATGCGATCCGGAGCGTCGACATTGGTCACGGTCACGTCCAGGTCGGTTTGATAGCGTTCGTCGAGACGTCTTTCCATGTCTTTTCTATCGGCGGTTTTATGACTATTCCTTCGGATTTAACGTATCCTGATGGGACATGCTGTTCGAGGTCCAGGGCCTTTCAAAGCGATTCGGGCACACCGCCGCGCTGACCGGCGTGGGTTTTCAGGTCCGGAGAGGTGAGGTTCTAGGCCTGATCGGACCTAACGGAGCAGGTAAATCCACGCTGTTCGAATGCCTGGCGGGGGTGCTCCCCGCCGACAGCGGTAAAGTGTTGCCAGAAGGCAGGTTAATCGATCTTCTTTTCTATATCCCTGACGGGATTACCCCCTGGCCCGCCCAATCTGTCCTTTGGGCCCTCAACTTCACTCTCGGATTCCTGGGCGGGGACGCTGCTCTGCGCGACGAAGTTATTGAACAGCTTGATCTTAGCCAGTTGCTCGGGCAACGGATCGGTACTCTTTCCAAAGGCCAGCGCAAGCGCGTTCTGCTCGCCATCGGCCTGCTCACCCGGCAACCGGCGCTGCTGATCGACGAGCCGTTCGAGGGCCTCGATCTCCGCCAGGCCCGCGACATCGCCACCGCCTTGCGTACGCACGCGGCGCGGGGGCGGACCTTGTTCCTCTCCATTCATCAAATCGGAGATGCGGCCCGGTTCTGCGACCGCTTCGTGCTGTTGAACGCCGGCCGCGTTCGCGGAGAAGGGACGGTGGAGGAGCTGGCAACCCTCGCCAAGCGTGACACGGACGACCTGGAAGAGGTATTTCTTGCCCTCACCTAGGTCCTGGCTGGTTCAAAAGGAGGTTCGCGATTTAATCGTTTCAAGATCTTGGTGGACGCTGCTCATGCTAATGGGCCCGTTGACCGGATTTTCGTTCATCGGTTCTGTCCGGACCTATTCGGAGATCAGCGCCGGCGTGGGCGAGGCTCTGTCGCCGCTGACAGGCGTCTGGGCGCCCACGTTCAGCGCCTGCGAACTGGCGGCGGTATTTCTGCTACCATTCGTCGCGATTCGCATGGTTGGAGGCGACCGCGAAAGTGGCGCGTTGAAGCTCGAATTGCAGCAGAGCCTGAGCACTGCGTCGATGATCGCGGCGAAGACTCTCGTGCTGCTGCTCGGCTGGCTGATCGCGATGTTGCCTCCCATCAGCGCGATGCTGCTCTGGCGCAGCTACGGAGGCAGCGTGTATCCGCCGGAATTGATGACGCTGATCCTCGGCCACATCCTGAACGCCGGATTGACGATTGGTCTGGCCGCCGCCATGGCCTCGCTGGCCGAGCATCACGCCACCGCAGCGATTCTTACGCTGAGCGTGACGGTCGGCACGTGGGTAATCAGCCTCCTCGATTGGGGGCGGGCGGCGGAGTACACGCCCGCAGCCATGGTCGCGCAGTTTCAGCATGGCTTGATCCGCCTGGATGTGATTTGCGTTGTCGTGGTGCTGATTGTGCTGGGGCTCGGCCTAGCGGCGATTTGGATGCGCCTGGGCGTGGCGGTGCGGCGTCGCATTTACGAATCCATCGCGCTCGCGGCGCTGGTTGCGGTTGCGAGCTTCGGATGCAGTCTCTTGCGTCCGAGCTGGGACGCGTCCGAGGGCCGGCGAAATTCGCTCCCGGAACCGGACGAACGCGTCCTGAGACAGATCCACGGGTTGACCATTGAGGTTCATCTCGCCTCCGAGGATCCGCGCCGCGTCGATCTGGAGAATCGCGCGCTATCGAAGCTGCGCCGCGCGATGCCCGATGTCCGTGTTACCTACATCGCAGCTACGTCCACCGGTCTGTTCGAGCAGGCCTCCGCCGGATACGGCGAGATTTGGTACGAACTGGGCGGGCGAAGGACCATGAGCCGCGCGACGACGGCCGAAGCGGTGCTCGAATCGATCTACGCGGTTGCGCAAGCGACGCCTCCAGCGGAATCGGAGGAATCGATTTTCCGCGGCCATCCGCTAGCCGCGCAACCAAGAGGCGCGGCGCTCGTGTTTTACGCGCTCTGGCCGTGCGTGTTCCTGGCCTGTGGCATACTCATTCGAAGGAGTCTCAAGTGAAGGTAATTTCTGCTGTTTTTCTCGCTGCGCTGGCTTGCGCGGCGGACATCAAGGTCGATATGAAAAATGAGCAGCCGGGCAAGGCGCCGAAAGTCTTCGAGCCCGTGGTTGGCACCTGGGTGATCGCCGAGGACGCGGGCGAAAAGGTGGTCATGGTCGACGGCCGGCCCTGGGTCGCGAGCAAGGATAATCCGACAAAGCTGCTGGTGGAATCCGCGCGCAAGCTCTACGGCACGTCGAACGAGGAACTGATGGACAACGCCAAGCAGTTCGCCTATTATCCGGTGGTGGTGCTGAAGAGCGTGGACAATTTTTCCAACGGGACGATCAGCGTGAAATTCAAGACCGTGGCCGGAGACGCCGACCGCTGCTCCGGCATTCTGTTCAACGTCAAGCCTAGCGGCGACTGGCTGGCGGTGCGCTACAACGACACGGAAAACAATGTGGCCTTGTGGGAATTTCACAACGGCATCCGCCGTAACGTGAAATTCAGCGACCGCGACAAACCCTTCATGCTCGATCGCTCTGCGTGGCACGAGCTCAAGATGACCGTCGACGGCGCGAGCTTCAAGGCGTATCTCGACGGAGCGCTGGCGCTTGAATACACGCTGGGAAGCGATCCGGTCGCGCGCCGAGGTCCCCCGAACCCAGACCTGTTCCCCGCGAACAATCCGGTCCTGCGGCCGCCCGTTGCCGGAAAGATCGGTTTGTGGTCCAAGACCGATAGCACAAGCATGTTCAAGGATTACGTCGTGAGCCCGAAGTAAGGTGGAGAAGGCATCCGGCGAGTGTTCCCTTCCCAAGACCTACCAAAATTGCCCATGACGTCTCGACGCCTGTGTTTTGCACCCACATCAACGAGGCATCGACATGAGTGTCGATGCGGTACGCATGAGTCCGTGCTGCAGAGCATGCGGAGCTTCAGTCGCCAGGCGCGGTGAGCGACGGCTCGGGATGGTCGATTATGGCGAATCGCCTTTCCGCGGGCAAAACAGCCAAGGCCTTCATGTATAGGATATTGTCGGCGATTGACGATGTTTAGCGGTTGAGTCCCCTGGCTCACGCCAGGGGTTATAACCCCGCACGTTAGTGCGGGGACCCAGCGATTCGCCGGGGCATTTTACTAGTACCCTTGGGGATTGGCATACGCAGATTTTTCCTGGTAGTATGCTAAGTTCCTTTAAGCGATAGATCGGCAATGGCCATCCTCCCTAGATGCCTTTGCGTGATCCTCACGCTATGGATGGTCTGGCAGAGCCCTTCGCCGCCCATCCGGTCCGAAGCGCCCGACTTTGGAACCTGGTGGGGCACGCCGGAATCCAAAAATATTGCAAGACAGGCCGACAAGGCGCGCCGTTCGGGTGATCTTGTCTCGGCTGAATCCTTCTACAAGCAGGGTTACGACGACGCTGTGCGCCGCCATGATGGGCGCGCGGCCGTGGGCTATCTGAACGGTATCGCGGCGTGCCGTTTGACGGAACTGCGATATCAGGCGGCCATGGAAACCCTGCTCGAGGCCAAACGGCGCGCCAAGGCGATCGGAGATCGTGTGGCGCTGGGCGCGATCGCCGTCAATCTCTCGAGCGTCTACTTTCAGGTGTACGATTTCGAGTCTTCGCGGCGCGAGGCGGAAGACGGCCGCGCCGCGGTTCGGACCCTGCGCAAACCCTATTATCTGCCCAATCTTCTTCTTCAACTCGCGAGGCTTCACGAGAAGCTGGAACAGGACGGACGCTCCGCTCCACTGTACCGCGAAGGAATCGAGGCTGCGCGAAAGGCTGGCGACAAGCAACTCGAAGCGCTCGGGCTGGATCTGTTGGGCGAGGCCCTGCTTCGGGAAGGGCGCGTCGAGGAGGCCGAGAAGGTGATCGCCGAGGGGATCAAGTTGCGGGAGGCGAGGAAGGAGCTAGGATTTTCCTGGGGTTGGATGGGCGCGGTAAAGCTCGCCAAGGGTGAGTTGCCTGAGGCCGCCCGCTATACCGATCTTGCGCTGAATTCCGAGGTAAGAGCAGCGGAATACCTGCTGAAGAATCAGCGGGGACGGGTCCGGCTGGCGCAAGCCCGAACGCGGGAGGCACTGGCGGACCTGCGGGACGCCGTGGAACTGGCATCGAGATGGCGGGTGGGGGTGTTGCCTACGAGCGCCACGCTGACGGCGGCGAACCGGCAACTGGAGCAGCTTGTATTTTCCTCTTTTGTGGATGCCGCGGCGACGGAGGCTTGTCGCACCGGCACGCGCCGCTGGGCCGAAGAAGCGTTCGAAGCGATGGAACTGAACCGCTCGGCGAGCTTGCGGGAGAGCCTCGTGTTGGCCGAAGCTTGGCGGAAGAAAGCTCCGCCGGAGTATTGGGAAACGCTGGGGAAACTCCGGATCGCCGATTCCAAAATGCTAGGGAAGGGGTCTCTCAGCGAGGAGTCGCGGCGTCTCAGGTTAGAACTCACGGAAATCGAGGCCAAATCGGGATCGGGATTTGTCGTAAAGAACTCCGAGATTTTTCGCAGTCAGAGTTCACTTATACATTTTCAACTGGGGCTAGGTAGATCGGAAGTACTACTGAGCTTCCATCTCGGGGATAGGGAGTCGTATCGGTGGGAAGTGACCCGGGACAGTTTCCGATGGCGGAAAATTGCCGGGAAGAGTGAGATCCGGCAGAGAGTCTTCGCATTTCAAGAGGCGGTCCGGGCTGGAAGGCTTGAGACGCCAGAGCTCGGTGAAGAGCTTTATAAAGAGTTGTTTAGAGGGATCGGGCCGGAGGCGGAGAACAAACCGTCCTGGTTGCTCTCCCTGGACGGAATTCTATTTCAAGTGCCGTTCGCCGCTCTGGTGACGGGGCGTGAGGGCGGCAAAGTGAGTTATCTGGTGTCGAAGCATTCGGTGCAGACGATACCTGGGGCGATGCTGTTGAGCAGTCGCCCGGAGGTGGGGACCGGCTGGTTCCTGGGAGTTGGCGATCCAATTTACAATGTGGCGGATCCACGCTGGGTAAAGCCCGCAGGCCTGCTGCCCCGGTTCCGGCCCTTGCTGCCCGACGCACAGTTCGGACGCCTGGTCGGGAGCGACGAGGAGCTAAGAGCGAGCGCCGCGAACTGGGGCCGGACCGCGGTTCTGCTGGAGGGCGCGGAGGCACGGCGGGACAAGTTCTTGAACCGTGTTGGGGAAAACCCTGGAGTCATTCATCTGGCGACGCACGTCGTGTCCTCCGGCAGCACCGCGCTAATCGCGTTCGGATTAGGAAAGCACGGAGAAGCGGAGTTTCTGACCACCACCGATGTGGCCACCCTGAGCGTTCCAGGGGCGGTGGTCGCGATGACGGGGTGCGACACCGGATCGGGAGAAGCGGTGGAGGGGGCCGGCTTGCTCGGTCTGACCAGGGCGTGGGAGATGGCGGGTGCGAGCGCCGTCCTGGCGACCTCGTGGCCCGTCCTGGACTCCGGCGGCGATGTTTTGGCCAGTTTTTATAAACACTTACGGCATTCCGGAGCAGCTGAGGCGTTGCAGCGCAGCCAGTTGGAGATGTTGAACTCCGGGACGTGGAGAGCGAAGCCGTCCTTCTGGGCTGCCTACCAGATTACTGGGGGCGGGCGATGAGGAAAGCGGAAGAAACGAATCAGGGGAAGATGGGCGCTGAAGTGGTCAGGAGAGTTGTCGCCGTAGCGGTCGCGGCTTCGATGAATGACGAGCATCCTGCGGAATCCGGCGAGGAAGAACCGTCGAATGTGTTGGACGAATCGGAATCCTACGCCGAGTGGGTGGCGTTGGTTGATCGCATCCGGGCGAGCGAGACGGACGGTATGGAGGAGCTATACCAACTTTTTTCGAGGGGTATCCGGTTTTATCTCTGCCGTCAGCTGGGCCCGCAGGAACTGGACGACAAAGTCCATGACACGTTTGTGGTGGTGGTGCAAGCGATCCGGCGCGGCGAATTGCGTGAACCCTCCCGGTTGATGGGCTTCGTTCGGACTATCGTCCGAAGGCAGGTGGCCGCGCATATCGACAAAGTTGTTCACACCAGGCGGGATCAGATTGACCTCGATTCCACCGTGCGGCTGGCCGATCCCGAAGAAAACCCAGAAGAGAAGGCGATCTTCCGTCAGAGAACAGACTTGATCAATCGCGTGCTTGGAGAGCTTTCCGATCGGGATCGGGAGATCCTGACGCGGTTTTATCTCCTCGAGCAGCCTCAGGACCTGATCTGCTCCGAAATGGCGCTCACCGAGACTCAATTTCGGCTGCTCAAGTCCAGGGCAAAAGCTCGATTCGGGGAATTGGGCAAGAAAAAACTGACTCACCGCGCTTTACATACAGTTCTTGTGAGAACTTCCGCCGGTCTGTCCCACTAAGGAACTGAGTATCAGTTCGGCACGGCGGGGGACAAGGCTGTGAACACGAAAACAATGTCGTCGAGGCATCCTGAAGAGGATGCATTCGAGGACTATGTTTTTCATCGCCTGTCGGAGAAGCGGCTCGGAGATTTTGAAGAGCATTTGCTGGTTTGCGAACAGTGCCAGGAGATGCTCGCCGAAACCGAGGAATATATCCGTCTGATGAAGGCCGCGACCGGTGCCTTTGCGGAAAACCTGCGCACGACGCCTACCCCACGCCGCTCCGATGACAGCCTCCGATGGAACACCGCGGCTGCAGCAATCCTGTTGCTGACATGCATGACGGCTCTGTTTTCGTGGAGAAATCCCAGTGGCGATCCTAAGACAGTCGAATTGCAGGCCTACCGCGGCGGGAATTCCTCATTACAGACCATCGCGCCTGCAGGACGAGCGCTGGATCTTCGCTTGGACCTGAGCGACGTCAGGCCTTCGACGGGATACCGGGTTGAGATCGTGGATGCGATTGGACACAGAGTCTGGCTTGGGGGCACTCCCGTCGTGCTCACCAACGGCCTGAGGCCGGGCGATTATTGGGTGCGGCTGGCTACGGAAACCGGGGAGCCGCTGCGGGAGTTCGGCCTCCGGGCTGAGTAAGAAAGGTACCTCTTGAGGCGATCCCGGTAAATTTTTCGGGTTGCTCGGACTCTTATCTCACTGGACCAAAAGCAGATTTCCAGGCGGTACTCAAGGTGCCATAATGCGGCTATGGCACCTAAATTCCACGCGAAGACAGCAACGTTGGCCCTGGCTGCGCTGTTTTCTCTACACGCGCAGGAGGCGAATCCCACCCAAAGGCCGAAACCGCCGCAGATGCCGATTCAACCGGATCCCAATTCGGCTCAGCCTATCTTCCGGATTGAGGTGATAGAACACACAATTCAAGCCGTCAATTATCTTCACCGCGGGGGATCGACCAGGATCGACTTCAACGGAACGCCGAACCTGCCCGGCGGCAAGGGCTCGGCGAAGGTTGAAAGCGAGCGTGGGGTGATCAAGATCAGCGCCGAGTTCAAGAATATGACCGCTCCCAGCGGCTTCGGCCCGGAGTACTTGACCTATGTACTGTGGGCGATTTCACCGGACGGCCGTCCTGTGAATCTGGGCGAACTGACGCTGGGCGACTACGGAATGGGCTCGACGAGCAAGATCGATACGACCAGCGATATTCAGACGTTTGGAATGATCGTGACGGCGGAGCCGTATTATTCCGTCACCCAGCCGAGCGACGTTGTGGTAATGGAGAATATCGTGCGGCCCACTACCCAAGGCGTGGTGGAAAACATCAGCGCGAAGTATGAGCTGCTGCCGCGCGGGATGTACACGAATCACGGGCGCGCCATAGGGTTCGCTCCCATCGTGGTGGGCAAGAAAGATCCGTTTGAATTGTATGAAGCGCAGAACGCAGTGCAGCTGGCTCGCCTGGCGGGTGCGCCGAAATATGCTGCCGAGAGTTTTCAGAAGGCTGAGGACGCGCTGCAGCAGTCGATGAAGTACCAGGTGCAGAAGCCGGGCCAGAAGCCAGTAGTAACGATGGCTCGGGAAGCGTGTCTACGTGCCGAAGATGCCCGGGTGATCGCGCTCCGCGCGGAAAGGGCCGAGGCGCTGGAGAACGAGCGGCTGGCCGGAATCGCGCGGGAGAATGCCGAGAAGGAGAAGGCGGAAGAGGCTCGCCGAAAGGCCGGGGATGAGGCGCGGGCGCGGCGTCAGGCGGAATTGGATCGCCTGGCGGCCGAGCAAGCCAAGGCCGAGGCATTGGCTTTGGCGCAGAGCGCCCAGCACGACGCGGAGGTCGCCCGCCAGGAAAAGGCCGCGGCGGAGCGGGCCAAGGCGGAAGCTCTGCAGGCAAAGGCGGAAGCCGATCAGGCTCGATTGGCGGCTGAACAGGCACGCGCGGCAGCCGTCGCGCAACAACAGCAACTGGCGATCGAGGTGGATAAGGCGAAAACGGCGGCGGCCGATTCCGACCGCCTGCGTCAGAAAGCGGAGCAGGATCAAGCGGCGCTGCGGCAGCAACTTCTCGACCAGTTCAATGCGATTCTCCAGACTACCGATACGGCACGCGGGTTGATCGTGAACATGTCCGACGTGTTGTTTGACACCGGGAAGTATTCGCTGAAACCGGCGGCGCGGGAAAAGCTCGCCAAGGTGTCCGGCATCATTCTGGGTCATCCCGGGTTGAAGATCGCGGTGGAGGGACACACCGATAGCGTCGGCGGAGACGATTACAACATGAGGCTGAGTGAGAATCGCGCCGCCGAAGTGCGCGATTTTCTGATCAATCAAGGCGTCCCGCCGGCGAACGTCACCAGCCAGGGCTTCGGGAAAACGATCCCGGTGGCCGATAACGCCACCGCCGCCGGCCGTCAAATGAACCGCCGCGTGGAACTAGTGGTTGCTGGGGAGATTCTCGGGACCACGCTCACTACGGTCCGGACCACGCCCGGCACGTCCAATCCGAGATGATCCCGGCCAACGTATGATGTCAATATGAGCAAATTGCGCTACTCACAAGTGACGCCGAAGTCTGAATACCTGAACCGGCGGCGGTTTCTGGCGGCTGGAGCTGCTCTGCTGGCTTCACCCGCATACGGCGGAACAAAGCTCACCGGGGTGACCAAGAGTCCTCTCAGCACCACCGAGCCGGTGACCTCCTACGAAGCGATCACCGGTTATAACAACTACTATGAATTCGGTACCCAAAAGGGCGATCCGGCCAAGAACGCGCAGAAGTTCGTGACATCGCCGTGGACGCTGACGATCGAAGGCATGGTGGCTAAGCCGAAGACGTTAGACCTGGACCAGATCATGAAGATTGCGCCGCTGGAAGAGCGCATCTACCGTCATCGCTGCGTGGAGCGGTGGTCGATCGTGGTGCCCTGGATCGGGTTTTCGCTGAACACGCTGCTCAAGCAGGTGGAACCGACCTCCCAGGCGAAGTATGTGGCGTTTCAGAGCTACTACGATCCCGGCCAGATGCCCGAAGGCAAGCACGCTGGCATCAAACTGCCGTACGTGGAAGGACTGCGGATCGACGAGGCGATGCATCCGTTGGCGATGCTCGTGGTGGGCCTCTACGGTGAGGTGCTTCCCAATCAGAATGGCGCGCCGCTGAGGCTTGCTGTGCCGTGGAAGTACGGGTTTAAGAGCATCAAATCAATTGTCAAGATCAAATTGGTGGACAAAGAGCCTCCTACTACCTGGAACATCAACAACGCGCATGAGTACGGGTTTTACTCCAACGTGAACCCCGAGGTCGATCATCCGCGCTGGAGCCAGGCCAAGGAGCGCAGGCTGCCGGGGATTGGGATGAGGCCGACGCTGAAGTTCAACGGGTACGAAGACCAGGTGGCCGGCCTGTACGCGGGGATGGACCTGCGCAAATACTACTGACTGATCCTTGCACTGACGTGCGGGACCATATCGCATGAATAAAATTCTGGCCAGCCGGTGGACGAAGGTCCTGGTGTTTCTGGTGTGTCTGGTGCCCGTGGCCCTGCTGGCGTGGGGTTTTCACAAGAATGCCCTCGGGCCCAATCCCGTGGAAAAGATCGAACATGAAACCGGCGATTGGACCATCTACTTCCTGCTCATCACGCTGGCGATTACGCCCTTTCGGAAGCTGGCAAATCTGCCCGTCCTGATCCGCTTTCGCCGGATGCTGGGCCTGTTTGCGTTCTTTTACGGATTCCTGCATTTGATGGCCTACGTTTGGGTCGATCAGGCGTTCGATTGGCCGGCCTTATGGAAGGACGTGTATAAACGCCCGTTCGTCACGGCGGGATTTACCGGGTTCTGCTTGATGGTTCCTCTGGCGCTGACGTCGACGGCATGGTCGATCCGGAAGCTCGGCGGCAGGCGCTGGCAACGGCTTCACCGCCTAATCTACTTGAGCGCGCTGGCCGGCGTGATTCACTACTACTGGCTGGTGAAGTCGGACGTGCGAAAGCCCCTGTTATACGGCGCGATTCTGCTGGTGCTGATGCTGTACCGGGCTGCCATTTGGCTCCGGCCTGCGAAGATCGCTTAAGCGTCCGGTTTGTGTTCGCCGTTCGTGACGGCCGCCTCATGAGCGGCTTCCTCGCGGGCCTGCACCAGACTCTTCCGCTCTTCCTCTTCTTTGGGCGTGTAATACGAGTGATAGTAGGTGTACTTGCTGTACAACTCGCCGCGGCGCGCGCCATTGACGACGATGCCGAGCACGTTGTTGTTGCACAGGGATTGCATCGCGCGGGTTACCGAATCGATAGTGGTGTGACCGATCCGGACCACCAGGAGAGTGCCGTGGCAAAGTGTCGATAGCAGATTGGCGTCGGCGGCAAACAGCAGCGGAGGGCTGTCGAGGATCACCCAGTTGAACAAGGTCGGCAACCGGTCGAGCAGTTGTTTCACCTCGCGGAGATTGAGCAGTTCGAGAGGGTTGATCACCGCCTCTCCGGCCGGCATGATGTAGAGATTCGTCCCCGTGACCTTCCGCATGGCTTTATGCAGCGGAACGCGTCCCAGCAGGTAGTCGGTGATCCCGGGGCTGCGGTCCACGCCGAACATCGTATGGACAATGGGACGGCGGAAGTCGAAATCGGCCAGCAGCGTAGTGTTGTTCGCCAGGTGCGCCTGCGCCAAGGCCAGGTTCGCGGCCGAAAGAGATTTGCCTTCAGCGGGCGAAGGGCTCGTCATCACGACGGTGGTGATGGGCTGCAGCGTCTTCATATGGTTGAGACGCGTGCGGAGGGTGCGGAACTCCTCCATGGGCGCTTCGTGCGGCCGGGCGACGTCGATCAGCAGAGAATCGGTGGTGGCGCGGAAAGGGATCTCCTGCACCTGGGCCAGCAAATCGGTCAGATTCGGGCCGGCATCCATCGTCGCGGCAGCGCGCGCCTCGGAATTCGCGCGGGAGACCGGCGGCGACAGCAAACCCGCCTGCTCGGCCCGGCGCAACGCATCATGTACTCGGCTCATAACGTTTCCTCCGGAGCCTTAAACTTTCGTGACGTAGTAGTAGACAATCGACCCGGACATGATCACCACGGCGGCCAGTGTCGCGGTTGTCCATCCAAGCCAGGCCAACCGCTTGCGGCGCCGTACCACAAAGTCGTTTTCGAGCAGTGGGATGCTGCCCAAGATTGCCATTTGCGTGTAAGCCCGGACGTCCTTTAGATTCTTGAGCGACGTGTCCTTCATCTCCAGGATGCCGGCGATGACAACACCCAGAAGAAGCCCGAGAACAGCGCCAATGGAAATAATCTGCGGCCTCTTAGGCTCGGCCTGATTCAGGGGCAGGGAGGCCGGATCGAGAAGTTCGAGAGTTTCGCCTTGCTTGCGGCCTTCCATGTCCTGCGCGATTTGCGCCTTCTGCAGGTTCGCGTCTAGCCGCACATATTTTTCCCTGGCGATTTCCCGCTCGCGAAGCAAATCGCCATACTGACGAGCACCCGCGGGCACGGTTTGGACGAGGGCGGCGTACTTGTTGATCTGATCGTTGATCTGTTTGATGTCCTTGTTGTAGCCGGCCACTTCCTGCTCCTTCGCCTCTACCGCTGCGGAAAGCCTGCGAATCTCGCCATCCAGATCGAGTATGGTTCGCGCGGTGGCGGGGTTTTGCGCCTTGGCGGACGGGGGCGGCGCGGCTGCGTCGGCTTTCTTCGCCGTCGCTTCCTCTTTCAATAAATCGTCGCGGTGCTGTTTGGCGACGGCCAAGCGCGAGCGAACGCTCTGTACTTCCGGCCAACTGTCAGTGTACTTTTGCAACAGCAGGTTCAACTGTAATTCGGAGTTCGTGACATCCCGCTCCGCTTCGGCCAGCCGCTCATTCTTCTGCTGGTAGGCCAGGGTTTGCTGCTCGATCGGCTGTTCCTTGCTCAACGCTGCCTGCTTGTCCTTCAGGATCTGGATGTTCGTCTGCAGTTGGAGGCGCTCCTGACTGGCGCGGCTGATGTTGGCCCCGAGGAGGCTCAGTTGCGTCTGCATGGACTGCAGCTGCCGCATATTGGCGTCCATCTGATCTGGCAGATGGCCCTGGTTCTCCATCTGGAACGCCTGCAGCTGCTTTTCGATCTCATCCAGCTCTTTGTGCGCCTGCTCCACCTGATCCTTCAGGAACTGCGTTGTGGCGTAGGTGGCGTTGGACCGGTTGCGAATGCTCTCGTCGATAAACCGGGTGACCAAATCCTGCACCACCTTCTGCGCCTTGTAGCGGTCTTCGTACTTGAACGACACCGAAAACGCGGGAATGCCATGCTGGCTGTTGGCGCCGCCGATGGTGGCTACCGGCTGGATTAGGATCTGGTTCTTCTTCATGTCCTCCACCAGATCCTCGATGGGCATGCGAGTGCGCTCCTTGGGGTAGAGGCCGAACGTGTTGATGATGTTGGTGAGCACGGAGCGGCTCTCGATTTGCTGCGCCATTGCGCTGATGCGATCGCTCATGGCCTGATTCACCGCCGCCTGCACCATCTGCTCCGGCACCTGCTGTGGGACGATTCTGATGATCGCGGTGGAAGTATAGGTGTCCGGCCACAAATAGACGCCCACGACGCTGACGACCAGCGTGAACAGAAATGGTCCAAAAATCCATCCCCTGTGGCGCCGGACGATGTCGACATAGTCTTCGACGTCGAGCGGCCTGCGCGCAATACTTACTCCCTCAGTTGGCTGCATCGGTTCTAATAACTCCCACAAATCCTAAAGATAAAGATAAAGTCGGCCTAGGGAACGTAAACGGTGTCGCCGGGCTCCAGGAAGATGTTCTGCTCCAGCTTATTGCCCTTCAAGACTTCCTGATAGTTGAACGGGATCCGCTGCGATCCGCGGATGATCACAATCTTCTTTTTCTTGGCGAAATCCTTGAAGCCGGCCATGTTCAGCGCATCGAAAACCTTGGTTGGTAACACTAAGGGAACCGGGCCGGGCCTCATGACTTCGCCCGCCATGGTGTACCGTTTGCTGTTCACCTGGGACACCGTGATCGTCACATCGGGGTTGTTGATGTAGGTGCCGAGCGCCTGTTTCAACTGAGCGCCAAACCGCTCCGGCGTAAGCCCTTCGGCCTGCATGTCGCCGATGAGGGGCATGGTGATTTTGCCGTCGGGGCGCACGGACACCGCCCGGGACAATTCGGGCTCGTGAAACACGCTCACGAAAAGAACATCCTCGGCTCCGATGACGTAGGTCCTCGGGTCGATGGGTTCACCAGTGTTATTCTTACCGACGCTGTCGGGCAGGGTCTTCAGCGCTTCCGCGGGCTTCTCCGGCGGAGGCTGTTGCTTCTGTGGGGCCTGCATCGCGGCCATGAAGGCCGGGGCAATGGCGAATACCGGTAGATATAGAGCGAACCTTCTCAACACCACTCGAAATGCTCCTCCTCGACGATTCTTTGGTTTCCCATTAAACCTTCGGCAAAAACAGCAAACCACTGTATATTGTATATCTTCTAAGCGGCGAGCGTGCCCCCTGAGTCGAGCAACAATGGCCACGGAGCGCCCTGCTCCGGTACTATGCTTGGACCATGAAGAACTCGACACCCATCCACTATTTCCTGGCGAAGAGCGAGCCCGCCGTTTACTCCATCGACGACCTGCAGCGCGATAAGAGGACGATTTGGGACGGCGTGACGAATCCCCAGGCCGTTCGGGCCATTAAAGAAATGCAACCGGGCGACCGCGTTTTCATCTATCACAGCGGTGGTGTGTCAGCCATCGTTGGGCTGGCTTTGGTGGCCGGCGCTGGACGGCCGGACCCGAAAAATCCGAAGTCGGCGGTGGTGGATCTGGAATTTCTGGCGAAGATCGAGCCTCCCATCACGCTGGGCGAGGTGAAGCAATCGAAGTTGTTCGACGATTGGGCACTGGTCCGCCAGAGCCGCCTGTCGACGATGGCGGTCCCGGAAAAATTTGTTTCCTGGGCGCGGAGAAAGCATCCACAGATTTAGTCCTGTCGCGCCGCGATAGACTGAAACTTGGCCGCGCTCGCTCAATCCATCGTCGACTTGTCCGCCGCGCCCGAGGTGCGCGCCGCGATCGAATGGTTCCGAAAGGAGCGCGCCTGGATCCAGGAGCAGCACGTCCAACTCTGCCGCATCCCCGCGCCGACTTTTTTTGAGCAGAAGCGCGCCGAGTGGATGGCGGCCCGATTCCGCGATCTGGGGTGGGATGCCAAGATCGACCGCGCGGGCAATGTTGTGGCGACGTTGCACGCTCGCCGCGACGGTCCAGCGGTGGCGATTACCGCGCATCTCGACACCGTTCTAGCCCCGCGTTCGCCGGAGGAGATCAGGGTTTCGGGCGACGGCAAGCTCTTCGGTCCGGGGGTCTCGGACAATGGCGCGGGCTTGTCCGCGCTCCTGGCGATCGCGGCCGCGTGGCGGGCAGCCGAGCCACTCGGGGGACTCGCGCCGGTCCTGATCGCCAACGTCGGCGAGGAGGGTGAGGGGAATCTGTCCGGCATGCGATACCTGTGCCGGTCAGGCGCAGCTTCGCGGATCAAAGCATTCCTGGTGCTTGATGGGCCAGGCACGGATCGCATCACATCGCAGGCGCTGGCCAGCCGGCGTTTTGACGTCTCGATCACCGGCCCAGGCGGCCATAGCTGGAGCGATTACGGCATCGGCAACCCGGTGCATGCCTTGAGCCGGGCCATCACGCTATTCACCGATCGCGTGCCCGCCGCTGGCCCCAAGTCGTCGTTCAATTTCGGATTGATCGAGGGCGGGTCCAGCATCAACTCCATACCCAGCGAAGCGCGGGCGAAAGTGGATCTGAGGTCGGAGAACGCCGCGAGGATTGACGAAATGGCGGCGCTGCTGGCTTCCTCGGTGGATGAGGCAGTGGGGACGGAAAACAGCCGCGGAACGGCACGGGTTGCGGCGAAGATCAAGGAGATCGGCTCGCGGCCGGGCGGAGAATTGGCGCCGGACGCGCCGATTCTTGGGTGTCTCCGGGCGGTGGACGCTCACCTGGGCATCCGCAGCCATGTGGACTGCTCGTCGACCGACGCCAATATCCCTCTGTCGCTCGGAATACCGGCCGTGTCGATCGGCACTGGGGGCCAGGGCGGCGGAGCGCACACGGCAGCGGAGTGGTATCAGCCGGAGGGCAGGGAACTGGGATTGAGGCGAATCCTGCTGGCTGTCTGTCTGCTGTTAACCGGCGAATGACCGGACTGTGACATTTCTTGCTCCCCCTCGTCTACATATTGTGACCGGCCAGAGCCAGCCTTTGTGAAACCACCCGCGCGGAGCGGACATCTATTAGGATGATAGTAGGACTGACGGCTGGAAGTGCGCCCGAAATCCGAAACAGAGGTAAAGAGACACACAATGAAGCTGCTTGAGAAAATGAGACAGCAGAAGATTCTGTCCAGCGCGCTGATGCTATTCACGCTCGCCGTGGGAATCGTGATCGGAACGCTGGTGAGCACGGGCGTAAATGCGGCTCACGCGCAGAGCGTCGCCCCTGACGCGACGCCGCTGGTGGTTCCCGCCGCGACCGTGACAGAGAATGAGTTTACCAAGATCGCCAAGAAACTGAGCCCGAGCGTGGTGAATATCACGGCCGACTATACGCCCAAGATGCAGACAACGCGCCGGCAGAGGGTTCACCCCGGCAATCAGGATGATCAGGAAGGCCAGGGCGGCGACGACCCGTCGACCGAGCTGTTCCGCCGCTTCTTCGGAGGCCAGGCGCCCAATCTGATCATGCCTCAGGACGATGCCAAGCGCGAACAGTCTGGCACCGGGTTCATCGTCGACAAGAACGGGTACATCATCACCAACAAGCACGTAGTCTCGGATGAAACTGGCAATCCGGTGGACCACATTAAGGTGAAGGTTCACGGCGACGATAGCGAGTACCGCGCCAAACTAATCGGCTTCGATCGCGAGACGGACATCGCGGTGCTGAAGATCGACGCGCATCATGCGCTGCCGACGGTGACCATCGCGAACTCCGACGGCGTGCAGGTGGGCGATTGGGCGGTGGCCATCGGATCTCCGTTCGGGCTTCAGGAGACGGTGACGGCCGGAATCGTGAGCGCCATGAACCGCGCCAACATCGGCGACGGCCAGTTCCAGCGGTTCATCCAGACCGACGCGGCCATCAATCCCGGCAACAGCGGTGGACCGCTGGTGAATATCCGTGGGGAAGTGATCGGCGTCAACACCATGATCGCAACCCGCAGCGGCGGCTATGAAGGCATTGGATTCGCCCTGCCGGTGAACATGGCGGTGCGCGACTACAACGACATTATCCGCGAGGGGCACCCCATCCGCGGCTCCATTGGCGTCACCTGGCAGCAGAACATGAAGCCGGAAGCGCTGAGGGCAATGGGCTATGATCACGGCGTGATCATCAGCGACGTCCACAAGGGCGGTCCAGCCGATAAAGCCGGAATCAAGTCCGACGACATCCTGCTGACCATCAACGGCAAACCGATCAAGGACGGCGACGACCTGATGGGACGCGTCGCAGACATGCCCGTCGGTACATCGGCCCAAATCGGCGTGGATCGCGACGGCAAGAAGATGGAGTTCAAGCTCACCGTGGAGGATCGGATGAAGGTCTTCGCCGACGATCCGCGCGTGGTGGGCGAACTGGCGTCTCCGACGGTGGGCGCCGAGGCCGCCAAGGGCGAGGTTAGTCATCTGGTGAAGTTCGGCCTCCAACTGCGTGGCCTTACCGAGGAAGAGAAGGCTCTCACGCCGGATAAGCATGGCGTCGTGGTGACCCGCGTCGAACCCGGCTCCTTTGCGGCGGACGTGATCGGGATGATCGATCACGACATTATTACGTCGGTGAACCGCACGCCCGTCAACTCCATCGAGGACGTCAAGAAGGTGCAGGGGACGTTGAAACCAGGCGACCCGGTGGTCTTCCGTGTGGTCCGCTCCACGGGCGCGCTCCGCGGACGCCAGGGCGCCACCACCCAGAGCATTCTTTTGAGCGGGACTTTGCCGGAGTAGTCGAGTCGTTTCCTTTCCTTGGCCGGGAGAGCAATCTCCCGGCTTTTTCTTTTTGGGCCGAGGCCGATAAAGCGCGCTCCCTCCGCACCATCGGTCGGCGCTATAGTCGAAATTGCTGGCCTGTCCGACTTTTTCCCGTCTGCCCGCGTCTTTATGAACGGAGCCAAGGATTGATCTTCCGGGAAGTTGAAGATCGGGACCTCATCGCGAAGGCGCGAAAGGGGGAAGTGGAGGCTTATAACCTCCTCGTATCCCGCTGGGAGAAGCGCGTCTTTAATTACCTGTTGAGGCTGGTCTCGAACCGGGAAGACGCACTCGACCTCAGTCAGGAAGCGTTTTTGAAAGCCTACCAGAGCCTGCCGAAACTCGACGATCCGGGCCGCTTCGGCGCCTGGTTGTTCCGCATCGCGCACAACGAGGCGTTTTCGCTGTTGCGCCGGCGCAAGCCGGAAGGCGAAATGCCGCTCGAAAAAGGCACCGTATCGAGGGAATTACTGCCGATCGAGCTGTCGCTGGCGGTGGAAACGGCGCTGGGGAGGCTGTCTGAGGAGCAGCGCGAGGCAGTCCTGTTAAAGGTCTACCAGGGATTCAAGTTCGAGGAAATGGCAGAGATCCTGAGCTGCCCGGTTTCGACGGTGAAATCGAGGCTTTATACAGCTCTGGACCTGCTGAAGACCACCCTGGCTCCGGCCATACTGCGAGGTGAATCATGAGTTGTGAACAATACGACTGGAAGGCATACGCGCTCGGCGAAATGACGTTGGCGGAACGCCGCGAAGCCGAAGCGCACGGCACAACGTGCGATCACTGCCGCAACGAGCTGGCGCACGTTCGCTTAACCATCGACACGCTTTCGGCGCTGCGTGAGGAGGAACCTCCGCGCCGCATCGCTTTCGTTTCGGACAAGGTATTCGAGCCGCGCTGGTGGCAGGTTTTCCTTCGGCCGTCGTTTGCAGCGGCGCTGGTCGTCGCCGCTGCGATCCTGATGCATGGCTATTTGGTTCGCCCCGCTGCCAGCGACGCCGAAATTCAAGCTCGCGTGGATCAGGCGGTGAGTAGGGCGGTTGCCGAGGTTGAGGAGCGGAACGTGGCGGCTCTGAATGCGGTGGATGGGAAAGTCACGTCATTATATGTAGCGGCTACGGGGATTGTGCGCCAATGAAAAACATTTTGAGAAATCTGATGCTGGTTGTGTCTGTCTGCGCGGCTGCGGTCTGCGCGGCAACGGCGGCGACTCCGCGCGTGAGCGGAAACGTGCTGAAGATCGTGGAGAGCAGCCTCGATGAGAGGATCAAAGGTATGTGGCCGGACAATCTGTTCTCGGTGATCCGGGCCACGCGCGGGCTTTATCTGGAGGGTTATGGCGCGGTTTTCACGGTGGATGTGAATCCGGTGCTGTCCACCACCTCGATGATGCACCCGACGGTGACCAAGGAAGAAGTGGTTAAGGCTCACAAGTCGCGCATTGAGCGGGTGGCGCAGCTGAAGCAGGCGATGCCGCTGGCCGTGGCCGACGCGGCCGCGTCGCTCGATCCGGTTCCGCCCGACGATCAGATCACATTCGTGGTCTATCTGGCGTATCATTCGTGGGAAGACGTGACTGGCACGCCCGCCCAGTTGACGTTTCAGGGAAAGAAGAAAGCTTTGCTCGACGCCAAGCGTGCGGGAGCAGCGGCCGTGGTGCAGGCCGTGAAGGTGACCGAATACTAAATGCGACTGGGCGAGATCCTCATCGAACGAAAGCTGATCACTGGCGAGGATCTCGACCGCGCGTTGGAGCTGCAAAGAGAACGGGGCGGGGAAAAGCTAGGCAAAATCCTGGTCGACCTCGGCTTCGTCGCCACGCGCGACGTGTTGAGCGCGCTTGCCGAGCAACTGCGGGTGCCTCTGTTGACCATCGAAGGCCCTCCGCCCGCGTCGCCCGAAACCGAGACGCTGTCTCCGAAATTCCTACGGCAGTTTCGCTGCCTTCCGGTGAGCCTTCAGGACCACACGGTGACGCTGGCGATGGCCGATCCGCTGGATTTTGAGACGCGCTCGACGGTGGAGGCTTGCACCGGCCTGTCTGTTCGCGCCGGTATCGCTCACGAACAGGAGATTCTGGACGCCATCGACCGGTTTTACGGGCAGGCGGAGAAGAACGAGACCGAGTTTACTGCGCCCGGCGCCGATGCTGAGGACCTGGAGCATCTTCGCGACATGGCCAGCGAGGCTCCGGTGATCCGCCTGGTCAACGCGATGGTGGCGCAGGCGGTGGAAAAACGCGCCAGCGATATCCACATCGAGCCGTTCGAGAAGGAGTTTCGCGTCCGCTACCGCGTCGATGGCGTGCTGGTGAACCAGGATTCGCCCCCGCGCGAAATGAAGGCGGCGATTATTTCGCGCGTGAAGCTGATGGCCAAGCTGAACATCGCCGAGCGCCGCCTTCCCCAAGACGGCCGCATCAAGGTAAAAACGCTGGGCCGCGAGGTGGATCTTCGCGTGTCGACCCTGCCGACGCTCTACGGCGAGAGCGTCGTCATGCGTCTCTTGGACCGCTCGGCTGGCGATTTTTTCGATCTGGAGCGCCTCGGCTTCGACGAGCACATGCTGGCGCGCATGAACTACTACACGTCCCTGCCGCACGGCATTTTTCTGGTGACCGGCCCGACCGGGAGCGGAAAATCGACCACGCTTTATTCCGCGCTGAAGCGCATCAACCAAAGCGACAAGAAGATCATCACGATCGAGGATCCGGTGGAGTATCAGATGGACGGGATCAACCAGATTCACGTCAACACCACCATCGGCCTTACGTTCTCGGCCGGCCTCCGGCACATTGTGCGCCAGGATCCGGACGTGATCATGATCGGCGAAATACGCGACCGCGAAACGGCGGACATCGCCATTCGCGCGGCGCTCACCGGCCACTTTGTGTACTCGACGCTGCACACCAACGACGCGCCAAGCGCGATTACGCGCCTCACCGACATGGGCATCGAGAATTACCTGCTCGCGTCGAGCCTGGTTGCAGTGCTGGCGCAGCGACTGGTGCGCACGATCTGCCCGGATTGCAAGGCTCCGGCGGGGACGGCCATCACGCCCGCCGGCGACATGATCGACATTTTCCGCGGCGCGGGCTGCGAGAACTGTTTTAACACCGGCTATCGGGGACGGATCGGGATTTTCGAATTAATGGAAATGAACGAAGAGCTGCGCGGCATCGTGATGGCGAACGGCGACGCGTCGAAAATCACGGCCGCCGCGCTGCGCAACGGCATGCGCAATCTCCGCGACGACGGATGGCAGAAGGTCCGTAAGGGCATCACCACGGCCGACGAAGTGATGCGCGTGACGCAAGAGTTTTAGCACATGGCCGCGTCGTTTTATTTCCGCGCCGTCGCCACCGACGGAAAACTCCGGACCGGGACCATCACTGCGGAGACGGAAAGAAACGTCGCGCAGGAGCTGAAGCGGCAGGGGCTGATTCCGGTCTACGTGGGCGCAGAGCAAAAGAAGGGATTTGAGCTGCAACTGCCGGCGTTCGGGCGCAGCAGCCGGAAAGACGTCCTGTTTTTCACGCAGGAGATGTCTACGCTGCTGAACGCGGGTGTGCCTCTGGACCGCGCGCTGGGGATCACCGCGGAACTGACTGAAAAGAGCGCCTTCAAGCCCGTGGTGCTGGAGGTGATGCGTACGCTGAAAGGCGGGAAATCCTTCGCTGACAGCCTGGCCTCGCAGCCGCGCCATTTCTCCGAGCTGTATATCAATATGGTGCGCGCCGGTGAGGCGTCGGGTTCGCTGGGAACGATTTTCGAGCGTCTTTCCGAGTTCGAGCGCACGCGCGACGACCTGCGCGGCTACATCATCAGCTCTCTGATTTATCCGGCGCTGCTGACGTTGGTCGGCATGGGGTCGGTCTTTGTGCTGTTGAATTTTGTGGTGCCGAGATTTGCCGCGATCTTCTCCGATCCGCGGATGGTGATTCCGACGCCGACACTCATCCTGATCAAATCGAGCGCCTATGTCCGCGCCTATTCGCTGCCGGCACTGGGCGCGATCGTCGCGATCCTGATCGCGTTTCAGTTTTACATCCGCACGGCGCCGGGCAGGCTGTGGTGGGATTCGCTGCGCCTGCGGCTGCCCCTTCTGGGCGATGCGTTGCGCAAGGCGGAAACGGCGCGCTTCGCGCGCGCCATGGCGACGCTGGTGGCCGCCAGCGTACCCCTGGTGCAGGCCATCGGCATCGCTCGGGGAATCTTGAACAACCGCAGAATCGCCGGAACGCTGGAACAGGTGTCGCAAGGCGTGAAGCGGGGCGAGGGGATCGCGGGGCCGATCGCGAAGGCGGGACAGTTTCCGCCGCTGGCAAGTCATCTCCTGGCGGTGGGCGAGGAGACCGGCAATCTGGAGGCGATGTTCGCCCGGATGGCCGATATTTACGACTCGGAAACGCGCACGGCGATCCGCCG
Organism: Bryobacteraceae bacterium; assembly: GCA_035542735.1. Classification (GTDB taxonomy): domain Bacteria; phylum Acidobacteriota; class Terriglobia; order Bryobacterales; family Bryobacteraceae; genus Palsa-187. The sequence goes on from DATKKV010000028.1 coordinate 35,418, forward strand.
CTTCACTTCTCTGTTCGAGCCGCTGATTATTCTGGTGATGGGCGTTCTGGTGGGCTCCTTGATTCTAAGCATGATGCTGGCGATTACGAGCATCAATGACGTCGTCATCTGACGCGTCTGTGGAGATGGAAATGAAACGAAAATATCAACGCGGTATCACGCTGATTGAAATGTTGATCGTGATGGCCCTCATCGGCCTGATCGCGGGCATTGTGGCGCTGAACGTCTTTAAGAAGTACGGTGAGCAGTTGCCCAAAAAGGCCAAAGCGGACATCGTCACGTTCTCCGAAGCGCTCGGGCTCTATCACGTCGATACGGGCTCGTTTCCCAACACGGAACAGGGTTTACAGGCACTGCGCGTAAAGCCCGAAGGCGTGGAGCAGTGGGCCGGGCCGTACATCAAGGCAGATATTCCGCTCGATCCCTGGGGCCACCCGTATTTGTACAAGTATCCGGGCGAGCATGGCGATGAACCCGACATCATATCGCTCGGCGCCGACGGGCAGCCGGGCGGAGAAGGGCTGAATGCCGACATTGTCAGTTGGAAGTAGACGGGGCATCACGCTTATCGAGATGTTGATCGTGGTGGCGCTCATCGCCCTGGTGGTGGGCGTGAGTTATCCATCCGCCACGGCCGGCCTCGATTCGCTGCGGATGCGTGCCGCATCCAACGCCATCGTCGGATTCCTGAACGCAGCGCTTTCTCGCGCGGAAACCCGGCAGCAGGCGGTGGAGATTCTGATTTCGCCCAGCGGGGGCACGCTGACCGCGATGAGCTCCGACGGCGGGTTCCACCGGAAGCTGGAGATCGAGAGTCCCATCAGAATTCTCTCCGTGCAACCGGTACTGGCCGCCGCCGAAGAGGGCCAGGCGAGGCGGTTCCTGCTCTACCCCGGCGGCGCGATCCCGAAAATCGCCATCGAGATCGGCAACGGCACGGGCCGCACGAGGTTGGTCAGCGTCGATCCGATCACGGGGGTTCCTCAAGCCGATGCGAAGTGAGCGGGGATTCACGCTGCTTGAAGTATTGGTGGCGACGGCCATCATGGGCGTCGCCGTCGCGGGCTTATTGAACGCTATTTCCGGCTCTGCGCGAAATGCGTCGCGTCTGAATCAGTATGATCGCGCGGTGATGCTCGCCAAATCGAAAATGGACGAGCTGCTCGCCGAGCCCGAACTGCGCCGCAACGTTCCCATGGCTGGCGTTTTCGACGCTGCGAAAACAGGCGGCGTCGAATGCTCCTGGCGAGCGGTGGTGCAACCATTCGAAACCGTTCCCGGAGCGGCGCCCGGATATTGGGTGGTCGACCGCGTAGGACTCGAAATCGGCTGGATGGACGGCGCGACCAATCACAGTTTTTCGCTCGAAGGCTTCCGCCGGGGCATTTTGCGGGATGGAGACGTGCAGCCGTGAACTTAGCGCCTGGGCATTTTTCGCCGAATTCAAGGCTTGCCAACCAACGCGGCTTCACGCTCATTGAGATGATGATCGCCATCACTCTGGTCGCCGCGCTCGCCACGGGCATGATGATGGCGATGCGCACCAGCCTGCTGTCGCTCGAAAAGATCAATGGGCGCTTGCAGTTCAACCGTCGCGTGATGGGCATGCAGCGGGTGCTGACGCGACAGATCGGCGGAGTGATGCCGGTGGTGAGCAATTGTGGCGAAACGAGCATCCCGATCTTTCTCGGCGGCCCCGACTCCCTGCGTCTGGTCTCGAGTTACTCCATGACGGAAGGTGCGCGCGGGTATCCGCAGTTCGACGAATTTCGAGTGGTGAAGGGCGAGGAGGGCCTGAGATTGATCGTGACCGAGCACTTGTACTCGGGCCCGTCGTCCACCCAGCCGTATTGTGGCACTGCTCTGCTCGCGCCGCCCGGCGGCGAGCCCGCGTCGCTGATCCTAGCGGACCGTCTGGCTTCCTGCAGATTCTCCTATCGCGAACAAGTTCCGGACCAGTATCCATCGGCAACGTGGCTGCCGGTTTGGGACCGCAACGATCTGCCGGCGGCGGTGAAGATCGAGATGACGCCGCTCGATTCCAGTCCATCGCTCCTGCCGGTGATGAGCGTGACCGTGCCCATTCATATTACGCGCCAGGTGAGGTCTCCCTATGAAGACGCGCAGCAATAGGCGCGGGAGCGCTCTGCTCACGGTGCTGTGGTTGTCGGCTATCCTGGCGGCAATCGGGCTGTCGGTCTCGTCGAGCGTTCGGGCGGAAACCGATCGCGTGGAGGCGGATTCCAATGGCCTGCGCGCCTGGTATCTGGCCACGGGCGCGGTGGAGCGGGGCATCCAGTGGATGATCTGGTCGAATCTGAACGTCCGTAACGACGATGGCAGCCCGCGGTTCTGGGAGTTCAACTCCCCGCGCATGAACATGACGTTTCCCAGCGGAACTGCGGTCGTGGAGATGATTCCGGAATCCTCCAAGCTGAACGTGAACGCAGCGAGCCTGGATGAGCTTACGCGGCTCATTACGGTGATCGGCGGCGATGAAGGACGAGCCCGCGAGATCGCCGCGGCGATCGTCGACTGGCGCAGCGGCTCCGCTGGAGCTTCGCCGTACGACCAATTTTACGCAAGCATCAGTCCGACTTTTCAGGCCCGTCATGCGTCTTTCCAAGAGACAGAGGAATTGCTGTTTGTGCGCGGTATGACCCCGGAGCTGTTTTACGGAAATTTCGTTGCCGGCGAGCAGGGCGCTCTCTACGCCACGGGAGGCCTGCGCGATTGCGTGTCCGTCTGGGGGTCGGGAGGCGGGTTTGATATCAATACGGTGAGTCCCGCGCTGATGGCCGCCGCCGGTGTGCCCCCCGATGCGGTGCATGCGATTGTCGCCCGGCGCACGGCCGTTCCTTTTAAGAGTCTGGGCGAATTGGCGGAGTTGGGAGTGCCTCCCGGCGCCCTTGGATTGGGCGGGAATTACATCTGGACGCTGCGCGCGACGGCGCGGCTGAAGCGGCCCGACGGCTCGCCGTCCGAAGTGCTCCGGACAGCGTCGGCGACGGTCAAGCTGGTGGACCGGAAGCGCTTTCAGATTCCGGTGCATGTCCTGCGCTGGTATGACGACGCCTGGTCGGAGGCGGCCATTGTTCCCCCCGGACCGAGCGGCACGGCGCCCAAATGATTCCCTCGCCCGTCAAAAAACTTCTCGCGTTCGGCAGTGGGGTGGGCATCGAGATCGCCGGCCCTCGCGGCGCGGAAACTCTGCGGATCTCGGCGGTTCGCGTTCGCCCGAATGGAGCCCGCCAGATCGGGGGATTTGCCATTGAGAACCCCACTGAGAGGCCTGCCGCCGAATGGGGCCAGGAATACGCGGCGTTCTTGAAAAAACTTCAACTGACGCATTCCGTGACGGTCGTCCTGATGCCGCGCGAAGAGGTCATCCTGAGGCAAATCGCCGTACCGGGCGTCTCCGATAAGGATCTGCCGGCGGCTGTTGGCTATCAAATGGACGGTTTGCATCCGTACGCCGAGGACGATGTGGTGTCCAGTTGGGCTCGCCTGCCCGGAACCGCCATGGTTCTGGTGGCGATCGCGCGCAAAGCCGCGCTCGAACGCTACGGCGCCTGGTTCGCCGAAGCGGGAATTAAGGTTGGGAGCTTCACCTGCGCTCCGGCGGTTCTGTATTCCGCGCGGAGACTGTTCGCCTCCGGTGCGTTGCCGCCCGTGCTGGCGCTGCAGGAAGAAAACGGCCGCGTGGAAATGTACGGGGAAAGCCCGGCGCGCGCGTTGTTCTCGGCTGTTTCCGACGGCCCGCCGGAACGGGCCTCCGCGCTGGCATGCGCCGAGCTTCGGCTCGATCCGTTGACGGAGACGCGATCCTTTCATGCGCTGGTGGGTGCGGATCCCGCGCTGCCTTACGCAGCGGCGCTGTCCGCGGCGTGTCCCCTCCTCGCGCTCCCTCTCAACTTATTGCCGGCGGAGCAGCGTGCCTCCAATTCGCGGGCGCTCTGGATTCCCACCGCGGTGGTTACGGGACTGGCCTTGATGGCCGCGGCCGGGCTCGCGGCGTATCCTGCGGTGGAGAATTACCGTTACCTGCGAACTCTAAACGGCCAAATCGCCGCGGTCAGACCCCAGGCCGCACTCGCCGCGAAGCTGGAAAAAGACGCAGCGGCGGCGCGGCAAAGGACCATCCAGCTCGATCAATTCCGCAACCGCTCGAAGCAGGACATGGATGTGCTCGCGGAGATGACCCGGATTTTGCCGCCTCCCATCTGGCTCAATACCCTGGAGGTGACCCGCACGCAGATCACGGTGGCGGGCGAAGCCGATCAGGCGGCTCCGCTCCTCAAGCAAATCGACGCATCGCCGTTCTTCGAATCGTCGGAGTTTTCAATGCAGCCCATCCGCATCGCCACGGGCGAAGGGTTTCGCATCCGAACCAACCGGGAGGTAGGGAAATGACGCTGACTCCCGGTGGGCGACGTCTGATTGCATGGACCCTGGTGAGCCTGCTTTTGACGGCGATTTACTCATTCTGGCCTCAATCGAGCGCGCCGCCGGTAGCTCTAGCCGCGCCGGCGAATTCCGTATCCTCCGCCGAAAAACAGCTCGCCAAGCTGCGCGAGCAGGCGGAGTCCGCGCCCACGAAACAGGAAATTCTGAGGCAGGCTTCCGCCGATTTGGCGCAGCGCGAAAAAGGGATCATCAACGCGGACACGCCGCAGCAGGCGCAGGCGCAGATCATTCAAATTCTGCGGCAGTTGGGCGCCGACGAAAATCCCCGCGTGGAGATTCGCTCCCAGGAAATGGGCCCGGTCCGGCCCTTTGGCGAGTCGTATGGCGAAGTGGTGATTACGGTTCAAATCGATTGCGGGATCGACCAGTTGACGAACATCATGGCCGCGCTGGGCAGGCGGCCCGAACTGATCGCCTCGAATGAAGTGCGCATCCACAGCGTGAGCCCGAAGGACAAGACCATCAGTGTGCGATTGACGGTCAGCGGCATCGTGCCCCGAAAACTGGTTCCCGTCAGGAAAGGAGCAGGCTCGTGAACCGCAAAGTGATTCTTCTGAACGCCGTATTGCTGGCGCTGTCCGGATTGCTTTTCTGGACGCTGCGGATGAAATGGATCGAGACGCGGAAGCATGAGCAGGCGGTGCTGCATTCGTCCCCGCAGGCGAGAGACATGCCTCTGCCGCCGCCGATTCCTATGCCGAAACCGGTCGCGGCGGCCGATTACAGCGAGATCGCGCAGAAGACGTTGTTCGCCAAGGATCGCAACCCGAACGTGCCGATCGAGCCTCCGCCCGCTCCGCCGCCCTTGCCGCCTCCTCCGCCCATGCCCGATCTGCCCGCCTACTACGGCGAGATGAACTTCGGCGATCCGGTTGTGTTGTTGCGTTTGCCCAAGGAAGCGCAGAAGAGCTATCACGCCGGAGACAAGGTGGGGCCGTTTCAACTGGTCAGCTTCAGCCGCGAGAAAGTTGTCTTCGACTGGAACGGCAAGCTGGTGGAGCGCACGCCCGACGAGTTGAGGGAGAAGGAGCCCGCCAAGGAGTCCGCCGCCGCTGCTCCGCAGGCGCCCGCGCCCCAGCCCTCCAATAACGGCGGCAGCGCCCGGTCCATCAGTGGATCCTCGGAGAAAAAGCTCTCCGACTTGCTCGGCAAGGATAATGGCCTGGGAATCCGGCAGTGCGTGGCGGGGGACAAATCGCCCCCGGGAACGATCGTCGACGGTTATAAGAAAGTGATCACGACGAACATGTTCGGCGAGACATGTATGTGGCAATTGATCAATCCGTAGCCTGGTGAATGATGATGATTAAAAAAATATTCGCTTCTGTTGTCGCCTTGACGCTCCTTGCGGGAGCGCAAACTCCCTCTCCCCCGCCGCCGCAGGATGCCAACGCGCCGAAGCCAGTTCCGATGGGCGCCACTAATCTGGATAACGCCTCGCTGACGCAGGTCATCGATCAGCTGGCGCGCCTGTTGAAGCTGAACATCATCGTCGATCCCGCCGTCAAGGGCAGCATCACGCTGAACACCTACGGAGATCCCTCCAAGCTGGATGCCCGCAACATGCTCGAGATGATTCTGCGCATCAATGGTTTCGGCCTGATTCAGGACGGCGAGCTGTATCGTGTCGTTCCGCTGAAGTCCATTACGCATCTGCCCATGCGTCCGGAGATCAATCAGAAGAACGTCCCGGAAGACGACCAGACGATACTCAACCTGGTGTTCTTGAAATATGTCAGCGTCGACGAGCTGGTCAAGATCCTGAAGGAGTTCGCCGGAGAAAACTCCGACATGATTGCCTACGCTCCAGCGAACCTGCTGTTTCTGCTCGACAGCCGGCGCAACATGCGCCGCACCATGGAACTGATCGGGGAGTTCGACAGCGAGGCGTTCATCAATCAGCGGGTGCGCCTGTACGACGTCAAGAACGTCAAGCCGAGCGAAATGGCCAAGGATCTGGAGGGAATTTTCAAGTCGATTTCGCTCGATCCGAAAAGCTCGCCCGTGCACTTTATCGGCGTCGACCGCATCAACACGCTGATCGCCGTCGCGTCCAATCCCGGGGTGTTCTCAAGCGTAGGCGAGTGGTTGGAGAAACTCGACGTTCCGGTCAAGATCACGGCGGGGGATATCGAGAACTATGTATATAAGGTGTTCTACGGGCGGGCCGAGTGTCTGGCCATCGCCTTGAATCAGGTGTTCAACCCAGCGCTGGCCAGTAGTTATGGCGGCGGGTACGGTGGAGGCTATGGCGGTGGGGCGGCGGGCGTTGGAAACTCCGGCGGCTACGGTGGCGGCTACGGTGGAGGCTTAGGAACTACTGGAGTCGGCTATGGCGGCGGATACGGCGGCGGCATGACGAACCCCGGGGGCTACGGAAACCAGAATAGCTTCAACAGCGGATTTGGCGGCTCCGGTGGGTGTATGGCGAATGGCATGGGCGGCTCTGGAGGTGGGTATGGAGGAGGCTACAACGCCTCGCAGGCATATGGATACCCCGCCTTCGGAGGTTATGCCGCGCAGGCGCCTGCAGTAAACGCTACCGGCCAGACGGCGGGAGCCGCAGCTGGTGGGGGATTGCCCGGCGCTGCCTCCACCACGACGACCATTGGGGCGTCGCCCACGCCCACGGCTCCGCTGCCGAGGATTATTCCCAATCCGCTTGACAACAAACTCATCATTCAGGCCAATGCCCAGCAGTACCAGAGCATCTTGAAGGTGCTTAAGGATCTCGACGTTCCGCCGCGCCAGATTCTACTCGACGCCAAGATTTACTCCGTCACCCTGAGCGACGCCTTCACCAGCAATATCACCGCACAGTTGTTACAGAACGGAGCCCCGGGCTCGATCCCTCATCAGCTTCTGGGAGCCGTCTCGAGTGGCCTCTCCCTAACCGGGGGAATGGCGGTCGGCCAGAGCCGCCAATTGCTGCTCGCGCTCTCCGCGAGCGAAAACCGACAGTATACGAAGCTATTGTCCGAGCCCAGCCTGATCGCGACCGATAGCATCCCGGCAAGCATCAACGTCGGCACGCAGGTTCCGGTCACCACCGGCTCCACGCTGATTCCCTCCGGCGGCAACGTCACCAGCACATCGTCGTATTCGTCGCAAAACACTGGAATCACGCTACAAGTCAACGCGCGCGTGAATGCCAGCGGCGTGGTCACTCTGATCATCAACCAGCAAATCAGCGCAGTCGACTCGGCGGCCACCACCAACGCGGCTACGCCGGCGTTCTCGCAGCAGGTGGTTCAGACCCAAATCACCCTGATGGACGGCGACACCATCGCCATCGGCGGCCTCATTTCCGAGAATGTCACGAATCAGTCCACCGGCATCCCAGGACTGATCCACATTCCGTGGCTGGGCGCTCTGTTCGGATCCAAGTCGGTGACCAAAGAACGCAGCGAACTGATTCTGTTTTTCACCCCTCACGTCATCTACGACGAGACCAACCTGTTGGAAGCCAGCGATGAGCTGAAGAAGCGGGTGAAGATTCTTAAACGGGATATCCGGCGTCTATAAGGCTCCTCCCGCTTAAACCCGATACGTCTCCATTCAAGCGGCGTTCAAGACCTTTCCGTGCTAGCGCTTGACCTCGGAGCGACCATTATGTTGGAATAAGAAGGCTTCAAAGGGTCGTTCCGAAGCGGTTTTTGGGTGCAAATGCCACTTTACGCTTGACTTGGTCGGGCGGAGAGTGGTATCAATAATTTGACTGCGTCCAGGGTTTAAGCAGTTTAGGCGGATTCATTGACCGTGAGTCCCGCAAGCACTGAAGATAAAAGAAGTCGAAACACGAGAAGTCTTAAAGTAACGATGAGCTTAGGCAACAAAGTCGTCGAGCGAAGATCAGCCAAAGTGAAGTTTACGGCTGGGGAGCTCGGTTCCCAAGGTGTAAAGCTGAGGGGATTGTAAGATTGAGGCTCAGGTTGAAAAAAAGAACTTCCATCAATTCAATTCCAAAAATTCACAAGGAGAAGGAAATGGCAGATTTTCGCAAATGGTTATTCGCGCTTGCCGCAGTGGCTCTGCTTGCAGGGCTTTCTGTTCCGGCTAGCGCTCAAGGGTCCGCTGTCGCTTGCAATGTGCAGTCGGCTACGGACAACTTGCTACGCATCGAAGGGATGACGGAGCAGGTCGGAGACGTTGTACTGGCCTGCACGGGTGGTATCCCCACCGCACAGGGCCTCCCGATTCCGTCTATCAACATTCAGATCTTCATGAACCTGAACGTGACCAGCAAGATTCTCGGCAACGCCGCGGCGAACGCCGCCGGTGCTTTTGACGAGGCCCTGCTGATCATCGACGAGCCCAACACGGCTCAGAATCCGAACGTTCCGCTGTTCGCCTGCGACTACGGCGCCCACCCGGCCGGCTGCGTCATCAATGGTCTCGGTGGCGCGAACACCGGTACCGGTACCGGCACCGATCCCTACGCGGGCACCGTGGCCGCTCCGGCGATCAACGTGTTCCAGGGCCGCCAGGCTCTGAACAGCCTGCAGAACGCCTCGGTTGTGTTCCAGGGCGTACCGTTCGATCCTCCGGGCAGCGGCACCCGCTATCTGCGCATCACCAACGTGCGTGTGAACGCGAACGCTCTCGGCGTTTCGGCTCCGTCGGTCCAGATCCCGGTCACGATGGGTATCGGTTCTTCGGGTAGCGCCACGCTGCCGTTGAGCTTCCTGTCGCTGACGGTCGGTACGGCGCAGCAGGGCCTTACCGCCGCGGTCACCACCAAGAACCTCGGCTTCGCGCAGTGCAACTCGGTGAATCCGAAGTTCAGTGTTAGCGGTGGCTCGACCCAGTCGGGCAGCGTGCTCGGTGTGACCTTCTCGGAAGGCTTCAGCAACTCGTGGAAGGTGAAGAATCTGGCGTACACGCTGGCTAACGGAACAGTGGTCAGTGGCGCGTTCGTTTACGGCGGTACGACTGTGATTCCCACGGGAGACAACAACCAGAACGTTCCGGGAGTTAACTACTTCACGGAAACCGGCTTCGAGTCGAATTCAACTGCGGCCAACCCGGTTCCGAACCCGCCTCCGGGATTCCAGTACTCGGGTACGGTTAACGCCAATGGCAATCTGACGTCGAGCAATGGCGTCGGCGGCCAGCCTGGCGTCGCCGGCGCTGGTATCGCTTCTCAGGGTACTCGTTTGGCTCTCGCTCTCCAGGGTGTTCCGAACGGCCTGACGCTGTACGTTCCTGAAGTCGTCAACATCTACCGCGTTGTCGGTGGAGCTAATACTGGCGTCATGGTCCTCGTGGCGACGGACGGCGTTGCCGGCGCGAACACAGGTACTGCTACGACTGCGGCAACCACCAATCCGTTCTTCGCTGTCTCGACCACCAATGGCGCGGCTCTGCTCGTGTACGAAGTCCTCTTCTCGGATCCGTACTCGATCGAGACCGCTACGGTGCCGATCGTTGTCTCTTACACGTCGAACCTGTCGGCCAACGCTCCGGCGGGCCTGCCGCAACCGAACCAGGTTGGTACGGCCGCCGGTGGTTTCGCTCCGTTCTACACGCCGCCGACCGGCACGACCGCTTCGTCCTCTATGCCGATTCCGCGCTTCGTGTTCACGGGCGCTTATGCTCCGCTGCTCGAAGTCGTGAAGTGCTCTTGCAACCTGCTGTTCCCGTACGTGACGCAGGCTCCTGGGTATGACACGGGTATCGCGATCGCGAATACGACCGCTGATATCTTCGGCACTGCCGGCCAGTTCGGCACGATTACGCTGAACTACTTCAATGGCAGCACTTCGGCTCCGATCCCGCAGTGCACCAACACGACGAGCCCCGGCACCTGCCCCGGCACGACCGTGGTTGGCCCCGGCCAGGTACTCACCTACACGCTGTACAATGGCAGCGCTCAGTGGGGTCTCAACAATAGTGGGACCGGCTTCACCGGTTACATGATTGCCTCGGCTCAGTTCCAATACTGCCACGCGTTCGCCTTCATCGGTGGACTCGGTGGTGGCCCGACGTCGGGCAATGGCCTCTCGGAAGGCTACCTCGCTCTCGTCCTCGACACGGGTAGCTTCCTCCAGCGCAGCCCGCTACCGAGCGAGCAGCTGGTTCACTAAACAATACCAGTCGTAAGGAAAAAGGGAGGAGCTTCGGCTCCTCCCTTTTCTTTTTGCCTCCTGCCTTTACCGCCCCAACAAAACATTTTCCACTTCACCTGTTTTTTGGTATTCTGAGATGACCATCGGATATGGTACACTTACAAAGGTCCCGCCGCGTCCAACCCTTGAGTGAGAGGTCCCTTCATGTTTAAAAGAAATCTTGTCTTTGCGGCACTATGTCTGGCCGCAGGTTCGGCCGTGTTCGGCCAGCCCGGTACCGGCTACGTCTTCCAGATTCCTGGTGCCGGCACCACGAATGCTCAGATTGTCGGATACCCGTACAGCAGTAGTCCGCTATCGCCGACAATCAACACACTCGGTCCCAACGGGACCACCCAGATTGTCGCCAAGCCCGATGGCACGGGGTATTATGTGCTGGGCACCACCCTTCAGATTGCCGATCCGACGTTCACCACATTCACGACGATCAACGGGATTTCCACCACGCCGGCGAGCGTTACGCCGTCGCCCGATGGGAACTACGCGGTCATTGGCGCCAGTGCCGCCTACATCATCTCCGCTTCGACGGCCCAGATTTTGGCGACGATCCCGACAAATGGAACCGTCGTTGGCGCGGCCATTAGTCGGGACTCAAGCACCGCGTACATCCTTACTAATACTGTCACCGCCAGTTCGGTGACACAGGTCCAGATTCCGTCCGGTAAGGTCGTGGGATCGCCTCTCGTTCTCGGAGGCAACGCAACCCAAATCGCGATCTCGCCCCTTGGCCTTCTGTATGTCGGCGCGGCCAACCGCCTCTACGAAATTAACCCGACCACGCTCGCCATCACCTCCAGCGGAACCATACAATTCAACGCGACGCCAGGTCCCCTGCATTTCACCCCGGATGGTACGACGGTCTATTTCGCCAACATCACGGCGAACATCACAGGTGGCTCCATCATTCAGATCACGCTGGCGACCTACGCCGTCGCCAAATGGCCAAATCTAATTGGCGGATCCAACACGCCGATCGACGACGTTCTGGTTGCCGGCAACGGGCGTATCTTCGCGATTTCCTACGCGAATACCACTTTATATGATGTGAACACGTCGCCCCTTAGTATGCAGGTGAGTGCCCTGAACAGCCTTTTTAATGCGACCTCCGTCCTGGGCGCCGCGATCTCCAGCGAAATCCCTTCCCTTTATCTCTACGCCCTGGTCTCCACAAACTCCGGGGATACGATGTACCGGGTGACGCTGGCAAATAACCAGACCACCATTCCGGTCAATGCAACCTTGCAAGGCGGGACTCTGCAGTTCGTCGCTGTTCCCCCGCAGTCCGGGCCGGCATCCTTCCTGCAATACAACACCAACCAGACGGTCGCGCAGGGCGCCACCTCGTTGCCACTCATCGCTCGTGTACTCGACCTTTCCGGGAGGCCGATATTTAACCAGCCGGTCAGCTTCACCGCGCCTTCCGGAAGCGGATTTTCGTTTAGCAACCCCACTCCCACCACCAACGCGGATGGGTATGTCCAGACCACCGTCATCGCGCCCGCTTCCCAGGGAACCTATACCATCACGATCACTGCGGGAACAGCCAACGCGAGTTACACGATTACCGTGCCCGGCGTAGGCGGCGGCTCCGGGGGCGGCGGTGGAACGATCAACCAGGTCACGATTGTCAGCGGCAATGGCCAGTTGATCCAGGCCGGCTCGACGACTTATCTGACCGGAAGCTCTCTGACGATCAAAGTCACCGACATCAACGGGCAGCCCCTCCAGGGTGTAGCGGCGAATTTCGCGGTCACCTCGGGCACTGGTTACATAGCCAATCCGAGCGTCGTGACGGACGCAAACGGACTTGCCATGACGGACTTCGTCGCCGCCGCGCCGGGCGCCGGCCAGGACTTTGAAACCGACACCGTGATCGCAACCACGGCGTACGGCCTTGTTACCTTCACGGAGACGGAATTCGCCGCCATCGTCGCCGGCAGTTCATTCCCCGCGTACCCGCCGGCAATCAAGCTGCTAGCGCCTACCGATAGCGTTGTCACCGTCGCGGAGGGAAGTGTGGCTGTGAACGCCGTCACGGCATCCATCACGGCTCAGTCCATCCCGCAGGTCGCGCAAAACATCCCGGGTGTCGCCATCGCCATCATCGACCCCACAACGCCGTATCCCTATTCTGCATCCACGCACGCATCGTGCAAGAATGGCTCCACTTTATCTGATGCCGCCACCGGTGTCGCCCATTGTGACATCGTAGCGCTCTGCGGAGCCGGCGGAACCAGCGCGATCGGAAACTGGCCTGTTGGCTACCAGGTTGGCGGACTCGTGTTCTTCCCCGGATTTGTCAACGTAACCCAGGGTACCGGCCAACTGCTCGCCATCGTGTCGGGCAACAACCAAAGCGGTCCAGCCGGTCAGACCCTCCCGTTCCCGCTGGTCGCCGCCGTAACGGACGGTTGCAATAACCCGATACCGGGAACCGCAGTCACCTGGACGGTGAAATCCGGTGCCGCCAAGCTCTCCAACGTGGTGAGCACCTCGGTCGGCGGCGGTCGCGTCAGCGCCAACGTCACCTTCGGAGCGGCTCCTGGAACCGTGGTGGTCACTGCGTCGCTCGGGACCACAGCAGTCGCTACGTTCACGCTCACCAGCCAGCCAGTGCTCAGCGGAATGACCATCGTCAGCGGCAACAACCAGACGACCACGATCAATACCGCATTCTCGCCCCTTACGGTGCAGGTGAACGACGTTAACAACAACCCGATCTCGGGAGTCACGGTTGCGTTCGTCGTGACCTCCGGCAACGTGGCGATTAACCCAACCACGGCTGTGACCAATTCCCAGGGTCAAGCCTCCACTACGGCGACAGCCGCGCAAACCGCGGGTGTCTCCACGGTAACCGCCAGCTACTCGTCGGCCAGCGTGGTCTTCAACCTGACCGCAGTCCCACTAGGACCGCAAGTCACCGCAGGCAACTTCCAGAACGCCGCCAGCTTCCAGAGCGGCCTGGTTCCGTGCGGTCTGGCTACTGCGACGGGAAGCGGAATCGCTCCGGGGATCACCGGCACTATTTCGGGCGCGAGCTTCTTCGGTCCACTGCCCTACACCCTGAATGGCCTGTCCGTTAGCATCAACGGTATCCCGGCGCCGATCTATCAGCTCAGCAATACAAATGGGAAGGAACAGGTCACCTTCCAGACGCCTTGCGAGGCATCGGTTACCAGCAATGGCACCGCTGTACTTCAACTGAGCGGCGGCGCGACAACCGTGACGGGCATCCAGATCCTTCAGGCGCAGCCCGGCATCTTCTACTACCTCTCCAATGGAATTGCGTACGGGGACGTGATCAGCGGCGACGATGGTTCCTATGTCTCCCCAACCAACCCCGCCAAGAGGGGGCATACGTACTACCTCGTCGCCACAGGCCTCGGCCAAGTGACGCCGGCGACCGCCACTAACTCTGTCGGGATCAACGGCCAGACCGTGGCGGCACAGGTCATCGTGGGTGTCGACAACCTCGGCGTACCGGTGACCACTGCTTACTATCAACCGGGTGCAATCGGTGTGTACGTCGTAGGATTTACGATTCCGCTGACGAATCCCGCCGGCACGAACCAGCCTCTGGCACTCGGCATGGTCGTAAACGGAAACACCATCTTCGCCAATACCGTGTACATCCCCGTCGTTCAATAAGCGGGACCCACAAACACGAAACCGAAGGGCCGGACCAATGTCCGGCCTTTCTTATTTCAGCCCGCCGATTGCTGTATCAAGAAATTTTGAATGGTTCCCTGAGCAAAAGCGGTGGAAACGATAATCGATCCCGGAGGCGGATTGCTGGGGTTGTAGTTGCTTGGCACGTAGGGATCGCTCACCCCCGGCTGCACGTTGATCGCTGGCTGCCCATACGATGGAACCCAGGTGTAGCCGTAGGCTTCCCTGGCCACCATCGTCATCTGCGGATCCCACCCCATCACCATAATTTCGGTGTCAATCGCGTATCCCTGGCGCGCGAGGCTCAGCGCCAAAGCGTCTTTTTCAGGCCCCTGAGGCATGTAACGCAGCGCCTGAACCGCAGCCGGTTGCTCCGCCCAATAGGCGTCGCCCTCCGTCATCGGGGCAGCAGCGGTCGTACTCTGCTGAACTGGAATCTGCACGGGAGCAACTCCCAGGGCCGGGCCCAGGCCGAGCATCGTCGGAACATTCGCCGTCTTGCTCACTTCGGCGGCATGATTTTGTCGCACGACGGAGTTTCGTCCCATGGCTGCGGCCTCTCGAGCAGCGGCCGGAGCATCCGTCCGGGGCGCGCGTTGCTCGCCCTTCAATGTGCTAAGTAACTGTTGAGAAAAGGAGTTCAACGCGCTCTCCGAGCGTGATCCGCGCGGACCGGCTTGTGCGGGCGCGAGCGTAGTATCCACCCGGCTGTTTGAAGAAACCATCCTCTTGTTGCCTCCACCGGGGAAGAAAGCAACTTGAGCGCCAATCCTAATTGCCGTTGATAAAGGTCACGTCGAGCGAGAACGTTCTCCCGAACGGCGAGACGCTGAGCTGAAACGGGATCGTGCCCTTTGGAATCCACGCGTCGCTTGGACCGCTCTTGTCCGAGGGGTCGTAGTGGATCTTCAGAACGGCCTTACCCTTCGGCGGCACCATCGGGTTATCGAATTTGAATGTCAGGCCCCGGACGATGGGTCCATTCACCTCGATCTGCGTGTAGCCCATGCCTCCATTGGTAAACACGATCTGGGCGTCGGAAACGCGATCCGTCCGAATCGTTATCGCGCCCGTATCAAGTCCCATCGGCTGTTCCTTTAGAATGGCCTCTCCAGCTTTTCGGATAGCTTCCGGCGTCAGATCCTTGGGTGGAGGAACACCGGCGCCGCTTCCCGGAGGAGGATTCTTCCCGCCCATAGGCGTAATCGCGTAATCCTCCGGGTGATAGGTCCAGCACCACTGGCCGTTCTCGATTTTCCAGTGCGTCTCCTGCGGAACTTCCATCTGGACCTTCTGCCCGGCGAGCACCTTCTCCGTCTTGCCCACGACCATCACGATTGCCTTCGTGAAGTTGTCCGAAAAGGTGACTTTGCCGACCTTAAAAGACTCGAAGTGCAGCTTCTGAGCGTTGTAATAATAGTCCTTCGTGTCCTCGGCGACGAATACCTCCGCCTTCCGAGGTGAGCCGTCCACGAAGTTCTGGTAGAACGCGGTGACGCGTGCGCGAAGTTCGTCCTCCACTCCCGGCGGTGCCTGTTGGGGCTGCTGTTGCGCAAACGCAACCATAGCGAGAACGAGTGGGGAAAAGCTTAGCTTCATTTTGAAATCGCTCCGTGATCGGGAAACTAAGAGGAAGTGGCTGGGAGACAGGGACTCGAACCCCGATACGCGGCTCCAGAGGCCGCAGTCTTACCATTAGACGATCTCCCAGAATTCACTCCTATTATATCCCTTTTGACTCGCGCCGGAACAGATCGTCACGAACTATTTCCCTGCAAGAAGGGCCTGATATACTGCTGTCTTCATACCACAGGTAGCCTGGGAACGGCAGGGCTGCGTGCCATTACTGTGGGCCTTGCGAGCAGGGATGCGTGACGTCCTCCTATTTCGCCAGCCCGTGGACCACCATCGCTGGCGCAATGCACTGGAAAGCTCACGCTGATCCGCGACGCCGTAGCGTCTCGCTTGACGATGAAGAACGGCAAGGCTTCGGGCGTGGCCTATATCGATCGAATCACTTCTTGCGGAATTTAATTTACATGGCAATAAACTACGGTCATCCTGCCAGCAACTCGCACCGGGCGAGATGCGAGAGTCCCTGCTCCAGGTGCTCAGCCGAGCAGCGTAGCTCCCGGCACAGCTGTTCTCGATCGCGAGTGCCGTCCAGCAATTGGAGCAGCTTCCTTGCGGACTCGTCGGCGATCTCCACGGACAGATGGCCCAGTGAAGTCACCTGCTGGTCGCCCCGTTCCACCTGAAGCCGGGCAAATGCACTCACGCAGGGCTTTTCACCCGCCGCGCGCGCCGCGGACGGAGATCCCCGCAACTCGATCATCCCCATCTTGTAAAAATCCAGAGCCAGGGCTGCGTCCCCTGCGGATACCGGCTCGGAATGCGGCAGCAACGAACTGAGACGCCGAAGATAGCCGATCGGCGCAGGATGCGTCGTGGTCATGCGAAGGCCGGACTTGCTAATAAACACGCCGTCTTCCTTTTCGCGGGCGTAACTCGACGCGTGGCAGCCCTCCGCGCTCCCTTCGCCGAGGTTGACCTCGGCATGGCAGAGCAAGGTACGCCGGAACCTTCGCGTCCGAACGAAATCGAGATACTGCTGTTCGGCGAGCCGGTCACCTGCCGCCATCTCTTTAACCGCTGCCATGGTTTCCGGCGCGAGATTCTGCGGCAAGGAGTCCATGATCGACGCGTCGCCCAGGTACTGTAAATCGTGCCGCGCCGCGTGAGCCACGAACTGATGGAAATAGACGGGCTCAAAGTGGTCGCACAGGTCGTCGTGATACAGCGCGCTGTCGGTCCTCTCAGCCGTCTCCTCGGCCTGAGCCGCAACGGCCGCCTCCAGCGTATCCATTTCCGGACGCCCCATCGCCAGCACCTTCAGAAACTCTCGAGCCCGGTCGAGCCGTCGCCGAGGATTCTCCTCATTCGCGAGGTAGTGCAACAGCATTTCCCGCTGCATCATTCGCAGATGGCTCCCCGGAAAGGTGTTGTAGCTCACCAGCGTGACGCCCTGAGGACCCATATGCCGCCGCGCCACCGCCAGGATCCGGTCGCGCGCGGCCGGCGGCGTCCAGGAATAGAGGCCGTGCGCGATGATGTAATCGAACCGGCCAAAATCTGCACCGATTTCGAGTACGTCCATCCGCTCCAATCTTATGTTCGTGAGCCCGAGCGCAGCGATCGTCTGCCGCCCGCGCCGCACGGGCTTCTCGGCCAGTTCGACCCCCACAAACTCCGCTGAAGGCAGCGCCACGGCCATCGCGATCAGGTTCTCGCCGGCATTCGAGCCGAGTTCCAGCACCCGGCATCGGTCCTCCGGCACCGGCCGAAGGCCGGCCAATTTCGCCTTTGCAAACAAACGCCCGGGGTGCGTGCTCAGGATGGGCGAATTCTGGTAAGCGATTTGGTCGTGCGCCGTCATGACGCCGCCATGATACTGCACTCGTTCCCTCCTTCGCCGGGAGCAACGCCCGTTGACAACTCTCCCCGACCTTGATAGGTTTAATCCACGGTGAAGTACGTAAAGTCAGGGATTGCCCTCGTCATCGCTACCTTGACCCTTGCAGGGCTGACGCTTACTGGCCAGGACGGCAAACTCAGCGCAGCCGACGCGAAGAAGCTGAAAAATCCTCTTCCTTTCACCAAAAAATCCATCGCTCAGGGACGCGAAATCTTTGTCCGCAACTGCGTCGGATGCCATGGAGCGGATGGTAAGGCCCAAATCGACGTAGTCGCCGACGCCACTGATTTGACCGACCCAAAGGCCTACCGCGATGGAACCTCCGACGGCGAGATGTTCCGCAGCATCAGCGAGGGCGCTGGCGCCAGCATGCCCTCGTTCAAGTCACAGATCGACAAGCAGGAGGATCTGTGGCGACTGGTGAATTACATCCATAGCCTGTGGCCTCCCGAGGTCCAGCCACCGTTACAAGAAGAGAAGGAATAATACCGTGAGCTCAGAATCCCCGTTGATCCAAGCAAAATCCGCGCAAGAAGAAAAGTCCCCCTCGCGCCGGAGCTTCTTTAAGCCCATCGCGGCCGGCGCCGTTGCGGCAGCGGCATACCAGACCAAGCTGAATGCCGCGCCTGCCATTCCTTCCATTACCATCCCGAAGGATCTGCCCACCTCCTTGAGCGAGAACCCGAAGGTCAGCTCGTTTGAGGGCCGCGGCATGACCGGCGCAGAGATCTTCGCCAAGCTCTGCAAGGAGGAGGATCTGGCGGCGATGTTCTGCTGCCCAGGCAACTACACGGTGATCAACGCGATCGCCGCCGCCGGCGTGCCTGCGTATGGCGGGCGCTCGGAAGGCTCGATGTGCGCGGCTGCCGACGGATTCTCGCGCGTCACCGGCGAGGTCACCGCCTGCTCAGGCACCGAAGGCCCGGGCTTCACCAACATGATCATGAACATCGCGGCCGCCAACAGCGCCCGCACGCCATTGCTCGTGTTGGCCAGCAACATGAATATCGCCGGAGACGACCGCGAAGCGTTCATCCAGACCGGATACCAACAGCCGACGACCACCGGGATGAAGAAGTACGGCAAGCGCCTCACTGAGCCCAATCGCGTTTGGGAATATGGCGCCTACGCTTTCCGCAATCTGAAGACCGGCATCCCCGGACCGGTTCACCTTGATTTCCCGGGCGAAGTGGCTCGCGCCCGCTTCACGGACGCCGCCAAACTCGCCGACTATTACACGAAGGACAAGTACCGCACCGAATCCCGCGCCGTTCCCACCCGCAAGGAAGTGGAGCAGGCCATGGACATGATCAACAAGGCCGAGCGCCCACTGATCGTGGCAGGCCAAGGCGTCTTCCAGCGCAAGGCCTGGGAGCAGCTCAAGATCGCGGCGGAAAAAAATGAGTTCGCGGTGGTCACCTCCGGCCCCAGCCGAGGCCATTTCCCCGACGACCATCGCTTGTCCGCCGCTATGGCTCATGACGCTCTGCGCAGCGCGGACCTGATCGTCTTCATCGGCCAATACTGCATGCCGAGCCCGAACGAGTACAACTTCGCCGCCGGCGTGAAGGCGATTCGCGTCCATCCGGTTCAGGAAGACATCGGCCGCAACTGGCCCATCGAGCTGGGCATTGTCGGAGACGAAAAAGCCTTCCTCGATGTTCTCGCTAGCGAAATTCCGGCCAAAAAGCGTGATGCCTGGGTCAGCGAGCTGGCTGCTTCCCGCGCCAAGACTGAAAAGATCAATATGGATCACTACGCACTTGGCTTGAAGCATAGCGCCGCGACGAATCATATTCATCCCGCCGTGATGGCCAAGGAGGTTCACGATCTACTCTACGCGGGCGATATCGATCCCAAGCAGACCGTCTCTGGCAGCGGCGGCTGGACCACAGGAATTTTCATGGGCCGCTGGCTGCGGGCAAATCGTCCGGGCCAGGGCGTGGTCTGCGCTTACCAGTACGGAGCGATCGGGCCGGATATGGCCATGCTGCTGGGGGCGAGCGCGGCCGTACAGCGAGGCGTCGGCCCGCAGGCGGCGTACAAGGGCGCGCCCTCGCTGGTGGTCACCTCGGACGCCGGCATCGCATACAGCCTCTTTGAGTTCGACACGGCGGCCAAGTACAAGATCCCCTTGATCGCGGTGGTCTACAACAACAACTCCTGGGGCATGTGGCCAGCGGCCGTGGGTTCGCCGCGGTCCATGCACATGTATCTATTCCAGGAGAATCTGCGCTACGACAAGATGGCGGAAGGCCTCGGCGCCCGCGGCGAGTACGTCCAGACGCCGGAGGAGTTGCGCGCGGCTCTGAAGCGCAGCTATCAGATCGCGGCCAAGGAAAACATTTCGACGCTGATCAATGTGCAGGCGCTAAAGGAGTTCACCGACGGCTCGAAGTACGCGCCGGGCATTGCGCTGCCGGTTGAGCCGGGCGTGGGAGCCTTTGCGCACTAATCCGGAAATCGTCACGAAAACGCTCGAATTCTACGCCCAAAAAGGCGTGTTTCGGGCGTTTTCCTGCATTGCGCGGTCGAAAGATGCCGTCCGGTACCGGTTGCAGTGGCACAAGGATCGTTCTTTCGACCTGACGTACGACGTTCCTCGCCAATCTCTACGCTTTGAGGTGGTCCTGCCCAAGGTGCCCCTCGCCATGTACGAGGATTTCAAGCGATTTGTTGGGGAGCGTCAGGCGCCTGAATTGCCGGAGCATCGCCGCATCGATTCCGATAAGGTCCGCATTACCTGTTCCCGAAGGAATGGCGATATTTCCGTCCTCTTTCGGGCCAGGGGCGGGGACTTGGAGTACGCTGTGCGGAGGCTGATTGACCTGGTGCACGAGGTCTATCAGGTATTCCTCCGCGACGGCCTGTACTACGAGTACATGATCGAAACGTTTGAGGTGGACCGCGATCAGCTTAGCTGAGCGCGCTTCACGCGCCACAGCCCCAGACCGGCAAGTGCGCCGCCGACCAAGAGCAGCGATGCCGGTTCCGGCGTGGCCTGGACCTCAATGTTATCCAGAATCGCTCCGGCGAACAGAACGCTATCGTTCCCGGTGTCTGTAAATACAATGTAGTAGGAACTCGACGGATCAATCACCGTGAATCCAACCACGGTAGGCCCGCCGAACGGCACGCTGCCATCGGTGTTATAGGTCTGATTCACTAGGCAAGTGGGGCAGCCCGACCCGGCCAGACTGCCTAGGGATCCCAGCATTGCGGCTGTGCCCAGCGCCACGTTCACCTGAGCGGTCTGTGGGCCGCCGCCGTCTTGATCGTCGTTCCAGCCAAAAAGATCGAAGCTTACAAAATAGGTCCCTGCGGTCGGGAAGTTGATCGCGATGCTCTCGATCTGGCCCGGGTTGGGTTGGCCCTGGCTATTAACCGTACCGGTCGTATCGATACAATACGTCGCCGTCCCTTGACAGAGCCAGCCATAGGAAGAGCCGCTATTGATGTCGATGGAACCAGCGGTCAGCGAGAAGTTCGCACCGCTGAAGAGGGGACCCAGGGTCGTGTCGTTGGAGAGTGGCGTTTCTCCGGCCGAACCTCCGCTGAAATTGTCCTGAAAGATGATGGGACCCGCGCTCAACGAGCCCAAAGCGAATGCAAATAAAGTCACAACGAGTTTCACACGCATTCGGTCCTCCGAGTTTCTTATCGGGAGGAGTACCCTCCCAGAGTAGACCTTATCACAAGACCCAGGACCGTACAAGCACGGGCCAACCTTACGTAGTACGAGCGTACTAGAACTCCAGGTTGGCCCAATTGTGCGCGGCTACGCGCAATCCAGTGTGTGAAAATCCCCAAAGCTGCTATCCGACAGGAGGCTTCAGGAAGAACTTCCAGAGCGGCTCGCCGGAATTGTCGCGGAGCGAAAGGGTGATGGTTCCGAGCGTAATGTCGCGAGCCAGCACGACCGTGGCCTCCTGAAATGTCACCTTGGAACCGATAAGGTGGATACTATCGCCTTTCTTGAAGGTGACTTCGAAGATCTTGACGAACTCTGTCGGTCCCACATAAACATCCAGATCCTCTGAGCCTACCTTCACGGCCAAGTGAAGCCCGGCCATGGGACTTCCTTTAGGGACTTCGCGCTGGGCGGTGATAGTCGCGTTGACGTCGATCACGGTCGCTGTGTCGTACTTTGGCTCCGGCGGCGCGGGGTCTTTCGCAGCGCCGGCGATCAACACAGAAGAGGTCATCAGGGCCAGCGTAAGGGCGGGGGCGAATGAAAGAAAGTGCTTCATCGGGGTGTACTCCTGGACGGCATTGGAGCACGTCATGTGCCGAACGAAACGGGTTCAACTCCTGCTGACGGGGGTCTGGGTTTCAGCCTTTTCGCGTACCTGACGCGCCAGGGCGGCAAGGTCGTCGATGGAGTGAATTTCGCCCTGTCGAGCGCGAGGGAGAGGCGCGGCGGATTCTCTCCACTGCGAGCGCACCCCGCCAGCGAAGCTGAACCGATACTCGAGCACCAGGAAGATCATCCGCCAGCCAAGCTTCCAGGCCTTCCACAGCGAGCCGGTGACCGAGGACTCGCCCACGCGTGCCCGGTAATTCATCGGGATCTCCACAAACGGAATTCCATGGCGGATCACCTCCAGCAGCACCTGGGGGCCGAAATGCGAGCCGCCGATCGTCAAACTGGGACGAATCAGCTGCAGAGCCTCGCGCGAAAGTAGCCGCTGGGTGCAGCCCATATCGGTCAGAATGGTGGTGTTGAACAGCAACTCCGTCATCTTGGCGACGGCCCAGTTGCCCCAGCGTAGGAACTTCCCCATGTTCGCGCCCTTCCAGATAAACTCGCGAGCTGTTCGGGTACCGAAGACCACCGGGACATCGTCGGAATACGCCAGCAGCTTGATCACGTCGTGCCCGCTGAAGGTGCCATCCGGCTCGGAGAAGATCACCAGATCCGCAGCCGTATAGTCAATGCCGCACAACAGCGCGTTTCCGTAGCCCTGCTTTGACTCAAGAATTTCCACTGCCCCTGTGCCGGCCACTTCCTCGGAGGTCCCTACTGCGGCGTTGTTATTGACGACAATGACCTCATCCACAAGGCCGGTAGCGAAGTAGCTCAGGATGGCGCGGCGGATGGAGTCCTTCTCGTTATAGGTGGGGAAGATGACCGCGACCGATTTGCCGTTCCACATCTCTCTTGAATGGATCGGCAGCGGTAGGAGAAAGCTTGAGCTACTCGGGCCGCTCGGCGACCACCAGAAACTGCCCAGCAAACGGTCGGAACGGCAGCGCGAGATAGAGTTTGATCAGCCACTCTGCCGTCGGCAGACGGGACTTGATGGTGAATGGGGTGAAGCGCGGCTCCACGTGCAGGATCCGCCAGCCGTAGGCTCGCAGGAAATCCTGGAAGCCATTGTCGGTGAACGCCGTACGGTGGGTGTAGTCATCGAAATAGCGGCGCGGCTCCAGCCGGAAGTTTGGCTGCACGGCAATCAATCGTCCGCCGGGGGCCAGTTTCCGCCGGACTTGTTCCAGAATCTCCGCGCCTTGATCGATGGTGAAGTGTTCGAAGAAATTCGAGGCGAACACCGTGCCCAGGCTACTGTCTGGAATGGGCCATGGATCCAGCGCGGATTGAAAGAGCGCGTGAACCGAAGGATCCCAATACGCGGCCAGCGCCGGATTCTGGTCGAGCGCCCACTTTTCCGACGCGCGAATCTCCCGTGTGAACTCTCCATAGCCGGCGCCAAGTTCGAGCAGAGGCTTCTCAGGCCGAATCCAGCGCTGAAGATACCCGGCCAGGACGCGCCACACGACGGCCCGGCGCGGATCGTGCTGAAACCGGATCTCGTGGTAGTTCGCTTGGGAAAGTGTGTTCGTCATTGGACGCCTCCCGCCGGCAGATAGATGTAGAGCCCGCCCGAAAACGGACTGTCGACGTGTTTTTTCAGACGGTAATGCGCGCGGATGGCATCGAGCTGCGCCTCCGGCAACGCCCCGAGCTCGGGATTGAATTCGGGCTTGGGTCCGAAGACGTTTTCGCCCAGGATCACCGTCGAGAACGCGCCGCGCTCCAGGTCCCTTCGAACCGGCTCCGGATCCACCACCTTGGCCGAGACCAGCAGCGTATAGATCAGCGGCTCTATATCGAGGCGCTGGCGAAGCTGCACCATGGAGTTGTAGTCGCCGGAAAGAACGAGGCCGCCTTTGGCAGGAACAAACGGGCGAAGTTCATTCTCCAGCGCGCGCCACTGAGCCTCCATCCCCCAACGGAACAGGACCGTGTTGACGGTGGCGCGATAGCCGACCGCCGCATGCACCGCAATCGGCAACAGCAGCAGTGTTACCCACTTCTTGCTTCCCAGAAACAGCAGCGGGAAAAACTCCAATTCATGCAGGCTGATGGCGGATGCAATCGCCAGCACGGCCGTCAACTCGATCTGATAATTGGTATCGGAGCCGATTTTCGGCGCTGTCGCCAGGAAAATCAAGGTCACCGAGATCAGATAAATGCAGACGGCGCCGGCCCGGCCGCGGATCATCTTTGCGAAACCTGCCGCGGCCGTCAGGGCCAGACATCCGGAGACCGATCCGAAGAAGCGCAGTTGGTCCAGCAGCTTATTCACGACCATCGGGTTCATATTGGCCAGGACGGTGTTGGAGAGAAATCGTCCGCTGAGCGCGATGTTCACCGCGAGAATCGCCGCTGCCATTGCCGCGCTGAACAGTGTCGCGAACAGCAGCGCGCGTTTCTTGTCGCGCAACCAAAGTGAGACACAAATCGCCGAGGGCGCCGCCACCATCGTCTGCTTGGTGAACAGCGCGAGCCCGGCGAACAGGGCGGCGTATAGTAGCGTGGCCTCACCGCGGACCTGGAATCGCGAAAACTGGAAGAACGCGGAGAGTGCGAAAAACACCGCCAGTGTATCCACCTGTCCCGTGCTTCCCCAGAACAGCAGCAGGGAACTCGATGCGGCGAGAATCGCCGAAACCCTGGAAGCGGTGCGGTCTCCCGTATAAAGCAAGACCAGATGGAAACACAAATAGACGATCCCGCACCAGGAGGCGAGACTGATGAGCCGTCCCGCCTGCATCGCGGGCAATCCAGCGTGAATCAGGCCCGCTTCAAGCATGTAAAAGACCGGCATGTACGCGCAAACGGTGTAAGGGTAATGGTTGAGGTCGTAATACAGCGTGCCATCGTGCGCCAGCATCAGCGATTGCGCCGCCACGACGGATTCGGGGGGAGAGAATTCGTTGACCGAATGAAAAACCGTCACCAGGCAGCCGCCCAGGGCAATCAGCGATAGCGCCGAGGCAATCCACAGTCCGATTCGAAATTTGTGTTCGACGTTGGACGCGGCTCCCAGAGCCACGCCGGTCATGATTCCGGAAGCCATTCTTTCTCTTAAGGAATCGGCATTTTAAGGGGGGAACCTTAGCTTGCATTTCTGGAGCGAAGTGGTAAACTAAGCCGAAATTCAGCTTGCTTCGAAGGAGGGTCGATGAAAGCGCCAGTTTGTTTCCTCACTCTGTTTGTCTCTCTGGCCGCCTTCGGGCAAATACAAACCCCGGCACTTCAGTGTGTCGCAAACGCCGGGGTACCTCCAGTGGTTAGAAGCGAGGGGCTCACGGAACTGGTCGGCGATGTCACGCTGAAATGTACCGGGGGGATGCCGACTCCCCCGGCGCGACCGTTCCCCAAACCAACGTCACGATTTTCTTGAATACGAACATCACAAGCAGACTTCTCTCCAATCCGTGGACTGAGTCACTCCTCCTTATCGACGAGCCTCATACCGCGTCGAACCCGTCCGTACCGTTGACTGACTGCTGGAATGCGAGTGCCCCGCTGGACCTCCAGGGGATCTGCACCCTCACGGGGACGGGAACCGGTAAGGGGACCTACGACGGGTCTCCCGGCCGGCCCAATGTATATCAGGCAAAGCTGACTGGGTCGAATCAGGTGACGTTTTTCGGCGTTCCTATTGATCCTCCCGGGACCACCGGCCAACGCATCATCCGGGTGACGAACGTCCGCGCTAATGCAAACCAGCTGGGGCTCAACGGTGGGACGGCGCCGATCATCGCAAACATCTCGCTTGGCAATCCGAACATCATTGTCAGCAATTCGCCGCTCACGGTGGCCACCGCACAGCCGGGACTCCTGGTGGGCGCGCCGGCCACTGGTAGTTTTCAGTGGTGCCCCGGATTCAACGGTAACCAGATTTTCAGCGAGCCGACGCCTGGAGTACCGGGCCCGCCCACATTCACTCTTAGATTTGACGAGGGCTTCGCCTCGTCCTTCAAGCGGGCGGGACCCGGAACGAACGTTCCGGGGACGGTTTACAACACCGAGAGCGCTTTTCAACCGGGCTCTTCAGGAGGGTTCCCGCCCCGCGTCGGAGTTGCCGACACAGGGACGGTTCTTCGTGCGAACTTCTCTAATGTACCGAAGAACGTGACCCTTTTTGTTCCCGTTAACATCGGCATGACGGACACCAAGGGAGCGACTGCCGGTTCGGTTGTGGCCGCATCGCCCACCGGCGTAGCGTCGGGTGGGAATCTCTCCGTGAGCGCGGATTCCATGGGCTCGGCCGATGTCTACTTCCAGGTAATGGACAGGGACGCCACGAATCCGAACCCGGTGTCTTTCAGCCCGCAGTTCACGCTCGGTGGATCGCCGTCCAGCGTGCAGACGCCGGTTCATATAGAGGCGGCCCTCGGCCTCGCCAATTCACAGTTTTCTCAGCAGGACCTCTTCGCACCAGGCTCCAGCCTAGTTAATGGCATCCCCACCTTCAGCCCGCTGGATACCGGAATCTCGAATCCGCCTCTGATCCCTTATCTTAACGTCGCGAGCATCGTGGGCTGCACCAATGGTGGCAATTCGCTGACCATGTTCGGTTCTTCACCCACGTTTATCAGTCTCACACCGCAACCTCAAACCGGGAATGCCCGGCCGGAAGCCGCGTCTACGTCGACCACGCTCGTCGCGCCCCGGGTTTCCAATGTGGGGATCGTCTCCCTCGCCCTGCCGACCTCCGGCTTCACCATGACCAAAGATCCCGCTTCGACGTGGCTCAATGCGAGTCTCAGTGGCACGACTACGCCCGCGACCTTGTTCCTCAGCGTCAACCCGGCCACGGCCGGAAATTATTCGACGACGCTCAATTTCAACGCGTCCGGCGGCGTGACGCTCTCCGTGCCCGTGAGCTATTCCGTGAGGCAGGGGCCGTGGTTCACCCGCTATGGCTTCGGCAACTCCGCCAGCTATGTGAGCGACGTGGTCGCTCCGGGTGAGCCGTTCGTCATCTTCGGTGGCGACGCATTTGGGCCGCCGACGCTGGCTGGCCCTTCGATCGGCTCCAATGGCTTGGTGGCCACGACGTTGGGCAATACGCAGGTGCTGTTCGACGGCACGCCCGCGCCTCTCTATTACTCGGTGAATGCCAACGGCATTGGACAAGTGGCGGGCTTCGCGCCGTTCGAACTGGCGACCAAGACGCAAACCAACGTGCAAGTGGTCTATATCGGCGTCGCGTCGCCTCCGGTGACGCTGTTCGTTCTGGATGCCGTGCCGGGGCTGTATACCGCCGATTCCAGCGGAGGCGGGCAGGCGGCGGCGCTGAATCAGGACCTCAGTGTTAACAGTTCGAGCAATCCTGCGGCCGTGGGGAGCATCGTCGTGCTCTACGGTGGCGGGGCGGGGCAGACCAATCCCGGCGGACGCGACGGGGCGTTCGGAGGCGTGGGCGGACCCCTAGCCCAGTTGACGCTGTCGGTGAAAGTTTTCGTCGATGGCATCGCGGCTACGAATATTCCCTATGCGGGGCCCGCGCCCGGACTGGTGGAAGGAGTCTTCCAGATCAACGTGGTGATTCCGCCTGGCGTCCACTCCGGGGCGAACGTCCCGGTGTTGGTGCAGATCGAAGACAAGCAGACACAGCCGGGCGTGACCATCGCCACCAAGTGAGTCAGGGCTTTGAGAATCTGGGGTTGGTCAGCACGGCCTCATCGGTGAGGGTGCGCAGGAACTCGACGATGGACTCGCGTTGATCTGGCCCCATCTCGGGATTCTGGTGCGCGACGGCCTACTCAAGCGTCGCGACGCTTCCGTCGTGCATATAAGGCGCGGTGATGGCGATGTTGCGCAGCGTGGGAGCCTTGAAGCCTCCATCTTCCGCGGGCCTGCCGGTGAAGTTCGCGCCTCCGTGACAGTGGAAGCAGGCGAAGGGCTGGCTGAAAAACAGTTCCTCGCCCTTCTTGGCCGCAGCCGGGATTGCCGAATCGCCGCGGTCAAAATGGTAGCGGTCGTAGGGCGACCGGGCGGAGATAATGGACCGCTCAAAACACGCGATGGCCCTAATCGCATTGTCGATGGTGATCGGATCGCTGCCAAATAGCCTCTTGTAGACGGGATCGGAGCGCAGGATGGATACGAACCTTTCACCATTGGCGTCCATGCCCAACTCAATGGGATGCGTGCCGAACATCGGCACGCGCGCCTGCTCCTCCAGCGAATGCAGTCCCTGCTCCATCCAAGTGAACGTGCGCGCGTAGGCGACGTTCACCAGGCTCATGCTGCCGCGCGGATGTTTTTCTCCGGTGGAACCTTCGCCGCGCGGCTTGCCATCGGTGAAGGCGAGCCGCTGGATATGACAGGTCGCGCAGGACTGCGTTCCATTGCCGGACATCCGCGCGTCGTAAAAGAGATAGCGGCCCAGTTCGACCTTGGCCGCAGTCATCGGGTTGTCGGCCGGAACGCGCGGCACGGGGAATCCGTTAGGGAGATCCCATTTGTATTGGCCGCGAGCCATGGCAAGCAGGCAGAAAAAGAGGATGCTACGCGACAAGCACCGCCCCCGTATGCGACGTATCGTATCCGGCGAGCATCTCCAGTTTACGCCGCAGCGCGGAGCGGTTCAGCAAGTCGAACAACATCTCCACCGGCGGAAGCGTGGCGAAGGCGCGCCGTACCACCAGGTCGTAGCGCTCGACCGCCAGGGGGATGAACTGGAGACCGAAGGCTCGCGCGGCAGAGCGGGTCGCGATGCAGCAATCAGCCTCGCCTTCCTGGACAGCCTGCGCCGCGGGCAGGTGTCCGGAGGCGATGCGGTCGTACCCGGTGATTCGCGAGTGAGCGATTCCCGCGGCGCGCAAGCGCTGGTCGAGAACGTCGCGGCTGCCGGCCCCTTTCTCGCGATTGACGATGCGGAAATTTACCAGATCCTCCACGCCGCGAATCGGGCTGCTGGGCCGCGTGACCAGCCCCTGCTCCCAGATCGCGAACGTTACCACTTTCACGCTGCCGTGCGGAAACAGCTGGCGGATCGCGGCAAGGTTGTACTCACCCGACGCCACATCGCGCAGATGCGTTCCGGCCACATGGACCTTCCCCTGCTTCAGCCATTCGAGCGCCTGCCGGCTGTTGGCCGCTGCGGGGATGAGATCGAGCTGCGGAGCCAGCAGCGAAATACCTGGATCGCATCCGGCGATGAGCAGCCGCTTTGGGTCCTCTTCTTCACCCGGGAGCATCTGGGCTTGCGTCTGGTCGATGGCGATCGCGTCGGCCTGCGGCAGCATGATACTCTGCGGCGAGGCCGACACGCCGATCATACGATTGCCCACGCGGCAGATTTGCACCGGCTGCCCCTGGTGCGCGGGCGTCAGAAATTCGACCGTGACGGACTTGTCTTCGACCGGTTCGGCGTCGAGGCTGAACAATTCCTCCACGCGAACTTCCAGTATCCTGGCGAGATGGAGCGCGACTGCGGTGTTTGGCACGTAATCGCCCGCCTCGATGGCGTAAATTGTCTGCCGCGTCACCCCCGCGAGCTTAGCCAATGCGGCGGCGGAAATGCCGCGACGGTCGCGAATCTCGCGAAGATGAGTGTGCGTGTCCATTTATTTCCGCAGCCTGACCAGCGTGATTTTTTCGAGCATCCGCAATGACCGCGCGCCCCGCTTTTCATTCGGCACCACCAACCTCAGCGGGCCCTGATATTGGAACAGAGGCTTCCCGTTGATCGTGTCCGCGACGATGATCTTATTGTCGGTGAACGCGGGATCAACCTCGGCCAGCGTATAAACCACCTGATAGCCGTCGCGGGCCTCGGCCAGAAGATAACTTGCTAGGGCCTTCCCGTTCAGCTGCTTATCGAGCGGCGCTCCGGCCTTCTTAAGCACTTCGTACAACAGCACGCCTTCATAAGTGGTGTTCGTCCCCTCGTCGTTCAACGTTACCGCTGTCCGAGGCATCTTGGCCAAATCGTCCTTGGTGAGTGTCAATGGATTTGCGACATCTCCGCCAATTGTGAGGGTCTGCGCTCCCAGTGCGGCGGCAAACCCAAGGGCAAGGAAGAACTTCATAGTTAACATTGTAATTTAAAAACGACTACTGCCAATAGTTCCGATCCAGGCTCCGATACTGCACCGCTTCAGCCAGGTGCTTGGCGCTGACGCGGCCGGTGTGGTCGAGATCCGCCACGGTGCGGGCGACCTTCAAGATGCGATCATGCGCGCGAGCCGACAATCCCATCTTGCGGACCGCGAGTTCCAGCGTCCGTTCGCCCGCGTCGTCGAGCGCGCATAGCTTCCGCAGTTCCTGCACCGGGATGTGCGCGTTTGAAAATCCCCGGGCCTGCTGGATGGCTCGCGTTTCGGCCACGCGGGCGCGCATGTCGGCCGAACTTTCGCCTACATTTTTCCCGCGCAGTTCCTGGTACGGCACTGCGGGCACTTCGATGTGCAGATCGATGCGGTCCAACAGCGGACCGCTGATCTTTCCCAGGTAGCGTTGAATGATACCGCCCGTGCAGCGGCACTCCCGGGCCGGATCACCGAAGAATCCACACGGGCAAGGGTTCATCGCGGCCACCAGCATGAAGCGGGCGGGGAACGTCAGCGTCATATTCGCCCGTGCGATGGTCACCGTGCCTTCCTCTAATGGCTGACGCAACTGCTCGAGCACGTTGCGCGGGAACTCCGGCAGCTCGTCCAAGAAAAGCACGCCGTTGTGCGCCAGGCTCGCCTCACCGGGACGCGGCGTGCCCGATCCGCCGCCGATCAGGCCCGCGTCCGACACCGAATGATGCGGCGCGCGGAACGGCCGGTCGGCCAGCAGCCCCACGCCCTTCGGCAGTGACCCGGCGACCGAGTGGACCTGCGTCGTCTCCAGCGCCTCGGCGAAAGAAAGCGGCGGCAGGATGCCCGAAATTCTCTTGGCGAGCATCGTTTTGCCCGACCCCGGCGGCCCCATCAGCAGCACATTATGATTGCCCGCCGCCGCCACCTCGATGGCTCGTTTGGCCGTCACCTGGCCGCGCACGTCGCGAAAATCGAGCGCGCCTTCGTGATGCGCCGCGGCCACCTGCGCCTCACCTAAATAGGGTTGAAACGACTCCGGACTGCGCACGAACGCGACCACCTCGGTCAAATGGCGCATGCCGAACACGCGCACACCCTCGGCCACCGAAGCCTCCGCCGCATTATCTGCCGGGACCAGCAGGTTCCGAATCCCTTGTTTGCGGGCACAGGCGGCGATCGACAGCGCTCCGCGCACCGGCCGGATCGCGCCGTCCAGCGATAGTTCGCCCACGAACAGATGCTCCTCCACCGGCCCGACCACGTTCATCGCGCCGAGGATTCCCAGCGCCATCGGCAGGTCGAACCCCGCGCCTTCTTTTCTCACGTTTGCCGGCGCTAAGTTGATGGTGACGCTCTTGTTGGGATAGCCGAAGCCTGAGTTCATCAGCGCGCTTTTGATCCGCTCCCGGCTTTCGCGCACGGCCGTATCCGGCATGCCGACGATGATGAAATCGCGGTTCATGCCGGGGTACATATCCACCTCGGCGTCGATCAGGTGCGCGTCAATGCCAAAGATCGCCGCCGAGCGGGTGCGGAACAGAGCCATCCATACCCCTAGTGCGTCCAGGGTCGGATTATTCGCCGCTGTTTTTCGGAAATCGTTGAAGCATCGACTGTGCCCGGGCCGGGTGGGTGGCGAACAGGCGGGACGGTCTCGTCCGTCACCGGCTGCCCGTCACTATTTTCGGTGTCTCATTCTTGGAGTGCACACCTCAATTCACCGATATGGAGCTTCTCGATTCGTCAGCGCCGAATCGCAATGCGCCCGATGGCAATCACACCAATCGCCAGCGCGCGATGGGCTGCTCTGCCTCTCTTGAAACCGCCTGGAACCCCTTTTCGTCTAAAATAGAACGAGGGTCTAACTTACATGGAAAGAGTGGCATGAACGGTAGAAGTGTAGTCTTTTTTATAGGGATTGTTTCCGCGCTCAGCGCGAGCGCGCAGGTGGTGATCGGCTTCGGAGCCGTCAGCGGAAAGGTGCGGGATTATACCGGCTCCGGCATCCCGGATACCACCATCATTCTGACGAACGACAAGACCGGGTTCAAGCGCACGTTGAACACCACGGACGACGGCGTTTTCTATGGCCCGGCAATCCCTCCCGCCGCCGGATACAACCTGAAAGTGACGCGCAAGGGCTTTCTCGACGAGGATTACAAGGACTTCGAGATCTCGGGCGGCCACACCTTGCGCTTCAAGGTTTCTCTGAAGCAGGACTCTTCCACTCCAGCGCAGGAGGCACAGGCGGCCTCCATCCAACTCGTGGACACCACGTTCGGTTTCGAGACTTCTTTTTCCCAGATCGAGGTTGAGTCGTTGCCGAGCCGCGACCGCGATCCCAACGAGCTGGCGCCGTTTGTTCTCAACGTGACGAAGCAGGCCGATCCCGGCCAGATTGCCGGGCATTCGCAGCCCAACACGAACGTCTATATGGTCGATGGCGTTCGGGCGGACAAGACGTTCTACTTCCAGCAAAGGCCCCTCGGCCCCGCCGTCACGCAGGAAGCCGTATCCCAAGTGCAGACCATCTCTGCGGGCGCTCCGGTTGAAGTCGGCGACTCCACCAGCGCGACCGTTTCGGTGATGACGCGCTCCGGCGGCTCCCAATTGCACGGCGTGCTATACGATTACTTCAATATCGGAGACTTCAACGCCCATAACCGCTTCGCACCCGGCTTCGACCCCGGCGGCTCGCGGCAGCAGTTCGGCGGCAACGCGGGCGGTCCCACGATTTTCAAGAGCCTGTTCTGGTTCGCCAGCGCCGAGGAACTGCACGTCACCTCGCACGAGCTGAATCTGACCTCGAATTCACTGCTGGCCAATCCTGCCGGCACCGCCATTCAGCCCTCCAACTGTTCCACCACCATCGCGACGTCCGCGCAGTGTTCCGCGGCGATCAGTTTTCTCAATTCGCAGCTGAATCGCGAGGTTGGCAGTTCGCTGCTTTCCTACGCGGGCGTCGTGCGGCTCGACTGGCGAGTGAACCAGAATAACCTGGTCACGTTCGAAGGCGAAGCCATGCATCGTCACGCGCCCAACGGCACGAATACAGAGACGGTCTCCAACAATGCCGATCTGCTGGGCGCCAACGGCACCTATAGCAACGATTCGCGCTTCGCCAAGGGCGGCTATATCACCAACTGGAGCGGCAACGTGCTCAACGAATTCCGCGCCGGCTGGTATCACGACCGTTTCTCCGATTACGCCAACCCCGCGCTGCTGCCTTCCACCGGCGCCCTGGGCATCGACATCGCCGGCACGGAGTTCGGCGGGAATCCGAACCTTCCCCTGGCCAACAGCGAAAACCGCTGGGAATTCGTCGACAACTGGACGTTTTCGGCCGGCAACCATACCGTGAAACTCGGCGGGGATTACAGCACGACGGAGGACTGGGATCGCCAGATCGTAAACAGCGCGGGCGATTATGTGTACCCGACGCTCACCGCGTTCGCGCAGGATTTCAGCAACAACACCTTGCTGCACAAGGGTTACACCGTCTTCAACCAGACGTTTGGCCAGCCGGTGGTGGATTTAAAAATCAAGAGGCTCGCCGCCTATGCGCAGGACACCTGGGCGCCGCTCCGCAAACTCACGCTGGTCGGCGGCATCCGCTGGGAGAAGACGTTCATCCCGCAGCCGCCGTATTACAACGCGCCATACTATCAGACCGGCGTCGTCGCTTCGCCGAACATCAATTTTGCGCCGCGCATCGGCCTGGCTTATCAGTTGGACAGCCGCACTGTGGTCCGCATGGGGCTGGCAGCCTTCTATCAACCCTATCCTGGCCAGCTTCTCGATGCATTTTATACGGGCAACGCGATCTATCAATTCCCGATCGCCGTGGAACCGTCCTTCAAGGGCGCGCCGACGTTTCATCAGATCATCGGCGGGCCGAAGAGCTTTCCATTGGGCTCGACCAACTTGAACTGGGCCATCGGCAAGTTGCGCACGCCGATCTCGGCGCAGGGAACGGTGGCCATCGAGCGTCAGCTGTCGCGCGATTGGACGGTCTCGCTGAACTACATGTATAACCGCGGCATCTCGCTGTGGGCAGCCACGGAACAGAATCTCCAGCCGCCGACGTTGACGGAAACCTACGCCATCGATAACGCCGCCGGCGCCGTCGTGAGCAATTACTCCACATCGTTATTCAACGTGAAATCGAACACCGCCGTTGCGCACGTCTATCAGGTTGGAAACTCCGGGCGTGCCACCTACAACGGGGCCTCGGTTTTGGTGAGAAAGCGGATGTCGCATGGCCTGACCGCGGAGGGCTCTTACACATGGTCCCGCGCGACCGACGATGTGAGCGGGCTGCCCGTCGTTGGCGGTTTTGTGCCCACCTCCGTGACTCCCGGCCAGTTCGTGCCCGATGAGGGCGTCTCCGCCTTCAATCAAACGAATCGCGGCCTGGTGCGCTGGGTCTGGAAACCGAAATTCTCCAATGACTCAGGAGCGGCCCGGTACCTGATCAACGGTTGGCAGATTTCCGGAACGGCGACCTTTGCGTCCGGCCTGCCTGAGACTCCCCTGGTGCTGGTGAATGGCCAGCAGTTCAGCGGCGTGACGATGCCGTTCACCACGGCGCTCAACGGCTCCGGCGGATGGGCCCGCGCGCCCTTCCTGCCCGTGGGCAGTTATCGCACCGACCGCCAGTACGCCATCGACGCTCGCATCACCCGCGATATTCCGATCACCGATCGCGTTAAGGGACAGCTGATGTTTGAGGCGTACAACGTCCTCAACAATCAGTTCAGCACCAGTGTGAACACCCTCGCGTATATCGCGACGTCGGGTACGCTGCATCCGATCGCCGGCGCAGGCCTGGGCAATGCGGCGGCGGGCTATCCATGGGGCGACAACGCGCGGCACCTGCAAGTAGCGATCCGCATTACGTTCTAGACTTATCTCTTTTTCTTTGCGCCCTTTGCGTCTTTGCGTGAAATTGTTTTTTCGCCTCTGAGCGTACCCTCAAGCCAGGAAACTTCCTGGCCAGGAAGCAAGTCGTATTAAGGTGGACCTGAGTCTCCGGCGGCCTTACCGCCCTTGCGGCGCCAGCTCGTAGCATGGCGCCGACGGAGGAAT
>DATKKV010000029.1:0-330127 GCA_035542735.1 Bryobacteraceae bacterium
GTTGCCCGAGGGGATGGAGATGGTGATGCCGGGCGACAACGTGCAGCTGGAAATCGAGCTGATCACGCCGGTCGCCATGGATAAGGGCCTGAGGTTCGCCATCCGCGAGGGCGGCCGGACCGTGGGCGCAGGAACCGTCAGCGAGATTTTAGGATAGCAGGCGAGATTCAATGAGCAGCTTACGAGAACGCATTCGCATTCGCCTGAAGGCGTACGATCACCGGATTCTGGATCAGTCCACCACGGAGATCGTCGATACGGCGAAGAGGACCGGGGCTACTGTCGCCGGGCCGATTCCGCTGCCGACGGCGAGGAATCTGTACACGGTGTTGCGGTCGCCGCACGTGGATAAGAAGAGCCGGGAGCAGTTTGAGATCCGGACGCATAAGCGTCTGCTCGACATTTTGGAGCCGACGCAGGACACGGTGGATGCGTTGATGAAGCTCGACCTGCCGGCTGGAGTGGACGTCGAGATTAAGGCGTTCGGGAAGAAGTAGAACGGGCGGCAGGCGCCAGGCGCCAGGACGGAAGAAATTCTGACTCCTGGCTCCTGACTCCTGACTCCTTCTGAGGGTTTGTATGAGTCCAGGGATTCTAGGCAAAAAGATCGGGATGACGCAGGTGTTCCGGCCGGACGGGCAGGTAGTTCCTGTCACGGTGCTGAAGGCCGGACCGTGCGTCGTGGTGCAGCGCAAGACACCGGCAACCGACGGCTACGACGCCGTGCAGCTCGGCTTGATGGAATACGCCAAGAAGAAGGGCGTATCGAAGCCGGCGGCGGGGCACATGAAGAAGTCGGGCGCCGAGGGCGTGAAATTCCAGAGAGAATTTCGCCTGGAGCCGCTGCATGGCGATATGAAAACGGGCGACCGGGTGCTGGTGGACGAGTTTAAGCCGGCGCAAAAGGTGGACGTGATCGGCGTGAGCAAGGGCCGTGGCTTTGCGGGCGTGGTGCGCAGGCATCATTTCCGCGGCGGCGACGCCACGCACGGTTCGATGTTCCACCGCGCTCCGGGATCGATCGGCGGATCGAGCTTCCCCTCGCGCGTGTTCCCCGGGACTCGCATGGCGGGCCAGATGGGCCATGAGCGCGTCACGGTGCGCAATCTGGAAATTGTCCAGGTGGACGCCGAGGACAACGTGATCCTGGTGAAGGGCGCAGTGCCCGGACCCAATGGCGGTTACGTCATGCTGCGGAGGTCGAAGCAATAATATGCCGAGCGTAGACGTTATCGATCTGAGCAATAAAAAAGTAGGCACGCTGGACCTGGCCGACGAAGTGTTCGCTGCGACGGTCAATGAGGCGCTGTTGTACGAGGCGGTTCGCCACTATCTGGCGGGTCTGCGTCGCGGCACGGCGTCGACCAAGACGCGTCACGAAGTCGCCGGCTCCGGCAAAAAGCTGTGGAAGCAGAAGGGAACCGGGCGGGCCCGCATGGGTTCGATCCGTTCTCCCCTGTGGCGCCACGGCGGCACGGTGCACGGCCCGCAACCGCGCGATTACAGCTACAAACTGCCGCGCAAGATGGTGCTGGGAGCGCTGCGCAGCGCGCTGACGGCAAAACTGCGCGACGGGGAGCTGCGCGTGGTGAGCGAGTTCAAGATCGCCGAGGCAAAAACGAAGGCGATGCGCAAGACGCTGGACGGGCTGGACGCCAAGCGGACCACTCTGCTGGTGGACAACGGCGACAACCGCAATTTGCAGCTGTCGAGCCGGAACCTGGAAGGCGTGAAGCTGGTGTCGAGCCGCGATGTCAATGTGTACGACCTGCTGGGGCATCAGCAGGTGCTGGTGAGCCAGGAAGCGGCGAAGAAACTGTCGGAGGCGCTGGCATAATATGGCGATCGACTACAACATCATTAAGCGTCCGATCGTGACCGAAAAAGGCGTCGCGAAGAAGGACGCCGAGCGCACGCTTTGCTTCGAGGTCGCGGCGAGCGCGAACAAGACTCAGATTAAGAGCGCGGTGCAGGCCGTGTTCAAGGTGAAGGTGGAGGATGTTCGCACGTCCACGACCGCAGGGAAGTTGCGCCGCCGGGGCCGCTATGCGGGCTACCGTTCGGACTGGAAAAAGGCGTATGTGCGCCTGAAGGCCGGCGAAAAAATGCCGGAGTACGCGGAGATCTAGGCCATGGCCATCAAGAGCTATAATCCGACGACGTCGACGCGCCGTTTCCAAACGGTGGTGTCGCGCGAAGATATTACCAAGCAGACGCCCGAAAAGAGCCTGGTCCGGGGCAAGAAGAAGACCGGCGGACGCAGCTCGACCGGGCGCATTTCATCGCGGTTCATCGGGGGAGGACACAAGCAGTCCTACCGCGTAATCGATTTCAAGCGCGATAAGACGGGCGTGCCGGCGAAGGTCGCGGCGATCGAGTACGATCCGAACCGCAGTGCGCGCATCGCGCTGCTCCATTACGTCGACGGCGAGAAGCGCTATATTCTGGCGCCGGTGGGCCTGGAAGTCGGCCGCACCGTGGTGTCGGGTCCCGACGCCGACATCCTCATCGGGAACTCGCTGCCGATCAAAAATATTCCCGCCGGTACGGTGATTCACAACATCGAGCTGAAGCCGGGCAAGGGCGGGCAGATGGCACGGTCGGCCGGGAGCCAGGCGCAATTGGTTTCGAAAGAGGGCGGCCTGGCGCTGTTGAAACTGCCTTCGGGTGAAATTCGCAAGGTGCACGTGGAGTGCGCGGCGACCATCGGGCAGGTGGGCAATGTTGAGCACGAAAATGTGAGCATCGGCAAAGCGGGACGCACGCGGTGGCTGGGCAAGATGCCTCACAACCGTGGCGTGACGATGAATCCGGTAGATCACCCGCACGGCGGCGGCGAGGGCAAGACCTCCGGCGGCCGGCATCCGGTGACGCCTTGGGGCCAGCCGACGCGCGGCTACAAGACGCGGAACAATAAGCGCACCAATAAGTGGATCGTGACGCGCAAGGCCAAGAAGAGATAGGCGAAGAAGAGGGAAGCGATGGGACGTTCGTTAGCAAAAGGTCCGTTTGTCGACGATCACCTGATGAAGAAGGTGGCGGTGATGAACGAGAAAAACGAGAAGAAGGTCGTCAGGACGTGGTCGCGGCGCTCGACGATTCTGCCGGAGTTCATCGGCCACACGCTCGCCGTGCATAACGGGAAGAAGTTCATCCCGGTGTACGTGACGGAAAACATGGTGGGGCACAAGCTGGGCGAGTTTTCGCCCACCCGGACGTTCAAGGGCCACGCGGCGAAGGCGGCTGCGGAGAAAACGGCCAAGCCGGCCTAATCGGGAGTCAATATGCTAGCAAAAGCGGAAGCGAGATATCTTCGAACGTCGCCGCAGAAGGCGAGGCTGGTGGTCGACCTCATTCGCGGCCAGAAGGCCGGCGACGCCATCAACATTCTGCGCACGGTGAACAAGCGCATCGCGCCGTCCATCGAGAAGGTTCTGCGGTCGGCGATTGCCAATGCCGAGAACCGGTCGAACGACGTGGATGTGGATCAGCTGACGGTGGTGGAGTGCTACGTGAACGACGGGCCGCGCATGAAACGGGTCCGGCCGGCGCCGATGGGGCGAGCCTACCGCTATCAGCGGAGAATGGCGCACATTATCGTGAAGGTCGGCGACGGTAAGACCGGGGAAAAGGACTGACATGGGTCAAAAAGTACATCCGTACGGATTCCGGCTGGGCGTCACTAAGACGTGGCGGTCGCGATGGTTCGCCAAGCAGGACTATGCCAAGCTCCTGCGCGAGGATCTGGAGTTGAAGGACGCCCTGCGCAGCAGGCTGAAGGCGGCCGGCATCAGCTCGATCGAAGTGGACCGTCCGGGCAACAAGCTTCGCATCACCATTCACACCTCGCGGCCGGGCATCATCATCGGACGCAAGGGCGCGGAGATCGAGAAGCTGAAGGGCGATCTGGCGAAGAAGACCAAGCGTGAAGTTTTTATCGACATTCAGGAAGTACACAAGCCGGAATTGGATGCGCAGCTTGTATCCGAGTCGATTGCGCTGCAGCTTGAAAAACGCGTGGCGTTCCGCCGCGCGACGCGCAAGGCCATCGACTCGGCGCTGCGCTTCGGTTGTAAGGGAATCAAGGTTCGCGTGTCGGGGCGCTTGAATGGCGCCGAGATCGCGCGCACGGAATGGCAGCTGCAGGGCCGCCTTCCGCTGCACACGCTGCGCGCCGACATTGACTACGGGTTCAGTGAAGCCAATACGACGTATGGCGTGATCGGCATCAAGTGCTGGGTTTACAAGGGCGAGATTCTGCCGGGTGGGCAGCGCCGTGGTTTGCGGAACGATCCGGAACCGCGCCGCGCGCCGTCGCGTGACAGAGAACGCCGCGGTCCGCGTCCGCAAAGCGCTCCTCCGGCTGTGACCGGCGGAGCAATCCAGGCGGCTCCGGAAGAGATGGCGCGCACCTCGGCTCCGATTCTGCCGCCGATGGCGGCTCCGCCGCAGCCGAGTTGGAAGGATAAGGTCGAGGAGAAGCCCGAAAAAGGCGGCGGCGAGGGAGGCAAGGAATAAGCCATGTTGATGCCCCAGAGAGTGAAGTACCGCAAGCAGCAGCGCGGCCGCATGACGGGCAAGGCCTGGCGCGGTTCGACGCTGTCATTCGGCGATTTCGGGCTGAAAGCGATGCAGTGTGGCTGGATCACGGCGCGCCAGATTGAAGCTGCTCGCGTGGCGATGACGCGTTCGATCAAGCGCGGCGGCAAGGTTTGGATCCGCCTGT
Source organism: Bryobacteraceae bacterium (assembly GCA_035542735.1). Taxonomy (GTDB): domain Bacteria; phylum Acidobacteriota; class Terriglobia; order Bryobacterales; family Bryobacteraceae; genus Palsa-187. The sequence continues at coordinate 4,727 of DATKKV010000029.1, forward strand.
TCCCGGACAAGCCGATCACCAAGAAGCCGGCCGAAACCCGTATGGGTAAGGGCAAGGGCGCGCCGGACCAGTGGGTGTGCGTCGTCCGCCCGGGCAAGATTCTGTTCGAGATGGAAGGCGTGGGGCGCGAAGTGGCGCAGAAGGCAATGGATCTGGCGGCGGCGAAGATCGGCATCCCGACCAAGTTCATCTCCCGCGTGGGTTTGGAGTAGGCGATGAAAGAGAATGCGGATAAGGCGCGGGCGCTCGATGCGGCCGAACTCGCCAAGCAGGTGAAGGACGCCGCGGAACAGATGTTCCGCCTGCGGTTCCAGATGTCGATGGGCCAGACGGATGGCGTGAAGAAGCTCCGTTCGCTGCGGAAAGAACGTGCGCGGATGCTGACGGTCCTTCGGGAGCGCCAGGGCGGCGCGACGCAGATCGCACCGAGGCCGGAGCGGGCGAAGGCTCTGCCGAAAGCGGCGCCTCACGTGACGGCTGCGGCTGAAGCCAAGAAGGCGGCGGTCTCGAAGCCGAAGCCGGCGGCAGCGCCGAAGACTCGCGGCACGAGCCAGGTGAAGGTGAAGCCGACGGGTGCGCCGAAGGCGGCGGCAAAAGTGAATATGCCGCGCAAGACGGGTAAAGGATAACCGGCATGGCGGAAACAACGCAAAAAGGGACTAAGAACGAGAAGGTCGGTTCGGTGGTCTCGGCCAAGATGGCCAAGACGATCGTGGTCGAGGTGTCGCGCAAGGCCGCTCATCCGGTATACAAACGCGTGGTGACCAAGCGCAAGAAGTTCTACGCCCACGACGAAAAGGGCGAGGCGAAGCCGGGCGACGTGGTTCGCATCATTGAATGCCGCCCGATGAGCAAGTTGAAGCGCTGGACGCTCGGCGAGGTCATCCGGAAGGCGGTGCAGGTGACCACGGATCTGAGCTCGATCGGGATCGAGACGGGTCCGGAAAAGCTGAAGTCGACCAAGAAGAAGTAGGAAGTCAGGACTCAGGAGCCAGAATTTTATGATTGGGATGCGTACAATTCTCGAGGTCGCCGATAACAGCGGCGCGCGCCGGCTGCAGTGCATTCTGCCGCGCGGTGGCGATCTGGGATTGCGCGCCGGCCTCGGCGACGTGATCACGGCCAGTGTGAAGGAAGCGGCCCCGGATTCGGCGATCAAGAAGGGCAAGGTCGTGCGGTGCGTGGTGGTGCGGATGCGCAAGGAGACGCGGCGCAAGGACGGCACTTACATCCGGTTCGATTCGAACGCGGCGGTGCTGATCAACGAAATCGGCGAGCCGGTGGGCACGCGCGTGTTCGGCCCGGTGGCGCGTGAGTTGCGCGACAAGAAATTCATGAAGATTGTTTCGCTCGCGCCGGAGGTTATTTAAGTTTCCATGGCGAAGAAAATTCCATACCGGCATCAGAACGAGCCGAAGAAAGCGTTGAAAATCCGCATCCGGAAGGACGACACCGTGAAGGTGATCGCCGGGCGGGATAAGGGCAAGACCGGACGCGTGCTGAGCGTGGACCGCGTGAATGGAAAAGTGCTGGTGGAGGGCGTGAGCATGGTGAAGCGCCACACCAAGCCGAATCCGTCGCGGCAGATCAAGGGCGGCATCGCAGAACGGGAAAGCGCCATTGCGGTGTCGAACGTGATGATTCTCACTTCGGGCGGCGTGGCCACCCGCGTCGGCTACCGGATCGAGGGAACCGGCGCGGCCAAGCGGCACGTGCGCATCGCCAAAAAGGGCGGCGAGATTTTGGACAAGAAGGCGTAATTTATGGCACGGCTCAAGGAAGCGTATTTGAAGAAAGTCGTACCGGCGATGACCAAGGAGTTCGGTTACACGAACCCGATGGCGGTGCCGAAGGTCACGAAAATCAGCGTAAACATCGGACTGGGCGAGGCGACCGGCAACAGCAAGCTGATGGACGGCGCGGTGAGCGAGTTGAGCCTGATCGCGGGCCAGCGCCCCGTGGTCAACAAGGCGCGCAAATCGATCGCGGCGTTCAAGCTCCGCGAGGGGATGGCGATCGGCTGCAGCGTGACGCTGCGCGGCGACCGCATGTACGAGTTTTTGGACCGCCTGGTGAGCGTGACGCTGCCGCGCGTGCGCGATTTCCGCGGCGTGTCGTCGAGGTCGTTCGACGGGCGCGGCAACTATACGCTGGGCATCAAGGACCAGTTAATTTTCCCGGAGATCGACTACAACAAGGTCGAGAAAACCAAGGGAATGAATATTTGCATCACCACCACCGCCAAGACCGATGCCGAGGGGCTGGCGTTGTTGAAACACCTCGGAATGCCGTTCCGGACGCAGTAGGAGATATTGATGGCGACCACAGCGAAGATTGCACGAGACGAAAAGATCGCGGAGAAGACAGCGGCCGCGGACGCAGCCGGGAAGAAACCCAAGTTCGCCTGCCGGCACCGGAACCGCTGCTTCCGCTGCGGGCGCCCGCGCGGATTTCTGCGCAAGTTCAAACTTTGCCGCATTTGCTTCCGGAAGCTGGCGCTGGCCGGGGAAGTGCCCGGCGTGATCAAGGCGAGCTGGTAGCGAGGAGATTGAAACAGGAATGACGACCACCGATCCTATCGCCGATATGCTGACGCGCATGAGGAATGCGCTTTCGGCGCGCCACGCCAAAGTGGATGTGCCCGCGTCGCGGCTCAAGAACGATATCGCGAAGATCCTCAAGGACGAGGGCTACATCGCCAACTTCAAACTCACCGAGGATGGCGCCAAGAAGTCCATCCGCATTTATCTGAAGTACACGCCGGGCAACGTGCCCGTGATTTCGCGGATCGAGCGCGTCTCGCGTCCGGGCTGCCGCGTTTACGTCGGCTCGAAAGACGTGCCGCGTGTGCTGGGCGGACTGGGAATCAATATCCTGACGACTCCGCAGGGCGTGATGACGGGCGCGGCCGCGCGCAAGCAGGGCGTGGGCGGCGAAGTCCTGTGTCACGTCTGGTAGGAAGTCGCAAGTAAAGGGAAGCGTATGTCTAGAGTTGGAAAAAAGCTGCTCCCGTTGCCGAAGGGTGTGAAAGTCACCGCCGGCGAGGGACATTTGAACGTCGAAGGGCCGAAGGGCAAGCACACGGTTCCGGTTCCGGGCGGCATCACGATGTCGCAGAAGGACGCGGTCATCGAGTTTCAGCGCGACGGCGAGGACAAGGCCGCGCTGCATGGGCTGACTCGCGCGCTGGCGGCCAACGCGGTGCAGGGCGTATCGACCGGGTTCACCCGCGAACTCGACATTGTCGGCATCGGCTACCGCTGCGATCTGAAGGGCCGCATCGCGACGTTCACGCTGGGCTACTCGCATTCGATTGAATATTATCTGCCGGACGGGATCGACATGAAGGTCGACAAGCAGACGCATCTGGTCCTGACCGGCTCCGACCGTCAGCTGCTGGGCCAGGTGGCGGCGAACATGCGGGCGTTGCGTCCGCCCGATCCGTACAAGAACAAAGGCGTCCGGTTTACGGGCGAGGCGCTGCGCAAGAAGGTCGGCAAGACCGGCGCGGGAGGTAAGTAATCGATGGCACGGGGCGATTCTAAAAATATCATCCGGCTGCGCGTGCACCAGCGCATCCGCAGCCGCGTTTCAGGAACGGCGGAGCGTCCGCGTCTGGCGGTGTTCCGCAGCGTGAAGCATATTTACGCGCAGGTGATCGACGATTCGAAGGGCCACACGCTGGCAGCGGCCGGATCCACCCAGACGGATACGAAGAACGGCGGCAACATCGCCGGGGCGAAGGAAATCGGCAAGCTGGTGGCTGAGCGCGCCAAGGACAAGGGCGTGAAGGCTGTGGTGTTCGATCGCGGCGGCTATCAGTATCACGGCCGCGTGAAGGCGTTGGCGGAAGCGGCCCGCGAGGCCGGATTGGAATTCTAAAAAATGGGCATGCAAAAGCGCATCGACTCGACGAATCTGAACCTCAAAGAACAGGTTGTGTCGATTAACCGCGTCACCAAGGTGGTCAAGGGCGGCAAGAATCTGAGCTTCTCGGCGCTGGTTGTGGTGGGGGACCCCGGCGCGAAGATCGTGGGATTCGGCACGGGCAAGGCCAAGGAAGTTCCAGCGGCCATCAAGAAGGGCATCGAATCCGCCAAGAAGAATCTGCGCAAAGTGAACGTGCTGGCCACCACCATTCAGCATCCGGTGCTGGGCGAGTTCGGCAGCGGACGGGTGCTGCTGAAGCCTGCTCCGGACGGCACGGGCGTGATTGCGGGCGGCGCGGTGCGCGCGGTGATTACCGCCGTGGGCATCCCGAACGTTCTGACCAAGTCTCTGGGTTCGCACAATCCGCACAACGTGGTGAAGGCGACCATCGATGCGCTGGAGCAGCTGCGCGACAAGGCCGAGGTGGCGGATCTGCGCGGCCTGGCGCTCGAAAAAGTGTAAGGTGACAAAATGCCGGGAACGATCAAAATTAAGTTAATCAAGAGCCCGATCTGCACGCCGGAAAAGCATAAGGCGATCGTGCGGGCCCTCGGTCTCAAGACGATGAACCGGGTGGTAGTGAAGCCGGATACGCCGGCCTTCCGCGGCATGGTGAAGAAGATTCCGCACCTGCTTGCAATCGTGGATTAGTCAAGAGCGAAGAGTCACATATGAATCTCAGCCAATTAAAACCGCCCGCCGGACAGAAGCAGAAGAAGCAGCGCGTCGGCCAGGGTATGGGCACCGGGCGTGGCAAATATTCGGGCCGCGGAGCCAAGGGCGCCAAGTCGATTTCGGGTTATTCGCGCATGCGCGGCTTTGAAGGCGGCCAGATGCCTCTGCATCGCCGTCTGCCGAAGCGCGGGTTCACCAATATTTTCCACAAGGAATTCTCCGTTGTGAACGTGGGCGCGCTGGAGCAGCTCGACGGCACGTCCTTCGATCCTGGTTCGCTGCTGGAGGCGGGCGTCATCCACAAGCTGAAGCACGGGCTGAAGATTCTGGGCTCGGGTGAGCTGAAGAAGAAAATCACGGTGAAGGCGCATGTGTTTTCCAAGGCAGCGCTTGAGAAGATTCAAGCCGCCGGTGGAACCGCGGAAGTGATCTCGGAAAAGAACGGCGGGGAACAGAAGTAGTCCCGCACCGGAGAAACCCATGAAGTTTTTGGAAGCCGTCGCTAACGTCTTTCGCATCCCGGATCTTCGCAAAAGGCTCCTGTTCACGCTGGGCCTTCTGGCGGTGTACCGTCTGGGCGGGCACATCCCGATCCCCGGCATCGACACGCACCGCTTTGAGGATTTCATCCGCCAGAATCAGGGTTCGCTGTTCGGATTCCTGGATCTGTTCAGCGGGGGCATGTTCCGGCGTCTGACGATTTTCGCGCTCGGCATCATGCCGTACATCACCTCGTCGATTATCTTGCAGTTGCTGACGGTCGTCGTTCCGACACTCGAAAAGCTGCAAAAAGAGGGTGAAATTGGACGGCGCAAGATCACGCAGTGGACCCGTTACCTTACGGTCGGCCTGGCGCTGGTGCAGTCCTACGGCATCGCGTTCACGCTCTCGCATTCCTCGACGCCGTTCGTGAACCATCCTGGATTCGGCTTCACGGCGATGACCATGTTGACGCTGACCACCGGTACGGCTTTCATCATGTGGCTTGGCGAGCAGATCACGGAGCGCGGCGTCGGCAACGGCATGTCGCTGATCATTTTCACCGGCATCGTAGTCGGGTTGCCGAACGCGATCTCCGACATGGTGACCAAGGTGCAGACGGGCGACTGGCCGTTCATTCAGGTTCTCATCATCGTCATCATGATGGTTGCGGTGGTCGGCTTTATCGTCCTAGTCGAGCGCGGCGAGCGCCGCATCCCGGTGCAGTACGCCAAGCGCGTGATCGGCCGCCGGATGATGGGCGGACAATCGACGCACCTGCCGCTGAAGGTCAACGCGGGCGGCGTGATTCCGGTGATTTTCGCCAGTTCGCTGCTGGCGTTCCCAATGACGGCAATGCAGTTCGAGTTCGTGAAGAACTCAACGGTATTAACCGGGATGCTGGGAGCCATTCAGGGCGCGTCTCCGCTTTACTACCTGCTTTATACCGTCCTGATCATCTTCTTCTGCTTCTTCTACGTTTCGATTATTTTCAATCCGAACGAAGCGGCGGATAATATGCGCAAGTACGGCGGGTTCATCCCGGGCATTCGCCCGGGGCGGAACACGGCCGACTACATGAACAAGATTTTGACCAAGATCACCGTGGTAGGCGGCCTGTACCTGGCGATTCTGTCGCTGCTGCCGCAGATCATGATCGCCGGCATCAAGTTGCAGCGCCTGCCGTTAATTGGAAATTTCATCGATGCGCACTTCCCGCGCTGGCTGCTGGATGGCCTGGGAGTGAACTTCAGCTTCGGCGGAACGTCGTTGCTGATTGTGGTGGGCGTGGCGATGGATACGGTGAATCAGATCGAGGCGCAGTTGATCATGCGCCACTATGAAGGATTTACGCCGCGGGCAGGCCGGATTCGCGGCCGCCGCAGCAGCATTTGAGGTCCGCCCCGCGTGGGGCGGTGGGGTTTGACTTGGAAACTTTTCGGATGTTTGAGGAGGGAAACCAGGCCAAAGCGGGTGAATGAGTCGACTCTGCCTGATTTTGTTCGGTCCCCCGGGTTCGGGGAAGGGGACGCAAGCCAAGTTGCTGCGTCAGGCGCTGGGAGTAGCTCATATTTCCACCGGAGACATGCTGCGGGAACGCGTGGCGTCGCGCGATCCTCTGGGTGAGGAAGCGGAATCGATCATGAAGGCGGGCGGTCTTGTGCCGGACGAGATCGTCAACCGGATGGTGGAAGAGCGGATTGAGCAGCCGGATTGCGCGAACGGATTTATCCTCGACGGGTATCCGCGGACGGTGAGCCAGGCGAAGCTGATTTCGGGGGTGCTAATGGCCAAGGGGATCGCCCCGGTGGTCGTGCACCTAAAAGTCGATTATAATGTTATTATTGCCCGTCTATCCGGGCGGCGGATGTGTCCGACGTGCGGCGCGCTCTACGGCGTGTCGGCAAAAACTCCGGTGGTTTCGGAGGTTTGCGATTACGACGGATCGAAACTGGTGGTCCGGGACGACGATCGCCCTGAGGTTGTCGCCGAGCGGTTGCGGGCTTACGATCGTCAAACAGCTCCGGTGCTGGAATGTTTGCGCGGGCAGGGATTTGCAGTGTGTGAAGTAGATGGCGCCGTAGGATCGCCGATGGCGATCGCCAAGCAGATTAAGAATTGGATCGATAGCCATGCGGCGGGACGCTAGAACGGGATGATCGTGCGGAAGAATATGGCGGAGCTCGAAAAAATGCGCGCCGCCGGACTGCTGGTCTGGAAGATTCTGGACACGCTGAAGCCAATGGTGGCCGAGGGCGTAACCACCCACGATCTGGACGTCGTGGCGGAGAAGATGATGGCGGACGCGGGTGCGCGGTCCGCGTTTAAGGGTTATTCGACGCCGAGCGCGGGAACGAAATTCCCCTCGGTGTTATGTACATCGGTGAACGAGGAGATCGTCCACGGGATGCCTTCGCTGAAAAGGGTCCTGAAGAAGGGCGACATCGTTTCGATCGACACCGGCGTGCAGTTGAACGGGTATTACGGTGATTCGGCGATCACGGTGGGCGTGGGCGAAATCTCGGAAGAGGCCCAGAAGCTGATGAATGTGACCCGCGAGTCGCTGGAACTGGCGATAGAAAAGGCCAGGCCGGGCAACCGGCTGTTCGATATCTGCGGCACGGTGGAGAGGCACGTGACCGCGAACGGGTTTTCGATCGTTCGGGAGTTTGTGGGCCACGGCATCGGAACGCAGATGCACGAAGAGCCTCAGGTTCCGAATTACGTCGACCGGCGGAGCGAGAATCCGCGGTTGAAAGAAGGAATGGTGCTGGCGATCGAGCCGATGGTGAATGCCGGGAAACCGGGCAGCCGGGTAAAACCGGACCGTTGGACGGCAGTGACCGAGGATGGAAGATACTCGGCACATTTCGAGCACACGGTAGCGATTACGGCGAACGGGCCTTGGGTGTTGACGAGGCCGTAAGGAAGGATCTTATGAAGGTTAGAGCATCGGTCAAGAAAATGTGCGACAAGTGCAAGATCGTCCACCGCGAAGGCGTGGTGCGGGTGATTTGCACGAATCCGAAGCATAAGCAGAGGCAGGGATAATACATGGCACGTCTGGCGGGCGTCGATTTACCGGCGAAGAAACGGACCGAAATCGGTCTCACTTACATTTACGGCATTGGAAGGACCAGGGCCAATTCGCTCTGCCATCGTGCGGGCGTTAACCCCGACACTAAGATCGCCGATCTGACCGAAGAAGAGGTCAACAAGATCCGTACGATTCTCGAGGCCGAGGGCGCGGTCGAGGGCGACCTGCGCAAAGAGACCTCGATGAACATCAAGCGCCTCATCGAAATGGGGGCCTATCGCGGCCTGCGTCATCGCCGCGGCTTGCCGGTACGCGGCCAGAGGACGCACACCAATGCGCGCACCCGCAAGGGTCCGCGGCGCGGCACGGTCGCGAACAAGAAGAAAGCCACCGGAAAGACCTAAGGATTAGAACATGGCGAAAGCACCCGCAAAAGCTGGCAAGAAAAAGACGTTCAAGAAAAAAGAAAAGCGTTCCGTGCCGATGGGTAAGGTGCACGTGCAGGCGTCGTTCAACAACACGATTGTCACCATCACGGATCCCATGGGCAACGTGCTTTCGTGGTCGAGCGCCGGTTCGTTGGGCTTCCGGGGATCGCGCAAAGGCACTCCGTTTGCGGCGCAGCAGGCGTCGTTGACGGCGGCCAACAAGGCCAAGGAATCCGGCCTGCGCACCGTCGAAGTGGCGGTGAGCGGTCCGGGCGCAGGGCGCGAGTCGGCGGTGCGCGCGCTGTCCACCGCGGGGCTCGACGTTCGTTCGATCAAGGACCGGACGCCGATTCCGCATAACGGCTGCCGTCCGCCGAAAAAGCGTCGCGTTTGATGATTTTTTGTAAGCAGGAAGAAAGTGGCTGTTTTAGAGTGGGCCGCCGTAAACTGCACCTACTTGAAGTGATTTGACCAGGGAGGTCTGATTTGGCTCGATACATTGGTCCCGTGTGCCGGCAATGCCGGCGCGAGGGCATGAAATTGTTTCTGAAAGGCGAACGCTGCTACACCGAAAAGTGCGCCATCGAAAAGCGCAACTTCGCTCCGGGGCAGCATGGCAAGGATCGCAAGCAGAAGATCGTGGGTTACGGCCTGCAGCTTCGCGAAAAGCAAAAAGCGCGCCGCTACTATCAACTGCTCGAAGGCCAGTTCCGCAACTTGTATGAAAAGGCCCTCGTGATGAAGGGCATCACGGGCGAGGCCATGCTGAACATGCTGGAACGGCGGCTGGACAATACGCTGTACCGCATGGGCCTCGCGACATCGCGCGCCCAGAGCCGCCAGCTGGTGCGCCACGGCCACCTGAACGTCAACGGCAGGCGCGTGGACATCCCGTCCTACATGGTGAAGCCGAACGACGTGATCGAAGTCCGCGAAAAGAGCAAGAACAACCCGACCATCCTGCATGCGCGCGACGCCACGGCGCATGCGCCGAGCCCGAACTGGCTGGAAGTGGACCGCGAAAATCTGAAGGGCCGCGTTCTTTCGCAACCCAAGCGCGAGGACCTCGTCCAGATCCAGCTGAATGAACAGCTCATTGTCGAGTTGTACTCGAAGTAAGAAGGAGCCTAAAGAATGTTCAAAGGATTCCAGAAACCCAAGCGGTTAGTGGCCAACACGGAAACGCTCAACGAGCGTTACGGCATGTTCACCGCGCAGCCGTTCGAGCGCGGCTTCGGATCGACCATCGGCACAGGCCTGCGCCGCGTGTTGCTTAGCTCAATTGAGGGCGCGGCCATCACCGCCGTCCGCATTGAGGGCGTGGCTCACGAGTTCAGCCCGATTCCCGGCGTCGCCGAGGATGCCACCGATATTATCCTCAACCTGAAGCAGGTGCCTTTCAAGATGATGGGCGAAGGCACGCGCACCGTGCGGCTGAAGGCCGACGGCGCCGGCCAGATTCTCAGCGGGCAGATTGAAACCGATGCCGACATCGAGGTGCTGGACCGCAATATGCACATCGCCACCGTCGGCGAAGGCGGCAGCCTGTCCATCGAAATGCGCCTGAAGTCCGGCCGCGGTTACGTTTCGGCAGACCGCAACAACGACGAGGACCTTCCGCTCGGCTACATTCCGATCGATTCGGTGCACTCGCCCGTTCGCAAGGTGAACTTCTCGGTGGAGGCCGCCCGCCTCGGCCAGATGACCGATTACGACAAGCTGACCATCGAAGTGTGGACCAACGGAGCGATCTCGCCGGCCGACGCCATCGGCCAGGCGGCGAAACTGCTGAAGGATCACATGGCGATCTTCATCAACTTCGAAGAGCTGCCGGAATCGGCCGAGGAGCCGGCCGAGCGCGCCTTGAGCCAGATGAACGAAGTGCTCAACCGCTCCGTCGAAGAGCTGGAATTGAGCGTTCGCTCCTACAACTGCCTGAAGAACGCCAATATTCAAACCATCGGCGACCTGGTGCAGAAGACGGAAGCGGAGATGCTGCGCACCAAGAACTTCGGGCGCAAGTCGCTGAACGAAATCAAGGAGATCCTCTCCGGTCTGGGCCTTACCTTCGGCATGAAGTTCGACGCCCAGGGCCGCCTTGTTTCGCCCGCGGGCACGCCGGCGGCGATTGGCGCGGCTGAGGAAGGCGCGGACATCGACGAGGATGTGGACGAGGATGAGGGCGAAGAAGGCGCCATCGCTGAGTAAGAAGGACGAGAAAGTATGCGGCATAAACGATCCGGTTATAAACTCAAGCGCGACGTGGGTGCGCGCAACTCCCTGTTGAAGGGGCTGGTTACCAGCGTCATTGAGCAGGAGCGAATCGTCACCACGGTGCCGAAGGCGAAGGCCATCAAGCCTCTGGTGGACAAGATGATCACGCTCGGCAAGCGCGACACGCTGCATGCGCGGCGCCAGGCTGCGGCGTTTCTCGAAACTCCGGCCTCGGTCAAAAAGCTGTTCGATAAGCTGGGGACGCGGTTCGGGCAGCGCAATGGCGGCTACACGAGGATCGTCCGGCTCGGCAATCGCAAGGGTGATGGAGCGGAGCAGGCCATGATCGAACTGGTGGGAAGCGAGCTGGTGAAGCGCGCGGCGGAACGAGCCAAGCGCCGGGAAGAGAAGCTCAACGCCATTCGTCAGGGCACGGAAGAAGGCGAAGCGCCGGAAGAGTAGCTTTTTCGACTCCTTAATTTACGCAGAGACGCCGAGAACGCAGAGATTCTGCTTTGCGGACTTGGGGTCTCTGCGTGAAATGTTTTTAGGGCGAGGTTAATCCACCGGCTCGGCGGTAAAGCTACCGTGGGCATCGAGTACCGCGACCCGGAACCGGCTGCCGTCTGCCAGTGTCAGCCGCAGCGGTGCGCGGGCCGAGAGCGCCCGGCTCGCATCGAGGAACGACAGATTCTCGAACCGTCCTTCGTAGCCGAGAAGGCGAGTGGGGACGCCTTGGATGGGGCGCGTGCGCGCGTTCAGCACGCAGTGCAGATCCAGGAACCGGTCCCCAAGCTGTAAAGAGCTCGCGCCGGCAAATCGCTGAAGACGTTCGGTGGCGATCATCGAGGACCTCCCTAGCTGCAGCCGCTGGTTCCGCCGCAGTTCTCGCATTTATAACACGAGCCGTTGCGCGTCATCAAGCCCCCGCATTCCGAGCACATCGGCGCATCGGAGACCGCCGGCGAGAAGGCCAGCGCCTGCTGCGGATCCTCTTCGGTCGCCCGCAGCTTTGGAGCGTCGCCGGCTTCTCCCGCGGCGTACTCGGGACCCAGGAACTTCGCGCCCATCCAGCGGAAAATATAGTCCATGATCGACTTTGCGTAGGGCACCTGCGGATTGCCCGTCCAGCCGCTCGGCTCGAAACGCACGTGGCTGAACTTGTCGACGAAGAACTTCAGTGGAACGCCGTACTGCAGCGCGTAGCTGATGGCGGTGGCGAAACTGTCCATCAGGCCCGAAATGGTGGAGCCTTCCTTCGCCATGGAGATGAAGACCTCGCCCGGCTGGCCGTCTTCGTACATGCCCACGGTGATGTAGCCTTCGTGGCCGCCGATGGAGAACTTGTGCGTGATCGACTGCCTCTCCGCCGGCAGCTTGTGGCGCACCGGCTGGTAGACGATCCTTTCCTTGATCTCGACCTGTGCCGGACCGTTGGCCGCCTTCGCGCCCTTGGCGGTGCCGGAGCTGAGCGGCTGCACGCGTTTGGAATTATCGCGATAAATCGCCACGGCCTTCAGACCCAAACGCCAGCTCTCAATGTAGGCGTTCATGATGTCGTCCACCGTGGACTCCTCCGGCATATTGATGGTCTTAGAGATCGCGCCGGAAATGAACGGCTGCACCGCGGCCATCATGCGCACATGGCCCATATAGTGGATGGACCGCGTGCCGTTCTGCGGCCGGAAGCTGCAATCGAACACGGGAAGGTGCTCCGGCTTCAGGCCAGGCGCGTCTTCGATGGTGCCTGACGAATCAATGTGATCGACGATGGCGTTCATCTGGTCCGTGGAATAACCCAGTTTCAGCAGAGCTTCCGGCACCGTGTTGTTAACGATCTTGATCACGCCGCCGCCCACCAGCTTCTTATACTTCACCAGCGCAAGATCGGGCTCGATGCCGGTGGTGTCGCAATCCATCATGAAGCCGATGGTGCCGGTTGGCGCCAGCACGGTAGTCTGCGCGTTGCGGAAGCCGGCCACGCGGCCCAGCTCGTAGGCCTCTTCCCAGCACGCGCGCGCGTTTTCGTAAATTGCCTGCGGGACCCGCCGGCTGTCGATCTTCGCGGTCGCGTCGCGATGCATGCGGATAACTTCGAGGAAGGGCTCCTCGTTCACCGCATAGCCTTCGCAAGGACCGGTGGAGCCTTCGGCGACGCGCGCGCTGGTCAGGTAAGCCTGACCGCACATGATGGCCGTAAGGCCGGCGGCCAAGTCGCGGCCCTGATCGCTATCGTAGGGGATGCCCATCGACATCAACAACGCGCCCAGGTTGGCGTAGCCCAGGCCCAGCGGCCGGAAATCGTGCGAATTCTTCGCGATCTTCTCGGTCGGATAGGCCGCGTTGTCGACGATAATCTCCTGCGCGATGGTCATGGTGTCGACGGCGTGGCGATAAGCCTCAACGTCGAACTGCCCGTCGCTGCCGACGAACTTCATCAGGTTCATCGACGCCAGGTTGCAGGCCGAATCGTCCAGGAACATGTACTCCGAGCACGGATTCGACGCGTTAATGCGAGCCGTATTCTTTGAGGTGTGCCACCGGTTGATGGTGGTGTCGAACTGCATGCCCGGGTCGCCGCACTGATGCGTCGCCTCGGCGATCTCCTTCATCAGGTCGCGAGCCTTGTAGCGCTTCACCGGCTGACCGGCCAGGCGTGAGCGCGTCCACCAGTCGCCGTCGCTCTCCACCGCCTGCATGAACTCGTCGGTCGCGCGGACGCTGTTATTCGCGTTCTGGAAGAAGATCGAGGAATACGCGTCGCCGTCGAGCGACGAATCGTAGCCGGCGTCGATGAGCGTATGAGCCTTCTTTTCTTCCTTGGCCTTGCACCAGATGAACTGCTCAATGTCCGGATGATCCGCATTGAGAATCACCATTTTGGCCGCCCGGCGCGTCTTGCCCCCGCTCTTGATCACGCCGGCGAAGGCGTCAAAGCCCTTCATGAAGCTCAGTGGACCGGAGGCGCGGCCGCCGCTCGACAGCAGGCCGTCCTCCTCGCGCAAAGACGAGAGATTGGTGCCGGTGCCGCTGCCCCATTTGAACAGCATGCCTTCGGTCTTGGCCAGATCGAGAATTGCTTCGAGCGTATCGCCCACCGAGTTGATGAAGCAGGCCGAGCACTGCGGCTTCATCTGGCCCTGCTCCAGCTTCTTCACGCTGTCCGAGGCTTCGTCGTAATACCAGCCGTAGCCGCGAGGCTCCGCCACGCCGACGTTGAACCACACCGGCGAATTGAAGCAGGCCTTCTGGGTCAGCATCAGGTGCGCCAGGTCGGCGCGGAAGTTCTCGGCGTCTTCGGGAGTGCGGAAATAGCGCTGCTTCGTGCCCCAGTCGGCGATCGTGTTCACGACGCGGCCCACCAGTTGACGCACGCTGGTCTCGCGCTCCGCCGTGCCGACCTTGCCATAAAAATACTTACTGACGACGATGTTCGTCGCGGTCTGCGACCAGTCCGCCGGGACCTCCACGTCGCGCTGCTCGAAGATCACCGCGCCTTTGTCGTTGCCGATCGAGGCCGTGCGCAGCTCCCACTTAACCTCATCATAAGGGGTCTTGCCGGGCTCCAGCCGGGACGTGAAATAGCGGGGGAAATCCACCCCGACCCTTTGCGACACCGGCACCGGCCGACGCGCATCTAATTTCATAGCGACACCTACACCCAATTGTCCCATGGCTAGTTCCTTACAGAGATGTTTATGATCGACCGCTGGCTCCGATTTGTCCCTCCAGCGCTGTTCGCAATGATGCCGCAACATATAGTACCTCGTCAAGAACTATATCTATATACGGGACAGCCTGTTACGAACAGGTGTCGGAGTACTACCTAAATTAGTATTGTCGATGGACAATAATACGATTCCGTGCTAGTATGAATCATGGCTATAAGAATCATCCATTTACGAGCCATGGAAGCGGAAAGTATCCACATCTCACGCGAAGTCGAGTCCCAGTGGCCAGTGACGATCCAGGGTAATCAATGATGATAGAGTTACTCGATTTGAGAAATGCCTGTGTGACGTGCAGCTTTCAGGCGGAAGACATGGTGGTGCTGCATCAGGCGCTTCAGCTGCGCGCCGATATCCCGGTGCTCTTTCTGGAAACAGGCTATCACTTCAAGGAAACGCTAGCGTATCGCGATGAGATGGCAGCGAGGTGGAATCTCAATTTGCGCAATCTGAGCGCGAAGAAAAGCGTCGCGGAACAGGAATCACAGTTCGGCATCCTGAACGAGACTGCTCCGGACCGCTGCTGCGGGTTGCGCAAGGTCGAGCCGCTATTCGCGGGTCTTGCCGGGTTCGACACGTGGATCACCGGGCTGCGTCGCGAGCAGTCGCCGACGCGGGCGAATCTGCAAGCCGTCGAATCGTTTAAGCTGCCAGGCGGAAAAGAACTGAAGAAAGTGAGTCCACTGGCCTCGTGGACCATCCGCGACGTGTGGCAGTATCTCGACCGGCACGATATCCCCGCGCTGCCCCTCTACGCGCAGGGCTACACGAGCATCGGTTGTCAGCCTTGCACGGCGCTGCCCTTCGACCCCGAAAACGCCCGCTCCGGCCGCTGGCAGGGGAAGAAGCTGGAGTGCGGCATCCACATTCAAGCGGAATAATTCACTGACGGCCTCAATGAGACTCCCTGCTAATCCTCCTACCGCTCCGTGATTGGCGCGATTGGCTGGAGAAGCATCACGACAAACACACTAGCAGAACAACATAGTAGGTCCGTCAGGGCCAGATCACGCCACTACTTCGATGCTGATTGGCGCGAGTTTCCTCCGGCCCATGCGAATCTCCAACTGATGGGGGCCGGGGCCGACCTGTTCGGGCAGGCGAAGATTCACCTCGAATTTCTGCGGCCGCGGGTCGACGCAGAAGTATTCGAGACCGGAGACAGGGTGGCCGTCGATGAATGCCTCCAGTTCATGCGGGCGCGAAATCTCTTCCAGCGTCAGCTTGATGGTGCGCGTCTCAATGCGCTTCCCGGCGACCAGGTTCACGCCGTCGGTGACGCTGGCGATGCTCGGTACCGATGGGCCGGGCGGAATCACGCGCAGTACGGCGGGCGGAGAAATCACCCGCCCGCACCAATGCACCTCGACAGGCAAGAGGCCTGTTTCTTCCAACTCGGGCAGAACAGCATTGATCTGCTGCAGGCCGATGTTATCGGGCGGGCCAATGTAGGTAATCGTCCCGTAGGAACTGCCGACGGTGACACGCAAGTGCTGCAGGCCGGCATCCGGCGGGAGATTCTCAACCCAGATCGAAATGGAAGCCCAGCGGCCTCGCGACGGCGCGACGGGTTCCGAACTGCCAGCGTTGGTGATGCGGCGGATGCGGAGGTCGGCCTTGGGCTCTTTCGATTCCTGTTCCCAACTCCAGCCGCGCGGCCTCTTGAGCCAGGACGTCCACATGTACTGTGTGCCGACGCCTTCCAGCGCGAGCACCTGAAAATCGTGTTCCCGGGCGAACTCCATGATCTCGTTTGACGAAAATCGCGCGCCGGCCCAGGTGTCGTAAGCGAGGCCCACGCCTTGCGGCAGGCCGTTGAACTGTAGACGAGCCAGTCCTCCGGTTTTCATCACGCGGTGAATCTCCCGGAGGTACTGCAACACCACTTCGCGGCTCGGGATGTGTTGAAAAACGGCGTAGGAGTAGACGAAGGAAAATGTCTCGTCCTCGAACAGGGAAAGGCTGGCCCCGTCAGTGTGGTGGGGATGGGCGTTAGGAAGATCACTCAGGCGTTGTCGCGCAAGGGCGATCATTTCGTCAGAGACGTCCACCCCGTCGATTTGAACGAAGTGACGGCTCATGGGACGCATCAGGCGGCCGGGGCCGCAGCCGATCTCAAGCGCCCGCCAGTCACCGCGTTCGGCCATGGGAACGCGGCGCAGCTCGGTTTCGAGGCTCGAAACCATTTCCGTGGCGGTGGCGTAGAATTCGGCGTCGTCCTGATCGCGGCGGCCGAAGGCAACGTAGTAGCCGGCGTCTTCGCGGGCACGCGCGTTCCAGTCCTCGCGCATCCGCGCGGCAATGTCCAAAGGATCGGGTTCGTCGGGCATCTACTTGCGGCTCGAGTAGTGGTTCAGTTCGTCCAGCAGAGGCTTTGCCGCCGCCGGCGGAGCGATCGTCGTGGTGACGATCTCGCGATTGGCGATTTTCCGCCCATACATTTCGTAGTTCCAATCCTCGTCGTCGCGAAGAGTTGCTCCACTCAGCGAAATGCCGGCGAATAAGCCTCGGGAACGAGACCAGGTTAGGATCTCGGCCGTCATGGCCGCATCCGTCTCCGCCTGAGTGGAGCGGCCCACCGGGCCCGCGGCGACGCTCGCATCTCCGCCGAGGGTGAACTTGGTGGAAAGCAGGCGCTTGACGCCGCTTTGATTCATCACCAGCATCATGACATCGGTTTCCGATCCCCCGATCTGGAACCCGAAGCTGCCTCCCTCAACGCGAACGGCTCCAGGAGCGCTCCAGCCCACCCCGGAATGCAGGCGGCAGGAAACGAATCCACGTCCGTACTTCGCGCCGACAACGAAGGCTCCTTTTTTCATGCCTGGCACGATGACGATACATTCCGCTTTGTTGAGTAGATCCTGCGGGATGGACTTGTCAGGGATGGCCATCACCTCTTTGAAAACGTCGGCGGCGGCCTGGAGTCGCGTGGGCGCGTCGGAGGCGGAGAGCAGAGCGGATGTAAGTGCGAAGGCGACGATCAATTTTCTCATTCGTGGTTCCCCAAAAATGATGATCGCACAGGAATGGGGATCGTTTCGCCCAGAAGCCCCTAAATAGCGGCTGCCGGCATGAATCGCGCCTCCACAAGATGCGCGGAATCGTATTACCATGAGGCGACATGAAACTCGACAACAAAGTTGCGGTAGTGACGGGCGCGGGCACGGGGATGGGTCGCGCCATTGCGGAACTGTTCGCCCAACAGGGCGCGAAGGTGGTGGTGAATTACGCCCGCTCGCGCGACGCGGCGGTGAGCGTGGTGGAGGCGATTCAATCGGCTGGCGGAACCGCGATCGCGGTTGGCGCTGATGTGTCCAAGGAGGCAGATGCCATCGAACTGATGGCCGCCGCCGAGCACGAGTTCGGGCGCATCGATTACCTGGTGAACAACGCCGGCTGGAGCACGCGCATCCCCCATGCGCAGTTGAGCGAACTGAGTGACGAGATTTGGGATCACACGCTAAACGTGAATCTGCGCGGCGTGTTTTATTGCGTACGGGCGGCGGTTCCGTATCTGAAGCGGCAGGAGGGCTCGTCCATCGTCAATATTTCCTCGGTGGCGTCCATCACCGGGCAGGGAAGTTCCATCGCATATGCGGCGTCCAAGGCGGGCGTCGTTACGATGACGAAATCCCTGGCACGAGCGCTGGCTCCGGGAATCCGCGTGAACGTGGTGCTGCCGGGGTTTGTGCGCACGCGCTTCGCGGGCTGGCCGAAAGAGCAGTTCGATTCGAGTGAGAAGATCACGCCCCTGCGTCGATTAGCCTCCGTCGAGGATGTGGCCGAGGCGACGCTGTTTTTCGCCGCGGTGGCCAAGGCGACCACCGGCGAATCGCTGGTTGTAGATGGCGGAATGGCCACATTGGGCCCGAGTTTATGACCGAGATTCTGTTCGAAAAATCGGACCGGGTGGTGACCATCACCATGAATCGTCCGGCCAAGCGCAACGCGTATTCCGAGACGATGGTTCACGAAATCCTGAAGGCGCTGGAGGACGCGCGCGACGACGACGAGATTCGCGCGATCATTCTCACCGGCGCGGGCAAGGGATTTTGCGCCGGCGGCGACATCAGCCGCGATTTTCAGTATCCGGCGCGGTACCGGGGCCACCGGCTGGAATCGATGCTGGAGATGCGCGAGAACATGCATGCGCTGATCCGCTTCCTGGACCGCTTCGACAAACCGGTGATCGCGGCGGTGAACGGAGCGGCGGTGGCCGGAGGGTTGACCCTGGCACTGGCCTGCGATTTGCGCATCGCGGCGGAGAGTGCCAAGCTCGGCGACACCAGCCTCAAGTTCGGTTTGCTCCCTGACGAGGGCGGCGCTTATTATTTCACGCGGTTTATGGGCCTGGATCGCGCGTTAAAGATGTCGCTGTTATCCGAGGTTTATACGGCGCGGGAGGCGCTGGCGCTGGGCTTAGTCACCGAGGTTGTGCCCGACGAAGAAATGATGCCGCGCGCCCGGGATCTGGCCGCTCGGCTGGCGGATGGCCCACCGATCGCCATCCGGCTCGCCAAGAGGATGATGTACAAGCAGAGGTCGATGCAGCTCGATCATGCGCTGGAGGACGCCGCGATGGCCACGCTGGCTGCCAACTACACCGACGACGTGAAGGAAGGCACGGCCGCGTTTCACGAGAAGCGCAAGCCGAACTTCAAGGGACGCTGATGAAAGCCTGGCGTGTACATGCGTGGGGCGAGCCGGAGACGATGACGCTCGACGAGGTCGCGATAAAAGAAACGGCTCCGGGTGAAGTGCGCATCCGCAATCACGCGGCGGCGGTGAATTTCTTCGACATTCTGCAGGTGCAGGGGAAATATCAGGTGAAGCCTCCATTTCCGTTCACGCCGGGCGCGGAAGTTGCGGGCGTGGTGGATGAAGTGGGCTGCGGTGTCCAATCGGTGCGCGTGGGAGATCGCGTGATCGGTTTGCCGCTGGGCGGCGCATTCGCGGAGTATTCCTATGCCAAGGAATCGAGCGTCTTCGCGATGCCGGAAACCATGAGCTTTGAAGAAGCGGCCGCGATGCCGATCGTGTATCAGACGTCTTATTTCGCGCTGACGCATCGTTCGCAATTACGCGCGGGAGAATGGCTGTTGGTGCACGCAGGCGCGAGCGGCGTGGGAATGTCCGCCACCCAGATCGGCAAGGCCCTGGGCGCGAAAGTGATCGCCACGGCGGGGAGCGAGGCGAAGCTGCAGTTCGCGCGCGAGCAGGGTGCGGATTTTGCGATCGATTATTCAGACGAGAGCTGGGTGGATCGCGTCAGGGAGATCACCGGAGGACGTGGGGCGGATACGATTTACGACCCGGTAGGCGGAGACATTTTCGATCTGTCGACCAAGTGTGTCGCCACGGAGGGGCGGATCTTGATTATCGGCTTCGCGGCCGGGCGCATTCCATCCATCGCCCTGAACCGCGTACTGCTCAAAAATATTTCCATTGTCGGCGTGCTGTGGGGAGGCTATGTGTTGTCCCACACAGGCTATCCCGCCGAAGCGCATGCCGCGCTGATGACAATGTACGCGGCAGGGCAGATCCGTCCATCGGTTTCCGCGGTGTTCCCTTTTGCTGAGGCCCCGGCGGGGTTGCGCGCGCTCGCCGATCGCCGGGTAATGGGCAAGGCAGTGCTGAAATTCTAAGTCTCGCGCTCGACGATGCTGGAGACTTCCGCGGCGCGCACACCGTAAATCTTGCGAATCACGCGGCAGATCTCCGATGCGATGCGCTCCGGGCGTTCCTTTTCATCGATATCGATTTCCACCTTCAAATAAAGATCCATTCGCGGCATTTTTCGATCATACGATAGGATGGAATTGACTCGCGGTGAATAACGTTTGCAAGAAATGTGAGAAGAGGCGCGCCCGGCGGCACTGTCCCGGCATCGGCGCGGACATCTGCCCGCAGTGCTGCGGAACGGAGCGCGAAAATACCATCGATTGTCCGCTGGATTGCGAGTTCCTGCGCGAAGCGCGTATGCATGAGCGTCCTCTGCCGCTTTCCGGGAGGGATATTCCCAATCTCGACATCCAGATGAAGGAAGATTTCCTGCGGGAGCACGAGCGCGAAGTGATGACGCTGAGCCTAGTGCTGGCGCGCGCGATCGATCGCGAAAAAGCGGTGGATCTGGACGCGCGGGAGGCGCTCGATTCGTTGGTGCGGACGTACCGGACGCTGCAATCCGGGCTGATTTATGAGACGCGTCCGCAGAATCCATACGCGGCGGCAATTCAGGACCGGCTCATGAAGGGGGTTGAGGATTTGAGGAAGGAAATGGCAGAGGAGGCGGGTATGCAGGTTCTGCGGGATACCGACGTTCTGGCTACGCTTGTTTTCCTGCAGCGATTGGAGATCCAGCACAACAACGGCCGCCGCCGCGGGCGAGCTTTCCTCGACTTTCTGAAGACATATTTTCCGGAACCGCAGAGGGTCGAGGCATGACGGGATATGTCGTCTTCGCACACGGATCGAGCGTCGAAAGCGCAAATGAAGCGGTGCGGACAGTGACCGCGCAACTACGCGAGCGCGGCGGATTGGAGGCCGTGGAGGCGGCGTTCCTTGAACAAGGGAAACCGGATCTGCGCGGCGCTGTGGAGGCTTTGGCCTCGCGCGGGGCCGAATCCGTTGTGGTGATCCCCTACTTCCTCACCTTGGGGCTGCATCTTCAGCGTGACCTGCCGCGTCTAATTGATGAGGTTGAGCGCGCGTGCCCGGGGTTGCGCGTGTCCGTGACGCCGCCGCTGGATGGGCATCCGGCGATGGTGGATGCGCTACTCGATCGGGCTCGGGAATCATGCAGATAAAACTCATTGAATCAGCGGAAATCGCGCCGGACGTGCGGCACTTCGTGTTTGAAGCGCCGGAGGTGGAGACGTTCACCTTTGTCCCTGGGCAGTTCGTATCGATCAATCACGTCGTGAACGAGAAGAAAATCACGCGGGCGTATTCCATTGCGTCCGCGCCGTCCGAATCGAACCGCTTCGAGTTGTGCCTGGATCTGGTACAGGACGGGTTGCTCTCGCCGCGATTGTTCGCGCTGCAGCCGGGCGAAGCACTGGAGATCCGGCCTCCGCTGGGGATGTTCGTGCTGCGCAATCCTCCGCGGGATTCGGTCTTGATCGCCACGGGCACGGGCATCGCGCCGTTCCGATCCATGTTGCAGGCGCAGTTGAACGAATCGTCGCAGAAGTTTACTCTAGTGTTCGGCGCGAGGCACGAGGGCGACCTGCTTTATAGCCGCGAGTTGGAGGGCATGGCCGCAAAGTACTCGCATTTCCAGTTCCTGCCGACGCTCAGCCGTCCGGGAGAATCCTGGAAGGGCCGGTCGGGCTATGTGCAGGAGCACTTGAAGGAAGCCATCGGCGAACGGCGCGACGTGGACGTCTTCCTCTGTGGGATGAAGGCGATGGTGGACGATGTGAGGAATATCCTGAAGGAAATGGGTTTCGACCGCAAGCAGATTTTCTACGAGAAATACGACTGATGAAACGCGGATTTATGCTCGGCGCGGCGGCGATGTGCGTTTTTGTGCTGGTGGCCGTTATCATGCTGAAAGTGATGCCCGCGCCGTTAAAGGAGTCCGATTACATCGTGATCGGCTCGGTGGCGACGCTGGTGGCGCTGGGCGTTGTATTCGCGGTGCTGGTCTCCACCACGAAATCGTCCGATGTGTTTTTCAAGAAGCGGAAGAAATAATCAACGCGCCGGCCGCACTTCGACCTGCTTATAGATCGCGCGCGTCTGCTCGATGGTGGGGAAGGCCATGCCGGGAAGAGCTGCGGAGGCAGTGCCGGCGGCCACACCCCAGCGCAGCGACTCATAAAAGGCCTTTTTCTTATCCATCGCCCAAACGAACGCCGCGGCGAGGCAGTCGCCTGCACCGATGGGGCACAACGCATCAACCCTGGGAGGCAGAGCCTCGAACACTCCGTCCGGTCCGGACCCAATCGCGCCGCGGCTGCCGAGCGAGAGAATCACCGATTCCGGACCCATGGCCTGCAGCCGGTCCACGGCCTCCAGGAACTGGCTGCGAGTTAGGATCGCCCGGCCGAGCAACCGCTCGGCCTCGTGCTGATTCGGTGTAATCACAGTCGGCTTGGCCTCCGCGCCGAGCGCCAACGCGTCGCCGTCGGCATCGAGCAGCGTCTTCACGCCGCGAGCCTTCGCCATCTCGATGATCTCACGGTAAAAACTCCCCGGAGCGCCCGGAGGGATACTTCCGCAGATCATCAACCAGCGCGCTTTGGCGAGCCGAATTTCCACCAGGCGGCGGATCTGCGTTAACTCGTGGCTGTCGAGAGGGTGGCCCAGCTGGTTTAACTTCACCGTCAGACCCTGCTTGTCGGAGATGGTGAGATTGGTGCGGCTCTCCTGACGAACGCGGACCAACTCGAAGGGAAATCCCATCTGGGCCAGCGATTTCTCCATCTTCTCGCCCGCGGTGCCGCCGGACGTGAGCAGCGCCAGCGTCTTTCCGCCGAAGCCGTGAATGACCACGGAGGCGTTGACGCCGCGCCCTCCGGCCACCTCGGTCTGATCGAGAATATACGCGCGATCCTCAAAAACAAGCTTGTCAACGCTGATAACTTGCTCGATAGCAGGATTGATGGTTAACGTGAGTATCATGACGGACGCTACCATGGTACCTGACGCTTGCGAAATCATCCACAATTCAAGGGCTACCTTGCGCTGGCCTGCGTTTGCGTATTCTGGGGCACGACTTATCTCGGCATCCGTGTAGCGCTGGAGTCGTTTTCCCCGATCTCGCTCATGGGCATCCGCTATACGATTTCTGGAGGCTTGTTGTTGATAGCCGCGCGCGTTATGGGCGTGCATCTGCCTCGCGGGCGTGAACTCTGGCAGACAGCCATGTTCGGCGTCTTCGCGCTCGGCATCGGAACGGGCACGCTAACCTGGGCGGAACTGACGATCCCCAGCGGACTCGCGGCGTTATTCTGCACGACATCGCCGTTCTGGATGGTGGGAATCGAGTCGCTGATGCCGGAGGGCGAGCCTCTACATGCGCCCACGATTCTCGGGATGCTGGTGGGTTTGAGCGGCGTGGTGTTTCTGGTGACGCGGACGGCGATCAGCGAACATGGCGCGACCAGCCAGCTGATCGTGGCCTTCTGCCTGCTGCAGGCGAGCCTGGGCGCTTGGTCCCTAGGCTCGATTTTGCAGCGAAAACAGCCGTCCCGCGCGCATCCGTTCGTCAGCGGGGCGATTCAGCAGTTTGCCACCGGAGTCGTGTTTCTCCTTGCGACGCTGGTGTTTCATGCCAGAGTCGCGTGGACGCCGCGAGGCATCGGAGCCATCGCGTACCTAGCCATGTTCGGCGGAATCATTGGCTACAGCGCGTTTGTTTATTCCATGGCGAATCTGCCCATCGCGATCGCGTCTCTGTATAACTACGTCAACCCGCTGGTGGCCGTGGCGCTGGGATGGCTCTTCTACCGTGAGCCTTTCGGCGTTAGAGAATGTATCGCGATGGTCCTGATCTTTCTCGGCGTGGGGATCGTCAAGAGGCAGCAGTCAATCGCGGTCCAGGAGCTTCGCGCCGAGCGCGCCGCCGAAAGCGGGGAGTACGGTGAATAAAAGGAAAAATAATCCCAGCGCGCTGGTGACTCCCGCCGGGCTGTGCAGCGCCTCGATCATCTGATCCAGATTGGCCTCCGGGATGCCTCGCGTCTTGACCTGTTCGCGCAGGGCCGTCACCACGG
Organism: Bryobacteraceae bacterium; assembly: GCA_035542735.1. Classification (GTDB taxonomy): domain Bacteria; phylum Acidobacteriota; class Terriglobia; order Bryobacterales; family Bryobacteraceae; genus Palsa-187. Next base: position 28,944 of record DATKKV010000029.1, read on the forward strand.
AAGGCTCCGACAGCGCGATCACAAACATGGTGAGAATCACGGTGACGATGACGAATCCAAAAATCCCGGAGATCCAGCCGAGCCGCGCGCCGTTGATCACGGACAATCGCTGCCCGGTCCTGCGCCGGTAAAGAAACACCGCCAGGAATCCGGCGGCGGCCAGCCAGACGAAAATCAGAGCCTCCGGCAGGGCAAGTTGCCCCACCACCAGCAGGCACATGAACGCGAGGACTCCCATGCCCAGTGCGATCCGCACCGCGGTGCCGTTATGGAAGTTGATAACCGGAGCTGTGAGGTCGGCTAACGGCGCAATAGGGACCGGAGGAGGCTCCGGCGGCGGAGGTTCTTCAACGGCGGCAATCTCCCGCTGAGGCTTTCCGCATTTGTGGCAGAAGAGCGCATCCTCGGGTAACTGCGCGCCGCAGGTACAACGTTCAGGCACAACTCCAGTTTCCCACGTTATCCTAATCAATTGCGATGCCGATCACTCTTCTTGTCACTGGCGATCCTCAAACCCCCTATCTGAAACGGCTCAGCGAACTCCCCGCCGACGTCCGCGTGATCGTCAGCGACGATCCCTCAGCACTGGCCAAAGCGGCCCCGGAAGCCGACGCGATCCTGAACGGCGAATTCAAAGACCCCGCGTTATTCAAAAGAGTATTTCCGCTGGCGGCGCGGGTGAGATGGGTCCATACGTTGTCGGCCGGTGTGGAGCACGTAATGACGCCCGAGATAATCGCCAGCCCCGTGACGATGACGAATGGCCGGGGCGTGTTCCGGCGGCCCCTGGGCGAATGGGCCGTCGGTGCGATGCTACATTTTCAGTACGATCATCGCCGGCTCATTCGCCAGCAGGAGCAGGGCGTTTGGGACTCGTTCGACATCGAGGAGTTGCACGGCAAGACCGTTGGCATCGTCGGCTATGGGGAGATCGGGCACGCAGTTGCCGAGCGCGCCAGGCCCTTTGGGTGCAAGATCGTAGCGCTTCGGCGGAAACCCGAACAATCCGCAGCCGATCCGCTGGTCGACCGCGCGTACCCGCCTTCGCACATTAATGAAATGCTGGCCGAGTGCGATTTTGTGATCGCGGCCGCGCCGCTGACGCCCGAAACGCGGGGACTCATCGGCGCGCGGCAGATCGCGGCGATGAAGCCTTCGGCGGTGGTGATCAACATCGGCCGCGGGCCGGTGATTGACGAAGCGGCGCTGATTGCCGCGCTGGAGTCGGGGAAAATTCGCGGGGCGGCGCTCGACGTGTTCGACGTGGAGCCTCTGCCCGCGGGCCACGCTTTCTACAGATTGCGAAACGTGCTGCTTTCGCCGCACAGCGCGGATCACACGCCGGGTTGGAAGGATCGCGCGGTGGATTTCTTCCTGGAAAACTTCGCTCGCTTCTGTAAGAGCGAGCCGCTCAAGAACGTGGTGGACAAACATGCCGGTTACTGAAGTAACGTTCGAGGATATCCAGCGCGCGGCGGAGCGCATCAAGGGCATCGCGCAGAGGACTCCGGTGATGACCTCGCACACCTTCGACGCGAAATCGGGTGTCCAAGCCGTGTTCAAGTGCGAGAATTTCCAAAAAGGCGGCGCCTTCAAGATCCGTGGCGCGGCGAATTTCCTCTACTCCATCCCCAAGGCCGATTTGCCGAAGGGTGTGGTGGCCTATTCGTCTGGGAATCACGCGCAAGCGGTCGCGATCGCAGCGAAATCGGTGGGTGCTCCCGCGACCCTGGTGATGCCGGAGGACGCTCCCCGCTCCAAGATGGAGGCGACGCGCGCGCAAGGGCCGCGAATTATCACCTACGACCGATTCAAGGACGATCGCGGGGCGATCGGCGCGAAAATTTCCGCTGAAACGGGCGCAACGCTGGTGCCTCCTTACGATCATCCGTGGACCATCGCGGGCCAGGGTACGACCGCGCTGGAACTGCGCGACCAGGCGCCGGATCTGGAAGCGCTCGTGGTCTGCATCGGCGGCGGAGGATTGATCGCGGGGTGTGCCATCGCGGCGAAGCATCTGAAGCCGTCGATCCGCATCTTCGGCGTCGAGCCGGCGGATGCGAATGACACCTATCTCTCGTTGCGGGCGGGCAAGCGCGTGGAGATTCCCGCGCCGGCGACCATCGCCGATGGTTTGCGCTCGCAATTGCCGGGCGAATTGACGTTCCCCGTCATTCAAAAGCATGTCGAACAAATTCTGCTGGTGACCGACGACGAGATCCGCGCCACGGTGAAGTTCCTGCTGACGCGGATGAAGATCCTGGTCGAGCCCAGCGGAGCGGTTTCAGCCGCAGCGGCGATGTTCGGCAAACTGCCGCCGGGTTTGGGCCGCGTGGGGATCGTGCTTTCGGGCGGAAACGTGGACTTTGAGCAACTCGCGGGGTTCTAGCCCGGTAGTTTGCCGTTCATCAATCGATAAAGGTACGCCAAGATCTCCGCTACCGCGCGATAGAGATGCGCCGGGATCTCCTGGCCCACGTCAACCGACGAATACAATGCTCGAGCCAATGGCGGATTCTCCACGATTGGCACACCTGCTTCGATGGCGCGAGTGCGGATGCGGGCGGCGAGGTAGTTCTTCCCCTTGGCGATCACCTTCGGCGCGGCGGCGCTTTCCATCGAATACTGGATCGCGACGGCGTAGTGCGTCGGGTTAACGATCACCGCCGTCGCCGTAGGGATGGCCTTCATCATCGAACGCCGCGCCGCATCGCGCTGCAGACGGCGAATGCGCATCTTGACGTGTGGGCTGCCCTGCTGCTCCTTCGATTCCTCCTTGATTTCCTGCTTGCTCATGCGGAGTTGCCTGATGTAGCGATGTCGCTGCCATAGCAGATCACCTAAGCCCACCAGCAGGAAGAGGATGACCGCGCGCCACAACAGAGTCCCGATCGTCGAGCCGATGCGGGCGATGGCCGGCTGCGCGCCCATCCAGGGCAGTTCGAGGAAGGAGTCGAGGCTTTCCCAAACCTCGTAATAAACGACGAGGCCGACGAGCGGTAACAGCAGCAGAGCCTGAAGAAAAACCGGCACGTTCTGCGCCGGCAGCGACGTGATTTTCGTCACGGGATTGAGGCGCTTAAAGTCGGGCATGAGCTTCGTCAGTGAGATGCCGAGCTTCGTGGTGGCCAGCTGCGCCGATATGCTGAGGACAATCAGCGCCGCGCCCGCAAGCATCAAGGGAACGAAGCGCGGCACGATCTCCGCGCGCAGCAGCGTCATCAGACGGGTGACGGTCAGGTCGCCCGTGAAGGCCCAGGCGAGCAGCATGTGCATCAGCATGCCGACCTGGCGCAGCAGGTCCCCGCCGAAGGTCACGCTGAGGGCGACGAATCCGGTGAACTGAACCGCCGAAAGAAATTCGCGGCTGGTGGGGAAATTGCCCTCTTCGCGCGCCTTTTTGAGGCGCTGCTGGGTGGGCTGTTCGGAACGCTGTTCGTCGGCCACGTCAGAATCCCGCCAGGCGCCACAGGGCTGCGATCGTGTTCGATGATGCGCTCGAAAACAGCTTTGGCATCAGCGGCGCAAGCGCGGCAAGAAGTCCGATCGCGGCGATCATCTTCACCGGAAACGCGAACGACAGCAGTTGCAGCTGCTGCTGCATCCGCCCCAGCAGCGCCAGCGCCACATCGATCAACAACAGCAGGGCGACCACCGGCAACGCCAGCCGCAAGCCGAGCGACAGCATCCCGGCCCCCAGATGAATCAGGATATCCATGCTGGCCGCGGTGAAGGAAAACGAACCGGCCGGATATTTTTGGAAACTCGCGGCAAGGATGCGCAGAATCGCGCCGTCGAGCCCGAGCGAGAAAAATAGCAGCCCCGTGATCAGCATTGTGACCACCTGCAGGACGCCGGAATCGGCCTGACTATTCGGGTCGATGGTCTGCGCGAACCCAAAGCCTGCCGGCATTCCCAGCACTTGCGCGCCGACCTGAAATCCCTCGGCGAGCAAAGAGACGGCGAGCCCGGCCACCAGTCCAAACCCCATTTCAGAAGAGGCCCATACCGTGAGCTGGCCGATAGACGCCTCCATGTTCGGGATCTGTGGCCACGCGGGAAGCAATGCGATGGTCATTGCGAACGCGAGCATCGCCCGGAACATCATTGGCGCGCTGCGAATCGCCGGCAGGGGCAACAGCGCGATCAGCCCGCCGATGCGCGCCAGCACCAGCAGAAACGCGTACATTGTGCTAACGGGCAGTCCCAGGGTCATGGCTCAATGGGTGAAGCGCGCAAAATCACCGAACAGAGTCGTCGTGTATGCCATCAGCCTGGTCAACATCCATGGCATGGCCAGCAGCAAAGCGAGGAGGAACGCAAGGAGGCGAGGCACGCTGGCAAAGCTCGCGTCTTGAATTGAGGTGAGGATCTGCGCCAGGCTCATCACGATGCCGATGATGAAGCCGGTGGCCAGTACCGGCAGGCTCAGCCAGAAGGTCGTGATGAAGGCCGTACGCATCAGGTCGACAACGGTGGCTGTGGTCACTGGAAGCTCCTTACCAGGGAGCCGATCACCAGGTTCCAGCCGTCGACTAAGACGAACAGCAGAATCTTGAATGGCGCGGAGACCATCACCGGAGGCAACTGCACCATGCCGACGGAAAGCGTGATCGATGCCACCACCAGATCGATGATCAGAAAGGGCAGGAACAGCACCGCGCCAATCTGGAAGGACGCTTTCAATTCGCTGATCACGTAGGCGGGGACGAGAGCCGTCATCGGAACATCCTCGGGCTTGGCGGGTGCGGGAGAATGGGAGAGTTCGACAAACAGCTGAATGTCTTTTTCGCGCGCGAACTTCAGCAGGAATCTCTTGATCGGCGGCGTCGCCAGGTCCCAGGCGTCGCCGGAGCTGATTTTCCCGGCCTCCAGAGGCTCCCAGCTTTGGTGATAAATTTCCGTCGCCACCGGCTGCATCACCAGCAGCGAAACGAAGAGCGCAAGGCCCACCAACACCTGATTTGACGGCGTCGTCTGCGTGCCCAGCGCCTGCCGCAGAAAATGCAACACCACGACGGAGCGCAGAAACGGGGTCACCGACATCAGGATCGCCGGCAGCAGGGACAATGCCGTCAGCAGAAGGACGATCTGCATCGGCACGCTGAGCGCGGGTCCGTTCTTGCCCTGGGCCAGCGTGATGCCCAACAGGGAATCGGCGGCGTATGCGCGGGCGGCCAGAATTGCGGCGGCGAAGACAAGCTTTTTCACGCCCGCGCCCCCAGCGATCGTTCCGCGGGCTCCGCCGGCGCGATAAGTGAGCACCCTTGCGGATGTGTGGCGACTAAAACCTCTCGCCCGTTTACGCGCACGATGTGCAGCGTATGATGCGGCGTCAGCGCCAGGCGCTCCATCGCGATCATCGCCCGGCTGGCTTCCTGGACCCGCTTCCTTATGAGTCCGGCGCCAAAAACCTGTCCTCTTCCGCCCCGTCGCAGCGCCCAGACCAGCGCCCCCAGAAGCAAGAAGACCAGCAGCACGGAACATACCTGCCGCAAGACATCCATGTCTTTAGTCCTCCTCGTTGAAATCCGTAATGCGAACTCCCACGGCCTCCTCGATGATCACGATCTCGCCGGAGCCGAGCAGCGCTCCGCCCACGTAAATCTCGATGTTTTCCCCCGCTGACCGAACCATCTTGATGATGCCGCCCTGGTCGAACGAAAGAATGTCGCGAACCGTCATCTTCTTCCGGTCGAGCTCGACGTCGACGTCGACCGGAATATCGTAGAGGTGCCCAACTTCTTCAAAGGCAGTCATAGATTACGGCTTCAGATTGATGGTGTCCTGGCTCATCTGATCCACCGTGGTCACTACGTGCGCGTTGGCCTCGTAGCTGCGCTGGAAGATAATCAGGTTCGTGAACTCGGTGGCCATATCGACCGTGGACGATTCCACGGACTGGCCCAGCACCAGGCCACGGCCGCCCGTGCCCGGCAGGCCGACGGCGGCGAGCGACGTGGATCCCGTGGCTACGTAATTGTTGCCGCCCACGTTGGCCAGCGAATCGGGATTGCGGATGCTGGCCATCGCCAATTGCCCGACCACTACCTGCTCGCTGTTTGAATACAACGCAATCACCTGGCCGCCGTTGCCGAGACTGACGCTCGACAGATTCGCGGATGGCGCCCCGTTCTGCGTTACCGCCGAAGTCGCTGAGGTTTGCGCGAACTGGGTGAGCTGCGGGTTGCCGTTCGCGTCGTAGAGATTCCAGGTGATGTTCATATCGGAGGCGCCGTCGTTCATGCCCGTCGCCGAGATCAACGGCGGCGCGTCCGTCGGCGCTGGGCTGATCAGGTTGCCGTTGGTGTCGAAGGTCAAGGTACCGGTCGCCGGGGTCACCGTGCTGGCATCGGCGCCGGGAATGCCGGCTGAATACGACCACTGGTTCGGCGTGCCAGTCGGCGTCATTGTAAACGTCAGGATGTGGGAGTTGCCCAGGGAATCGTAGACGGTGACGGCGGTCGAGAAAGTTCCGGTCGCGGTGGTGGCCGTGGCATTCAAATTGAGGCTCACCGAGGCTGCCGACGTCGCGGTGGGGGTCGTGAGGTTGCCGGTCGGGACGGTGATATTGCCGACCGGCCCATTCGTGTCGAGCACGGCGTTGGCCGAGGTCGACCATCCCTGAACCGGATTGCCGGACGCCGTTTCGAGGGTGCCGTCGGCATTCACCTGAAAGTTGCCGCCGCGCGTGTATTCGACGGCGCCGTTCGGCCCGGCAACGACGAAAAATCCGTCGCCTTGGATGGCCGCGTCCAGAGGGCCTCCCGTGGCCTGAATCGCGCCTTGCGAAAACTGCGCCAGAGTCACCGGAGCGCCGACGCCGCTGCCGACCTGCGTCTCCGCCCCGAGCGATTGCGATACCAAATCGGCGAAAGAGACGACTACGTGCTTGAAGCCGTCCGTGTTGAGGTTGGCCAGATTGTTGCCGACCACATTAATGGCTGTTTCATCGGCCGTGAGAGCGGATAGAGCGGTGGAAAATGATCCAAGCATGAATGTTCTCCCGTTACGATTGTTTTGCGGCCGGTGTGCCGGCGTTCGATTGATTGAGCGCGCTTTGGATGGCCGCGCTCTGAGCTGTGCTTATTCCTCCGCCTACGCCGAGCCCCGAGGTTAGATCCGACAAGATCGTGTTTAAATCGTTGGCGGTTTGCGTGTCTTCCTGCAGAGTGGTGAACTGTGCGAGTTCCGTGACGAACTGCGTCCCGTCGGTGGGCTGTTGAGGGTCCTGATTCTTCAACTGCGCGACCAGCAGTTGAAGGAATACGTTCTGGCTGGCGAGATTAGCTGTCTGCTGCGCGCTGCCGCTCGACGAAGTCGAGTTTCCAGATGAAGAGCCGGTCGAGGAGGTCTGCCGCGTGAAGAGCGGCGCGGAGAGTGCCGCGGTGCTGCTAAGGGGGAGAGGTGTCATGGTTGATCTTCCTGTTCTTCGAGCCAATTGCCCGTGCGTTTCTGGTGCTGCTGTTGGCGGCGGCCACCCGTGAAGTCCGGGGAGCCGCCGCCGTTCCGCGAGGAATCCTGATGGGTTTCCCGATTGCCTGCGGAAAAGTTCGATGCGGCGCGGCCGGCTGGCGAGGCCGGCGTGATGATTTCGGCGTGATACCCGGCGCGCTGGAGCGAATTGGCGAGCGCGCCCAAATCCTGCCGGAGCGTAGTCTGCATCGCCGTATCGTTCGTACGGACGTCGACGCGGACCTGGCCGGATCGCTCGGTGACGCGCAAATCCACGGGCGATGCGTCTGGCTGCGCGATGCGGATCGAGATTTCCTGTGCCGTACCGGTTCGTGTTGTTGGCGCGGTTGGAGGGACGGCTTCCGCATTGCGAAGCGCATCGCTCACCACAGCCCGGGCTGGGGCAGCAGGCGCGTCCGGGTGTGGCGGATCGGCGGCTGCCGGAGCGGGCGCTGCGAACGTCGTGGCGCGGTCGGCGGGTGACGGAATCGCGGGCTGCGCCGCCGCGTCGCCGGCCCTTGCAGGCTGCGCTCTGAGCTTCGAGTCGGCGGAAGCGGCCTGCGGCCGGATCGAGATTTGTGGCGCAGTTTCCAATGGCGTCTGCTGCTGTTCCCGCTGTTGTTGCGACGATGCATCGGCAGCCTGCTGCGGAGTGGCAATATTTTGCACTCCCGGGCTCTGGACCTGTGCCGCGGTCAAGAGCGGGTCACCCGTTGAGATCGGGGCCGCGGCGGGCGACGGCAGCGCCACGTCGGGTAGAGCAGGGACCGTCGCTGCGATTGGCTGGGCGGGTGCCTTCGGTGCGCTGGGCGGATTGTCCTTGATCGGCGTCAATACAGCCGTGAATGCCAGCGGTTCGTTCGAAGGGGCGGATGGTGGGTTGGCGCATTGCGGCGCGGCTGGCGCGGACTCGGGAGCGGATGCCGGCATCGAGGAGGAATTGGAATCGATCGGCAGCGGAGTCACAGCCGTCGGAAGAATCGGGGCGGAGACAACGAATGCGGGCGCGATTGCTGGCGCCGAGAGTTCCGCCGCCGCGTCCCGCGTAGTCTTGCGGGGCGCGGGAACTTGCGCGACGGGCGGAACGGGCGCGGAGATACTTGTGTTGGCATCGCCCACCGCGAGATTCGTGGACGCCGCCGCGGCGTTCGGCGCAGCGGTTTCAACCAGCGCGGGGACCGGAGTCGTCGTCAACGCCGATGGTTTGCCCAGCATGGAATGGATCATCGCGCAGGCGATCTGCGCTGGCGTGCCGATGGCAGGAAAAACAGCAGGCGTGTTCACTGTCTCTGCTTGCGGATGGGCCAGCATCGGCGCGATCGTTGCTTCCCGGTCCGTCGGATTCAGGAAAAGCCCGATCATGTTAAGGAACGCCGGATTTGCCTGAGCGCCTGCCGCCGCAGGGAGCGTAAAGGCTGCCATGAGACTGGCTGCGGTGTCCCCAATCTGATTTGTGGCAAGCGCGTTCACGCGGCGAACAGATGCAGGTGAATGTCCAAAGGCGTGGCGACGAAAAGTCAGTCACTTAGCCGGTTCCAAATCGACAAACTCTTGCCGATGGCTCCGAAACGGCACAATCTCGTCGATGCCATTTTGGCCCTTCCGTCCTTATCGCCGTTGTTTGCATGAGCTTTATCGAATGGCGTTTGAATTGCACTCCTCCCGTCGCGATGGACCAACTGCTTGTCAACGCCGCCAGTGGAATGAAGGCGCGGATCGACTCGCTCGATATGCTGGCCAACAATATGGCGAACTCGGGCACAGCCGGTTTTAAGACGGATCGCGAGTTCTACAACCTCTACGAAGCATCGCTGCCCACCGTCGAGCGTCAGTACACCGATTTTTCGCAAGGCCAATTGCTCACGACGGGCAACCCGCTGAATGTCGCGCTGAACGGGAGAGGCTTTTTCGCGTTGAACGGCCCTTCGGGCGTGGTTTACACGCGCGCCGGTAATTTTGAGATCTCCCCTTCCAATGAGTTGCAGACTTCGGACGGGTACACGCTGCGCAACATCCTCGATAATGGCAAGCCGCTGAACGTCGACCCCACGCTGCCGGTCAACATCGCCAAGGACGGTACGGTGACACAGGCCGGGCAGACGCTCGGGCAGATCGAGATCGCGCAGCCGGATTCGCCGTCGGACGCCTTGAAGAAACTCGGCAACACATACTTCGCGATGATGAACCCGAACGCAGTGGTGCCGCAGGCCTCCTCTACCGAAGTTCTGCAGGGCCAGCTCGAGCAATCGAACGTGCCCGTGGCCGATGCGGCAGTGAAGCTGGTGAGCGTCATGAGGCAGTTCGAAATGATGCAGAAAGCCATTAATCTAGGCACGGAAATGAACAAGCAGGCGATCAGCGAGGTTGCCAAGCCCGGTTAGGAGAGCAAATGATCAGAGCCTTATATAGCGCGGCCAGCGGCATGACGGCCCAACAGATGAGCATCGACACTATCGCCAACAATCTGGCCAACGCCAACACGACCGGCTACAAGGCCCGCCGCACGCAGTTTCAGGACTTGCTCTATCAGAACGTGCTGCAGCCTGGCACCTCGGCCGGATCGCAGACCATCGTGCCGAACGGATTGCAGCTCGGCCTGGGCACTCGTCCGACAGCCAACTCCATCGTCTTCACGCAGGGCAGTTTCCAGCAAACGGATAATCCGCTGGACATTGTGATCCAGGGCAAGGGATTCTTCCAGATCAAATTGCCACAGGGCACCATCGCCTACACGCGCGCCGGCAATTTTCAGATGGACGCCACGGGCAACATCGTGGACGCGAACGGCAACGCGCTGCAGCCGCAGATCAATATTCCCGCTCCGTCGCAATCGGTGACCATCGCTCCCGATGGAACGGTCAGCTACACGCTGCCCGGTCAGGCGGCTTCGCAGGTGGCCGGACAGATCCAACTCGCGAACTTCATCAATCCCGGAGGCCTGAACGCCATCGGCAGCGGCTATTTCGAGCCTACCGACGCCAGCGGCGAGGCGCAGCTTGGCGTTCCCGGAGGCCAGGAGGGCGTCGGCACGCTGCAACAGGGATATACGGAAAACTCCAATGTCAGCGTGGTGGAGGAGTTCATCAACATGATCAGCAGCCAGCGAGCCTATGAAGCCAACTCCAAAGTGGTGAAGGCAGCCGACGAGATGTATCAGCAGGTGAACAACATCGCATCATGAGATTCGCCTGCTTTTTCGCAATGATCGCGCCGGCCTTCGCCTGCCAGACGATCGATGGCGACCAAATACTGGCAAGAGACCTTGCCACGGCCAACGCGGTGTTTGCCCGGCTTGACCCAGCCGTCGAAATCGGCGCGGCGCCTGCGGCTGGAGCGCAACGCGTGATGCAACCGGACGAGTTGGTGCGCCTGGCGCGGCAGTACGGTATCGCGCTCGCTTCGCCCGCCAGCACGGTGTGCTTCGAACGCGCCGTTCAGCCTCTGAAGGCGGAAGAATTGCTACCGGTACTGCGCCTGGCATTGGGTATTGACGGAGCGCAAATCGAGATCCTCGACTTCAGCCGCTTTGGCGTTCCGCGCGGTGTCCTTGAATTCCCCAAATCCAGCCTGATGCCAAACGGCCTGTGGCGGGGGCGCGTACTCTACGATCAGGGCCGCGGTATGCCGGTGTGGGTCAAGGCTCGCATCACGATAGAAAAAACCTGGGTTGAAGCCGCGGACACGCTTGTGGCGGGGAAGACGATTGAGCCTTCGCAATTGAAGATGAAAACCGGGCCGCGGTTTCCCTTTGAGGTACCTCTGCTCGATTCGCTCGAGCTGGCCGCCGGGAAGCGTCCCGCAAGAACGCTGCCCTCGGGCACGCCGATCGCCGCCGGGATGCTCGCCGTTGCACATGAGGTTGAGCGCGGCGACATCGTCGCGGTGGAAGTGCGCGCCGGCGCGGCGGTGCTGGCGTTTCAGGCAACGGCGGAATCCTCGGGCCGCAAGGGTGATTCGGTCATGGTGAAAAATCCCGAAAACGGACGATCGTTCCTGGCAAGAATCCAGGACAAGGGCCGAGTCTTGGTGGAACGATGAAATTGGCTCTTTTCCTGATACCGCTCGCTGCATTCGCCCAGCTCGGAGCGTCACCCGGTTCGCTCTACTCAGCTTCCGGACGCCTGGCCGACGCCGCTCGCGACGTGCGCGCCAGTGAAGTGAACGATCTTGTCACCATCGTGGTGAATGAAGCCGCCTCGGCCGTGGTCAGCGGCGCGTCGAACTCTTCACGCAAGTCCTCGGTTAACACCTCCATCACCGGAGCCGCGGGCGCGCTCAGCCCGAGGCTCACCAACCTGCTCGGCGTGACCAATGATATTGAGCTGGCGGGAACGGGAACCACTTCGCGCAATCTGACGCTATCCACCACGATCTCCGCGCGCGTGATCGAGGTGCAGCCCAACGGAACACTGGTGATTGAAGGCACTCGGGACATCGGCGTCAACTCGGATAAGCAAACGCTCACCGTGCGAGGCCTGGTGCGGCCCGCCGATCTCACGCCGACGAACACCATCAACTCCGTTCAGGTGGCGAATCTGCAAATCAAGGTCAACGGCAAGGGAGTGGTGGGGGACGCCGTGCGCAGGCCGCATTTCCTCTACCGCCTGCTGCTTGGGCTGCTGCCCTTTTAGCGAGACATGAAGAAAGCTGCCGCCCTTCTGCTGATCGCCGCGCTCGATGCCATGCCCGAAGGGGCGCGCATCAAGGATTTCGCCTCCATTGAAGGCGTGCGCGACAACCAGTTGATCGGTTATGGCGTGGTCGTCGGCTTGGCCGGTACGGGCGACAAGCAGCTCACGCTCTTCTCGACGCAGACTCTTTCGAATCTTCTCCAGAGGATGGGCGTTACGGTGAATCCGACGGTTATGCAGGTTCACAACATGGCTTCGGTGATGGTGACGGCCACCCTGCCACCCTTTGCGCAGCCCGGCACGAAGATCGACGCAACCGCGGCGGCTATCGGCGACGCGACCAATCTGCAGGGAGGGATCCTGCTGCTGACGCCTCTAAAGGCGGCCAACGGCGAAGTTTATGCGGTGGCGCAGGGTCCGGTAGTCACAGGCGGATTCATCGCGGGCCGCGGCGGGAATTCCCAAATCGTGAATCATCCCACCGTGGGCCGCACGCCGGATGGAGCCATCGTGGAGAGGGCACCTCCGTCGATTGAGCCGTCGTCGCACCTGAAATTGCAGCTTCGCCAAGCCGATTACACCACCGCTGCCCGCGTGGTCGAGGTGATCAACAGGCATTTCGCTCAGACCGGCGGGCCGGTCGCCCGTGCGGAGAGCTCCGGCCTGCTTGTGGTCGACGTGCCTCCGGCGTATTCCGCGCGCACCGTCGAGTTCATCTCGGAAATGGAGTCGCTGAGCGTGGACGCAGACCGGCCAGCGCGAATCGTCATCAACGAGCGGACAGGCACGATCGTCATGGGCAAGGACGTGAAGATTACGCCAGTGGCGATCATGCATGGCGCATTGAACGTGCAGATTCGCACGCGGTTTGATGCCTCTCAGCCCGGTCCGATGTCGAATGGAACCACTCAGGTGGTGCCACAGACCACGGTGGACGCGAAGGATCCCAAGGCGAAGAGTGTCGTGCTGGAAAAAGGAGCGACAGTGGAAGAGCTGGTGCGCGCGCTGCAGGCCATCGGCTCGACGCCGCGCGACGTGCTGGCGATCTTGCAGGCCATGCGCTCGGCCGGAGCGCTCAATGCCGAGATCGACGTGATATGAGAACCGACTTGATTAGCGGGATGACGCCGGCCATTGAGCCCTGCTCGAAAGTCGAGGGCGCCGCGAAGCAGTTTGAAGCGCTTTTGATCGCGCAGATGCTGCGCGGCGTGCGTGAAGAGAACGAATACGAGAATTCCACCGGATCGGCCATGCAGGACGTCGCCGACCAGCAGTTCGCGCAGGTGCTGGCCAATAACGGAGGCCTGGGGCTGGCCGGATTGGTTGTAAAAGGCCTGGATCCGGGCGCGGTCCCCCGTTAGCGCGCGTCTCCTTTTTGCTTGTTTCTGAGCCTCTTGCAGCTTTCATCCATCTCGCCCCGCAGTTCTGCCCCTCATCCTGCAAACGAGGATAGACATGGGAACTCAAACAACTACGCCGGGGGGCGGTGCGCCGACTCCGGGCCAGACATCGGCAGCGAATGCGTATCAGGCGCTGTTCAACACCGCGTATTACGCGTCCAAGGCTCCAGCGTTTCAGCCGCTCTTCAGCGGACGTGCCGGCGCCCAGATGTACGCGGCGCAGCCCTTGACGCAGGATCAGGTGAACACGCTCATTGCCCAGTTGCTTGCGCAGGGCTACATCATCGACGAAGAGATCGATTTTCTCGGCATGGACCCGTACACGATCATGTATTGCCGCCAGCAGTACGGCAACACGTGGGTGCCGGCGGGCCTTGGGGACGTTCCCGCGCAGACGGAGCCTCCCGTGACGTACTCAGGACCTGTGCCCGCCGGAGCGATCAAGGTGAGCACGATGATCTCGGACTACCCGCCGTATCCGGTTTCCGCACCCACTGAGCCCGTGACGCCTCCCATTCCACAGGCCGCGAATCCGGTGGGAATCCGAATCATTGCCCAGGTGCCTTCGCAGCCGAATTACATCGGCGACGTGTTCCGCTGCGCCGTGGCGAACGACGGGTACGCGTTGGGCGCGACCTGGGCCGGCATCTCCGGCGCGTTCAGCGGGACGTGGACCAAGCAGGCCTTGGAGTTAGGCCTCATGACGGTTTGGACGAAGACAGCCTAAGGAGAGTGTCCGCTCCCGCTGGTCGCGGTTCTTTACATCCCCTTGCGGGTCTTGATCTCCGCCAGCAGCTTATCGATCTCCTCTTCCTTGCCCAGCGCGGCCAGGCGCTCTTCGATGTCATCCGTTGCGATGGCCGATTTCGCTTGGCCCACCGCTTCGGCGTGCCGGACTTTGTCCTTCACGCGATCGAACGCGGCGGCCTTGGAGCCGTCGCCGATGTTGATCTGCGCGTCGCTGGCGCGTTCGAGCGCGCGGGCGCGGCGATGCTGGGCGATCAGGACATCGCTCTTGTTCTGAGCTTCGGTCAGCTTTAATTCCAGCTTGCGCAGCGCCGTTTTCAGATTTTCCACCTGCGCTGTCTGATCGGCCACCTGCTCGGCGAAGCTCGCGGCCACGCTCTTGGCCGACATCGAGCGTTCCAGCGCGGCGCGCGCCAGATCGTCCTGTTTCTTGTCGACCGCCAGTTCCGCCTTGCGGACCCACTCCTCGGCGGCGTCTTCATTTTCCTTCTTCTTCTTGATCAACAGGTGCTGGTCGGCGATCGAGATCGCCACTTGCGTCTTCACCTGCAGTAGTTGATTCTGCATGTCCAGAATCACCTGCTTGATCAGCTTCTCAGGATCTTCCGCTTTATCGATCAAATCATTCAAATTTGCACGAACCAGCGTCGCTACGCGTTCTAAGAGGGCCATAACTCACTCCTTCTCCTTTATGGGCGTTTCTCCGATGGTCTTCACTTTTCCTAACAGCTCCGACATCTTCATGCCGCTGAGCGTTTCAAACAGGGCGGGGATCTGCGCCGCCATTTCCGTAATATCGCCGGTGATCTTGTGCATGCCCGCCGACGATCCATTGCCTGTGGACACAATGGTGATCTTGTCGACATTGGCCAGCGGCGAAGACAGGGCCCTCACCACCTCCGGCATATTGGTGATCAATTTGTCCACCACCGCGGCCTGATTCCATTGCTGATAGGCTTCAGCCTTGACGTTCATCGCCTTGGCTTCGGCCTCGCCTTTCTTCAGGATGATCTCGGCTTCGGCCTCGCCCTGTGTGCGGATCGAGGACGCGCGGCCTTCCGCTTCCCAGATGTTGCGCTGGCGCTCGGCGGCGGCCATGGTTTCGATGCGCTTGCGTTCGGCCTCGGCGCTTTTAAGAACCGTAGCGGCCAGCTCGCGCTCGCGGCGCAGAATTTCGGCTTCCTGCACCTTGATTTCCTGCTCTTTCTCCACCTGCCGGACCTTCACGGCCTCGGCCACCACTTGCTGCTGCATGATATTGGTCTGAATGTCGTAGGCTTTGTCGGCCTGCGCCTGCTGGCGCTTGGTCATTTCGAGGTACTGTGCTTTCTTCACTTCCAGGTCGCGCTGGGATTCGGCCTGTTTCGCCAAAGACAACGTTTCGGCGAGCACTCTTTCCTGATCGGCCTGCGCTTTCGCCACCGCGGCGGCGCGAGAGGCCTCAGCGCGTTTGATCGCGGTGTCGCGCTCGGCCTCGGCTTGCGCGATTTCGGCATCGCGCTTGATTTTGGCCACATCAGGACGGCCCATGTTGGTGATGTAGTCGTTCTTATCGCGAATTTCCTTGATGGTGAAGGAAATCACTTCCAGGCCCATCTTGGTCATGTCGTCGGCGCAGGTGGCGCGGACGCGATCGCCCACCATTTCCGGCTCCTTCACGATCTGCTCGACCGAGAGCTGGCCGATGATGCCACGCAGGTGGCCTTCCATGACGAGCTTGATGAGCCCTTGGCGCTCGTCGTCGTTTTTCGTTAGAAACTGCTCCGCGGCGGTGATGATGGACTCCGGATCGGACTTCACTTTGATTTGCGCTACCGCTTCGACCGTAACCGCGACGCCTTGCATCGTATAGAGGTCCTGTTGTGGAGCGACGTCGAACGACATCAGTTGCAGAGACAAATCGCGATAGGTTTCAAACATGGGCAGGATGAAGGTTCCTCCCCCCTTGATGATCCGGGTGTTGCGATAACCGTACACGACCAGCGCCTGATGGGGTCCTACCTTGCGATAGACGCGGGCCAGCGACGTCAACGCCAGGATGAACACCAGGAAACCAAGAATCGCAATCACAGGCCATGCCTTGAAGACTTCCATAAACCCTCCGTGTTCCTTTCAATCGCCGCGCATCTCGTCCCAGAGGCGCACATAGGCGATGCCTTTCTCGAAACGCGTCACCACCACTTCGGTGTCGCGGGGAATTTCCACGCCGTGTTCGCTGCGCGCGGCAATAGCGCGCCGCGCACCAGCGCGGGAATAAATCAACTCGCCGGTGCCTCCGGCGCGGATCGGACTGGCGACCTTTCCCAACACGCCGATCATGTCGTAGTCGGCGGGATCGAGAGGCTTGTCATTCACCGTCAGCCTGGCCAGCGTCCAGAAGATCGCGCCCGCGCCGGCCAGACCGCCGACGGTTGCGAAAAACAGGGCCAGATAGGTCCAGATGCTGGAATAACGCTCGATCAAAAAGCCCGTGCCGCCGAACCAGGCCAGGAACACCATGACGATTGCCGGATTGAGCAGCTTGCCAAATCCTGCGTGATGCGCATGAACATGAAAATGCGACATGCGGATACTGCCGGCCAGGAACATCACGAGGCTAACACCCACGCCGATGATGAAGGCCGATAGATAAAACTGTTCCCAGTTCATACCGCCTCCCTGAGCCTGGCTGCGTGGTTGGATGCCGGGTGCAGCACGTGAAGCAGACGATCCACCAGCTCCGGCGTCTCCAGAATCGCCCTCAGCAGCACCAGGCACTTACGCGAATCCGAGTGTTTCGCGAGCGCCAGCAGCGCGCCGCTGACCTCGCGGTCGCGCGCGAACCGCTCCGCGCCGCCGATCAGCCACAAATCGAGCTGGTCTTCTTCCACATGCACACCGCTGATCAGTTCGGTATGGAACCCCTCCGGATCGTCCACCAGATAGCCGGGATGGACGCCGAAAAACTTCGCCAGCAGCATACGCGTGGAGTTGGTCAGGTGCGGTCTGGCGCCGCTTTCAATTTGCGAGAGATAGGACTGGCTGATGGACCGCTTCATTTCCCTCGAGAGGGCGCGAACCACCTCCTGCTGCGTCATCTCGCGCTCCAGGCCGCGCAAGGTGCCCTCGACCAGCCGCAGGTAACGGATTTTCTCTCCGAGTCGCATATTGCAATTCGTGATCAGTATATTGCAATTTGCTATATCTCGTCAAGAGGCGAATGGGCTGGGTTGAGTCTTTTGGAATTTCCTGGCGTCTCTAGGAAACTGCGTCGCGGAACTGTGCGGTGTCGGTATATTGCTGAAACCGCACGATTTTTCCGTCTTTCAACGTGAACACGTGGGCGAATGGCGCGTCGATGCTTTTCCCCGTGGCTTTATATGTTGCGCGATAGCGCCCCTGGCTGATCACTGTATCGCCTTCGGCCGTCATGCTCTCCGAGGTGGCCGAAAACCCGTTCCACTCGCCGGCGAACCGGGCGAACACGCCCATCAGAACCGCCTGCGGCCCGATGTACGGGTTGCCGTCGGCGTAGATAAAATTCTCGGCCTCATTCCATGTGCATTGCGGATCGATCAAACCCAGGACGGCAGGGATATTGCCGCCGGCGACGGCATCATAAAAGGCCTTGACGGCATGTTTGTTGTCTGACATTTTCTCTCCTTCGCGCGACTCCAAGACCGCCGCGGACTTGTGTATCATACATGAATGCGCATTCTTGGCACCGTCACCTCTTTCGCCATTTTTTCCATGATGCTTCTTGCCCAGGCCCCGCAGGACAAGGGGCAGCATCCGCCGCCGAAGAATCTTCAGGTGCTGACCCCGGATGAACTGCACAGCGGCGTGATGCAGAAGTACGCTGCGGCATTGGGCGGGAAGTGCCAGATTTGCCACGTGCAGGGCGATTTCGCCAGCGACGAGAATCCGCATAAGAAGATCGCGCGCGACATGATCAAAATGACCAAGGAGATCAATGCGAAATTCCCCGACGGCAAGGAACACGTGACGTGCTACACGTGCCATCGCGGATCGCATGAGCCGGCCATGGCTCCTCCGGCCGACACTAAACCCGCGCTGTAAATCCGTGCCATTTAACGGATTGCGTGTCCTATCGCTCGAAAGCCGCCGTTCGGCGGAGATCGAGCGCCTGATCCGCGCCCAGCAAGGCGAACCTTTTGTCGCACCCTCCATGCGCGAAGTGGCTCTCTCGGACAACCCGCAAGCCTTCGCGTTTGCCGAAAGACTGTTCGACGGCCAATTCGACATGATCATCCTGTTGACGGGCGTCGGTACACGGCTGTTGAACGATGCCCTGTGCACGCGGTATTCCGAGGATGCGTTCAGGAACGCCCTGCGCAAGCTGACCGTGGTGGCGCGTGGATCAAAGCCGATGGCGGTCCTGCGCGAATGGAGTGTTCCGGCCGCGGTGACCGTGCCCGAGCCCAACACCTGGCGCGAAATCCTCAAGGCGACCGAAGGCCGACCGGAGCGTAAGATCGTCGTGCAGGAGTACGGGCGCCCGGCGATCGAACTGATCGACGGCTTGCGGATCCGCGGCGCACAGGTGACTGCCGTTCCGGTCTATCAATGGGATTTGCCGTCCGACACCGGGCCTCTGCGCGAGGCAGTAAAGCGCCTGGCGTCAGGCCAATTCGATGTAGCGATGTTCACCACGTCGATTCAAGTGCCTCATTTGCTGCGAATCGCCGGGGAGGAGGGCGTGGAGGACGGGGTTCGCGAGGCTCTTAAAAACATCGTCGTCGCATCCGTCGGGCAGTCGACATCGGAGACGCTTCGCGAGTGCGGAATCGAACCGGACCTGGAACCCTCGCATCCCAAAATGGGCTTCCTCGTCAATGAGACCGCCATGCGGGCAGCGGGGATTCTACAATCGAAGCAGTGAAGGAAAAGAACGACGGGTTCATGGCATCCGCGCTGAAGTACACGGCGTTCGCTACCGCGTTGCCGGCCACGACGTTTGCGGGATACCTGATCGGCTACGGGCTGGACAAGTGGCTGGGAACCAGTTTCCTGAAGATTGTTTTCCTGATTCTCGGCATCGTTAGCGGATTCGTGGAGTTGATCCGACAACTGATCCGCGATTCGCGCGAGAAATAGCGTGGAAATCTCAAATCGAAGGGTTCTGCGGCTGACCTTGGCGCTGGGCGCGGCCGGGACGCTGGCGGTACTGGCGAGGCTCGGAGCGCGCGACGCCATCGGATTCGCCGCCGGCGCGGCGATCTCCTATGTGAGCTATCTTTCCTGGACGCGCCTGGCGGCCTCGATTGGAGCGTCGGGGAAAGCCCCAGCGATGGGTTCGGCCGTGTTTCTGGCGCTGCGCTATGTGCTGATTGGCGTGGCGATCTATGTTATCATCGAGTTTTTGAGAAGCACTCCGGGGGTGCTGATCGTAGGGCTGCTGAGCTCGTTTGCGGCTTTAATTTTGGAACTCCTCTGGGGGGCCTTGGGTCCCAAATAAACCAACATTTCTATGGCAGCAGAACATGAGCTGGCGCTAACCGCGCTGTTCAACGAACACCTGGCCGGTCCGGCCAACGCCGTGCTCCGCATGGTGGGCGTGACGGCCGAAAATCCGCAGCGTCCGTGGGAAAACTGGATCGTGATGGAGCTGCTGGTGGTGGCGCTGATCATGATCACGGTCGCGATCCTCCGCACCAGGCTGTCTGCTGAGAATCCGGGCGTGCTCCAGCACATTTTCGAGCTCATCTACGAATTTATCGACGACACCATCAAGCAGGTGGGCGTGCATCACGGCGAGCGTTTCATTTACTACGTCGGGACGATTTTCATCTTCATCTTGTCGATGAACCTCATCGGACTGGTGCCGGGACTCGAGTCCCCCACCAACTATATTTATGTCACGGTGGGCCTGGCGGTTCCCACGTTCCTGTATTACAACTTTGTCGGCCTCCGTGAATTCGGGTTCGGGTATCTGAAGCAGTTTATGGGTCCGGTGGCGTGGCTTGCGCCGCTGATGATTCCCATTGAGATCATCAGCCACTTCGTCCGGCCGCTTTCGCTCAGCGTTCGTCTTTTTGGGAACATGTTCGCGGGTGAGCAGGTGACCGGCGTGTTCCTTCGGCTGACGTATGTGGTGATCCCGGTGATTTTCATGCTGCTCCACGTGTTCGTGGCGCTGGTGCAGACGTATGTGTTTACGCTGCTGACGACGATTTACCTCGGCGGCGCGACGTCGGAAGAGCATTAATGGCTGCTGAATAGTCGGCAGGCGGAAACCGCCCGCCCTACAAACAGTTTGAAATGGAAGGATAGGCGGTTTCGCCTGTCGGAAGTTTGATGGACCGCTCAAGCGTGAGCCCTCCTCGCCCCAGCGCTGGACGGGAACCACCTCCTTGGCGGAATTTCGTAGAAGGAGAAGAAACAAATGCGTAGCAAAGTAATGATTCTGATGGCGCTGTTTCTGGTGATCGCGGCGGTGCCCGCGTTCGCTCAGGGAACGGCGTCGGGTAGCGGCATGGGCGCCGGCGAGCTGAAGGCGGCCGGACTGGTGATCGGCATGGCGATCGCCTCAGGCCTCTGCGGACTCGGCCAGGGCAAGGCTGTGGCGAGCGCGGCGGAAGCGGTGGCGCGGAATCCGGGAGCGCGCGCGGGCATCCAGACGCTGCTCGTGCTCGGTCTGGCGTTCATCGAATCGCTGGCCATTTTCACGCTGCTGATCGTGTTCACCCGTTAGGTTTTTGGGGCGGGCCGGGAAACCGGTCCGCCTTTTCCCTCATGTTGAAGCTGCACGGCATTTTTCCTCCCATCGCAACTCCGTTCGATCACCATGGCGACCTGTACAAGGTTAAGGTCCAGCACAACGTCGAGAAGTGGAACCGCACCGGTCTGGCTGGATACGTTGTCTGCGGATCGACAGGCGAGAGCGTGTACCTGACCACCGAAGAGAAGATCCACCTGTGGGAATGGGTGGCTGAATACGCCGCGCCGGAGAAATTGCTGCTGGCGGGCACGGGCGTGGAAAGCGTCCGCGAAACGGTGGACCTCACCAATCGGGCCGCGGATTTGGGCTACAAAGCCGCGATGGTCCGCACGCCATTCTATTATCGTAATCAGATTAATCGCGACGATGCGCAGATGTTGTATTTCCGGGCCGTCGCCGACGCGACGAAAATTCCGCTGATGATCTACAACTGGCCGCAGGTCACCGGCGTCGATATTTCGCCCGCCGCGGTTGCGGCGCTGTCCGAGCATCCGAACATCATCGCGATCAAGGAAAGCTCGGGCAATCTCGAGAAGGTCATGCAAATGATCCGCGAGGTAAAGAAGGGTTTTCAGGTGCTGGTGGGCTCGGCACCGACGCTTGCGCCTTCACTTGCCGTGGGCGCGGTGGGCGCGGTGTTGGCGTATGCGAACGCGGCTCCGTATTCCGTCATCGCGATTTACGAGGCGCATCGCACGCGCGAAACCGAGGCCGCCATGGATTGGCAGAACCGCATCGCGCGCGCCGCGCAACTGGTGACCGCGAAGTACGGCGTGCCGGGGCTGAAGTACGCGATGGACCTGAACGGATATTACGGCGGCAATCCGCGTCTGCCGTTGACTCCCATAGGGCCGGAAGCGAAGAAAGAGATCGAGCAGGCGTTTGGCGGGATCAAGGGCTGAGACAGATTTTGTCAGCCTGCAGAATCTGCTCCGCGTCCAGCACCCGCCGCGTCCTGCCGCGGCCTCGTACCGCGCCGCTGCGAAAATCCTTTTGGCGGAGGTCGATTACCCCGGAAATGCGCTCGGCGATGAAGCCGGCCAGACGGCCTTGTATCTCGACAACGACGATCAGAGGCTCCCGGCCGCGCAATTCCCGTGGCAGGCTCAGCTTGGCGGCTAGGTTGACCACAGGAAAGTCGCGCCCGCCGAGTCTGGCGAATCCGCAGGTCCCCGAGTCCTGCGCCCGGCTAGCGACCATTTCCTGCAAGGGGAGAATACCGCGCACAGGATCTGCGCTCATAGCAAACTCGCGGCGCGCCACACGAAATGTGAGGTATTTCCCCGACTTGTAGGCGGGCGGATCGCCGAATACAGTCTCCACGGGAGCCTCATCGGCGCGAAGCGGGGCGATAATAGAAGGAGCCGCCATGTTTCGCGCATTGGTTCTGTTTTTGTCGTCCTTCTTGTCCTGGCAACAGCCGCCAGCGCAACAGGCTCCGCCTGCGACGGTCGCGCCGCCGGTTGAGCCGGAGGTCGAATTCATCTGCCCGATGGATAAGGACATCCGGTCGAAGACGCCGGGCAAGTGCCCTCGCTGCGGTATGACGCTGGTGGCCAACCTTCCCGATCCCCGAGAGTTTCGGGTACAGATCACCAGTTCGCCCAAGTTGCTGAAACCGGGTCAGGAAACGCTCTTGACGTTTCGCGTGGAGGACCCTACTACGCGTAAGCCGGTGCGCGATTTCCAGATCGTTCATGAGAGGCTGTATCACCTGTTCGTCATCAGCCAGGATATGGAGTTCTTCCAGCACGTGCATCCGGTGATGGAGTCCGACGCCACGTTCAAACTCGACGTAACCTTCCCTCACCCGGGCTTTTACCGCGTGCTGAGCGACTTTTATCCCGCCGGGGCGACGCCGCAGTTGATCGAAAAGACGCTGTTCGTTCCCGGCTCGGGAAGGATGATGACGTCTCCGAAGCTGACCGCGGACCTGGCGCCGAAGAAACTGGAAAATCTGGAGGTTTCGCTCACTACCGATCCACCGGAGCCGATCGCCGGCATGAAGACGATGATGTTCTTCCGTCTTACCCCGAACGACGGCATTGAGCCTTATTTGGGCGCGATGGGACACATGCTGGTCGCCAGCTGCGACCTGGTGGATTTGATTCATACTCATCCGTTCCTGGTAACCGATCCCGAGGGCGGCTCGGTGAAGCAAATCCAGTTCAACGCGATTTTTCCGCGCGAGGGGATGTACCGCATGTGGGTGCAGTTCCAGCGCAAGGGCGTGGTGAACACGGCCATCTTCACAATTCCGGTTACAGTATTAAAGTGACGTCCTATCGAATCGAAAACGCCGAGGCGCTGCTGACGCCCGCGCTGGCGATTTATCCCGAAATCGTCGACCGGAACATCGCCGCCACGCTACGCCTGTTCGGAGGCGACGCCAATCGCTGGCGTCCGCACCTGAAAACCGCGAAGCTCGGGTTTATCATGCGCAGGCTCGCCGGGAAGGGAGTCGTCAACGCGAAGTGTTCCACCACGGTGGAGCTTGCTGCAGCCTGCGAAGCGGGTATGAAAGATGTGCTGCTGGCCTATGCGGTGGTCGGCGCGAACGCGAGGCGCGTGATAGAGATCGCCGAGCGGTATCCGAGTGTCCGCATTGCGGTGTTGGTCGAAAACGTGGAACAGGTCAAAGCCTGGGCCGACAGCCGCATCGGTATTTTCGTCGACGTGAATCCGGGAATGGATCGCACCGGGATTTCCGCCGATGGAATTGAGGCGATTTTGCAGGTCGTGCGTGCTGCGGGAGCGCAATTCCGAGGGCTGCACTACTACGACGGCCATGTGGCCGCGCCCGCGCTCGATGAACGCGAGAGGCTCGCGCATCAGGGCTATGACCGGCTCATGAAAATCGTCGAAGCGGTTGAAGTCGCGGGATTCTCGATCGAGGAAGTGATCACCTCTGGTACGCCCGCGTTCCCGTTCGCGGCGAATTATAGGCCCTTTCAGCACGGGGAGTTCGTGCATCGCGCCTCGCCCGGAACGGTGGTTTATAGCGACGCGACCAGCCTGAAGCAGCTTCCCGCCGAATGGGGCTATCAGCCGGCGGCCGTGGTTGTTTCCACTGTGGTGAGCCATCCCAAGCCGAACGTGGTTACCTGCGATGCAGGACACAAGAGCGTCTCCGCCGACGCGGGCGTCCCGACGTGCATGGTGGCGGGCCGCGAGGACCTCACGCCGTTAAAGCCGAGCGAGGAGCATCTGCCAATCGAGGTTTCCGGCGGCCAGGTTCCGGCCATCGGCGAGCTGCTGTACCTGATCCCTCGCCATGTCTGCCCGACGGTGAATAATTTCGACGACGCAGTGATCGTGGAGCACGGCCGCGTGGCCGGCGTGGAGCATGTGACAGCGCGGGGGCATGAAAGTCCGCTGTCGTCGCGTTGACACCGCCCGCGCGCGCCGTGCTAACGTAAAAAGCTAAGTCTGCGGCTCGTCGTTTAAAGAAGTGGGTTTGAGAACTGAGCTATCGTGGATAGACCAAACAGGCTGATATGCGACGGCTGATTCCGGTTTTTCTTGCTCTACCCATCCTGATACAAGCCCAAGGCGGACGCGGCCGCGGAGGCAATGGCTCCGCCACGCCCAAACCCGCCGTCGAGGAAGGCATCCCGGTCACCGATCCTCTGGTGATCGCCAAGTGCAGCGGCTGCCACAAGCAAGACGAAAAAGGTAACCTTTCGCGCATCTCGTGGGAACGCACCACACCCGAAGGATGGCAGGAAGCAATCAAGCGCATGGTCCGTCTGAACGGCCTGGAGCTAAAGCCGGAAGAGGCTCGCGCGATCGTCAAGAGTTTGAGTACCGATCATGGTTTGGCGCCCGAAGAGGTCAAGCCGGTGATGTATTTCGTTGAGCACCGCATTCAGGACGAAGAATTTCCCAACGATATGCTGCGCGAGACGTGCGCCGCCTGCCATCCTATCGCTAGGGCGCGTTCCTGGCGCCGGTCGAAGGAAGAGTGGAACCTTCTGGTGGAAATGCATCGGGGATATTTCACCGTTTCGGAGCAATCGTTCCGGGGGCGCGGAGGACGCGGCCCGGCTGCTCCCGGCCCGGCTGCTCCTGGCATCGACACGCGTCCGCCGTCGGATCAGGCGGTTGAGTATCTTGCGAAGAACTATCCGGTGAACACGCCTGAGTGGGCGGCCTGGCGTGCCCGGATGCGCGCGCCGAAGCTGGCCGGGCGCTGGCTGATCGACGGGTATGAGGCGGGTCGGGGGAAGGTCGTCGGCGAGGTGGTAATCGAGCCGGGAGCGGTGGAGGACGAGTTCACGACCAACGTGAAGTTGACGTACCTGAAGGACGGTCGCACGGTGACGCGCTCCGGTAAATCACTGGTCTACACAGGCTATTCATGGAGAGGGCGTTCGACGACGAAATCGGCGATTGACCCATCGCCCGCAGCCGCAGGCGGCATACCTGCCGAGATGCGGGAAACCATGTGGATCGCGCCCGACCAGAATTCGATGGAGGGCCGATGGTTCTGGGGCGCCTATGAGGAGTTTGGCGTCGACGTGACTTTGCGCCGTGCCTCGGACGGCGTGACGGTCACTGGAACGGACGTCTCGATGCTCAAGAGCGGGTCCACGTCCATACGCGTAAAGATTTATGGCGACAACTTCCCCAAGTTGACGGCCGCCGACATCGACTTCGGAAACGGCGTGATGGTTAAGCGCGTGGTGGACCAAACGGCCCAGCAGGCGACCGTCGAAGTGGACGTCGATGCGAAGGCCATCTCCGGCAAGCGCGATGTGGCCGTGCGACGCGCGGTCGCGGCGAATGCCATCGCGGTGTACGACAAGATCGACTACATTAAGGTGGCTCCCGATACGTCGCTCGCGCGGCTGGGCGGCATCAAGTTCCCGAAAGGCTATCAGCAGTTCGAAGCCATCGCCTACAATCGCGGTGCGGATGGCAAACTGCACACCGCTGACGACGTGGAACTGGGCAGGGTCGATGCCGAATGGTCGGTTGAGGAGTTTTACGCCGTCTACGGCGACGACGATAAGCAGTTCGTCGGCACCATGAGTCCCAACGGATTTTTTACGCCGTCAGAGGAAGGCCCCAACCCGAAGCGCAAGTTCAGCCGCAACAACTACGGTGACGTGTGGGCCGTGGCGACTTATAAGGGCGCGGTGGATAAGGACGGCAAGCCTCTCACGGCGCGGTCGTATCTGGTCGTTGCGATTCCGCTGTACGTCCGATGGGATGAAGCGGAGGGTCCGAAGTGAGCGCGGCGAGTGTTTCGCAGAGAATGACCTTCAGGCTCGGCGAGTTTCACGCGTTTTCGGGCGGCGGGCGGAGGTTCGTCTATACCGTTCCCAGCGCGGGAATTTTTGAAATCGACGATGCAGCTGCCGCGGTGATCGCGCGTCTGGAGCAGGGTGACGCCAGCGATGAGGAACTGCTGGCTGTCGCTGATCGGGAGACGATCGGCGAACTGTATCAGTCCCGGATGATCACCACGGCGGAGGGGTTCGTCGATCAGCCCCAGTCGCTGCCGGAGGTGTTTCCGCTGCAGACGATGGTGATGAACCTCACCAATCAATGCAATTTGTCCTGTCAATATTGCTACGAGTTCGGCGAGGATAAGGTCGCGACGCCAGAGGGCAAGCCGAAGTTCATGGATTTTGAGACGGCCCGAGCGTCGGTCGGCTATTTGTTTGCGCAATCGCCGGGCCGCCGCTCGGTGCACATCACCTTTTTCGGCGGCGAAACGCTGATGAATTTTCCGCTGCTGAAGCAGGTGGTGGATTACGCGCGAAATAAGGCGGCGGAGGCAGGCCGCGCGATCGATTTTAGCCTCACTACCAATGCCACGCTGCTGACGCCAGCGATCATCGAATATCTGTCCGCAAACGAGATCGGCGTCACGGTGAGCATGGACGGCGATAAGGCGTCGCAGGACAAGTTCCGCGTCTTTTCCAATGGCCGGGGCAGCTACGATATTGTCGAACCTCGCGTGCGTGCGCTGATCAAGGAACACAAGACTAGGCCGATCGTCGCGCGAGTCACGATGACGTCGCAGGCGATGGACGTGCTCGGGACGTATCGTCACTTGAAGAACGATCTGGGCTTCCACGAGATCGGTTTCGCGCCGGTGACGACGTCGCCGAATCGTTTATATTCCATCGACAATCCGGGGCTTGATTCGGTGCTGAAGCAGTTCGGCGTGCTTGCTGACGAATATCTGGTGGACGCGCTGCGTGGCCAACATCATGGATTCTCGAACGTCAGCGATACACTCGCGGAACTGCATCAAGGCGTCAATAAGTCGCATCCTTGCGGAGCGGGGCTTGGGTTGGTCGGCGTCGGACCTTCGGGCGACATCGCGCCGTGCCATCGCTTCGTCGATTCGGACGCGCACACGCTCGGCCATGTGTCCACGGGGATCGACAAGGCGAAGCAGAACAATTTTCTCTCGCGCGGGCACATTCAAACGAAGACCGATTGCCGGTCCTGCTTCGCGCGTCCGGTCTGCGCCGGAGGGTGCCATCATGAGGCCTACGTCCGCTATGGCGACACCGGCCATCCTAATCTCCACTACTGCGACTGGATCCGCGGCTGGACGCACCGCTGCCTGGAAATTTACGGCACGATCGCCGCACACAACCCGGATTTTTTGAGACACTTTTCCGAGAGGAAGGCCGCCGCATGAAACATCTTCGAGCCATCAATCAAAAAGCGAGCCGCATAGAAGAGCACGTCGAGCACATCGAACACGATGTGGTGGCCCTCCAAGGCCCGCCGTCGCCGGCGGCGCAGCGTCCGCACGTGCCAATGGGATGCGCGATCGTTTTCTCGCCTGGATGGGAAGTGGATTCCTCCGGCGGCACAGCCGGCCTTTGCCAGCCGGTGGAGCGCGACCTCTATGATTGCTACATCACCTGCTACTGGCCCGCGCAGGTTCCCGATCACATGAACAACTATCCCGATTGGACCGCCAAGTGCGCCGCGGCCACGAAGGACTGGCGCAATGTGGACCTGGTGTTTCCATGAGACGATTCTTCTTCCTGGCCGCGCTGGGGGCATCGCTGGCGATCGCCCAAGGCACGCTGTTCGTCGCGACGTGGCCTCATGAAATCCAGGTAGTGGACGAAGCATCGCAGAAGGTCGTCGACCATATCGAGTTGCAGACCGGCGTTTCGCATTCGATTGTTTTGTCGGATGACTACAAGACCATCTACGCGTCGACGGTAGAGAAAAATGGCATTGAGGTTGTCGACGTCGCCACGCGCAAGGTGACCAACGCGTTCGTGCTCGACGAAGGCGGCAAGAAGATGCGCTTCAGCGCCTGGGCTGCGGACCCGACGGGTAAGTTTATCTACATGATCGTCCGTCCTATTGAAAAGAAGATCGACCGTTTTGAGCAGGGAAAGCAGCAATTCGCCGTGGTCGACCTGGCGCAGAAGAAGATCGTGAAATTCGTCGATATGCCCGGCGGCGAGGACCAATCCATGGGCGGACGCGGCGGGTCGATGCGCTTCTCACCCGACGGGAAATATCTGTACCGCATGGGTACCGCCATCACCATTTACGACGCGCAGGATTTCAAGGTGGTCGATACGATCGAACTGGCGCAGCCGCAGTTCCCCGGCATGCAGAACGTGAATCTCGGCCAGCAACTGGACGGTTTGCAGGAGCCTGGTTTCCACATCAGCCTCTTCAATTCCACCGATCCGGTGGTGCACAAGCCGATCTTCGGCATCGCGCGCTTCGACCTGAACAAGCGCACATTTCAGTTCACGCCGATTGGCCCGTCGGCTGCAGCGATGCAAGGGTTGCATATTACTCCGGATCGCAAGACAGGCTATACCGTGGTCACCAATGGAACGGGCGGAAACAAGCGTTCGGAATTTTGGGTCATCGACATCCAAACGGGAAAAGTGATCCGCACGCAGGAGTTCGACGGCCGCGCGCGCTACACGTTCGGCATGTCGAGCACGGGCAAGGACCTCTACATCTACGGCGCCGGATACGACATCGAAGTTTACGACCCGGTGACTCTGAAGCTGCGCAGTGTGATCGACCTTAAGGCTGATCAGACGTCGGCGATGGTTGTAGTTCCCGGGCGTTAAACACTACCACGTACCCGCATCCAACCACGGCCAGGAACATCGCCAGCACCACGCTGGTGCCTAAATTCACTTCCTCCCACGCCGCGATCATAATCGCGATCGTCACGGCGATGGCCATTTCCAGTACCCAGCGCGACTCGTCGCCGCTTGGCATCCTGCGCAGGGTGCGCGCGAAATCGTAGAGAGCGCGCAGAAGCATCCAGACCAGCATCAGCATGGTGGGCACGCCGCGCTCCGCGGCGTAATGAATGTAGACGTTGTGCAGGTGCTGATAATAGCCGGTGGGGAGCTTGGTCACGTCGGCGGGGACGTAGCTCCTATACTGCTTGCCTACCTGCTCCGGTCCCACGCCCAGTAGGGGGTGCGCCTTAATCATCGCCCAGCCAATGCGCCGCGTCACGCTGCGATGGGCGTTCGAATCCTTGTCGCCGTGCGGCTGAAAAATGGAGCGCTCCCGCTCGCCGATGCCGAAGGGGTTGACCAACATGAGAATGGCAGCGACCACCGGCAGCGCGATCACGGTCCAGCGTTTCCACAGCCAGAGTAAATAAATCCCGCCGCAGGCCGCGCCGGCCCACATACTTCGCGTTTCCGCGGCGACCAGAGCCGCTCCGATGACCACGCCCGCAGCCACCAGCCAGGCGATCCATCGGCGATCCCGGCAGAAGAACACCACGCTGCCGATGATCAGCAGCGCCATCATCATTTCGCCGCTGAACGTCATCCAGTGGTCCAGAAATCCGGTGATGCGGTCGGCGACGTAGGCCTCGTAGAAATTCTGGTGTTTTTCCACGGCGTCTTCGTACTTGTCGTAGAACTGATAGAGGCCCAGCCCGGCCGATGCGGTCGCCGCCGCGGCCCACGCCAGCGCCAGCCAGCGGATCTGCCGGACGTTCTGAAATACGCTCGCCACGACGAACACCATGGCGTAGACGTAGAACTTCCTGATCTGCGGCAATCCTCCGCGCAAATCGCCGGAAGCGAGCCACGAAATCACCGTGCCCAGGAAGAACAGCGAAAGCGGCAGCCAAATGGGAGGCCAGCGCGGCTTCACGCGCAGCACGGCCATCGCTACGATCGCCGCGCCCAGCGCGATTTCAAACCCGGCGATGGAGATCACTGGCAGGACCGCGGCCGCTCCGGTCAGCAGCACGGGTACATCTTGTTTTCGCATTCCGAGCCCTCATGATAACGTAGCCATTCGGTCCCTGAAGCGACAACAGCCCAACCTGTTTGCCAGAGCCACGCGAAACGAAGACAATAGACCAATGGCTTTATTCCTTACCGAAGCTGATGTTCGCTCGCTGCTGCCGATGCCCGACCTGATCGCCGCGATGGACGCCGCAATGACCGCATTCTCCGCGCGCGACGTCGTGCAGCCCGTGCGCACTGTTCTGGAAGTCGGCCAGAATCGTTTTTTTGCGCTGATGCCCGCGTTCCTGCCCTCCACGCCGGCGCTCGGCGCGAAGCTGGTCACGTTGTTCGAATCGAACGCCGCCCTTGGGGTCCCGACGCATCTGGGGACCATCATCCTGCTCGACCCGGAGACGGGCGCATTGGAGGCGATTCTCGACGGACGCTACATCACCGAGGCGCGCACCGCCGCGGTTTCCGCTGTTTCGGTGAGGAAGCTTGCTCGGGAGGATGCTGGGACGATGGCGATTCTCGGATCAGGCGTGCAGGCGCGCAGCCATTTTGAGGCGTTGTCGTATGTGCGCAAGTTTCATGAGGTCCGCGCTTGGAGCCCGACGGAGAAAAATCTTTATCTATTCGCGGCGGAAACGGGAGCCACGCCCGCCATATCGGCCGAAGCGGCGGCTCGAGGCGCGGATGTGATCGTCATCGCCGCCTCCGCGCATGAACCGATTCTGTTCAACGACTGGGTCGCGCCGGGGGCGCATGTGGTCTCCGTTGGAGCCACACGTCCGGAATTTCGCGAGATGGACCCGGCATTGGTCGCTCGCTCGCGTGTCTTCGTCGATTCGCGCGTGGCGGCTCTGAAGGAGTCGGGCGACCTGATTCCGTTTGGCGAAGGGCACATCATCGCGGAGCTCGGAGAAGTCGCCTGTTCGCGCGCGTCGCGCGACGAAATCACGATTTTCAAATCGCAAGGCCTGGCGATCGAGGACGTCGCTGCGGCGCACCTCGCTGTCGCGCGCGCAAAACAATCCGGAAAGGGACTGAATCTATGAAGTTCGCGTTCTTGTTTCTGACGATCCCGCTCTGCGCGCAGACGTACGACATTGTGATCGCGAATGGCCGCGTGATGGATCCGGAATCGGGTTTGGATGCTGTCCGCAACGTCGGCATCAACGGGCGGAGGATTGCGGCGATTTCCCCTTTGCCGCTCCAAGGCCGCCAAACGATTGACGCCAAGGGATTGGTGGTCGCGCCCGGCTTCATCGATCTTCATTCGCATGGCCAGGACGACGAAAATTACCGCTATAAGGCTCGCGACGGCGTCACCACCGCGCTGGAACTCGAAGTGGGCGTTTCGCCGGTAGCGCAGTGGTACGCCACGCGGGAGGGCAAAGCGCTGATCAACTTCGGTGCGACCGCCGGGCACATCCCCGCGCGGATGGCGGTGATGCACGACCCAGGCGGGCTCTTACCTACTGGTGATGCCGCGCATCGCCGCGCGACGGCGGAAGAGCAGCACGCCACCGTAGATCTGATCCGCAAAGGGCTGGATGAAAAGGCGCTCGGCATCGGCATGGGTATCGCTTATGTGCCGACAGCAACGCATCCGGAGGTCCTGAGCGTGATCCGCCTCGCTGCGGACCGCAAGGCGACGGTGTTTGTGCACATGCGTTCGCCTGGCACGATCGAACCCGGTTCAGTGACGGAATCTCTGCAGGAGATGATCGCAGACGCGGCGGTCACTGGCGCGTCGATTCACATTGTGCACATCACCAGCATGGCGCAGGGACAGACTGGGCTGATGCTCGAGATGATCGCCGGAGCCCGCAAGCGCGGGCTGGACATCACCACGGAGGCGTATCCGTATACGGCGGGCGAAACACGCCTCGATTCGGCGATTTTCGACGAAGACTGGCAGCAGAGGCTTGGCATCACCTACAAAGATCTGCAATGGGTGGCCACGGGCGAGCGTCTCACGGCCGCAACATTCGCCAAGTATCGCAAAGAGGGAGGATTCGTCATCATTCACTCGATTCCCGAGGAAGCCGCCCGCGAAGCAGTGGCCGCTCCGGACGTGATCATCGCCAGCGACGGCATGATTTTCAACGGCACAGGCCATCCTCGCGGCGCGGGTACGTACGCGCGGGTGCTCGGGCATTACGCGCGGGATGAGAAAGCGCTCACGCTGATGAGCGCTATCCGCAAGATGACGATTCTGCCCGCGAACCGGTTGCGATTGACGCAGAAGGGAAGAATCAAGGTGGACGCGGATGCGGACATCACCGTATTCGACCCGGCGCGTGTGATCGACAAAGCCACGTTTGAAAAGCCGAATCAGTATTCCGAAGGAATCCCGTTTGTGCTGGTGAACGGAGTGGTGGTGGTGCGGGATGGCAAGGTCGTGGAGGGAGTGAAGCCGGGAGTGGGGATCAAGGCCAACTAATACCGCGGCACCAACGGATCAACCATCAAACTCCAGGCCTCGATCCCGCCCGCCATGCTCTGGCAATTCTCCACGCCGTGCTGCCGCAGCCAGTTCACGACGTTCAGGCTTCGGACGCCGTGATGGCAGAAGACGATTAAAGGAGCTTCGTCGGAATAGCCTTCGAGCGTCTGCAGTTCCGCCGGGATCTGGCGCATGGGAATCAGTTCCGCGCCTGCGATGCGGGAGAGCGCGAACTCGTGCGGCTCGCGTACGTCGATGAGATAGAGCTTTTCGCCGGCGTCGAGGCGACGCTTCACTTCCGTTGGGGAGATTTCCATGATTTCTATTTCGACCTAGAGAATCCCCTGGCTGACGCTAGGGTCATAACCCCGTCCCGTAAGGGCGGGGACTCAGAACTTCTTCAATTCCTCGATCAACCCGTTCAGACCTTTCTTGCGATAGATCTGCAGCAGCCTCTGCTCCTCGGGCGATGGGGCGACCACTGCCCGGAGCTTCGGATCGTTTAACTCGGCGCGCGTAGGGATCCAGTACGAGCCGTCCGCGTATTCGGCGCTGGCCACGAATCCCGTCATGCCGTCGATCTGCGTGCGTTCGGAGAATCTCAGGGCCGTATCCTGCGTCACCGCGCCCGATTTGCCCGGCGCAAGGCTCACGTCCGATGGGATCGACGCCGCCAGAAATTCGCGCCCCTGCTGATCCTTCACGATCCAGCCGAGTTCCAGATGCCTCACCGCGCGATCCGAGCGGTTCTGCACGTTGATGTGTGGCGCGCGAGCCTCATTGCCCGCGATCCTCGCCGAGCCCGCCGTCGGATCCACCGGCGAATCCGGAACATGAAGGAACGCGAACTGCACTTCGCGCTCGGGATCTGTGTTCGTGGAGCGGCCGCGCACCATCTGCACGCCGGCCGAGGGCCTGTCGCGCTGGCGGTCGAGGCCAATCAGGATCTCTTTTTGCAGGCCTTCCGTGCCCGCCGTCTCCAGCAGCGTCTTGAAGTATTTCCGGTCTCGCCGCGCTTCCAGTTCCCACACGGTCATCGTGCGGCGCGAATGCAGCTTATCGGAGCCGTAGAATGTCAGATCGTCGAACAGTACGCCGTCGAGCTTCACTTCCACCATCGGACCGCCCGCGCCCAAGGGGCACAGCAGTGGCAGATCGATGCGCAGAGGGAATGCCTCACGCGGGCCCACATCGAGGCTCGGCACGGAGACCGACCCCTTGCCGCCCGGCGCCACTTCCTGCGCCAGCACGGCCAGCGTCACGCCGCGGATGCGCTTCTGGCTGGCATTACGCAACGAAAGCACCGCGTGTACGTCCAGCACGTACGCGCCGCCGCGAGGCGTGGCCTTGGTCTCGCTCCAATCCGACGAAACAGCCAGCACCGGCGAATCCACCGGAAAGTCGAGCTTCCGCCCCGGCGTCTGCGCAATCGCGGACGCAGCCAGCGCGAAGATGAGGAGGCTACTGCGCATAAACACTCGTAATCGTGATCTGTCCCGTATCCTGATCGGCGTAATGGGCGCTGGCCGAGCCCTGTGTGCTTACCGAAACCGTCAGCAGTTGCGCCGAGTCCTGGGAGACGCCCAGTGCGCCTCCGTCCTTGCGCAGTTCAATCCCGTCGGGCGACGCTTCGATTACCGGACCACGATCGTCCAGCGTCGTCTTGCGTCCGTGCACCAGTTCCTGCATTGCGCGATTCAGCGACTGCGTATCCTGCGCGGGGAAGTTCAGCCACCACGCACCCGCCAGCAGCGTCAGCATCGCCATCACGCCTGCCGCCATCGCCGCCGGCCGCCAGATCGGGGGGATGGACCACGACTTCCGCTGCGTCCGCGGAGCCACGCATTCGCCTGCCTCCAGTCCCACGCGGATATTGGCCGTCATTTCCGCCGATAGCCGCGCCCAATCCAGTCCCTCGGGCGTTTCCGCCGACGCCGCGCGCAGCGCTTCCGCGTCGCTCCGGAATTGATTCACCCGCTCTCGGCATCGCTCGCACCGGCGGACGTGCAAGCCCACCGAAGCGCGCTGCCACAGGCTCATATCGCCCGATGCATATAACGCCAGACCGGTCTCGTTCACGTGCCTTGTCATGACTGCCCTCTTCGCCGCGGACGCTCCAGGTATTTCCGCAGCTTTACCCGCGCATTGGCGATGTGCGACCGCACCGTCGCCTTGGAGCAATTCAACTGCGCCGCCACTTCTTCGGCCGGCAAGCCTTCCACGTCGCGCAGCAGCAGAGCGGTCCGCTCCCGTCCGGTGAGCGAATTTAATCCCTCTTCCAGATACGCCGAATGCTCCCCGCGCAGCACCAACTGCTCGGGGCTCTCTTCGGGCGCGCTGGCGACCGGATCGAGCAGTTCGTCAATGTCGGAAAAGCTCACCCGGCCGGAGCGCCGCAGAAAATCGATAGCCGTGTTGCTGGCGATGCGCGATAGCCAGTGCGCGGCCTTCTCCAGATCCTTCAGCTGGTCCTGACGCTGCAGAGCCTTGATGAACGCTTCCTGGGTCAGGTCCTGAGCGTCGGCCACGTTCCCCACCATGCGGTAGATCAGCAGGAACACCCGCCGCATGTTCTGCTCGACAAACTTCGTCTGATGCTCCGAGGAAAGAGGAGCCGCGTCGAATCTGGTGGAACCGCGAGCTTCGCTCATCGTTCGCTCCAAATATAGGACGCTTGTGGCCATCTATGAGAATTGACGATGGGAGCGTCGAAAACGTGCATGCCTCACCTACTATCGGCCGCGCTATCCTAATCATATATGAGGAAAGTCGCCGTCATCGGGATCGGCAAGACCGCCTTTGGCGCGTTTGCCGATCGGGACCTTCGTTCCCTGGCCGTCGAAGCGGGCCTCGCGTGCCTCGCCGACGCGAACGTAAGTCCATCAAAAATAGAAGCCTTTTACCTGGGAAACTTCGCCGGACCCTCCTTTGTGGGCCAAAACCACCTGGCTCCCTACATTGCCGGTGCCATGGGCGTCGACCACGTCCCCTGCACTCGATTTGAGGCTGCCTGTGCGTCTTCCGGATCGGCGTTTTTTCACGCCTATTCGGCTGTAGCCGCGGGCCTCTATGACCTGGTGCTGGTGGGGGGCGTCGAAAAAATGACCTCCCAGACTACGCCGAAGGTCACGGAAATCCTGGCCGGGGCCGGCGACATGATGGGCGAAGGCCGCGCCGGAGCGACGTTTCCCGCGCTGTTCGCCATGATCGCCCGCCGCCACATGTATCAGTACGGCACCACGCGGGAACAGCTTGCCGCGGTCGCGGTGAAAAATCACGCGAACGGTGCGAAAAATCCGCAAGCGCACATGCGCAAAGTCATCACCATCGAACAGGCGCTGGCCGGCAAACCAATCGCCGATCCGCTGACCGTCTACGATTGCTCCCTGGTGAGCGATGGCGCCGCGGCGGTGCTGATCTGTCCGCTGGAGCGCGCTTCTGAGTTCACCTCGAAGCCCGCCGTTGTCCGGGGGATCGCACAGACCTCCGACCACGTCGCGCTCGATGAAAAGGAAGACATCACGACGTTTCGCGCCGTTCGCGAGGCCGCGCAGAAGGCCTATAAAATGGCCGGCGTCACCGCGGCGGACATTCAGTTCGCGGAACTGCACGACTGCTTCACCATCGCCGAGATCGTCGCCACCGAGGACCTGGGGTTCGTCGAAAAAGGTTCTGGCGGAGCGTACGTTCAGCAGGGCTGCACGAGCCTGACCGGCGTGCGGCCGATCAACACCTCCGGCGGCTTGAAGTCGAAGGGCCATCCGGTGGGCGCCACGGGCGTCGCACAGATTTGCGACGTCGTCCAGCAGATCCGCGGCGCTGCTGGCGAGCGCCAGATTCCACGCCACGATTTGGGCCTGGCGCAAAACCTGGGCGGCTCCGGAGCAACGGCCGTCGTGACGATTCTGGGGGCCGCATGAAAGGCGTCATTTACACTGAAACCACGGTCTATGCGCCGCCGGAGCAGTTCGCCGCTGACGCTCCGTATCAGCTCGCCATCGTCTCGCTGGAGGATGGGAAACGCGTCACCGCGCGCATAGCGGGCGATCGGGTCGCCATTGGCGATGCGGTCGAACTGGCGGAGACCCGCGACAAAATTCCGTTCTTCAAGAAGTCATGAAGCTCGCCGGGAGAATGTCCCGCATCGGGACCGAATCGGCGTTTGAAGTCCTGCGCCGCGCCCGGGCTTTGGAAGCGCAGGGCCGGAGTATCATCCACCTGGAAATCGGTGAGCCCGATTTCGAAACCCCCAAGCACGTGATCGAGGCAGCGAAGGCCGCGCTCGATCAAGGCTATACGCATTACGGGCCCACACAGGGCCTGCCGGAGGTGCGCGCCTCCATCGCCTCCTATGTGTCGCGCACGCGCGGCGTCGAGGTGTCTCCGGATCGGGTGACCGTGGTCCCCGGCGGCAAGCCGATGATGTACTTCCCGATGCTCGCCGTGCTGGAGGAGGGCCATGAGGCGATTTATCCCAATCCTGGCTTTCCGATTTACGAATCGATGATCCGCTTCTCGGGTGCGACTCCCGTTCCGTATTCAACGCTGGCTTCGGGCTCGATTGCCGAGTCCATCGTCGCCAAAATCACGCCGAGAACGCGCCTGATCATCATCAATTCGCCGCAAAATCCCACCGGCTCCGTGATTCCCGCCGCCGAGATCCGCGCGCTGGCAGAGGCGCTGCATCGCCGCGACATTTTGATTCTTTCCGACGAGATTTATTCGCGAATTTATTTCGGCGAGCCGCCTCTGTCCATCGCCAGCCTGCCCGACATGCTCGACCGGACGATCATTCTCGATGGGTTCTCGAAAACCTATGCCATGACGGGCTGGAGACTCGGCTACGGGGTGCTCCCCGAATGGCTGGTCGAACCAGTGAATCTGCTGATCGTCAATTCCACCTCCTGCACGGCGTCGTTTACGCAGCGAGCGGGCATCGCCGCGCTGGAAGGTCCTCAAGACGACGTCGACAAGATGGTCGCGGAGTTCCGCCACCGCCGTGACGCGTTCTGCGCCGGCCTCTACTCGCTTCCCGGCTTTCACTGCCCGGTCCCGGAGGGCGCGTTTTACGCCTTCCCCGACATCACCGGAACGGGGCGAGGATCGAAGGAACTGGCCGACGCCTTGTTGAACGAGGCCGGTGTCGCCTGCCTGAGCGGCGCGGCATTCGGAGCCTATGGCGAAGGCTATCTGCGCTTCTCTATCGCCAATTCCTACGAGAATTTGATGGTGGCCATCGAACGCATGCGCGCGTTCCTCAAGTGAAACTCTGGCTCTATTACATCGGCAAGGCGCGCGACGCGCACGCCAACGCGATGGCCGAGGAGTACATCAAGCGCTCGACCCGTTATGCGAAGGTCGAAATGCGGGAGATTCATCCGGCTCGCTTCGATCCCTGGGCCAAGCATCCCACGGCCGCGAAAATCCTGCTCGATCCGGCAGGCCGCGCGCTCGATTCAGCCGCGCTGATCGCGCAGATCCAGAAATTTCACGAGGTAGTCTTCATCATCGGCGGGTCCGACGGTCTGCCGCCCGAATGGCGCGGGCGCGCTGATCTATTGTTGGCGCTTTCGCCGATGACGATGCCGCATGAACTGGCGCGGGTGATTCTGGCCGAGCAGCTCTATCGCGCGCTCACCACGATCCACGGCCATCCTTACCCGCGCTGATCAGTGTGGTGGCCGGAAAATACCAACTTAGAATCTCGCGAAACGATTTTCCGTGTTTC
The DNA here is from genome assembly GCA_035542735.1 of Bryobacteraceae bacterium. GTDB lineage: Bacteria > Acidobacteriota > Terriglobia > Bryobacterales > Bryobacteraceae > Palsa-187. The sequence continues at coordinate 67,296 of DATKKV010000029.1, forward strand.
GCCAAGTCCGACGCGCCCTCCTGGCACATGCCGATGCGGTGGCCGGAGACCCCGCCTCGCACCGGGCACTCGACGGCAAAATACGGGTACTCTTCCGCGTTCCAACCGGCTTCTTCGAGGGTTCTTGTCTTGCCGCCGCAATTGCCCGAATAGAGCGTCGCAACCGCGCGGCCTTGATACGCGATCACCAAGTCGCCTGTTTCTTCCGCTGCGCGCGCGTTGATGTTTCCGGGGGCGGGGGGGTCGCGCAAGAACTGGCAGTGCGTAGTATCGCAGAAATCGAATCCCTCATGGCGAGTCCCGGATGCTGTCAGAAACGATCTTGCGACCACCGCCTGCGCCTTTCGCGCTTCGAGCGGCGCGCCCGGCGGACTCTCGGCTGCAACGATCGAGGCCACGGCGGTTTCGCGATCCATCTTCACGACGGCGGAAAGATGCCCGGTATCCTCCCGGACCTCCAGCCGTCCGCGAAATGCACGATGAATCCTCCCCGGCACGCTGAGGATGAAATCTGTTTCCGAGGCGCCGCGTCCGGTGACCGTCGCCGCTCCGCGCAGCAGCGCGGACCCCGATCCTTCGAGCGTCCGGGACTGACCATTCTGGGTCACCACGAGAACGCTGTGGTTCGCGGGCTGCACCCGCAGTTCGACGGGATGAAACAGACTGAATACGCAAATGGCGACGATCATCGGTACTCTTCTCTCAGAATAACCGCCGCCGACTTCGCCGCTTCTGCTCCCGGCACGCCGTGGACGCGAACCAGAATCGCGATACGCGGCGCATCGGCGGGCGCTAGCACGATCGTGAATCCGTCGCCCGCGTGCCGCCTTTGGGCGATGCATCGGGCTGTCCCTGTCTTGGCAAGCGCGCCGCGTCCAATGGCGCTGGCTGTGCCCGATTCCGCGGCGAGTTTCAAGCCGTCCAGAATTTCCTTGACGCGAGGCTCGGCTTTTCGCGCGGTCAATTCGCAATAGGCCTTCGCAAGCGCAAGTGGCGAGATCTGCCAGCCGTCATTCAGCCCGATTCTCGACTCGGGCGAATCGTCTGCGGGCGGAGGGATGCCGAATCTTGCCGCGACCACGGCCAAGGCACCCGCATCGACCCCCCGCGCCAACTGAAGGAAATACGCGTTGCACGAATTCGCCAGCGCATCGCGAAAATGTAAGGTCCCGTGGCCTCTTTCGAGCCAGCAGCGGTCGGCGGAGCCGCGGCAGACGAACTCGGGAAACGGCCCCGCTGACGCGAGCGCGGTGAATGGTTTCACCAATGAGCCAACGGGGATCGGGCGATCTGCGTCCGGCCAATCCTGCTTCAGCGTCTGGCGCGTCCGGACATCGAGTACCAGGTAGTTCACGTCGGCCGTGAGCGCCGTAGCGACGGCCAGCGCGACGAGCGCAATCATGCGCACACCCGAGCGTGCTGCTTTCGTCGTCTCGACAGAACACTCACGGAATCATTCTATAAACAACCGCTTCCCGGAGCATCGTGCCCGCGTCATGCACGATGATCGATGCCATGTCGACCCGCTTCAATACGGCGCCGAAGCTGGCCAGATTGCCGGAGAAAAACGGCGGCTCGGCGCCCGCCGGCTGCTCTGTCTCCGCGGGCACCTGTGGGAAATCAATTAGCGTCGTCAAACGCCTGAAGTTGGGAAGCTCCCGCGCATGCCTCCATCCGGCCGCGTAGGCCGCGCCGGGGATCGCCTGCCGATTGCGGCGCGAAAAGACGGCGTTGACCATTTCCGCTGAATCGCCCACCACGAGCCACTTGCCCTGCACCGCCATTGCGACCTTGCCCAGGCCGTCCAACTCCGAAACTCCGTTTGGTCCGCTTCGCCATGTAGCCGCCGCGCCTTGCGCCCACAGGCCCTCGGCTGCACTGCCGATCGCCGCGCGAATCGCGCTGGCGTTCCAATCGGCAGCGGTCAGCAGGGCGATCGCAAAATGCGGGCGGACGTACACCCGATCCGCATCGATCTTGGTCGATTGCACGTCGAGCATGGTGTCGATCTTCGCGGCCACCAGTGCGTCGCGCAAGAGCTGGACGGCATCGTTTCTCTGGCCGAGAGGCTGCTCGTCAATGCGGGACTCCAGATCGATTTCGCTGCCCGCATCGGCGGTCTGCGCGACCATCGGCGCCAGCTTGGATTTCGGCGCGGTGGAGATAGCGGCCGGAAAGAGCTTCTCTTCCATCAACGCGGCCACTTGTCCGCCCGAGGGCCGAAGCCAGGCGCGATACAGACCCGCGTCGTCAGGCACAGCCGCCAGAGCCTGCCCGGCGATGCTCTCCGCGCTCTCGGACGATGCCGACGGCGTCGCGCGAAGCAGCACGCGCCGCTCGCGAATCTCTCCGCGCGCGCTCTCTAGATCGGTCAGGCCCGAGGAGAACTGGCGCAATTCGCCCACGTTGCCTTGCACCCAATGCGACCGGAACTGATAGGTGCGCCCGAGGGCCGCCATGTTGTAAACCAGACGCAATTCGCTCTGGCCGGCGCCCGCGGCCTGCACCGAACTGGTGAACCACGGCTCGGAGGCCATCGATGGAACGGAATCGCGCGCCATCAGCTGCAATGCGCCGGCGATCAGGCTCTCCTTGGTGGCGAGCACGAGAGTATCGCCTACATAGGCGAACGCGGCCACGCGATGCGATGGCGGATCTTCCTTTACGAAGTAGTCGGCGTTGCCAGCATGGCGCGTTTGATAGGTGCCGCGCGCTCTCCAAAGAGCCGTGTTGATGGCGCGCGCCGAGGCGACTTTGGTCATATACAGGCATTCCAGCTTGCCGATGTCGTACATGGCCAGTGCGGAGCCGGACCCGGCTACCGACGTCAACAGCGCGTAATCCGGAGGCACGCCGGCGGCTGTGGCGAACTGCGTCTGAGCGTCGGACAGCTTCAGGAAAAGCTGCGAGCGCGAAAACGCCTCGTAATTATCGCTGTCGAGCCAGGCAACCTTCTCCGCCGATGCGTTCCAATCGGCGAGCAGCGCGCCGAGATCCTTCGCCTCCAGGTACAGCGCAGCGCCCGGCGGGAACAGGCTAGCCATTGGCGGAGGAGCCGGCTGCGCGACGGCCCAAAACAGGGCTACCAAGCCGGCCGCCGCGAGCGGAATTAGAATCCGGTACTTCATCGCGCACCTCCTTTCGGTCGCACCAGGCGGTCCTGATCGATCTCATCGCCGATCACCGGGCGCCTCGTTTCATTTCTTGCATCCAGTTCCACCTGCGCGCGCAGTGCGGCGACGGCTCGCCGCGAAGCATCCGACGGCGCCAGGTGCTGCGCGATCCGAAAGTACAACAGGGCCGCACGCGGATCGCCCAGGCGCTGCTGCGCGCCGCCCAGATCTCGCGCGATGGACGCCCGCTCGGCGCGATCGAGAGACGGCAGGAAGGAGTCGCCTACCCAATCGGTGTATTCGTTCTCCTCGCGGAGATACTGCGGCATCAGCTGGCGCGCGGAGGCGACCGCCAGCGCGTCGTGATGTGCCTCCACGGAGGCGTGGATCAGCATCACGCGCGGGGTGGTGCCGCGAGGATCAGCGGCAATGATCGCCAGCAGTGTCTTTTCCCGCGCGGCTGCGTCTGCCGCCAGGTTGTCCCAGGGATTCGGGGGCTTCGGCGCGCTGCCCTTCGCTTCGGCGAGGCGGCGCTTGGCAGGCTGATTCCAGGGTTCCGCATTGGCGAGCGTTGAAAGGAACTCCGCCGCTTCAGCTGGATGATTCGTCCGCTCCAGCAGCGCGGCAGCGGGATCCAGGCCGGAGAACGGCTCGCCCGCGATCAGCACCATGCGGCGCAGCAGCGTCATCGCAGCGGGCAGATCCTTGTCCTCCAGCTTCACCTCGGCGAGGCCGAGGAAGACGGGTTGATCGAGCAGGCCCGCGCTCAGTTGATGCGTATAGACAAACTCAAGTACGCGGCGTGCGGAAACTGTGTCGCCCTTTTCCGTCAGAAGATTCGCCGCGCTGCGTAGGGATTCGAGCGGCGCGGGCTCCGGATACTTCGCCAGTTGAGCGGGAAGTGTGCCGGTGCGCGCCGCCAGGCGAATTTCCATTTCGATGATCGTCCGGCTGTCTGCGCCCTGCTTTCGCGCCTCGGCTACCAGAGTTGCCGCAGTCTGCCATGAGGCGTTGTCGCTACGCTGATCCATCAGGAACGTCGCCCGGCGGATCACCCAAGCCTGGAGCTGATGCTGCGCGTTGGCGCGCTGTTCGCCGAACGATTCGGCCACCCGAGCCGCAGCGTTTTCAATCACCTGCTTATAAAGAATGTCACGTTGTGCATCGGGAACCCATGTCTGCTCGACAATCGCACCCAGGAACTGCGCCGGATCGGCCGCGGAACGTGAAAGCTGCGCAACCCAGCCCGCTCCGGCGGCCGGATCGCCTGAAGCGACAAGGACGCCTTCCATAATCCCATCAATCTGGAACGATCCGTTGCGCCGGATGTACGTGCGCAGGAGCCTGTCTAGGTCGTCGCGCAGGGCGGAGAGCTGTTTCGCCTGGCCGATGTGCCGCAGCGTGTCAGGCAGATCCGTCCAGAACTTTTGCGGCACGCGCGCGCGGTCCATCATCTGCGAGAGCCCCGCGATGGCGAGCTTCCATTCGCGCACCGCGTCGGCAGGGCGGCCCTCCTTCATGGCGATGAGTGCGAGCCGGTCGTGCACGTCGGCGCGGCCCTGGTTTAGCTCCAGCGCATACTGATAATCGGTCGCGGCGCCCGAGTATTCGGCCATGGTGAAATACGCCTCCGAGCGGCCAGGCGTCGCCTCAACGATTGCGGGCAGATAATCGTCGGAGCCGGGCTGCTTCGCCGCAGCCAGATATTCGCCGTAGCGGCCGCCGAAGTAAAACCACTGGTCCCCGGCGAGTTGCTGCGCCCGATCCACCGCCTTGCCTACGCGCGCGCCCACGGTCATCGATCCAAGGATCCCGGCAAACGCTGAGTTCACCGGCGCGGTGAAACTGGAAAAATAGAGGCCGGCCAGCGCCGTGTATGCCTTGGTCCACAGCGGACCTTTCTTCTGGGCGCGTGCGGCGATGGCCTGCTGCGCGACTTGTGCAACGGCATGCGAAACCGTGTAATTCAGCATCGCGTTGGCCGCTTCGGGATAGGCCGCGATGGCGGCCGTCAGGCGCGCCGGTTGTGCGATCAACAACTGCGTGTAGCGGTCCAGCATCGCATTGTTCGCCTCGTGGCGGTCCAGCAGGCGCTTCAGGGCTCGCGATTCTGCGGCCGTGTTGCCGCTGGCGCGATAGTCCTCGGCCTCCTCGAGATCGTGATGATTGGCGGTGGGCGATGTCAGCGCCTGGTCGTAAGCTTCCAGTTGCGCGCCCAGTTCCTCGAACTTCAGGCGGCGGCGCTGCATCTCGATCACCCTGTCGATATGCCGGGCGGCGGGCGCGGTTCCTGGCCTTGCCATCGCCGCGGCCAACCGCCATTTGACCTCAAGATCCTCCAGTCCTGCGCCGTTGGCCAGCGGGATGCGAAGCGGCTGATTTTCGATCGACGCCGCGAACTTGGCTTTCTCCTTGGGCGGATAGTTCGCCGCAATCGCGCCCACGGTTTGCGCTGTCTGCGCGGCTGTTTCAGCCTTCAACGTCGGGAGCTTGGCGAAGACGGCATCATATTGATACTGGCGCGACAGAATGCGGGCCCAGATCTGCAACGATTCGCCCGCCGATCGCTTCATCGCCTCCTCAGCGAATTTGCGGGCTTCATCGAGCATTCCCCAGGTTTCCAGCTTCTGCGCCGCAGTGAGATAATTCACCGCGCTATCGGGTCGTCCATCGATCCAGCCCTTGTTCAGCGCCGCTACAGCGTCGGCGGTCCGTCCCTGACGCGCGCGCAGTTCGGCCAGCTTATCCATCCACTGCGGATTGCGATAGGTGAGATCGTAGAGTTTCTGCGCGCCCGCCGCGGCTTCCTCGAAGCGAAGGAGCCGCTCTTCCAGGTTGAGGCGCTCGCGGATCAGTTCCGGCCGGTCCGGACGCACCGATGCCGCGCGCGAGTACGACGCGACGGCGGTCGGATAATCCTCCATCTGCGTTTCGATTCGCGCCAGCACCAGAGGCCAGTGGAAGTCCTTGGGCGATGCGGTCGCCGTTCTTACGTAATAATCAAGCAACTTCTGCACTGCGCCGTTACGCTGGGCATAGATCGCTGCTTCGCGCGTCAGCGTCTCGTCTTCAGGGAACCGGTTGACGATTTCGATGTATTGATCCACGGCGGCGGAATAATCTTTCACTCGCGTCAGGACGGGAATCAGTGCGCGCCGCATGGCCGCTACCTGCTCGACGCGGCGCGCTGGCGGAAGGCCCGTGTCCCTTAACAGGCCCTGAATGGTGGACTCGTAGTACGCCCGCAGGCCCCGGTCGTCGCCCTGACGTGCGTACGTGTCGGCCTTCAAAGCGATAAATTCAGCGTTGTACGGATCGTTGGAGAGGACCGCGGTGACGATGATTCGCGCGCGCGCGGGGTCGCCCGATTCGTTGGCCTTGCGCGCGGCTTCCAAAAGAAATGGCGCGCGATACGCCGCCGACGCACGGCCGGCCGCTTCTTCCAGCACATCGACCGAACGCTTCGGATTCTTGTTCCGCCAGTGATAATCCACCGCCGCGCGAACCGCGCCTAGGATCGCCGGATTCTCGCGGTAGACGGCGTCGACCACTGCCGCGCCCTCAGCCGCCTGGCCTTGCCCCTCCTCGAATCGCGCCAACGCGAGCCTCAGACGAAGCTTCTCCACCGGATCGGTCATGACGGCGATTTGCCGTTCGATGGCCAGCCGCTGAGCCTTGGGTAGATCGTCCACGCGCGCTGCTTCTTCGATGCGCGTCAGAGTCTCGAGCGAATTGGCGCGGCCGGCTGCGTTCAACAGGAACGCCTCCAGATCGTCGCGGCGGTTCTGATTCCTCAGGAGCGCTACGCGCAGCTGAAATACTCCCGGCTGCGGATTGCGGTCCGACACCAGGTTCGCCGTCAGTTGTTCGATCTGCGGCCGCAACGCCGGCCTGCGCGCCAGCAACAGGAGCCTCTGCTGTGCGTTCGAGCCCTGCTGCGCGACGGCTCCCTTCGCGTATTCGCGAATGGCCTTGGCGTAGTCGCGCTGATTTTCGTAGATCGCGCCGGCCTCGTAGGCGAACAGCGACTCCTGCTTCAGACGCTTGCGGCCCTCTTCAATCCAGCGCAGAGCGTCGTCGTAGCGGTAGTAATCCCAGAAGATGGTGGCGGCTTCCAGGTAACCTTCCGGCCGTGCCGGGTCGATCTCCGGGATGCGGTTCCACGCCACGCGAGCTTTGTCAAAATTCTCGCGCTCCGCCTCCATTTCACCGATGGCCGTGAGCGGCCGGTGATCGCGCGGATCGAACTGGGCCAGTTTTTCCTCCACGCCGATAGCTGTCGGGGTCAGCTTAGGGTCGACCGTCCCCAGCGACCGGAAGACGGCCGCCGTGCGCGCGCCCAACGCGCGGTCCGCCGGGTAATTCTCCTCCACAGCGAGGAACAGCGGCGCAGCGGCTTCGAAGTGTCCCCTCCAGGCTTCTCCTTCGGCCAGCAGCCGAACCGCCGCCGGGGAATCGTCCGCCGACGCCTTCAGGGAACGGACGGCGTTTAATTCCGCCTCCAGCCGTCCGGTGCGCGAAAGGCGCTCGAAGAATCGCATCCGCAGATCAGTGGCGTCATACCAGTGGCGGCGAAGCAGCGTTTCGTACGCGGCGGCATCCGCAGTCGGAGTGGTGGAGTACGCCGACATCAGATTTCGCGCGAATGCCAGGTAATGCGGAAACCGCTGATAGGCGTACAGGTTCAACTGGAGGTATAGCGCCGGGCCCAGAGGCTGCGCCGGGCTCACAATTTCGCGGAAATACCCGTCCAACTCCGTGCCCGAAAAAATCTTCACCACGTCGCGTGTCAACTTCGCCACGTCGGCCTGCCGCTTCTGGCGCAGATACCAGCGGGCGAGCTTGTGCTCCCAGCTATGGTCCTGAAACTGTGCGATGGCGCGCTGGTACACAGCCTCGGTCTCCCCGCTCAGGTCGTTTTGTTCCAGAAACGCGGCCATCGCGTCATACAGCCCGGGGTCGGAGGCATTGCGGCCGATCTCACGACGGTACAGCGCCAGCGCGTCGCGCGTGCGTTTCAGAGAGACCAGCCTGGCGACGTAGCGGTCCAACACGCGCGCGTAATCGGGGGAGCGAACGCTTGCGTAGGCGTCCGGTGCCTTTTGCTGCGCCTGTGCGCTATCGTCAGCGGGCTTGGGCGAGGGCATCGAGCCTAAAGGCACTCCCTCGGCACGCCTGGCGAACTCGGCAAGAAGGGTGTCGTACAGCGCGAATTCCTTCTCCGGTTGATTGAGGCGCGCGTAGGCATCGGCGACGCGCAAGGCGACCGCGGCCCGCTCCGGCGCATTCGGAAAATCACCAAGAAGCTTCATGCCCGCGCGAATCACCGCGTCGCTGGCGCCGTAAAGCGCGTAGCTCTCGACCACGAGTTCGCGAAGCTCGGCCCGCTCCGGCGCGTTGGGGAATCGCGACTCGAAGAGAGCCACCAGTTCGGCGCCCTTCGCGCGGCGGAAATACGGCCCTGCGCTCAGATCCTCCTGTTGATACCGGTCCTCGGGATCGCTCGAATTGAGCAGCAGGGAGAGAACGCCGTTCAGGAATCCCGGGTGAGGATCCATCGTCGCCACGTCGCGATACATGGACAAATTGCCGGAACCAAGCCGGATCGCCTGTTCGGGCGCGGTGAGCAGCAGTCGAGCCAGCGCGCCCAGCGCGGCGGCCGCCGTTTTATCGTCATTACGCGACGTTTCGTACAGGGCAGAATAATACCGCGCCGCCTCGCCGTAGTTGCGTGAGGATTCGTACAGATGCGCCATCGTCCACAATTCGTCCGCTGTCCATGCCGAATGCCTCGACTCTTTTCTCTGGCGGTACTCGGCCAGCGCGCGCTCCGCAGCGCCGAAATTGTCCAGCTGCTTCCAGTAATGAAAAATCCGCGCCGCCGGAGTAAGATCGGTGGGATTGGGCACCACGCCCGCGCGGGCCTTTTCGAGATACGCCCGCAGTCCGTTGGACTGCTTCAGCAACTCGAAATACCGTTTCATAAGGGAATCCGGCCACAAGGCCTTGAAATTGCTGTCGTAGGCCTCCAGGGCCCTTGCCGATGCATCGGTTTTCGTCATCAGCTCCGCCGTCGCCTCAATGGGAAACTCCTCGTCCGCCGGGACTGCCTTTCTGTAAGCCGAGATCACATCGGCGGCGACGTCGTACCGTTCCTGCGCGATCATGAAAGCGAAATACCGGCGATAGAGCAGGGTTTCGGAACTGTAGCGCGCGATCCATTGGTTGAACAGTCCCGCCGCCATTAGCGGATCGAGCTTGGCATCATGGATCAGCGTCGCGGATCGTTCGAACGTCTTCCAGGGCCTCTGTGCCGCGGCGGGTAACAGCTTGTCGGACGCCGGTACAGGTTCCAGCGCGGCAGCCGCCAGCGCGTTGAACTCATCGCGAGCCCTCAGACGACGATGATAAAAATCGGCCAGCGCCAGCCGCGCTGCACCCCTATCGGTTGCCAGATCGGCATACTTCTTCCAATCCATTTCGGCCGCGGCGAAGTCGAGCTGCTGCTCGTCTTCCAGAGCACGCAACGAATACAGATCCGCAGTGTTGGGCGAGCTATTCAGCAGCTTGGTCAGTTCAGGCCGCGTTTCTTTGGCAGCCCTGCGGACGACGACAGGACCGTTCGGCAGCAGCACCGTGCGGAAGAACACCAGCTCGACGCGATTGCCCGCGTCGATGCCCTCCACCCATTTGGAAAGTTCGGCCCGAGCGGCGAAGAAACCGCCCAGCCCCAGCACCACGGCCGCGGTCCGCAAGTTAGGGAAGAACTTCAATATCCACCTCCCTGCTGCCGATGTTGTGCGCGAAATCCTCGGCCGTGACGGTCACCGTGTAGCGCCCGGCGGCGAACGTCGCAGGCACCGCCAGTTCGCCCACGTTCGATCCCATCTCGGCGTTCCATTTCAGATATACCGGAGCCGCACCGCGCATCCTCGCGACAATCGTGCGCGTGGTGTCCGACGCACTCACGCGCAATTTCACCGTCTCTCCGCGATGCACCTGCACATGGTCGAGCTTCACCTTCACCACTGGAGGCTGGCTGGCGATCACAAACGTTTTCGATTCGCGATCCGTCCGCCCCTGCTTATCGCGCAGCAGCAGCCGGACGCGATACGTGCCGTCGGCCATATCCTTCGGCGCCAGAAACCGCGTTTGCCAAGTATCCTCCCCCGCCAGGTAACGAAGTCTTTTCACCTCGCCGAAGGGGAACATCGCGACCACCGATGTGATCGATTCGTCGGTCTTGACGCGCAGCACTGGATCGCCCGGACGGATCAGCCTCGGCCGCAGCAGCGCGCGCGGCGCGGCCAGAAACGACGTGTACGGCGTGACAAACTTATACTTCCGCGACAGCCGGATGATCTCGTCAATTGAGGCCTGATCCTCGCCGTCGCGTTCGATCTTTTCAAGCAGCGCATCCACGCGAGCCTTGGCCCAGGCGCGCGGCAGAAACTCGTGCTCCGTGCTGTTGGCGGGCAGCGGAACGCTCGCGCGCGTCTGCTCGACCGTGAACGTCGCCTGTGCCGCGGGTTTTTTGTACTGTCCGACCCAGGTTTGCATCGAGCCCGGAAAAACAGTCTCCTCGAGCCGATAGACTAGATCGAAATTCGCCGGTGTCGACGTCGTGAGCCTTAGATTATCCACCGGCCTCCTGCCGATTTTGGCCAAGAACGCCTTCAGCTTGAACTCAATCGGCTCGGTGGAGCGGACCGATTCCATCACGCCGCTGTTCCGCGCCAGCATGCGCGCCAGCGGCAAATTGGCATCGTCGCCGATGACGAAGACATACGTGCGCTGGCGCTTCGTCTCCGTCGCCTGCGTCCATTTTGCTCCGTACCATGCGGCCAGCTTGCCGTTTTGCAAAATGCCTCGAGTCGATCCCAGATCGCCCAGCACGACGATATAAGGATTATGCAGCAAAGGCTGCGACAGAGCCGCATCGAGCGCGGCCTGCACATTCGTTCCTCCGCGCAGCGCCGATGCTCGCAAGAAGTCGAGCGCCTTTTCCACCGCTTCCGGCGTCGCCGCCACCGGCGCGGGCCCGAACGGCATGGTCTTGTCGTTGTAGACGATAAGGTTGAATTCATCGGCCGGCTTCAGCGACCGCAGCAGCGCTTCGAGTGCCTGAAATTCCCGCTCCAGCTTCTCCCACTGCATCGAAAGCGACGTATCGAACAGTGCTACCACCGAACGCGGCGCAACTGGCGCACTCCCCGAAGGCATAGCCAGCATCGCGGACGCTTCAAAGAAGCCGGGGTCTGTCCCGTCGCGATACGTCAGCACCTCCAGCGCGTTCTTTGATCCGTCCAGTCCATATTTCAACGAAAAATCCTCGGTCAGCGCTACCGCGCGGCCGTTGAAGCTCGCCTTCACTGATTTCGCATCCCGTGAGGCTACGGTTATCGGGTACGCCTTGCTCACGAACTGGAAATGCATCGGGTGCGCCGATTTGACGTCCACCGTGATGGAAAGCCGCCCCGCTGTCTGCGCGCGATAAGCGTCAGGACGCAACGGAATCGCCAGCATCGATTCGGCCTGTTCGACACTCAGCTTCTCCCAATACTCCATCTCGATCCGCTTGGTCCCGTAGGCCGGAATCGGCACCACCCGAGCCGAAAAAATCGAACTGCGCCGCGCTTCGTCGGCATCGCGTTCACCCATTTGCAACAGGCCGGGGTCCAAGGCCTGCATGCGGATGTCGGCATAAATCTCCTCAGCGCGTTTTCGCTCCAGGATCACGCCGGGGATGCGCATCGCATCGTCCCAGATGGCGAAATCGGAGATCAGCGCGCGCCCGGGCAGCGCGAAGACGTAGTTGCCTTCAATCGGCTGATTGGTGTGATTGGCGAAGATCTGCTTGACACTGACCTTAGCGTTTCCGTTGTCGATCGTCACCGCGATCGTCATCTCGTCCAGCGTCAGGATTTTCGGGTCGGGCTGTTTCGCTGTCGAGGGAATCAGCACCCCCGCGTCGCCCCAGGCGAGGCCGGCGAGCGCGACGAGAGCCAGCGCGAAAAGGGGGACAGACCTCTCTGTCCCGCGTCGCAAACATCGACCCTGCTGTCCAGCCGAAAGTGGACAGAGCGGTCTGTCCCCCTTTTCGCGTTTCCTCATTGCGTCACTGCACTTTCCGGCGCTTTCATCAATCCGTTATCCGTCCCGATATAGAGGACGCCTCCGCGCGCCTCCAGCGCCGTGACGTTCCGCGAAGGCAGCCCGGATGAGAAATACGTCCATCGGCCCGACGGGAAATGATAAATCGCCAGCCCCCGGTCCAGCGTTCCGGCATAAACGGCGCTCGGCGTGGCGATCATAGCGTTAGGGTTGATCTCCAGCGTGCCACGAAGATCGTCGAATGTTTCCCAGTCCCCACGATTGGTAAGGCGTAAAACCCCCGCTCCGTATGTGCCCACAAAAAAATCTTTGCCCACACGAAGGATGGCCGTGACCCAATTATGTTTCAGCCCTGAATTGGAGGTGGTGTAGCTGGCGCGCACCGCCGTACCTTCCAGGACGGACAATCCTCCCAGTGTTCCGGCCAGCGTCCGCGCCCCGTCCGGCGCCAGCGCGTAGACGTGATTGTTCACCAGCCCTTGAAACGCATAAATGCTGCTGATGCCGGAGGCGTCGATGAAGCTCACGCCGGCGGGCGTCGCCGCTACCACGCTGCCATCGGTGCGCAGCACCACGTCGGTCACCTGATTGGCGATCAGCCCGTCCGCCTGCCCCACCACCCTGCGCCGCGACGAGTTCCGGTCGAATATCACCAGCCCATTGGCCGTGGCGACGGCGGTGACGCCGCGATCCGCATCATGCGCGATCCGGTTCACGCAGAACAGGTGATCGTCCTCGATCTGCTGGCCACGGCCGCCGTCAGCACCCAGGATCTGCAGGCCGCGATCGAAATAGCCGATCCAGAGCCGCCCCGCCGAATCCATCTTCAGCGCCGAGATATTGCGGTCGACGAGAAGCGCGTCCTCGCGGCGGATCACTGCCTCCGCGCCGCGCCAGAACGAATCCTCCGCGAGCGCGTAAATCGTCCTATCTATCTGTAAAATCTTGCGGATGGAGCAATCCGGGCACACGCTAGCCGCGCCCAGGGCCCCGGTGCGCCCGGGGTGCTCGACGTCCAGATGTACCGCGAACATGCCTTCTTCCAAAGTCCCCATGTACAGCTTGCCGTCGGCGGCCAGAAGCGTCTGCGCGAGGTATCCCGGAGCGAGCGTCCGCGTGAGCCTCCCGCCGCGAATCTCCACGATGCCGACGCCCGTCCCCGCGTAGACGGTCTCGCCATCCATGGCCAGCGAAAGGATCTGTTTATCGGGTAGGACGTCGTCAAAGGTCTCCAGCGCGCCCGCCTTCCAATTCAGCAGCCCGCGGTCGAGCGTGCCTACCCACAGGCGCGCGTCATTGCCGGCCAAGGCGGTTACGGGAACGCCGCTCAATGACGGATGAAACGGCGCCAGCGACCGTCCGTCGTACACCAGCACGCCCGCCTTCTCCGTGCCGATCAGAATCCGTCCCGTTTCCACCGGCAGAATTGCCGTAATCTTGCGCAACTTCGGGTCTTCGGGGCGGACCTGCCGGAAACTTCGGCCGTCGAACGCGGCGAGCCCTTCGCCCCAGGTGCCGATCCACAGTTCCCGCGCGCGCGCGTCGGCAGTCAGACCGATCGCCAGCGCCGTCAGCGGGGCGGAAGGCAATTCCAAACCAGCCCGGTACCGCGCGGCGACCGTTCCGGACGCTCCGCTGTATTGGGTCAACCCGGCCGGTCCCGCGATGTACAAATTTCCCTGGAAAATCGCCGCGTCTCGGAAGACCGCCGCGGAGCCGACCGGCTCCAATCTGGCGGGTATCACCGGAACGATGGGCCGAACGGAGAAAGGCATCGCCGATCCGGCCGCGACGTGTTCGCGAGCCGCGCGCAAGGCATTTCGCGCGCGCCAGAGTGCGGATCCTCCTAAGATCATGGCCCCTGCCGTCACGACCGAGGCCGCGAGCCACACCCGTCTACGCAACATTTCCCCTCCATCATACCCGTACAATGAGGGTGTGTCCCGTTACGATGCGTTGTTGATTCTGTCCTTCGGTGGACCGGAAAAACACCAGGATGTGATTCCGTTCTTGGAGAATGTTTTGCGCGGGAAAAACGTTCCCCGCGAGCGCATGCTGGAGGTGGCCGAGCACTATTACCACTTCGACGGCCGCAGCCCGATCAACGATCAGAATCGCGCGCTAATCGCCGCGCTCAAAGACGTCATCGACATCCCGATTTATTGGGGCAATCGCAACTGGCATCCCCTGCTGGCCGATACGCTGCGCCAGATGCGTGACGACGGCGTCAAGCGCGCCATTGCGTTCGTGACGTCGGCATTTGGCTCCTATTCCGGCTGCCGCCAGTACGCCGAGGACGTCGTGCGAGCCCGCGCGGCGGTCGAGGGAGCGCCCGAAATCGCCCGCATCCGCCCATTTTCCACCCATCCTGCGTTCGTCGAGGCCATGACGGACCGCGTCCGCGCCGCCATCGCCGAGGTCCCCACCGGCCGCCTCATCTTCACCGCCCACAGCATCCCTGTCAGCATGGCCCAGGCCAGCCCCTACGTCGGTGAACTGGAGCGCGCCTGCGAGGCGGTGGCTAAGAACGTCGGCCGTGACGAGTGGCGTCTCGTATATCAAAGCCGCAGTGGCCCTCCCGGCCAGCCCTGGCTCGAGCCCGATATCTGCGACGTCCTTCGTGAAATGAAAACCGACGCCGTAATCGCGCCCATCGGCTTCCTGTCGGACCACATGGAGGTGCTCTACGACCTCGACACCGAAGCCCGGGCCGTTTGCGAGGAACTAGGGGTAAAAATGGCCCGCTCCGGAACCGTAGAAACCCACCCGGCGATGATCCGCATGATCGCGGAACTGATTGACACGGAACCCGCAAAGTGTCCCGAAGGCTGCTGCCCGGCGCCAGTGAGGCCAATGGCTCGCCCGCAAGCCTAGATTTTTTGAGTCGAGTCGCGCGCACTCTCATCATCCTCGGTGGGACTGAAGAGGTGCCCGGATGTTCGACGTTTATATGATCAAGAAGAAGGCGCTCTTGGTTGGCCGGCCCTTGGGCATTCTTGACGCTAAGACAGCCGAAAAGATCGTCGAGTTCATCGAGCTTAAAGAGACGCTGGAGGAAACAGGATTCCACCGCTTCTGTGACTTGACCAATTTGAAAGGGATTCGTCTCTCCTCCGTGGAAGTTCTTAAGCTTGCAGATCGACGTCGCGCGTTTAATCCCAATGATATTCGCGTGAAATCGGCCTTCTTGGCAACCGACCCGCTCGCCCTCGGGATTGCACGTATGTACCAAGAGCTATTGAATTCACCTCGCATTAAAGTACGAGTTTTTGAAGACCTGCAAGCGGCTGCGGACTGGCTCGAGGTCAAGGTGGACTCCCTAAAACATTGATGGGGCAAAAGGCGCGCTTTCAACAACATCGCACCTTCACCCGGCGTCGGATCAGGAGCTCAGGTGCTCTTCCAGCAGAGAACGGGGCAGGCCAGAAGGGGCAATTCTAGAAACGCCAACGAGCGGGCCCCTGGCGTCAGCCAGGGGACAAAGCTGCGGCCCCGGTACGGCTTCTGATCATGCCCAAGAGTCGGCTGCGCACCTGGGGTCCGCCCCACTCGTACTATGGATAGATGGAAAATCTCTTAGAGCACGCCGCAGCCCGCGCGGCCCGGTATGTTCGTTCCATCCCTGGCCGGCGTGTTGCTCCAGCGCCCGAGGACGTGGCGCGACTCGATGAGCTGGGCGGCGCCTTCAATGACGACCCCTGCGATCCTTCCGAGCTGATCGACCTGCTAGACACTATTGGCTCGCCCGCGACGGTCGCATCTACCGGGCCGCGCTACTTCGGATTCGTCGTCGGAGGTTCGCTCCCCGCCGCGATGGCGGCCAACTGGCTTGCCGGGGCGTGGGATCAGAACGCCGGGCTTTATGTTGCGTCGCCGGTGGCGTCGCGAATCGAAGAGATCGCAAGCGAATGGCTGCTCGACGTGCTGGCCCTGCCCAAGACCTCCGGCGTCGGATTCGTCACCGGCGCGACCATGGCTAATTTCGCCGCGCTGGCGGCGGCCCGGCATGCGCTTCTCGCCCGCGCCGGATGGGACGTGGAGGAGCGCGGCTTGTTCGGCGCGCCGGAGATCATGGTAGTGGTCGGAGCGGAGGTGCACGCGTCGATGCTGAAGGCTCTGGCGATGCTCGGCTTTGGGCGCAAACGCGTCGTCACGGTGCCGGTGGACGATCAGGGCCGCATGATTGGGGATCAATTGCCGCGCCTCGACGAACGAACCTTGGTCGCGATTCAGGCCGGCAACGTCAATTCCGGCGCGTTCGATCCGGCCTCGGAAATCTGTGCGCGAGCGCATGAGGCGGGCGCGTGGGTGCACGTCGATGGCGCGTTCGGACTGTGGGCTGCCGCCGCCCCGGAGCGCGCGCACCTTGTGAGCGGATTCTCCGAAGCCGATTCCTGGGCCACCGATTGCCACAAGTGGCTGAACGTGCCCTACGATTCGGGGCTCGCCATTGTGCGCGACCCCGAGCATCTGCGCGCGGCGATGACCGTGCGCGCCGCGTACCTCGTCATGGGCGAGCATCGCGAGCCGTGGCAATACACTCCGGAAGCGTCGCGGCGTGCGCGCGGCATCGAGATTTGGGCGGCATTGAAGTCGCTGGGGCGCAAGGGGCTCGCCGAAATGATCGAGCGCAACTGCCGCCTGGCATCCAGATTTGCCGGCGGCCTGCGCAACTCAGGATTCGAAGTGTTGAATGACGTGGCGCTCAATCAGGTGATGGTCTCCTTCGGCGACGCGGAGAAGACGCAGCGGGTCATCGCCGAGATTCAGCGCGAAGGCACCTGCTGGTGCGGCGGAACGGAATGGCACGGTCATACCGCGATGCGCATCAGCGTGTCGAACTGGTCTACTACGGACGAAGACGTGGACCGCAGCCTCGCCGCGATCGTGCGGCTCGCACAGTGAACGCGAGTGTTCCGCTTTGCCGATCGACGAAGCGGGAGCATTTCCTGGATAAGATGAGACATTGCGGAGCGTCGATAAAATGCGTCTGTCCCCTTTCCCCCCTTTTTCCCTAAACCGTCAACCGCAGCCAAAGAAAGCGAAAGAATCGAGTGGATGATTCAATAAGGTCTGCCGGCCAAGCCGGCATCAAAAGCCTCTATCACTATCAAGACTTCCAGCCCGGTCCTCTTGCTGATCGTCTGGCCGACATTCTCGAGAACCACCGAGTTTATTGCTCCAGCCCCGCCGATTTCAACGACCCTTGGGATTGTAAGCCGTACTTTGACCCCGCATTGCTCGATGACCCCGCTAACCAAGCCGCGACGGTGGAATCTCTGATTGCGGCTCAACAAGGCGGGCCGAAGGGCGATAAGGTGGACGAACTCTTGCGCACGAATCTTGCCTTACTCAAAAACGCCGTCCACAGATTCTCCGAAGATCTAGCCAAGTTCATCCCAGAGCGATGGGGAGTGTACTGCCTGTCTCCAGACCCGTGCCTCACCCTGATGTGGTCGCATTACTCGCGCAATCATAGGGGCATCTGCCTTGAGTTCGGCGTGGACGGATCGAAATTCGTGGGTGCGCAAAGAGTCCGGTATCAGAAGGAGTATCCCGCCCTACTGATTCACGACCCCCTGCAGATGCTTCTCATAAAATCGGACGTCTGGGCTTACGAGCAGGAATTTCGTTTGATCTGTCCCCGATTCACAGACGTTAAGGAACTGCCGACGATACTGGACGGAAACCATCTTTCAATCGCACGCGACGATCTGAAATCGATTATCGTCGGATGTCAGGCCAGCGACGACACCGTAGGAGCAATCAAGGCCTTGGTGGAAGAACACGCGCCGGGCGTTGCAGTTCGGCAAGCTAGGCGGGCCCTCAACAAATATCGCCTCGTCATTGAGGGCTAGGTGCATGGAGCGTCTGGGCAAGCAGCGACCATGATCTGACAGCGTGGTGCCCCAAGAACGCTCAGGATCGCTACCGGACGCCAGCAATATCCGTGGCCGAAAAGTTACGATTAGTCGTTGGAGAGCCTAACCTTTATGACGACAGGAAGAGTGAGGACATGTGCGGCGTGCGCTGCGATCTTTTTCAGTGCAAGCAGCTTTCTTTTCCCCGCGCAGCAATCATCACCGGTGGCGCCCACGAAAAGCTCCGGACAAAAGCAAACCTCAAAGCCGCAGCCAGACAACTGGGACAGGATGAAAGAGTGTGCCGCTCAGGCGGAAAAGGTGGTTGCGGAGCGGGACCGTCGATCCGTCGCTTTCGGTGGGCATGGCTCTGACGGTTGGAGCAATCACTTCAGCCCAAAGTACAACCGGTGTTTCGTGAAGCTCCAATATCTTACGGCCGCGAAGGATGCCATCAAGGGCAGCCCTAATCTCCACACCTATTTGATGGATGCATTTGAGAGGACGGACATCGCTATCGCCGCCAGCGGACCCTCGGCTGAACTCCAGTGCCGCAACGACGAAAACCCCAAGGAGTGTGAAAAAGGCGCGCTCATAATGTGGGAAATTGCCTGTAGGATCGACGGGGAACAAGCCGACTGTAAGATGGCGCAGCAATTCATAGACGAACGCATGAGAAACTAATCTGAGAGAAATGGGGACAGAGAAATCGGGACATACGTATTTTCGACCTCCCGATAACCAACGCGGGCAGAACCAGGTCCGCCTGGACCGGGCGATTGTTCACAAAGTCATTTTATAAACTTCCCGCTTCGACAATCCCCGAGCCTTGGCCACCTGTTTAATCGCGTCCATCCGCGCGACGCCGCTTGCTTCCAGCGCTGAAATGGCTTCTTCAATCGGCGTATCATCGACCTCTGGCGCTTCCGCCTTGCCGATCAGCAGCGTGATCTCGCCCTTTACCGACGGCCGCGCGGCCAGCGTCGCATGCAGTTCCGATGCCGTGCCGCGCAAGAATTCCTCATGCAGCTTGGTCAATTCCCGCGCGAGCGCCACCGGACGCGACGGCATCACCGCGGCAATGTCTTCGAGCGTCTCCAGAATCCGGTGCGGAGCTTCGTAAAACACCAGCGTGCAATCGTCCCGTTTGTGCTCTTCGAGCACCTTCCGGCGTTGAGACGATTTCGGCGCGAAAAACCCGCAAAATCGGAAGGAATCCGTCGCCAGGCCTGCCGCGGACAGCGCGCCCATAACCGCCGACGGCCCGGGAATCGGCGTTACCGTGATGCCCGCCTTTACGGCTGCGGCAACCAAGCGGTAGCCGGGGTCGGAGATCAGCGGTGTGCCCGCGTCGGAGACCAGCGCGATGTTTTCGCCCCGCTCCAGGCGCTCGATCAACTCCGTCGCGCGCGACGCCTCATTGAAATCGTGATAGCTCAGCACGGGTTTGGCGATGCCGAAGTGATCCAGCAGCTTGCGCGTCTGGCGCGTATCCTCACAGGCGATCAGATCGGCTTCCTTCAGCACGCGCAGCGCGCGCAGCGTGATGTCTTCCAGATTGCCGATCGGCGTCGCGACGATATATAGGGTTCCATTCACCGTAGTACGATGAAACGTTACCTCGAATGGACCCAAGCACACAAGCTGCGCCCGGTTACTATGTCTGGGAGGTGCCGGAGAAGTCCGTCGTGGTGCACCTGAATCTGGACGTGGTGGACCGCCTGCTTCCGGAGATCATGCGCGGCTTCGGCGCGGTTCGCAAGCGCGGCGCGGAAGTGGGCGGTATCCTTCTGGGCACGATCGAGAAGGGCTCGCGCACCATCGTCCGCGTGGAAGACTTTGAGCCTGTCACGTGCGAATATGAGCGCGGCCCGTCCTATCTGTTCGTCGATACCGACCGTGATGCGTTCGAAGAAGCCTGCCAGAATTGGCAGCCCGACACATCGCAGCAGGTTTACGCCGTGGGCTATTTCCGTGGCCACACACGCGACGGCTTTTCGCTGGGCCCGGAAGACGTCGGGCTGATGGATCGGTACTTTCCTTCGCCCGCTCACGTGGCGCTTCTGGTCAAGCCGTATGGCACCAAAGTGAGCGTAGCCAGTTTCTTCGCGCGAGAAGGCGGAGTGTTTCCGCCGACAGCGCCCCTCGAATTCCCGTTCCGCCGCCGCGAATTGACCGGTGAGGAGGCTCCTCCGCGCCGCGCCATGATCGAACGTACGACGCTCCGCCGCGCGCCGGCGGAAGTGCGCAGCATCGCCCCCGAGGGCGATTCCGACGTGCCGGAGCCCTCCTACGTGAACCCGTCTCCGGCGAAATCGATCAGCAGACCGGCCTGGGTTTGGCTTCCTCTCTCCTTCGTGTTCCTGCTCTTGGGCGTCGCGTTGGGATTTGAAACGGGCCTAACCATGGGACCGAAGCCCAGCCCTGGTGCTCCCGACTTTTCGCTGGGCCTCGCCGTAACAAAAGACGGCGACAATCTCAGCGTGAAATGGAATCGCGATTCCCCGGCCGTGAAGTCCGCCGAAAAAGGCGTCCTGGAGATTCAAGACGGGGAATACTCCAAGCCCGTTGATCTTGACACGGCCCAGCTCCGCTACGCGAGCATCATCTTTACCAACTCGACCAAGACCGTCCGCTTCCGATTGATCGTGTATCCGCAGACGGGGGTGACGGTAATGCAGGAGGTCGTTTGGAGAAGCCAGTAGCCAGAATGAGAGGATGAGTGGGGCGGGCGCACCATCGCGGATAAACTGCGCTATCTCAACATTGCGCACGGCTCTTTGGAGGAGAGCAGGTATTATCTGATCCTGGCCACAGACCTTGCGATCGCCGATCTGACTGCCCTGGAAGCCCAAATCGACGAGTGCAGCCGCATGATTGAGGCATATGCGAAAGCACTGCGAGGAGCAGCTTGAATTCTGGCTACTGGCTACCGGCTCCTGGCTTCTTCTTCGCCAGCCTCGACAGTACCGCCAACTGCGCCAGATATTCCTTGAGCGGCCTGGCCGGTGTGCCCCACATCACCTGGCCCGCGCGCACGATTTTCGATGTGAGAATGCCCGCGCCGGAGCCGATCACCGCCTTCGATTCGATCCTCGCTTTATCGCCGATGCCCACCTGCCCGCCGATCACCGCGTAATCGCCGACGAGCACGCCGCCCGATAAACCCGTCTGGGCCACGATCACGACGTGCTTGCCAATCTGGCAATTGTGCCCGATGTGCACCATGTTGTCGAGCTTGGTGCCCTCGCCGATTCGCGTAACTCCGAGAGCGGCACGGTCCACGCAGGAGTTGGCGCCGATCTCCACCCGGTTGCCGATTTCCACCCGTCCGACCTGGGGAAATTTTTCGTACGCTCCGCCTGTCATGATGAAGCCGAAACCGTCCGCGCCGATCACGCAGCCGGAATGCAGGATGACGTCGTCGCCGATCGCCACGTCGCGATAGATCGTCACTCGCGGATGAATGATGCAACGCGCGCCGATGCTTACGTAGTCGCCGATCACGGAGCCGGCGCCAACCGACGTGCCTTCGCCGATCCGAACGCCTTCGCCGATCACCGCCGTCGGATGCACGCCCGGCGGAGGCATTACCGGAGGCTGAAGCTTCAGAATAACCCTCGCCGCCGCGGACCGGGGATCGGATACGCGAATGATGGTCTTCTGCGAGGCGTTCGAATAGTCGGCCGGAACCAGCAGGCAACCGGCGTTGGACTCCGCCGCCTGCTTCAGCCCCTTCCCTGCAGCGAAAGAGAGCTCGTCCAGTCCCGCGTCCTCAATCGACGCAACTCGCCGGATGTCTCTGTCGCCGTCGCCTTCGAAAACCGCCCCCAGGTAGGAGGCCAACTCGTGTACGCGCACAACTCATTGTAGAATCCCCTGACTGACGTCAGGGGTTGTAAGGGGGGCAAAAATTGGCGTTCCGCCCAGGGACGTGAACGGAACGCCTTTTACACGGTTTGGAGGATGTATCTCCGTCTTTGAATAGAAAGTACGCCGGGCAGGGGATTATTCTCAGAAGAATATCTCAGATGCCCCGGCCGAGGCGACGCATACGTGAACCTCCGGGGTCAGCCCGAATGTTTTCCGGTACTCGGAAGTGAGAGCCGCCTCAAGCCGCTCGACCGCGTCCGTGCTTGCCAAATTCACCGTTGACCCTCCGAAACCGCCGCCGACCATCCGCGCCCCGTACACTCCTTCAACGTCCAGCGCCGTCTCGGTCAAGAAATCCAGTTCCTCGCAGCTCACTTCGTAATCGTCGCGGAGGCTTACGTGCGATTCATTCATCAACCGGCCCATTTCGGTCACGTTTCCTGCTTCCGAAGCCTCGACAAACCGCTCCACCCGGGCATTCTCCGTCACAACGTGACGCGCACGCTTGAAAAGGGCCCCTTCGAGAGAGCCCAGTCTTCCCAGTTCCGCGTCGCGTAGACTGCGAATTCCGAGCATCCGCGATGCTTCCGCGCACTCCTCCACACGAGTGCGGTAGGCCGAATCGCCCAGCTGATGCTTCACCATGGAATTGGCCGTGACGATTGCGATTTCCGAGGGCAGAGTGACCACCCGTGATTCCAGGCTTCGACAGTCGAGCAGGACCGCCGAGCCTTCCTTGCCGCTGGCGGCAATGAACTGGTCCATGATGCCGCACGGAACGCCGACAAAATCCATCTCTGCCGCCCGGGCGACTTGCGCCAGTTCCAGAGGCTCCCGCGGACCGCCTAGAGCCAGCGCGAGCGAAACGCCGAGCGCAGCCGACGAACTGAGTCCGCTGCCCAAAGGCACCTCTGAGTCAATAAGCAGATTCGCGCCGCGCAAGGGGAAGCCGCGCCGCACCAGCTCCCAGGCGATGCCGACGACCCGGTCCGTCCAATCGCCGACCGGCGATGCGTGGGGGATGTCGCCGATCCTCCATTGCGAGCCCGCGCAAAGCTGCTCGGAGTAGACGCGCAGGAATCCGTCGTTCGATGGCGCGGCGGCCACGCGGCAAGCCATATTGATGGCCATCGGCAACACCAGGCCCAAGTTGTAATCGGTGTGCTCGCCGATCAGGTTGACGCGCCCCGGCGCGCGCCACACGCGCGGCGTTCCGTAGGCCGGGTACCGACTGGCGAACTGTCTTAGGAGGGCCGACGCGCCAGCCACGCCATCACTCCCGCAAACAGAAGCATCGCCATGCCCGCATACAAATTCACAGGCGCATCGGTCAGCGCCGCGCGGTTGGCGGTCACGGTCATCAGCAGGATGCCGGTGATGCCAAAAAAGAAAGCGATCGGAATTCGCAGGTCACTCATATTCAATTACCAGAAGATTGCGTTCAAAGCGATCAGACACACGACCACAATGGCGGCCAGCACCAGCGGACGGCGATACCAGGGCTCGTTCTCATCGCTGGGCACTTCGGTGAGCCCGTAGACCAGCCCTTTGAGATCGGCTTCAGCCTTCGGAGCCGTCATCAGGCTGACCAGAATCGTCACGCCGAAGCAGACGCTCCAGGCAAAGATCGCCATCCAAAAATTCTGCGCCATGGTCGACGGGAAAGTGTGCGTGGGAGAAATCCAGCCGCCTTTGCCCTCGGCCAGCGTCAGCCCATGCGTCGTCGCCGCGGCAATGGTTCCAGCCAACAGCCCGGTGAATGCTCCATGGCCCGTGGATCGTTTCCAGAACATACCGAGCAGGAACGTCGCGAACAGCGGCGCGTTGACGAAGGAAAACACCAGCTGCAGCAGGTCCATGATGTTGTTGAACTGCCGGGCCAGATAGGCGGTGGCGATGGAGAGCGCCACGCCGCCCACGGTGGTCATGCGCGCGACCATCAGATAATGCGAGTCCGGGGCACCCTTGCGGATGTAACTCTGATACAAGTCATACGTGAAGACGGTATTAAATGCCGTCACGTTGCCGGCCATGCCGCTCATGAAGGACGCCATCAGCGCCGTCAATCCCACGCCCAGCATACCCGACGGATAGAATTTTGCCATCAGCGTGGTGAGCGCCATGTCATAATCCGGCCCACCCGCCCCTTCCTTCATTGGAAACGCGTAGCCGGAGTTCATCTGTCCCAGCGCCATCGCGGCCAAGCCGGGGGCGATTACGATGAACGGCATGATCATTTTGGGGAACGCGGCCACCAGAGGCGTGCGCCGTGCGGCCGACATGGAGTCCGCCGCCATGGCCCTCTGAACCACGAGAAAATCCGTGCACCAATATCCGAACGAGAGCACGAAACCCAATCCGGCCACCATGCCGAACACCTCGATTCCCATGGGATTCTGCGATGGGTCGCCCAGATATTTCCAGGTATGCGTCATGGCCGGGGCCATGCGCATTTTCATGCCCTCCCATCCGCCGGCCTTCAGTACAGCCAGAATCGCCAACGGGGAAAAGCCCAGCACGATGAGGAAAAATTGCAGCACTTCGTTGTAAATCGCGCTGGTCAGCCCGCCCAGGAACGTGTACCCGAGCACGATGGCCGCCGACAACAGAATGCTGGCCGTGAAATCCCAGCCCAGCACCAGATGGAACAAATTGCCCAGCGCGTACATCGAGACGCCGGAGGAAAACAGAGTCATCACGGCGAAGGATGCCGCATTCAACGCGCGTGTTTTTTCGTCGAAGCGCATGCGCAGATATTCCGGCACGCTGCGCGCCTTGCTGCCGTAATAAAACGGCATCATAAACACGCCGATGAACAGCATGGCGGGCACCGCGCCCACCCAGTAAAAATGCGACGTCATCCAGCCGTACTTGGCGCCGGAGGCGCACATCCCCACCACTTCCTGCGCGCCGAGGTTCGCGGCGATGAACGCCAAACTGGTGATCCACACCGGCACGGAGTGATGCGACGTTAAAAAATCCGCGCTGGTCTCCACCTTGCGCCGCATCATGAATCCGATGCCGAGCACGAAACCGAAGTAAAGAGCCAGGACAGCGTAGTCAATGGTCCCAAGCGACATGCCCTTTACTGTAGCCTAAAACCTGAGGGCGCCCCGACAGCTTGCCGGAATCCAGTAAGATGGATCACTCACTCATGTGGGCCCAATCGTACACTCCCGTCTCCTCGAGCCTGCCCCTCTCGGCTCTCGTAGCCGCGCTCCCCGTATTCGTCGTCCTGATTCTGCTGGGCGTGCTTCGCAAACCCGCGTGGGTTGCCGCGATCTCCGGGCTCACGGTGGCCGCTGCCGTGGCGTTGCTGGTTTACGGCATGCCCCCTCAACTATTGGCCAGCGCCTGCGTCTACGGAGCCGCTTATGGCATCCTTCCCATCGGGTGGATTGTATTCACCGCGCTCCTGCTCTACGGCATCACGGTCGAAACAGGGAAATTTGAAATCATCAAGGACTCCATCGGCAGCCTCACCAGCGATCAGCGTTTGCAGGCTCTTCTGATCGCCTTTGCTTTTGGCGCATTCATTGAGGGCGCGGCCGGATTCGGGACGCCGGTGGCTGTGGCGGCGGCGATGCTGGTGGGGCTCGGATTCCGCCCATTTTTCGCCGCGAGCCTGTGCCTGTTGGCGAACACCTCGCCGGTGGCTTTCGGCTCGATTGGCACGCCCCTAATCATGTTGTCGACCGTCACCGGATTGCCTCTCGGCCCGCTTTCCGCGAACGTCGGACGCATCTGCGCGCCGGTGTCACTGTTCGTTCCTGCGTATCTGACCCTTGTGATGGGAGGTTTTGGCGCCTTGCGCGCGATCGCGCCGGCGGCGGCCATCTGCGGCATTGCCTTCGCGGGCGCGCAGTTTCTTGTTTCAAGCTATCTGGGCCCTCATCTAACCGATATTCTCGGATCGCTGGCGGCGATGGGCTCGCTTATGCTGTTGCTTAAGTTCTGGAAGCCGAAGGGCGCCGTGCAGGCCAAGTCTCACGGGCGCGCGACGGGAGAAGTATTCCTCGCGTGGGCGCCGTACGGCCTGCTCGTTCTCTTCGTGTTGCTCTGGGGACTCGACGCGCTGCCGGTAAAGGCCTGGGTAAGTCGAGCCACTGTCACCTTCCAATGGCCGGGCCTGCACAACCTGGTGACGCGGATGCCTCCGGTCGCGGCGAAGCCTTCACCCTACGCGGCGACATACGCACTCAACTGGCTGGCGGCTTCGGGAACCTCGTGCCTGTTCGCAATGCTCGCCTCGGCGATCGTGCTGCGAGTATCCCCCTCACGCCTGGCGTCGATCACAGCGGCGACGGCGAAGCAGATGGTTTTTCCTATGGTGACCATCTGCAGCGTCCTGGCGCTCGCGTTTCTGATGAATTATTCGGGCGAAACCGCGACCCTCGGGCTGGCATTTTCGGCGACCGGCGCGATGTTCCCGTTTTTCAGCGCGTTGCTGGGCTGGCTGGGCGTGTTCCTCACGGGAAGCGATACTTCGGCCAATGCGCTATTTGGGAATTTGCAGGTGGTGACCGCAAATCACCTGGGCTTGAATCCTGCGCTGATGGCGGCCGCCAATTCCAGCGGCGGCGTAATGGGAAAAATGATCAGCCTGCAGAGTATCTGCGTCGCCGCCGCGGCTACTCGCATGGCCCAAAGCGAGGAGGCGAAGCTGTTCCGCTTTACTTTGAAGCACAGCGTATTTCTTGCCGCGGTGACAGGCCTAGTGGTAATGTTCTACGCGTACATCATGCCGGCTTGGGTCAGATGACCCTGCCTGAATCGGTCAGATGACCTCCGGCGGCGGTGAACTCGGCCAGCGTCTTGGCGCCATTTTCATCGTTGAGCGGGCGAATGGCATCGGTGACGATTTCGACGCGCTTGCCCGTATCGAGCAGCCCGAATGCGGCGAATTTCACGCACACTTCGGTGACGACGCCGTAGACCACGTAGCGGTCGGCGTTGAAATGCTCGAGAAGACGCTTCAGGTTCACGTTGGAGAATGCGCTAAACGTCTGCTTTTCGAGGAGTATCTGATCGATGGCGTCGAGGCGCAGCTCCACTGGTGTATTCGGCACCACCAGGCGCTTTTCGAGCAGCGTGGAGACCGGCTTTTGCTGGCCTACCGTGCCCACGATGCAATGATGCGGCCAATCGCGAAACTCGGGGTCGGTCTCGCGGTGCGCGTCCATCGAGGAAATCACGGGAATGCCGTTCGCGGCGGCGTGTTTATTCAGCTTCGCGACCGCGGGCAGAATTCTCTCCGCGCTCCGAGCATACAGCGCCCCGGCTGGGAACACAAAGTCGATCTGCGTGTCGATATCGAAAAAGACGGTCTTCACTGCGCGATTCCTTTCCGCACTTTCTCGAACAGAAGCTCGAGCTCCGGGCTAAGATCCACCCGCCAGGCGTCGGGACGCTCAAACAGGCTATGGCACGCCGCGGGCAACCGCAACAGCGCCTTCGCCGCGTGATTTCTCGCCTCGCCGGCCGAGGGCAGAGGCTCCACGAGTTTCCCGCCGAGCATCACCGGGCGGAGCAGCGCCTCGGAGGAAAGAGTCACCTCGGGGCATTCGCTCGATCTCGCCAGCACGTCGCGCGATGCGTAGCGGAAGACTTGCTTGGCGCCCGGCAGCGTGTGCTTGTCCTCGCTCAATTTCAAGGTATAGCGGCGCTTACCGGAATCCTCATGCTCCACCATCTTGTAGACCACGCCGAGGGTCGGCGCGTCAGCCGATGTAGACAGTTCCGTTCCGACGCCAAAAACGTCGATGGGTGCGCGCGCGGCCACGAGCTCGTGAATCTTGAACTCGTTCAGATCGCCGGTGGCCATGATTTTCGTATCCGGAAGGCCGGCATCGTCGAGGATTTTGCGGACGGCTGGCGCCAGCGTCACTAGATTTCCGCTGTCCAAACGGACGCCCCAAAGTGGACGGCCCAGCTCGGCGGCTCGCCTCGCGCCTTCGAGCGTATCGTAGCTGTCGATCAAATAGACGGTATTCTCGCCGAGCAGCTTTTGGAGCTGCTCGAAGGCTTGGCGCTCGGATTCAAACGACATCACCCAGGAATGCGCGGCCGTACCGAAGACGGGGATGCCGAATCGCATCCCCGCTTCCACGTTGCTGGTGCCGCCGCATCCGCCCACATAGGCGGCGCGCCCGGCATAGACTCCGGCCTCGGGCGAATGCGCGCGGCGTGTTCCGAACTCCACCACGGTGCGGCCGAGCGCGGCCTTCACCACGCGCGCCGCCTTGGTGGCGATCATCGATTGAAAGCCGATCATCGCCAGAAGATATGTCTCCGGAATCTGCGCCTCGACTAAGGGCGCCCGGAGGGTTAAGAACGGCTCGTTCGGAAACAGAGGCGTGCCTTCGGGAACCGCGAACAGGTCGCCGGTGAATCGCAGTCCCGCCAGATAATCGAAGAACGCCGAACTGGTATGCGAGAACTGGGGCAGCCCGCGGAGATAGTCGATCTCCTCCGGGATGTAGCGCAGATTCTGCAGATACTCGACTGCTTGCGCCAGGCCAGCAGCGAGAACGAAGTTCCGGTTGGCGGGCAGTCGCCGGACGAACAGCTCAAAAGTGGCGCGCTCTTCGAGCTTGCCCGCCTCGAAGTAGCCCGCCGCCATGGTGAGCTGATAGAGATCGGTGGAGAGGCCTAAGGGCAAGTTACTTCTTCTTACTGTCGGCCGGCCTGGACGACTCTTCCTTCACGTCGGCCGCGACGCCGCGCATTTCCGCGATGGAGTTGCCTTCAATTTCATACATCGCGGCCTCGCCTTCGCGGCGCGCGATGAACTTGCCGCCGGTTCCCGGGGCGATCTGCACCTTCTCCGTGCGCTTGCCGTCATGGGAGACCACCGTGATCTCCACCTGGGGCGTGGCGAAACCGGTATCGACGAACTTCGAGGCCGACAGGTCGCGCAGTTTATCGACCAGCGCCTGGATGGTCGTGGAGTCCATCGTCTTGCCGTTGGAGGTCCATTTGTCGCCGGACTTCACATACGACGCGGACTTCGGGCCGTCTTTGAAGTCGACCTTCGTGGGATCGCTGAAACCGAAATCGAACACCTTCTTATTGCGGAAATCGTCGAGCGACTTGTCGACGCCGGTCCCGAGGTCCTTCGATACTTTGTGGACGCCGTCCACCACGCTCGACTTGGCGTAGTAGTTGTCTTCCTTATCCTTGGTCAGCTTACGAATCTCGATGGTCTGGATGCCGCCCGGATCGGTGATTTTCACCGTGGCGACGGGAGTGGCCGAAGCGAACGATGCCACTGCTTTTTTCGCATCGTCCTCGGCGACGCTCAGGTCCATATTGGCCTCCTTCAGCTTGCGGACCAGTTCCTCCACCGCGAACCCGTCGGCGCGCAGAGGTTTGGGCTTCAGGATCTGCCAGTCCGTCTGATTGATGCGGCCGAACTCGATGGTTTCCTTCTTCGCGGTCAGCTCCACGCGGGTGGCCTTGTCCTGGTCGAAGGTCAGGAGTCGCTTATCGCGGAGGTCCTTGGTTTCCTTATCGAAGGTGGTTTTCGAGGACGTGTCCATCAGGAACAGGCGGCCGTCGCCGGCAACCTTGGCATAGACCGCGTTACCCGCCGGATTGGAATCGCCGATCAGCAGCGTGGTGGTCTTGCCGTCCTTCATTTTGAAATCGACCTGAACCGCGGCCGGCGCGAGGCCGTAGCCGGCGATATCGGTGACGTTTTCGTCCAGCAGCCGCGACGCCGAAAGGTTGGTGGAGGCGCCGACGATCGTTTCCACGGCCAACTGGTCGGCAGGATACGCTTTGGGCGCGGTAATCGACCAGACACCGGAATCGCTCCTGGAAAGAACGGTGTCCTCGCCCGATCGCTTCTTGATCTCCATTCCGCTGATATTGGCTTGCGACAGCATGAGGATCTTCGGAGTCTTATCCTCGGGCGCCTTCTTATTCTTCTCGTCTTCTTTCTTGTTCGACCACCAAAGGGCGGCCGAAAGTCCCGCCAGAACCACGGCGGCGATGAGTAAACGGCTAGGCTTCATGGGTGTTGTCCAAAGTTCGGGAAGCGCCCTACCGGCGCTTCCACCACACACTGACGCCGGCCAGAATGATGATCAGCGGCAACATGATCACGGTGGCGTAAAACACCATGGAGACCTGGCGCGCGTTCATGTTCAGGCGGCGATCTTCCGGTTCCTTCGGCCGGATTGAGATGAGGTCTTCATCCGAACTCAACCAGTTAAAGATATTCAGGAACAGGTCGCGGTTGCCGTTGAAGCGCAGGAACGAATTCGAGCACCAGTTGGAGGAGCCGATCACCACGAACCGTCCTTTGGCTTCGGCTCCGCCGTTGTATGTTCCGGCCGCGCCCAGCACCAGCGGTCCTTTCTTGTCGTTAGCCGACTGCTTGATTTCGCCCGACGACAGATTCATCGTGGCGAAGCTGTTTTCGGTTGTCGAGAACAGTTTTTCCACCGTCGTCTTGTCACCGCTCTTCACGTCGAGAGACCGGGCGATGGGGAAACCCGTGGGCGTTTCCTTCATCGAAGAGACGATCGGGTGCGACTCATAAGAGGTCACCAGCGGGAACTCCGGCCCAAGCCCAAAAATCTGGCCCACGCCGCTCGTATCGAGCACCAGATCCTTGTCCACTGTGATGCCCCAGCTGGCCAGCACGCCGGTCAGCGCGGCATTGTCGTCAATTTCTTCCTTGGCGAACTTCAGCGGCGGGTCCATCATGAACACCGCGTGGCCGCCCTCTTCTACGTACTTCTTCAGTGCGTCGACTTCGGGCTGGATGTAATCGCGCTTTGGACCAGCCACCGCCACGATGGTGCAGTCCTTCGGAATCTCGTTCTTTTCGAGCATCTTCAGGGTCTGCGTCTTATAGTTGTTCTTTTCAAGCAGATCCTTCGCCCCGGAGTAACCGCTGCGCTCTGTGCTGTCGATGGCGTGCTCGCCCGAACCCAGAACGAAGCAGGCCATGCGTTCGCCGCCCTTCAGCGCGCGAATGATGGCTCCCGTGACTTCCTCTTCAGAGAGGCTTTTTGCTTCCTGATGCTTGGCGCCGTAATCGACGAATATGGTGCCGTAAGTCTTGACGCCCGCGGCGATGGCCTGCGTCTTCTTCTTGTCGGCGTCTATATACTGCACGTCGATCTTGGGCGACAGGTTCTTGTAGCGGTCCAGCAGATCCTGCGCGGCCTTGAACTTGGTCGGCTGATCCCAATAGGTGATCTTCAGCGGCTGCTGGAGGTTTTTCGCGATCTTCACCGTCTGGTCAGACAGCGTGAACTGCTTGTTTGCCGTTGCGTCGAAACTCTTGTTGTAGCGGTTGGCGAAGAAGTTGATCAGCGCCAAGATTGCGATCACGATGACGGTGTACAACAGGCCCTGGCCCAGGGCGGAGGTTCTGCGGCTCTTGGTTGCGTCCGCCATTATGCCCTCCACCGGACCGATTCAAGAGATCGGGAAGTCAGGAACAAACCCAGGATGGTCATGGTTGCGTAAAAAACGAGGTCCTTGGAATCAATGACGCCCTTTGAGAAGGACTCGAAGTGGCTTTGCACCGAGAGGTAGCCAATGACGCGCTCGGTAACGGAACTGCCGAATTCGGAAACCCAGTTCAGTACGAACAGCAGCAGAGAAATCGCGAAGCCGATGGCTCCGGCGACGATCTGATTGTTGGTCAACGTCGAAACGAACGTGCCGATGGCCAACAGGCAGCCGCCCTGCAGCAGCAGCCCCAGATATCCCACCGCGAGAGGCTTCCAATCGGGCTGGCCGTAGCGAAACAGGATGGACATATGAAGCAGGCTGACCACCAGCATGATGCTGTACAGCGCCACCGCCGCCAGCCACTTGCCGAGGACGATTTCCACATCGCGAATGGGCGAGGTCATCAACAGTTCGATGGTGCCGCTGCGTTTCTCCTCGGCGAACAGTCTCATCGTGATCATCGGGATCAGGAACAGGGCCACCACGTTGACGTTGGACAGCAACGGCCGCACGATCCATTCGTTCACGTTCATCGGGAACGCCTGCCCCGTCATGGCGCTTTCCATGCTGCGCTGCACGAAGAAGGACAGGCCGAAGTAAAAGAAGAATCCGCCGATCAGCGCCCACAGCGCGATGACGGTATAGGCGATCGGCGAGCGGAAGTAGCTCTGCAATTCCTTGCGGCAGATCGTGAGTGTGTTCATTTGGATTCGCTCTCTTGCGTCTTGCCCGCGTCGGGCTTGGCTTCCGGCTTGGCTGCTTCAGGTTTGCTGGACGCGGTCAGTTCCAGGAAGATCTCTTCCAGGCTCAGCGCCATGCCGTGCAATTCGTTCAGATTCCAGCCGGCTTCAATCACCGTGCGGGCGAGGCCCGGGCGGATGTGCCGGCCCTCCAGGCTTTCCACCGTGAAGTACAGGCGGTCGTCCCCGCTTGTTCCTCTGGGGGTTTCTTTGTGCATCACGCGGCTGACGCCGGCCACCTGTTCCAGGCGAGCCTGGACGGCCGCGGCGTCGCTGGCGATCACTTCGACGGCCACCGTTTCGGATCCGCGCAGCCGGCTGGTAAGATTCTCCACCGAGTCCGTCGCCACCAGTTTGCCCTTGGCGATGATGATCACCTTCTGGCAAATCTGCTCGACTTCAGAGAGGATGTGCGTCGAAAGAATGATGGTGTGCTCGCCGGCCAAGCCCTTGATCAGGTTGCGAGTTTCGATGATCTGATGCGGATCCAGGCCCGAGGTGGGCTCGTCCAGGATCAGCACATCGGGATTGTGCAGAATCGCCTGCGCCAGTCCGACGCGCTGCCGGTAGCCCTTGGAGAGCTTGCCGATCAGCTTGGTTTGGACGTCGGCAATCTCGCATTTCTCGGAAACTTCGCTGATGCGCCTCGGCAAGTCCGCCGGGGAGAGACCCTTGATGCGGCCGACGAAATCGAGATACTCGACCACCTCCATGTCCGGGTATAGAGGCGGCGTTTCCGGCAGATACCCGATGCGCCTTTTCACTTCCATCGGGTTCTCCTGAACGTCGTAGCCGGCCACGCTGGCCGTTCCCGACGTGGGCGGCATAAAGCAGGTCAGCACGCGCATGGTCGTGGTTTTCCCTGCGCCGTTTGGGCCCAGGAATCCGACGATCTGCCCTTTCTCCACCTCGAATGAGATGTTGTCGACCGCGATATTACGTGCGTATCGCTTGGTAAGCCCTTCGACTTTGATCATATTTGTAACTCAGGACGAGCGAGAATGCCCTTTGTGAGCGTAGAACCTCATGATAAAAGGCCCAGAGCGGACTGTCAATCGCGCCGGAACGGTATTGGACCCCGTAAAATGAGGAAATCATGCAATATACCCAGCTTGGCAGCACAGGCACGTATGTTTCGAAAATCTGCTTCGGCACCATGACGTTCGGCGGATCGGGCACGATCTTCGCAGCCATGGGCGCGCTTGACCAATCCGCTGCTAACGAATTGATCGCCCAGTGCTTAGACGCTGGCGTGAATTTTTTCGATACAGCCAACGTGTATGCCGCGGGCGAATCGGAGACCATGCTCGGCAAGGCTCTGGGCGTCCTGCGGCGCGACGTAGTGATCGCCACCAAAGTGTTCGGGCGCATGGGAAAGGGCGCAAATGACGTGGGATTGTCGCGCGTCCATATCATGCGCGCGATTGAGGACAGCCTGACGCGCCTGGGTACGGACTACATCGACCTCTACCAGGTCCACGGGTTCGATGCGGTCACACCGATGGAGGAGACGCTGAGCGCTCTGAGCGACCTGGTGCGCCAGGGCAAAGTGCGTTACATCGGCTGCTCGAACCTGGCGGCATGGCAGATCATGAAGGCGCTCGGAATCTCCGGGCGCGAGAGCCTGGAAAAATTCGTCACGCTGCAGGCCTATTATTCGCTGGCCGGACGCGACCTGGAGCGCGAAATCGCTCCCATGCTGCGCGACCAGAAAATGGGACTGCTCGTTTGGAGCCCCCTGGCCGGCGGATTCCTGTCCGGAAAATTCACCCGCGCGGGAGCATCGGACGCGGATGCGCGGCGCGCCAAGTTCGGATTCCCTCCAGTGAATCTGGAAAAGACCTACGGCATCATCGAG
This sequence comes from Bryobacteraceae bacterium, assembly GCA_035542735.1. Lineage (GTDB taxonomy): Bacteria > Acidobacteriota > Terriglobia > Bryobacterales > Bryobacteraceae > Palsa-187. The sequence goes on from DATKKV010000029.1 coordinate 101,329, forward strand.
ACCATGCAGGCGATCGCGACCCGCACCGGAGCCACGGTGGCGCAGATTGCGCTTGCTTGGCTGTTGAACCAGCCCGTGGTGACCAGCGTGATCATCGGCGCGAGGAGGGCCAGCCAGTTAAAGGACAACCTGGCGTCGGTGGATCTAAAGCTGGAAGCGGCGGATCTGGAAGCGCTCGATAAGGCCAGCGCGCTGGCGCCTGAGTATCCGGGCTGGATGTTCGAGGTGCAGGGCTCGGATCGGAGGCCGGGGCAGGTGAGGGACTGGTCAAAGTACGCTAAGTAGCGCAGGCCGCCTGGCGCGCTGCGCCTACCGCCGGGTTGGCGTCAAGAGGCGTCGAGACGAGTCTCGACGCGCACGCGCCGCGCGTGCGCCACGTGCCATCAGCCAGCTGCTTCCAAGGGGTTCGGGAACGAGTCTTCGCCCGGCTCGGACTCCTGATGCAGGCATTTGAAATCTTTCTCGACCAGCAGCTTCAGCGTGCCGGTGGACGCTTCAATGCCGGTCTGATCCGTCTCGGTCCATTTCATGGCCATCCGCGTCGGCAGAATCACGCGGATCTTTGCGTATTCGAACGTGGCCTTCGGCTCGGCTTGCGGCCCGGTTTCGAGTGTATAGACGAGTTCATGGCCGGGCGCGAACGTGATGGCATCGCGAACTTCTCCTGTATCGTGCAGTTTCGCGACTTCAGACTGGCTCAGGCGTAAACGCAAAGATCCGGCATTGAGGCGTAGTTTCATAATTAAGAATCCCTGTGAACGGAGTCGGGTGAAAATGCTGGGAGGCAGATCGCTACGTATTCGGCGCCCTGCGGAGTGCTATAGCGGACCCATTCGCCCGGATTGGCGACGATAGCCTGGCCGGCCTTCACACGCGTCATGCCGGATTCATGTTCCACCACCATCTCGCCACTCAGGACCAGCGTGAATTCCTCGAATTCCGGACGCTGGCCGGGCTCGGACCATCCAGCAGGGCTCCGCATGTGGGCGATGCTGACGTGCGAATCGCCGGAGTTGACGCGGCCGATGTATTCGTCGAGCAGTTTCCCTTGTGGAACTGGGATTCGCGTGGGGACTTCAATCAGTCTGGGCACCTATTCGTATCGTAGCGCTTCTACGGGGGCAATCCGGGTGGCGCTGCGGGCCGGGTAGAGCGTGGCCAGAAGGCTCACCGCCATCGCCGCTGCCGCGATCCAGACGCCGTCGATTGCCTGCGCGTTGAAAGGAACGTAGGGCAGCGCGTAGACCTGCTCGTCGAGCGGGATCATCTTGTAGCGATCGAGAAAATAGCAGAGCGTGTATCCCGCAATGAGGCCGATGACCGTGCCGGCGGCGCCGATCAGCCCGCCTTCGAAGACAAAGATATTGCGGATCTGCTTGGCGCGCGCGCCCATCGACATGAGGATGGAAATATCGCGATGCTTCTCCATCACCATCATCACCAGCGTGATCAGAATGTTCAGTCCGGCTACCAACTGAATCAGTCCGATGGTGATCGCGGTGGCGAGGCGCTCGATTTTCAGCGCGCCGAGGATCTGGTGATACTGTTCCTTCCATGTGCTGGCGGCAAGCGACGATCCGAGCAGCGGTTCGGCCAGGTGCTGCACTTCGTCGGCGCGGTAGATATCGTCGAGCATCAGGTCGATGCTGGAGACCACGTCGGTGAGGTTGAACAGTCTCTGCTCCACCGGCAGGGACATGTAGGCCCAGTGGCTGTCGATATCGTAAAATCCCAGCTCGAAAATTCCTGCCACGCGAGCCTTCACACGCTTCGGCTCCGGCCCGAATGGCGTCATTTCGCCGTCGACGATCAAAATATTCACCAGCTTGCCGCTCACTGCTCCGATCGACTGGGCCAGGCGCGATCCCAGCACGATCTGGGGAAGTTCGGTGTCGCGCAGGCCGTCGAGGGAGCCGGATTTCAAGTGTTTCAGGGCATCCGGAAGCGGCGCGCCGGGGTCGGTTTTGACGCCCTTGATCTCGACGCCATCGCCCTGAACAGGGCCGGTAATATAGGCGCTCTCATAAAGGCCGGGCGTGGAGCTGACGACGTGCGGCAGCGTCGCGAGCTTCGCCGCAAGCTCCTGCCAGTTGTCGATGCCCGAGCCTTGTTCCTTTTCGAGAATCGAAACGTGCGCGGTCGCGCCGAGCAGGTTCCGCTCCAGCGTGTTCTTGAAACCGTTGTTTACCGCCAGCGCGATGACCAGCGCCATCACACCCGCGGCCACGCCCGCCACCGAAATAAACGTGATGACGGAGATCACCACCTGCTTGCGCTTGGCGCGCAGATAGCGGCGGGCGATGAAGAGCTCAAACACGGCCAGTAGCCAGGAGCCAGGAGCCTGTAGCCAGAATAACGATCATTCTGGCTCCTGGGTGCTGGCTGCTGGCTCCCTCTTTCTCATCAGCGGAAACAGGATCACATCCCGGATGGACTTCGAATTCGTCAGGATCATCGTCAGCCGGTCGATGCCGATGCCCTCACCGCCAGTCGGCGGCATGCCGTAGGACATCGCCCTTATGTAGTCTTCGTCCATCTGGTGCGCTTCTTCGTCGCCCGCGGCGCGGTCGCGCCCTTGCAGTTCAAAGCGGCGGCGCTGTTCCAGAGGGTCGTTCAGCTCGGTATAGGCGTTACCGATTTCCATGCCCGCGATGTAGATTTCAAAGCGATCGACAAAGGCTGGGTCGCTTACCTTATTCTTCGAGAGAGGCGATACTTCGACCGGATAATCGTAAATAAATGTCGGCTGAATCAGGTTGGGTTCGACTTCGCGCTCGAATTTCTCCACCAGCGCGTGGCCTTTCAACGAAAGGTCGCCGACGGCGTCCTGCATTGACAGGCGTTTTATTCGGGAAAAATCGAGCGTTTCGCCCTGGTATTCGACAATGGCCGACCCGGTGGCGTCGATCGCCGTCTGTTTGAGCAGCTCCGCCGACAGATCCATCAGGCCCTGATAATCGGTGTAGGCCTGATAAAACTCCAGCATCGTGAACTCCGGGTTGTGATGCGTGGAGACGCCTTCGTTGCGGAAATTGCGGTTGATTTCGTAAACGCGGTCCAGCCCGCCGATGATCAGCCGCTTCAGGTACAACTCCGGCGCGATCCGCAGGAACAGATCCATATCGAGCGTGTTGTGATGCGTGACGAACGGCCGCGCCGCCGCGCCGCCATAGATCGGCTGCATCATGGGCGTTTCCACTTCGACGAAGCCGTGTGCTTCGAGTTGACGCCGCAGCGAGGCGATGATTTTCGCGCGTGTCTTAAAAACTCGCTGCGATTCAGGATTGGCAATCAGATCCAGGTAGCGCTGGCGGTAGCGCAGCTCCACGTCTTCCAGGCCGTGAAATTTTTCGGGCAGCGTCAGAAGAATTTTCGACAGGAACGTGATTTTCTCGGCGTGGACGCTGAGTTCGCCTGTGCGCGTGCGAAACAGATAGCCTTCGACGCCGATAACGTCGCCGTTATCGAGGATTTCGTACAGTTTGTACTCGTTCTCAGGGACGGCGTCTTTGCGAATGTAGACCTGTAGTTTTTCGCCATCCTGCTGCAGGTGAAGAAATCCCGCTTTGCCCATGCGGCGGATGGTCAGAATGCGCCCGGCGATACGGACCTGTGGCTTATCCACCAGATCCTCGGCCGTCTTGCTGGTGTAATCGCGCAGAATCGCGGGGATGGTGTGCGTGAAATCGTAGCGCTGGCCGTAGGCGCGGAACCCCAGCGCCTCGATCTCCGCCGTGCGCTTCAGGCGCTGATCGTACAAATCGTCTTCAAGGGACATAAAATCCTAGTGTAGTGTGGGGCGGAGGCCCTCGTCCGCTCCGGGCTATTGGTCAGGGAAAGAGCCGGGGAGGGCGCCGGCTGCGAGCCTGGAGTCCGCCCTACCTTCTGACAATAACCTCGCGCAGGTGATCCCGCGTGAGGAAGAACTTGACCGACTGAAAATCTTGGAACAATTTTTCCAGACCGCGATTGTTGAAGAACTGCGCCGGCCGCCGCCGTCCTCGCTCCACCAACGCAATGGTGCGATGGTCGGAGATGCGGAACGAATAGGTCGGGATGGCCTCCATCTTTTCCTCCGAATGAAAGAACGCCAGCAGGTAGGAGCCGGGACGAACAATCCTATGAAGCCGCTCCACCACGATCTGCAGCAGCTGCGGCGTTAAGAACTGCAGGGTATCCCAGACTAGCGCGCCGTCGAAGGCTCCTTCCTCAAACGCCAGAGCGCCTTCGAGGAACCGCTCCACCTTGTTGGGATGGGTTTGATTCTCGTAAAAATCGCCGTCGCCGAAACAGGCATCCAGATGATGCAGAAAATCGTCGGAGTAAAGGCGGTGCCCGAAGCCGGTTACGAAGCTCACCGTGGACTGGCTGGCGCCGGCCATATCGAGAATCGACAGGCCCGGGCGCTCCTGAAGCGACGCGCAGAACTGTTCCAGCCCGTGACTGTGACGATTCTCCAAATGCAAAGCGCTAGCGTTTGAGATCTCCGCCTCCCGCGGCGGCCGCGGTTTGCGTTACGGAGGCTGCCGGCGCCGGCGCCGAGGCCATCGGTTGTGGCTTTGGCGCGGGCTGAGGCTTGGCCTCGGCGCGAACGATGTCGATGTTGCCCTTAAAATAGGCTCCGTCCTCGATCACCACCCGGGCCGTCCTGATGTCGCCCACCAGCTTGGCATCCTTGCGGATGTCGATCTTGTCGGTGGTTTCCACGTTGCCGTGAATCGTGCCCAGCACGACGATTTCGCGCGCCTTGATGCCGGCCATCACCTTGCCGTTCGGGCCCACCGTCAGGCGGTGCTCCTGCAACTCCACGGTGCCTTCCACCTCGCCGTCGATCGTTAAATCCTCACGGCTGAAAATCTGTCCTTTTACAATGACGGACTTACCCAGCACGGCGGATCCGCCGCGCGGCTCATACGGCTCGTTGATTCGTCCTGGAAGCGTTGACATGGGGATTCCTTCCTTGGCAAGCGTGGATGGGGTCGGCGGCGCCGACGCTGGCCGAGGCGCCAATTCTTCTTCTTTTCGGCGGTTCCACATGGGGATCGCCTCCCTTCCTGAACTTAGATCGCCCGAGGGACTGCGACGTTACGCGCGCCCTTCATTATGCATCCCTCTTATATTACTACGGCGATGGCGGAATGCTGAGGCCATAGGCATCAAGCACTGCTTCGAGCGTGATAATCCCCAACAAATGATGGACATTGGCGCGGCTGACTACGGGCAGGACGCGAACCTTCGCGTTCCCCATCCGGTCCAGGGCGATGGCCAGGCTGTGGTCGGGGTGCACGTGCGGGATGTCGCCCTCCGGGTTGCCGAGAAGCTCGCCCAGCGTGCCGGATTCCAGAAACAGGTTGCCGACTTCCCGCGGATCGAGAACACCCCAGAGTTTTTCGGGGTCGCCGACGACCGCCGGTCCGGCTACCTGAGCCACAACAGCGAGGGGCGTATCCGGTGAAAAAATCTCGGCAGGTTCACTCATCGCGTCGCTCACACGCAAGCGGAGTAACTGCATGCGGCCTTCGGCGGTGGGCAGATGGACTCCATCCTGCCCGGCAAGAGCTTCATAGATTGGCTCGGGTTGCAGCTTATAAGAGATGAAGAACGCGATCAGGTTAGAGATCATCAGCGGCACGATGATGGCGTAGTCACGGGTCATCTCGAAGATCATGATCACGGATGTGAGAGGTGAGCGGATGATCCCCGCGAACGCGACGCCCATCCCCACCAGCGCATACGCTCCTGGACCGGCCGTATGATTCGGCAGGAAATGATGTACCACGCTGCCGAATGAACCGCCCACCATCGCGCCGATGAACAGGCTGGGGCCGAAAATGCCTCCGGCGTTGCCGGAAGAGTAGCAGACGGCGGTGGCGACGATCTTCAGCACAGCCAGGATGAACAGCGTTTTCACCACCATGTCGCCGTTCAGAACGCCGTCGACGTAATGATAGCCGGCGCCCATCACGTCAGGATAAAACCACCCGATCAGGCCGGTGGTTAGGCCGCCCACGGCGGGCTGCATCCAGATGGTCCACCGCGGCCAGAGGCGGAACTTCAGCCGCAGCCACAGCAGAAGCTTTACGAACGCTACCGACGCGAGGCCGCCGAAGATCCCCAACGCGGCGTACATCGCGAACTCCACGGGGTGCGCCAGCTTATAGGCAGGAACGTGGAACAGAGGCTCGTCGCCGAGGAAAAGATGAAGCACCATCCACGCCGTGGCGGATGCGATGACCACCGAGCCCAAAACAGGCGCGTGCAGATCTCCGGTGATTTCTTCGAGCGCGAACAGCACTGCTGCGATGGGTGTATTGAAGGCCGCCGCCAGAGCCGCCGCGCTGCCTGAGATCAGCTGCGACTTCACAAGCGTCCGGCTAACGCCCAGCCTGCGTGCAATCACTGAGCCGATGCCGCCGCCAATCTGCACCGACGGGCCTTCGCGTCCCAGCGAAACGCCGCTCGCCAAGGCGGCGCAGCAGCAGACAAATTTTCCCACCACCGTTCGCAGCGAAATTTTCCCATCTTCGACGAAGAGCGCGTATTTTGTCTGTGGGATTCCGCTGCCCCGGGCAAAGGGAAAATAGCGGAACAGGAGAAATCCGGTGGCCAGTGAACCGAGCGTCGGGACGAGAACGCGCCGCCATGGCGCGCCTCCGGGAGGGTACATGCGGACGGCGAGTTCTCCGGTGAGCACCAGAAACGCCACAACAACCAGTCCCACCACTGCGCCGACTACTAGGCTAAGGACCAGCGAAAGCTGATTCTCATTTCCCTGGATGCGGGTCCACCAGATCAAGAAGCGTTTTTTCACCGTTGAATTGTGGCTCCTATAATCAAGATATGCGCAAGCGGTACCTGTTCGCCTCCGGTGTAGTGCTGCTGGCCATCCTGGTGACGCTGGTGGTATGGCAGGCCTCCTTCAACTTCGGCGAGTACGGGCCGGCCGACACGGCGCAAACGTTTGTCTTTTGGGCCGTTTCGACGCTGATCTTCCTGCTCACCGTGACGCTGGGGTTCATGCTGTTCCGCACCGGCGTGAAATTGTATTTCGAGAGGCAAAACGATCGCGAAGGCTCGCGCATCCGGACCAAGCTGGTGCTGGGCGCGCTCGCGCTGAGCCTGCTTCCGGTGGCGTTTCTGGTCTCCTTCAGCTACGGCGTGCTGAACCGGACGGTCGACAAATGGTTCACGCGGCCCGCCGAGGGTATCAAAGTGAATCTGATCGACACTGGAGTCGCCCTGGGAGACGAGGTGCAGAATCGCGCACAGGTGCTTGCCAGCTGGATCGCGACGCTACCGGGTGTGGACGCCGAGGATTCCGATTTTTCCAAGCTTTGCGTAGAGAACCGCATTGCGGAATTGCGCGTCGAATCGACAACGGGCATACGCACCGTCTGCGACAGCAGAGAAGGGTCGAGGCAGCTGTTTACGGCGCGCGCGCCGCTGGCCGGCGGTTCCACGGTGGTGGTGCGCCTGCATCCGCTGGTGGATCTGGAACAGAAGCAGCGGGAAATCACCAAGTATGTGCGCGAGTACGACCAGCTCGCGGCAAACAAGAAGAATATCCGCACGCTGTACCTGATGTTCATTTTGCTGATCACGCTGTTCGTGCTGTTCGTGTCCACCTGGATTGCGCTGCTGCTGTCGCGGCAGATCAGTACGCCGATTTCGGCGCTGCTCGGCGCGGTGGCCGAGGTGCGCAAAGGGAATCTTGACTACCGGGTCGCGGTGAAGGCCATGGACGAGCTGGCCACGCTGGTGCGCGGCTTCAACGAGATGATGCACGAGCTGGAGGCGAACGCGCGGGAGTTGGAAAATCGCCGCCGGTTCACGGAGGCGATTCTCGAAAGTATCCCCACCGGCGTGATTTCGCTGGCTCCGGACGGGCGAATCCAGCGCACAAACCGCGCACTGCGCGGCCTCTTCGCCGAGGAGCGTGTGGAACGTGCCTCGCGGCTGTCCGACCTTTTTCCGCCCGATGACGTCCTCGAGATCGAGTACCTGATGAAGCGCGCGCGCCGGACTGGCGTCGCGGCCAGCCAGATCGATCTGGAATGGCGGGGGCAGGTGTTCCATCTGGCGGTGACTGTTTCCGCGCTGCCTTCCACTCCGCCTTCGGCCAACACCGGCTTCGTGGTGCTGGTGGAGGATACCAGCGAGTTGCTGCGTGCGCAGAAGGCCGCCGCCTGGCATGAGGTCGCCCGGCGCATCGCCCACGAGTTGAAGAATCCACTCACGCCCATCGCCCTTTCGGCGGAACGGATCGCCCGGCTGTTGGACCGCGGCGCTTCGACCCCGGAAATGCAACGCATTATCCGCGACTGCGCAGCGACGATTTCGCGCGAAGTGGAATCGGTGAAGAGTCTGGCCGACGAGTTTTCGCAATTCTCCAGGTTTCCCGCGGCGCAGCCCGTCGCCTGCGATCTGAACGAGATCGTCCGCAACGGCCTCGGTGTGTTCGCCGGCCGGCTCACCGGCATCGACCTGCGTGTCGAGTTGTCGCCGAATCTGCCCACCGTGGACGTCGATCCGGAGCAGTTCAAGCGCGTTATCGTCAATCTCGTGGACAACGCAGCGGAAGCCATGCGAGATTCGCTGGTGAAGCGCCTGCTCGTTTCGACGCAGGCCACGGGGTCCGATACGGTGGAGTTGCTGGTGGCCGATACCGGCTGCGGCATCTCCGCCGGCGATAAGGAAAAGTTGTTTCTCCCTTATTTTTCAACGAAGGGCCGGGGCACGGGCCTCGGGCTTGCCATTGTGAATCACATTCTTTCCGAGCATCACGCGCGAATCCGGGTAGAGGACAATCGTCCGGCTGGTGCGCGTTTTTATGTCGAGGTTCCCGTAACGGTCGCCGCCGAAGCCGAGGTGCGGGGGTGAAAAATGTGCGCGTGCTGATCGTCGACGACGAACCCGGTATTCGCGAATCGCTGCGCGGCGTGCTCGAAGACGAAGGATTCCTTTGCGCCGCGGTGGAAACCGGCGAGCAGTGCCTGGAGGAACTCGCGCGGCAGACTTACGACGCGGTGCTGCTCGACGTGTGGCTGCCGGGTATCGACGGCATGGAGACGTTAGCGCGGATTCAGGAAATCCCCTTTGGGGAAAGGCCCGAAATCGTGATCATTTCCGGCCACGGCACTATCGAGACGGCCGTGAAGGCGACCAAGCTCGGCGCGTTCGACTTTCTGGAAAAGCCGCTGACCATCGAAAAGGTGACGGTTGTGCTGAATAATGCCGTGCAGCAGCGGCGCCTGGAGATGGAACTGGCGGCGCTGAAGGAATCGGGCGGCGCGAGGTCCAATATCATCGGCGAAAGTGTTCCGATGAAGGCTCTGCGGCAGCAACTCGCGCTGATGGCGGCCACCAACGGGCGCGTCCTGATTTTCGGCGAGAGCGGAACCGGGAAGGAAGTGGTGGCGCACGCGATTCACGCGGCAAGCGCCCGTGCAGCGGAGGCGTTCGTCGAGGTGAACTGCGCCGCGATCCCTGAGGAACTGATCGAAAGCGAGCTGTTCGGGCACAGGAAAGGCAGCTTCGCCGGCGCCAGCGAGGATAAGGTCGGCAAGCTCGAAAAGGCGCACGGGGGCACGCTGTTTCTGGACGAGGTGGGCGATATGTCGCTCAAGACGCAGGCCAAGGTACTACGCGCGCTCGACGAGCAGCGGTTTGAGCCGGTGGGAGCGGCCGAATCGGTGCAGGTGGACGTAAGAGTGGTGGCGTCGACCAACAAGAACCTGGAAGAGGAGATCGAGCGCGGCAATTTTCGCGAGGATCTGTTTTACAGGTTGAACGTGATTCCGTTCCATGTGCCTCCGCTGCGGGAGCGGATCGAGGATGTGCGCCTGCTGGCCGAGCACTTCTTAAAGGAATTCACGACTGCCTATGGGCGCAAGCCGAAAGAGCTGACCGAAGAGGCTCTGCGCGTGCTGGAAGAGTACCCGTGGCCGGGCAACGTGCGCGAATTGCGCAATCTGATGGAGCGCATCGTGATTATGAACCCGCAGGTCCGCATCGATGCGAGGCACATCCCGCTTGATCGTGGGCGGCGCGCCGTGTTTGACCGTCCAGTGGACCGCTTCGGCAGCCTGCAGGAAGTTCGCGAAGCGGCCGAGCGCGACTATATTCTGAAGAAACTGGAGGAAGCCAAGGGCAATGTGACGCGCACGGCAGAGTTGCTGGGGCTGGAGCGGAGTCATCTGTACCGGAAAATGAAAGCGCTCGGGATCGCGCCGAAGGAGTGATTTTCGTTTTCGTCCCCGCACTCACGTGCACGGCTGCAGCTCCTGGCCTCAGCCAGGGGACAGATCGCAAAGTCGATGTTATCCGCCGGCGTGGATATGCTCGGCGTGTTGCAAGGCCGCCTCGATGTGCGGCAGGATGTTTTCTTTCCCGATGTGCTCAATGAAGTCGCTGCGATTAAGCAGCAGCGCCGGCTGGCGGCGCGCGCCGCAGAGCAACATCGTGCGGCCGGATTGTTTTAGGCGGTCGTTCAAGACCTCGAGTTCATGGAGACCCGTCGCGTCGAGCGCAGTCATGTTGCGCAATCGCACGATCACCACCGGCGCGTAGCGGGAAATATCGGCTGTTTCCTCGCGCAATTTATCGGTAGTGCCGAATAAGAAAGGCCCGTGAATGCGCAGGATGGTGACGTAAGGCGGCACGTCCTTGTCCTGTAAAATGTGCGGGCGTCCATCCTCCACGTAATCCGGCGTCACGACGGCGACCGTGGTGGTTTGCGAAACGCGATAGATGTACAGCAGGGCGGCCAGTCCCATGCCCACTTCGACGGCCACGGTCAGGTCGGCCACCACAGTGAGCGTAAACGTGATCAGCCAGACGGAGCGCTCCGGGGTGTCAAGCCTGAGGATCGCGGGGATCTCACGCCACTCACCGATGTTATACGCGACCACGAAGAGCACTGCGGCAAGCGTTGCCAAAGGGATGAATCTCGCGAAAGGCGCGAACACGAGCACGATTGCCAGCAGCGTCAGCGAGTGGATGATTCCCGCCACCGGAGTCTTCGCACCGGAACGAAAATTGGTTCCGGTGCGCGCGATCGCGCCAGTGACCGGGATGCCGCCAATCAGAGGCACCAAAACATTGGCCGCGCCTTGCGCCACCAGCTCTGCGTTTGAGTTGTGGCGGTCGCCGCTGAGTGAATCCGCCACGACGGCGGAGAGCAGGCTTTCGACCGCGGCCAGGATCGCTACGGTGAATGCCGATGGGATCAGCGGAAGGATCAGATCGGCGCGGAACGGAGGAATGTGAACGGGCGGAAGGCCGCTGGATAAGCCGCCGAATCGCGAGCCAATCGTCGCCACCGGTAAGTGAAAGACCGCGACGGCGAATGCCCCCACCAGCATCGCGACAATGGAGCCGGGCACGCGCCGGACCAGCTTTGGCACGATGATGATGATCAAAACAGAGGTAACGGCAAGTGCGGCGGAGGGCCAGTCGATCGCATCCAGATGCGTGGCGATGGCCTGCATGCGGGCGATGAATTCGCTAGGGTTCTCCTTCATCTTCATGCCCAGAAAATCCTTGATTTGGGTGGAGGCAATCAGCAGCGCGATGCCGTTGGTGAAGCCGATAACAACGGGGCGGGGAATGAAGCGGACCGCGATGCCCAATCCGGTGATCCCAAGGAGCAACAGGATGACGCCGGCCATCATCGTCACCATCAGAAGGCCGGAAAGGCCGTGTTTGGCGATGATCGAGGCAACGATGACGACGAAAGCTCCAGTGGGTCCGGCGATTTGCAGCTTGGAGCCGCCGAGCAGGGAGACGACGAGGCCGCCGAGAATCGCCGTGTAAATGCCGGCTTGCGGAGTCACGCCCGATGCGATGCCGAAGGCCATCGCCAGAGGCAACGCGACAAGGCCGACGGTGACGCCCGCGATCAGGTCCGAGAGAAACGTCTTGCGTGTGTAGCTGGGAAGCACTTCCAGCAGCTTGGGCTTCCATTTTTCCCAAGGGATCCGGTTCAACTCTTTTTCCCTTCTCTCTTGATTTCCTTGAGCAGCGTGGCCGATTCGAAGAGTTGAGAGTAAAAATAGTCGCGCAGCAGGAGTAGCACTTGTTTGAGCACGGGATCGCGCAAGGAGTAGTAGACCTGATTGCCCGCCTTGCGGGCCACCACCACCTGGCGGGCGCGCAAGACAGCCAGATGCTGGGAGGCATTGGCCTGTTCGAGGCCCAGCTTATCGATCAGTTTGCCGGCGCAAAGTTCACGCTCGCCCAAAGCCTCGACGATGGCGATTCGCGTAGGGTGTGCCAGGCCCTGAAAGATCCTGGCTTTGAAGTGGCGCAGTTCGTTGGTCACTGCATATTAGTATATTCGACTATTGATATATATGTTGTACTCGGAGTATGGAGCCGAATCGCGAGCGGGCGCGGGCACTGGCGGCGGAATCGCTAAACGCGGGCGATCCCACCGGATGGTTCGACAAGCTTTATCAAGAAGGAATCGAGGTGGTTCCCTGGGCGGAGCTTCGCCCGAATCCCAATCTGGTGCAGTTTGCGGGGGCCGGCAAGACGGCCCTGGTGGTCGGCTGCGGCCTCGGCGACGATGCCGAGCAGGTGGCGGCGTGGGGATTCAAAACCATGGCATTCGATGTTTCTCCGACGGCCATTGAGGCCTGCAAACGCCGGTTTCCGGAGAGCCCAGTGCGTTACGAAACCGGAGATGTTCTGGCGCCGCCCGAGAAATGGAAACGGCAGTTCGATTTTGTATTGGAATCGTACACGGTTCAGGCGCTACCGCCGGATGTTCGCGCGCAGGCGATCCGCGGCGTGGCGTCCTTCGTGAAAGATGGCGGAATGCTTCTAGTAATCGCGCGAGCGCGGGAGGAGAGGGATCCGCCAGGGGAAATGCCTTGGCCGCTGACGCGCCAGGAACTGAACCTCTTCACGGAGTTCGGGTTAACCGAGACGTCGTTCGAGGACTACATGGACGGCGAGACGCGGCGATTCCGCGTGGTGTTGGCCCGCTGATTTAGCAGAGCTACTTGAATAGCTCGTTTACCGGGTTATAAAAATCCGGACCTAGCGACTGAGGGACGAACTCGAAGCCGCGATGGAACGGGTCGTTGTAGCAGATCGTGGTCCAGTCGATGCCGAGGGCGGAGTAGATGGTCGCCTCGATGTCCTCTGGATTGACGGCGCGTTTCTGGGACCATCCGGGGTCGACGATGTTGGCGCCGTTGGCGTCGGTCGCGCCGATGATGCGGCCCCCTTGCACGCCGCCGCCCGCGAAGAACGCGAACTGGTTCAGCCAGTGGTCGCGGCCGAGCGCGGCAGTGAAGTTCGGCGTGCGGCCAAACTCGCCGCAGGCGACAATCAACGTGGAATCCAGCAACCCGGCCGCCTGCAAGTCGCCCATCAACGCCGAAACACCTGCGTCAAACTGCTTGCCGAGGCTGAAAATATTCGTGCCGTTTTTATTCTGCGCCTCGCCGTAAATGTCGATGTGCATGTCCCATCCGCCGATCGTGACCTGGATGAAACGCGTGCCCATGTTTGACGCCAACGCCTGCTTGGCGACGACCAGCGCATTGCCGAAGCTGCTGCCGCCATAGCGCGTGGAATCGGCCGAGGAATACGTGAACACACTCTGCACCTGCGGGTTGTACATCAGGTTGGTGCCGAGCGAATAGAGATTATCCATGTCGACCACGCTCTGGCCCATGGGCGAGTTGACCCGCAGAGCATCGTCCTCGGCGTGCATCTGGTTGTACATTTCCTGCCAGCGGGCCTGGCCCAGGGAGTTGGTGGCGTTGGGAAGGCCCGCAGTGGTGGGATCCACCTTGAACGGCGCGTAGGTTGCGTCGAGATAGCCGGAACTCACCCCGCCATCGGAGTTCAAGGCCAGGAACGTTGGAAGGACGTGGCTCGGCTGGCGCTGAGCGGCCATCTGCATCGCCACAATACTGCCGATGTTCGGCGCGATGTTGCCAAGCGCGGCGGCTGGATTGCGTCCAATCTGCACCCAAGTCTGGCCGAGGCTGTGAACCAGCGCATGGGCCTGCAGCGAGCGGATGACGGAAAACTGGCTGGTCATCGCGCTGAGTTTGGGTAGGATTCCGGTGGGCCAGAGGCCTCCGTTCACGGTCTGCGGGGCCGCCGCAGCGGGTGTGACGCCTACGGTGTTCTTGAAGTCGAAGGTATCCACATGGCTGGGCGCCCCAGCCATCAGGATGAAAATCACGTTCTTGGCTGTATTCAGGGTGCTCATGCCCTGGCTGGTGCAGGTTCCGGACTGCGCCTTGGCTTCCTTAGCCAGGAAAGACGCGGTGAGGCCCGCGCCAGCCAGCCGGAAGAAGCCGCGACGGGTCCAGTGTGGGCGGCGGAAATAGGCGGGGCGCGCCACGGGGTTTGAGGCCAGGACTTTCTTGATCATGTCTTTGTTCATGGCGGGCTCCTTCTAGTAATTAAAGATAAAGTCGACCTTGTTGTAGAGCGTCCACATCAGCTCCTGCATTTTCTGGGTGCGGGTTCCGCTCGACAGGAACGCAGTGGCCGAAGTGAGTTCGGCCGGCGTGGGATAACGCGACAGAATATTGATCCAGAGCAGGTTGATCGCGCCGGAGTTGCTCGCTGTGGCGTTGGCCAGGCTTAGCAGACTCTGCGCGGAGCCGGTACCGGTGGACACCAGTTTATTCATGACGTTGCCGTCGTTCATCAACGCCAGCGTCTGCTGGATGGAGCCGTCTTGCTTGCGCGGCTGATCGTCGCGATTGCCCGGCAGGAAGGAGGCGAGTAGCGTGCTGGTCTCCTTCGCTGGCTCGGGATACTGCATCGCCCAGGCCGAAGTCGTTCCGTTGTCGAACGTGAACTTATTGGGGATGTTCGCGGAGAGAGAAATGGAATCGGCAATCTCCTCGCCCCACAGGCGGCGGACCAACTTGCGAGCGAATAACGGCTGCCAGGCGACGTTCCAGACGTTCGGGTCGTATTCGGAGGACAGCTGATAGGCCTGGGAGTTTACGATGGTCCGCATCACGTGCTTGATCGAGTAGTTGTTGGCGATGAAGTCGCTGGTGAGCGCCTCGAGCAACTCCGGATTGGATGGTTGCAGAGTCCAGGGCGCAGGCGGAGGATTCATCGGATCGAGGCGTGCCGGATCGAACTGATCGGGCGGATCGACAATTCCCATGCCAAAGAAATAGGCCCACAAATAGTTCACTGCGGCTCGCGCGAACTGGCGGTCGGCGATCACCTGCGCGGCCAGCGACTGGCGATAGTTCAGGCCGGACGTTGCGCCTGTCCCACTGAACGGATAGCTGGGGGCTACAGAGGTGATCTTTCCCACCGGCTGACGCGGCGGACGGTTACCAGTGGTGGTATTGAGCGCGTAGTCGGTCTTGAAGGCGTTGTCGTTGGCGTACCAGTAGGTGGGCGTGTTCGTGCCGGGGGTCACGGCCGGGGCAGACAGGCCGACATGGGAGTAGAACGACGACATGCCCCAGGCCTGCATGCGAGTGAAGTTCTGGCCCCACAGGCTGATATTGGTCAAGTGGCCTCGTCCATCGTGGCAGAGCAGGCAATTGATGTGCGAAATGCCGAGGAAGGTCTCAGCCACGGCGGCCGCTTCAGCGTCCCAAATATCCTGATTCGGACCTCCAGTTACGCGCGAGGTGATGATCCAGTTGAGTTCGCCCTGGGTGTAGTTGTTGGTGCCCTGGGAGGCGATCAGTGCCTGGGCCACCTGATTGTACGCCGTGTCGTTGGTCAGGAAGTTGCGGATGTAGGTGTTGAATCCGTCGCGGCCACCAGCGTAAAGCGTCGTGCCGGTGCTGGGGAAGGTGGAGGCGGACTTGAACTGGTCGCCGTAGAACATGGTCCACTTGTCCAGCCATTGCGAAGTGGCGAACAGGGTTTCGATGAGGTCAGCGCGCTTGGTCGGGTTGGTGCTGTTCACGAAACTCGTGACCTGCGCGGCGGTGGGGATGCGCCCGGTCATGTCGAGGTAGATGCGGCGCACGAATTCATAATCGTTGGTCATGCGCGCAGGCGTGACGCCCGCCGCCTTCATCGCGGAGAAGAGGTAGCTATCAATCAGGTTTGTCGAGCTGCTTCCCGAAGTACGGCTGCCACCGGGAGGCGAGGCCATCGTCACAGCGTTCGCGCTCATCGTGGAGGCGCGCATCGCGCTGACCTGTGCCGTCATTTCGCCGAGCCGCGCGGCATGCAACGCCTGATTCATGTATTGCTCGCGCTGCGGTCCGAACAGGGTGCATTCGGCGTGCTGGGTTACGGAAGCCCCTTCGGCTCGTTGAACGTGCTCCACAGGTTGCTGGGCTAGAAGGGCCAGTGCGCCGGCACTGATCAGACCTACAAACAAGGGTATAAGGATAAGAAAACGCTTCTTCAAAGGAGTGCTCCTCCGCCGTTACAGTCTCTCATGGGAAACACGGATTTTCCATGGGAGTTGCCGGAACTAAGTAATCTTTTTCGTATATGGCGCATCGCGACCCGAGCTAAGTTGGGCTAGAGTGGGTTAGATAAACATGACGGGGAAACGATTGAAGTCAGGGTGGTTGCTTTGGGCGAGTGCCTGTGCTGTTGCTGGATGGGGACAAGTTTCGTCAAATCAATCATTAACAGGGAAATACTACTTTCGCGAAGTACTTCTGGTCACCGATGGTTCCAGTATTCCGAACGTGACAAACGCGTTCAGCGGCCAAGGCACGCTCACGCTCGATGGGAGTGGAAATTTTACGGTTAGCGGGCAGCAGCTGGTAGGGTCCACCCCGGCGCAGATTCTGACGGCCAATGGGACCTATTCGGTGAGTCCCGGGGGATTTGCGACGCTGACCAATCCTCTCAAGGCGGGGGTCACGATCAACGCACGGCTCGGGCAAGGGGTGTTGGTGGGCGCTTCGACGGAGGCGGGACCGACTGTGTTCGATATGTTCATCGCGATTCCGGCCGGGACGAATCCGGCGTCGAACGTATCGCTATTGGGAGCCTATTGGATATCGAGCCTGGAGTTTCCAGGCGGCACGCTCTCCGCGGTCCGCAACACAAATTTCAAGCTGACTTCGACCGGTGCGGGCACCTTCGCCGAGAATACGGTGACTGGGCAGGCGGCCAATCTCGACAATATCTTGATCAACCAGACGGTAAACGGGATCACCTATTCGATCTCCTCCGACGGGTCAGGGACGATGACGTTTCCTCTGGCCTCGGGATTGAACGGGAACCAGCAGTTGATCTCGGGTGGCGAGAATATCTTCCTGTCTCCGGACGGATCGTACTTTATCGGAGGATCGACGGCGGTGGGCGGGCACGGGCTGATCGTCGGCGTCCGGAACTGGGGCAATGTCACAGCGACGAACGCGAGTTGGAACGGATTCTCCTATGCGGCAGGCATGCGGGTCGATATGGCTCCGACGCGGCTTACATCCGTGGTGGGCAGCGTGTATGCTGACGGAAACGGCAATTCGACGTGGGCGAGAAGAACGAAGCAGTCCGACGGGCTGCTGGATGCGTCGCCGCTGATCACTTACAATCTGAACTCCGATGGCTCCGGCGTGTACGCGTCGGCAACTGGCCATGTGAATGTCGGCGGGAACAAGACGACATTCGCCTCAAGCGGCGTGGACATCACCAGTTCCACCAGCTACGAGTTGTATTTCGGAGGCTTGTTGATCCCGCAATCGTCGACGGGAGTGTTCTTGAACCCTCAGGGAGTTCTGAATGGTGCGAGCTTCGCGCCGCCTGGGTATCCAATCTCGCCGGGCGGCGTGATGACGCTCTACGGCACCGGATTCCCCTCGGCCGCCGCGACCGCCTCGGGTCCTCCATTTCCGGCGACGCTGGGCGGGGTGCAGGTGACCGTGAACGGAACGGCCGCGCCGGTATACTCAGTGACGCCAATACAGATCAGCGCGGTCGTGCCCTTTGCGGCCACCGGATCGACCGCCACGATCGTGGTGACGGTGAATGGCGTGAAGTCGAACTCCGTGGTAGTGCCGCTAGCCCCAACCTCGCCGGGAATCTTCAGCATCCCCGCCAACGGTATCGGCAGCGCGGCAGCGTTACACGCGGATTACTCCGTGATCAGCGCGACCAAGCCGGCCAAGCAGGGCGAGATTATTTCGATGTATCTGACGGGGCTTGGCGCGACCACTCCGGCGGTGGCCGATGGAACGGCCGCACCGGGAACGGCTCCGTTCGGGCTGGTGAATGAACCCATTTCGATTTACGTCGGCGGAGTGCAGGTTCCGGCGAATCAGATTTACTACGCCGGGCTCGCCCCGACGCTTGCGGGGCTATATCAGGTGAACTTCAAGATTCCGAACGTGCCCGCGGGTAATGTCGGAGTCGCCATCGCTACGAACGAGGGGTTCACGGACATGGTCTATCTGCCGATTCTGTGAGCGATAACATCTAGTTGCCGCGCGCGAGCAGGAAAACGCGGTCCTGCGAGTAGCGGAAGAGCGTGTGGGAACGTTCAGGGTCCGCGATCAAGCCGAGCCAGCGCGTCGGGAGGTAAAAATCCGCGTCGGGATTCACGTTGACGATGGCGGAAATTTCCAAAGGCGCGTTCATGACGATCGTCGACGCGATGGCTTCCCCTGAATCGACACCCCACTCCTTCAGCCGTTTTTCGTATTCAGGCCTGAGTTCAGCGAGCCGCAGAAACTCCTGCGTGTTGATGAGAACGCCGAGTTGAACAAGATAGGGCGCAAAACGCCCCAGAATACCGGTGGTGTCGAGCACGCAGTAACGGACGCCTCGGATGGGAAGGGTGAGGCTGACGAACTCGTCGTCCGGATCGACGGAAATCAGGGAGCGTTCGCGATGCATCTCGCTGTAGGAAAGCATGGCCATGGCCCCAGGCACGGGAGGCGCCGATGGTCTCATCGACCAGGGTTGCCCGACGGCGGCCGCCTTTACGAGGAAGAGCAGTCCAACCACGGATGCGGCGACGCCCGGTTTGTCGAAAACCTTGGGGCCGCAAATGGCTCCCGCGACACAGATCGCCGGAAGGACCAGGGCAAGATACGGCAGGCTGGCCGCTTGAAACAAGCACAGCGCGGCGACGGAAGTTGCGGCCCAACAGAGCGCCAGCAGTCGCAGGGGGTCCCTCGGCCGAAAAATGCCCATAAGTGTCGCGGCCCCGAGCAGCAGTGCAGCGGGGTCCATCTGCACGAGACGCTTGAGATAGTACACGACGGGCAGATTGCGGATCACGCTATTGCGGTCCCAGTGGACTCCGGTGCTGAGCAGTTGGCTTTGAATATTCTCGGCCCAGAACCACTTGGGATGAACGAAGATTTGATACGAGTACCAGGGCGCAGTCAGGACAGCGGAGACGAGCGCGATCTCAGCCAGTGCGGCGATTTTTGGACGGCGCTCCCGCGGGCAAAGTGCCCAGTAGAGGAGGAGGGCTGCGAAGGGAAGCACTCCGGCAACGCTCTTTGCCAGAATCGACGCCGCGCCGAGAATCGCGAAGGCGAGGCGCGTGCGGCGGCGGAGAAGCTGCGGGTCGAACGCGACAAACGAAAGTGCCAGTGCCGCGGATGAGGCGCAGAGCACGTCGGTGAGCGCGACCCTCGAACATGTTTGCCAGAAGGGGCTCGCAAGAAGGACGCCGGCGGCAAGTGAAGCGGCGGCCAACGAGCGAGCCCGCGCTGCCCAGGCAAAAATCGCCGCGACTCCCGCCGCGCCGAACAGGATCGCAGGAAGACGGATTGCAAACAGGCCGAATCCGAAACAGCGGATGGAAAGCGCGGTCAGCCAGATCAGCAGCGGAGGTTTCAGCAAAAACAAACGGCCCGCGACGTGAGGCGTCGTCCAATCCACGCCATTCACCATCTGGAGCGCGGCGTGAGCGTAAGTCGCTTCATCCTGCACGCGGATCTGTGCGATGGGATCGACGTAAGCAGCGGCGATTCCAGAAGCGCGGATATTCCATGCGAGGACAGCGAAGCTCACCAGGAAAACCGCGAGGACGCAAATTTCGACCTTACGGAGTGGCGTAGTCGAAAAGTATATCGGATTGTGTTTGCCGGCTCCACGCTGTTGGCTTAACAACGTGGACGCTGGCCGCATTCAAGACATTTTGGCGAGCAGCCGATGTATCATGCAACGCATGGCCGCCGCCTGGGAACAGTTTCTGGAGAAGTGGCAGAACGCCGGACTGATCGATCCGGACGCCGCGTCGCGCATCCGCGAGTTCGAAGGCCAAGGCGGAGGCGGACCGGCTGGGTTGCGCTGGCCGGCCATAGCGGCGATTGCTTTCGGCTCAATAATGATGATCGCGGGCGTGCTGCTGTTTGTCTCGGCGCACTGGGACGACCTTGCGCCCTCCATGCGATTCGCGCTGGTGCTCCTGATGGTAGCGGCCTTTCATCTTGCGGGCGCGTGGGCGTCGCAAACGGTGGAGCCGCTGGCGATTGCTCTGCATGGGATCGGCACGGCGGCGCTCGGTGCTGGGATTTACCTAGCCGGCCAGATCTTCAACATGTCGGAGCACTGGCCCTCGGGCCTGCTGATGTGGGCCGCCGGCGCGTGGATCGGCTGGATTTTGCGCCGGGATTGGGTGCAACTGACATTCGCCGCCATTCTGACGCCGGCCTGGATCGGGTCGGAGTGGATGGATGCGCACGCGGCAAACGACGCGTATTTCGCGCGGATCATCTGCCAGGGGATGCTGGTGCTGGCGATCGCCTATTTCACCGCGCCGAAAACGCGCGCACTGATCTGGATCGGCGGCATCATGCTGCTGCCGTGGACTCTGGCGCTGATCTTCAGCCGGCAGATCGCTCCGTCGGCCGCGCCGGAAGGAGGCGCAGTGGAATCCGTACTGGCGTATGCGCTCCCGCTCAGTGTGGCGTACCTGTTGCGTCGAAAACTCGCATGGATGAATTGCGTGGCGGCGGTTTGGGTGTTGTTGCTGAATCTGGCGGCGAAAAATGCCGACAGTCCGCTGTTGTATCTCTGGTGCGGCGCGGGTGCGGCTGGGCTCGTCTTCTGGGGCATGGAGGAGCACCGCGCGGAACGCATCAACCTCGGCATGGCCGCCTTCGCGATTACGGTTCTATTTTTCTATTTCTCCTCGGTGATGGATAAGATCGGCCGCTCGGCGAGCCTGATCGGGTTCGGCGTGCTGTTTCTCGCCGGAGGCTGGGCGCTCGAGAAATTGCGGCGCAGGCTGGTGGCGCAAGTCAGGATGAGGGCATCGGTATGAACCCGCTGACCAAGGGCCTGATCCTATGCGGCGTGCAGACAGCGATGGTGCTGTCCATCGGCGGCAAGATGCTGCTTGACCGGGTGACGCAGCCGCGCCTGTGGGTACGGGTCGCACCGTATGATCCGAGCCTGCCGGTGCGCGGGCGTTACGTTTCCTTGACTGTCAACGCCGAGGCTCGCGGATTTTCTCAAGGTACTGTTTACGCGCAAGCTAATTTCTCGGTGGAGGACGGGAAATTGGTGGCGCGCCCGGCCATCATTGACGGGAACGGAGTGCTGGTGTCTAGTTCCACGGCTCCGGTGAGAATCGCCTACTTTATTCCTGACCGCGTGCCCGATCCATCGGTGCGGCCTCCCGATGAAGAATTGTGGGCGGAGGTTACGGTGCCGCGCCGAGGTCCTCCGCGGCCGATTCAGTTGGGTGTGAAGAAAAACGGCGTGCTGACGCCGTTGAAATTGAAGTGACGTGCCCCGGTGGGCCAGGGCGGTACCGGCTACCGGCAAGTTAGGGCTGCTTTGGGCTTTCCGCGATGCTGCCGCCCAGACCGGCATACGTTTCCTTGATCTTGGCCACTTTGGGGCCCGCGAAGGTCACGAACGTCACGCGGCCGGGAGGCTGACCGTAGATCCAATCCTCGTAGTCGACGCCGTCCTTGTTCTCGCGCGATTTCCGCAAGGGGCGGCCCAGCGCGAGCAGCACTTGGTCGCGATCCATGCCCTCCACCGGCTTCTTATCGAGAATCGCCTGCTTGATCTCCGGCGGCAGCGTGTCGACGTAGTTTCCCGTGGCCGTGTGTTTATCGAAATCGAGCACCGGCGCCATCATCTTCTTCACATCGGTCGAGGTGAGTTCGCCGATCTCACCCGGGAATTTGAGAATGATGCTGGTTCCGGCGGGCGCATTGGCGTCGCTGCGGGAGATGGGCGCCACGTTTCCACCGATGCCCACCTGGACGTGATCTTTCCAGGAACCCTGGCTCTTCATTCCATGGTTGATCTCAAACAAGATCGAGTTCTTCTCAATGGCGACGTGCGTGATCTGCACCAAGTCGCCGACGCGGCCAGCCGGGCCCATCTGGCGCGCCACAGCGGCCCACTGGTCCTTATCGAAGGTGCCGTCGGAGTTTAATTCGAGAGCTTTCTTGGAGCGCGGCAGCGGGTGCTTTACGGTGGCGTACTCGCTGGTGAGGCCGCGCAGCAGTTCCACTTTTTGATCCAGTGTCAGCTTCTTCTGGTCGGCCCGCAAGGCCGCGACGGCGACCAAGGCCGCTAAGATCCGAGGAGAAATTCGCGCCATACGCACCTCACTCGTCCGTTTCGGGCTGCGTCGTGAACTTGTGCAGCACGAAAAACAGCGCAACCACCGCCGCGGTGGTCAGCAGACTGCCTTCCGGCCCGTACGCTCCTCCGCTCAACAGGTCGCTGGTCTTCCAATGGAGCGTATACCCGGCTACTCCCATTGTAAACCCGCTCAAATTCTCGCCGAACAAGGGGAGCGTGACGTTCCAGCCGAAGTGCAGTCCAATGGGCAGCCAGAGCGCGTTCGTGCGCAGATAGGCATAGCCGAACAGGACGCCCCACAACATCGTGTTGCCGATGCCCAGCCAGTTCCAGTTCGCGTTGCCGGTATGTGCGAGCCCGAACAGCACGGCTGCAGGAAGAATCGTGGCGAAGGCTCCGACGCGGCGAATCAACAATTGGAACGCGTAGCCGTGAAATAACAGTTCTTCTCCGAAGGCCCCGAACAGCAATACGAGGCTCACGAAGGCAAGGCCAGGCACAACATGTTCGGCGGCGGGAGCCTTTTCAAACGACGCCGCGCCGCTAGCGATCGGAACGGCCAGAACGGCGCAGACCGCGACGGCGCCGCTGACCGTGCCGAGCAGGAATTCGCGCCGCGAGGTTGGACTCCAGGCTAGCCCGAGCGCGGACATCTTCCCGCGCTCGTAGACCCGCACTGTGATCGAATTCGCCAGCGCCGCGGCAGCAAAAGTTGCTAGAGCGCCGGTGATGAGAGGGCTGCCGGTGAGCCAGAACAGGGCGGTCGCGAAGACGTTGAGGCCCAGCCACCCGATCAGCACGAAGAGGCCGACACGCAGGATCAGGCCGAACCAGTCGGTTTTGTTTTCTTCTGGATTCATTTCCCGGTGCGAACTTGCACACCCATGCGCGCGACCTTGACAGGAAGCACGGTGGCCCCTTCGCTTTCAATGACTGATGCCACGCGAGGTCCTGCGCCGGGCTCCACCAGGAACAGGACGCAGCCGCCTCCGCCCGCGCCGCAGACCTTGGCCGCCACCGATCCTTTGCGGCGCGTGGCCTGGACCAGGCGATCGATCAGCGGCGTCGATATCCCGGGCGCGTTTTTCTTGCGATGCGACCACTCTTCTCGTAGCAGCCGCGCAACTTCGCTCCAATCCTGTTTCTCGAGGGCCGCTCGCATGGCAACGGCGATGGCGGCGATCGTGGCGAAATTCCTGTACACCTGCGTGTTGCCGTCGATGTGGCTCTTGGTCACTTCCCAGTTGTTGATGCCGGAGTTGCGAGGTTCTCCCGTATAAGCAAGCACGAGGCGGGATTCCAGTTCCTCGGGAGGAACGTTCAGGGCCACGCGGCGAATGCCCGCGCAACCCAGTTCAATGGCGCTGACGCCGCCGTACATGGCCGGATAGTAGTCCTGGCAGCCGGTGGGGACTTTAATAATGCGCGCTTCGATGTTTTGCGAGATTTCTCGCAGTTTCTCGATAGAGTGGCCAGAGTGCAGCCACTTGTTGAATGCGCTGGTTGTGGAAATGATCAGCGCCGACGATCCGGAAATGCCCGCTCCGGCAGGTGCTTCCGATGAGATGTCGAGATGAAAGCCTTCCTGGGGGCGGAAAAATCGCACAATTTCGGCCGGCAGCGCCAGAGGGTGCGACTTCCCGGCGAGCAGATGAGCGAGCGAATCGTAGGAGGCGTCGCGCTTCAGATCGGTGGAGCGAAAAGTAATCCGTTTCCCAGCGCGCGGCTCGATACGGGCGCGGGTATAGCGATCCACGGCGAAGTTCACGGTGACTGCGCCTTCGTGAAACAAGTAAAGAGGCCAGATATCGAGGGTTGAGCCGGCCATATCGACACGGCATGGGGCTTGCGAATGAATATTCATGAAGCTTGGATCAGGATATTCTATTTCTGGGCTGGAGGCAGGCTTTCCGCAGCATAACGATAAACAGGGCTGCGACAGCGAAACACACCGCTGCACCCGTCCAGGCAACCTCCGGCAGCCATTGCCCCCGGTAATAAAACAGGATGAGCAGCGCGAAGAATATAAATCGAAGCGCAATCATCGCCGCGCGGCGCGAGAAGCGAACGGCCATCCATGCTGCCATCGCCGCCACCATGACCGCGCCGCCTAAGCCGAGGGTTGCCGGCTTCATCAGGGAGGGCAAATCGAGCTGCGGAATAAACTGGCCGCGAAGGCTCAGGTACACTGTGGCGATTCCTGCGCCCGTCAACGCCCCTACGGCAGCCTCGCCGTAAAGAACACCGGTGACCACGCGCGCAATCGCGAGAGAAAACGGGGGGGGCGCGAAGCCCTCGCTGAACGACTGTGCGGCCGCCGGTCCGGCGAAGAGTAAGCCCAGACAGAGGTAAGCTCCTAGTACCTGGGGATCGAGAAAGTCCAGGCCCTTGGCCCGCGGGATCCACACGCCGAATGCCGTCAGCACCGCCAAATGGAGCAAAATCGAACGGGAACCGCCGATTCTGGCGGCAAACACCCGGATCTCAGCGAGAATGGTTTCCATTGCAGATTCTTCAGATTCATGGTACCAATCAGTCTAGGCTTAAGCGGTTGCCCTATGACGCACTTAGGGCAATTTTATCTAAGGGCAGAACCGCCGTTTTTCGGGTCATCCGGCCGATGGAATTAAGCAGAGACGGACATATTCAACCAATGCTTGACAGGCGTATCGAACCCCGGATGCTTTGCGCGGATCTTGTTGATGTGCAGTGGAAAGACCACAGGAGGCGCACGCGCCGCGGCGTCGCCAACCTGGAAGACATTTCCCTTTCAGGCGCCTGCCTGCAGGTGGATAAGCCCGTGCCGCAGGGCACGGCGCTGAAGATGACCTACCCCAACGGGGAACTGACCGGCGTGGTCAAGTATTGCGTTTACCGCGAGATCGGCTATTTCCTGGGCGTCGAGTTCCAGGACGGCAGCCGGTGGTCCCAGAGGCATTTCCGGCCGCAGCACCTGCTGGATCCCCGCCGCCTCGTCGGGCGGGTGACGAACCGGTTACGTGAAGCAAGTGCTTCCCAGGCCGCGAATTGAACCAGCCAGTCGCTCCACCGATACAATTCAGTGTGCTTAACTGAAAGTTAGCTCTCGGGCCAACTTATGCCGTCGGTGGAAAATCAATTGCCGGAGTCTGCCGAATCGCCGGCTGGGAATAAAGCACTGCCCTGGGCTGCCATCGCCTGGTTCGGCACGCTGCTGATCCTCACCTATTTCCCGATCCTGAAACATCTGGTAGAGCAGTGGTCTTATGACGACGATGTGGGTCACGGGTTCTTCGTTCCTCTCGTTTCCGGCTATATCGTCTGGACGAGGCGAGCCGAACTGGCGGCCATCGAATGGAAGCCGGCCTGGTGGGGGCTGTGGCTGATGGGATGGGCCGCGGTGCAGGCGTACATCGGATTGCTGGGCGCGGAGCTGTTTCTGCAGCGCACGGCATTCATGATTTCTCTGGTGGGATTACTGCTGGTACTGGGCGGCAAGAAGCTGGTGAGCGAGCTGGGCTTCCCGTTAGTCCTGCTGTTGTTCATGATTCCCCTTCCGACCGTGGTGTACAATCGGATCACATTTCCATTGCAGTTGTTCGCCAGCCAGGTGGCGGAACTGGCGCTTGGCGCAATCGGCATCCCCGTTCTGAGGGAAGGGAACGTGCTGGAACTGGCGAGCCAGAAACTCTCCGTCGCGGAGGCCTGCAGCGGTATCCGGAGCCTGCTGTCGCTTTCATTCTTGTCCCTGGTGTACGCTTATTTTTTCGATTCCAAGATCTGGATGCGGTGGGCCCTGCTGCTGAGTGTTCTGCCCATCGCGATTCTGGCCAACGCCGGCCGCGTGACGATCACCGGGGTTTTAAGCGAGCACAATCCCGAATTGGCGCGCGGATTTTTCCACGAAGTCGAGGGATTTATCATTTTCGCGATCGCGTTCGCGATGCTATTCGTGCTGCACATGCTGATCAATGGGATCTATCGCTGGAAGTCCGCAAAGGAGGCGCACGCTGCTTAAGTTCCTCAACTCCACGCCGGCGCGGCTGGTGACCGTATTTCTGATCATCCAAACGGCCTTGCTGTATAGCTCGATCCGCTCCGAATACATCCCTCCCAGCCGCCCGCTCAGCGAGGTGCCGCGGGAATTTGGTCCCTGGACGATGGTACAGGAAGGAAATGTGGACAAGGAAATACAGGACGTTCTCAAAGCAGACGACCTGCTGAACCGCGTTTATATCGCGCCTGGCTCTTCAGCCCAAGTGAGCCTTTTCGTGGCTTCGTTCCGTACCCAGCGCAACGGCAAGACGCCGCATTCACCCAAGAACTGCCTGCCCGGCAGCGGATGGACGCAGTTAAGCTCGGATAAGTATCCCATCAACGTGGGAAAAGCGGCGCCGATCGTGGTGAACCGTTACGTGATCTTCCACGGCGAGGAAAGGGAACTGGTGTTTTATTGGTATCAGTCCCGCAACCGTGTAGTGGCCGATGAGTTTGAAGCGAAGTTCTGGGTGCTGGCCGATGCGATTCGCCTCAACCGAACAGACACCGCGTTGGTCCGAGTCATCGTCCCGATCCACGAGAAGGACGAGGAGTTGGCGACTCAAACCGGTGTGGAGTTCGTGAAAGCCTTCTTCGGCACGCTACAGCAGCATCTTCCGTCCTAAGTCGCCGTGTGGATTTGGTCCGCGCGTAGCAGTAGACTAAACCTCATGAATCGACGCAACGCGCTGCGCGCCGGAGCGACCCTCTTTGGCGTGCCCTGGCAGAAAATTCTCGCCACTCCGGCGAACACGCTTCCTGAAGACGCACTGTTCGTCCGCGATCCGGAAGCATATTGGACCCGCATTCGCGACGAACAGTTCTTCCTTCCGCACTGGCGGTCCTTCCTGAACAACGGGAGCCTGGGCGTGCTCCCGAGGCCTGTGTATCAGACGATGGCCGCATATTTGGAGAACGCCGCGGCGCTGGAGCTGTCTTATCCATATCCGCGATGGGGCTACGAGACGCTCGACGAGGAGCGCGAGGAGTTGTCGAAGTTTCTCGGGTGCAAGAAAGACGAACTCGCGCTCATGCACAACGCCACCGAGGCAAATAGCACGGTGGCGGCGGGCCTCGATCTGAAGGCCGGCGACGAGGTGGTCATGACCAGCCAGGAGCATCCGTCAGGCAAGGCCGGTTGGGAGCAGAAGCGCGCCCGCTACGGCATCACGATTCGCGAGGTGACGATTCCGCTGCCGCCGAAAGACCCGGGCCAACTGGCCGACCTGATGATTTCGGCGATCGGTCCGAAGACGCGCGTCCTGTTTTTCAGCGGCATGACCAGCCCCACCGGCCTCATTATGCCGATCCGCGAGATTTGCGACGCAGCGCGCGCCAAGGGCGTCATTACAGTGATCGACGGCGCGCATATGCACGGTCAGATGGCTCTGAAACTCTCCGATCTCAACTGCGATTTCTTCGCGGGCAGCCCGCACAAATGGATGTTCGCGCCGGCCGGCTCGGGCTTCCTGTATATCCGCGAGGAAAACCTGGACCGGCTGTGGCCCATGAACGTCACCGGCGGCTGGGACGATAAGTCATTAAAAGCAGGGCGTTTCATGCGCCAGGGGACGAACAACCGAGCGATTTTCGAAGGCATGATCGCGGGGCTGCGCTTTGCCCAGTCCATCGGCCCGGATCGAATTTACGCCCGCATCCACCAGCTTGCCCGGCGGACCTACGAGCGTGCCGCGCGCCTTCCCTACATCGAGTCGCTGACTCCCAACGACGACCGCATGTTCGCGGCGCTGGTGGGAATCCGCTTCAAAAAGGATTCGAGCGCCGTCTGGCAGGAAACCGGGAAACGCAAGATCTTCGTGAGCGGCGGCCAGCAGATGCGGCTCTCTTCGCACATCCATACGCGACCCTCCGATATCGACGAGTTGTTCGACATCATCGAAAGCAAAATGGGCAAGGTATGAAACTGTTCGCACTTTGCGTCATCGCCGCGGCCGCGCTCGCCGCCGATCCGAAGCTAACCGATCTGGCGCGTGACGCGGCCAGGATTCGCTCCACCATGAAGGCCGAGGATTTGCAGAAAGGGGTGGCCTATCTGGGCGATCACGAGCAAGTCCTGTTCGCCATCGAGACGGAAAAGACGCCCATGCTGGTCACCGACGACGATAAGCCGGTGGCGATGACGCGCGTCGATCCGACGCTGTGGGCCACGGTGGCGAGGCTTTCGGCCGGCCGCTCGCATCAGTTCCATTACGTGATCGACGGCGCGCCGTTCGGCGGAAGGCTCGATGTGCCGGTGTTCATGCCATCGTCGTACGAGCAGCCGGACGTGCCGCAGGGCAAGATGTCGGAGAAGCTGGTGCATACCAGCAAGATCTATCCGGACATGCAGAGCGATTA
Organism: Bryobacteraceae bacterium; assembly: GCA_035542735.1. Taxonomy (GTDB): domain Bacteria; phylum Acidobacteriota; class Terriglobia; order Bryobacterales; family Bryobacteraceae; genus Palsa-187. The sequence continues at coordinate 130,186 of DATKKV010000029.1, forward strand.
CTGGATCTACGTGCCCGCGCAGTACGATCCGTCGAAGCCCGCCGCGCTGATGATCTGGCAGGACGGGCAGGGCCACATCGCGCGCAACGGCCGCCGGACGCTGAACGCCCTAGACAACCTGACGTATCAGAAGCGCATTCCGGTGATGATCAGCGTGTTCATCGCCCCTGGCAAGGTGGGCGACAAAGCAATGCGCAGCGTCGAATACGATTCACTGAACGACACCTACGTTCGTTTCGTCGACGAGTTGCTGGAAAACGTATACGCGCAGTACAACATCCGCAGGGATTCTTATAGCCGCGGCATTGCCGGCGAGTCTTCAGGCGGGATCTGCTCGTTCAACGCGGCCTGGCAGCATCCGGAAAAGTATTCGCGCGTGCTGTCGACCATCGGCAGCTACACCAGCATTCAGTGGCATCCCGGACAGCTCGACGGCGGTAACGTGTATCCGAACAAGGTGCGTAAGGAAGCCAAGCGCAATATTCGCGTCTGGCTTCAGGACGGCAGCGAGGATCTGGAAAATGAGCACGGCAGCTGGCCTTTGCAGAATATCCAGCTCGCCAATTCGTTGAAGATGATGGGCTACGATTTTCATCTGGCGTTCGGCAACGGCTCGCATAACGGCGCGGAGGCCAACGCGCAGCTTCCCGAATCGCTTTCCTGGCTATGGCGCGACTACGATTCCGCCAAGACGCAACAAGTTTACGAACAGGACGCCGCGGAAAGAACAAAGCCGATGTTCCGGGTTCACATCTATAATCGGTAATCATGTACTTCCAGCAGTATTACCTGACCTGCCTTTCACATGCATCCTACATGCTGGGCTCCGAGGGCGTCGCCGTTGTGGTGGATCCGCAGCGCGACGTGAATCTCTACATCGATGAGGCGGAGCAGCAGGGACTGAAGATCGAATACATCATCGAAACCCATCTGCACGCCGATTTCGTCAGCGGTCATCGCGAGCTGGCGGAACGGACCGGGGCGAAGATTTATCTCGGCGCGCGGGCCGGCGCGACGTTTCCGCACGTGGACGTGCACGACGGCGATGAAATCCGCTTTGGCCGGGTGGTTCTTAAATTCTTGGAAACGCCGGGACACACGATTGAGAGCGTATCGATCGCCGTTACCGATCTGGACCGCCGCGAGACTCCATACGCTGTGTTGACCGGCGACACGCTGTTTATAGGAGACGTGGGCCGTCCAGATCTTTCGCCGGATCTCACGGCGCAGCAGCTCGCCGGGATGCTGTATGACAGCTTGCATGAAAAAATCCTGCCGTTAGGCGACGATGTCGAGGTCTATCCGGCCCACGGCGCGGGCTCCCTATGCGGCAAGCAGATGAGGCCGGAAAGGCAATCGACGATCGGCAAGGAGCGCGCGCTCAACTATGCCCTGCGCGCGACATCGAAGGAAGAGTTCGTCCGGCTGCTGACGGCCGAACTGCCGGAGCGTCCCGGATATTTCGCCCTGGACGCCGCCATCAATCGCGAAGGCGCGCCTGCGTTGAAGGAACTGCCGCCGCTGGCCGAATTCACGACGGCCGAGGTTCTCGATCGACAGCGCAACGGCGCGATTGTGTTGGATACGCGCCCTTCGCAGCAGTTCTTCGCCGGCCACATTCCCGGAGCTCTGCACATCGCATTGTCGGGCCAGTATGCGTCGTTCGCCGCCACCATTTTGGGCCTCGCCAAGGATATTATTCTGATCGCCGAGGACGAGGAACATCTCGAAGAATCGCGCATGCGCCTGGCGCGGGTCGGCATCGAACACGTGATCGGGTCGCTTAAGGGCGGCATGCAGTCCTGGACGGGCCCGGCTGAGGAAATTCCTCAAATTTCCGTCGACGACCTGAACCGCGAAAGAGAGCACCTGCAGATTGTGGACGTCCGCCGAGACGCGGAATTTGCGAGCGGCCACATCGCCGGGGCGACGCTGATGCCTCTGCACAAGCTGGAATCGATGGTTGCGTCTCTCGATCCCCAAAAGCCAATCGCCGTCCATTGCAAAGGCGGATATCGCAGCGCCATCGCCTGCAGCCTGATCCAGCGGGCAGGGTTCAAAGGTGTGATGAACGTGATCGGCGGCTATGACGCGTGGCTCGCTTGCGGGCTGCCGGCTTCGGCGTGAAGCCCGAATCACAAAATCACGGCTGGCAATTGGGAGTCTGTGCGAGCAGATCCTTGCGCAGGAGCTTAAACTTCGCGTCTGTCCAGTTGAAGTAATAAGCGCCGCAGTCCTTAAAATCGGGGCACCCTTTCAGCACCAGCAGGGAGCTGTCGCGGCGAAAGGCGATTCCAGGATCGCTCGCATCGCCCTCCAGGCAGATGGTCGCTTTAGGCAGCGATCCGAACGGAGCTTCATAAACCTTGCCGGTCTGAGCGTCGATCACGGCCATCTGCATGCAGCCTGCCCCGCATCCCCACTGTGCAATCGTATAGTGGCCGGCGAAATTGGGTCCTTTATATGCCCAGGTGCGAATCACCGCTCCAAAGTCGCGCTGGCCTGACGTGGTCAGCTTCGGCGGGGCGGGCTTGCCCTTGAAAACCGGGGCGACGGGATAATCCTCGAGCCTCGGCAGCGCTTGGGCGAGGAACGTCACAGCTGTGAGCATGATCGGAATCAAATCGCCTGCTCCGACCCCATCGCGCTGCGCCTCTTCTTGCGCCGTTCGAGGCGAAGCAGTTCGCGGCGGCGCCGCAGTTTCACCGAATCGTCCACGCGGCGCCAGAATTTGCGGAAATAGTCTCCGGCGGAAACGATACCGAACAGCATCACGGCCCACATGCCTATGGAGCCTGCCTCAGCGAGCGCAGGCCAACGGATGCCGCCGATCACGAGGGCAATCGCCGCCACCTGGGCGGCCATTTTCGATTTGCCCAGGTCGCTGGCAGCAATGGTGTAGCCTCCAGCCGCCGCGATGGCACGCAAGCCCGATACCGCGAACTCGCGCCCGATGATCAGGATCACGATCCAGGCGGGCACGCGGTGAATATCCACCAGCGACACCAGGGCCGCCGAAACCAGCAACTTATCCGCGATCGGGTCGAGCAGCGTGCCTACCGTCGTCACCTGCGACCAGCGACGCGCCAGGTACCCGTCGAGCAGATCCGTTGCCGCCGCGGCCAGAAACACGCAGAGCGCGAAAATTTCCCGTGACACCGGCATCCACCGATCCCAGTTCACGTTGGGGCCGTCCGCCAAAAGCGCGGCCACCAGCAGGGGCACCAGGAAAATTCGGGCTAGCGTCAGTGCAGTGGGAAAATTCACGCCGATGCTAAAATCATAGCCAAAATTAGAGCCGGGTGCGGTCCGGCGTCCAATCCCGCCTTAACAGGGCGAAGACGCGGATATCGTGGAACTCGCCCTGGAGCAGGTGAGCCTCGCGCGCCAGCCCTTCCTCCGTGAACCCCAGCCGGCGTGCGACCGCGCAGCTTCGCTCGTTGCCTTTGGCGCAATGGATGACAACGCGGTTCAAGTCGAAATCGTCGAAGAGGTGCGCCACCACGGCGCGGCAGGCCGCCGTCGCGATGCCCCGGCCTTGAAACTGCCGGCTCAACCAGTACCCAATTTCGCCGTGACGATTCAGCAAATCCAGCTTATGCGTGCCAATGACGCCGCAGAGCTGTTTTTCGCGCCAGATCCCGGCAACGAACCCTTTGCCGGAGGTGAACTGTTCGAGGGAGGACCTTATAAAGCTGACCGAATCCTCCACGGTCTGCGTCGCGTCCACCCATGGAAGCCACCGGCGCAGGTAGTCGCGTTCCTGATCCACCAGCGCGAACACTTGGGCCGCATGGCGTTCTTCCAGGAGTTCCAGATAAACGTCGTCGCGGACAAAAGCTCGGAACATAGATTCACTTCACCAGATACTTTTCGAGCCGCCGTTTGATGGAGGCGGGAGCTTCCGCCTCCACTTCACAGGAATCGCCAGTATAGCGCGTTGCCTTTACCCGGCCGTGCTCATGCAGCAGGTGAAGCGGAGCTCCCTCGGCGATAGGGAAATGAAAGACGCAATGCGAGAGGGGATCGAGCGAAAGAGTCTCGTCGACTTTCTTCAGCAGCGCCTCGAACCCCTCGCCGGTGAGGGCGGAGACTGCCACTGCGCCCGCCGGTTGGTGATCGGGATCGCTCAAAATCCGGCGAGCGATCGACGCGGTGTCCGGCGTGCCGGGGATCTTGTCGATCTTGTTCAGCACCAGAATCTGGGGCTTGTGCGCCGCTCCGATTTCGCTCAGCGTCGCCAAAACGTGTTCGGTCTGCGCCGGAGCTTCCTCGGAACTCGCGTCGACAACGTGCAGCAGCAACTCCGCCTCCACCACCTCTTCTAGAGTGGCGCGAAATGCCTTCACGAGAGTCGTGGGCAGGTTGCGGATGAAACCCACTGTATCGCTCATGAGAGCCTTGCGGTGGGACGGCAGCGTGATGTGGCGCACAGTGGGATCCAGCGTGGCGAACATTTTCGCGTCCGCCAGCACCTCCGCGCCGGTAAGCCGGTTGAACAGCGTGGACTTGCCCGCGTTGGTGTATCCCACCAGCGCGATGGTCGCAAGCGGGACGGCTTGCCGCTGCTGCCGCTGCGTACTGCGGCCTCCGCGCACGCGCTCCAGCAGACGGTGCAGCGCGGCGATCCGTTGATGAATCCGGCGGCGGTCCGTTTCGAGCTTTGTTTCCCCGGGGCCCCTGGTGCCAATGCCGCCGCCCAGCCGCGACATCGCCGCGCCGTGCCCGGTCAGCCGCGGGAGAAGATAGTTCAACTGCGCAAGCTCCACCTGGAGCTTTCCTTCGCGCGTTCTGGCGCGGCGGGCGAAGATATCGAGGATCAGCTGCGTGCGGTCCAGCACCTTGACGTCGAGCGCCTTTTCCAGATTGCGCTGCTGCGTAGGGGAGAGCTCGCGATCGACGATAACAGTCGTCGCGTCGTGAAACAGAACCTGGGCCTTCAGTGCCTCCACTTTACCGGAGCCGATCAGCGTGGCCGAATCGACGCGAGGACGGGATTGAATCTGCCGTTCCACCACACGAGCGCCGGCGGAAATGGCGAGCGCGGCGAGTTCTTCCATGGAGTCCTCGGCGCTGATCGGCTCCGCGCCGGCCACAGCTTTCGCTGCCCGGCCCGTCAAGTTCAGGCCGACGAGGATCGCGATTTCTTCGCCGGTTGGCAATGTCGTTTGGCGCTACTCCGAATCCGCGACGGGCACGCCAGGCGCGGCGTGGGCGGCCACGGAGGTTGCATTCAGCGGAGCCGATCCGTGGAACGGCTTCGACACCACAACCGTGGAAATGGCATGCTTGAAAATCAACTGCTCCTGATTATTGGTTTCGAGAATCACCGAGTACTTGTCGAAACTCTTGATCCGGCCGGACAGCTTCACCCCGCTCATTAAATAGATCGTCAGGAAAGTTTTTTCTTTGCGAGCATTATTGAGAAATGCTTCTTGTATGTTTTGGGCCTGCTTCTCCATGATGGTTTCTTTCATATAGGTAATGGATCAGCCGTTCCTTATTCTACCGCGTTGTCACGGTTTATTCACGCTCAATTTGTACCAGTGTTTCGCGCTGCGGCGCCAACAGTCCCTTCGGGAGCTTCGATCCGTACACGAGGCGCTCAATCACCGGAACGGCACGCCGCACGGTCTTCCCGTGCAGGATGAGGCTGCCCGCCACCAGTAACGGATGCGGAATCGCGACGCAGCAGCGCGCGCACATGTCGATTTCGCCCGCCTTGCCTTCGGCGTGCAGCCTGCGCAAGCGGCGCATCTCATCCGAATTGTTGATCTCTTCCAAACTTTGTTCGGGCAGGCGCCCGATTGGGTCGCCATCCAACATGTAGCTCTGGCAACAGGGAAACACACGGCCGTCCTGCTTCACGTAAACCGGGCCGCGCCAGAGATAATGGCACACCCGGGTGCCCGAGAACCTGCGCGGCGCCTCGGGCCGCAGGACGTTCGTCTCGTCTTCTTTAATGCGCACCTGGTCGACGCCCGGCACCTCGCTCCAGAAGCGTTGGAATTCCTCTACCTCCCCGGCGTTGTTCTGCATTCGTACCATCTGCACCACGATCTGCACCTTGGCGCGTTTTTCATGCTTCATCCGCGCAAAGCGAACAAAGTTGTCGCGCACGCGCTCGAATTTTGCGCCCTTGCGGTACATTTCGAACGATTCTTTGGTGGCGCCGTCGAAGCTCAGCGTGATATGCGCCAGCGGCGTGGCCAGCAGCCTCTCCGCTGCGGCTTCGTCGAGCAGCACGCCGTTTGTCGAAAGCAGCGAAGAGATGCCGTGGCGCTCGCAATAGACAATGCGATCGAAGATCTTCGGGTCGAGCAGAGGCTCACCCAGGCCGATCAGCATCATGTGCTCGCCGGTGTGTGCCGCTCCCTGGACCAGCACATGGAAGATCCGGTCGTCCATGTCCTCTTTGGGCTGCGGATGCGTCTCGCGCGGGCACATCGGGCAATACAGATTGCACTTAGCCGTCGTTTCGACGATGTACTCCACCGGAAGTCCGGGCACGCGGTCGCGGCGGAGAAGATAGGACCACAGGAGCTTGGCGCGATTTATAAATCTCATGCGCTTTTCCTATCATCTCACTAAGGTGGAACGGGTCCGCAAACTTAACGATCGGGAGCCGAGGGAAAACGCCCGGTATGTCCTGTATTGGGCGCAGATGAATCGGCGCGCGGAATCGAACCACGCGCTCGCGTTCGCGGCCGATCTGGCAAACCAGCGTGGCCTGCCGCTGCTGTTCTACGAAGGCCTTACCTGCAGGTACCCGTTCGCCAGCGATCGCTTCCATACGTTTCTGCTCGAAGGAGTGCCGGAGACCGCGCGGCGTCTTAAGAAGCTCGGCGTCGGATACTTCTTCTACCCGCGAAAGCGCCGTGCCGATCCGAACGATGCCCTCTATCGCCTGGCGGCTGAGGCCGCGGAGGTCGTCAGTGACGATTATCCGACCTTTATCGCGGCAGAACACAACCGCAGCGTCCCGGCGCGGCTGGACATTCCTTATTACGCGGTAGACTCCAGTTGCATCGTGCCGATGGCGCACTTCGCCAAGCAGGAGTATGCGGCGTATACCATCCGCCCGAAGATCCACAGAATCCTTGCAGAATTTCTGCAGCCCGTTGCTCCGATTCGGATGAAACACAAATGGGACGCGCCCGTCTCTCCGCTCCACTGCGAAGTGACGGACGAGAATATCCCCGCGCTGGTGGCATCCTGCGAGATCGACCATTCCATCGCGCCTTCAGTCGAGTTCCGCGGCGGGCGCAAGGAGGCTGAGCGCCGACTGCATTATTTCCTGCACGAAAACCTGCGCCGTTACGCCAAGACCAGCAATCAGCCGTCGGAAAAATCGACCTCCGGAATGAGTCCCTTTTTGCATTTTGGCCACATCTCGTCGCTCGAAATCGCGCTGGAGGCCAAACAATATGCGGAAGAGCACGACTTGATCGCGGCGGAATTTCTAGAGGAGTTGATCGTGCGCCGCGAACTGGCGTTTAACTTCGCCCGCTTCGGCTCCCAGCCCGATACACTCGATGCCCTACCCGACTGGGCCCGCGCGACGCTCAACAAGCACGATCGCGACAAGCGTGATTTTGTCTATTCGCGCGAACAGTTCGAGCGCGCCCAAACGCACTGCGAGTTATGGAACGCCACCCAGCGCGAGCTGCTGCGCGACGGCAAGATCCATGGCTATTACCGCATGTATTGGGGCAAGAAAATCATTGAATGGTCGGCTACCCATCAGGGCGCGCTCGATACGATGATTTATCTGCACGACAAATACGCGCTCGACGGCCGGGACCCGAATACGTACACCAACATCCTTTGGTGCTTTGGCCTTCACGACCGTCCCTGGACGGAACGGCCTGTATTTGGAATGATTCGTTATATGTCGCTTGACGGGATGAAGCGCAAGACGGACGTGGATGCGTATATCAACCGGATCGCCCAAGGATCGCTCTTATGACCGTCGCCATCACCGGAGCCACTGGTTTCATCGGCAAGTGCCTGATGAAAAATCTCGGAGCAGGCGCGCGTGCGGTCTCGCTGCGCGGCTCGCTCGACGGCATCGCTGGAGCCGACGCGGTGGTCCATCTGGCGGGTGAACCCGTCTCGCAGCGCTGGACCGAGGAAGTTCGAGAGAAGATCCGCTCCAGCCGGGTCGAAGGAACGCGCCGCGTGGTGGACGCCATGCGGGCCAAGCCCCCGCGGGTCCTGGCGAGCGCGTCAGCCGTCGGCTATTACGGATCGCGCGGCGATGAGATCCTCACCGAAGCATCCGCTCCCGCCAGCGGCTTCCTGGCCGACGTGTGCCTGGACTGGGAGCGAGAAGCTCGCAAGGCCGAAGAGTTCGGCGTGCGTGTCGTCTGCGTGCGCCTGGGCCTGGCGCTCGGCGACGGCGGCGGGCTTGAGAAGATGCTGGTGCCGTTCAAACTCGGCATCGGCGGCAAAATCGGCGACGGCAAGCAATGGATGGCCTGGATTCACGTGGACGATGCCGCCGGTTTGATTGAGTTCGCGCTGAACACGCCCTCGCTGCGCGGCCCGGTGAACGCCACGGCTCCGAATCCCGCTACCAACGCCGAATTCACCCGCGCGCTGGCCTCCGCGCTGCATCGCCCGGCGATCTTTCCGGTGCCGAAATTCGCCCTGCACTTGCTTTATGGAGAGATGGCGCGCATCGTTTATGCCAGCCAGCGGGTGATTCCCGAAGCGGCGTTGGCCGCCGGGTACAAATTCCGCTATCCGACGGTGGATGGCGCGCTACGGGCGATCCTTGGCTGACGCTGCCTCATTCGGCTGCCACAGCACTTCCGGCGCGCCCAGTGTGTGATTCACCCAGCGGCTCCAGACAAACAGCGCGTCGCTCAGCCGGTTCAAGTACTGAATCGCCTCGCCCGGAACTTGCTCGGTGCGCGCAAGCGAAATCAGCAGCCGCTCGGCGCGACGGCAGACGGTTCGCGCCACATGCAGCTCTGCGCTGACCCGCGTGCCTCCCGGCAGCACGAAGCTTCGCAGCGGAGGCAGGGCCTCATTCATCTGGTCGATCTCGCGCTCCAGTTGCGCGATCTCCACCGGTGTGATGCGAGGCTGCTTGGGATGCACGTCCTCCGGCAGCGTCGCCAGGATCGAGCCCAAATTAAAAAGCTCGTGCTGCACGCGCTTCAGGATATCGAGCAGTAGCCCGATCCGCGCGTTGTGCGTGACAAGCTCCTCGCAGGAGACAACCGCCAGACCGGTGAACGAGTTCAGTTCGTCCACGGTTCCGTAAGCTTCAATGCGCGCAGCATCCTTCATCACGCGCTGGCCTCCGACGAGGCTCGTCTCGCCGGAGTCGCCGCGCTTGGTATAAATGCGGTTGAGCGCGATCTTCGGGTCGTTGAAAGTTTTCTCTGGCACGTTCTTTATAGTACGGAAAAACCACGTGGCGCATTCACTCGTGCACGCCGTGGGGCGTAGAATGAAATAGCAATGGCGACGGCGACCAAATCCTATCGCACGCTCAGCGGGCTTCCCGTTGAAGCCGTTTATTCGAAGCCCATCGATTCCGGCCTTCCCGGCCAGTTCCCTTACACGCGCGGCATCCACGAATCCATGTACCAGGGGAAGCTCTGGACCATGCGGCAGTTCGCCGGATTCGCCACGGCCGAGGAAACCAATGCCCGCTATCATTACCTGCTCTCGCAGGGCCAGGCCGGATTGAGTGTCGCGTTCGACCTTCCCACGCTTATGGGTTACGATTCGGACCATCCGACCTCATTGGGCGAGGTCGGCAAGTGCGGCGTGGCGATCTCCTCGCTGGCCGACATGGAAACGTTATTCCGCGGCATTCCTCTGGCCGACGTGACGGTCTCCATGACCATCAATTCGCCCGCTTCGATTCTCTGGGCGATGTACTTAGCCGTCGCCGAGCAGCAGGGCGCTTCTTGGTCGCGCGTCTCCGGCACTCTGCAGAACGATATTCTAAAGGAGTACATCGCGCAGAAGGAGTACATTTATCCGCCTCGCCCCTCGATGCGCCTGGTCACCGATTCCATCGAGTTCGCGACGAAACACACGCCCCAGTTCAACCCCATTTCGATCAGCGGCTATCATATCCGCGAGGCCGGATCGACCGCGGTGCAGGAACTCGCATTCACGCTGCGCGACGGCATGGAGTACGTCGATTGGGCCCTTGAACGCGGCCTCCCGGTCGATTCCTTCGCGCCTCGCCTCAGCTTCTTTTTCAACGCGCATAACGATTTTTTCGAGGAGATCGCCAAGTATCGCGCGGCGCGCAAGATCTGGGCGCTCGCCATGCGGGACCGATACGGCGCCGAGCTCGAGCGAAGCTGGAAGCTGCGCTTTCACGCGCAAACGGCGGGTTGTTCGCTCACCTGGCAGCAGCCCCAGAACAACATCGTGCGCACGGCCGCGCAGGCGATGGCCGCCGTGCTCGGCGGATGCCAGTCTCTGCACACCAATTCGCTCGACGAAGCGTACGCGCTGCCGAGCGAGCACGCCGTCACCGTCGCCCTGCGCACCCAGCAGGTCATCGCGTATGAAACCGGCATCACGAACGAGCCCGATCCCCTCGGCGGCAGCTACCACGTCGAGCAGTTAACGCTCGATATGGAAGCCGCGGCCAACGAGTACATCCGCCGCATCGACGAGATGGGCGGGATGATTCCGGCCATCGAACGAGGCTTTCCGCAAACCGAAATCGCTAACGCGAGCTACGAGTTTCAACACTCGGTGGAGACGGGCGAGAGCGTCATCGTCGGCGTGAACAAATTCACCGAACAGGACGAAAGGCCCATCGAGCTGCTGCAAATCGACGAATCGGCCGAGCGGCGCCAGGTTGGAAAACTCCGCGAATTGAAGGCGAAGCGCAGCGCCGGCGCCGTTGAGAAGGCGTTAACCAATCTCAAAAAAGCCGCCGAGGGAACCGATAACACCATGCCCTTCATCCTCGACGCCGTGCGCGCGTACGCAACTGTGGGCGAGATTTCCGAAGCGTTCCGCGACGTTTTTGGCAGCTACACCGAAACCAGCGTTCTCTAGTGTTGCGGAGGCGATAGCGCCGTGTTTTGCTTGACCGTGGCGTGGGGGGCGATGTGAACTGGCGTTCCGGAGGCGAGATACGGGCGCACGGCCGCCGGGTTGGCGTATTCAAGATCGAGCCGCTCCACCGCGATCAGAATGTAGTCGCCGGCGCGCACGTTCTGGTAGTCGTAGCTGCCGTCGCTATCGGTTTCGAATCCGCGATACGCCATCGGATCGGGCGATCCATCCCTGGGGACCAGCACCGCCAGGGCTCCGGTTACGGGCTTATCGCCATTCATGACGAATCCCTTCAGCGAGCCCACCTCGCCGGACGCGGTGACGGCCAGGCGGACCGCCGCGCCGGCTGCGAGTTCGAACGAGGCGCCTTCCATTCGAGCGCCCTCGGCAGCAATTTTGGCGGCGAAGAATCCGTCCGCGCCAGTCAGTTGAATCCGCCGACGGCCTGGCACGACGTTTTCGAAGGAAAAGCCTCCGGCGGAATCCAAGGCCCTATTCATTGAGGCGCCGTTCGATTCGTCCACCAGCCTCACGTAAACTGCTCGCTGTGGCTTCGGCGCCGGATCCTGAAAGACGACGGTGCCGCTGACCGATGCTCCGGGCGCCAAGGTGAGGTCCACGCTGACATCAGACTGGCCGACGTTGATCGTCTTTCGCGCCGAGGACGTGTTGCCATTGCGCCCCTCCACCCGGACGGTGTAGAGGCCGGGAGTGACTCCGCCAACGGTCTGGTCGTCGCCGGTCAGCCAGATCTCGCGCTGAAACGTCTCGACCCCGGCGACGCCCTCTGACGTCATATACATGATCACGGATTGGCCGCGCGGATGCGGGCAATGGACATGCACATTGACGCCTGTCACCGTCTGGAGCTGGAAATCGGCGGTGACTTCCGCGCCAGGGGCAAGTTCCAAAGGCTGCGCCCCACTCGCATCACTGCCGGGATAGTAGGCAGGTGGGTAGGATCGTAGGGGTTCTCTGGGGGCGTCCGACGAATTCGCACCCGGGAGTCGGACCTGTTGCGCGCGGGCGCTGTACCAGGGTTCACCCGTCGCGACGAGGTAATAGGTGCCGCCAGTACGCTGGCCAAACCTGTATTCGCCCAGATCGTTGGTGCGAGCCCAGGCTGCGGTGCTGCGAACCTTGCGGCCCAAGGATACAGAGACGCGAATTAACTGGACGAGCGCGTTCTCCACTGGCTCACCGTGGTCGTCCGTAACTTTGCCGGAAATTGCACCCGGCGCGAACCAGCGAAAGCGGAGATTCGAGGTGTCCTGATCGGGGCCCGTGTAGATCGACACGCCGAATCCGGCGCCGGGTCCACTTTGGCCAAACGGTTGGCGCATGCCCCGATACTCAGAGTTGATGGAAAACCGACCCTTCGGCACTTCGAAGGAGAATCTGCCATCGGGTCCGGTGACGATCGCTCGCATCTCCGTGGGGCGGCCGTAGGGCTGCAGCATCACGCGCACGCGGTTCATAGGGGACCCGCTGCCCGCATCCACCACCACGCCCCCAACGGGAAATGTCTGCGCCACGGCGCATAAGGCAAATGAGGCCATCAACGCGGCGGTCCTCATTTGACGATCCTGTCCACAGTGATCTCTTGATCCTTGCCATCCTCGATATGGGCGCTCACACCGCCGCTCAGCGTCTGAAGAAATGCGGGATTTCGAAACTCCACCTCCTGCCACTTGGAGAACGCGTACACAGTGTAATCGCCAGGGGCGAGGAACGGCTGCATGAACTGCATCTTCCCTTGCCCGTGCATCTCTCCCCAGACTGGAAACATCGAAGGACCGCCCGAAGTGGCGGAGGCTGGTACCAGAAGCAACCCCGCGCCTTGCGACGCCTGCTCCACGTCCAAAGTTCCGTGCAGGGTTCCTCCGCCCGCTTTTGCCTGCACCTCGATGGGCGGGGGCACAGCACCGGGCGGCACGATCAGCTCGGGGTTCGCCAGAAGGTCCACTCCACCGGACAGAACCGACATGGGGTATCCCCCCGAGCACTGGACCCGAACGCGGTATGTGCCCGGAAGTACGTCGGCAATGGAGAACGCGCCATTTTCCTCTTCCTGCGCCGCTCTCGCGCGAATGCGCTGGGAAGCAACGCTGTGCGAACCCCCTCCGCGCTCGTGCAGAGCCACGTTGCAATCTACGGGAATCGGCTGGTTCATCTGCTCAGCTACTTCATGCGGAACCAAACCTTCCTGCTGAAGCGCGCGAGGGAAGCCTGGCATCTGTTTGACGGACAGCGGCGTTCCGATGACGCGGGTAATTCCCTTCACGGTCACTGCGGGCGCCATCGCGAGGGGAACTCCGTCTACGTCGCCTGCGCCGACGGTCACCAGCGCTTCCCCTCGGAGTTTTCCCTCTTGCGTCGCGCGCAGGATGTAGGAGCCCGGCGTCACGTCCTGAACTTCGAAGCGTCCGGTGGAGGCATTTAAAGAGGTGCGGCTCGCGGAGACGTCCTCGGTTCCTTGGAGCAGATCGAAGGTAACCGTCTGATCCGGAGCGTTGACTAGGGTGCCCCGAATCTTGAACCCCGGCTCGATGTTGAGGTGAAATTCCGCCGACACGTTAGAGCCAGCCGCAATCTCAATGGGTTGAGCCGCATCCAGTGTTCGCGAGCCGCCGAAGTAAACGGGCGCAAAGCTCTGCCAGGAGCTGTAGTAAGGCGTCGTATCCGCTACGTAGCGATACGTGCCTCCGCTCTTTCCGGCCGCTTTGATGTAATATTGGCCGCTCGCCAGATTCCAGAGCCGGTAGATGCCCCTGTCATCCGTGGCCACGGAGCGGACGGAATGGGTTTCGCGCTCGCCGTCCACGACAGGGGCTTGCAGCGCGATGATGTTCACGCCGCGCAGGGGTTCGTCGTTCTGGTCCACAACCTTCCCTTCAATGACGCCGAGCGGAGACAGTTTCACCTGAATACCGGAAACGGAAGCGGTAAGCTCGATGGATCTCCGCATTTCTGCGCCGGGCCGGAACACGAAATTAAATCCAGGCTTTTGTGCATTTAGCGAGTAAGTCGCGGGCAGCAAACCGTTAAATCGAAACTCACCGGCCGGACCTGCCTGGATGGATTTCTGAACCGGCTGCGGCATCTTGAGTGGCTGCTGAGCCTGGGACGGCTCCGCTTTGCGGAAACCCATCAACGTCACCAACGCGTATTTGATGGGTTCGCCCGTTTGCTCGTTGACCACCACGCCGCTGATCGAGAACTCTCCCCTATCTTGCGCGAGTAGTGAAAATGAAACAATAAACAGCGCTATTATCCGTGGCATATCCTGGTTCCCCAGAGCATATCACACGTTATACGGGTTTATTGGGCTGACTTCAAGGAGATTATCGTGCCCCGCTCTGGGCGAGCATCATCACCGCTGACAGCGCCGCGAGCAGGCCCAGGAACCGCGCCATCCCGGTGTTGTCGGGCTCCCACGCCGCGTCTTTGGTGAACATCCTGTAGATCGCGCCGGCCGCAATTAACAGCAGGAAAGCCTCGCCGGTAACCCACCATAGCGCCGCCGCCGTCACCAGGACCGAGAGGCGTTGTTGCCGGGTCAGCGACGTGAATCCCCTGCCGCCGTCTAACTGCCACACGGGGATCAAGTTGAACAAATTAATCACTGCTCCGAAGTGCGCAATCGCCAACCACGCCTTCGCTCCCGTGATATAACCGCCAGCCAGAGCGATCACCGCCGCGCCCAATCCGTAAATCGGTCCGGCCAAGCCCACCCGAGCGTCCTGAATCGGCGTGATGTGGAGCTGCTTCAGCCGGATAAACGCGCCAAACCCTGGGATAAACATCGGCGCGCTGGCTGGGATGCCATACTCGCGCAGCTTTAGCACATGGCCCATTTCATGGATGTAGATGGAAAAAACCATCCCCACTGCGAACCGCCACCCATAGAGAGCCCAGTACACACCCACGAACGCCAGCATCGACATCAGCGTGCTCAGCTTGGTCAGCCCGAGCAGCACCATCTTGCCCTTGCCGAGCAGCAACAGCAGCGTGGAGCCGATCCCGGCCGCGCCCTTTTTCCATCCCCCGCGCGAGCGCCGGCCCGATTTCAGATCCTCGACGTGCTCCAGGACCGCCCGATACTGATCCCCGTCCGGAGGCAGCAGCATCGCCGCGCGCTCCCAGGCATCGACGGCGGCTCCGGCTTGGTGGCGCGCTTCCGCCTGACGCGCCTCGGCCACCAGAGCCTCCAGCTCATTCATTCGCGTCAGCGACTGGCACGAGGGGCAGATCAGTGCCGATTCCTCCACCGGCGCGCCGCATTGCGGACAAGGTTGATTCACTCCCTACCAGTATCGCGTGCCAGGGGCTTGCCAATTCGGTCTATACTTAAGTGGAGGTGTTCCACCGGCTTCCCTCCCGGAAGACGGCGGAATGAATCGTTAACCGAAATATGGATCAATCCAGGATCCGGGTACTGGTGGCAAAGCCAGGCCTCGACGGACACGACCGCGGCGCGAAAGTCATCGCGCGCGCGTTGCGTGACGCCGGTATGGAGGTGGTGTACACGGGTCTCCGCCAAACTCCGGAGATGATCGTGAACGCCGCGCTTCAGGAGGACGTGCAGGTCATTGGCCTGTCGATCCTTTCCGGAGCGCACAACGCCATCGTGCCCCGCGTGATGGAGTTGTTGAAGGAAAAGCAGATGAGCGATGTGCTCGTCATTGTGGGAGGCATTGTTCCGGATGAGGATGCCGCCCAACTGAAACGGATCGGCGTGGCGCAGGTGTATCAACCGGGCGCTTCGCTCGACGCCATTGTGAATTTCATCCGCAGCTCGGTGAAGCAGACGGCCTGAATGGCTCTATCTTCGCCGCATTTGAAAACAAATAAGAAAGTAAGAATGCAAGAAAAACTCAACATTGCGGTGTTCGTCGATTACGACAACATCGAAATCGGACTCAAGTCGACCCTCCGCCGCGAGTTCGACGTCTCGCTGGCGCTGGACGCGCTGAAAGAGCGCGGCGACATCGTCGCCAAGTTCGCCTACGCCAACTGGGGCCGCCAGGACGGTGCCACGCGCCAGATGGCCGAAAATGCCGTCCAGATGGTGCAGCGGATCCCCTCGCCGCGCGGCGATAAGAACGGAGCCGATATCAACCTCGCGCTCGACGCCTTGGAGATGGCCTTCACGCACACTCACGTGAACGCTTTCGCCATCGTCAGCGGCGATTCGGACTTCATCCCCCTGGTCAACAAGCTGAAGGAATACGGCAAGACCGTTTTCGTGGTGGGCGGCAAGGCCTTTACCTCCACGATCCTGCAGCAGAACTGCCACGAATTCATCAGCTTCGAATCTTTAATGGCGGACGTGCCCACGCCCGTCCTGCTGCCTGGAGAGGTTCGCGTGCCGCGATCCGATCGCGGCGACCGTCCCGAGCGCGGACCGCGTCCGGAGCGAGGCGATCGAGGTCAGGATCGCGGCCGCCAGCGTCCCGCGCCCCTCGAGCTCGGGCAGGCCATTCCGCTAGTCGAACGAGCTCTCCAGGTTCTGGAGCGCCGCGCTGTCCAGCCGCAACTGGGCCTTTTGAAATCCACCATGCTGCAGCTCGATCCGGCCTTCAACGAGCGCGCCTACGGAGCCTCCAGCTTTTCCGATTTCGTCGAGAAGCTGAAGCGCGCCGATCTGGTAAACGTTTCCGGAGCCGGCGGGCGCTACGTCATCGAGCGCCGGACCTCCAGCACGCCGCAGGTGGCGAACCTCAAGCCGGAGGATCTGCTGCCGCCTCTGCGCGACGTGCTGGAAAATCACCGCCTGGAGCTAGAAGGCAACTGCCCTGTGGAGGATCTGGCCGCCTGGTTCAAGACCGAGCAGCCGCACTTCGACGTCAGCGCCTACGGCTTCCAGTCCTTCGTCGAGTTTCTGAACTACGCGCAGGATAAGACCGTGGTTCGCCTGGAGCCTTTCGAGGATCAGGGCATGTGCGTTTCCCTTGGTGCCGAGTTCTATCCGCCCGCCGAGCCGCCCAAGCCCGAGCCCGAAGCGGTTCACGAGATCGAAGAGGACGAGCCTCAGCCCTACGTGGAAGGCCAGCCAACCATCTTCGAGCCCAATCCTCCTCCGGCCAAGCCAAAACGGGCTCCGGCGAGGAAGCGCGCCGCCGGTCCGAAGGCCGGGGGCGCAACCCGCCGCGCGCCTCGCCGCAAGAAAACGGACGGGAACGGATAAATGGCGATCGAACGGATTTTCCCGGCATCCGTGCCCACGCCGCGGGGGCCTTATTCTCCTGCAGTGCGCGCCGGCGATTTTATTTACGTCAGCGGCCAAGGCCCGATCGACCCGGCGACCGATGAGTTGTCCCCCGGCGACATCAAGCACGAGACACGCCTGGTGCTGAATAACATCAAGCGGATTCTGGAAGGCTGCGGCGCATCAGTCTCCGATGTCGTCAAATGCTCGGTTTTCCTAAAGGACGGTCGCGAGTTCTCCCAGATGAACGAGGTCTACGCCGACTTCTTCGGCGACCAGAAGCCCGCCCGTACCACCGTGGAGGCGCAATTCGCCAACCCCGTCATGCGCGTGGAGATCGACTGCGTAGCATACAAACCGAAGTAGCTGCCCGGTGCCTGTTACGCGGAAATTTTCCCTGGCGAAGGGGACTGACCACTGTGTCCCCGACCCACAAACGCCGCACTTTCAACAAATCGTGTTCAGTGGACACAGCGGTCTGTCCCCTTCGCCAGGGAATTCCAGTCAAAGGGGGGTTGTCACACAGACTCTGACGCATGAGGCTCATTCGTACCGCAGCGCCACTAGGGGGTCCACCCGAGTCGCTCTTCGCGCCGGAATTAGCGATGCCACGCAGGCAACCGCCGCCAGAATCGCCGCGATGCTCGCGTACGTCCAGGGATCGCCGGGAGCGACCTGGAACAGCAGCGTCTTCAAGTATCTCGATAAAGCCAGCGCTCCCAGCACGCCCGCCGCTATGCCGGCCGCGGTTAAGAACATCGCGCGGCCCAGCACCATGGCCAGGATCTGCCCGCGCGATGCACCCAGCGCCATGCGGACGCCGATCTCCGGAATCCTCTGCGAGACCGAGTACGAGATCACTCCGTAAATCCCCACCACCGCCAAAATCAGCGCCAGGGCCGCAAACAAGCCCAGCAATAACGTCTGAAACCGCTTCTCCGACACCGATTGCGAAACGATCTCATCGTACGTTCGCACATTGGTGATCGGAATATCCTTGTCGATCGCCCACACCTGACGCTGTACGGCTCCGATCAGCGCCTTAGGATCGGACGCGGATCGGAAGCACAACTCGGACAATCTCACCGGATACAGCGATGTCTGCGCGGCCGGAAGATACACCTCGGGGTTCATCTTGCCCGCCTTGCCATCTCTCCGGACGTCGCTCACCACCCCCGCGATGGCGATCCACGGTTGGTCATCGTCCCGGAGGCGGAACCGCTTGCCGACCGGGTCTTGATTCGGATACAGTCTTCGCGCCAGTTCTTCGTTGATCACCGCCACCGGGAGCGAGCCGTTACGGTCGGCCGCCGTCAGCAGTCTCCCCCTCTCTAGCGTGATCCCCAGCGTGGCGAAGTAGCCAGGGCTCACCGCCTGATAATCGGCTTCGGGGCCGGACTCCGGGTGTTCCTCCGCGCGGTAATCGCTAGACCAGCCGCCGCGCAGGGGGAAATTATTGGCGAACGCCACCGCCTGAACGCCCGGCAGCGCTCCCACCCGCCCGGCCAGATCCTCGAAAAACGCCTCGCGCCGCTGGGGCGTCCCATACCCGAGATCCGGCAGCGAAATTCGCACGTCGAGCACCCGCTCGGTGGCGATGCCCAGTTCCACGTGGTTTAGCGTCACAAAGCTCTTGAGAAGCAGCCCTGCACCCACCAACAGCACCATGGAAACCGCCAGTTCAGCCACCATGAACGCGCTGCGCCAGCGCAACACGGGATTACCCGCCGATTGGCGTCCGGACGCCCGCATCGCCTCCACCGGCCTCGATTTCGACGCTTGCCACGCCGGAAGAATCCCGCAAACCAGGCCCGCTGCGGCCGACAAAGCCATCGCGAAGAACAGCACCTGCCCGTTCATCGACTCCTCTTCGAGCCTGGGCAGATGCGGCGCCAGTCCGATCAGCAACTGCTCTGTCCATGACCCGAATGCCAGGCCCGCGCCGCATCCGAGGGCCGCCAGGATCGCGCTTTGTGCCAGCAATTCGCCGATGACTCGTCCCCGGCTCGCCCCCAGCGCGAAGCGGATCGCGATCTCCTTCTGGCGTCCGATGGCCCGCACCAGCAGCAGATTCGCCAGGTTCGCGCAGGCGATCAGCAGGATCAGCCCCACCGCGCCCAGCAGAACAAACAGCGACGTGCGCACGCCGCCCGAGATGTCGCTAGACAACAGATCGGCGCCGGCCTTCAGGTTCTTGCACGCATTCGGGTATCGCTGCGCGAGGCTTTGCGAAATTCCATCGAGTTCGGCGCGCGCGGCGGAGAGGGAACCCCCCGGTTTCAACCGTCCCAGCACATTGACGGTATGGTTGCCGTGATTCGCCAACAGAACGGCGGGATACGCCGCCGGGATGTAATAGAGCAGCGGGATCGTCATGTTGAACTGGCTCGGACTTTTGAACCCAGCCGGCATGATCCCCACCACCGTGTATTTTTCGTGATCGAGCGTGATGGAGCTCTCCAGAAGATGGGGATCCCCTCCGAAGCGCGAATGCCACAACTCGTCGCTGACGATGACTACCTTGTTCGCCCCCGGATGGTCTTCTTCCGGTAGGAAAGCCCGGCCGTGCGCAGGGGAAACGCCCAGGGTCGAGAAATAATTTGCCGTCACCTGCTCGCCGAATAAGCGCTCCGGAGGTCCGCTCTCGGTAAGATTCATGCCGGTGACGGCAAATCCAGCCAAGGAGACAAAGGAATTCTTCTGTGTCCGGTAATCCGTCAGGTTCGCTGGCGAAACCGTCCAGCGGGCGGGCCAGCCGATCTTCCCCAGGCTCTGCCCGCTGGTGTTCGCGCTGTTCGGCCCGTCTCCGATTTTCTCTTCCCAGATCGACACCAGACGGTCAGGATGCGGATACGGCAGCGGGCGCAGCATCACCGCGTCAACAATGCTGAAGATCGCGCTATTCACGCCGATCCCCAGCGCCAGGGTCAGAATCGCCACCAACGAAAACCCGGGCGACTTAAGCAGCAGGCGAATCGAGTAGCGTAGGTTATTCATGTCGGTCAGGCAGGAACGGGCAAGCGGATCGCCAGTCCGAAAGAATTGATTTCGCTCACATTTGTGGCGCGCGCACGGGAAACTTCTGTCCGCTCCTGGGACAAGCCGCCCCGGAATCGGACCGTCCTCAGCCCTTTGCCTGCGGCGGCTGGTATCCCGGCGGAAACGCCGCGCCCTCGCCGAAGAAGTAATCTTCCATCTGCTTGAGCACGAACTCCTGAGCCTCAGTGGTTCCGAGGTTCAGGCGATATTCGTTCATGATCATTTTCATCTGCTCAAGCCACAGCTTCCAGGCCGCGAGGGACACGTTCTCGTAGATGCGCTGGCCCACCGGGTTGTCGAAGGGAGTCTCGTCCAATCCCGGCATTTCGCGCTGGAACTTCACGCAAAAAACACGACGCCCGGTCTTGTTCTGTTCCTCGTTCGGACGAGGGTTCATCGCACCGCTTCCGCAGCCCATAATTTCTAAGAATAGCAGCTTAGGACGCCGTCGACGCCGGAGCCTGCGCCGCGCGCTTGGCCTTCACCGCGTCCAGGTATTCCGACAGTTTCAAAGGCAGCCGGGCTCCCTTCTCCATGTGGCGTTGAACGGCCTTCTGGTACCGGCGCAGGGTCTCCCGTTTGGACGACTCGCGCAAGCTGCAACTCTCGATATCCAGGAGCAATTCCACCTCCCACGGCCGGAAGGTATTGCGGTGCATATTGCCACGAAGCAGTTCCTGAATCAGGCGGTTAAACTGCGCCAACACTGCATCGCTGTCTGGCAAGGAATCCTGCATAGGCTATCCGTACTATCGGCGTTTCATCAAGGGAATGTTAACACGTTGCGCTACAACCGCGCGTTCCTCAATCGATTCAATCAGTTGACGCTGGCAAGCCACTGATGGATTTTTTCGAGCCGCTGCTCGATTTCCGCCCGGTCGGCGGCCGCTGGCTCCAATTCCAGGTACTTTTCGAGGTCGCGACGGGCAGCCTGATATTTCTTCAACTCTAGCAACAGCGCGCCCCGGCTCTTGTACGCTGCCGGTTCCGGATAGCCCACAATCAGCCAGTCCATGGTGGCTGCGGCTCGCTCGTAGTCATTGGTGCGGAGATAGACGTGGCGCATGTTGTGCAGCATCCGCATCACGATCTGTTTTTTCGTCACCCGCGCCAGGATGGAGGGGTCGAACACCTGCGTCCCGGCAAGCGCGAAGCAGTCCCGGGCCGTGATCGGCTTTCCTCCATAGGGATCGATAAAGGTGCTGTAATTGCCGTCGTCGTACTGCATCACAAAATGCCTGGGCAATCCGATCCCGAAAAGCGGCATGTGCAGGCGCCGCCCGATCTCCATATAAAGGAGCGACAGCGTGATAGCGATGCCCGTGCGCCTTGCCAGCACCTGATTCAGGCAACTATTCAGAGGGTCGAAGAAATCCGTCTCGTTGCCGTGGAAGCCCATTTCGTCGAAGAGAAATTTCTGCGCCGTTTCGACAAAATCGCGGCCGTCGTTGAAATTGCGCAGCCGGTCGCCTAGCTGCGACGCCAGTTCGTTCAACTGATGCAGAGAGGGCTCGGGCTCGAGGGTGGGGAACTGGATGGTGGCCAGTTCCAGGGCAGCCCGGTCCAGCCGTCCTTTCACAGGGTCCTCCTCCAGGATGTGTCGCAGATGGTTCATTTCGCTCGCAAGTAGGCGTCGTCGCCGCGGATCCAATCCTCGCGGCGGGGAGAAAACAGATCAAGCACCACGCAGTCTTCGATTACCTCGACAAAATGCGGCACATTCGGCGGAATGCGGACCGTTTCACCGGCGCCGACCGTGTGCTCCACTCCATCCAGATTGAACTTGATCCGTCCGGACTGTACCATCGACACCTGCTCGTTGTGATGGCTATGCTGCGGCACGAACGCGCCCTTTTTCAACTCCAGCCGCGCGATGGTCATGTGATCGCCATGGATTACCTGCCGCACGAGGTGCGGATTCATCTGCTCTTTTTCGACGGAGTCCCAGTGGTAAGTCGGCATGCCCTTCATTTTACGACGGGCAGCGTGAGCGCGAAGTTGAATTTCAGGCAGCCGTGAGCCCGGCGCAGCGCGGCGACGGCGCCTTCCGGCGTTTCCGCGCGGCTGAAGATGAAACCGAGGTAGCTGGCGCCTTCGGGCAGAGGAATCATCGCCTGGCCTTGCTTGGCGGTAATGACCACGTCCTCGACGTCGGGAATCGCTTGCGCGTCCTCGATCCCCGAGGCGCTCTCAAAAATGCCTTCGCGAGGGATCGGGATCATCATTACGCCGTGTGCGCCCGCCTCGAGCGTCGCGCCGGAAATGTCCTCACCAACAGCATGGCGCAAAATCAGTTCTTCGAGCGACACGCCGCCCGCAAATCGGAGCACCCGGGAGCACAGTCCGCCAATGGGTCGCGCGGCGACCTCCAGCATCCAGACGCCCAGATCGTTGACGCGCATTTCGGCATGAACCGGGCCGTCGGTGAGCCCGAGCGCGGTAACGGCCTGTTGCGCGGTCTCCGAGATCGCGCGCTGCTCCGGCACGGTGACGTAAATCGTTTCCTCAAAGAACGGACCATCGAGAGGATCGGGCTTATCAAAGAGTGCCAGCACTCTCAGGCGCCCGTCTGTGACGATCCCTTCGAGCGCATACTCGTGCCCAGGAATAAAATCCTCGACGAGCAAGGGAGGCTCGGCGATATCGGCGATGCGCGCGAAGGCTCTCTTGTACTCGGAAGGATCGTTAGCGCGAATCACGCCGCGGCTGCCCGATAATCCCAGTGGTTTTAAGACACAGGGAAAATTCACGTCAACGTCGAGTTTTTCGACCAGCTTGTAGCCGGGGGTCCGCAGTCCCGCCGTGCGAAAATTCTCTCGCGCGAGGAATTTGTTCCGGGCCGCGTGCACCGCTTCGGCCGGACTGAACTTCAGGCCAAGCTGCTCGGCAAGAAACGCCGCCGCATAGGCGGGCTTGTCGCCCACTGCCACGATGCCATCGAAGGGTCCACGCGACTCCGCGTGCTCCAGCCCATCCGCCGGATTGTCGAAGCGAACGGGAATGGCATTGTCGCCCCAGGGATCATCGAGGGAATGACAGCGGTCGGTCGCGGGGACAATCTCCAGACCGATCTCCTGCGCAACTTTCGAAAACACGCGCGTCTGATAACCGGTGGTGGCGGCTACGAGGAGAACCCGCATGTTTCGATTTTAGCGGTTGATCTTCACGCGGAGCCGGACTTCGGCCTGCTGCTCGGGGGACAAGCCCCACATCTCGGTTCCATGAACCCGGCCGATCAGCACGTTTCCAGCGATACCTTCGAAGGCGGCGTTCTGTTTGAAGTTGCGGGCGGCGCCATTTTCGTTGACCTGCGCCGTGTAACCTTCGCCCAGCTGCGGATCGAAGGATTCAAAGTGCCCGCCGACTTCCTGCCTCGATTGCTGAAAACAGATCGGCCCATTGGACTTGGTGATTCCACAGGTACCGTCGGTGGCCACCAGGATGTACTCGTGAACTTTTGCCATTCGGGTGAGTGGGGCGTCCAGAATAGGACGCCCCGGACTCTTACTACCAGCGCTTCTGGCGTCCGCCGCCACCGCCACCGCGGTTGCCGCCGAAGCCTCCGCGATCTTCCTTCGGGCGCGCTTCGTTGATGGTCAGGTTACGGCCGTCCAGCTCATGGCCATTCAACGAATTGATAGCCCTCTCGGCTTCCGCGTCGCCGGCCATTTCGACAAATCCGAAGCCCTTGGCCCGGCCTGTGTCACGATCCGTGACGATGCTGACACGGTCGACGGCTCCATACTGTTCAAACAGCGAACGAACTGCATCTTCGGTGGCCCCAAAACTGAGGTTTCCCACAAATATATTTTTCAAGTGAATCTTCCTTTGGTAACGAACGGTGAATCGGGGCAGGATCGGACGAGGCGGTTGGACCGGACTAATGCGAAAGAGCCGTTGTACTACAGAACCAGTATCGCACGAATAAGCGCCTGTAGGATAGGATCCTGCGATAGTGGATCCCCTGACTTCACGCCAGGGGCTGTACAGCCCCGCACGTTAGTGCGGGGATACAAATCATAGAAGAGCCACCTGCTCCTCGGTCGGCTCCGCTCAACAATACCAGGGCTCGTCGAGATACGGTTCAGCAATGCGAGGCATCACCCGGAAATTCTCCGGCAGCGGGTCGTTGCCAGCCTCATTCCAAATTGACTCGAAGATTTCTGTACGATTCCGGCCTTCCTTCTGTAGCCGATCGACCAAACGGAAAACGCGCGCGCCGAGCGCGTCCACTTCCGGATCCGCATGCGTCCACGGGTGCACCAGAAGTTTCTTGTCGAATGGTCCGGCGACCGCGCGAATATCTTTCAACTCCAACAAGCGCGAGTTGGACGTAATCAGCAGCCGCAGCGCCAACTGCACACTGGCGACGCTCTCCACCAAACTCAGATCCCCCAAAACGCGAAGCAGCTCTTGATAGGATTCCCGGGTCGTCCAAGGCGTGAACGCGAGAAACGTCGGCTGCAGCGACAATCCAGCTTCGCGTGTCAAAGCCACAGCCTCGAAAAATTCGTCCCGCGTATGACCTTTTTCGAGCTTGGCCAGCACCGCGTCGTCCAGCGACTCCACCGCCGAGACGATAAACAAACATCCGGTCTCTTTGAATCGACGCAGCAGATCCCGATGCTTCAGGATGTGCTCGATCTTGATGGTCGCGTCGTAGGTGACTTCGGGAAATTCGGCGTGCAATGCCTCCACGATCCTCATCGCATGCGTCGGACCGTTCAAAAAATCAGGATCGCCGAAGGTCACATGACGGGCGCCGGCGGCAATCTGCTGGCGCAGGTCTTCCATCACGACATCGCGCTGGATCACGCGGAATTGGCCCTGATACACGGGCACCACGGGACAGTGCCGGCAAAGATGTTTGCAGCCCCTGCTGGCTTCGGTGTAGGCGACGGCCTTGCTTCCGCCGGCCTCGCGAAGCTGCGCGTACGAATTCTCTAATCCTCCGCGATCCGGCGTCAAGAACTGCAATTTATCGAGCGAAATTTCCGGCGCCTTCGCGCCCGAGGCCCAATCCACCAGCGCCTGTTCGAACTCGCCGCCGAGGACGGCATCGGCGCCTGCTTCTTTCAATAGCTCGGCGTTCAATGGAGCATAGAGACCGTAGCAGGCGATCTTCGCGCGCGGATTGAATCGTTTCACGCGCTCGACCCATGGAATCGCCAGGCGCGTCGCGGTATGCATCGGCAGCGAAAACGCGACCGCATCGGCACGATGGATCAAATCGAAGGAAAGAGGAGTCTTAGTGAGGTCTACGGCAGTAACGTCATGTCCCGCACGCACGAGCCAAGCCTTGGGCGAGGCGAGGCCGAACGGTTGGTGGCCCAGCTCATACGTCGAGACAAGTACAATCTTCAAACTACTTCTTCTTGCTCTGCTTGGCGATGATCATGTCCTTGATCTTGTCGTAGGTGGCCTGGGGAACGATGCCCTTGCTGACGAGATCGTCCTTGCCGGAATAGGGGCGGCCGGCGATAATCTTGGCGGAGTATGCGTCGCCGATGCCCGGAAGTGCTTTCAACTGGGCAGCCGTGGCCGAATTGATGTCGACCAAAGCTGCTTTTGTTGCTTTTGCCGAGGTCTTCGTCGTGTCTTTCGTCTGGGCGGCGGTGGTGAACGCAAGCGCCACCGCCAGGAAGAGAGCGGCGAGGATTCCTCCGAAACGTGTTTTTGTCATTCCTATAGTGTAATGCTGTAGAGAATGAATGGCATCGCGGGTCTGCTTCGCCCCACTTTCCGCTACTGGATGAAGACCGAGGTCCACGTCTACGCGTTTTCCGTGGCGGCGAACGTTCTTCTGTCGTTCTATCCGTTCCTGATCGTCGCGGTTTCCGTGGCCTCCAAGGTTTTCGGCTATATCCCAGCGCTTTCGGCCATCGATCTGGCGCTCAGCGACTTTTTCCCGGACGCGCTGGGGACGTTTCTGCGCCACAATCCGCCGCCGCGCGGCAACATCGAAATCATCTCGCTGATTCTGCTGATGTTCACCGCCAATGGCGTGTTTGAGCCGCTGGAGGTCGGGCTGAACAACGTCTGGGGCATTCGCACAAATCGTAGTTTTTTCCGCAATCAACTGGTGAGCCTGGCGCTGATCTTCGTCTGCGGCGGCCTGGTGTTGGGGTCGCTGCTGCTCACGGCGTTTACACAGGAATCGTATCGGACCATCACGGGAACCCAACCCTCCTGGATGCCGCCGTGGCTGTTTTCCTGGATGCCTCTGCTGACCTTCAAAATGGCCGCCCTTTGGGTGACCGTCTTCGTCCTGTTTCTGGTGTATCGCTACTTGCCCAACGGAAAACCTCCTCTGCGGCGCGTGATCCCGGCCGCAATTATCGTGGGCATTCTGCTGGAAGTGCTGAAGTACATCAATCGATGGGTGTGGCCGTGGTTTTATAAGAAGCTCGACCGGGAATACAACGTGTTCAAGAATTCGGTCACACTGATTCTGCTCGGATTTCTGGTTTCAATGCTGGTGCTTGCCGGAGCCGAGTGGTCCGCGCGAGGACACAGAATGGACAAGGAGGAATTGAATGGCTAAGCTCGCGGTTATTACCGGCGCGTCGAGCGGCATCGGGGCGATGTTCGCGCGGAAGCTCGCGGCGCGAGGCTATGATCTTCTGCTGATCGCGCGGCGCGAGGATCGCCTCAAATCGCTGGCAGCGGAGTTGGCGGAAACGTATCATGTCTCCACTGACGTTCTGGCCGCTGATCTGGTGACGGAAGCGGGCCGCGAGGCTGCGGCCGCGCGCATCGGCTCCGCTCCGAACCTGAGCCTGCTGGTGAACAACGCGGGCTTCGGAACTATGGGCTATTTCGCCGAAACCGACCTCGACGGCCAGTTGCGCATGCATCAGCTTCATGTGGTCGCCGCGGTGCATCTGACGCATGCCGCCCTGAAAAACCTTGTTCTGAGGGGCGAAGGAGGGGTGATCAACGTGTCATCGGTCGCCGCGTTCGCCACCACGGCCGGAAGCGCCAGTTATTGCTCCACCAAAGGCTGGATGAACCACTTCACCTCGGCCGTGTTCGCCGAGTTGCAGGCCCGGAAATCGCCGGTGAAGATTCAGGCGCTGTGCCCGGGCTTCACCTTGTCGGAGTTTCACGACACGCTGGGCATGGACCGCAGCCCGATCGCACCGTCTCTCTGGATGACCGCGGATTTCGTGGTCAGCGAATCCCTGCGCGGGTTCGACGAAGGCAGGCTATACGTGATCCCCGGGTGGCGCTACAAGCTGCTGGTGGCGTTCCTGCGGGCGATGCCGGAGTGGGTGGTGCGCAAAGCCTCGGCACAGGGAGCCGCACGGTATCGCAAACAAAAGGCTTAGCCAAATGATAAACTCTTCCTTTCAAGGAGCGTCCTCATCATGAACTCAAACCCGTCCCGCCGCGACGTCGTGAAGATGGCCGGAGCCGCATCCGCCGCCGTTGGACCATTTATTCAAAAAGTCCGCGCCGCCAACGATCAAGTCCAGTACGGATTCATCGGCACCGGTAGCCGCGGCACTTATCTTCTGGGCCATCTTGCCAAAATCGATAGCGGCCGCTGCGTGGCCGTCTGCGATCTCGACCCATCACACGCCGACAAGGCCGCCGGGGTCATCGGCACCAATCCGCAGAAATTCAAGGATCACCGCGAGCTCCTTGCGGCGAAAAACGTCGATGCGGTGCTGATCGCAGTGCCTCTGTACGAGCACTTCCGCGTCACGAAGGACGCGCTCGAAGCGGGCAAGCACGTTTTCTGCGAGAAGAGCCTGGTGTTCAAGCCGGAGGAAGTCCACGCACTGCGCGCTCTGGTGGCCGCTCGTCCGAAGCAGGTGCTGCAGACCGGCCTTCAGCGCCGTTATAGCAAGTTCTATCAGGCCGTGAACGACATGGTGACCAAGGGCGTGCTGGGCGACGTGAAACACGTCTACGCGCAGTGGCATCGCAACGACGTGTTCCGCCGAACGTCCACCTGGACGATGAAGTCCGGCGGACGGTCGAATCCGGGCAACTGGCGCCTGTTTCGCGAATTTTCCGGAGGTCCGGCGGCTGAGCTGGCCTCGCACCAGATCGATGTGGCGGACTGGATGCTCGGCGCGACGCCCGACTTCGTGGTCGGCGTGGGCGACAACAGCACGATTCTGGACGGGCGCGACATTTTCGACAACCTGGAGTTGATCTTCAAGTATCCCGGCGGCAAAAAGATGATCTGGAGCGGCGTTTGCACGTCCTCCCATCTGCCTCTGCTGAACGCCCAGAGGACCGAAATGGGCGAGCTGATCATGGGAACCGAGGGTGCCGTGCACATCACTGTGGGCGACGACAAGAATCCGGTGCTGGCGATGTGGTTCCCCGAGCCTCCCAAGCCGCAGACCACCCAAACGAAAGAGAAGGAAAAGGAGCACAAGGCGGGCGCGACCATGGTGAGCGTCGCGGCGGGCAGGTCGCTGCCAATTCTTCTTTCCAAGGATCAGATCACGTCCAACGACGGCTTCCTCGACCGTGAAATGAAGTTCGCGCGCCGATGGCTATACAACAAGGGCGTCATGAATCCGGAAGAGGATCGCAACCCGGTGGATAACGAACTGGAAGGCTTCCTCGATTGCTGCCGCACGCTGAAGAAGCCGCTGGCGGACGTCGAAGTGGGGTTGCATGATTCGATCGCGGTGATGTTCTCCAACATGTGCGCCGATCAGGAGCGCCGCGTGTATTTCAACGAGATCGAGAAAATGGGTCTTCCGGGCGGGAAGAAGAGTTAAGCAAAAAGGGAGGATCCCCGTGGATCTGAATCTGACGCCGCAGGAACTGCGGTTCCGCGATGAAGTGCGCGCGTGGTTTGCCGCCAACGTCCCCAAGGACTGGGTGAAGCGGCGCGACGAAGAAGAATCAATGGCCGGGCGCTTCGAATATCTGCGGTCCTGGCAGCGCAAGCTCTACGACGCCGGATGGGCGGGGATCTCCTGGCCCAAGGACTTCGGTGGCCGCGGCGCTTCCGTGATGGAGCAGGTCATCTTCATCGAGGAAATGGCCCGCGCCGAGGCTCCTCCCATGGCCAACGTCATCGCGCTGGGCCTGATCGGACCGACGATCATCGCCTTCGGCACGCCGGAGCAGAAGAAGCGCTATCTGGCGAAAATGCTCTCGGCAGAGGAGATCTGGTGCCAGGGGTTTTCGGAGCCGAATGCGGGCAGCGATCTCGCGTCTCTCAGCACCTCGGCGGTTCTGGACGGCGACCACTTTGTCGTGAATGGACAAAAAGTTTGGACCAGCTACGCCTGGGCTGCCGACTGGTGCGAACTGGTGGTCCGCACGGATCCAGCGGCGCCCAAGCACAAGGGGCTCACCGCGCTTCTTGTCGACATGCACAGCCCCGGCGTCGAAGTTCGCGGACTGAAGCAGATGAGCGGGGAAAGCGAGTTCGGCGAAATTTTCTTCCGCGACGTGCGCGTGCCGGTTGCGAATCTGCTCGGCAAAGTGAATGAAGGCTGGACCGTCGCCATGGGCACGCTGATGCACGAACGTGGCACGTTCGGCGCGGCGCTGCAGGTGAATTACCGCCGTAACTTCAACCGCCTGGTGGAGATCGCCAAGAAGATCGACCGCCACGGCAAGCCGGCGGCGCATGATCCGGTGATCCGCCAGAAGCTGGCGCAATGCTACGCGGAAATCGAGGTGATGCGCCTGAATCAGTTGCGGGCGTTTTCGCGGATCAACGAGACGGGAGTGCCGGGACCGGAAGGTTCGATCCAGAAGATCGTCTGGAGCGAACTGAATCAGCGGTTCCAGCAGGTCGCGATGGAGATTCTCGGGCCGTACGGGCAGCTGGCGCACGGATCGCCCGGGGCGATTGACGAGGGTCAATGGGCTTACGGATACCTGCGGGCTCGCGGCAACACCATTGAGGCGGGCACGTCGGAGATCCAGCGCAACATTATCGGCCACTTCGTGCTCGGGTTACCAAAGAGTTATTAAACCCCGGGCTTACGCCGCGGGATTATGGCCGGGGTTACAGCCCCGTCCCGTAAGGGCGGGGACTTTAGGGAGCATTCATGCAATTCGGACTTAGTGAATCGCAACGCATCTTGCAGACCAACGCGCGGAAATTCTTCGCCGCGGAGTGCCCGATCGCCGAAGTCCGGCGCATCATGGAAACGGACACGGCACAGGACGCGAAGCTCTGGCGAGCCATGGCGGAGCAGGGTTTCCTGGGCGTGGTGTTTCCGGAAGAAGCCGGAGGCATGGGGCTCGGCTATGTGGAACTGGCCGCGCTGGCCGAAGAAATGGGCCGCGCGCTGTTGCCGGGAGCATTCTTATCGAACCTGTTCGCGGGCGCGGTGATGCAGGCCTCGGGCGCCCACAAGCATCTGGCGGAGATCGCGGGCGGCGGGAAAACGGCCACCGTCGCGCTGCTCGAAGCAAACGCCAATTGGGATCCGCACGCGGTCCGCATGCCGACGCTGGCCGGCGACAAACTGTTCGTGCCGGATGCCGCCTCGGCGGACTGGATCATTGTCGCGGCACGCGACGCGGGTGCGCTGGCGCTCTATCTGGTGGACCGGCACAAGGCGCAGATCGCGCCGATGCCCGCCATGGATCTGACGCGCCGCCTTTACAAGGTGACGTTCGATCATCCCGCGGCGGAGCTTCTGGCTAAGGGCGACGCCGCGCGCAAGGCGCTGGATCATGCGATGGACGTCGCCACGGTGGCTTTGTGCGCCGAGATGACCGGCGGCATGCAGCGCATGCTCGATATTGCCGTCGATTACGCGAAAACGCGCAAGCAATTCGGCAAGCCTATCGGCCAATACCAAGCCGTGCAGCATCAGTGCGCCGATATGCTGCTGTTCACCGAAGGCTCGCGCAGCGCCACCTATTACGCCGCCTACACGATGACGGAAGGAAGCGCCGACGCGCAAACCGCGGTCAGCGTCGCCAAAGCGTATGCGAGCGACGCCTGCCGCGAAACCGGCAATCGAGCCGTGCAGGTGCAGGGGGGCATGGGCTTCACCTGGGAGAACGACACGCATCTCTACTATCGCCGCGCCAAGGCGAGTGAGATGGCATTCGGCGACGCGACCTACCATCGCGAGCGAATCGCCCGCGCCGTGATCGGCTAGAATATCACCTAGGATGTCGCGTTTCCTCAGCGATCGGGCCAGGTCAACCGATCAGGTAGTGGTGCTCCCGTCTGCCTTGGAGGACCCGAACATCTCTCCGCCGGGCCTGTACCGTGTTGGCCTACTGACGACCTGTATTTCGATCTCGGCATTTTTCGTTTCCCTCGTGATCGCGTATTACTGGCGGAAACATACGCCTCCGTTTTGGAATCCGGTGCCGATTCCCAAAACGCTGCGGCTGTCCAGTGCACTGATCCTATTGAGCAGCGTCACGTTCGAAGCTGCGCGGCGTTTGTTCCGGCGCGGGTCTTGGCGCATGGCCTCGCACTTTCTGCTGGCGACCGCGTCACTGGGCACGGCGTTCCTGGCCAGCCAGTTGACCGCCTGGCGCTCCCTTGTAATACACGGGGTGTTCCTGGTGAGGAATCCGCACAGCTCGTTCTTCTACCTGTTCACCGGCCTGCACGCCGCGCACCTCATCGGAGGGCTGGTGGTGTTGTTCGTGGTGCTTCTCAGCAAGAAGAAGCGGCGCGAGCTGGTGGATGTGGCCGCGTACTACTGGCACTTCCTGGGCGCGTTGTGGCTGGTGCTTTACTGGATTCTGGTTACCGCTTAGTGTTAGCCCCAAGCTGACGCATGGGGCTGGCCGAGCAATGCGTCAGCTTGGGGCTAAGCTATCCTGGAAAGAATGCGAGAAGCTGTCATCGTCGCCAGCTCCCGGACTGGCCTAGCGAAATCGTTCCGTGGATCCTTCAACATGACGCGGCCGGACGACCTGGCTGCCCACTGCATCAAGGATGTTTTGAGAAAGACGCCGAAGCTCGACCCGGCGGAAATTGAAGACGTCGTGCTAGGATGCGCGCAGCCGCACGGGCCACAAGGCTCGAACGTGGCGCGGATCGCGGCGATCCTGGCCGGACTTCCGGTGTCTGTCGGTGGGACTACGGTCAATCGATTCTGCTCGTCGGGCTTGCAGGCCATCACCATCGCCGCGCATCAGATCATCCACGAAGGCGTCGACGCGGCCATCGGGGGAGGCACCGAGAGCATTTCCATGACGCCGCGCTCGAGCGATCCAAACCCCTGGATCGCGGAGCACAAGCCCGGCCTTTACATGGTGATGGGCGATACGGCCGAGGTGGTGGCCAAACGCTATAAAGTCAGCCGTCGGGCGCAGGACGAGTATTCGCTGGAAAGCCAGAAGCGCACCGCTCGAGCACAGCAGGAAGGATTCTTCGCGGGCGAAATCGCGCCGATGCGGACCACCAAGGCGATCTTCGACAAGAAGACCGGTGAGAAGATCGGCGAGGAGCCCGCCGTTTGCGATCGCGATGAGTGCAACCGCCCGGATACGACTCTCGAAGGCCTGCTGGCATTGAAACCGCATTTCGACCAGACCAGCGGCGAAGGAACAGTGACGGCGGGCAACGCGTCGCAGCTCTCCGACGGAGCTTCGGCGACGCTGCTGATGTCTCGCGAGCGCGCCGACGCGCTGGGCATTCCTTACAAGCTGATTTTCCGTGGATTCGCCGTCGCCGGATGCGAGCCGGACGAGATGGGCATCGGACCGGTGTTCGCCGTTCCGAAGCTGCTGAAGCGCCAGGGCCTGAAGATGAGCGATATCGATCTTTGGGAGCTCAACGAAGCTTTCGCCGTGCAGGTGGTCTATTGCCGCGACCGGCTGGGCATTCCGCAGGAGATCCTCAACGTGAACGGAGGCTCCGTCGCCATCGGCCACCCGTTCGGCATGACGGGATCGCGCATGGTGGGGACGATCGCCAACGAAATGGCGCGGCGCAAGGCCCGCTACGGCGTGGTGACGATGTGCATCGGCGGCGGCCAGGGCGCGGCTGGGCTGTTCGAAAATGCCCATTGAACGCAATGCCAATTGACCCATCGGCTCAGATTGCTTCCACGGCGCGGATTCACCCCGATGCGGTGATCGGCCCGCGAGTGGTGATCGCCGATTATTGCATCGTCGAGCAGGACGTCGTCATCGGTGCGGAGTCGAAGCTGGAGCCGTATGTTTACGTGAAGCGCTGGACCACGCTGGGCGAGCGGAACGAAATTTCAGCATCGACGGCGCTGGGTACGGACCCTCTCGATAAAGGATTCGCTGGCGAGCGCAGTTACCTGAAAATCGGCGACGGCAATAAGATCCGCGAGCATTACACCATCTCGCGCGGAACCGCCCCGGAGTCGGTAACAATTGTCGGCAACGAAAACTACATCATGACGTCCGGCCACATCGCGCACAATTGTGTGATTGGCGACAACGTCGTGATCGCCAGTTGCTCACTCGTAGCGGGCTACGCCGAGGTCGAGAGCCAGGCGTTTATTTCGGGCGGCGTGGTTATTCATCAATTTTCGAAAATCGGCAGGCTTGCCATGATCGGCGGAAATTCACGCGTGAATCTTGATGTGCCGCCGTATTTTCTTTATTCCGACTTCAACGTCACGCCGATGGGCTTGAACATCGTGGGCCTGCGACGCGCCGGTTTCAGCGCATCCGACGTTCGCGCCCTGAAGCAGGCGTACAAGCTGCTGTACAAGTCCGGATTGAAGCTCGAGGATGCCTTGACACGCATTTTAGAAGAGGTTCCCACCGAGCATACTCAACATCTTGTCACTTTCATCCGCTCCAGCGAGCGGGGGATCTGCCGAGAATAAAGCATGGCCGGACCGGCGATGTTGACGATGAGGAAGTCCTCGCCTAGGCACCGTTCCGGCGTCTCTGGCCCGGTCAACTGGTGAGCATTTGCGGCGCTGTTCGCGGTGGTGACTGGCGGCCTGTGGCGGTCGCGGCGGATTACTCCGGAATCCTAACCAGCCTTTTTCCGGTATTGTCTCCGTGGAACAGGCCGATAAACGCCTTCGGCATGTTTTCGAAGCCGTCGATGATGTCTTCGCGATACTTCAGCTTTCCTTCGCGCAGCCATCCGGCCATTTCCACCAGTGCCTCGCCGAACCGCGGCGCGTAATCGCTCACCAGAAAACCTTGCATCTTGGCGCGGGCGACGATCAACATTCCGAGGAGCCGCGGACCCATCTCCGGCGCGGCGTTGTTGTACTGCGAGATCTGGCCGCAGATGGACACCCGGGCGAAGGTGTTCAACTGCATCAACACCGCATCCGTCAGAGCGCCGCCGACGTTGTCGAAATACACATCGATGCCCTTGGGGCAAAGCTGCTTCAGCTTCGCGCTGTAATTGCCCTCGGTCTTGTAATTGAACGCCGCATCGTAACTACAGTCCTTCAGGATCCAAGCGATCTTGTCATCGTCGCCGGCGATGCCTACCGAGTGGCAACCCTTGATTTTCGCGATCTGCCCGACAATCGAGCCCACCGCGCCCGCCGCTCCGGACACCACCACGGTTTCGCCGGCCTTCGGATGGCAAATATCGAGCAGTCCGAAGTACGCCGTGAGTCCGGTGATCCCCAGCACTCCGAGCGCCGTCGAAACCGGCGCGATGGACGGGTCCAGCTTACGCACACCTTTGCCGTTCGAAACGATATACTCCTGCCAGCCCATGTAGACGTCGACGATATCGCCAACGGCAAAATTCGAATTCTTCGACTCCACGACGCGGGCCACGCCGCCACCGACCATAACGCCGCCGACTTCCACAGGCTGCGCGTAGCTCCGGGCCTGGCTGATGCGGCCGCGCATGTAGGGATCGACCGATAGATACATGGCTCGAGCCAGAAATTCGCCGTCCTTTGACGCGGGAATCGGCGTTTCGATCATCTTGAACGTGGACTCCTCGGGAAGCCCCGTGGGGCGCGATGCCAAGACAAATTGGCGGTTGGTGGATGACATGATCCCTCTTTCTTTTTCCAACTGGCTTTTCCAACTGGCTTACTCAAACCGTTATATTATGCACTATGGCCGAAACACAAAACTATAAGAATCACACGATGTTCGATCCGCCGTTCCACTTTTTCTTGGTGCCGGTGGGGCTGGCGGCGCTGATCTGGGCGATCGTGGGCGTGATCCAGCATCCGAACTGGATGTCGGGAGCGCACGTGCTCGCCATTTTTTGGCTGGTTCTGTTGCTGTTCAAGACCCGCATTTATTCACTGAAGGTGCAGGATCGCGTGATCCGGCTGGAGGAGCGACTGCGGCTCCAATCCGTCCTGCCGGCCGCCATGCAGCCGCGCATCAACGATCTCAGCGTCGATCAACTTATCGGCTTGCGTTTCGCCTCCGACGCGGAACTGCCTGGCCTGGTGGAAAAGACTCTGGCCGGAAACTGGAACAGGAAGCAAGTAAAGGAAGCCATTCAAAACTGGAGAGCTGACAATTGGCGCATTTGAAGCGCTTTTTCTTCGTATTCCTGGCGATTTCGCTCGCACTAGCACAGGCTCCGAAGCCTGAGCTGTTGTGGCCCGGCGGTGCGCCAGGAGCGCTGGGCGACGCGGATGCGGACAAGCCCAGCCTCACGCCTTTTTTGGCGAAATCGCCAAATGGCACGGCAGTAGTAGTGTGTCCGGGCGGAGGCTACCAGAATCTGGCCTTCGAAAAGGAGGGCACCGACATCGCGAAGTGGCTGAACAGCCTCGGCATTTCCGCGTTTGTTCTGAAATACCGGCTGGGGCCGAAGTATCATCACCCGGCGATGATCCACGACGCGCAGCGGGCGATCCGCACGGTCCGCTCCCGTGCGGCGGAGCTGCATGTTCAGCCCGATCGCATCGGCATCTGGGGATTTTCGGCCGGAGGGCACTTGGCTTCCACGGCCGCGACCCATTTCGATTCCGGCGATCCCAGCGCGGCCGACCCGATTGAGCGCGCCGGCTCGCGTCCCGACTTCGCGATTCTGTCCTATCCCGTTATTTCCATGAACAGCGAGATCGTCCACAAGGGATCGCGCACAAATCTTCTTGGCGCGGAGCCCGATCCGAAGCTCGCCGACGACCTTTCCAATGACGAGCGCGTCACGGCCCAGACGCCGCCCACGTTCCTGTTCCACACCACCACGGACGCAACCGTACCGGTGGAGAACAGCGTGCGATTCTACATGGCGTTGCGGAAAGCCGGGGTTCCGGCCGAGTTGCACATCTTTCAAAATGGACCGCACGGCGTGGGTCTGGCGCCCACGGACGCGACGCTTTCGGCCTGGCCGAGCCTGCTCGCCAACTGGCTGCGCGAACGCGGACTGTTGCGATAATTCGAGGAACATACCGCGCGCCGGGCGCGTAGGAGTTTTTATCATGCGAACTGCTTTGGCCGCCGTCGCCCTGGTGCTGGGCGGATGCGATGTGTACAAGGTCGCGCCCGGTCCCATCGAGCACTATCAAAAATCGATCGAACTGGACAGATCGGAAATGGCGCGCGTGCAATTGAAGATGGGCGCCGGGAAGATGGTGGTGGGCGGCGGGTCGCCTCGGCTGATGGACGCCGATTTCGAGTACGACATTCCTTCCTGGAAGCCGGCGGTTCGCTATGACGCCACCGGTTTCCGCGGCGAACTGCTCATTGAACAGCCGTCCAACTCCAAATCCACCAATAACATCACCTACAACTGGGATGTGCGCTTCAACGACAGGCTTCCTCTCGACGTGACTGCACATCTGGGCGCGGGCGAGGCTCGTCTGAACCTCGGAACCTTGAATTTGCGCAGCCTGGAAGTGCATATGGGCGTGGGCGAAGTGCAGCTCGATCTACGCGGCAAGCCGACCCACGATTACAACGTGGAGATTCACGGCGGCGTCGGGGAAGCGGTGGTGCATCTGCCGGCGAGCGCGGGGATCGTCGCCACGGCGGCCGGCGGCATTGGGAACATCGAAGTTCGCGGCCTTGAAAAACAGGATGGCCGGTGGGTGAACGCCTCGCACGAGCATTCGCCCGTCACGATCCATATCGATGTTAAGGGAGGGATCGGCAACATCACCCTGATCGCGGAGTAGCGATTACGCTACTCTAACGAATGAATGAGTACTTCGGCAGCGGCGCCCGTCCGCATCTCGACCCCTCGCTGTGAAGCCGGCATCGGCAAGGTGATTCGCACGGCGAATTCCCCTGACCTGATCCAAGGCGTGCGCGCGCAGCCGTACGATCTTTGGCCGGACGACCGTGGATATTTTTTGGAGGTGATGCGCATGGGGCAAGGCCTTGCCGCCTCCTTCGATCCCCGGACCACGCAAGTCTCCTCCGCACTGAGTTATCCCGGCACGATTAAAGCGTTTCATTATCATCAGTTTCAGACCGATCTTTGGGTGCCGATGACGGGATTGTTTCAAGTCGCGCTGGTGGATTTGCGTCCAGAGTCGCCCACCTTCGGCCTCAAGAACACCTTGTATGTGGGCTCGCTGAGGCCGTGGCAGTTGCTGATCCCTCCCGGCGTCGGCCATGGGTATAAAGTAGTGGGCGAAAGCTCCGGCGTGCTCGTTTACGTGACGAATCAGCTCTACAACCCCAGCGACGAGGGACGAATCAGCTACAACGACGCCTCCATTCATTACGACTGGGAGACGCAGCACAAGTGAGAACGTTTCTGGTTACCGGCGGCGCGGGGTTCATCGGCAGCGCCTTTGTGAGGCTCGCCGTCAGCTCCGGCTGGGCGCGCGTGGTGAATCTCGACAAGCTCACCTACGCGGGAAATCTGGAAAATCTGCTGCCCGTTTCATCCGACGCGAACTACCGCTTCGTCCACGGCGACATCTGCGACGCCGGGTTGGTGAACGAAGTGGTGGCGGAGGTGAAAC
Source organism: Bryobacteraceae bacterium (assembly GCA_035542735.1). Classification (GTDB taxonomy): domain Bacteria; phylum Acidobacteriota; class Terriglobia; order Bryobacterales; family Bryobacteraceae; genus Palsa-187. The sequence continues at coordinate 168,295 of DATKKV010000029.1, forward strand.
CCGACGCGATCGTCCATTTCGCCGCCGAGTCGCATGTGGACCGCAGCATCCTGACGCCGGAGCCGGTGTTCGAAACGAATCTGCGCGGAACCTTCACGCTGCTCGAAGCAGCGCGGTTGAACAAGACGCCGCGATTCCTGCACGTCTCCACGGACGAGGTCTACGGCAGTATCGATCCGCCGCACGAGGCCGACGAACAGTATCCGCTGCGCGCCAGCAGCCCGTATTCGGCGTCGAAGGCCGGCTCCGACCTTCTGGCGCTTTCATATTTCATTACTTACAAAGTTCCCGTCACTGTGACGCGGGCTTCCAACAATTACGGACCGTATCAGTTTCCGGAAAAGCTGATTCCGCTCATGATCTCCAACGCCATGGCCGATCAGCCCTTGCCGATTTACGGGGACGGCATGCAAGTGCGCGACTGGCTGTACGTCGACGATCACTGTCGCGCGATTCTTGCCGCCGTCGACCACGGGCGGCCGGGCGAGGTATACAACATTGGCGGCAGCCGCTCCCTGGCCAACATCGAGGTGGTGAAAATGATTCTGGCGGTGCTCGGCAAACCGGAAAGCCTGATGGTCACGGTGAAGGATCGCCCCGGCCATGACCGCCGCTACGCGTTATCGAGCGAGAAACTGATGCGCGAAACCGGATGGCAGGCACAAGTGCCGTTCGAGGAGGGTCTGAGGGCCACAATCGATTGGTACCGGGCCAACCAGGGGTGGATCAGCCACGTCAAATCGGGCGAGTATCAGAGCTACTACGAACGAAATTACGCCGGGCGCTGAGCCGCCGAGAGATGGACCAGGGTTTCCTGCAGTTCATCCTCGCCGAGTCCCCAGTCTTCCCCGTTGAAGATCCGCGGCGCGTTGGCGCGGCACATTTCAAATCCCCAGCGAAGCATTTCGGACTGGTCCAGCCACGGAATTCCTTTTTTCTTGAGGCGCTGAAACAGTTTGGCCTCTCCCTCCGGAGTCCAACCCGATCCGCTCTCGTGCTCGACGTGGTAAAGACGCATGGGAGGGCTCAGCACGAATTCCTTGGTGCCTCCGTAATGAGCCGCCCAGCAGAGAACGGAGTCGATGTTCATGGGGAACATGTCCAGCTCGGGATAGCCTCGCAGCTCGAACCAGCGCTCGCGCTTCATAAGCGTGAAATCTCCGGAAGCCGCCAAATGCAGAGAATCCGGCGTGACGTCGGCGAACCGCGGCGGCGGATAAATTAGGCGTCCGAGCTTTCGCCGACGCCTCCAGTAGGCACGTTGCATGGGCTCCCAAGGCTCGCTGGATCGCACCAGGGCCAGACGGCGGACGCACATATTCAAGGCGCGGGGCTCGCCTTCGACGCGATAACCTCCGCTATCGACGCGTAAACGCAGGCGGATGGGCAGGTAAGGCAGCGAGACATGAATCACCTGGCGCCCGGCGATCTTCCCGGAGAAAAGCTGTTCTCCGGCGTCGTCCAAAACCTCGAGTGTCGTTGCCTCCTCGCGAACGCCCGGGCCGGGCGCGATATCGATGGCCAGAATCCTCTTTGGGCGCGATTCGATATAAATCTCCGCATCGTTATCGAACCAGCGAAACGGGGCTCTGCCACGCAACTCGCGGGCGAACCAACCGGCGCCGAGGCGCATGCCGCTGTTGCGGTACGCGATGTCGTCGCGTTCGAAGGTAAACGACCCGTCAGGCTTGACCGTCGAGACACCCGCGGCGCCATGAATACGGAGCATATGGTTCCGGCACCAGGCCAGTTGTTCGTCCAAGGTTGCGTCCGGGATATCGGGCAGAACGTCGCACCGGTCGATGCGATACATGCGGTCCGGTTCCAGGCGGCGCTCGGCGATAAACTCCATCAATTCGTTGGAAAACAGGAGATCGATATTGGCCGCCAGGACGAATTCGCCGCATGCGCGCCGGATGCCGGCGTTCTTCGCGATCATCTGGTACAGAGGAAGCCTGTCGGCGTGGGCGTACCGCCGGTGAATGGACGCCGGAACTTCAATGATGCGCACGGAGCAGTGCCCCGGCTCATCCAGCCATTCGAGGGCATCGGCCAAGCGAGGCCTTTCGTCCGGCGGATTCCATTCCACCAGGATCAGCTCGGCGGGCAGATCGTACCGCTGGCACTGCTCCAGCAGCGCGCTGACGAACATCTGCATCCGCTTAAGCAGCTCGCCGCCGTGATCGTCGTTGCGCGATGGAGCGACTATGGAAAGATAAGGCTGCAAACTAATAATATTAGCCGACCGGCAACGTCAGTACGGCGCGGCATCCTCGCGCGTCCGTGCGGTTGCGCAAGTCAAGTGAGCCGCCGTGCGCTTCGGCAATCTGGCGGCTCAGCAGCAGACCGATCCCGGAGCCTCCAGGCTTGGTGGTGAAAAACGGCACGAACAGGTTCGCGGTGTTGGAGAGACCGTGGCCCTCGTCCTCGATGGTGACTTCCAACTGGGCGCCGGTACGGGACCAGCCGATGCTGACGCCTCCTCCGGTTTCGAGCGACGCATCGACGGCGTTCCGCAGCAGATTGATCAACATCTGATCGAGCTGATCCCGGTCGCCGCGCACCGTGAACTCCGGCCCGGGCTCGATCGTCACCGGAATCCTACGGTCAAGCGAGGCGACGTTGCGTACCCATGCGCCGACGTCGACCGCGCCCATTTGCGGACGCGGCATTTTGGCGAGCCTGGCGTACTCGCCCAGGAACCGGCTGAGGCCCTCGCTGCGGGTGGCGATGATGGACAAGCCGCGGCTGGTGTCTTCGCGCCAATCGCCGGGCAGGGGATCGCGCTTTAGCAATGATTCGAGGCTTCCTGCGATGGATTTTATGGGCGCCAGCGAATTATTCATTTCGTGACCCAGCACGCGCACCAGCCTCTGCCAGGCCTGCAGTTCTTCTTCGCGCAGGGCGCGCGTCAAATCCGTCATGACCAGCAGTTGATGCGGCAGCCCTCCTTCGCGAAATGTCGAGCGATGGATGCCCCAGCGGCCGGTGCCGGAGGGAAACGTTCTCTGGATGCGCTGCGTATCGTCGCCCGCCAGATATTCCGCCAGGCCCAGGGAGGCGGCATTGGCGTTCATGATGCGTTCCGACGGCTGGCCCAGGAGCCTTTCTCCGGCGCGGTTCACCAGCTTCAGATGCTGATCGCCGTCGAAGGCGAAAATCGCCACGTCGATCTCTTCCATCACTTTGCGCAGCAGCGCGGTGGCCTCCAGCGCGCCGAGCCTCTGGGCCCGCAGCGTGGCGGCCATGGCGTTCACCTGCTGCATCACGTCGCCGAGCGCGTCTTCGCCGGTACCGCGGCCGCGAATGGAGTAATCTCCTTCGCGCATGGCTTCGAGAAGATTCGCGAGCGTCCGGAGGGGAGATGCCACGCGATCGCGAACCGCCGCCGCGCAGGCCCACCATCCGCCCACGATCAGCACGGAGAGCGTCCACTGCACTTTGGGAGAAAAATTTCCCGTCCAGAGAAGGATCAGCGCTGTCGCGACCGCCGGCAGGCCGGAGGCCAGCGCCAGCAGCAGCATCCTCTGTTCGTGAACCGGCTTGAGCTTGGAGAGATCCACTTACAAACCGTAGCGTTGCAGCCGCCGGTACAGCGCGCTGCGGCTTAAACCCAGCGCGTTCGCCGCGTGGCTGACGTTCCCGTTATAGCGCGCCAGAGCCTTTTTGATAAGAAAGGCCTCCACATCCTCCAGGCTCATGTCCTCCAGACGCATCGACCCCTGCGCCGCCGAACGCAGCGCCAGATCGCCCTGCCGCACCTGATGGTCCTGAGCCATCAATACCGCGCGTTCGATCACATGATTAAGCTCGCGGACGTTGCCCTGCCAGGGATGCTCGAGCAGCGCCTGCATTGCGGCCGCATCGAAGCTCTGCAGATTCTTTCGGTAGCGCCGCGCGTGAGTGTCGAGGAAATACGCGGCCAAGACCGGAATGTCCTCGCGGCGTTCGCGCAGCGGGGGCAGATGAATCTCGATGGTGTTCAGCCGGAACAGCAGGTCCTGCCGGAACCGGCCGGCGGTTACCTCGTCGGGCAGGATCGCGTTGGTGGCGGAGATCACGCGCGCGTCGACTCTGCGCGTCTTCGACGAGCCGACGCGCTCCATCTCGCCCGTCTCCAGCACGCGCAGCAGCTTCGCCTGCAGATTCATCGGCACGTTGGCGATTTCATCGAGAAACAGAGTACCGCCGTCGGCGAGTTCGAACCGCCCCACGCGATCCATTTTGGCGTCCGTGAATGCGCCTTTGACGTGGCCGAACAGCTCGCTCTCGAAAATGCCTTCCGCGAGGCCGCCGGCATTGACCGTCACCATCGGGCGGCCGCTGCGGAGGGAAACCGCGTGCAGCGTGCGCGCGACCACTTCCTTGCCCGTGCCCGGCTCACCCGTGATCAAGACGTTCGCATCCGACGGCCCGACGCGCGAAATCAGCTGCAACACCGGTTGCATGGCGGCCGATTCGGCGATCAGCGCCGGACGTCCCTCGGTGCGCAGCAGGCGATTTTCGGCCTCCAGCCTCTGGCCCCGCCGAAGCGCGCCGCTCAGTTCCACCTGTGTCCGCACGATTGCCAGCAGACGAGCGTTGTCCCACGGCTTCTGGATGAAGTCACGCGCGCCGCGGCGCATCGCCTCAACCGCCAGGTCCACGCTGCCCCAGGCCGTCATCACCACCACGGGCACGTTGGAGTCCATCGCCTGAATGCGCATCAGGGTGTCGAGCCCCTCTTCACCCGACGTGGTATCGCGGGTGTAATTCAGGTCCATAAGCACCACGTCGAAGTCGCGCGTCTCGAGCGCCGCCAAAATCCCCATGGGTGACGCGGCCGATTCGATCTCGAACCCCTCGCCCTTCAAGAGCAGCCGCAGAGCTTCGAGAACGTCCGGCTGATCGTCGGCGATGAGAATTCTACCTTCTTTATGCATCTGGTTGAAATTGTAACCGAGTGGCAATGCAATCCCTATTCCGTTGCTAAACTCTTGTGAGGACGGCGGACGCCGGGAGCGGCACTGTCCGATTTTGGGACGCGTATGTTCAATATTCGGAGGAGCTTCCTCGCGGCCGTAACGCTGGGACTGGGCGTTGCCGCGTGCACCTCGATCTTCAGCTTCGTTCACCCTTTGCTGATGAACCCCCTCTTCTACCCGAACGCGCACGAGCTAGTGACCATAGAGCCGCGCGACGCCAAGGGAAACACAATTCCAGCGACGCTCGCGAACGTCCGCGCCTGGTCGAGCGAAAAACGGGCCTTCCGCGACATTGCCGCCTTCGACATAGGCTTTTTCTTCCTGACCGACGCGGCCGAGCCCGAGCAGATTCCGGGCGTGCTGGTAACGCCGAATCTATTCCGCATGTTGGGCGTCGCGCCGGTGCTGGGCCGCGATTTCGGGGACCGCGAAGATCGCGTGGTGATCCTGACCGACGCAGCGTGGAAGCGTCACTTCAACGCTGATCCCAACATCCTGGGCCGTTCCATTGCCCTCGATTTCGCGCGAACCATGGAAGTGGAACGCTACACGGTCATCGGAGTTCTGCCTTCGAATTTCTGGATGTATTACGCGGGCTTCGAGGTGTTCGTTCCTTTGGATGAGAAATCCGCGCGAGCTTTGTATGCTGTGGGCCGGCGCGCCCCCGGCGTGACCGTTGCGCAGGCGCAAAGCGCCCTCAGCGCGATCCCTATTGAAAAAGACAAGACGGTCCTGGTCCGCTCCTGGCAGGACGCGGCGTCGCAACCGATCCGCCCTGCGCTCATGGCGCTGGCTGCGGCGTCGATTTTGCTGCTCCTTATCGCCTCGGTCAACGTGGCAAGCCTGCTGCTGACCCGCGCCAGCGCGCGGCGGCGCGAAATCGCGATTCGCGTTTCCCTGGGCGCGACTCCCTGGCATCTGATGAAGATGATCTTCGGTGAGTCATTGCAACTCGGGCTGGCGGCCGCCGTCGCCGGAGCGCTGATGGCGCGGGCGCTGGTCGCGGTTGTTGTCTCCACGATTCCGCCGGATCTGAACTCAGCGCGACTGCTGCCGGGGCTGAATCGCGTCTCCGTCGATTTGCCGGCGCTCGCCTTTGCCGTTGCGATCGCTCTCATCGCGTGCCTGGCGGCGCAGATTCTGCCCGCGTTTGAAATGCGCCGCGTCGGTCTGCGCGAAGCGGTCGCTTCGCGGCCCACCGCCAGCAGGATTCTCGTCACGGCCGAGGTGGCATTGTCGGTGGTGCTGCTCTCTTCTGCGGGATTGCTGCTGAAGACGATGAAGCACATTCAGGAGATCGACCTCGGCTTCCGGCCCAAGAACGTTCTCGTCCTGAGGCTGCCGGTGCCTCGTGGCCAGGCCCATGCGGACACGTATTACGACTCGGTCGCCGAGCGGTTGTCAACGCTGCCGGGGGTCGAGTCGGCGGCGCTCACCAGTCAGCAGCCCTTGACAGGCGAACGCGTGCGCGAATTTGGAGAGTATCGCGCCAATGAACGCATCGTGGCCCCCAACTATTTTGCGACGCTGGGCATTGCTCTCAAGCGCGGGCGATTTTTCAACGCGCTGGACCGCCATCGCGCCGTGATCAACGAGGCGATGGCGCGCCGCTACTGGCCGGCCGAAGATCCCATCGGGCAAATCATCATCGCCGATAGGGAGCAGCTCGAAATCGTTGGCATCGCCGCCGACACACGCGCGCGCCTGTTCGAAAAGGAAGGGCCGACCGTCTACCGCTCCACGCGCGACACGCCCGCCGCGCAGATCGCCCTCCGTACTTCGGTTCCGCCCCTGTCGCTGGCCAACGCCGTGCGCGCTGCCGTGGCCGGGATGGGCGGCACAGTAGCCGAAATCGGCACCATGGAGAGTTTCCTCAAGAACGACGCCTGGCAGAAGGAGCAGACCGCATCGCTGACGGCACTGTTCGCCGCCCTGGCCTTTCTCCTGGCGACCGTGGGATTGCACGGCGTCGTCTCGCTCGCAGTATCGCGGAGGACCAGGGAAATCGGCATCCGCGTGGCTCTGGGCGCGAGCCGCGGTAACGTGATCGGGCTGGTGCTCGGGGAAAGCATGATCCCGATCGGCATCGGACTCGCTGCGGGATTGGCGCTGGCGGTGGCCTTGAACCAATCGCTCAAGAGCCTTTTCTATGAGGTTGCGCCAGCCGACCCGTTGGTTCTGATCGCTGTCGCCGTGGCTATCGGCATTGCGGCGGCAGCTGCGAGCTTTACGCCCACTCGCAGAGCGCTGAGTATCGATCCGTCGGTGGCGTTGCGGGAGGAATGAACCTCACGGGTTCCCGGTAGTGGTCGTTCCAGGCCCCGGCGCGCCCGGGACTCCGGGACCCGTTCCCGGCGCACCGTTTTGTCCAGGCGTCAGGCCGTTCTGGCCGGGCTGCAATGGGTTCCGGTTCTGACCTGGCAGATTCTGCTGATCGTTGAGAGAGAAAACGAACTCCCACTCCTGATATTTCTGCCGCTTGTTGTAGGTCTTGATGCTCGGGCCTTTGAAATTCGATGCGACCCCGGCGATTCCGCCCGCCGTCATGCCGCCCGCTGTCCCCAGTCCGTTCGCCCCCGCAACTGGATTCGGATTGGTGAGCATGTTGTTGATGGCCTGCGTCGCCGGATTCTGCGCGACTGGGCCGTTTCCCGGGGGATTGATCCCGGGGGCATAAATGCCAACCGGCGCACTCGAGGGTCCCATAGCGGTCACTTGACTCGGAGAACCTGCGGCCCCTGTGCCCTGCTGACCGTTCTGTGCTGTTTGTGTTGGCGTGAACGGCACCAGCTGCCCGTTGGCGTCCACTTTGAACTGGTTCTGATTGGGATTAAACCCCGGCTGGCCCGGCAGAGGGAAGGATCCAGGACCCGGAACCTGCCCCGGTAGCCCCGGCTGCCCGGGGAATTGGCCCTGCGCCGGATTCTGTCCCAGCAGGCCCCCGTTGAATCCCACCGCGCCGGAGGGAGGCTGGCCGTTGATGGTTCCGTTCGCTCCAGGCTGCGGGCCCAGCGTGATGGGAGCCCACGTCGCCGGATCGTTGGAATCCGGGTTTGCGGCCTGCGTATAGGCTTGGCCCACCACGTCGCTGGGACGCCGCATGACTGCGGCGTTAACGTCGGTCGCCGTCTGAGAATTCGAGTTTCCAGGGGTCGATCCAGTCGTCGATGTCGCCAAGCCGTCGGCCGGCTTCCCGTCCGGCGTGGTCGGCTTTTGAACCAGAGAATCCGTGAGCATGCCGGCTGCATTGACGTGGATCAGGCGCCATTCGTCCTTGCCGGTCATCGGGTCGATGTAGCGGCGGCGCAGATAGCGCTTGTTGTTGGTATTTTCCAGATCCTCGATCCTCTGGGGATATTTCTTCCAGGCGTTCACGTAGAGCTGAATCGCGCGCTTGTACTGCTCGCCGCGATCGATGAGAAGTTGCTCCTTGTCGCGCTCGCTTTCAAACGCCACGCGCGGGAGCTGCATGTAGAGGAACATGGCGACGACGGCCGCCATGAGGAAGACCATCAGAAGAGCGAAGCCGCGCTCGCCGTGGGGACGGGGACAGTCCGCTGGGTCCGCGGACGCTTGCGCGCGGCGTGGGTGACGCATTCCGGCGGGGACAGAGAGGACTGCCCCAACTTGGTACTCTTGCCTCATGACGTCAACTCCGCCACCAGCGGCAGCGTTTGCTGATCGTGCGTCTGCAGATCCTCCACCACCGCCGAATTAATGCCAATGCGGATAATCTTATACCGGCCCCGGATCACGTCGTTTTCACCCTTGATTTGAATATCGTCGCCGTCCAGGAAAAACGCCTGCCGGGCCGCACCGCTCAACCGGTTCGCATAGCCGTAGAACTTCAATGGAATCGGAGGAGCCTGAGGTTTCACGGGCGCGGGGGGAGCGACGCTTCCCGCGGGCACCTGCTGTCCATTGACGACAATCATTCCCGGCTTGATGGGAGCCACCGGGGGCGGAGGGGGCACCGGCGGCGCCCCATAATCGAACACGCTGCGCGATCCGCCCTCGAGAGGAATCTTCTGTAATCTGGCGAGAAGCTCCAGCTTCAGCGTCGGGTCGATTTTTGTCACATCCACGCCATCGGGCAGCTTCAGCGAAGGGCGGAAATCGTCGGCGCGATGGCCGCTGCGCGTTTCCAGCTTGGGGCCGGAGGGAGCTTCCGGGACCACGGTCTGTTGCCGCGCGACCACCGTCGGTCTCCGCAGCGGAGCAACCGGAGGCACCGGGGGCGCGGGAGTCGCCACCTGTGCGTTATACATCCGGTACACGAAGACGAGCGCTATCGCTAGCACCCCGAGGACGGTGTACTGCTTTGGATTCCCGCCAATATTGTCCGGGAGCAGCTTCATTGGACGGAATCCTCTCGCACGAAGGTATCGATCCTCATCGAGATTGACAAGAGCTTGCTGCCGGTTTGCGGCGCGGCATTGAGCGACTCGATGATCATCAGCGAGGGTGAGCGATCGATCTCGTGCACGAAATGCAGCAGATCGGAGTATTCGCCTTCGTAGTTGGCGGTAATCGACATCATGCTCAGGATATCGGAGCCGTCGATTGGCTCAAACGCGATGCTCCTGTCCTTCTCTCTTATTTTAGAACCGGAGGCGGCCTTTCCCAACTGCGACAGCAATTGCTCGCTGCGGGCCCGGCTCGACAGGAAGTAGGCGTCCAGGAACTTGTCTCCTTCGCTGCGTCCCAGTTCCACCGCGGCCACATGCTGCTTGGTTTTCTCGAGCACCTCGCGCTTGGCCTTGGCCTGGCCTTGCAGATCCGCTAGTTCCCGTTCCAGTTGGTCGGCCGAGCCTCCGGGCGGATACAGCAGCAGCCCCGCCGCCGCCAGGTTCAAGACGAGCAGCACGCCCACCAGCACGCGGAGCACCAGCTGCGTCCTGGACCCCTCCCCCTGGCTAAAGTTTTTGAGCATAGTTCACCGTAAACCGATATTTGTAGATCGGCTCCTGCTGCGTCGGGGGCTGGGTGCTCTTCAGATCGACCGACTCGAAGAGGGGAGATTTTCGCAAACGGACCAGAAATTCGATCACCGGTTCCGGCGACTTCGATCCCACTTGCAGATCGAGTACGACTTCGTTCTGCGAGGTGATCTGCGGCAGTCGAACCGAGATGAGGCGGACCTCGTACGGCATAACACCTTCGAGATCGGAGAAGATTCTGGTCCAGGAGATGGACTTGCGCTCCAGTAAGGTGTTAAGCAGGCGGCTGCGCTGCAGCACCTGAGCGTTGGCCGGCTCGCGAAGCTTCGCGTCAAGCTGGGCCTGCTGCGCGGTCAGATCCCTTACCTGCGTTTCAAAGCGGTTCACCGCGGCTCGTGTATCCTTCACCCGCTCCCGCTCGGCGAAGATGAGGTACACCAGCACGCCCAACATCAGCACCAGGACGGCGGCGAGCACACTCGATCCGACGATGATCGGGCGGTCGCGGCGAAACGGTTCGGAGGAAAGATTGATCGGGATGCGCACTAATTCACCACCGATTCCAGATAGCCCAGCAATCCGGCATTGAATTCTCCGGGAGTGCCCAGACGGCTGCGCAGCGTCTCGACTTCACACTTGATCCCGGCGGGCGCGCCGTGTTTGAACCCGCACAAGAGCAGTTTTTTCACGGGCGAGGCCAGTTCGTCCTCGACGTAAGCGAAGGTGGGATGCAGGACGGCGAGGATCTCGTCGTCGTCCGGACCTTCCAGCGCCACGCAACGGAACAGCTTCACCGCTCCTGCGGATATCACCGCGACGGTCAGCACGCGGCCGGAAAGTTTTGCAACCACTGAGACGCCATCGCCATGGTATAGATTCAGGGCCGCCAGCGACGATGTGGTCACCTCGCCCGGCTGAAATCCCGCTGCGCGGAACAACGCCTCATAGCGCGCGACGATCTCGAACGCCATGGTTACCGCCAGAACTTCAACTCTCTTGGATCCGGAAGACGGCTGAACGAAGTAACTGACCGCAGCCGATTCAATGTCGAATGGAATGGTCTTCTTGATGCGGAACTTGACCAGCGATAACTGCTCCGCCGGCACCGAGGGGAACGAATCGAAATCGAGCACGGTCACCCGAGCGGCGTAATCGGGAAGAATCAACGCTGCGCGGCGGCGTTTTTTTCCATGCGCGGCGGGCGCGATGTGGCCGATCATGCCCGACACGACTTCCGGCCGCAGGACGTTATCGGCCGAGGGCGTGACGGAAATCGTCCCTGGTTCGAAGGCCTCGAATCCAGTACGCGAGCCCTGCGCGAAGGAGATTCCCGCCTCGGAAATTTCGAAGGCGTGGTCCGGCGGCGGATCTTTGATCAACGCGGTAATTTTGCCCAGGATGCTCATCAGCCGTTTTCTTTAACCTTCGATAAACGTCACTTTGTTGATCTCTTTGAGCGTGGTAATGCCAACTCTTGCCTTGGCCAGCGCAGCCTCGCGCAGGAACGTCATGCCTTCGCTGGCCGCCTGGCGGCGAATTTCCGACGCAGGACGCTTGTCGAGAATCATTTCCCGGATGCGCTCGCTCAAGTCGAGCAGCTCGTGAATCGCGCTACGGCCGCGGAATCCGGTGCCGCCGCACTCGAAGCAGCCTGTGCCTTCCTGAAATTCGACATCGCGCCACTCGGCCGGACTCAGGCCGCTTTCCACCAGGTATTCGTCGGGATAATGGACCCTCTTCTTGCAGTGATTGCAGATCACGCGCACCAGTCGCTGGGCCAGAATGCAGTTCAGCGCGGAGACGAAGTTGTAAGGTTCGACGCCCATGTTGAGGAAGCGCCCCAGCACGTCGAGTACGTTGTTCGCGTGCACGGTGGTGAACACCAGGTGGCCGGTGAGCGCGGCGTTAATGGCGATTTGCGCCGTCTCCTGGTCGCGGATTTCGCCCACCATGATCTTGTCGGGGTCGTGGCGCAGAATCGAGCGGAGGCCGCGCGCGAAGGTCAGGCCTTTTTTCTCGTTGACGGGGATTTGCGTGATGCCCTTGATCTGATATTCGACCGGGTCCTCGATGGTGATGATCTTGTCTTCGTCGTTCTTGATCTCGCTCAAGCCGGCGTAGAGCGTGGTCGTCTTACCCGAGCCGGTGGGCCCGGTCACCAGCACCATGCCGTACGGTTCCTTGATGTAGCGGCGGAATTTGACCAGATCGGAGTCGGCAAAGCCCACCACATCGAGAGAGAGCTTGGAGAACTTCTCGCTCATCGACTCCTTGTCGAGCACGCGGAGGACGGCGTCCTCGCCATGAATCGTGGGCATGATCGAGACGCGAAAATCGATCAGGCGCGCCTTGTAGCGGACGCGGAAACGACCGTCCTGAGGGATGCGGCGCTCGGCGATGTCGAGCTCGCTCATGACCTTGATGCGGGAAATGATGGTCGAATGCCAGTCCTTGGCGATCGGCGGCATGGCATAATGCAGCACGCCGTCGATGCGATACTTGATGGCCACTTCCTGGTCGCGCGTTTCGATATGAATATCGCTGGCGCGGCGCTCGAGCGCGTTGAAGATGGTCGTATCGACCAGCTTGATCACCGGCGCGATGTTGGAATCGGTCGCCGCCAGCCTATCGATGGAGAGCGTCTCGTCCTGATTCTCTTCATCGCCGACCACATCGAGCGTAAAGCCCTCGGTCACTTCGTCGAGCACCCGCTGGGACTGCTCGGTTTTCTTGAGCAGGTCGGAGATTTGCGAAAGGGTAGCGACCTTGACCCGCAGCTTCTTGCCGAGCAGCACGGCTAGCTCATCGATGAGATTGAGATTCCGCGGATCGGCCAGCGCGATTTCGAGCGAGCCGTTATAGGCCTGAATCGGCACGAAGTTATAGCGGAACATCAAGTCGACGGGCACGGAGGTGAACAGGTCGTGATCGATGCGGACTTCACGCAAGTCGACGAACTCGTGATAGTAGCGCTCGGCCATGGCGCGGGCGCGCGCCTGTTCCTGAACCGGGTCCGTGGGGAGCTCTTTGTTGAGGGTCGCCATATTATGTATGCACTGAATCCGCCAGCGAGAAGATCGGAAGGTAGAGCGAAATCAGAACGAAGGCCACGAAAATACCCATCACGATCATGATGACGGGCTCGATCAGGCTCAGGGCCGCTGTCACGCTGTTGGAGACGTCCTCTTCGTAAAATTCGGCTACGCTGGTGAGCATCTGCGGCAGCGCGCCGGTGGATTCGCCGACTTCAATCATGTCGAGCGAAAGACTGGGAAAAATCTTCGTTTTGCGCAGCGATTGCGAAAGCGCCTGGCCTTCCCGAACCAGTTTCACCGCTTCGGCCAGAACCTTCATGAGCACCTGTGTGCCTAGCGAATCGGAAGCGGTGTCGAGCGCCTGGAGCAGGGGAATGCCGCCGACCAGCAGCGTCCCGAGCACACGCGAGAACTGCGCCACCTGATATTTCAGCCAAACCTCGCCGGCGATGGGCAATTTCAACAGAAAACGGTCGACCCGCTCGCGTCCGGAAGGGGTTCGCGCCCAAAACCGGAACGCGACCAGCGCGCCAATGAGGGCTGCGAATCCGATCAGAACGTAATTCCGCGCAGTGGTGCCGATCGCGATTAAAATACGGGTGGGAGCAGGCAGCTCCGCGTCCATGCTGGCATAGAGGACCGCGAAGTTCGGCACCACATAAGTGACCAGGAACACGATCAGGCAGATGACCAGCAGAATCAGCAGTGCCGGGTACATCAGCGAGACGATCAGCTTCTTCCGTACCGAGAGCGCCAGCTTTTGATAGGTGATGAACCGCTCCAGGACCTCGGCCAGGGAGCCACTGCGTTCGCCGGCCAGTACGCTGGTGACGTAAATCGCCGGAAATACGCCCTGCTTGGCGAACGCGTCGGACAGCAGGGCTCCGTTCCGGATCTCGTCACGAACCGCGGAAATGTATTTCGATAACTTGGGGTCGGTGAGGCGGTCAGTGAGCAGGTCGAGGGCCTTGAGGATCGGCAATCCCGCACGGATCAGCGTCACAAACTGTTGATTAAAAATGAGAAACTTCTCGGTGTTGATCTTCTTGCCGGAGGGCTGGCTGGACGCGCCTTTGGCTTCCACGCGAGGCTTGATCGAATAGATCAGGAAGCCTTGCTGCTGGAATCGGTCCCGCAGCTCGCGCTCGGACGCGGCTTCGGCCACCTGTTGGTGGATCGCGCCCCGGGAATCGGCGTATTTAAGCGTCCATTCGGCCATGGTAATTAGAACAAAAAAAGAAACTTATGCGCCAGAAGACAGCTTGCCCGCACTTGTTCACACCATGTATGACGCTGGCCGGGCGGCAAGCGTGCAACTCATTGGAACGACTGCAGGCCCATCAAGGCGACCACGACCACGAGCCAAGGAATTGCAATGGCAGTCAGGCATTTTCCAAATGACAACTTCTTCGAGGCGACAGAAAAGCCGATGGCCAGCAGCACGATGCTCCAGATGCTGAACAGGTCGAAGGATGTCGCCAGGCTCATCAGCCACTTGGGCGTGTCCGTTCGGTTCAGGTAGCCGCCGATGCTGAAGGGATTGAAGCGGATATCGAAGTCCTCGGGCGGCTTCAGGTACAAAATCAGCACGATTAGTACGGTGTAAAGGCCACGCACCAGCATCGCGTACGCGGTGATGGAAAACATCTGCCCGAACCTAAGATCCGTGCCCAGCAGCGCGTTGAACAGTCCTGTGAGGACACCGGCTATGACCAGCACGAACACCGGCGGACCAAGGATCGCGCCGATCCAAGCCACGATGGCGGCAACTTGAGCGCCTCTTTGAATGGCCTGCTCTTTTTGCGCGGGCGTGAGATCGGCCGTGCGAGGGTTATTCGTCATGGCCTGGCGGATGGTTTGATCCCAGCCGACGCGCGAGTTCAAAGCATAGACGAAACACAGGCCAAGGAGGATCGAGATCAGGATGGGGACCAGCCAGCGCGGCTTTGCCGCCAGATCTGCAAAGACTTTCCCGGGCTCAAAGAAAACGCCTGCCAGACGGCCAATTTCGCTCATGCGTTATTTTGCACGAAAAAATCCCAGGCGTCACGCACAATTTGTTTCAGATCGCTGCGCACCGGCTTCCAGCCGAGCATCTCGCTCAGTTTTTGCGAATTGGCCACCAGCGAAGGCGAATCGCCATCGCGGCGCGGGGCGATCTGGTAAGGCACCTTGCGGCCGGAGACCTCTTCGACGGCGTGGAGCACCTCCATGACGGTATGCCCTGCGCCGGTGCCGACGTTGAACTGATTCGATGCGCCTCCGGCCAGCAGATGGTCCAAGGCCGCCAGGTGCGCCGACGCCAGATCCCCGACGTGGATGTAATCGCGGACGCAGGTGCCATCGCGCGTCGGGTAATCGGCGCCGAAGATCTTGACCGGCTCGCCGATGACCGCGGCGCGGAACAGCAGAGGGATGAGATGTGTCTCCGGCTCATGCAGTTCCCCCAGTTTGGCCTCCGGTTCGGCTCCGCAGGCGTTGAAATATCGCAGAACGACGCTGCGGAGTCCGCGATACCGGTCCAGATCGACCAGGACGCGCTCCACCATGGCCTTCGATGCCCCGTATGGGCTGACCGGAGCGAAAGGTGAATCCTCAGGGATCGGCGTTTGCCGAGGCTCGCCGTACACTGCGGCGGTGGAGGAAAACACTAGCTTCTTGACCCTGTCCCGGGCCATCGCCTCGAACAGGGAGAGAGATCCGCCGACATTGTTGGCAAAGTAAAGCTCCGGCTCGCGCGTCGATTCGCCGACGGCGATGTAGGCGGCGAAATGAACCACCGCGTCCACGCCTTCCAGAAGCCTGGCCATGGCATCGGTGTCCTGCAGGCGCACATGGTGGAGGGTTTCCGGAGGCACGGCGTGTCGATGGCCGCGCGACAGGTCGTCGGCAACCAGGACTTCATAGCCGCGCTTGCGCAGATGCCAGGCGGTGATGGAACCGATATATCCGGCTCCTCCGGTAACGAGGATTTTCGGCATCGCGAGCTACTGGAGGGCCTTTTCGATAGCGGCAATCACTTCGGGAGCGTCAGGCTTGACCGGGGTTTCAAAGCGGGCGATGACTTTTCCGTCGCGGCCGACGAGGAACTTGGTGAAATTCCACTTGATTTCGCCGCCGGTTTTCGACGCCGGGTCCGTCAGGAATTGGTACAGGGGCGCTTTGTCGTCGCCCTTGACGGAGATCTTGGAATACAGCGGGAACTTGACGTTATAGGTGCGGGAGCAAAAGGTCTTGATTTCCTCGTTTGTGCCGGGCTCCTGGCCCATGAAATTGTTGGCGGGGAAGCCGAGGATGACAAAGCCCTGGTCCCTGTACTTCTCGTAAACCGCTTCCAGTTCCTTGTACTGTGGCGTGTATCCGCACTTGCTGGCGACATTGACGATTAGCATGACTTTGCCCTTGAAATCGGCAATGGGAAGAGGCTTTCCGTCGATGGAATTCATCGTGAACTCATAGACGCTGGAGGCGCCGAACAATGCCGCCGACATCAGAAACAAGGCTCCCAGGAGTTTTTTCATAGTTTTCATTTTACTCCTAAGCGAATTCGCCCCCGCGGGTTTACAATCGTAGAGGTTATGGAACTCACAAAGGTCATTGCCGAACTCCGCGCGGAGCGGGCGGCGATTGATGAGGCGCTGGTGGCACTGGACCGGATCGCGCGGGCTTCCATCGGGAAGCGTAGGGGAAGGCCTCCGGCCTGGTTGGCAGCAGCCAACGCGGCGGCTGCGGCGGCGTCGCACCCGGAACCGGCGAAAAAACGGACCTTGAGCCCGGAGGTGCGCAAGAAGATGGCCGAGGCGCAAAAGAGGCGCTGGGCCGCTCACCGCAAGGATAAACCGGCATCCGAGAAGTAGTTAATCCAACCATGCCGAATCTCGGAATTCAACTCGAGGGACCTCTGGCGGTTGTCACCTTGGAGCGGCCGGACAAACGCAACGCACTATCGTTGGATTTGATGCTGGAGCTGATGCAATCCCTTGACGCGATTGCGTCGCAGCGCGACGTGCGGGCGCTGATTCTGGCGGCATCGGGAAAGGTCTTTTCCTCGGGGCACGATTTGAGCGAGATGACCGGGCGAACGCTCGGCGAGTACCGGCGCATTTTCGACGTCTGCGCCCAGTTGATGACAAAGATCCAATCGATCCCGCAGCCCGTGATCGCGCAGGTGCAGGGGACCGCCACGGCGGCGGGATGCCAGTTGGTGGCGACTTGCGATCTGGCGGTCGCGAGCTCGGAGGCGATGTTCGCCACGCCAGGAGTGAAGATTGGCCTGTTCTGCTCGACGCCGATGGTCGCGCTGACCCGGGCGATCGGCAGGAAGCGCGCCATGGAAATGCTGTTGACCGGCCGTGCGATCGACGCGCGGACGGCGGCCGATTGGGGGTTGGTGAATCGCGTGATCGCACCGGAGGAATTGGCGTCGGAGACGCGAAAACTAGCGCAGCAGATCGCCGATGCGAGCCCCCTGACCGTGGCGACCGGCAAGCAGGCGTATTACAAGCAAATCGATCTGGATCAGGCGGGAGCCTACGCCTACGCGAAGGAGGTCATGTCGCAAAATGCGATGGCCGAGGACGCGCAGGAAGGAATTTCGGCGTTCTTGGAGAAGAGAAAGGCGTGCTGGAAGGGGAAGTGAGAGAATCCCTTGGCTCACGCGAGGGGCTGCAGCCAGTCCGGACAGCCCCGTCCGTGAGGGCGGGGACACAATCTTCTGCTACGTCCATTCCAGAATTCTGCCGCCGATTCCCGATATCCTGTAAACCATGCCCGACTTCAGCCGACGCACTCTTCTGGGAATCGCCCCTACTATCGCTACTCTCGTCGCCTCAGAAGCTGGACTTGTCGTTGAGGCTCACGCGCAGCGCCGCGGCGGACAGGACGTGCCGCAACGCATCTCCAAGGATCAACTCAAAGCCGCGCTCGAGGTGATTGGGCTCGACTTTAGCGAGGCGCAGCGCGAGCAGATGCTGCCCGGCATCAACCGCGCGCTCGGATCGTTTGAGCAATTGCGGAAGATCGACGTGCCGCTCGATACCGAGCCTGCGTTCCATTTTCGTCCGGCGCTGCCGGGCAAGGAGCCGAAACCCCGTCCGTCGAAGTTCTCCCCGTCGCGCGTGACGAAGCAGGCGATGTTCAAGGATCCGGAGGAATTGTGCTTTCTCCCGGTGACCGAGCTTTCCGCGCTGGTGCGCGCGCGCAAAATTACTTCGACCGATCTGACCAAGATGTATCTGTCGCGCCTTAAGAAATACGCGCCGAAACTACTGTGCGTCATCACGTTGACTGAGGATCTGGCGCTCGAACAGGCCGCGCGGGCCGATAAAGAAATCTCGGCGGGCAAATATCGCGGCCCTCTGCACGGGATTCCCTACGGCGCCAAGGATCTATTCAACACCAAGGGCATCAAGACGACCT
This sequence comes from Bryobacteraceae bacterium, assembly GCA_035542735.1. GTDB lineage: Bacteria > Acidobacteriota > Terriglobia > Bryobacterales > Bryobacteraceae > Palsa-187. The sequence goes on from DATKKV010000029.1 coordinate 186,652, forward strand.
GGGGCGCGGAGCCGTTCCAGGAACAGGTACCCACCTACACCTGCACCGCGATCGAGCGCCTGGAGAAAGCTGGCGCGGTGCTTCTCGCGAAATTGTCGATGGGTGCGCTAGCGCAGGGGGACAAATGGTTCGGCGGCGTGACGAAGAATCCGTGGAACCTGGAACAGGGCTCAAGCGGATCCTCGGCGGGATCGGCTGCGGCCACTTCGGCGGGGCTGGTCGGATTTGCGATCGGCACGGAGACGCTGGGCTCCATCGTCAGCCCCAGCACGCGCTGCGGCGTCACCGGCCTGCGCCCGACCTATGGACGAGTCAGCCGCTATGGGGCGATGGGGCTGAGCTGGACAATGGATAAAATCGGCCCGATCTGCCGGTCGGTGGAGGACACGGCGCTGGTTCTGAACGCCATGCACGGACCCGACGGCCACGACGTGACCACCTTCGACGCTCCGTTCGACTGGAATCCAGCGCTGCCCCTGTCGAGCTTGAAGATCGGTTATCTGAAGGCCGAGTTCGAGCGCACCGGAGGCTTCGGAGGCCAGCAGCAAAACGCCGAGCAGGTCGCCGCACGGAAGAAAATCTACGACGACGCGCTCGAGGCGCTGCGTAAAGCAGGCGCGAAAATCGAGGCAGTGGAGTTGCCGCAGATGAACGCGCAGCCGCTGGGCATCATCTTGACCGCGGAAGCGGCCACGGCGTTTGACGACATCACGCGCGACGGCCGGGTGGCGCAGTTGAGCGGGCAAGCCAACAACGATTGGCCGAACTCCTTCCGCTCAGCACGCACGATTCCAGCCGTAGAGTATATTCGCGCCATGCGCGAGCGAACTCTGCTGCAGGAGCATTTCGATGCATTCATGAAGGATTGGGACGTGCTGATCGTCCCCAGCGGCACGCAGACACTGCAGATCACCAATCTGACCGGTCATCCCCAGGTGGCCGTGCCGTGTGGATTCTTGAATGGCAACAATCCGCAGAGCATTCTTTTCACGGGCCGCTTATATGAAGAAGGACTGCCTCTGCGCGTGGCGCACGCGTTCGAGCAGGCTACGGAATGGCACAAGATGCATCCCAAGGTCGACTGGGCCTAATGTTGACATGACGACAAGAAGGCTATTCGTGGGGGCATTGGCGGGCGCGTGCGTTCCCCAAAGGCCGCTGGTGCTGGAAGCGATCGCGGCGGAGAGGATGCCGCAAACGCTGATCGTGCATGGCGTGGCTCCGTCGGCGTTCTTTGAACTGCGGGATTACGGAGCATCGGTGCCGCGGGTAGTTCGCGTGCTGGAGCGGTGTGGGATCCATGCCGTGTCGAAGGATCGTGACAAGCTTCTCTTTGGGTTCTCCACGCTCGAAGAGCGAGAGACGGCGTGGCGATTGGCCGCCAGTAACGAAGACTGGGTCGCCGTGCGAGACAGCGTCGTCCTTAAGGAACTCGCGGTCTACGCTCCGGTATCCCCACACTGACGCGCGAGGCTATACCGCCAGCTCGTACAAATAATCTACGTGGGAGCGGATCGCTCCCGCCATGCCCTGGATTTTTGGATTCGCCGACTCGATCACGTAATACTCGTTGGGCGCATGCGCTCCGTTGCCATGGCCGAGGCCGAAGTGACCCGCTGGCAAACGCAGGGGATCGCCCGTGAAAATGAATCCTGGCCAGGATCCGGCCAGCCGAGGCCAGAGAATCGGGTCGAGGCCGGCCCTGCGATAAACCGCCTGCTGCGCGCGAATGAGGGCCGAATTGGCGTCAGTGGTGGTGGGGTCGTAACCGCCGGTTCTCTTGACGTCGATGTCGCCGAAGCCGCGCTTGGCCAGATGGGCCTTCAACGCCGCATACGAATCATCGGCGGTCTGGCCGGGCACCAGCCGCAGATCGAGCTTCGCCGTCGCTTTATGCGGCAGAATCGTCTTGCCGCCGGGACCGGTGTAGCCGGAGATCATCCCTTCGATATTGACGGTCGGCCGTCCGGCGAGAAGTTCAAGGGCCTCCAGAAAATCGACATCATGAACCCAGTGTTCGACGCCGAGCTGCCGCTTCACCATGTCCTCGTTCATGCGCTTGGCAGCCTCGCGGATGCGCGCCTTGTCCTCGGCTGATAAAGGGAGGGCCTTCTCGGCATAGTTATCGATCGCTGGCGTATGGCCGTCGGGACCGACCAGCGTTGACAACGCCTTCACCAGGTGCCACGTCGGGCTATCGACGCGCGCTTCATTGCTTGAATGAAGATCTTCCTTGGGACCGCGATGCCACAGCTCGGAACTGGACGTGAGTTCGACCTCAATGTTGCCTTTGGCCCCGAGGTTGATGGTCACGGTGCCGTCGAGCGACTGCATCGGCATCGGCATGTAGACGCCAGTGCACTTCCTCATCGCGGCGAGAACATCGGGGCGGTGCACTACCTGTCTAAAGTGCGGCGAGCCGATCTCCTCCTCGCCCTCAGCCACGAACACCAGATTGACGGGCAGTTTGCGCCCGGCGGCCCTAAAGGCGTGGAGCGCGGCGAGCCAGGTCGCCTCCGGCCCTTTTTGATTGACCGCGCCTCGGCCGATCAGCACCTTGCCCAAGCCGGGCCGATCGACAATCGCAGCATCGAACGGAGGGGAGGACCACTCTGAAGGGTCGGCCTGCTTGACGTCGTACATGAAATAGATGCCGACGGTCCTGGGCGCGCCGGCATCGAGCGTTGCGAACACGCCGGGATGGCCGTCGGTGAGGACTTTCTCGACATGCCCGAAGCCGGCCTCGCGCAGCAGGCGCATCATGTGGTCGCAGCCCTCGGTCATGCCGCGATTTTCAGCGGCGATCGAGGGCTGGCGGATCCAGTCCTGCAGGCGATGAATGGCCTCATCGTGGCGCTTGTCGATCTCGGCTTGAATGGCCCTTAGGTCGGAGGAGTCGGCGGCATTACTGCTTCGCGCCAAAGAGAAAGCAGCCGCGCCGGCAAGAAATTGGCGACGTTCCATGGTTGTCGAGTATACATCGTCCTGTAAAGGCCCGCCGATGAACACGGATTCACGCCGATTTACAATAATCCCCGTTCATCTGCGTGCATCGGCGGCTAATACGCCTTCGCGATGACCACGCGCTGCGGCACCTGCTCCCCAGTGACGATACACTTGCCCGGGCCGTCGTATTCGTCCACCGAAGGGACGTTGCGCACCGTGGCCTTGAAAGACTTAATGCGAGCGTCCGTCTCGGGATCGTCCTTCAAGTGCGCCATCACGAATTTGCCACCGCCGCGCTCGGCCGTGACTTCGCTGTTCAGGATCGACTCCACCTCCTCGATGGAATTGGCGAGCACCGTGTTGTCCTTCATGTGCTGCTTGGCAGCGGCATAAAGGCCTTTTTGGATGGCGTCGAGGGTCGCCGCGAGCTTCGCGACGGCTTCCGCCTGCGGGATGACTTCCTTCGTCCCTGTGTCGCGGCGCTTGATGACGATATTGCCGCTGGCCACGTCGCGCGGGCCGAGTTCGAAGACCACTGGAACGCCGCGGCGCTCCCAGTGGAAGAACTTCGCGCCAGGACTTAGGCCGTCGCGCGTGTCGATGTGCGCGCCCAGATCCTTTGCCAGCTTCGAGGCCACGTCCATCACCGCCGCCTTTTCCTCATCCTTGCGGAAAATCGGCACGATGACGCATTTTCGCGGCGCGACCTTGGGAGGCAGCACCAACCCCTTATCGTCGGAGTGCGTCATGATCAGCCCGCCGATCAGACGCGTCGAAACGCCCCAACTGGTCTGCCAGACGTAATCGAGCTTGCCTTCCTTGCTCTGGAACTGCACGCCGAACGCCTTGCCGAAATTCTGCCCGAGGTCATGGCTTGTGCCCGCCTGCAGGGCCAGGCCGTTCTGCATCATGGCCTCAATGGAATACGACTTCAGCGCGCCGGCGAATTTCTCGGCGCGCGTCTTGGCGCCCTTGATCACCGGCACGGCCATGACTTCCTCGGCCACCTCAGCGTAGACGTCCAGGATCCGCAGCACTTCTTCGATCGCCTCTTCATGCGATGAGTGCGCCGTATGGCCCTCCTGCCATAAGAATTCTGTCGTTCGGAGGAACATGCGCGTACGGAGTTCCCAGCGCACCACATTGGCCCACTGGTTATAGAGCAGAGGCAGGTCTCGGTAGCTCTGCACCCATTTCGCGAAGAAATGCCCGACGATCGTCTCCGAAGTCGGCCGGATGACGAACGGTTCTTCGAGCTCCTTGCCGCCGGCGATAGTGACCACGGCGAGTTCCGGAGAAAACCCCTCCACGTGCTCGGCTTCTTTTTTCAAAAAGCTCTGTGGGATCAGGAGAGGCAGGTAAATATTCTGATGGCCGGTGGCCTTGAAGCGGTCGTCTAGCTCGCGCTGGAGCACTTCCCAGACCGCGTAGCCGTTGGGCCGGATGACCATGCATCCTTTGACGACCTCGGCCGGCTCGGCCATGTCGCCTTGTAAAACAACGTCTTGATACCAAGCGGCAAAATCCTGCGCGCGGGGAGTGATGGGAGAATCTGCCATTTATTTGAGTCCGATTTTCAGAGTATCAAGCGTTCGCGCCATGGCGCGATCCAGATTCGCGGCGGCGACAGCCAGGTCGGCCTTGGCGCGGACCTCGCGCGTGCGGGCTACGATCAGATCCGTCTGCCGTTGCAGGACGAAGAATACGGTGGACGCGCCGGCCTGGAACTGGCGCTGTTCACTGGCATACTGTTCTTCCGCGGATTGGCGCGTCAGAATCGACGCGGCGTAGCGGTCCTGCGCCGAAGACGCGGCTTGCAGCGAATTCCGCACGTCGGCCTCGATCACCATTTCCGCCTGATCCCGCTGCGCGCGGAGGCGTCTCCCTTCGGCGGCGGCGACCGCGGCATTGGCCTCGGCGGTTCGATTGCGCAAAGGAAATGTGAATTGCACGCCCGCCTGAACGGTGGGAAACGTCCCCGCGCCGATGTTCGACCAGGTCTGGCCGGGACCGCCGATAAGATTCGGAGGGATCGTGACCGCCAACCCGGAGGTGTCGAGAGGAGGGATTCCGGCAATGGCCGAGAGCGTGTCCAATTGAGTGATGATTGCTCCGAATGCCCCCGTAATGGGATTGGAGGCCTGCATCGTCGGGTGGCCGGAGAGCCCGGAAAGGCTGGCATTGGCGAACGCGTCGATGCGAGGCTTGGCCATTTCGTTGCTCAAGCGCGCGTCAAGTTTGTTGATGGCGATCGAAAGATCGCTTTCCTTCAGCTCCGGCCGCGAGCCGAGCGCCTGCTTGATCGCGGCGTCCAGATCCGGCATGGCGATGCTCGTGGGCGCTTCGGTTTCGGGGACCAGCGCCGCGCCCCATACCAGGTCGCGGCGATTGGGCGCAATCAGCTGCTTCAGATTGTTTTCGGCGCGCGTCAGCGATTCCAGCGCGATGAACACGTTCTGCCGGAAGGAGGCGATCTGCGTCTGTGCTGCCACCACGTCGATGCGCGCAAGCAGCCCCTGCTCGGCTTGTCGGCGATTGCTGGCGAACTGCTGCTCGGCCAGGCGCACCGCCTCCACTTGCACGTCGAACGTACGGCGCGCGTAGTCGAGCTCCCAGTAGGCCTGCTGAGCCAGCGTGACGATCTCGATCACTTTCTGGCGAAACTGCTCCGCGCTAAGGACCCGATTCTGAATCGCCACCTGCAGGCGATGGCGATTGTCGTCATAGCGCAGGCCTCGCCAGAGCGGTTGTACCAGCTTCAGGCCGATGGCAGCAGGATACTGCGGATTCAACGACAAGAACTGGTTGTCGCTGACGATTCGGGAAGCAGATAAATCCAATTCATAGGTGGAGCCAAGCCACGGAGAGGAACCGCTCAGCGACGTCGTCAGATCGAGCTGCTTTTGCGTGAGCTTGCCGTTGGGGCCACCGCCCAACGACGAGGAGGAGGGCGAGACGCTCTTGGAATCGTCGCCCCTGGCGCCAAGCACCGGGTCGAAATATCCGCGCGCACCGTTGATATTGAAGCCGGCCTCTTCCAGGACAATCCGCGAAACGGCAAGGTCGGGATCGTTGGCCAGAGTCCGTTCCACCACTTCCTGCAGGCTGATCTTGCGCTCCCCGAGCACGCCGACGCGCGATGGGACCACCAGTGGTTCCAGTTGGGGCAGCTGCGGCGGCGTGGGGTCCTGCGCGCGCAGAGGCAAAACAAGCACGATGACCAGAACAAACATCGCAACACGCGCGCGCAGGTTCCTGAAGCCCGCGAAGAGGCCGCGCACGAAGGAGTGCTCCGCGATGTCTTCGAAAATCGAATAGAAAACCGGCACCGCGAGCAGTGTCAAGACAAGACAGAGAAGCTGTCCGCCCGCCACCATCACGCCGATCGTGCGATTCGTCGAAGATCCCGCGCCCGAGGAGAAGACCAGGGGAATCATGCCGGCCACCAGCGCGATGGTGGTCATCAGGATGGGCCGCAAACGGTCCCGATTCGCCTGAATAATCGCGTCGTGACGATTGAGTCCGGTTTTGCGCAGGCCATTCATGTGGTCGATCTGCAGGATGGCGTTCTTTTTGACGATGCCGAACAACAACAGCAGCCCGAGGCCGGAGAAAATATTGAAGCTCTGGTTTGCGATCAGCAGGGAAACGATGCCGAACGGCACGGCCAGCGGAAGTGTCAGCAGAATTGTGATTGGGTGCAGGAAGGATTCGAACTGCGCGGCCAGCACCAGGTACATGAAGATGAACGTCAGCGAAAACGCCAGCACGAAGTAGTACCCGGTCCGCTGCAGTTCCTTGGAGCTTCCTGTTGCGCCGAATGAGTACTCCGGCCCCATGTTCAGCGACTTTGCCAGGTCGTTCACCTGCCCCAGAATCCCCGCCTGCGATCCACCGGCCAGCATGTTCGCGGTGAGCATCACCTGCCTCTGCCGGTTCAGCCGGCTAATCGACGAAGGTCCCGTGCCGCTGCGAATGGACACGACTTCGTCCAGGCCCACGGCGCCTTTCTTTATCGACGGGACGGTCATTTTCGCGAGCCCCTCCACCGTGCCGCGCGAGCCCTGTCGGGCGCGGACCACGACATCGTACTGATCGTCCCCCGCGTTGAACGTCGAGGCGGTCTGACCTGCCACCAAAGTGTTTATCGCCTGTTCGATATTCTCCACAAAGACGCCGAGGTCGGCGGCGCGGGCGCGATCGATCTCGACGCGGACTTCGGGCATGCCGGCGCGCAGCGTCGAGTCCGTATCGGTCACCTTGGGAATCCTCTTCATCTTTTCCATCAACTCACCGGAGAACTGCGCCAGCTTCTGCAAGTCCGGTCCTTCGATGAAAAATTGAATGTCTGCGTTGCTCTGGTTGTCGCCCACGGCGCTTACCAGCTCGACTCCGGTGTGAATTTCCTTCGGGTACTTCACCAGCAGATCCCGCACGCGCTGCATGATCTGCTGCTGGGAGAGCTGCCGTTTCCCGATATCGACGAGGTTGACGAACGTGGTGGCATTGGTGACGGATCGGTCCGCTCCGCCACCCACGGTGGCCAGCGTATGCTTCACGCCGGGAATCGCGCGGATGTCCTGCGAGATCCGCTCTACCAGATTGGTCGTCGCCGCCAGTGATGTGCCTTCGGGCGTGCGGATTCTCACATTGAACTGGGATTGATCGTCGATCGGAATGAAATTCTTCCCCACAACCATGAACAAAGGCACAATGCTGACAATGACGAGTGCGCAAACCGCGACCACCGTCTTGCGATGCGCCATCGCCCATTCCAGCCACCCGGTGTAATTCCGGTCGATGATCCGGAACGCGAACGCCTCCTTCGATCCGTGATCCTTGTCCGGCTTGCGGACGAAGCGCGAGCAGAGCATCGGCGTGAGCGTGAAGGAAACTAGCAGCGAGACGCCAATGGCGAAAGCCGAGGTGAATCCGAACGAACTCATGAATCGCCCGACGATGCCGCCCATGAAACCGACGGGCAGGAACACGGCAAGGAGGGAAAGCGTGGTGGCCATTACGGCGAAACCGATATCGCGGGTCCCCTCGATCGCCGCTTCAAACGGGGACATTCCTTTCTCCTCCATGAAGCGATAGATATTTTCGAGCACGATGATCGCGTCGTCGATCACGATGCCTACCATCAGCGTCAGCGCCAGCATGGTGATTTGGTTCAGCGTGAATCCAGCCGCGGCCATCAGCGCGAAGGTCGAGACGATCGACGTCGGGATGGCGATGGAGGCGATCAGCGTAGTCCGGATATTGGCCAGGAACAGGAAGATGATGATCGAGGCCAGGATGCTGCCCTCAATCAGGTGATGTTCAATGTTTCGCACGGACGCCTCGATGAACACCGACTGATCCGTCACTACCTCGGCGCGTACGTCCTTGGGCAGCAGCGGGGAAATTTCCTTCAACCGCTGCTTCACTTCGGCGGCTGTAGCCACCGTATTTTCACCCGATTGCTTGGAAACCACCAGCGTCACGGAGGGCGCTCCATCGAAGCGCGCCGCGGTGCGGGGCTCGGCGTAGCTGTCCTCGGCGTATCCGATGTCTGCGATCTTCACCACGTAGCCGCCGCGGTTGACGATCGCGATTTGATTGAACTGCGCCGGTTCAATGACCTTTCCCGTCGTGCGGACGGTGAACTCCTTGGCCCCGGCTTCCAGATTGCCGCCCGGCAGTTCGAGGTTCTGCTGGCGGACGGCATTGAACACGTCGGTAACGGTCAGGTTGTACGCGCGCAGACGATCGGGGTCCACCACCACGTGAATCTCGCGCTTCGCGCCGCCTAGAATCGTGATCTGGCCTACGCCTTTCGCATTTTCGAGCTGCTGCTTAATTTTCTTATCCGCGATCAGCGTGAGGTCGCGAATCGAGCGCGGCGCGGAGACGGCAATCTGGATTACCGGCGCCGCATCGGGGTCAAACTTTTGCACCACCGGAGTCTTGGCCGTTTGCGGCAGATCGTTGGCGATCAGGTTGACCTTGTTCTGAATTTCCTGCGCCGCGGTATCGCCGTTCTTGGCAAGTAGAAAACTCACGGTCACCACAGACAGGCCTTCTGAAGACGTCGAACGAACTTCGTCGATCAGGCTGATCGTGTTCACGGCGTCTTCCACTCTCTTGGTGATCTCCGTTTCCACTTCCTCGGGCGATGCGCCGGGATCGACCACCGCCACCGAAACGGCCGGAATGTCTACCTTCGGAAACAGGTCAACGCCGAGGGAGAAATAGGAAAACACGCCCACGACGATGAGCGCGAGAATCAGCATCGTCGTGAAGACGGGGCGGCGGACGCAAAGTTGGGCTAATCCATGCATGGCGGTCTCCTATTGCACCGTCACCGGCGCGCTATCGTACAGGTCGCTCTGGTGATTCGTCGCCACGGTTTCCGTCCCCGTCAGGCCGGAGAGAATGCGAATGAGATCGCCTTCGGATGCGCCGGTCAGCACCACGCGCAACCGCGCGATCTTGTCTTCGACGACGAACACCTGATTCGCGTCCGTGGTGCGATCGTGCACCACCGCGGCGCGCGGCACGAACACGGCGTTTTCCTTGCCCGGCAGCAGCACGCGAGCCGTGGCGAACATGCCCGGGCGAAGCTCGGCCTTGGGATTATCAAACCGGGCCTCCAGAATGAACGCGCGCGAATTGGGGTCCACCGAAGGATTTATGGCGGAGACTTTGCCCAGAAAATCGCGATCCGGAAACGCCGACACGCGTGCCATCACCGTCATCCCGACACTGGCGCGGGAACTGCGCTGTTCCGGCGTTTGCAACTGCAGCTTCAAGGTGCCGATCCGCACGATGGTGGCGATTTTGCTGTCGAGCCCAACATGCTGTCCGGCGGCGACCGGCCTCGCCGAGATATAACCGTCGAACGGCGCGCGGATGGTGGAGTCGGCGAGCCCCTTTTCGGCCTGTGCGAGCTGCGCCCGCATGCTCTCGAGCGATGCCTGCGAGGTCTCCACCGCGCCGTAGCTTTGCCGGGCGGCATTTAGCGCGCCTTCGTACTGTTGGCGAGCGGCGTTGGCCTGCGCGTCGGCGGTTTCCTGCTGGGTACGGGCCTTTTCGAAGGCGCTGCGCGACACGTCGCCCGTGCGGACCAGGTTCTCGTATCGCTTCGCATCGGCTGCTGCGAGCCTCGCTTGCGCCAACGCTGAATCGTAGCTCGCCTTCGCCGCAATCACCTCGGGAACCGCGTTGGCGTCGAAGGTGAGGTTCGCCTTCAAGCCGATGCGCGACTGCGCCTGGCGGACGGCGGCCGTCGCCTGGTCGAGCTGTGCGCGGGTCTGTTCCAGGCGCAACTGCGCGTCGCGCCGGTCCAGTTCGCAGACGGCCTGGCCCTTCTTAACGAAATCGCCGACGTTCACCGGCGTCGCGACCACCAGGCCCGGCACAGGCGGCGCGATGTCTGAGGATTCGTCGGCCACAAATGAGCCGGTTTCTTCAAATCCAGCCGATACTTCGCGAATGGTGGCCGTGGCGGTCGAAATCGCGACGGATTTTGGCATACGATCCGGCGCCGTCTGCGCGGCAGGCTTGGAACCGCAGCCGGGCAGGATGAGGGCGCTGATTAGGAGACAGATGATGGCAACGAATCTCATATGGGTTTCTTCTTTCCGGAAGCGGACGGCCCGCGGACGCCGTCCATCATGATGCGCGTGAATGCCTCGACGATCTCCTCGTCCTTGAAGTTCAGATCGCCGCTCTCAACGTTGAGGGCGTAGTAATTCGCCATTCCGGCGATGGCCACGATCATCGCGCCCGGATCGATGGATCGCAGTGCTCCGGCGCGCTGCCGGCGGTCGATATACGCGCGCAGGGAGTCGAAAATCGGCAAGCCAAACTCGCGGCGGTAGATGGTGGCCAGCTCATGGCCCTCCAACCCGGCATGGAGCATCAGCCGCTCAAAGCGCGCATCCTTGCGATGGCCTTCGATGATCGCCTTGACAATCAGCCGGAACAATCCTTCGTCGTCGTCGCGCTTTATGCAGTCCTCGATCGCGGAAATCGTTTGCTGGGCGTCGGCAGAGCGCAGGTTGTGCTCGATGATGGCCGTGTACAGGTCGCTCTTGGTGTGGAAGTGGCGAAAAATGATGGCCTCGGAGACTCCGGCGGCGAGGGCAATTTCCCGCGTGGTGGTCCCGGCGAAGCCTTTGCGGGAAAACAGATCCATGGCCGCCTCGATCAGCTGGCGGCGGCGGTCCGCTCCGGTAAGGCGATGGGCGGCGGTCGGCATAGATCTAGTGTAAGTAAGTACTCACTTACTTGTCAAAGACACACACTCTCTAGAGCTGCCTGCGTTGTTGCTACCAAAACGGCGCCTGCCGCACTATCCTGAAAAGTTATGGCCAAGCGCTTCAAGGATCTGACCGAACGCGAAATCCTCGCCCTCGCGATCTCTTCGGAAGAGGAGGACGCCCGCATCTACGGCGACTTCGCCGACGGCCTACGCGCCGAATATCCGGCCACTGCGAAGTTGTTCGAGGAGATGCAACGGGAGGAGTCCGTCCATCGCCAGAGCCTGTTCGAGCTTTATAGATCGCGCTTCGGCGACCACATCCCTCTGATCCGCCGCGAGAACGTTTCCGGATTCATCCGCCGCCGCCCCCTCTGGCTGATGCGTCCTCTGGGCATCAAGGCCGTGCGCAAACAGGCCGAGTCGATGGAGGCCGAAGCGCGCCAGTTCTATCGCAAGGCGATCGAAAAGGTCACCGACGCTTCGACGCGCAAGCTGCTCGGCGATCTCGAAGAGGCCGAACGTAAACACGAGCGCACCGCCGAGACCATGGGGGAGAGGAACCTCGAGGACCATGCCTTTGCGGCCGAGGACGCCGACGCGAAAAAGCTCTTCCTGCTGCAGGTGATTCAGCCGGGTTTGGTGGGTCTGATGGATGGATCGGTGTCCACGCTGGCTCCGGTGTTCGCCGCGGCATTCGCTACCAAGAACAGCTGGGATGCGTTTTTGGTGGGACTCGCGGCATCGTTGGGCGCGGGCATCTCGATGGGCTTTGCCGAGGCTCTGTCGGACGACGGATCGCTCACCGGGCGCGGCCGACCTTGGATCCGAGGCACCGTGTGCGGCCTGATGACCACTGGTGGAGGCATCGGGCACACGCTGCCGTACCTGATTTCGGATTTCCGCGTGGCTACGGCCGTTGCAGCGATCGTAGTGGCTATCGAATTGGCTCTGATCAGCTACATTCGCCATCGGTTCATGGACACGCCCTGGTATTCGGCCGCGTTCCAAGTCGGGCTCGGCGGGGTTTTGGTGTTGCTCACCGGAATCCTGATCGGCAGTTCCTGACGCTCCCGAACGAGTACGATGGTTCAGATGGAACGGATCCGGCGCCGGCTTGCCCTCATCACGATCGCCCTGATCGTGGTTCTGGCGAGTGGCACCGCCGGCTTCGTCTTCATCGAAAACTACCCGGTCTTCGATGCGTTTTACATGACGCTGACCACGGTGACTACCGTCGGGTATGGAGAAATCCGTCCGCTGAGCCACGTCGGGCGCGTGTTCAACTCCTTTCTGATCATGTTCGGCGCGAGCGTGGTGCTGTTGGCGATAGGCGCGATGACGCAGACCATCATCGAACTGGAACTGAATCAATCTTTCGGAAAGCGGCGGGTTAGAAAAATGATTGAAAAACTGGAAGGCCATTTCATCGTTTGCGGATTCGGACGCGTGGGCCGCGGCGCTGCCGACGAGTTGCATCAGAAGGGGGCGCCCTTCGTGGTGGTCGACAACAACGAGGAAAAAGTGGAGCGGGCGATTCAAGAGGGCATGCTCGCCGTGCTGGCCGACGCCAGCCGTGATGAGGTTTTGCGTGAAGTCGGCATTGATCGCGCCAAGGGGCTGATCGCCACGCTCGCCTCCGACGCCGATAATCTCTTCCTCATCCTCACCGCGCGTACGCTCAATTCGAAAATTCACCTGACGGCCCGCGTGGCCGAGCAAAGCTCGGAGGAAAAGCTGCGCCGCGCCGGCGCGGATTTTGTCTTCGCTCCCTATAACAGCACCGGCCATCGCATGGCGCAGGCGCTGTTAAAGCCCCACGTTCAACAGTTCATCGATTTCACCACGCAAAACCTGGAGATCCCGGTCACCATCGAACAGGTGCGCGTTTCCGCTCACAGCGGCTTTATCGGCGCCACGATCGAAGGCATGCAGATCCGCAGCGAACTGGGTGTCATCGTTTTGGCGATCCGCACGCCCGAGGGGAAAATGGTCTTCAATCCGCCCCCCGATTCGCGCATTTCCGTCGGCGACCACCTCATCGTGATGGGCCAGCCGGAGGGCCTGCAAACCCTGGAACATAAGCTCAACGAGGCGCCCGGGTGAAAAACGTCCTCACATCGGAACAGATGAGGGAGGCCGACCGCCGCACCATCGCCAGCGGCGTCCCCGGCGAGGTCCTGATGGAGCGCGCGGCCACACGCCTCGTGGAAGCCATCGAGCGCGAATGTGCGCCCTTGGCCGATCAGCGCGTGGTGATCTTCTGCGGCAAGGGCAATAACGGAGGCGATGGATTGGTGGCCGCGCGTCTGCTTCAAGGCCGCGTGGCGGCATTGGAGGTCGTGCGCGTAGACGACCCGCCTGAACCGCTCGACCAGTCAGCAACGGTGGTGGTCGACGCGCTGCTCGGCACCGGTTTCCGCGGCGAGGTCCAGGGCCGCTACGCCGAACTGATTCGCGCGATCAACCAGGATTTCCCCCGCGCCAAGGTCATCGCCGTGGACATTCCTTCGGCCCTGCAGGTGCGTGCCGACGTCACGGTGACGTTCGCCGCGCCGAAGGTCGACCTGGTGATCGGGCCTGGCGCGGATAACGCCGGGAAATTGATCGTCGGAGACATTGGCATTCCCGCGGAGTATCTGCAATCCAATCTGCACCTGTCCGAAGCCGGCGATTTCTCGCGTCTTTTTCAACCCCGTAAGCGCGATTCGAACAAGGGCCTCTACGGCCATGTGCTTGTCATCGGCGGGGCGAAAGGAAAATCGGGCGCGGCGGCCATGGCCGGCCTCGCCGCGCTGCGCGCCGGAGCGGGACTGGTCAGCGTCGCCTGCGCCGATGCCTCGAAGCTCGCACCGGAGTTGATGACGGAGTCCTTAGAGCATTTTTCCCTCGACAGAAAAACGGTCATCGCGGTGGGACCCGGCTTGGGCGCCGCTCCCGACCTGGTGAAGAATCTCATGAGCGAGGTGGTCGTGCCCCTGGTCATCGACGCCGACGGTTTGAACTCCATCGCCGGAACCGATTTCAAAGGCCGTGGTGTCGAAACGATTTTGACGCCGCATCCGGGCGAAATGGCGAGACTCGTCAGCGGTAAATTTACCGATCGCCTGGCCACCGCGCGCGCCTTCGCCCAGGACCGTAATGTCTGCATCGTTTTGAAAGGCCACCAGACGCTGGTCGCGCTGCCCGACGGGCATGTGTTCGTGAATCCCACTGGCTCGCCTGCGCTTTCAAAAGGCGGAACGGGTGATATTCTCACGGGTTTAATGGCCGGTCTGGTCGCCCAGCATCCCGACGATATTCCCACCGCTGTCAGGGCCGCGGTCTGGCTGCACGGCCGCGCGGGCGAACTCGGCGCGCAACATTGGACTGAGTTCAGCCTGCTCGCCACCGATCTCTTGACCTATCTGCCCCGAGCGATCCGTGAGTGTTTATAAGACATTTTCCGACGAGGAAACGGTGGCCTTCGGCCGGCGCATCGCCGCGACGCTCCCGAAAAAAGCCTGCGTGTTGCTGATCGGGAATCTGGGGGCGGGCAAAACTACGCTTGCGAAGGGCATTCTGAACGGCCTCGGAGTCGCCGAGCCTGAGGAGGTTGCCAGCCCCACCTTCACCCTGATCCACGAATACGGCAACGGCCGCGCCTATCACATCGACCTGTACCGCCTGGACACCGCGGCAGAAATTGCCAGCCTTGGCCTCGATGAAATCTTCGACCGTGAAGCAGTGGTGCTCATCGAATGGGGCGAGCGGTTCCCCGAGCTGATGCCGCCCGATCGAATCGAGATCAATCTGCGGACGATCGGTGAGGACGAAAGGGAGATTGACGTCAAGTAGTTGAAGCGACAAACACACTCCTTTATCTTGCGCGCGAGGGACTCATATTTTGGCCCTATTTTAGGCTCGTCAACATCTTTAATTCTATAAATATCAATAATTTAAATCATTTTTTTGTCACTCTCGCAGAGACTGTGCTAATAATAGTGTTTGGGGCCCGGACGAGAAGGAAGAGGCCGCGCCCGAAATTCAAGGCAAGCATCTTTTACCAACTAAGTTGAGGAGGTTCATCTATGAATATTCGACCGCTGCACGACCGCATTGTGGTGAAACGGCTCGAGGAAGACGAAGCGAAAGTCGGCGCATTGTTCATTCCCGACTCCGCCAAGGAGAAGCCGCAGAAGGGTGAAGTCGTTGCCGTCGGCAAGGGCAAACACTCCGACGACGGAAAGCTGATCCCGCTCGACGTAAAGCCGGGCGATCACATTCTGTTCGGCAAGTATTCCGGCTCCGACATCAAGCTTGACGGAACGGAATACCTGATCATGCGCGAAGACGAAGTTCTCGCGGTGATCGAGGGCGGTTCCACAACGGCGAAGGCCGCTTAAGGAAAAGGAGGACTTGAAACATGTCTGCAAAACAAATTGTTTATAGCGAAAATTCCCGCCAGGCGATTCTCCGTGGAGTCAATCAACTGGCCGATGCCGTGAAGGTGACGCTGGGTCCGAAGGGCCGCAATGTGGTCCTCGAGAAGAAATTCGGCGGCCCCACCATCACCAAGGACGGCGTGACCGTGGCCAAGGAAGTGGAACTGAAGGATCCGCTCGAGAACATGGGCGCGCAGCTGGTGCGCGAAGTGGCCTCGAAGACGTCCGACATGGCCGGCGACGGCACCACTACCGCCACCATTTTGGCCCAGTGCATCTACCGCGAAGGCGTGAAGAGCGTCGCCGCGGGCGCCAACCCGATGGCCCTGAAGCGTGGCATCGAGAAGGCCGTTGAACTGGTGGTCGCCGAAGTGAAGAAGCATTCCAAGAGCATCTCCGGCGACATGATTGCGCAGGTCGGCACCATCTCCGCCAACGGCGACGCGACCATCGGCAACACCATCGCCGAAGCGATGAAGAAGGTCGGCAAGGACGGCGTCATCACCGTGGAAGAGTCCAAGACCATGTCGACCGAACTGTCGACCGTCGAGGGCATGCAGTTCGACCGCGGCTACCTCTCGCCGTACTTCATCACCGATCCGGAGCGCATGGAGTGTGTGCTCGAGGATCCGTTCATCCTGATCCACGAGAAGAAGATCAGCAACATGAAAGACCTGCTGCCCGTTCTGGAGCAGATCGCCCGCTCCGGCAAGCCGCTGCTGGTGATCGCCGAAGAAGTGGAAGGCGAAGCTCTGGCCACTCTGGTGGTCAACAAGCTGCGCGGCACGCTGAACGCCTGCGCCGTGAAGGCTCCGGGCTTCGGCGACCGCCGCAAGGCCATGCTGGAGGACATCGCGATCCTCACCGGCGGCCAGGCGATCTTCGAAGAGACTGGCATTAAGCTGGAAGGCGTCCAGTTGAAGGACCTCGGCCGCGCCAAGCGCGTCACGGTGGACAAGGACAACACCACGATCATCGACGGCGCCGGCGAACACAAGACCATCGAAGGCCGTATTAAGCAGTTGCGCGCCCAGATCGAGGAGACCACCTCGGACTACGATCGCGAGAAGCTGCAGGAGCGGCTGGCGAAGCTGGCCGGCGGCGTCGCGGTGATCAAGGTCGGTGCGGCGACCGAGACCGAGATGAAGGAAAAGAAGGCTCGCGTCGAGGATGCCCTGCATGCCACGCGCGCCGCGGTTGAGGAAGGCATCGTTCCGGGAGGCGGCGTGGCTCTGCTGCGCGCGGCGTCCGCGCTCGATGGCCTGAAGGTCGAAGGCGATGAGAAGATCGGATACGACATCATCCGCCGCGCTTGCGAGGAACCGGTTCGCCAGATCTCCGGCAACGCGGGCTTCGAAGGTGCGATCGTGATCGAAAAGATCCGCGCCAATAAGGACGCTCACTATGGCTTCAACGCCGCCACGGCGGTATATGAGGACCTGGTGAAGTCCGGCGTCATCGACCCGACCAAGGTCACCCGTTCGGCTCTGCAGAACGCGTCTTCGATCAGCGCCCTGATGCTGACCACCGAAGCGATGATCTGCGAGATTCCGGAGAAGAAGGCTGCTCCGGCGCCCGGCGGCGAGCATGGTCCGGGGATGGACTACTAAGCCACTCGCGTGGCGGCCAATGCGCCTCACGGCGCAGGGGCTTTCGTTTGCAATGAAGAGGCCGCTCGGGAGGCCGGGCGGCCTTTTTCTCTTATGATTGAGCCATGAAGCTGGCCGCGATACTGTTCCTGCTCTCCGCGTCCATCTGGGAAACGAAGGCGCCGGCCGATTGGACCGACGACGAACTGGTCCGCCTGTTCACCGATTCGCCTTGGGCGCAGATGGTGGAGGCTCCGGGAACAAAGGAGTCTCACGGCGAGGCGGTGCAGATGTATCTGGCCAGCGCTGCTCCCATGCAGGAGGCGGAAAAGGAGAGAGAGCGGCGTTACCTACGCAAGGCCAACGGACCGGTGCAAGAGGATCCGATGGCGGCCGAGGAGAGGATTTGGATGGAGGACAATCGCGCCGAGCAGATCGTGATCGCCATCCGCATCCAACGCGCCCAGGAGTTCGACGACTCGCGCGAAGTCCGCCGCATGGAAGACGAATGCGTGATGCGCGTCGGCCGCAGGAAGTCCAAAATGGCCGGCCATTTCCCGCCCACCGCCCACGATCCCTACCTGCGCATCGCGTTTCCCCGCCAGATGACCGAGTCCGATAAGTCCGTGACGTTCGAGTTGTACGTCCCCGGCGCAAGGCCGCCTTTCCGGTCGGCGGAGTTCCGACTGAAGGACATGATGTGGAAAGGTAAGTTGGAACTGTGATGCAGCCCCCGGCGTCAGCCGGGGGATACGTAGACAGCCACCGGCCGGCCCTGGCACTCGACAACGTACCGGATCGCAGCCTGCACCGCAGCACGGTTCACCAGAGGCACAGTGCTCCCATGGCGCGACCAGCGCTTCGCCCTGTTTAGGGCCCGCGTAGCATAGGCCTTCAGATCCGCGATCGCGCGGCTGGGATCGGTCACGCCACCGACAATGCAATGCACGTGGTTGGTGCGGACGTGTGCCGCAATCAGTTGCCGGTTCCTAAACGCGCAGACCTCGCGCAGCGTAAACAAAACGATTTGTGACGAGCGGCCATCGAGCGATTATGGCGGATCTAACTTACGTGCACGGGCGTAGCTTTCTAAACGCACTGAGGCATGCTGAACGCCGCCGCGATGGCGGTCGATCCATCCGCGCGGGTCTCCCGGCAAATGCGTACCGCAGCATGAGAATGTGAGCAGGTAGGTCACTTCAATGAGTGCCCGCAGCGCCGCGGAATTCTCGGCTGATCCCCCGGCTGACGCCGGGGGCTGCACAGCCGGAAAACATTAATGCCCTGTCTGCTATACTAAAAACGTCCAAAAGTTCGACTGATAGGTGCGCCTCCGCGCCAGTGAATGAAACATCATGCCCAAACGTACATTTCAGCCCAATAATCGCAAGCGCGCGAAGACGCACGGATTCCGCTCCCGGATGGAGACGAAGGATGGCCGCGCCGTGCTGTCGCGCCGCCGCGCCCGTGGCCGCCATAAGCTGACGGTGAGCGACGAAACACGCGTCAGGAACGCAAATTAACACCGGGTCTGGCGGCCGGCAGTCCTTTCCTCGAGCGTCCCGCATCCTGCGCTCCGCCGATTTCCGAACGGTCTATGATCACGGCACCCGCGTTTCCGGTCCTTTGTTCGCCGCGTTCTGTAAGGCGCGCGAAGGCGATGGAATCGGCGTGCGCCTCGGGCTTACCGTGCCGCGCGCGCTGGGCGGAGCAGTTGTCCGCAACCGCATTAAACGGCGATTCCGCTCGGCGTTCCGCTTGCATCGCACGCAATGGAACTTCGATTACGATGTCGTCATCAACCCGCGCAAAGCGTCGATTCTCGCGCCCTTTGCCGATCTTGAGCGAGCGCTCGCCAAGGTGATGGAAAAATGCGGGCACTAGTCATCGCCGGATTGCGTATCTATAAGCGGTGGATTTCTCCGCTGTTGCCCTCGGCCTGCCGCTTCGAGCCGACCTGCTCGGTGTACATGATGCAAGCAGTGGAAAAATACGGCGTCGTGCGCGGCGTTGCCAAGGGACTGAAGCGCATCGGGCGCTGTCACCCATTTCATGAAGGAGGCCTGGACCCGGTCCGTTGAAGGTTGCTAAAAACGGGACAGACTACTCTGTCCCCCTTGGAACGATTTGAGTGAATCTCGTGTGCTGAGCAGTGGACAGAGTGTCTGTCCCCTTTTTTAGAACAACCCGAAAGACAAACCGCAAGGGCGTATGAAAAAAGAACTCTCGATGGAGGCTCGGCTTCTCATCGCATTCGTGCTGATGGGGCTGGTGCTGTTCCTGACGCCGTATATCTATAAGCCGGCCGCATCGCCGGCCCCCGGCGCCAACAAGCCCGCGACCTCGAAGACCACCAGCCCGGCGGAGGCCGCTACTGCGCCTGCTCCGGCGACCCCGGCTCAGGCTCCGCCGCCGGCTGCCGCTCAAGCCGACATGCCAGGGCAAATTCATGGCGATCAGGAAGAGACTGTCGTCGTCGAAACCAGCCTGGAGCATGTTGTTTTTTCCAGCAAAGGCGCGGTAGTGAAGAGCTGGCTGCTCAAGAATTTCAAGGATCACAACGGCCAACCGCTCGATCTGGTCAACGCCGATGCCGCGGGCAAGGTCCCGGCGCCGTTTTCCATCGCCTTCCGTAATCAGAAGCCGGCCGCCGATTTGAACGCCGTGCTGTACAAGGTGAATCGAGACGGCGACGATATAACTTTTGAGTTTTCCGACGGCGTGGCGGACGTCAAGAAAACCTTTGCGTTCGCGAAAGACAGCTACCTGGCGCGCGTCACTTCGCAGGTTTCTGCGAATGGCGTGATGCTTCCGCACTTGCTCGAATGGCGGGGCGGATTCGGCGACGAAACGGTCAACAATCCTGCGTCCCTGCAGCACGCCCTGTTCTTCGACCCGAGCGCGCCGCGCTCCTATGGCCTCTTCGACAATGAACTGCAGAAAAAGGACGCCAAGGACGCCAAGAACGGCCCGGTGTCCTCAACCGGCCAGTACACCTTCGCCGGCATTGAGGACAGCTATTTTGCCGGCGTTTTCCTGCCCGCCGGCGCCTCCTCGCTCGAACTGACCACGTATTCCGACAATATTCCCAAGGATGGAAAGGACGTGCCCCGCGTGGGTATGGCCGTGGGCGGCGAAGGTTTCAATTCTTTCGAACTCTACACCGGGCCGAAGGATCTGGAGATTCTGAAGCGCGTCAATCCCAAGCTGGAGCAGGTGGTCGATTGGGGCATGTGGGGGTTCATCGCCAAGTATCTGTTTGAAGCGCTGAAATGGACCGCCGGATTGGTGGGCGGCAACTATGGCTGGGCGATCATTCTGGTGACCATTGCCATCAACACCCTGCTTTTCCCGTTGAAGATTACCAGCATGAAGTCGTCCCGCAAGATGCAGGCGATTCAGCCGCAGATCAAGGCGATCAACGACAAGTACAAAGGCCTTTCCCTGAACGATCCGAAAAAAGCGGATCAGAACGCGGAATTGATGGCACTTTACAAAGACAACGGCGTAAACCCGGCTGGCGGCTGCCTGCCGATGCTGCTCCAACTGCCGTTCTTCTTCGCTTTTTATAAGGTTCTGAACGTCGCGATCCAATTACGCGGCGCGCACTGGCTCTGGGTGACCGATCTTTCGCAGCAGGAATCCCTGGCGATCCACGTTCTGCCTGTGATTCTAGTGGGCACGCAGTTTCTCACCCAGAAAATGACCCCCAGTCCGGGCATGGATCCCTCCCAGCAGAAAATGATGATGATCATGCCGCTGGTGCTGGGCTACATGTTCTACTTTGCCTCCTCTGGACTGGTAATATACTGGTTGACCGGCAACGTGGTTGGCATCGCTCAGCAGTGGTTTTTGAATCGAGGCACGCCGCCGCCAAATGTTGTAGACGTAAAGCCAGTCGCGAAGAAAAAGAACAGGAACTGAACGTTGCCCCATAAGAAGTACACAGTTGCTGAGGACGGCCCGCGCATTGAGCAGTTTTTGAAGCACGTCTTCTCGCTCGCCGGATTCGACCTGAAGTTCACCTTGGCTGAGGGCGAAACCCCGCTCCCAGACTTCGAAAATCCCGACCTGATGGTTCGCTTCACCGGTCCGGACGTCGACCTGCTGCTCGAAAATAAAGCGGAATTGCTGCTGGCCCTGGAACACCTCACCATGGAAGCGCTGGGGATGTCCGGCGAAGAGCACTCGCGCATCTGTTTCGACGCCAACGACCGCCGCATCCTCCGCATTGAAGAACTGCGCATGAGCGCGCTTGCTGCGGCCGAGCGGGTGAAGAAATCCAAGTCGCCGTTCCACTTCAGCCCCATGAACAGCCGGGAGCGCCGAATTCTGCACCTGGCACTGCGCGGGGAAACCGAAGTGCGCAGCGAGAGCGTGGGCGAAGGCCCCATCCGTCAGGTGGTTGTGGTTCCGGCCGACCTTAAGGTTCTGCCCGAGCCGATCCGTCCTCCCCGGCCTCGGCCGGAAGACGACGGTGGGCGCAGGGGGGATCGCCGCGGCGGGCCTCCCGGTCGAGGTGGTCACGGCGGCCCGCGCCATGGCGGACGCGATCGCGGCCCACGGCGAGGCTGAAGCCTCGATGCAAGCTGAAGCTCGCGCCACGTGGCGTAAGGTTTATCTTGCAGGCGAACCTCGGTTCGCCCGTTGATTAGATGAACATCCACGACACGATTGCCGCTGTATCCACTCCCCCGGGACGCGGAGGCATCGGCATTGTGCGTCTATCCGGATCCCAATCGCGCGCGATTGCCGAAAAGATCCTCAGCTTTCGTGCCGGTTTTGAGTGGCGCCCCTGGACCGCCGCCTTGGCCGAGTTGTCCGATGTCGACCAGGTGGTGGTGACATTTTTCGCCGCGCCGAAATCCTACACGGGCGAGGACGTGGTGGAAATTGCCTGCCACGGCTCGCCCGTCGTGCTGCGCTTCGCGTTGGAAAAAGCCTGCGAGCAGGGCGCCCGCCTGGCCGAACCGGGCGAGTTTACACTGCGCGCTTACATCAACGGCCGCATCGATCTACCGCAGGCTGAGGCCGTGCGCGACCTGATCGACGCGACCACGCTTTATCAGGCTCGCATCGCGGCGCAGCAGACCTCGGGTTCCGTTTCGCGCCGCATCAAGCCCATTAAGGAAAAACTGCTAGAGCTGATCGCTCTCTTGGAAGCCGGCATCGACTTCGCCGAGGACGACATCGACATCGCGCCCGCGTCCCAAATCGAAGCCTCGATCCTCCCCGTTCTCGACGCGGTGAAGACCCTGATTTCGAGCTTTGCCTACGGCAAGCTGGTGCACGAAGGCTTTACATTGGCCATCGTCGGACGGCCCAACGTCGGCAAGAGCAGCCTGTTTAACCGACTTCTGGAGCAGGACCGCGCCATAGTAACCGATATCCCGGGCACCACGCGCGATCTGGTTTCGGAAACCGCCTCGGTCGAAGGAATCCCCATAAGATTCGTCGACACGGCCGGCATTCGCGAGGGGTCAGATACTGTGGAAACGCTTGGTATCGAGCGCAGTTTTCAGGCCATGGCCGACGCCGACCTGACGCTGGTGGTCATGGATGCCGCCGCGCCCGACGCGTCCATCGCGGAGAAGGTGAAAGGAAAGTCACTGCTGGTGGCTAACAAATGCGACCTCGCGCCCGCGCCTCAAGGCCTGCCCGTTTCCGCGCTAACCGGCGAAGGCATCCACGAGCTGCGCCGGGCCATTGTCGATGCGCTCGCGCCGCGCGGGGTCATTGAACAGGAGGGAGGCTTCATCACCAGCCTCCGCCATGAGCAGTTGCTGCGCGAATCGGCGGAGGCGCTTCAGCAGGCGCTCACCGCCAACTGCGTGGGCATCCCTCATGAGATGCTGCTGCTCGACCTCTACGCTGCCCTGCGCCCCATCGACGCCATCACGGGCGCAACCACGGCGGACGATATTCTGAATCGCATCTTTTCCACATTCTGCATCGGCAAGTAAGCTCCCCGTGTTGACGCGCGCGGGGCTGCAGCCCTGGCGTCAGACAGGGGATTTGGGCTGGTACCCCGCCGGGTACCAGGACCTCCTAGCCGCCAAGTACCTTGTTGTCGTCCCTCCCGCGTCGCAAACTTTAAGCAAGGAACTGTCCCTATAAAATGGAGCGTCAGGACTTAGAGCAGTGGAAAGCAAAAGAGGTTGCCCGGCTGCTCGCGCTGGTGGAAACCGAGCGGCGTTACTACCAGGAAATGGTGGCGATGCTGCCGGTGGCATTGGTGGTGCTCACCTCGGACCGGCGTATTTCCTCCGCAAACCGGGCATTTCGCCAGACCTTCGGCCTCCGTTCCAGCGAACTGCACGGCAAAACCATCGACCAGATTCTGCCTTCGGAACGGCTGATCGAAAAGATCCACGACGCGCATACCAGCGGAGTCCCGCCAGCCCAATTCTCCTTTGAGCACGAAGGCCGCCTGTTCAGCGTCGGAATTGTGGCGATCCGCAACTGGGACGACGAGAGCGAGATCGAGACGTTGCTGGTGTTTCAGAGCGTCCCGCCCGTCCTTCAGGCCCCCGTCGTTCAGCCGAATGTGGAAGCCTCGCTCGAGATTCCCGCCATCGTCTGGCAGGCCGACCCATTGACGCTGGCCTTCCAATCCGTCCGCGGGGACTTCGAGTCGCTTCTGGGCTTCCCGGCCTCCCACTGGACTGGAACACCAGATTTTTTTGAGACCCGTATCCATCCCGGCGATCGAGCGGCCACACTCGCCCTCTACCGTGCGGCGTCCGGCGATGCCAGCGCCGAATTTCGTGGTGTCACGGCGTCCGGCGAATCGGTGTGGATGCGCGAGACCGTCCGCCATGGCGCGTCGGCAATCACCGGCGTGATGACGCCCATCGAGCGGCGCAGGCAGTTCGAGGATCAACTGCTCCGCGCCGGCCGCACCGAAGCTCTGCAGGGAGTCGCCGCCAAGCTCGCGCACGACCTCAACAATCCGCTGATGATCGTCACCGGATACGCCGAAGAGATGCGCGCTACCCTGCGTGAGGACGACCCCGTGCGCGGCGACGTGGAAGAGATTCTCTCCGCCACCGGCCGCATCTCCGGCATCACGACGCAACTTCTCCATTTCACGCGAAAGCAGGCTTTCCCGGCCGAGCCGATGAACGTCACGCAGGTGCTGGAGCACATGGACGAGCCAATCGCGCAGGCTGCCGGCGAAGGCGTCGCGATCCACCTGACGGGCGAGCTGGTGTGGGCGCTGGCCGAGCCTAAGCAATTCGAGGAAGTCATTCTGGCCCTGGTTTCGCGCGACCGCGAAGGCGCGCGAGAGCGGACCAACCTCACCATCACCTGCCAAACCGATACCGTGACGGACTATGTTCCCGGCGCGGCCCTCGCGCCGGGGGTCTACACTCGCGTGGCGATTCATGACGACGGCCGCGGCGTGGAGGAATCTAAGCGCAGAGCAGCCTTCGAAGCATTCTTATCCAAGCCCGGGGAGAAGACGGCGGGTCCGGCGATCGCCCGCGCTTATGCCATTGTGCGCGAGTGGGGCGGCGACATCGCCTTGCTGAGCGATCCCGGCTGCGGCTCTACGCTCCTTGTTTACCTGCTGCACTGTCCCGCGCCCGAACCTGTCCACGCGGAAGTCCCGGCGGTGGCCGGGATTCCTGCGCCGCTGCCTCCTGCGCCGGTCGTCCGCGAGACGATTCTGCTGGTGGAGGACGAGCCGGGTATTCGCGCTCTCGTCCGTAAAATCCTGCGCCGCGAAAATTACGCCGTCCTGGAAGCGGGTAGCGCCGAGGAAGCCATCGCCATGGCGTCCACCACCGGCCAGATTGATCTTCTCGTCACCGATGTCATGCTGCCGAACCAATCCGGCCGGGCTCTGGCCGAGCATCTGCTCGCGCAACGACCGCACCTGAAGGTGCTCTACGTTTCCGGCTACACCGATGACGACTCCGTGCGCGCGGGCACCATTCCGCCGGGCTCCCGCTTCCTGCAAAAACCGTTCACGCTCGGCGCGCTAGTGGAAAAAGTGAAGGAATCGCTCGCGGGTTAGGTCTTGTCCGGCAACGCGAAGCGATAGCCCACCCAGGGCTCCGTCAGCAGGTATTTCGGTTGGGCTGGATTCGGCTCGATCTTTTTCCGGAGCTGATTCATAAACACGCGCAGGTACTCCACCTGATCCCCGTAATCCGGGCCCCACACCGCCTGCAGCAGACGCGCGTGTGGAATCGGGACGTTGGGATTGGCCAATAAATACTGCAGCAACCCGAACTCCTTCGGGGTCAGGCGAACTTCTCGTCCCGCAGTGACGACGCGCCTGGTAGCCAGGTTGATTTCGATGCCGCCCAAATGCACCGACTGCGGACCGCCCTCGGGCGAGGACGGCATGCGGCGCAACGCCGCGCGAATCCGCGCCAGAAGCTCCGGCGTGCTGAACGGCTTGGTGATGTAATCATCGGCCCCGGCGTCGAGCGCGGCCACTTTATCCTGCTCCGAATCGCGCACAGTGAGCATGATGATGGCGACTTCGCTCCCGCTCCGGATCTGGCGGCACGTCTCCAGCCCGCCCATGCCATGCATGTTCACATCGAGCAGCACCAGGTCGAAGCGGCTGGCGCGAATCGCCTCCAGCGCCTCTTCTCCCGACCGCGCCTCGGAGAATTCGTACCCATGTCCGGTGAGCGTGGCGCGCAACACGCGGCGGATTTGCGGCTCATCGTCGACCACTAAAATGCGGCCGGAACTCATTTGGTGCGTCCTTCCTTTGGCGCGTACTTAGAGAGAGGAAGGCCGGCGCAAAACTCCGAGCCTTCATCGGTCTCACCCTCAATCCAGATGTCGCCTCCGTGCGCGCGGAGAATTTCGCGGGCGATATAGAGCCCCATCCCCGTGCCCGGCAGGCGCCCCTTCGCCCCGTCGCGGCGGTAGAACTTCTCGAAGATCTTTTCGCGCTCGCGCTCCGGAATACCCGGGCCGCGGTCATGCACGCGAATCACCACGCGGTCTCCCTCCAGATCCGCCACGACATTGATCGGCGAGGCCGGAGGCGAATACTTGAGCGCATTATCCACCAGTTGCCGCAGAGCCAGCGATAGCAGATCGGGATCGGCCGAAATGCGCGGAAGATTCGGCGCGGTATTCACGCGAATCGTCCGCCCCGCCGAGTGCAACGCGAAATGCTCCAGGACGCGCCTGAGCAACTCCGCCACGTCCAGGGATTCGCGCTCGAGCCGCAGTTTTCCCGCGTCGATTTGCGACATGCGCACCGCTTCGGTCACCAATTGACTCATGCGGTCCGTTTCTTCGTCGATGATCGACACCAGTTCGCACGATTCCGGTGTCAAACCAGGCGAATCGGCTAGCAGCGACGTCGAGGCAGCCTTGATCGATGTGAGCGGTGTTTTGAACTCATGGGCGATGGCGTCGAGGAGTGTCGACTTGAACTGCTCGCTCTGGCGCGCCGCCTCCGCGCGATTCGAGACCTCCTCCGTGCGCACGCGCTCCAGCCCGATCGCCACCAGATTCAGCAGCGCCTGCAAAGCGCCGTCGGACAACGAGGATCCCTTGAGCGCCAGACTCCCAACCGGCTGCCCGCCGAGCAGGATCGAGGCGACGAACAGCGGCGGTTCTACGAAGTTGTTGCCTTGCACCGCCACCTGCTTTAACTTCGCTTCGATGCCCGGCAGATCGTCGGCGCCGCCGCGGAACACCTCCGAAGTCTTCACGTCGTATAAGGCCACGCCCGGGCAATCGAAGATCTCGGAAATATGCCGCGCCGCTTGCGATCCGACGGACTGCGAAGGGTCGGTCAGCAGAATGGAGCGGCTGAGAGCGTACAGTTGCTCGGTTTCGCGCTGCCGCCGTGTTGCTTCCGCCGCCTGCTTCTTCTCCCGGTTCGAAAGATGGCTGGCCACCAATGCAGTTGCCAGGAACGCGAACAGCGCCACCCAGTTTTGCGGATCGGCGATGGTAAACATCCCCACCGGAGGCAGAAAGAAAAAATTGAAGCACAGCATTGCCGCCACGGAGGCGATCACGGACTCAATCAATCCCCAGGTCGCCGCGATCGCGAGAATCCCCAGCAGGTAGGCAAATCCGGCGGTCAGAGCGTTCACAGCAATCACGTGCGTGCAGATAAGCGTGGTCGCGGCCACCACTACCAGGCTTGCCGCGAGGCGCAACAGGAACACGCTATACCGGAACGTCATCGGTCCACTGACGATAGTAGCCTAAGATGCCGTAAGGAAGGGATAAAGAAAAGACACTAGGACGGCGGCCAGGAAATGATCTGCTCCCGCAGCGTATTCAGACTGTTCGTGATGCGATCCGTTTCGATGTTTACCAGCGCGTAGCGCCCCTCGCGCCCGTCGCCTTCGCGCAGCAGCGCGTGATGATCCTCGCGCAAATCCGCCAGATCGCCGGGATGAATCTCGGTTCCCCGAAGCGACGCTGCCAGAAAGTACAGCGTTTTCTCAACGTCGTTACTGAAGGTGCGGAATGCCGCGCGCGGGGCGGCGAACTTGCTGCTGTAGAGACCCGCTTCCAACGCCATCAGCGCATGCACCAGGCGGTGCGAACTGGTCAGCATGTCGTTCAGGGCTATCAGCCGGAATTTGTACGGCTCCGAACTCAGCCGGTCGACAGAGGCCGTAAGGTTCGACCTCGCCAGTCGAGCCGCTTGCCGGGCAGCATCCAATTTGTGCGGCGCCGCGCCCAACAGGGCTCGATCCAGATACCGCTGTACGATGGCGTGAAAATAATCGCGGTAGGCGTCCAGAAGCCGCGCGACATACTCATTCACGCGATAGTGTTCCCATGTGGGCCAGAGCCAGTAGGCCGTCAACGCCAGTGTCCCGCCCGCGAGCGAATTCAGGGCGCGCGCCGCAATCACGTCGCTCGCCGAAACGCCGGTCAGCCCGATCAGCAGCACCACGAGCGCGCTCACCGCGGCTGTCAAAATGCTGTAATTCGCCGCGCCATAAGACCGCAGCACGAATGTCAGCATCCCGATCAGTACGATCTGCGTCATCACCGTGGCCGACAACACATGAAACAGCATTGTGGCGAAGGCCAGTCCCGCCAGCGTTCCGATCATGCGCAGCACGCCACGGCTAAACGTCGCCGTAAAATCCGGTTTCAGCACGATCGCCACCGTCATCGGCAGCCAGTAGGTGCGACGCAAGCTTACCGCGCGCCCGATGGCGGCCGCCAGCGCCACGCACCCCGCAAGGCGTACGGCATGGCGAAACGCGGCGGATTCAAACGTGAAGTTCGCGCGCAGAGTCGCCAGGCCACCCCGCAGGCGAAGCGTCCAGGGCGCCCGCGCCTCGGTTCTTTCAAACTCCTCATGACCGGCCGCCGTGGAATATGATGCCAATTCCACCGCGCTGCGCAACTGCCCGGCGAGCGCGTCCGCCTGATACCGCACATCGCGCCCGAACGCCGCCAAAACGTCGGAATCGGCACGCTCCTGCCGCGACCTCAGGACCTGCGTTAAAGCACTGATCTGGTCTAACTCGCCCGGAGGCTGGTCCAAAGGATCGCCGGTCTTCAGCGATGCGCCGATCGACGCCAGGACGCGTGCGCACAACCTAAAAAAGTCATCGAGCGCAGCCGCTTCCTCCGCATCCTCTTTCTCGCGCCCGATGCGGACGCGCAGCCGCGCCAGCGCCAGCAGGCTCAGACGCATCCGCTCGGCCTGACTCAGCAGGGACCGATAGCGGTCCGCCTCCACCGTGTGAACGGCAACCAGCGAGGCCAGCGTCTTGTGAGCCTCGGTAGCCGCGGCGCTCGCCACCGGCGCCTCGGATACCGCGGCCGGAGCCTCCGCCCCCTTGGCCAAGCCTTCATAGAGGGCGGCCAGCGCCTTCCGCTCCGGCTCATGCCGTTGCACCGGCCAGAACGCCAGCGCCAGTAGTGTTTGCAGCAATCCTCCGGCGATCGCCAGCAGTCCGGCGATAACGGCTCGATTCGGCTCCAGCGGCTGCGCCGAATAGACGATCAGCGTCACCAGAGTGGTCACGCCCATGTCCGCCGCATTCTGGCTGATCGCCGCCATCATTCCGGCCGAAAACGCCCACGCCCCCGTGATCAGGATTGCCAGCCCCCAGGTGTGCCCCACCAACGTGCCGGTCAGCACCGCCAGGCCCACCAGCAGCGTCCCCAGCAGCATCCGGCGCGCCCGCTGCCGGTACGGATCGTCTCCGTCGGTAAAACATACGTTCAGCGCCCCGGAACTGATAACCAAGCCGGCCGGCAGCGAGCTGGCGAGATACCCCACCGCCAGCGGCAGTGCCACTCCAATGGCGTTCCTCGTCGACCGGCCGTAGACGATCTTTTCCGGCTCCAGGCGGGTCAGCGTTCGCCAGAAGGCGCCGAGGTCGATCCCTTTTTTTGAATGAGTTACGGACTCCGGGAGGGTTCCCCCCGGCGCGGCAGCCATGTTTTCATACTACGTCATTTTGGCCGCCTGCTATGATAGAGTTGATGGCTAAACATCACGTCGCTCTCTCCTCCTATCATTTTCAGCGCGCCAAGACCCAGGGCATCATCAATGTCCTGAACGAAGGCTCCTACATCATGGCCGAGTACAGCGAACGCACTGGCACCGTAAAGTGGCAGCGCGTCGTGCTTGCCACACAAAAAGAAATGATCGAAAAATGGCTCGGCCAGCACTATCCGGCGCAAGTTGCTCCGGAGCCTCCGCCGGTCGAAAAGCGCCGCGCCGCGCCCCGGCCGGCGGTCCGCGCTCGTTCTGCCCGCGCCGCGAAGTAAATCACTCGGATCGAAGAGCAGTTGCCGGGTCCACACGCACGGCTCGCACTGCCGGGATGATGCTGCCCGCCGCCGTCATCGCCAAAGCGAGCAGGATTCCCGCCGAGAATGCGTCCGGATCGTTCGGGCTGACGCCCGCAAGCAGCGACTGAAGCTCCCGTCCGGAGCCGTACGCCGCCGCTGTGCCGATCGAGATGCCGATCAGAGCCAAAGCGAAGGCTTGTCCAGTAATCAGCTTCAGAATGTTCGCGCGCGTTGCGCCCAGCGCCACCCGCACGCCGATTTCCTGCGTCCGCTGGGACACCGCATAAGACAGCAACCCGTGAATCCCAATAGCGGCGAGCAGAAACGCGATCCCCGCGAATCCTCCCAGCACAATCAACTGCGCCTTCCGGGAAGCGGTTTCCGCCGCGACAATTTCATCCAACATGCGCACGTTCGTGACCGGCATCTGCGGTTCCGCGGAGAAGACAATTCGACGCACCGCGGCCGCGATGCCGGCCGGGTCGCCGGAAATATGAATCGCGAGATTCGTAGGCACATAGGGTGTGACCCAGCCGTCCTTTACTTGCTGATACGGCAAATAGACTTGAGGCTCGCTCGGCTGCTCCAGCCCGCGCACGCGGACGTCGCCAACAACGCCTACTATAATCCGGTCCAGCATCGCACACGTGAAGTGCTTGCCCAGCGGATTCTCGCCGGGCCAATACTGCTTCACGAACGACTGGCTCACGACCGCGACCATGGGCGACGCCAGCACGTCCGATTCGGCCACGTCGCGGCCCAGTAGCAGCGGGACCCCGAGCGTTTGGAAAAAATCGGGAGAAATGAACCGCATGCTGGCCTTCTGCCCGGTCGCATCTGACGGAGGCTGGCCGTTTACCCCGATCGACCAGATGCCTCCATGCCAGACCATGGGCAGCGACGTGATATAGGCCGCGCTATCCACGCCGGGCAGCGCGCGGACATCGTTCAACACGCGATGATAAAACGCTACGCGAGGCACCGTGTTCGCGTAGCGCTGGCCCGTCACCGGAGTCATCAAAGTCAGCACGCGATCCGGACGGAAACCGGGGTCGATCCCTTGAATCCGCATCATCGCGCGGATCAGTAAGCCCGAACAGACCAGTAAGACTACGGACGCTCCGATTTCCGCGATCACCAGCATGCCTCGTATGCGCTCCCTCCGCCCACCGACGCCCGACCGGGAACCTTCGCGTAAATCCGTGCCGCGAGTGGCCCTCAGCGCTGGAAATACGCCAAACGCGAGCCCGGTGAAAACGGTCGCGAGCATCGCGAATCCAAGGACTCTCGCGTCCGGCGAAGGCAGAGCCGTGATCGGCAGGCGCGTGGGCGCGAGCGCCGCGAATAATGGTGTCGCCGTCACCGCAATCAGGATCCCCAGCGCGCCCCCGGCGATGGCCAGAAGCAGGCTTTCCGTCAATAACTGCCGCACCAGCCTCTCGCGTCCCGCGCCCATCGCCGCCCGAACCGCCAGTTCCTTCCGCCGGCCTCGCGCGCGGGCGAGCAGCAGGCTGGCGAGATTCGCGCAGGCGATCAGAAGCACGCACATCGACGCGGCGAGAAGCGCCCAAAGCATGGTTCTCGATTTATCGGAGACCATGTCGCGCAGATTCACAGCCATCGCGCTCACCTTGCTCAACTCCTTCGGGAACTGCTGCTCCAGCCGCGCCGCGATGCCCGCAAGTTCGCTGTTGGCCTGATCGAGCGACACGCCTCGCTTCAGCTTTGCGAGGCCGACCAGGTACGTGTTGGTGCGGTCCGGGTCTTCGAATTCATCGCCGAACATCCCGAATTGCCGGAGAGGCATCCACAAGTCAATATCGCGGCTCGGAAAAGAAAATCCCGCGGGCATCACCCCGACCACCGTGCAAGGCTCGTTGTCGATCTGGATTTTCTTGCCCAGCACGGCCGCGCTTCCGCCGAATCGCGTCTGCCACAGGGTGTAACTCAGAACAATCGTGCCCGGCGCGCCTTTGCGATCGTCCTGTTCGGTGAACCAACGGCCCACCCCCGGCTTCACGCCAAGGGTGGGCATAATGTCGGAGCTGATCACGGATCCCGTCAACCGCTCAGGCTCGCCCTCGCCGACTAGGTTCACGGAAAAATCAGAGTAGGCTCCGAAAGCCTCAAACGACCTGCTCTGCTCCTTCCAGTCGCGATAATTGGCTGGCGACATCTCCGTTCGCGAATACCGCGGCATCTTTTCCCATACCGTAACCAGCCGGTCTGCGTCAGCAAACGGCAGCGCGCGCAGCAGCACATGGTCGGCGATCGAAAACGCGGCCGTAGTCGCCCCGATGCCGAGCCCCGCGATCGCCACCACGGTCAGCGCGTAGCCGGGCGATTGCCGCAGAGTGCGCGCGAAGTAACGCAGGTCGTGAAAAAACAGGTCCAGATGAACGTGCGCGGCATTGATCAGCACGTCGAAGAACGCGCCGATCCATATTGATAACAGCCCAATCCCAGAAGCGTCGCGTAAACGACGCGAAAACACGGCCGACATTTCGCTTTCATATTCGATGCGAAATGATTTTGGATACAGATGTAAAAGCGCCCGGTACATCATGCCTTGCCCTCCGCGAATCCGCTCCGGCGCGCCATGCGCACCAGCTGCGCCAGTCTGCGCGCCTCCGCTTTTGCCACCTCCCTGCCGAACGGAGTGATGCGGTAATAGCGCCGGCGCTCATCATCGTCCTCAGGCGACGGCCTGTCGCCCGTCTCGATCAGCAGGCCTTGTTCCAGCATTCTTTGGATGGACCGGTACAACGTTCCGGCACTCAGCTTCAATGCGCCGTTGGTGCCCGCCGCGACATCCTGAATGATTCCGTAGCCATGGCGGTCCTCCTCGGCCACCGCCATCAGAATGTGAAAGGCCGCCTCCGGCAGCGGCAGAAAGGATTCGGGCTGCATATGGCCAATTATATCCATAGTGGATATATTGTCAATGGGTAGATCGTCAGCGGCTATACCTTGCCGCCAGCCGGGCGATGGTGTTCCGGTTGCGGAACGTCGCCGGGCCTTCAATGGCCCGCTCGAACTTCTTCGGGTTGACCTTGGTTTCAGCCTGGGGGACCCGGCAGAGCCAGTAGACTTCCCGGCCGTGGACGTGAAATTCGTCCACGTCGCTGTCAAACTCTTTCACCCTTGCCGCCGTCGCGGGACTCAGCGCGTCGCGCAGGAACCCGACGTGTAAGGAACGCGCGGCTTCCACCGCCGCTGCCGGGAACGGTTGATAGAGGCTGACCGCGCGGACCTCCTCGGCGCTCCGCACGAACGTCTCCACTTCGTATCCGAGGACCGATTTCAGCTGCTTTTCGATCTTCCCTTCCAGCGGTTTCGCCGTGGACGCCTCAAAGATCACGTTCCCGCTGGCGATGAACGTCTCGACGCCGCGCAATCCGCATCCTTTGAAGATCTCCCGCAGCGCGTCCATCTTCACCACGCGTCCGCCCACGTTGATCGCGCGCAGGAACGCGATATAGATGGCCATCTAAAGCAGCTCCCTCTTGCGGTAATCGTCCACGCCGGCCTGGGTGAGTGTCTTCAGCTCCGCGAACAGATCCTTGTCCACTTTCTTGAAGTTGAAGCACGTTTTCCCCTGCATGCGCTTCTTGAGTGCAGGCGAAACCAGCGCGTTCATCGGCGGATTGAAATACAACGGCATCAGATGGTAGCTGACGTAAGCTTTTCCAAGCCGCACAGAGCCGAACCACATCGGCATGCCACGGTTGCTGTTGGACTTGGTCACCAGCGTGTATTCCCGCTCTTCGTCCTTAAGGACTCTAAACGTTTTCTCATGCTTTTTCATAAGGGATTTCAGGGCTTCAAACGCCTCGGCGAACTCCGGATCGGTGGTCATTCATCTAAAGTACTCCTGCCGCCGCACCGATGGAACAGCTATAGCCATGAGTGTCACCCGACTGTTCAGCCTCGGCATCCGCTTTGCGGCCTGGGTCACGCCCCGGGTGAAAGAGTGGAACCGGAAGCGGCGTCTCGATCAATCCGAAGCCGAGCGTCACTTAAAGGCCCGCAACTGGGTCGAGGCAGAACGGCATCTGGAACTCGCCTTGGTTGGGCATAAGCGCCTGGACCGCCGGCGGTTCGAACTTCTGCTGAGTCTGGCCGAAGCGCTACGCAATCAGGGCAGGTTGGCTGAGGCGGATGAGACCCTTCAGACCCTATTAGCCGAATCCGTCGCGGACCGCGATATCCGCGTTCGTGCACTCGACGCGCAGGCCGATGTTCAGCTCGATCGCAAAGAATACGCCGCGGCCGAGGAAACGCTCAAGACAATCGAGGAACTCGTCGGAGAGTCGAAACAACCCGACGGCCGGCGCATCGCCGCGGCCTCGCGCAAGCTGGGAGTGGCGCTGCTCCACGGAGGCCGGCGCGCGGATGCGATGGTGGCGTTCGAGCGAGCTGTCCAACTCTCCGAGAAGGCGTTCGGGCCGGATCATGTGGAGACGGCGGCGGCGTTCAACGAACTCGGCGCGCGGTACAGCGAACTCGGCAGTCACTACGAGGCGCAGCGCTGCATTCGGCGCGCTCTCGAGATTCATCGCAAGGCGACGGGAGAGGATTCGTTTCAGACCACTGAGGATCTGTTCAACCTCGCCAGTTCGCTGGCGGAGTCGGGAAACCTTGGCGCCGCTGCCACGGAGTATGAACGTATCCTCGCCCTGCGCGAACGCCAGATCGGCGCCGACCGTACCCAAACCGCGGAAACGCAGGTGCGTCTGGCGGCCATCTATGTCCGCAGTGGCCGCAGCTCGGCGGCTCGCGAACTGCTGACCCACGCCATCGGCGTTCTGGATCGCGGAAAAGGCGGCCCACGTCTGGAGTTCGCCTTCGAAACCATGGCCAAAGTAGAGGAGGCGATTCATCGCCCCGAAGACGCCGTCATCTGGCGGGAAAGAGCCGCTCACGCGCTTGCCCGCCGCTCCCCCCAGCCGGTGGGCTCGCCTCGCGAATAGCCGTGCTACCGTGAAGGGTTGGAAAACTTCTACGGCAACCGCGACGTCGTTGAGACCCTGGAACAGATGATCCGCGGCCAGCGGATCACCCAAACCCTCCTGTTTTCCGGCCCGGAGGGCGTCGGTAAGGCAACGCTCGCCCGCCGCTTCGCCGCCGGGCTGCTGGGCGACGCACACAAGATCGAACAGGACGACCTGAGCCTGGAATCGAACGCCGAACGCATCGCCGACCGCGAAAAGTGGACTTCGGAGAAGCGCAATGACGATCCGCTGGTGTTCTCCTCGCATCCCGATTTCCTGACGTTCCCGCCCGATGGCCCCTTGCGCCAGCTCACCATCCAGCAGATGCGTTTGTTGAAGGAGCGCGCGCAATTGAAGCCGTTGAAAGGCCACTGGCGCGTGTTCCTGATCGACTCCATCGACCGCGCCAATGAGCAGGCCGCCAATTCGCTGCTCAAGACGCTGGAGGAGCCGCCCCCGCACCTGATCCTCATCATGACTGCGCGCAATCCGTACGACCTGCTGACGACCATCCGCTCGCGCTCCGTGCCGTTTCGCCTGGCGAGGCTGAACGCAGCCGATATGCGCAGCTTCATCGCCGCCCGGGGCCTGGATCATCCCCAGCGGCGCGAAGCGCTGGCGGACGGTGCGCCGGGGCTCGCCGTGTCGATCGATCTCGAAACCTACGACCGCCGCCGCGCCGCCATGCTCGCGCTGCTTAAGGCCGCCTGCCGCGCCGATTCGTTCGGCGCCTGGATGAAATACTCGGATTCCATCGCCGCGCGCCGCACCGAGAAGCTCGATTCGTACCTGGACGTTCTATACTTGCTGTTAGCCGACGTCCTGCGCCTGGCGCACGGTGTTCCCTCGGTTCGCAACGCCGATATCTCCCGGGAGCTTCAGGCCATCGCACAGCAGGTGACCTTCGACTGGCTGCGTCAGGCCGTTGAAAAGGTGGACCTTTTGGTCGATCTGGTGCGTCGCAACATCCAGAAGTCGATTGCCTTGGACGCATGGGCAGTGGAATTAAGCACCGTATTGCGTTCTAATTGAGCTTAAGGAGCCCCGTGGAGCCCAGCAACCGCAAACTGATCCGTCCATCCTTTAGCGAGATGAAGGAACCGCGCGGCGCCGTACCGCGCAAGGATGCCGGCGCGAAGAAGGCCACTCCGCCCGACCAGACCAACGCGGAGAATTTTTACTATCTCAAGCAGATGCAGTCCAAGACGCAGATGACCATCGTCATGAAGGACGGCGAGGTGATCAAAGGCGTTATCGAGTGGTACGACAAGGGCTGCCTGAAGGTAAACCGCGACGGTGAACCCAATCTGCTGGTGTTCAAATCGAACATCAAGTACATGTATAAGGCGTAGCCTACTCCGCTGCGAACCCGATGCGCTTCGAGGCGCAGGAGCCGGTTCGATCAGCTTCTGGATGTAGTCGTAAATCTGCTGAATGTGCGCGCCGTGCTCCTGCTCCGTCC
Source organism: Bryobacteraceae bacterium (assembly GCA_035542735.1). Lineage (GTDB taxonomy): Bacteria > Acidobacteriota > Terriglobia > Bryobacterales > Bryobacteraceae > Palsa-187. The sequence goes on from DATKKV010000029.1 coordinate 223,080, forward strand.
GCTCGACCTCTTCGATCTTCCGAGCCTGGTCCTGGTGCGTCGCCAAATACTCCCGCAGGCGGACAAACGCCCTGATGATCAGAATATTCACCCGCTTGCTCGAAACCCACCGAGGAAAGCATCGCCACGCCGTGCTCGGTGAAGGCGTAGGGGAGGTATCGACGCCCACCATGGCCCACATTTGAGGTCGCAATTTGCGACCTCGAGTTTTCCAACTCCTCCCTGTTGAGTTGAAACATGAAGTCGTCCGGAAAACGGTCGGGATTGCGCCGGACCGCCTCGTTGAAACGTTTGGTTGGAACCTGATACAACTCCGCTAAGTCCTTGTCGAGCATCACCTTGCAGCCTCGAAGCAAATAAATCTTCTGAGCGATAGATTCGACCGGAATGAGTGTGCCCATAACGGTTCAGTAGCGCCCGGCAGCGAACATTCTCCTTTTAAGGTCACAGATCGGGACCTCAAACTGTACAATTGACCATGCTGCGCAGCGTTCTGGCGATCCTTGGGGGCCTCGTGGTGATCCTCGTCACGTCTTTCGGCATTGAGGCGATTGCCAATCCTCTCCTGATGCGAATGCTCGCTCTGCCGAACGAGGCCGCGCTTAGCCACAACCTCGCCGCGAAGAGTATCACCTTCGCATACTCGGCGCTGTGTGTCGTGGCTGGAGGCTACGCAACGGCGTGGCTCGCCCGGAGATTGCCCGAGCGGCACGCGCTGGTCCTGGGCCTGATCCAATCCGCGCTCACCATCCCGGCGATGATGGCCTTCCCTGAAAAAGCGCCTTTATGGGGCTGGATTTTATCGATGCTGATGGTAATTCCCGCGGCCTGGTGCGGCGGACTGCTCTATGCGCGACGGCGCATGTAAGCGTCAACAAACATGAGGGCCTGCGAGTCCATCGGATCGTCCATCGTGCCGATCGGCTCGCCGTCCTTCATCTCTAGCACGCCGTGCTCGACCGGCGTGTGATCCCGTTCTAGGATCCACACCAGACGGTCGCCGCCGAGCATGGAAAATCGCACTACATCGGCCACCGCGTCCAACGGGAAATGCGCGCACACTCCCCGCGCGTAGCCAAAATTGCAGAGTCTGGGGTCGCAGGTGCCGCCGCGCGTGCATTCCCCTTCGAAAATTCCGCCCAACGGAGCCCGGCCCTCGCTCCACGCTGTTTCCCGCAGGGGTCTGAAATACGGACAGGCCATGCGTGTATCCTAACAAGTTGGAACCCTCGCGCATTGAAATTCTCCAGCAACTTCTGGAGCAGAACCCTTCGAGCTCGTTCGCCCGCTACGGCCTTGCGATGGAATATGTGAAAGCCGGCCAATTTGACCGCGCCATGGAAGCCTTTGAAGCTGTTGTGGCCGCCGAGCCCAATTACTCCGCCGCCTATTTTCACGGCGGCCAGACGCTGGAAAAAATGGGCAAGATTGATGAGGCGCGCGAGTTCTACCGCCGCGGAATCGCCGTCACGCGCGATCCGCACGCATTAAGCGAACTGGAAGCGGCGCTCGATATACTAGGGGAATAGTGCGTTCCGCAGTCTCCCTGTCGATCTTCGCAGCTTTGCTGATCCTTCCTTTGGGGCAAGTGCTGGCGCAGAAACCTTCCTCAGACAATCAGCTGGACGGCAATGAGTGCCTGTTCACCGTGATGGCAGCGATCAACGCCGCCGGATACGATGACCAGGTCGATTCGCTGTCGAACAATCCGGCGCGCAAGGCCGTTCGCGACTACCTCGCTGCGCGCGACATTCCCGTGCTGGGGGATCTAAAGCGCTTCGTGCGCGATCACCGGGAGAGAGACCCGGCGGCCGAGCTGAGCCAGTACGTTTCCTATGCGCTTTCCGTGGATGGACCGCCGGCGTTTGCGCCGCGCTATGTGAACAACATGATGCCTCCGGACGCCGCGCAGCTCGAGGGCTTCGGCCCGCTGCTGATCCGCTTTTACCAGGAGGCCAACATCGCGCAGATCTGGAAACGCGCCCAGCCCGTGTTCGACCAGGTGATCGCCGCTTATCATGAACCTGTGAGCCGCGCCGTTCTACTGGCCAACGCCTATACGCGGAATGCGACCAGCGGGTACCTCGGGCGGCGCTTTCAAATTTATATCGACCTGCTGGGCGCGCCGAACCAGGTGCAGACGCGCAGCTATGTGGACGACTATTTCGTGGTCGTCACCGCGTCCACCGACCTGCGCACGTTCGATATTCGCCACGCCTATCTGCATTACCTGATCGATCCGCTGGGACTGAAGTACGCCAAGCAGTTGAACGAAAAACGCGCGCTGGGCGACTACGCGCTCGGCTCGCCGCTGCTGGCCGATCATTTCAAGAAAGACTTCAATCTCCTGGCCACGGAGTGCGTGATCAAAGCCATCGAAAGCCGGATCGACAAGAAGCCGGAGATGGCGCTTCAAGCTGCCAAGGAAGGTTTTGTCCTGACTCCCGGTTTCGCCGAGGCGCTGACGGAATACTACGAAAAGCAGGAAGTGGTGCTCCGGCTCTATTTTCCCGATCTGGTCAGTCACATCGATTTCAAGCGCGAAGAGAAGCGCTTAGAGAATTTCCAGTTCGACGAGAAAGCGGTCACCCACACGGTTCGCGTCACCGGCGAAAAGCCGGTAGAGCTGAAAGGCGCGGATCTGACGCTCGACCAGGCCGAAAAGGCCTACGAACGGCGCGACTTGAACAAAGCCAAGGATCTATATCTGCGCGTGCTGACCGAGACCACTGTGAATTCCCAGCACGCGAAGGCGTATTATGGTTTGGCGCGCATCACTGCGCTGGAGCGTCACGCCGAACAGGCAGCCCAGTTGTTTGAGAAGGTGCTGGAACTGGACCCGGACGCCTACACCAAGTCGTGGAGTCTGTTGTACCTCGCCCGGTTGTACGACGCGCAACCGGAGGGGCGGGAGGACGCGGAAAAGTACTACAAGGCCGCGCTGGCGGTGGAAGGTGCGCCGGAATCGGTTCGCGCCGCAGCCGAAAAAGGTTTGAAAGAAGCATTCAACAAAAAATAATTTCAGGAGTAGACGGATGAAGACGAAGAGGATTTTGGCCGCCCTGCTGGCGGTCTCGGCGCTGGGAATGGCGCAAAAGGTGAAGTCGAAGAAGGAATCCGAGGCGCTGATCGCCATTCAGGGCGAGAAGGATCCGGCGGCGAAGATCGCCAAGGTCGACGCATTCGTAAAACAGTTCGCCGATACGGACTTTAAGACCTGGGCCTACACCCAGGCGATCCACGCCGCCGAGCAGTTGAACGACAGCGCAAAGGTGATCATCTATTGCGATCTGACGCTGGAGAGCGACCCCAAGTCGTACGATGCAATGTTGTCGGAGGCAGGCGAACTGGCCCGTACCACCCGCGAAAACGATCTCGACAAGGACCAGAAACTCGCCCAGGCCGAAAAGCTCGTCCATCAGGCGCTGGAAATCATCCCCACGGCGCCGAAGCCGAACCCGAACCTCCCGGACGCGCAGTGGGAAGAGTTGAAGAAGGAAATGCTGGCCGATGGCCACCGCAACCTCGGCATGGTTGCCGGGGTTCGCAAGAAATACGACGTCGCCATCGCGGAACTGAAGGAGGCGGTCACCATTCCCGCTCAGCCCGATCCGACAAACTACATCCGTCTGGCCACGGTGTACAACGACAATAAGCAGCCCGACGAAGCGCTGGCGGCGTTGGCCAAAGTCCCGTCCGATCCGCGCCTGGCACCATTTATCGACCGTGAAAAGAAGCGCGCCGAGGCGTTGAAGGCAGCGAAGAAATAACAAACTCTTACGAAACGAAACGCGCACGCGCCGTCACATTCATAAGATGGCCGCAGAAATCGAGCTACTAGAAAAAGCGCTGGGACACTCATTCCAGGACAAACAAATCCTGGAATGCGCCTTGACCCATAAGTCCCGGGTCTATGAGAAGCCGGCTGAGGGCGATACGGCCAGCGATAACGAGCAGCTCGAATTCCTGGGCGACTCGATTCTCGGCTTCGTGATGAGCGATTGCCTCGTTCGGCGGTACCCTTCCGCGCCGGAGGGCCGCCTGTCGAAGCTCAAGGCCCATCTGGTAAGCGCGGCTCATCTGTATGAGGTGGCGCAGGAGCTGAATCTCGGCGAATTTCTGCGGCTCGGCCGGGGCGAGGAGATGTCCGGCGGCCGCACCAAGAAGGCGCTCCTGTCGGACGCTGTCGAGGCGCTGATCGCCGCTCTTTATCTGGACGCCGGCCTCGATACCGCCCGCGCGTTTATCGAAGCCCGCGTGCTGGGCGATTTCCAGCCCGCTGATGACGCGATCGACGAAGCTGTGGCCGACCACAAGAGTTCGCTACAGGAGATGGCGCAGGCCCTCAAACTGCCCCCGCCGCGTTACGTCATCGTTAGCGAAGACGGCCCGGAACACTCCAAGACCTTCACCGTGGAAGTCCGCCTCGGCAAGGAATGGGTCAGCCAGGCGCAGGGCATGTCCAAGAAGAGCGCAGGGCAAAAGGCCGCGCAGCAGATCCTGCAGCAGCTCACCGAGTGGGGCCGCTAAGGGCTTTTTTCCGCGCGCCGCAAATCGATTTCTATTGACGTTGCCTGAGTTTCAGCCATAATACGAATACGCTTCGTCCCGATCTCTGCTATAAGGGGAATGGAAGTGGACTAATAAGCCGATGTTGTCCCGGGGTGGGTTGGCCTTATTTCCGTTGATAGCAGTTCTGCTGCCGTTTTATGCGCATTCGCAAGTGCTGCTGGGAGGTCCTGGGGTCGCCGATCTACGGATGATGAACTCCGACTTGGCGGTGCTGGAGGCGCAGGAGGTTCGCAAGGATCTGCCCTGCACCGTCACCCCAGCCAAACCGGTTCTCGGGTTCGACTTGCGATTCCACTCCGGTTACGACGTCAATGTCCCCCTGCGGGAACTCGCTGGGGGCGAAAATAAGCTGACCATTCTGTTCCGCGTCATCCCCCCGGACCATAAGAGCGACCCCGTTTATTTTGTTCAGCATGTGCGCGTTCCTTCCATTGAAGAGGACGCCCACGGCGACGCCGTGCTCGGCGGCGGCTTCGACCTGGGCGAGGGCAGCTATCACGTCGACTGGCTGATGCGGGACCGCTCTGAGCGTGTTTGCTCGTTTTACTGGGACTCGGAAGCAACACTTTCGCCCAAGGACAAGCAGATCACCCTGGAAATGGCGCCCGGCTCCATCCGCCGCTCCCAGGACGAGCAGTTCGTTGAAGATCCGCCCGTGCAGCGGACCGCTACGACCGGTCCTCCGCTCAACATCAAGGTTTTGGTGAACTTCGCGCCGCAAAACTACGATTCCTTCGCGCTGCGCCCAATGGATACGATCGCCCTGGTCTCGATCCTGCGGCGAATCTCGCGGGAGCCGAAGTTCGGCCGGTTCTCGGTAGTGGCGTTCAACATTCAGGAGCAGCGGGTTTTGTACCGCCAGGCAAGCGCGGAGCGAATCGATTTTCCGGCCCTGGGCAAAGCACTGCAATCGATGAAGCTCGGCACGGTGGATACCAAGCGCCTGGCCCAAAAACACGGCGACACGGAGTTCCTTACCGAATTGATAAAACAGGAGATGCGCGCCGACGACCATCCCGATGCGCTAGTCTTCGCCGGACCAAAGGTGATGCTGGACGCCTCGGTTCCGCAGGAAACCCTAACGCCCATCGCGACTGATGTCGATTATCCTGTTTTTTACATGAATTACAACCTCAATCCGCAGCAGATGCCGTGGAAGGATTCCATCAGCCGCGCGGTGAAGGTTTTTAGGGGAACCGAATATACGATCAGCCGTCCAAGAGATTTGTGGTTGTCGTTTTCGGAGATGGTCGCGCGTGTAGTAAAATCGGGGCACAGTCATCCTCTGTTGCCGTCGTCGGCTAACGAGTTGAAGTAGGGGTTAGGGGAGTCAATTATGCGTTCGTTCGCTTTTGTCCTGGCGTTACTGCCGGTCATCGTTCCGGCCATGGCGCAGGATTCCCGTTATGCCAATAAACTGGCGCCCTATGTGGGCACGCCGGTGCGTGTGATGGACCGGATGCTGGAGTTGGCCAACATCAAGCCCGGGGAGACCGTCTACGACCTCGGCTGCGGCGATGGCCGCATTGTGATCGCCGCAGCCATGCGCTATAAAGCGAAGGCTGTGGGCGTCGAGATTTCTCCGAAGCTGGCCTCCGAGGCGACCTCAGCCATTGACAGAGCCGGTTTGAGCGGCCGCGCCCGCATCATCCAAGGTGACCTTCTGGAAACCGATCTTTCGGGCGCCGATGTAGTTACTATCTATCTGGCCACGCAGTTGAACGCGCAGTTGCGGCCTCGCCTGGAGAAATATCTTCATGCCGGTGCGCGGGTGGTATCGCACGACTACGCGGTGCCTGGCTGGAAGCCGACGCGGGTCGAGCGGACCGACGGCAATAAAGGCCACGTGATCTACGTCTATGAAATGCCGCCGGTGAAAGACCCAGGCGACGAGTAGAAGGTAGGGCGGACCCTCGCGTCCGCAGCCGAAGCCCTAGTCGGGTAAACGCACCAACCATGGCCGGCACCGGCGGCATCGCCAGGCGAACTGCCAAGGCGGCCACAGCGAAGGCCAAGTGTTCGATTCAAGGCTATCAGCCGTCCCGGATAAGTGCTGTAAAATAAAGGTGTGCGGGCCCTCTGCCTCCTGATCGCTTCCACCGTCCTCCTGGCCCTTTCCTCGGTTGAGCGCTTGGAAACCGCGCATCTCGAAGCCGTTCACGCGCAGCGTGTCGAATGGATGAAAATTCGCGCTCATGCGCCGCCGCCGCCCGGCGTCTATCAGGACTTCCGGGCTATCCTCCATATCCACGCCGAGGATGCCGCGCATACTCTGGGCAAGCGCGCCGAGGTGCTGAAAGCCGCCAAGGAAGCCGAGGTCCGAGTGGTGATGTTCACCGATCACCGCGGCCCCAGGCCCGATACGTGGTCCGGCCTGCGCGATGGCGTTCTGTTTATCCCCGGCTCCGAGGACGATCACCTGCTGCGCTACCCCACGTCACCCAGCGGCCCCGAACTGCGGTTTCTCTCGCATCTTGAAGAACGCCCCGATATGCCCTCCCTGGGATTTCAGGGCATGGAGATCTACAACCGACACACGGACGCGACCGTTCACAAGGATCTGGCGGATTATCTGCAAGCCGCGATGAAGGACCCCAAGGAGTGGAAACGCCTCGCCGCCAAGGAAAAGGAGTTTCCCGACGAGGTCTTCGCCGCCGGGACCGACGCGCTGCCGCAATTCCTCGCCCGCTGGGACCAGGAGATCCCTTCGCACCCATTCACCGGAATTGCCGCCAACGACGCGCATCAGAACCAGATCTTTAACGGCGTGATGTTCGATCCTTACGCCGTCGCGTTTCGCCACGTCAGCACGCATATCCTGGCGCGAGAGCTGACCGAGGCGTCGATCCGCGAATCGCTCGCCGCCGGCCGCGCCTATGTTTCGCACGACTGGCTGTGCGATCCCACCGGCTTCGCCTTCGTGGCCGAAAATAACCTGGGCCTATACGACATGGGCGACGCGATTCCCATGAGCGGCCTCGCCGTCTCCGGTGCGACGCTGCACGCCGTGCTGCCGGTTCCCGCAAAATTAAAGCTAGTCCACAACGGCGCGGTGGTCGCGGAGGCCACCGCGGCGACATTCGATTATTCGCCCAAGGAACCCGGCGCCTATCGCCTGGAGGCCTGGCTCACCGTAGATGGCGAGGACAGACCCTGGATCTTTTCGAATCCGATTTATGTCGCCAAGTCGACCGACCTGGCGCTGCCGCCGGGCACGCTCGCGCCGAACGTTGAGCGGCAGAAGGACATCACGTACACCGACGGAGATCCGGCTGATTCGGCCAAGCACAAGCTCGACCTGTATCTGCCCAAGGATCGCAGCAGTTTCCCGGTGCTCGTGTTTCTCCACGGAGGCGCGTGGCGATCCGGCGACCGGTCCCTTTATGCCGCCTTCGGCAACCGGTTCGCAAAACAGGGCATCGGCGTAGCCATTCCGAGCTATCGACTCCTGCCGAAAAATCCTCATCCGGCGCAGGTCGAGGACGCGGCGGCGGCGTTTGCCTGGGTCTATAAGAATATTTCGCAATTCGGCGGCGATCGGGAGCACATTTATCTGGCCGGCCACTCCGCCGGAGGGCATCTGGCGGCACTGCTTGCGCTGGATGACTCGTACCTGGCGAAGCATGAGGTGCCGATCCGGGTGATTCGCGGCGTGGCGGCGATGTCCGGCGTTTACGACGTCGGCGAAGTCAAGGATTTCAAGAATGCTGGGCCGGCAGCCTCGCCGATCAAGCATGTGCATCCAAACGCGCCTCCGTTTCTGGTAACGTACTGCCAGTGGGATTATTACGGTCTGCCGCTGCAAGCGCGCCAGTTTGCCGCCTCGCTGAAAAAAGCCTTTGACACAGTTGAACTCCAGTACATTCCCGGCGAAGGGCACATTTCCGAAGTGATCCACATTGTGAAAGATGACGATCCGCTCGCCCAGGCGATTCTAAGACTGATCCAGTGAACTCCACGCCTACCTTCGATCTGGTCGGCGTCGGCCTCAACGCCACCGACACGTTGCTGCTTGTTTCGCATTTCCCCGCCTATGCCGGGAAAGTGCCCTTTGAGGCGGAAATCCTCAGCCCCGGCGGCCAGGTGGCAAGCGCCCTGGTCACGGCCGCCAAGCTGGGGATGCGCGTGAAGTACATCGGCACCGTCGGCGACGACGAGCGCGGCCGCGTGCAGATCGAAAGCCTCCGCGAGACCGGCATCGATCTGTCCGACGTCGAGATTCGGGAGCATTGCCCGAACCAGACGGCCTACATCATCATCGATCAGTCCACCGGTGAGCGCACCGTCCTCTGGAGCCGTCCCCAGTGCCTGCGCCTGGAGCCGGAGAGCATCACTCTCGAAAAAATCGCCTGCGCCAGCATGCTTCACATCGATGGCCACGACACGCCGGCCGTGGAAAAGGCCGCGCAACTGGCGCGCAGCCGGGGAATTCCGGTCACGTGCGACGTCGACACGATTTACTCCGGCTTCGACCGCGTGCTCCATTCGGTGGATTATCTGGTGGCGAGTTCGGAATTCCCGGGCCAGTGGACCAGCGACCGCGATCCGTTCCGTGCGCTCGAAATCATTCAAAAGGAACACGGCATGAAATGCGCCGCCATGACGCTCGGCTCACATGGCGCGCTGGCCAGAATCGGCGGAAAGTTCTACTATTCGCCCGCGTTCGTGGTGAACTGCGTGGATACCACCGGCGCAGGAGACATCTTCCACGGCGCATTTTGTTACGCTGTGCTCAGGGGGATGTCCATCCAGGATACGCTTGAATTCTCCAACGCAATGGCGGCGTTGAACTGCACCAAGCTGGGGGCGCGCGGTGGCATCGCGACGTTCAGTGAAGCTCGCGTGCTGATGGAGCGCGGCGAGCGGCGCTCCAACAAAGACTTCCTCGCGGCCACTCACACCGCATGATTCCTCTTCGCTCCAGCGAGCGCGTCTATTCGCGGACCGCGGTCACGGGATCACTGATCGCCTTGAACGTGCTGATCTTCCTTTATCAGGCGACGCTCACTCCTTACGCGCTGAATCAATTCGTCACCCAATGGGGCATCGTGCCGGATCAGATGCGCGGAATGGAACTGCTGACGCTGCTGACGTCCATGTTCCTGCACGGAGGTTGGCTGCACCTCGGCGGCAACATGCTGTTCCTCTGGGTATTCGGACGCAGCATCGAGGACCTGATCGGCGGCCCGAGGTTCCTGGCGTTTTACCTGATCTGCGGTGTGGCCGCCGGTATCGTTCAGGTCATAGCCAGCCCATATTCGCGCATCCCCACCATCGGCGCCAGCGGAGCCATCGCCGGCGTGATGGGCGCGTATCTGGTGAAATTCCCCCGCTCCCGGATCGTGATGCTGATCCCGATTTTCTTCTTCCTCACTACCGCGGAGATCCCCGCCGTCATCGTTCTGCTCTACTGGTTCGGGCTGCAGTTCATCAGCGGATTATGGTCGCTGGGGGTCACCAATTACACCGGCGGCGGCACGGCCTGGTTCGCCCACATCGGCGGATTCCTGACGGGGGTGCTCCTGATCCGCGTTTTCCCCGCACGGCAGCGCTGGCGGCCCTGGTACGAAGGAGAGTAACGGGTTTACTTCGACGCGGCGCGCTTCAGGCGGTCGGCGATGGCCGCCCAGCCGGCGGTTTCAGGAGGCGCTTCCACGGCGATCCATGGCCAGCTTTCGGCATCCAGATCGTGCAGAACGCTGTACAGCTTGCGCGCGTAGGCGGCCGCGTCGGCGGGCATGCGCACGCTACGCGCAGTGAGGCCGGAGGTGTTCCACCATACGTAGGCTCCGCGCCGGTCAGGCATTTCGCCGGGTGTCGAAACAATCAGCAGAGGCGTGCGGGGGCTGTAATGGCGGGCGTGCATGCCGGGCGCGGGATGCGGATCGTCTTCCTGCGCGACGGCCGTCTCAATTTCCTCAAGTGCGATCATGCCGGGGCGCAGCAGCGTAATTTTTCCATCCCGAATCGCGACGACAGTGGATTCGATGCCCACGCGCGTGGGTCCGCCGTCGAGCACCGGGATTGTGCCGGCGAATGCGGCCCGGACATGGGCCGCGGTGGTCGGCGACAACTCCTTGAAGCGGTTCGCACTGGGTGCGGCGAGAGGAAGCTTCGCCGCCTCGATCAGTTCGAGCGCCACCGGATGGGCGGGCACGCGGACGCCCACCGTCGGCAATCCGGCGGTCACAATATCGGGGATGATGTCGGCCTTGGGCAGCACCAGCGTCAGCGGTCCGGGCCACCATCGTGTGGCCAGTTCCTGCGCCTGGCGTGGCCATTCCTTCACCAAGGACCGCGCCATCTCGATCGACGAGGCGTGCACGATCAGGGGACTGGTGCTCGGGCGGCCCTTGGCCTCGTAAATCTTAGCGACCGCCGAGGCGTCCAGCGCATTTGCCCCGAGTCCGTAGACGGTTTCGGTGGGAAACGCGACCAGCCCGCCGGCGCGGATCATCTCAGCGGCTTCGTGAATGGTGAGGTTCGACATTAATCCAAAGGTTCGTCTTTATCCGATGCTGTCTTGCCGGTCTTGACCCAGACCAAATAGGCGTGGATGAACGCTTCCAGATCGCCGTCCAGCACGCGGTCGACATCGCCCACGGCCAGCTTGGTGCGATGATCCTTGATCATCCGGTAGGGCGCCAGCACGTAGCTGCGGATCTGGCTGCCGAAGTTAATGCCGAGCTTGGTGTCCTCCAGCTTCCTCTCCTCGACGCGCTTCTTTTCCAGCTCGAATTCGTACAGCTTGGCGCGCAACTGCTTCATCGCCGCGGCGCGATTCTTATGCTGGCTGCGCTCGTTCTGGCACTGCACGACGATATTGGTCGGCAGGTGCGTCATGCGGATGGCTGAATCGGTGCGGTTGACGTGCTGGCCTCCCGCGCCCGAGGCGCGGAATGTATCGATGCGCAGATCTTCGGGGCGAATGTCGATCTTGATCTCGTCGTCGATCTGCGGATACACGAACACGCTCGCGAATGACGTGTGCCGGCGCGCCGCCGAATCGAAAGGAGAAATGCGCACCAGGCGGTGCACGCCCACTTCGCTTTGCAGCAGGCCATAGGCGTTTTCGCCGTTGACTTCAAACGTGGCCGACTTGATGCCTGCGCCTTCGCCCTCCAACCGGTCGGTCACCACGGTTTCGAACTTGTTCCGTTCGGCCCAGCGCAGGTACATGCGCAGCAGCATCTCGGCCCAATCCTGGCTTTCGGTGCCTCCCGCGCCCGGATGGATCGTCACGATGGCGCTGCGCGAGGCGTTGTCACCGGAGAGAAGCATCTGCGTTTCCAGGGATTCCAGATACGCGCTGAACGTTTTCATTTCGCGCTCCAGATCGGAGGCGACGTCTTCGCCTTCGCGCGCCAGCTCGAACAGAGCCTCCATATCGCCCGCCAGCGACGTGATTTTGGCGTCCTGGGCGACCTGCTCCTCTAGTCTCTTGCGGTCCTGCATAATTTTCTGGCTTTTTTCCGGCTGATTCCAGAAATCCGGGGCGTTGATCTGGTCGTCGGTTTGGGCCAGCTGACTGCGGCGTGCGGGGGCGTCAAAGATAGCTCCGCACAGCGTCAGCCTGCTGGCGGAGCGTAACGTACTCTCTTTCCAGTTCCTCGAATGTCATCTAACTGTAGTTTAGCAGGACGCTATTCCGCGATGAAGTTTGGCCGGAGGTCAGCTTCCAAGATATAAGAGCGCTTGCTTAAAGATCGCGTGCAGCGTGCCTTTGTCGATCTCTTTAGGCAGGACGATGGTCAGAATTTGCCGTCCAACCGCGGTCTGGCGGACTGTTCGCCGCCAATTCGTCAAGAGTATCCGCTTGGGTGACTACGGCCAGATCGAGACATTCCGCCACGTACTTGTGCTCGCCGCGAAAAATGCGAACTTGAATCACTCTGCATTTCATGCCCGCATTATCGCCGTATCTATCTCGAATTGGGCAAGTACACGTAAACCCCTGCCAAATAAGGCCCTGGAATGTGCTCCACCAGATGGTAATGTTGCTCCAACTCGGCCGCGTGCGACGGAATCAGGCGCCCGATCTCCAGGCTCTGGTCGTCGATTGGATGCGCGATGTCCTCATAGAGAATCACCACCGGCATCGCGCATCTGGCCAAATCCTCACGCATCGGTTCCGGGTCGATCCGATGGGCGTTGACCATCAGCGTGTAAATGTACGGCTCCACATCGATTCTGCCGCGCACGTGAATCACCGGGTCCAGTTCGACGGAAAAAATCGGCCCTGACGCGTTCCGGAGATACGGCTCGACCCGCGCCGCTTCCGTCCGGAATTGGTTCTCGCGCCAGATGCGGGTCATCACGTCCGGCACAATCACGCGGTAATTCATGACCAGGAATACCCCCACCGCCGCCTGCAGCAGCGTTACCCAGCTCTTGCTGTTGGCGAAGACCAGGCCGAAGAAGTTCAGCTCGGCCAGGCCCGCAGCCGTACAGACGATCAACAGCACGGTCGGTTCAATGTGATAGTTCGCATCGGAACCGACCTTCGGCGCCATCACCGCGAGCAGCAGCCAGGTCAAAACAAAATAAACCAGCAGCGGGTTGGACCTGCTCCGCGCCAGGCGAGGCACCGTGGCCAGGAACGCGACGATCAGCGCACCCGACACGAGCAAAATAAAGGTCACGTGCTGCATCGCCTTGCCCGCCGCGTACGGCTGCATCATCGCGATCACTGTGTTGCCGAAAAATCGTCCGCTGGTAAATCGGTTGATCCCCAGCGCCACGGCGGCGACCAATGCCGCCAGTGCGCTGCCGAACAAGAACGCCGTCTTGCGGTTCCGGACCAGAAGCAACAGGAACATCGCCGCGGGCGCGGCCAACATCGATTGCTTGGTAAGAAATCCCGCCGCTGCCAGCAATCCTGCCCAGACCAGCGTATTTTCTCCGCGCACGTAAAATCGCGAGAACTGGTAAAACGCCGCAACCGAGAAGGCTACCCCCAGCGTGTCCACCACCCCGGTCGTGCCCCAACCCAGCAGCGGGACACTAGACGAGGCCAGCACCGCCGCGAGCCATGCCGCATACCGGTTGCCCGCATAAATCATCACCAGCCGCCAGCACAGGGCGATCAACGCGAGGAGCGCCAGGAAACTAATGGTGCGCCCGGCCAGCAGCGCGGGCAACCCGATCCGCACCAGCATCGCTTGTAGCGAATAAAAAACAGGCGGGTAGCCGCAGACCGTGTACGGATAGCTCTTCAGGTCGTAATAGAGCGTTCCGTCGTGCGCCAGCATCGTCGAATGCGCGGCGACCACCGATTCGGTCAGCGTAAGTTCGTGCCGGTTGCGCACCATGACCGCCGAGTACGTCAGGACGCAGAGTGCCGACAACACCGTGCAGACCCTGAGCGCGATGGTGAACATGCGTTCGGTGCGTGAAGGCTGGGGGGCGGGCGCCATGTCGTTAGAGATTCAGCAAGAATCCCTTCTTGCCGACATTCTGAGCCCTTGTCGCGCCCATCTGAGCCACCACTCCTTCAGCTTCGTGAATGTGGCCGCAGAAAAAATACTCAGGTTGTAGCGCGTCGATGAACTCGCGGACGGCCCGGCTGCCTGCGTGCAAGCCTTCGCGAACCCGGTCGAGCGGCGTGTTGAGAGGCGGCGCATGGCAAATCAACACCAGCGGCTTCAAACCGGCGAACTTCGCGAGCCTTTCGGCAAGCTCTTCTTCCGAATACTCGCCCGGCGTATCGAACGGCGTTGGATTCGAGTAGCCCAGCCCGGCGACGTGCCTCCCGCCCATCTCGATAGTCTTTTCATGGAAATTCGTGAACCCGAAGCGCTCGCAAAGATGTTCGATGTTGTTGGCCGACTCGTGATTGCCGGGCAGCACGTACATTCTTTCGGCGTGCCGCTTCAGGATCTCGCCCATTTTGTCCAGGCCGCGCCCCCAGTTCACCAGATCACCGGCGGCGAAATAGGCGTCGGCCTCGATTTCCATCAGTTTCTCGAGGGCTTTCGCATCGCTATGGATGTCGGAAAAGATCAGTGCGCGAGGCATCAGTTATCATGTTAATTGAAGTTCATTCGCATGCCCGAGTCCCCAACCCCCAGTATCAATAGCTGGCTCGAAGACGAGCTGTACCACCAGTACCTGCACGACCGGCAGACAGTCGACGCGGACTGGAAACAGGTGTTTGAATCGAACGGCGGCCAGAGCCAGCCGGGCACCGGCGCGGCAACCACCGCCATCGCCCCTCCCGCGCACCAAAAACCGGCCGTTCCCGAAACTCCGCTCGGTCCGGGCGACGAACTGGTGCCGTTGCGCGGGCCAGCGCTTCGCATCGCCGAAAATATGACCGCCAGCCTGACGATGCCGGTCGCCAGCAGCCAGCGCGCCATGCCTGTGAAGGTGATTGACGAGAATCGCCGCATCATTAACGAACGCCGCGCGATGTCCGGCAAGAGCAAGGTTTCCTACACGCACCTGGTGGCCTGGGCGATCGTCAAGGCGGTGGAAAAAGTGCCCGCCCTCAATCAGGCCTATTCGGAATCGGGCGACGAATCGTACCGTGTGGCGCGCCGTAACGTGAATCTGGGTATCGCCGTGGACGTGGCCGGGAAAGACGGCGCGCGTAGCTTGAAAGTGCCGTCGATTAAAGGCGCGCAGGCCATGGATTTCGCGCATTTTCTGGCCGCCTACGACGATCTGGTGGCTCGCGCCCGGACCAACAAGCTGACCGTGCCGGATTTCGAGGGCACGACGATCTCGCTCACCAATCCCGGCACCGTTGGCACCATGGGCTCCGCTCCGCGCCTGATGCCCGGCCAGGGCGCGATTATCGCCACCGGCGCCATCGATTATCCGCCGGAGTATCGCGGCGTGCCGGAAGACGTCCGCACGTCGATGGGCCTCAGCAAGGTGATGACGGTCACCTGCACCTACGATCACCGCGTGATTCAGGGCGCGGAGTCGGGAATGTTTCTCGGCCATCTGCAATCGCTGCTCGAAGGCGAGGACCGATTCTACGACGCCATCTTCGCGAGCCTCGGCATCCCGATGCGCGCGCTGCGCTGGGAGCCGGATCAGGCCGCCGCGCCGATGGTCAACGCCGATCCGATGAAACAAGCGGCCGTCGCGCGCCTGATTCAGGCCTGGCGCGAACGCGGCCATCTGGTCGCCGATCTCGATCCGCTGGGGGAGCCTCGCGCCTCGCATGCGGATCTCGAGCCGTCGACGCATGGCCTCACAATCTGGGACCTTGACCGCACGTTCCACGCCGGTTCTTTCGGCGTGTTGACGCTGCGCTCGCTCATCGATCGCCTGCGCGCCACCTACGCCGGTAAAATCGGCGTGCAATGGATGCACATCGACTCCACTGAGGAGCGCAACTGGCTGGCCCAGCGCATGGAACCGTCATTCAATCACTGGCCGCTGGAGTCCTCTCTTAAGCGCCGCGTGCTGCGCGACGTGATCGGCGCGGAAGGCTTTGAAAACTTCCTCGACACGCGTTTTAAAGGCCACAAGCGTTTCGGCCTGGAAGGCGGCGAATCCGTCATCGCTTGCATCGAGGAAATTCTCGAGCATTCGGCGGCCGCCGGTACCCGCGAGGTCGCCATCGGCATGGCGCATCGCGGACGCCTGGCCGTGCTGTGCAACGTGCTCGGCAAGAGCATGGTGCAATTATTTGCCGAATTCGAGGGCGAAGTCGATCCCGATTCTATTGAAGGCTCGGGCGACGTGAAGTATCACCTCGGCGGCGCACAGGAGCGGGTACTGCCATCGGGGAAAAAGATCACCGTCAGCGTGGCGTTCAATCCCAGCCATCTGGAAGCGGTGAATCCGGTGGTGGAAGGCTCCGTCCGCGCCGCGCAGGATCGCTTGAAAGACGCGCGACGCGAAAAGGTGATCCCCCTGGTGATCCACGGTGATGCAGCCATGGCCGGGCAGGGCATCGTGGCCGAGGTTTTCAACTATTCTCAGGTCCCCGGCTACGAAACCGGCGGCACCATCCACCTGGTGATCAATAACCAGATCGGCTTCACGACCACTGCCGGCTCGTCGCGCACGTCGACGTATTGCTCCGATGTCGCGCTGTCCGTGCAGGCGCCGGTTTTCCACGTCAACGGCGACGATCCCGAAGCCTGCGTCCGCGCCGCCCAGATCGCCTGCGAGTACCGCCATCGCTTCCATAAGGACGTGGTGGTCGACGTGATCTGCTATCGCAAGAACGGCCACAACGAGGGCGACGATCCCAGCTACACGCAGCCGTTGATGTATCGCAAAATCAAGGCGCAGAAGCCCGTCGGGGTGAACTACGCCGAGCGCCTGGAGCACGAAGGCGTCGTCACAGCCGAAGAGGTCGCCCTGTGGCACGAGGAGCAGAAGAAGAGCCTCTACGCCGTCTACGACGAGGCGCAAAAGAACAAGGACGCGATGGAAGTGCAGTTGGTTTGCCTTCCGGCCGAGCCCGCCGTAGTGGCGCAGCCAGCCACCGGCATCACGGAAGCCGCGGTGGAGCGCGTGGTCCACGCCATGACCACTCTCCCCGCCGATTTTCACTTGCATCCAAAGCTCGCCGGGATCATCGCCAAGCGCAAGGCCGTGCTCGAGGGAGCCACCATCGATTGGGCCATGGCGGAACTGCTCGCCTTCGGCAGCCTCGCGATGGAGGGCCACCCGGTGCGGTTATCGGGCCAGGATTCCGGACGAGGCACCTTCAGCCAGCGCCACGCCGAGTTTCACGACTACGAATCGGATCGAGTGTATGCGCCGCTCTCGCAGCTCGGACGGTTCGAGGTCTATAACAGCCCGTTAAGCGAATACGGCGTTCTCGGCTTCGAATTCGGCTACAGCGCCTCCGACCTGAACGCGCTGGTGCTGTGGGAAGGCCAGTACGGCGATTTCTCGAATGGCGCGCAGATCGTTATCGATCAGTTCATTTCCTCCTCGGAAGCGAAGTGGAATCAGCAGTCGGGCCTGGTATTGCTGCTGCCGCACGGGCAGGAGGGCGGCGGACCGGAGCACTCCAGCGCTCGCCTGGAGCGCTACCTGCAGCTCTGCGGCGAAAACAACATGCAGGTGGTCTATCTCTCCACCCCGGCGCAGTATTTCCACGCGCTGCGCCGCCAGCTAAAGGGCGCGACGCGCAAGCCTTTAGTCGTCATGACGCCGAAGAGCCTGCTGCGGCATCCGAAAGTGGTTTCCTGGACAGGTGAGCTCACCGGGAACAGCGTCTTTCAGCCGGTCCTCGCCGATTGGACGGTCGCCGACCCGGCGCACGTCCGCAAGATCCTGGTCTCGAGCGGCAAGATTTACTTTGAACTCGCTGCCGCGCGCGACGCCAAGAATTTGACCGACGTCGCCATCGTCCGCATGGAGCAACTCTATCCGTTCCCCGAAGCCGAGTTCACCCAGGTAATCCGGCATTACTCGCTGGCGAGCCACGTCGTTTGGGTGCAGGAAGAGCCTCGCAACATGGGCGCCTGGAGCTTCGTGCGGGAGTACATCCAGCCGATTCTCGACCGCCAGGGACGGACCATCGGCTACGCGGGCCGTCCGGAAAGCGCGAGCCCCGCGCCGGGATCGCAGAAGCGCCACAACCAGGAGCAGGCGCACCTGATCGAAGAAGCCTTCGCCCCGCCAACGGTGGAGCGCCGGCGGCACAAGCGGATGCTTCGCAAGCGCCGCAAGCACCAGGGCTGACCGCGGCATCATCATCATCGCCAACGAGCCGCGACCTGTGGGTCAGCCCCCCGGCCTGCGCGCGCGTGGAAGCCGGACCTTGGGGTCCGGCGCGGACGCGGGCGTCCGCCCCACATGAGTCGCTTAGAGTATATTTTCGACGGAGCGGTCAAATCCCCACGTAGAGTATGCCCATCCACACGCTCAACTTAAAACGGAACGTCGTCCTCGTCGACCCCTCCGCTCATGGGAGGCTCGGGCTGCCTTGGAGCCTGCGGTGCCCGGCCCCTGGGACCGCTGCGCATCGGCTCCTGTGAGAATGGCTCGTCGCCGCCCGAAGACCCGCCCGAATCGCCGCGGCCGCCGAGCAGGATCACATCGTCGGCCACCACCTCAGTGGTCCACACTTTCTTGCCGTCCTTATCGTCGTAACTGCGCGTTTGCAGGCGCCCCTCGACGTAGACCTGTTTGCCCTTCAGCAAATACGGCGCGACGTTCTCTCCCCGCCACAGCACCACGCGATTCCAGTCGGTCTCTTCCTTCCACTCGCCTGTTGCCTGATCCTTCCAGCGCCGGCTCGTCGCCACTGAAAATTTCGTGACGGCGGTCTGCGAGGCGGTGTACGCCGTCTCCGCGTCGCGGCCCAGGTGGCCGATCAGGATCACTTTATTCACACTACGGCTTGCCATGATAGTTGCAATTTAGCACACGGCGCTGGCCGATGTATCCGAAATCACCCCGCGTATAATAGGATGAACGGTCGGCGCAGGGCCTTCATCGGGGGGGGCGCTGCCGTGCGTTAACCGTGTGGGCGAGAGCGCCGATTCGATTTCCGTTACGCGTGATAACATTTCATTCAATGCGGCGTTTGTGCGCCTTGCTCGGCATGGCGGTCCTCGGGGGGGCCGACGATAACCGGTCGCTGCCGGATCGCACGAGGCAGTATCTCGTCGACCTGGTGAAGATCGATTCCTCCAATCCCCCGGGAAATGAGACCGCGGTCGCCCAATACCTGAAGCAGGTGGCGGATTCGCACGCCATCTCCTGCGATCTGCTGGGCAACGACCCCAAGCGACTGAACTTCATCGCGCGCTTGAAGGGATCCGGACGCGGCAAGCCTCTGCTGCTGGTCGCGCATACCGACGTCACACCAGTCGAGCGCTCCCAGTGGACCGTCGACCCGTTCAGCGGCGAGCTCCGTAACGGATTCATTTACGGGCGAGGCGCGCAGGACGATAAATCCCTTCTGGCCGCCGAAATCGCGGTGATGGTGGAGATCAAGCGCCGCAGCATCAAGCTGGATCGTGACGTGATCCTGCTGGCCGAATCGGACGCGGAAGGCAACTCCACCGGCATTCAGTGGATCCTGCAGCACGTGTACCCGAAAATCGAAGCTGAGTTCGCTCTCAACGAGGGCGGCTCGATCGTTGAAACCAAGGACGGCCCGAAGATTTTCGAGGTCGAGACCACGGAAAAAATTCCAACGCGCCTGGTGCTCACCGCCAAGGGCACTGCCGGCGACGCATCGATCCCGCGCGCCGACAATCCCAACACTCACCTCATCCGCGCGCTGACGAAACTGTCGGAAGCGGATCAGCCGGTGCGCCTCGGCTTCACCGCGCGCCGCTATCTGCGCGAACTTTCCCGGACGAACGAATACTCCTGGCTGGCGCCGCTGATCAAAGGGCTGGAGAATCCAGCCACCCAGCAGGCCACCGCCAGCCAGATCCGCGCCAAGGATCCGGAAATCGACGCGATGCTGCATACCACCGTGGCGTTGACCATGTTGAAGGCGGGCACGAAAAACAACGTGATCCCCAACACCGCCGAGGCCCAGGTGGACGTGCGGCGGCTGCCCAGCGAAACAAAGGAAGACATCCTGAATCGCTTCCGCCAGCTGATCAACGATCCCGCCATTGAGATCGCCCTGGCACCCGGTCCGCAGATCCCTACCGCCGACCCCAGTTCCATGTCTACCGCGCTCTATCAGGCCATGGGCCGGGCGATCGCCCGTACGTATCCGCGCGATGTCGTGGTGCCGTACCTCGGCCGCGGCGCCAACGACGGCAGTTTCCTGCGCGCGCATGGCATGCCCACTTATGGCGTGCCGGTGTTCCTGCGCGAAGCCGGTGAAACGCGCACCCATGGCAATGATGAACGGATCTCCCCGAAGAGTCTGGAAGACGGCGTCGAGCTACTGTGGCAGATCGTTCTTGAGATTGCGGGCGGAGCCTAGAGGATCATGGACAGAGCGGTCTGTCCCCTTTTTCAATAAGCCCTAGTCGATAAATCCCTTCCAGGTCTTTCCTTTACCGTCCCGTAGCGTCACGGTGACGTTGTCGGAGACGCCGGAAAGCGTGCGGCCTTTGCCGTCGCGGAATCGGTAGACGACGGAATTATCATCGGTGCGCTCGGCCGAGCCTTGCCAGATATTCCCGTACTCGTCCTTCAGCTTGATGTTGTCGCCATGGCCGTAGCCGACTACGCGTGTCTTGGTGCCCTCTTCCTCCAGATGAAAGAAGCCGCCGGGGACGCGAGACTGCTTACGCCGCTTGCCGTAAATCATAGGGTCTTTTCAGAATTATCCCCTGGTACCGGTGGTTTATCGATCAGGGATTGACCTTAGGGTGAATCACGCGAATCCCTAAGGAGAGATAAGCCTTTTCCAGTTCCCGGAACATCTGCTCATCCTTAAAGGTTCCCGTAACCGCCCCGCCGGAGCCGGAAAAATTCGACGTTGCGCCCACCGCGCGCGCCGTCTGGATCATCTCCAGGTTCCCCTGGCCGACGTTGTAAATCTTGGCCCTCAAGTCGAAATTCGCGTCGATCAGCCTGCCCAGCGTTTCCGTATCTCCGGCCAGCAGTGCCGCGCGGCCCCGCTCGGCGTAGTCGGCCCATTCCGCCATCGCGCCGCGCACGGCCGGATCGCCGGCGTTCCATCGCTCGCGCACGTTGTTATGAAATACCTCCGTCCCCTCGCTCAGGCTGGTGCGATACGCCACGTAGATATTCGGCAGCAGAGCCGGGTCCAGCCGCTCATATTCGCCGTACCCGCGCGAATCCATCAGGTTCTTGGCGAAGTCCATGTACACCAGGCCTTCGTACACCTGAATCACGCGATCCTGCGGGCCGGCGGGCACGCCCAACTCCTTGGTCTCCGTCTCCAGCGCCAGCTTGGCCTGCAACGGCAGCGGAATCTCCACCGAGTAATACTGGCAGAGCGCCCGCAGCGCCGCGATAATGATCGCGCTCGATCCGCCCATGCCCAGGCGCAGGGGAATCGTCGATTCGTACTCGATGGTGAAGTTCCGATTCGGCAGCTCGATGCCGCGATCCCGGCAATAATCGCTGAAGCGCACGATCAGCGCCTGGATGATGCGGATGCCCCCGTAGTAACCGCGCCAGCGCGTGCTGGCGTACAAATCGTCCAGGCTTTCAAATACCGGCATGTCCGCCTTAGACGCTGTGATCTCCAATCGCGCGCTGGGATACAACAGCACGCGCGCGCGAAAGTCCCGCACCAGAAACGCGATGGTCTTCCCGAAATATCCATCGCTGGGATTGCCGAGCAGCCCGGCCCGCGCGTATGCGTAGGTCTCGATCATATCGCTATAGTACTCTGTGAGCCCATGAGAGCAGTGTTGCAACGCGTCACGGAAGCGCGCGTCACCGTCGACGGAAAGGTCACCGGAGAAATCGCTGCTGGACTCCTCGTGCTGCTCGGCGTTTCGAAGCTCGATACAGAAGCCGACGCCGACTTTATCGTCCAGAAAATCGTCAACCTCCGCATCTTTGAAGACGAAGACGGCAAAATGAATCGCAGCGTGCTCGACGCGGGCGGAGCTCTGCTGGTGGTCTCGCAGTTTACCCTCTACGGCGACACCCGCAAAGGACGCCGCCCCAGCTTCGACGACGCCGCCGGAGCCGAGCAGGCCCGCGCGCTCTACGGGCACTTCCTCGCCCTGGCGCGCCGAACCGGCATCCGCGTCGAAACGGGCATTTTCCAGGCCCATATGGCCGTATCGCTGGTCAACGACGGCCCTGTCACGCTGGTCGTCGAAAGCCGCTAAGATCGGATCAAATGAGCGATCTCAGCCGCATCGGCGTGGCCATCGATTCCGAACTGCTCGTCCGGTTCGACCAGCATATCCACGACCGAGGCTATACCAACCGTTCCGAAGCCTTCCGCGACCTCATTCGCGAGGCCCTCATCGAGCAGGCCGCGGAAAAGCCGGACAGCATCGTCGTCGGCACGCTGACGCTGGTCTACGATCATCACGTTCGCCAGCTTTCCGACCGCCTCACCGCCATGCAGCACGATCATTTTCATCTGGTGCTGTCCACGCTGCATGTGCATCTGGATCATCACAACTGTCTGGAGGTGCTCATCCTGAAGGGCAAAGCCGCAGCCGTGCAGAAAATGGCCGACGCGCTGATCTCCACCAAGGGGGTGATGCACGGCCGGCTGACCATCACCACGCCAGGCACAGACCTATGATCATCGGCACAGGGGTCGACCTCTGCGAGGTGCACCGGATCAAAGCCGCCGTTGAGCGTTACCGGGACAAATTCCTGAAGCGCATCTTTACGGAACGCGAAATCGCCTACGCGAGTTCAAAGGCCAATCTCTATGAGCGCTACGCCGCCCGCTTCGCCGCGAAGGAGGCGGGCATGAAAGCGCTCGGCACCGGATGGCGCGGCGGCGTGACATGGAAGGATTTTGAGGTGACCAACCTGCGCTCCGGCCGGCCCACGCTGCAATTCCACGGGAAAGCCGCCGAATACGCCGCCCGGCTCGGCGTCGAAAACATTTCTTTGTCCATGACGCACACCGCCCAACAGGCGATGGCGATGGTGATCCTGGAAAAATCTCCCGCCGCTTCCGCAGGTTAGGACTTCCAACCGCGGCCGCGCCCACGGCTCGCGACTACGTTATAAGCAAGAGTCTCGGGGTTTCCCAATAAACACCGAGGCCGCGACTCCAGCAAGTTCTCGAGACCCTGCGCGAGCTCGTCACGCGAATTGGGACCTGCAAGTAGGTATAAAACTGATTGGGGCCCCATTTTCTTGATGATCGAAGGTTATCCCATCGAGTAGAAAAATTCTTCCTGCACGATCTTGCCGTCCTTCACCGTGTACAGCGCCGCCTCGTCCATCGTGAAGCGCTTGCCCGCCATTGGACCACCCTTCGCAGTCACGTCCAGCGTAATGCGAACGATGAAGCGGTCGCCATTCGGCCACGGCCCGGCCACTTCGGCCTTGTGCACCTCGTGATTGGCGTCCCACCAGGCCGCCTTACCCCGAATGGCCTCGATGCCCTCCATGCGGGCCGGCATGTTCGGGGCGCTGCCTGCCTCAATGCTCACGATATTCGGGCTATAAAGCTCGTTCATTGCCTCGATGAATTTGCCTTCGCGGCACAGGTCCGCGAGCTTCTTTCCAACAGCCATCGCTTCGCTCATGTCTCAATCCTCCGTATGGATTCGCTTGCGGGCACTAGAATACCAAACCTGTGTGACGATTTCGAGAATTAAAGGCTCTCCCAACCGCCAGCACACGCGCCCCGCGTCGAGACTGATCTCGACGCCTCTTCGAAAGCCCCGTCGACCCGGCGGCAGACGCAGCACGCCGGGAGGCGCGCGCCACAACTCGATCTACGTTAGTAGCCGGGGATTCCATACGCCAGCACCCAACCCTCCTTGCCCTTGTTCGGACCGTCGAGAATGCGCATTCGCTCGACGTCCCATTCTCCCGATCGTCTCGGCTCTCCAGGGTCCAGGAGCCGGCCCGTTCCGCAGCTTCGATGCTCCAGTGCGTACACATGAGTCCCGTGCGGCAGGAGCGTTGTGTTTCCTGCCTCACAGACTGCCATCGGATCCACCGAGAAGGGCAGACCTTTCGGATCGATCACCACTCGAGCTCCGGTGGAGGAATCGAGATGCTGGTACTCCACTTCGCGTGCGGTGATCACAAGCACCACGAAGACCAGCGCTGCACCGAGCAGAATGTCCTGGCTCAATTTCCGTTCCGAAGACGCAATTCCGGCAGAGTAACCGAGCGCCGAAAATGCTGGGATCAGGAATAAATAGGCCGCGAGCCCTCCCTCCGTCGAGCCGGAAGCAAATAAATCAGACGGTAGTGTCCGCCAGCCGCCCAGCATCGCCGGGAACACAAAGACACCGGGCAGCGCCCAGATCCAGCGGCCCATCCGCCTCATCTTCGGATCGGCCCGCCCGACTATCCGACCCGCCACCGCGGCGGCAAAGAGGCAGCATATGACTTCATACCCGAGGAAGTGGCCTTTGTCCCCGTGGTCGCCCGAACCGAATGGATGAAACGCCACTGAGCAGCCCGCCGACACGATCCAACCCAACGGAACCGCCAGACAAAGCTGCGCGAAGTAGCTCGCAACGCTCGAAAACACGCTCGGCCTCTCCGCTTGCTTCTCGAAGGTCTCAAACATCAGGAACACCTACCCGTCATCCGCGTTTATCCGTGTTCATCGGCGGCCAGTTTATTTTTCAACTCTATCTGTCATCATCATCCACATCCATCGCCATCGGAGCAAACACGCTCCGCGCCACGGCCGGATACTTCACCGAGTACCCCTTCGCATCGAACCATAAAATCCGGTTCAATTTCCCCGACGGCGCGCGGTCCGGCTGGTCAAACTCCATCCTGGCGGACGCCTCCGCAGCCCTCCTCACCGCGCCGTGCAGAGCCTTCAGCGGCGGGTTCACCTCGAACAGATCGTGCGTGGGCTTTTCGGCGTCATACGGCGTGACATCGGGCTTATCGGTGAAGCTCGCCCGCATGTCGGCGGCGATCAGGTCGAACAGGCTCATCGACGGCAAGCCGAGCATCAGTTCGATGGTCTTTACCATCCCGGGGTTGGAATAGAAGCTCGAATCCACCGCGCCGCGCTTCACATACGGCCCCACCGCCAGAGCCACGGTGCGATGGCCGTCCACATGATCCACGCCTCCC
Source organism: Bryobacteraceae bacterium (assembly GCA_035542735.1). GTDB lineage: Bacteria > Acidobacteriota > Terriglobia > Bryobacterales > Bryobacteraceae > Palsa-187. Next base: position 248,280 of record DATKKV010000029.1, read on the forward strand.
TGCGCGTCGTCTTCAATCACGAAAATCTGCATCGATTTCCAGAACTTCGAATGACTGAGCGCCTCGACGATCAGGCCGACCGCGTAGTCGTTATCGGCCACCATTGCCTTGGGCGTCGACGCGCCTGCCGTCGTGCCCTGGGTGTGATCCGCGGGCAATTGGATCAGCGTCAGGTTCGGCATGGTGTCCCACGTTTTGAGCTCGGCGATGAAGATCTGCGCCCGCACCACATCGGGGATGTTGGTGGAATAGGCGGGGAAATTCCTCGCCAGGATGTTGTTCATCGGCGCGATGGGCGCGGTGATGTTCCACTTCGCGGTGAAGTCTCCGCCATTCTTCCACCGCTCGAGCAACTCCGCGCGAGCCGTCCGTGGCGTGGACGTTTCGCCCGCATATTCGCCGAACACGCGCACGGTTTTCTTCGCCCGCTGCGCGGCTTCCCACAAAAAACCTCCCGCCGAGGGCGCCAGCGGATCCGAACCGTCATACGGATAGCTGCGGCCCTCATATCCTGGCCACATGCAGTATGCGGTTTCATTGGCCTGAGTGAGCCACTGGTGCCCGTCGGCCGAATTGCCTCCGGCGGCATAGAAATTATCGAGCGTCACGAAATCCCGCGCCAGCTTATGTTGATTCGGAGTGACCGTTTGGCCGTAAATCGCCATCGATGCGTCGCCGTTGCCTTTGCCGAGGTCGCCCAGCACCTGATCGTAGGTGCGATTCTCCTTGACGATGTAGACGATGTGGTCGATCGTGGACGGTTCGCCCGCGCGCTCCGGCACCGGCGCGGGTTTCGTGCGCGCGCGGGGCTTTTCTTCCGCCGGCGGAATCGCCATCCGATTGTTGACCGTCACCGCGTTCGTGAAGGACGCCAACTGCGCTACATCGGGCAGAGGCAGCACCTGAACCGAGCCTCGATTTGCATGCACATACCGGCGCTTCGGATCGCCCTGAAAACCGGAGCCCACGCCCAGCAGCGTCCCGATCGCCAGATGGCCGTCGAGCACGGATAAACTCTCCGGATACCAAGCCGTCGGAATCAGTCCCTTCTGCTTGCCGGTGGATCTATCCAGCACAGCAACGGCGTTGATGCCCCCACAGGCTACGTAGAGGTTCTTTTCATCGACCGCCAAAGCCGTAGGCGCGATGCCCGCCGTTTTTCGGGAAAACGGCTGCAGGGCGAACGTCGCGATCACTTTGTCCTGCGCCGTATCGATCACCGAAATCGTGTCCCGATTTGTATTGGCGACGTACAGCCTCGCCGAAGGCTCATTCCAGACGATTGCGGTCGGATGCAGGCCGACGGAGATGTTCTTCTCGACCACGCCCATGATCAGGTCGATGCGCGAGACGGTTCCCGTCGAGGCGATTCCGCGCTCGTCGGTCACTACCTGATCAGCGGTGATCGCATGGCCGGTGGGCGCGGTCAGATCGCCCGGTTTGGGAACGCGGCCGCCCCAGTTGGTCACATAAACGGTGTTCGAATCGCGGCTGATTGCCGCTCCAAATGGCGCGATCTCGGTTTTCACTGTCCGCACGATGCCCTTTTCAAGATCGGCGAAGGCCAGCATGTTGCCGTGGATCAGTGGCACGGCGGCGATGCGGCCCGTAACGGCCAGTGCGCCGGAATTGGCGCTCGCGCCGAGCTTCCAGGCCGTGTGCGAGCCGTCGCGCCGGATGCTCCACAGTTCGGCTTCGCCGCGGTTGGCGATCGTGGCCAGCGCACGATCGGCCGAGGCGTCGTAGCGGATGCCTCCCAACCCCGCCGCGCCTTGAAACTTGACGCGCGCCACCGCTTTGTTCGCCTGCCAGTCGAGAAGGTCGATTTCGCCGGAGCGCAGCACCCACACTTCGGCCGGAGTTTTCCCGAACGCCACGCCGTAGACTCGGCCGTCAAACACGGATTGCACGCCCGCGGGGGTGATCGCCTGGCGCGTGGTGATGACGCCTGGGTCGGATACGGTCCGCTGCTGGGCTGCGGCGGTAAACACAATTGAAATGAATAAGATGGATTTGGTCATGCGCGGTAGAATCAGCATATCCCTAAATGAGCCTGAAAATCGGCATCCAAGAGGAAATTTCTCCCATGGTACGGCTGGCTCTGCCTCTAGTGCTGGCCGAGATCGGTTGGATGTTGATGGGCGTGGTCGACACGCTGTTCGTCGGCCGCGTCAGCGCGGAGGCCATCGGAGCCGTGGGGCTCGGCACCATGTTGTTTTACGCCATCGGTATCTGCGCCAGCGGCCTGCTTCTAGGGTTGGACACCATGGTCTCGCAAGCGTTTGGCGCCGGCGATCGCGACGATTGCCGCCACTCGTTGATCAGCGGCGTCTGGCTGTCGCTCTTCTTGATTCCCATCGTGATGACCCTCGTCGCCGGTTTGACGCCGCTGTTGAATTCCTGGGGCATCGATCCCTCGGTGATGAAGGAGACGAGACCGTACCTGCGCGTGCTGAACTGGAGCGCGCCGGGGCTGCTTCTTTACTTCGGCTTCCGCCGCTATTTGCAATCGATCAACATCGTCAAGCCCGTCATGGTCACGCTCCTCGCAGCCAACCTGGTGAACATCTTTTTTAACTGGGTGTTTGTGTTCGGCAACCTGGGCGCGCCGAGGCTGGGCGCGGAAGGATCGGCATTCGCAACGTTCGGCTCGCGCATCGTGATGGCGGGGGCGCTGGGCGTCGTCATCTGGCGCGACGACCCGCGCTTGCCGCACGTGTCGTGGAGGCCGGATTTTCAGCGCGTCAAGGAACTCCTGCGGCTGGGGCTGCCCGCGGCGGCGCAAATCGGCCTGGAAACGGGAGTCTTCGCGGTGGTTACCGTGCTGGCCGCAAAACTGGGCGCGACGCCGCTGGCCGGGCACCAGATCGCGCTAACCACTGTCAGCACAACCTTCATGATGCCTCTGGGGATCAGTTCGGCGGCGGCGGTGCGGGTCGGCCAGGCGTTCGGGCGGGGCGACCCTCACGGGGTCGCGCACGCGGGCTGGACCGCTCTGGGATTGGGCGGCGCCGTGATGTCCTTCGCGGCGGTGTGCCTGATCGCGTTCCCGCACTTCATCGCCCGCCTCTTTACGCCGGAGCCCGACGTTGTGGAAGCGGGCGCGAGCCTGCTGAGAATCGCGGCCTTTTTTCAGTTGTTTGACGGCTTGCAAGTGGTGACCACCGGTGCACTTCGCGGTCTAGGCGATACGCGCACGCCGATGATCTGCCACTTCACGGGATATTGGGGGCTCGGCCTGCCGCTGGGCGCGCTGCTGTGCTTCCACTTCGGCATGGGCGCGCGAGGATTGTGGATGGGTCTGTCGGCGGCGCTGGTGGCGATCGGGACTGTTCTGGTGGTGATGTGGAGAAGAGAGGAGACAGGAGTCAGGAGACAGGAGTCAGATTGAAGGGATGGGTCAAGAGGATCGACTGCATCGTTGGAGGCGTAGCATTGATCGCCTCGATTCCTCCAATCTCCTTCCTTGGCACGGCTCTCGGTTTTTGGCAGCCATTCAGCCACTGGGGGTTTACGATTTCGGCGGAGCCGTGGAGTCGCGCACGTTTAGCTCGCTGGGAAACATGACGGTTCCCGGCGATTCATGTCGGCCGTTGATCTGGCCGAGCAGCATCTCCATCGCTTTACTCCCCATGGCTCGCGTCGGTTGGCCCACGGTGGTGAGGCGCGGGCTGAAATTCGCGCTCCATTCGAAATCGTCGAAGCCGATAACGCTAATGGCATCCGGACAGGACACTTTTTTCTCCGCCATGGCCCTCATCAGGCCGAGCGTCATTTTGTTATTGCACGAAAGGATGGCGGTGGGCGGCGTCGGCAGGGCGATCAATTCGAGCGCGGCGCGGTAGCCGCTGTCGATGGAAAAGTCGCCGCAGCGGACGTATTGATCGCGGACGGCGGGATGCGCGGCCTCCATGGCCTCGCGAAATCCTTCCAGACGTGCGATGCCGGGCGACACCTTCTGCGATCCGGCGATGATGGCGATCCGGCGATGGCCCAGCGAGATCAGAAATCGAGTAGCCTCTCCGGCGGCGGCGCGATTATCGAGCGCGACGCCTGCGCCTTTGTATCCCACGGGGAGGCGATCGAAGAACACGAAGGGAACCTTGCGGCGCTCCAAACGTTCCCAGGGAGTGAAGGAGTCCGCGCAGGAGAGCAGGATGCCATCGACCCGATGAGCGAGCAGGGCGTTCAGTTGGCGATGCTCGATGGCAGGATCGCCGTCGGTGTTGCAGAGCATCACGGACATGCCGGCGCGCCGCGCTTCCTCTTCGGCGCCGCGCATCAGTTCGGTGAAGAACGGATTGGTGACATCGGGGATGACCATGCCCACCATGTTGGTGGATCCGCTCTTCAGGCTCCGCGCGACCTGGTCGGGATGATAATCGAGCGCGCGCATCGCTTCCTCGATGCGGCCGCGCAGTTCATCGCTGACTCGCTTCTTCCCGGTGAGGACCGCCGAAACCGTGGCGATCGATACGCCGGCCAGGCGGGCCACATCTCTCATCGTGTACGTCATCTGGGGTTCAGTGAAGCAGCCGTCCTCGCAGTTGCGCCGCGGTCACGCCGGACCCGCGCACGTAATCCATCAGCGTTCTCTCTTTTGCCAGGATCTGCTCGACCAGCGCCGCGAGGCGGTCGCGGCCGCACTCGGGGATCGTAATTAGGCCGTTCTCGTCGCCGTGCAGCAGATCGGTGGGGCGGATAGTGACGCCCGCCACGTGTACGGGAACGTTGCAGCGAACGATATGGTAGCTGGCATGGCTGGCCACCGATCCACGGGCAAAATAGTGAAATCCGAGCTTTCGCACCGCGCTCAGATCGCGCACGCCGCAATCGCTCACCATGCCGATCGCGCCGAAGCGCGTGAAGATGGTGGCCATCACTTCGCCCGCATGCGCGGCGCGATCGCGGTCGCCCCCGATTTCCTGCACCACGACGACGGAAGGCCGCGGCGAACGCTCCACGGCTTCAAATAACTCGACAAAAGCCTCCTCGGTGGTAGGCGCGCCGTTGGTCACCGTCTCCACCTGCGCGGTGACCGCGTAGCCCACCATCGGTCCGAACTCCGGGAACAGGCACTTCAGCTCCAGGGAAGCGAAGCCCTCGGAATCCGGGCGCATTTTCAACAGCTCCACGGCGTTGGAAACCGTGGCCGTATCCACGGTCTTCAGGAAATCGATGAGATCACCATGCGGAGTCGACATTAGAAATGCAAGCGTAGCGCAAATTGGATCTGCCGTGCGTTCGTGATCTGGGTGATGATGGTGCCGGCGGCCGACGAACCGATGCTCGCGTTGGGCAGCCCGAAATTCGGATGATTGAGAGCGTTGAAGAACTCGGCCCGGAACTGCAGACCCACGCGCTCCGTGATCCGGAAGTCCTTGTCGGCGCCTAGATCCCAGGTTTCGAGCTTGGGCCCGATCAGGACGTTGCGCCCCGTATTGCCGAACGTGTAGATCGGCGGGGCGACGAAGCAGGAAAGCTGATACCAGTCCTTGATCGACTGCTGGCCGCTGGGCAGGTTGCCGTCGCAGACGCGATTCGGACGCTGGAAGGTTCCCGTGTTATCGGTCGAGGTGGACATCGAAACGGAGAACGGCATCCCGCCCTGCAGCGTGAGGATGCTCGAAATCTGCCAGCCCCCGATAACGGCGTCCACGGCTCGATTGGCGCTCGCCGCAAAGTTGCGGCCGTGGCCGAACGGCAGCTGATACACCGTGGAGAGCGTGAAGCGCTGGCGGATGTCGAAGTTCGACAGCCCGTAATCAGCGGAGACGTTCTGCGGGTTCTGAATATTGATGCGTGATTCGCCGGTGGAGGAGTTGCCGCCGGCGCCGTTATCGAGGCTCTTTCCGTAGGTGTAGGCGCCGAGGAAAGAAAGGCCGTAGCTCATACGCTTCTCGAGCGTGAGCTGGAGGGCGTTATAGTCGGAGGGGCCGCGCGGCTCCCAGGACGAGACCTGGCCAAAGCCGGGATAGGGCCGGCGGGCCGGAACGGCACCTGGACCGGGAACGGCGACGTTTTCATCCAGGTTGATGTTCAGGTGGTTGCCCTTGCCTCCCACATAGGCCCCGCGCGCCACCAGGGATTTCGCCAGCTGGCGCTCCACTGTGAGGTTGTATTGCTGCAGGTTGGGCGTGAGGTTCGGCGTCGGTTGATAAACGGCCGTGGGCAGGTTATTCGAGGAGAACATCGCCGGGATTCCGGTGGACGTACTGAGGCAGGTCGCGGTGGAAGTGCAGGTGACGGCGTAGGTCGGTGCGTAGGGGAAATTAATGAACAGGCGCGTGGACCCTCCCACGCCCTGTTCGTTGAAGTAGAACAGGCCGTAGGCGGCGCGCACAACGGTCTTTTCCGTCATGTGATAGGCGACGCCGAGACGCGGGCTGAAATCATGCTTCTGGATTCCGAGAATGGTGGAGGAGATCCCTCCTTGTCCGGCCAGCGCTTCGGTGCCGCTATTCAAGAAGAAGTCCGAGAGGCGGTTGTAGCGCTCGGAAACCGGCGTGAACAGATCCCAGCGGAGCCCCATGTTGATGGTGAGCTTGGAGGAGACGCGCCACTGGTCCTGAATAAAGGTCCCATATTCGGTATAGCTGTTGTAGGGCACGCCGCTACCGAGCAGCGACTTGCTGGAGCTTACCGGAAAGCCGAGCATGAAGTCGGCGTATCCAGCGCCGGTTCCCGCTGACTTGGCCGGGTTGTTCGTGTACGTGCCGGTGAAGGATAGCGAACCCGAAGGTGCGCCGAGCTGGAAGAAACCGAACCCGTTGTGGCCCACGGTGATGCCGAAGCGCAGCGAGTGTGGTCCCTTCACCCAGGAGACGGTATCGGTAACCTGATACGTATTCTGCGGAACCACTTCCGGCATGTTGGAGGCGCTGAATCCCGAACCTCCGGAGATGCTCAGCGACGACATGGCTCCGGAGTGAGGTCCGGTGTTGGCGCCCTGCAAACCGAGTTTCGAAGCCAGGTTATAGTCCTCGTCGATCGGCGCCACGTCCAGCGCGAAACGCGTATAGCCGAGGGCGAGCTGGTTGTTGATATTCGGGGAAAACTGGTGAATCTCCTGCAGAGTCGCCTGCGTGCTGGGCGCATCATTGTTGCGGAGCGATCCGGCGGTGGCGCTGCCTTGGGCGAAGGCCAGCGGATTGATCTGCCCGTTGATCAGCACGGGCGTCTCGGGGAATGTAATGGTGGCCGTACCGTGGGTGACGCGGCCGAACAGGCTGTCTTTCGTCGAGAGGACGTCGTCAACGCGGATGTCGTATTGATCCTGGTTCTGCGCGGCCAGGTTGTTCACGCGGAAGTTATTGCTGGTGCCGGGAAGATTCGGCAGCGGGAAAATCGCCAGGAGGTTATGGGCGATCGGATCCAGCTGCGAGGTGGGGATCGTGTTGTTGGTATATGGCGTCCGCGTGTTGGTCGACGCGTTGTAGGTTGTGGGGTCGTAGATCACGGAGGGATAGGCGCTGAAGTCGCCCGCGCGCAGCGCCGCGGTTGGTTCGGTGAGGATCGAAGTGCTGGCTTCATGAATGCGCAGACCTTGGTAGTCACCGAAGAAGAACATTCTGTTCTTGATGATCGGGCCGCCGACGGCGAAGCCAAACTGGTTTTGCTGGTACTGAGGCACGGTGGCGCCGTCGAAGACCTGGCGCGAATTGAGGTCCGTGTTGCGCAGAAATTCGAAAACCGAACCGTGGATCTCATTGCCTCCGGAACGGGTGATGACGTTCACCACCGCTCCGCCGCTGGCGAACTCGGCATCGTAGCTGCCGACTTGGACCTTAAACTCCTGGATGCTCTCCAGATTCGGAAACACTTTGACCGTGCCGACGGATTGGTCGCGGTCGTCGAGGCCGTCGATCATGAACAGGTTGAAGCTCCCTCGCGCGCCATCGGCGACGATCTCGGCTCCGGCGCGCTGCGTTTCATTGCCGTTGCCCTGGGTACGGATGCCTCCGACCGGTCCGGGCGCTGTGCCGGGGACCAGCAGACCGAGCTGAGAGAAGTTTCGCCCGTTTAACGGGAGCTGCTGTGTGGATTCCATGTTGATGACGTTGCCGACCTCAGTGGTCTCAGTATTGAGGAGCGGCGCGCCACCTTCAACAATGATTTGCTGTTCCGTACCGCCGATTGAGAGCTTGAAGTCTTCCTGCACTACCTGCCGGATCTGCAGGGTGATATCCTTCCGCGTCATCGGCGCGAAGCCGGGCGCGGTGACCTCAATCGAGTAGGTACCCGGCTTGAGCAGGGGGAAGGTGTAGAGCCCGTCGCCGCCTGTTTGGCGCGTAACAATGATTCCGGTGGACTGGTCTGTTACCTTGACGGTGGCATTGGCGACGGAGGCGCCGGACGGATCGGTCACCTGTCCGGAAAACGTCGCGGTAGCGTTCACCTGGGCGTTTAGACGGGGCAGGGATAACAGGGCGAACGGCAACAGGGCCACGGCGCACAAGGCCGCGCGAGAGATCCTCATAACAACTCCTTTATTTGAGACTGCGAAACGTTTAGAACACCGTGGCGGATAGCCGCCACAAATCCCACTTCTTGCCAGCTTGGCTTTTGATATCACGATTGCGATCCCGGTGTCAATGGCGCTGCGAACCGTTTCGCAGGCTATTTCCCGCCCGGATCCCAGATGGTGGCTTCGATGAACCGCTCGCTGGAGGGCTGATCGTTAAAATAATATACGGTGACGATTTTTCCATCCGGGCGCTGAGCGGAGCGCACGTAGCCAAGGTCCCACCATGCGCCGTCGGGCCGCAGAACAATTTCGCTGCCCCAGGTCTTGCCGTCGTCGCTGCTCAACTTGGCGCGGACGCCATACGGTTCGCTGCGATAGCCGTAGGTGAGGCAGAGCCGGCCATCCTTGAGACGAATCATCGAGGGAGGATTGCCGCCGTGGGCTCCGGTAGAGGCGACGGGCTTAGCCTCCATGGTCCAGGTCAAACCGCGGTCGCGGCTACGGTAGAGATCGATCCAATTCGTTTCATTGGGTGCGTGCGTGCGCGCAGCGGTGAGCAGATCTCCGTTGGGAAGCGGGACGGTGGAGGGCATGATGCGGTAGCCTTCGGGTTCGTCGCCGATCCAGGATATGCGATTCCAGTGCAGTCCGCCGTCGGTGGTGCGGGCGCAGAATAAGCGGCCTTCCTTGCCGTTCGACTTGGAAGCGGTGAGGATTACCAGAGCCTGGCGCTTGCCCTCGATCACGTAGTCCGTCCGCGCGGCGACGCCGAGTAGACCGAAGGTGGGGAAATTGTAGGCGCCATGCCAGGTCTTGCCGCGATCGTCCGAGTAAAACAGGAGCGACGCGCCCCTGTCCTTGTCGAGGAAGCGGATGGTCATGGCGAAGTTGGGGTTGGAAAAATCCATCGGCTGCGTGAGGTCCGACGCAGGCGCGCCCCCCTGGTCGGGAGGCAGAAGCGATTTGGGAGCTTCGATAGTCCAGGTTGCTCCGCCATCGAGGCTCCGGGCCAGGCGAGGCTCCTCGGGCTTGGAGTTGTCGTATTGGTGGCGGTCGAGCGGCATGTGCTTGAAGTACGCCGCACTGAAGCCGACCACAATCTCATTGCCCCAGGACCATATGCCATGGTTGGCGGGCCATCCGCCGAATCGGTTGGCTTCACGGTAGACAAGTACATTTTGCGAGTCGGCGGCGATGGCCGCGACGGCGGATAGTGTGATGATCGCGAGAGGTCTCATTGAGTATTTCCTTATAACAAAGTCCGGTTAGCCCGGAGATTCGTTCATTCGTCCAGCGTCCTTCTTCACAAAGAAAATGGCGGCCGTCAGCAGCAAGATTGCGGCGAGCAAGTAAACCGTGGAGGCAGCGGTGATACCGGCGCTCAGGCTCCGGTCGCGGGCGATCCATCCGATCAGCACAGGCGCGGAGCCACCTCCGCCGAGCCAGCCGACGGAATTGAGGAATCCTGCGGCGGTGCCGCGCGCTTCCGGCCGCACGACGTCGAACAGCGACGCAAAGATGTTCGCGTCGTAGATGCCTTTAAAGAATCCCCATAGCGTGAGTGCGGCGATCAGGGCCGTGACCGATCTCGTCATACCGCACCAGGCGACGAAGGGCGCGCCGCAGAGGACTCCCGTGGCCTGTACGAGAATGCGCCCGCGAGGGGTGCGCTGGCGGAGAATATCGGCGAGCCAACCGCCGGTGATGGAGCCGAGCACGCTGGCCAGTTGTACGAAGATCGTCGCCGTCAATCCGGCCACGGCCAGGCCCATATGAAATCGATCATAGAGAAATTTCGGCATCCAGGTGAGCAGTACCACGGCGACAAAGTTCGAGCACATGAACGCGCCCATCAGGCAAAGCGCGGTGGGCGTGCGCCGGAGAAGGCGGCCGAACTCGGCCAGATTCAACGAAGCTCCCGCCGATTCGGCGTCGCCAAGATCGGACTGGCCGCGCTTTGGTTCACGCAGGAAGCGGGTGAGCACGAAGCCAAGAAGAACGCCCAGGCCTCCAAAGATGATAAAGGACCAGCGCCAGCCGTAGACCTCGCCGATTTTTCCGGCGAAGAACCCGCCGGCGATCGTTCCGGCGTAGACGCTGGTCTGATGAATACCGATGGCGCGGGAACGGGTCCTCCTGCCGTGATAATCGCTGACCATCGACATCGAAGCAGGGTAATAAAACGTTTCTCCCAGGCCCTCGGCGGCGCGGAACAGGAACAGCGCGCGGAAGCCGCGCGACAACGCCGTGGCCATGCAGATGATGCTCCAGGTGTAAAGGCCTCCGAGGATCGCTTTCTTGCGAGAGACACGGTCGACAACGAATCCGGCGAAAAATCCACTGATCCCGTAGACCCAGGCGAATGCGCTGCCGAGCAGGCCGAGTTGTACCATGCTGAGGCCCAGTTCCTTCTCGAGCAAGGGGAAAACGGAAAAAATCGCCTGGCGGTCCGCGTAATTGAAGAAGGAGATGGACCATAGCATCGCCACGACGAACCAGCGATAGTTCGTGTTTTGACGATTCATTAGTAGAGCGCCTTGGCTGGCGCTTCTTTCAAGCCCAGAGCTTTGGCGCCGAGCCTCATCAGGCCGAGCTCGGTCTGCGATTGGAAGAATTGGAAGCCCTGCTCGCGATACTTCGCCACCAGTTCCGGCGAGCCTGCGGGCCGGCCCAGATATTTGCCGTGCCTTTTCGCGGCGGCGACGATTTTGGCGATGGCTTCTTCGAGCAGCGGTTCGTTTTGACGGCCGCGCAGGCCGAGCGAAAACGAAAGATCGCTGGTGCCGATGAACAGCACGTCGATTCCCGGTGCTGCGGCGATCTCCTCGATATTTTCCACTGCCTGGGCCTCCTCGATCACGACGATGGTCATCATGTTCCGGTCGGCGGAGTCGTAGTAATCGCCGCGATCGGGCCACGTGGTCATCGCAAGGCCTGCGCCGGAGCCTCGTTTGCCGAGCGGAGGGTAGCGGCACGCCGCGGCCGCGGTGCGCGCTTTATCGGGCGTCGACGCAAAAGGGAAAATCACGCCCGAGACGCCCTGATCCATCACGCGCTTGGCGGTCCACAGTTCGATGGCGGGGACGCGCGCGAAGACGGCTGCGGGAAGGGACCTCGTGGCCAGCACGATGGCGCGCAAAGTTTCCTGCGTGATGGGAGAATGCTCCATTTCGACCCAGAGGAAATCGAAGCCGAGGGTCGCGCAGAGCGCCGCAGACTCGATGTTGGGTGTGGTGATGGTCACGCCGAGAACGGATTCGCCGGCTTCGAGCTTCGCGCGGACGGGATGGGACCAGCTCATTGCTTTGGCACCTTTATTAACCATACTTCGGAAACCTGCGTGCCTCGGCCATTGCCGCCGAGCCCCGGCGTGCGCGTCCATTCGAGCGTCAGCGTTCCGGTGGAGGTGGCTTGCGGCGGCAGCTCAAGCTCGACGGGCTCAGGCGTGGCGCCTTTCTCGCGATAAGGATGCACTTCCACGCCGTTGGCGGTAAGGCGGACGGCGATCCGCCGCGCATCGCCTCCGTAGCTGATGCGAACCCTGTAATGCGCCGTGGGATCGAGATCCGTGTAACGCATTCGCAGGGGATGATCCTGCATGATCTCGCCGTTGGCGGCCCAACTGGTGCGCCAACCCCTCTGCGGCGATACGCCGAAGGAGATCAGCGGAGACTTCAGAAAATCGGGATCCTGTGCGTAGGATTCGCCCATCACCAGATGTGGCCTCTGATTGGCAAACCCGAGTGCATCATAAAATCCGCCCGGGCCGGGATCGGTCCAGTTGAGGATCTGGTCGATCTTCGCGAGGCGATCGGTTTCGGAGGCCATCGCGCGAATTTCCTGAAAGCGATTCTTCAGCCAGACCCGATTGTTGAGAGCGAAATCGATGCCGTCGAGATTCGCGCCGCGATCGATGGCGATGGCCTTATAGCGGTCCACGCTCAACTGCATATGGATGCTTTGAAAAAGCGCCTCGGCCAGTTCGAAGGCACGGGCGCGATACTCGAGGGCGTCCTTGGTGCGGGCGTCGGCGTCGAGAATGGTTTCTGCTTCCTCCATGGCTTTGAGGGAGCCGACGGAGGTGAGCGGCCAGTTGCGCTTCGCCGTAGTGAGCGCGGCCATTGCCATTTCCTCCTGGCGATTTTCGGAGAGCAGGCGGCTGTGGATGTAGGCGTCGTAGTAGGCGCGATAGAGAGCTTGCTGGAATCGCCAGTTGAGACGCTGCTGAGGCGTCGCGCGACGCTCCATGTTTTTGAATTGCGCGAGCGTGACGTCGACCTGGCGGTTCGATGCAAGAGGCCCGCGCCAATTTTGTTCCAGCGCAAAAAGGCCGTTGGCGAAGTCGTCCGCCATATCGTCACCGATGAAAAAGCGGCTGAAGTCGGCCAGGATGCTTTTCGTCGATGCATCGGGATTCCAAAGCAGGCCGCTCCAGATGAACTTGTTTACATCGTCGTTGCAGCCCTCCGAGTAACTGACAAAGCCGTCGGCGAAGTGCTGGTAGCGCTTGAAAATTGCGGCTTCGTCGACGGGGCGCGGGTTAATCGTTTCGCGGCCCTCCGTGGTGGCGTAGGCCAGGTCCCAATCGGGCACGGGAAATTCGGCGTGGATGCTGTGCGTAATGTCGGGATAAAAGCGAATGGGAAATCGCTTGGGCGTCTGCGCGCGAAATTCTTCCAGACTGCCGTAGACCTGCGGGCCGAAGACCAGGCCGCTGAGCCAGGCAGGATTCTGGTTGAGCAGCCCCCAGAATTCGTCGCGCCACGTTTTGGTGAATCCTTGAGGGGAAAGCCACATCTGCGCCTTGGGATGATACTTGTGCAGGCTCGCGGTCTGCTTTTCGAGCAGAGCGAACATGTACTTCGGCTGCGTGTGGCCAGGATCGCCTCCGGGGACGAACACCGCGTCGATGCGCGGCAGGCGGCGGAAGACCTCTTCCCATTCCTTGAGCGCGAACTCAACGGTCGCCGGGTCTGAATAGTCCTTGTCCATCGCCGGATACCAAACGGACACGTCGAGCCCGTATTCATTGGCGATGCGCGACATCTCGACCATCATTTCCATCTTTGGAAGAGGGAAATGGGGGCTATCGTCGTCGTCGTCCGAGCGCGGTGGGATCAGCTCGATGGTGTTGTCGCCGAAGATCGCCAGTTCGCGGATATACTGCTCCCACATCGGCACGGACCACGCGTCGTAGGCGTTGGTTTTTGGGCGATAGCCGAGCTGCTGGCCACGCACGGCGTACTTGGGCGCGGTGGAAATGCTCAGATTCGCGTCCAGTTCCAGCTTCTGGCGAGCCATGCGAAACTGACGCAAGAGATAGCCGGCGCCGAAGACGACTCCGCGATCGTCGGCTCCGATGATCGTAGCTGTGGTCGGGGTTGTGGTCAGCGTGAAGCTCTCTGGCCTTCCGCCCGGGGCGACTCTTAAGTAGATGGCCGGCGAGCCGGAGGTCGCGATCTTCAATCGAAGCTGGGTGCGCTTCTCGATCTCCTCTTGAATCATCTGCGCGGCTTTCTTTTGCGGCGTGGTCGGGGAAAAAGGCAGAATCAAGACGGCATCTTTGAAGTCGGCGGCGAAGGCGGAGGTTGCCAAAATCATCACTGCGAGACTGGGCAGTTTCATATTACGCATGATCGTTTCATAATTATACGCATAGTTTCAGAAATGCAAGTACAATAGGAAGACATGCAACTACCGTTACGAGGGATTGTCACGCCTTTGGTCACGCCGCTGGCAACGTCAAACCACGCCGAGCCTTCCTTGGACTCGTTGGCGCTGGAGCGGCTGGTCGAGCACGTGATTGGCGGAGGGGTGAGCGGAATTTTTCTGCTGGGAACGACGGGCGAATTCAGTTCACTGGGCCGCGAACTGCGGCAGGAGATCGTTCGCCGCACCTGCACGCAGGTGAACCGGCGGATTCCAGTGCTGGTGAACATCGCCGATACAGCGATTTCCGAAACCTTCCGGCTGGCGGAGACGGCGGAGGAGGCGGGCGCGGACGCGCTGGTGTTGACGCCTCCGTTCTATTTCCAGAACTCGCAAGAGGACCTGTTCCGTTATATTGAGAAGGTCGCCGCGAGGGTGTCGCGGCCCCTGTTCCTCTACAACATCCCGCATCTTACGAAGAACTCGTTTGAGCCGGAGACGGTCCGGAGGGCGTCGGAGCTGCCGGGCGTGGTGGGATTGAAGGACAGCACGCACGATCCGAATTATCTGGAAAGAGTACTGGAACTGCTGCGGGACCGGCCGGGGTTCTCCATCCTGATCGGCCCGGAGGAGATGCTGCTGGACAGCATGAAGCGCGGCGCAATCGGAGGCGTTTGCGGCGGGTCGAATTTGTTTCCGAAGTTATTCGTCGACCTGTACAACGCCATCGTGGCAGGCAATACGGCGCACGCGGCGGAGTTGCAGGAAAAGGTGAATCGGATGGGAAATCTACTGTACCGGGTGGGATTTCCGGGAAGTGCATACCTGCGCGGCATCAAGGCCGCATTGTCGCTGGCCGGGCTCTGCCACGCGGAACCAGCGCCGCCGTTCATGCCCTTTTTCGATGACGAATTCGTACAGCTCGAACAACGTTATAGGATGTTCGTGGAATGAAGGAGCGCGACCAGTATTTCTCGCGAGCGGTGGAGAAGGCGCTGGCGGCGCTCGAGTGTGTGCGGAAGAGTCCGCAGCCGATGACGCTGGCGGAGATTTCGGCCGCAGTGAAGCTCACCAAGGCGTCGGGATTCCGGCTGGTCTATACATTGGAGGCACTCGGGCACTTAGCGAAGACGACCGACGGGCGGTATTTCGCGCCGGCGGAGTCGCGTCATCAGGAAATGGTGAAGCAGGCCGCGGAGCCTCAGGAGCGCTTAAGCATGGAGTTTTGCGAAACGGCCAGCCTGGCGGGCCTCTTCGAGAATCACATTGAAGTTCTGAGCGTGTTCGAGAGCACGCAGTTAATGCGTATGGGCAACACGGTGGGGCGGATTTTGCCTCCGAACGCGAGCTCTCTGGGGAAGGCGATCACCGCGTTCCAGCCGCCCGAGATCGCCGAAAAGCTGGTGCGCAGCTATGGGACACATTACTTCACGCCGAACACGATTACCGATGAAATTGCGCTGCGCGAGGAATTCGCTCAGGTGCGGGAGCGCGGCTTTGCCGAGGATCTGGAAGAGAGTATCCCGGGCGGGCGGTGTTTCGCCGCTCCGGTCCTGGGCGCGAACGGATTCGCCCTCGGCGCGGTGAGTCTGTCCATGCCTCTGATCCGCTTTAAGGGCGATGCGCAGAGGCAGGCGATTCTCACCGCGGTGCAGGAGACGGCACGGGCGATCGAGAAGCGCGTTATCGGAGAACGATCCACCGGCTGACGCCGAGGGCTGTATCCAGTCCCCTAGCGACGAACCAGGAACACCTCGGCGATATCGATCGATCCGTTGAATCCGCCCTGCCCCTGATCGAGGAACCAACGCAGCGTCAACGTTCCGGTGCGCGTGGCGTCCGCGGGAACGGAGAACTCAACGGGACCCATCGTAGCGGGCTTGCTGATCCAGCCGTGGACCTCGTACTTTTCATTGGCCACCAGGCGGATTTTGGGATCGGTCGGGCGGCCGACGAACACTACGCGAACTTTGTAAGACGCCTTCGGGTCGAGGTGTTCGTAGCGCATGGTTAAGGGCGTTTCGTAGCGAGTTTCGGCCCAGGTCCACCATGCCATGGGATTGAGGATGAAGCGGGCGGGGCCGTCGGGCTTGGTCGCCTGGGCGGAGGTGCGGCCGATGAGGCCGCCGGAAAACGCGGCGTATTCGGAGCGTGCGGAATGGAATCCGCCGGGGTCGTTTGCATAGCCCGGGCCTTCGTCGACCAGGTGCGGTTGCATGGACATGTTGCCGAGATCGTCGTAAAATCCGCCGGGACCGGGGTCGCTTCGATGCAAGAGCGCGTCGATGGCGGCAAGTCGGTCGTCTTCCTTCGGGATCGCGCGGATCTTCGCGAACTGATCCTTCAACCAGACGCGATTGTTCAGGGGAAAATCGATCGTATCGAGGTTCGCGCCGCGGCTGACGGCGACGGCCTTGTAACGATCGACGCTGAGCTGCGCGTGGATGTTCTGGTAAAGGGCCTCGGCCAGCGCGAAGATGCGGTTGCGGAGATCCTCCGCGGCAGGGTGCGTAAGCGATTCGTCAAGAATGCGCGTGGCGTCGTCCATGGCGATCGCCGAGCCCGTGCGGGAGGCGTTACGGAGGCGGTCGATGGCCTGCTGCTCGAGGCCTGTTTCATACAGAAGCCGCTCGCGGACGTAGCCGTCGTAATAGGCGCGATAGAGGATCTGCTGGAAGCGCCAACTCAACAGCATTTGCGGGGTGGCGGCGCGCTCGATGGTCTGGACCTTGCGCAGCGTGTCGCCGATAGAGGCGCGAGTGGCGACAGGGCCATGCCAGTCGCTCTCAAGATCAAGCACGGCCTGCGCAAGCGCGGTTTCGTATTTCGGGGAGATGAACCACCGCGCCCATTCGCGGAGGATCTGCGAGACGTCCTGATTCGGGTCCCAGCCGAGGCCGCTCCAGACGAACTTGTTCATGTCGTCGTTGACGCCTTCTGAATAGGTGAGGAAGCCGAGCTGAGCCGAAGGCATCATGTGATTGAAGACCTTCTGGTAATCGGTGGGACGAGGGTTGATGGATTCGCGGGCCTGCGTGACGGCAAAGGCGACGTCCCACTCGGGCACGGGAAACTCGGCGTGAATCGTGTGCGTGATATCGGGGTAGTAGCGGATCGCGTAACGCGCGGGAATTTTGGCGCGCAGTTCCTGAATCGTGATGCGCGTCCAGGGTCCGTAAACGACGCCGTCAAGCCACTTTGGCTCGGCCTTCATCAAGTCGAGGTATTCGGCAAACCATTTCGCGTCGAAATTCTGCGGCGACATCCACATCTGACCCTTAGGATGGTACTTGCGCAGTTCCTGCTTCTGCTTTTCGAGCAGCGCGAACAAATACTTGGGTTGAGTGTCGCCGGGATCGCCGCCGGGGACGAAGACCGCATCGATGCGCGGAAGCTTCTTGTAGACTTGGGTCCATTCTTTAATGGCGAAGTCGACGGTGGCGGGGTCTGAGTAATCCTTATCCATCGCCGGATACCAGATCCAGACATCAATGCCGTATTCGGCGCAGATGCGCGACATTTCGGCCATCATGTCGAGCTTGGAGAGGTGAAAGTGCGGGCTGTCGTCGTCGTCGTCGGAGCGCGGCGGGATCAATTCGACGGCGTTGGTGCCGAAGATGATCATGTCGCGCACGTACTGCTCGAAAATGGCGGGCGTCCAGGCGTCATAGGCATTGACCTTGGGGCGATAGCCGATCTGATGACCGCGCAGCCCGTATTTCGGGCTGGTGGTAATGTCGAGATTGTCGTCAATGGAGGCGGCGAGGTGGTCCCATCGAAGCTCGCGCAGGAAGCGGCCGGCGCCGAACAGAGTGCCGCGCTCGTCATTACCTTGAATATCGACCGAGCCGTTGCGGACGGTGAGATGGAATCCTTCGGCGGGGCCTGTCCCTGACGCATGATGGACGCGGATCGCCGGGCCGTTGCCCGACGCGGGCCACGGCAAGGCGGTGCGGCGCTCGACCTCTTCCACCAGCATTTGAACGGCTTTCTTCTCAGGCCCGGCTAGGTTTGGATCGGCAGCAATATGCGCGCTGCGCAGATCGAGAGCGGCGGCGGAGCCTGCCAGAAGAATGGTCACTACGAGGTATCTTTTCATTAGGGTTTCCAAATTGTCGCGCCGATGTAGCGCTCGGTGTCTTCCTTATCGTTGAAGTAATAAACGGTCAGAACTTTGCCGTCGGGGCGCTGGACGCTGCGGGTGTAGCCGAGGTCCCATGCGCCTCCATCGTTTCGCAGAACAATCTCGGCGCTCCAGGTGCGGCCTTCATCGGCGCTCAAGCGTGCGCGGATGCCGTACGGTGCGGAGCGGTAACCGTAGGTGATAACGAGCCGGCCGTCACGCAGCTTCACGAGCGATGGAGGGTTGCCGTTGTGCGCTCCAGTATCGGGCACGGGCTTGCTCCAGTATTTCCAAGTCGCGCCGTCATCGTCGGAACGATACACTTCGATCCAACTGGGATGGCGGATCGCGGTGACGATCGATTTCGCGGACAGGCGCACCGAGGAAGGCATTAGAGCTTTGTCGTCCGAGCCCGGCTCGGGGCCGATAAAGGAGATGATTGTCCAGGTCTTCGCGCCGTCGGTGGTGCGGACGCAGATGACGTGCCCCTGCTTGCCGTCGGATTTCGCGGCGGTGAGGAACATGGTCATCTGGCGCGGGCCGTCGATCAGGTAATCGGTGCGAGCGGCGATGCCCAGCTGGCCGAAGTTCGGGATTTTGTAAGGGCCGGACCAGGTCTTGCCTCGATCATACGTGTAATAGAAGCGCGAAGGGCCGATGTTGACGTCCTCCATGCGCGCGGTAAGGGCGAAATTCGGATTGGTGAAATCGATGCCGCCGGGACAATCGACGGGGACCTTGCCGCCGGACTCTGTGAGGACATTGGCGACCTTGGAGCCGGGCGGGGGCTTCAGGGAATCGGGGTGCTCGAGCGACCAGGAAGCGCCGCCGTCGAGGCTGCGCGCGAGGACGTGCTCGGCGGGGCGGTCCCAGTCGATGGAGTGGCGCTGATCGTTGAACTGGAAGTAGCCGCGCTCAAATCCGACGACAATTTCGTTGCCCCAGATCCACATTCCGTGGTTGGCCGGCCAGCCTGCGAAACGTTTCGCTTCGCGGTAAACGATAATATTTTTCGGGGGCACGGGCACATCCGCGGCGCGGGCCGCGAGAATGAGGGAGAGCGAGGCGAGGAGTGTCTTCATGAGGGTTGGGGTCCGCTCGATTGAGAATTATAGTACGTTTCGGGCGGGCCTCGAGTTGATAGCATAGCGTTTCTATGTCCACGAAACCTTCCATTCTCACCACGACCGTGGGTTCTTATCCAATTCCCGACTGGCTGGCGGCGTTGCCGAGCGAGCAGGCCCGGCTGGACGCCACACGCGTCGTCTTCGATCTCCAGCGGCAGGCGGGCATCGATCTGCCAACCGATGGCGAGTTGTATAGGTTCGACGTGAATCATCCCGATACGAACGGCATGATCGAGTACTTCATCCGTCCGATGGCGGGCGTGCGGGCGCAAGTAGGGCGTAGCGATCACGAGGCCTTCGCGCGCCTTCATGCGATGCAGTTCCGGCGCAAGGCCGCGGGCGTGGTGGAGTCGGCGCTGGGTGAAGGATCGCTGAATCTGATGGCCGATTGTCAACTGGCGGCGAGCGTGGCGGGAGGGCCGTTTAAGTTCACGGTCACCAGTCCTTACATGCTGGCACGGACGTTGCTGGACCGGTATTACGTGGGCTTTGAAGAGTTGCTGATGGCCGTCGCGGAAGTGCTGGCGCAACAGGTGGCCGGGTTGCCGTGCGCATGTCTTCAGGTAGACGAGGCGAATATTCCCGGCAATCCTTCCGATGCTCCGATGGCGGCGGAGGCGATCAATCGGGTGCTGGACGCGTTTACCGGCATGCGCGCGGTGCATCTCTGCTTCGGCAATTACGGCGGCCAGACGATCCAGAAAGGCGAGTGGCGTGCCTTGGTGGATTTTCTGAATCACCTGCACGTGGATCATCTGGTGATGGAGATGGCCCGGCGGACGGAGGCGGATTTGGAGGCGCTGACGGACGTGGATCCGCGCATCCGGCTGGGGATCGGCGTGGTGGATGTGAAGGTGAATCATGTGGAAACGCCGGAGGAAATCGCGTCGGCGCTGGATCGCGCGGAGAGCGTGCTTGGGCGGGGGCGCGTTTCATGGATTCATCCTGATTGCGGCTTCTGGATGCTGAAGCGCTCGGTGGCGGACCGTAAGATCGAGGCGCTGGCGAAAGGGCGGGATCTTTACCTGGGGCATCGATGAGAGAGTTTCGGGACCGGGTGACGGGCGCTCGCGTGTGGCAGGTGACCGAGGGCCCGGCGATCAATCACCCCAGCTATTTTTTGCAGAGTTCATTTTTTCCCGGAGGGCGGGAGATTTTCTTCACCTCCTATAGAACGGGATCGGCGCAGCTGTTTGAAGCGTCGCTCGATTCGGGCGAGGCGAGGCAGATCACAAGCGGCCCCGCCGTACATCCGTTTTCCGCAGCGCTGCATCCCGGCGGCGAAACGCTGGTGTTCACGCGAGGCGGCGGACTGTGGGCGATTCATCGAAAATCGCTCATCGAACGGCTGATCGCAGGCCATGACGGCGCGCAGTTGGGCGAATGCTCGATCAGCCGCGATGGCGAATGGCTGACGGCGGCGTTCAAATCGGGCGGACAGTGCGGATTGGTCTGCGGACGCTTCGACGGCACCGGCTGGCATACGATTCTTTTTCCACGGACGGTAATTCATCCGCAGTTTCATCCCTTGGAACAAGAGTGGATCGAGTTCGCGGGCAATCCCGCGCCGAGGATGCATCGGGTCAAGCGCGACGGCAGCGCGATGGAGTGCCTTCATGAACACGGCAACGACGAGTTTGTGGTGCACGAGACGTTTCTGGGTGCGACCGGCGATCTGGTGTTCACCATCTGGCCCCGGGCGCTGTGCCGCATGGATTGGACGACGCGGGAGATTCGCACGATCTGCGAGTACAACGCCTGGCACATCTCAGCGGACCGTCGCGGGGAGCGGGTACTGTGCGACACGAATCATCCAGATCAGGGCTTGCAGATTATCGACGTCGCGACGGGCGGGCGGCGGCAGTTGTGCTTGAGCGAATCTAGCAATCGTGGCTCGCAGTGGCGCGAATCGCGATATGCGCTGGCGGAGGATTTCGCGCGGGCGCGACAAGGCGCTCCGAATCCGCTCAGTTGGATGGAGGCGGATTCGGACACGGTCTACGGGCCGCAATGGAGCCACCCGCACCCATCGTGGTCGAACGATGAAACGAAGGTCGCGTTTGCCAGCGACCGCACCGGAACCGCGCAGGTCTACATTGTCGAAGTAAACTGAACAATCATGCTGAAAAAACTTCTGCTCCCGCTCGTGGCCGCATCGGCCGGCTTTGCCTTTCAGAATCCGGACTTGGCCCGATGGGAAAAGGAAGCTAGCAGTGTGACGATCACGCGGGACGATTGGGGTATCGCGCATATTCACGGCAAGACGGACGCCGACGCGGTGTTCGGCATGATCTATGCACAGGCCGAGGACGACTTCAATCGCGTGGAGACGAATTATCTGAACTCCATGGGCCGGCTCGCGGAGGCCGAGGGCGAATCGAAGATTTATCAGGACCTGCGGATGAAGATGTTTATCAAACCGCTCGAGTTGAAGAAACTGTACGCGGCGAGCCCGGACTGGCTGAAACAACTGATGAACGCGTGGGCGGATGGACTGAATTTCTATCTGGCCAAGCATCAGGACGTGAAGCCTCGCGTGATTAAGAGGTTCGAGCCGTGGATGGCGCTGAGCTTCACCGAGGGCAGCATCGGCGGCGATATCGAAAAGATCAATCTGAATCAGCTGCAGGCGTTCTACGCCAAGGCGATTCCCACCCCGCCTCCTGCTCAAGAAGATGAGTTTTTCGAAGTGGAGCCTTCTGGTTCCAACGGGGCCGCGGTCGCGCCGTCGAATACGCGCGATCATCACGCGCTGCTGCTGATCAATCCGCATACGTCGTTCTTTTTCCGGTCGGAACTGCAGATGTCGAGCGATGAAGGCCTGAACGCCTACGGCGCGGTGACCTGGGGGCAGTTCTTCATTTATCAAGGCTTCAACTCGCGGACCGGTTGGATGCATACGTCGAGCGGCGTCGACGCGGTGGACGAGTATCTGGAGACGGTCAGCCAGAAGGGCACCAGCTACCGCAGCTACTTCTACAAATACGGCAATGAAGAGCGGCCGATGATCGCCGAGCAGATCAACGTGCCTTACAAGACGTCCGATGGCGTGATGGCGGAAAGAATTTTCTCCGTGTTCCGCACCCACCACGGCCCCGTGATTCGCGAGGCCAACGGAAAATGGGTGACCATCCGCCTGATGCAGGAGCCGATCAAGGCGCTGGAGCAATCCTATTTGCGCATCAAGCAGAAGGACTACAAAGGTTACCGAGAAACGATGGAGTTGAAGGCCAATTCGTCGAACAACACGATTTTCGCCGACGCGGAAGGAGATATCGCCTACTTCCACGGCAACTATATTCCGCGCCGCGACGAGAGCTTCGATTGGACGCGGCCGGTGGACGGCAGCATCGCCGCGACCGAGTGGAAGGGCCTGCTGAACGTGGACGAATTGGTTCAGTTGCTGAATCCGGCCTCAGGCTGGTTGTACAACACGAACAATTGGCCGTGGTCGGCGGCGGGGGAGAGCAGCCCGAAGCGGGAAAATTATCCGAAATACGTGGAAAACGGCGGCGAATCGGCCCGCGGTCTGCACGCAATCCGCGTGCTGCAGAACAGGAAGGATTTCACGCTCGATTCGCTGATCGCCGCGGCGTTCGACAGCTATCTGCCGTGGTTCGAGAAACCGATGCCGGCCCTGATCAAGGCTTTCGACGCCGCTCCGGATTCGCCTTTGAAGACGAAGGTCGCCGCGCAAGTCGCGGTCCTGCGCGCATGGGATTATCGATGGGCGGAAGATTCGGTCGCTACGTCGCTGGCGGTTTTTTGGGGCGACGACGTCCGGCGGCGCGTGGGCGGAGGGGGACGTCGCGGCGGATCGCCCGAGGAAGCGATCGCGCAGGCTCCGGGCGAGCAGTTGCTGGAAGCCCTGGCGGCGGCGTCAGAAAAGCTGGCGGCGGATTTCGGGACATGGAAAACGCCCTGGGGGGAGATCAACCGCTTCCAGCGGCTGACGGGCGACATTGTGCAACCTTTCAATGATGCGGCTCCGAGCATTCCGGTGCCTTTTACCTCCGCCACGTGGGGATCGCTCGCGTCGTTCGGCGCGCGGGCGTATCCGGGAACGAAGAAATGGTACGGAACCAGCGGCAATAGCTTCGTCGCCGTGGTGGAGTTCGGCGATCGCGTCCGCGCCAAGGCCGTGACGGCGGGCGGGGAAAGCGGGCATCCAGAATCGAAGCATTTCAACGACGAAGCGAAGCGCTACGCGACCGGCGCGCTGAGGGATGTGTATTTTTATCCGGATCAACTGAAAGGGCACGTCGAGCGGGAATATCATCCCGGTAGCTAACCTTTTTCTCCGAGCGGAGTAGTAAACCGTATGCTCGCCGATATTCGCTATGCGCTTCGTGGCTTTCGTCGCGCGCCGTTGTTTGCGCTCGTGGCTGTGCTCTCACTCGCCATCGGCATCGGGGCGAATTCCACGATATTTAGCGTGGTGAACGCTCTGCTACTTCGGCCCCTGCCCTATCCCGCCCCGGACCGCCTTGCGATTCTTTGGCTGCGGTCGCCCGGAATCAACATCATGCAGGACTGGCCATCGCCCGGTGAGTACAACGACGTCCTGACGCAGAATAGCTCCTTTGAAGAAATGTCGATTTCGCAAGGCGGCGGCGCGACGCTGGCCGGCCTTGATCAGCCGCAGAACGTCGAACTGCTGCTCACGTCCTCCAACCTGTTCCATCTGCTGGGCGCGAAGCCTCTGTATGGGCGGCTGCTTCTGCCGGAGGACGACAAGCCCGGCAAAGCTCCGGTGGCGATCCTCAGTTATTCGATCTGGACGAGGCTGTTCAGCGCCGATCCCAACGTGGTGGGGCGCAGCATCACCCTGTACGGCACCGGTGGCATAGGCAGCGGCGCGGACAAGAATCAATTCACGGTCGCCGGCGTATTGCCTCGCGACTTCCTGTTGAACGACGAAGTCATGCCAACCGTCTCCAGTACCCAGCGCATGGACATTTTCCTGCCGCTGCCGATGGACGAGAAATTTCTGGGCCGGCGCGGCGACGAGAATTACAATCTGATGGCGCGTTTGAAGCCCGGCGTAACCATGGCGCAGGCACAAGCCGACGTTTCCATTATCGCGGCGCGCATCCGGGACAAGGACAAGCGCGACCGCACGTTCACTATAAGCGTCGTCCCGTTGATGGAACAAGTGGTGGGCGACGTGCGGCGTGCGCTTCTTGTTTTGTTCGCCTCGGTCGCATTGGTTTTGCTGATCGCCTGTGCGAATGTCGCGAATCTGCTGCTTTCGCGAGCGACCGGACGGCAGAAAGAGGTGGCGGTGCGCGCGGCCCTGGGCGCGAACTGGACGCGCGTGATGCGGCAACTGTTGACGGAGAGTGTCCTGTTGAGCCTTGCGGGCGCCGCCGCGGGACTGTTGATCGCCGAATGGAGTCTCCATGTCGTCCGAACCGTCAATCCGGGAAATATCCCCAGGCTGGACGTCATCGGCATCGACGCGCGCGTGCTGGCGTTCACCTTCGGCGTTGCGATCGTTACCGGAATTATCTTTGGTCTTGCACCGGCGCTGCGCGCGCTCAACCTGGATTTGAGTAGCGCGCTGAAATCGGGTGGGCGGAGTTCCGGCGGCGATGGTGGTTTCGCGCTGGCGCGGCATCGTTTGCGCGGATTGCTCGTCGTATCAGAGCTCGCGTTTTCCCTCATGCTGCTAATTGGCGCGGGTTTGCTGATCCGCAGTTTCGCGCGGCTGCAGGAGGTCCCGCCGGGATTCAATCCGGATCGAGTGATTTCCATGCGTCTCGGCTCCGCCAATCATCGGTTCCAGAATCGCGACGAGGCGAATCAATTCTTTCGTGAAATCCACAGGAAGGTCGCCGCAGTGCCCGGACTGATCTCCGAAGGCTCGGTCAGTTCGCTTCCGTTTACATCGTCGGTGGGTTGGGGAGGCATCGATATCGAAGGCTTTACGCCGCAGCCGGGTCAGGAAGTTCAGGTGGATCAGCGTAGTGCGTCGCCAGACTACTTCCGGACGATGGAAATCCCATTGATCCAGGGGCGTTTCTTCAACGATCGCGACCTACAGCCAAACGCGCCCCTGGTGTGCGTGATCGACCGGAAGTTCGCTGAGCGCTTCTGGCCTCGCGGAGATGCGTTGGGCAAGCATCTGGGGGAAGCGAAGCAGCGCATGGAAATCGTCGGCGTGGTGGGCGTGGTGAAGGAATACGGACTGGATGTGGACCCGCGCATCGCGGTTTACGGGCCGAGCGGCGGCGGCGGTTACCTCGTGGCGCGCACCTCCGGCGATCCTGCCGCGGTATCCCAAGGCATTATCCGCGCCTTGCACGAAGCCGACCCGGCGCGTCCCGTCTATGACGTCCGCACGATGCTGGAACGCATGGCCGATTCTCTGGCTCGGCAGCGATTTGCTGCCATCATGCTCGGGGCATTTGCCATGTTCGCGCTCGTGCTGGCGGCGGTCGGCGTTTACGGCGTGATGTCGTATCTGGTCTCGCAGAGCCGTCACGATATTGGCCTGCGGATCGCCCTTGGCGCGCAAAAGAGCAATATTGTGTGGCTGGTGGTGCGCCGGGGGATGGAACTGGCGGGCGTGGGTATTCTGCTGGGGCTCGCCGGGGCGTTCGCGCTCACGCGGCTGATGGCGAGCCTGCTGTTTGGTATCGGCGCAACCGACCATGCGACGTTCTCAGTCGTTTCGCTGATCCTGGCCGCGATCGCGCTGCTCGCCACCTATGTTCCGGCATGGCGCGCGACAGAGGTAGATCCGATGATGGTGCTGCGCGAAGAGTGAACGTCGTACACTATCCCTTTCGGGGACACTCATGAACATACCGCTCACGCTCATCCTCACCTCGGTTGTTCTCGTTCGGGCACCGTGGTGGCCATAGATGATAGCCTGTACGCATTCGCGGTGAATCAACCGGCAAATAGGATGGCCAGAAAAATCGTTTTTCGATCAGCAACCGTTTTCGACGGCGACTCGCCGAAACTTCGCGACAACTCGAATGTGGTGGTCTCCGACGGAGTGATCCGCGAGATCTCCAGCCGGCCCGCCGATGGCGATGCGGAGGTCATCGATTGCGCGGGCCGCGTGCTGATGCCCGGGCTGATCGATGCTCACGTTCACGTCTATATCTCAGGCTTGAATATCTCGCGCATCGCGCAGACGCCGATGTCGTACCTGGCCCACTATGCCGCGCGGTTCTTGAAAGCAAGCCTCGACCGCGGCTTTACCACCGTGCGCGACGTTGGCGGAGCGGATGTCGGGCTGGCGTCCGCCATTCGCGACGGCTGGCTCGATCGCGTGCCGAGACTTCTTTACGGCGGCCGCATTCTTTCGCAAACTGGAGGCCATGGCGACGCGCGCCCGGGGGATCACGCGCTCGATGGAGTCCTGTGTTGCGGATGCTCGCGTGCGGATCAGCTCGCGGTGATTGCCGATGGCGTCGATGAAGTCCGCCGCGCGGTGCGCGAAGAACTGCGCCGGGGTGCAAACCACATCAAGATTATGGCGTCGGGAGGAGTCGCGTCGCCCACCGATCCTCTGGATCGCTGCCAGTATTCCGAAGAAGAGATTCGCGCCGCCGTCGATGAGGCGGAGCGCGCGGGGTCTTACGTCGCTGCCCACTGCCATCCCGCCGAATCGGTGCGCCGCGCTGCCGAGTTAGGCGTGCGATCCATTGAGCATGCCACGCTGATCGACGGTCCCACGGCGGATTTCGTCGCCGAGCGGGCAGCGTTCTGCGTGCCGACCATGGCGATCATCGCGGCGCTCGTTGAGGAAGGCGAAAAGATGGGCTTTCCGCCCGTCAGCATGGACGAGCTGCGGCGGATCGCGGACTCCGCCCTGGTGAGCCTGGAAATCATGAAGCGCGCGGGCGTCAAAATGGCTTTCGGAACCGATCTGCTCGGCGCCCTTCACGTGCGGCAAAGCACCGAGTTCACGCTCCGCGCCAAGGTGCTGCCCGCGATCAATATTCTGCGGGCGGCCTGCTCCACTGGCGCGGAGCTGATCGGCCAATCCGGCCGGCTTGGCTGCGTTCGTGAGGGCGCAATGGCGGATCTGCTGGTGGTGGACGGCAATCCGCTGCAGGATATCTCGGTAATGGCCAGCGGCGGCGCGCAGATTCCCGTCATTATGAAGGACGGCAAACTCCATAAAAACAGTCTTTAAACTCGGGCCTGCGCAGTGGATGAACGGAGTTTCGCATCCTTCAGTCCGCTTCTCGACTCCGGGAAGAGCACCGTGAAAATGGAGCCTTCGCCGGGCGCGCTCGACACGAGAATTTCGCCGCCGTGCGCTCCGATAATGCGTTCGGCCAAGGACAATCCCAGTCCATACCCGCCCTGACTTCGCGACCGGTCGGCCTGATAGAAGCGCTTGAAGATATGCGGTAAATCCGCCGCCGCGATCCCGTGCCCGAAGTCGCGAATTTCAACCGAGGTTCCGGCGAGCGTGACGCGCACCTCGCTGCCTTCCGCAGAGTATTTCAAGGCGTTGTCGAGCAAGACCAGAAATAAGCGATGCAGCGCGGCAGCGTTGCCCGAAACAATCGCTTCCTGATCGCCCAGGTTCGCCTTGATCCGGATCTTCCGGAATTCGGCCAAGCCGCTGATCTCCGTCAGGAGACCCCGCATTACGTCTCGCAAGTCCAAGGGGCTCAGAGGCATATCGACTGCGCCGGCATCGGAACGGGCGAGCGTCAGGAGATCCTCAACCAGAGTGGTCATTCGTTCGGCCTCGGCGGCGATTTCCTGAAGGGAGTCGCGGTAGGCCTCGGGAGAGCGGGCCCGGCGCAAGGCAAGTTCGGCGCCGGTGCGAATGACAGCCAATGGTGTCCGGAATTCATGAGAGGCGTCGGCGACAAATTGGGACAGCGTTTTCACGGCGCTCTCCAAACGCCCGAGCATTGCGTTGAGGACTTCCGTGAGTTGGGCCAGCTCGTCGCCGGTGGAAGGAACGGGCAGGCGCTCGGAAAGGTTTTCAATGCTGATGTTTAGCGCGGCATTGGTGACGTCTGTGACAGGTTTCAGCGCGCGGCGGCTCAGCCAGGCTCCTCCCGCGCAGGCGATCAGGATCACCAGGGGGCTGAGGCCGAGGAGCAGGAACCGCAGCAGGTCGAGCGTATGCTGTGCGCTTTTGATCGAACCGCTCACCAGCAGGTCGTAGGACTCTCCTCCAACTTCAAAATGCCTCCGCAAGGAGCGCGGATCGGGGACGGGCGAAGAATAGCGGTAGGAAAAACCATGGGCTCCGCGAAGCTCGATCGAGCTTTGCGAGGGCAGGCCCTGGCAGAATTCATTGAGTTCGTCGGGAAGCTGCTGCGGGGATTCCCAGGAGGATTCGCGGCGGAAAAAATCCTCGAAACGGGCGGCGCTGGCGGCCAGGTCCACGTCGAATTCATGCAGCAAGCGCTGGCGCAACGACCACCAGATCGACGCGCCGAAAAGGGCAAAGCCGGTGGTGAGAATCACTGCGTACCAGGCCGTGAGGCGGAACCGGATGGATCTGCTCACGGTTCCCCCATCATGTAACCGTAACCGCGCACGGTCTGGATCAGCTTCGGTTCCTTGGTATCCACTTTGCCTCGCAACAGGCGCATGAAGACTTCCAGCGTGTTTTCGTTCACCTCGCTGCCGTGGCCCCAGACTGATTCGAGGATCGTCTGGCGGCTCATTGCCCGGCCGGGGTTGCGCATGAGCAGTTCGAGAAGGTTGTACTCGCGCGGAGTGAGCGAGAGTTCGCGTTTCCCGCGGGTGACGCGGCGGCTGGCAGGATCGAGCTTCACGTCGGCGATCTGGAGCCAAAGAGGCCGGGGGATGGCCCCGCGCCGGCTGACGGCGCGGAGGCGGGCCAGCAGGACGTCGATGGAGAAAGGCTTGGTGAGATAATCGTCTGCGCCGGAGTCAAGCCCGGCAACGATATCCGAGGCGCCGTCGCGGGCAGTGAGCATCACAATCGGCGTCTGATTGCGGCTTTCGCGTAATTTGCGGGCGACGGCCGTACCGCTCATGGTGGGCAGCATCACGTCGAGTACGATGACGTCGAAGCCAGAGCACTGCGCGATCTCGAACGCTTCGCGTCCGTCGCGCGCGACCACGGCCTGGTGGCCCTCCTCGGTGAGGGTCTTATCGAGCAGGCCGGCCATGCGCGGATCGTCCTCGGCGACAAGAATCCGCATCTCTCCCTCGATCGTAGCAGGGGAACCTGAAGAGCGCCTGAAGACGGGTTTCAGCGGATCTTCAGGTTAGCATGATGCACTGGACCTTAGGAAATGATTTCGAGAATTCTGCTGACTTGTGTCTGCGCCGGGGCGATGCTCGCCGAGACGCCGACAATCACGCTCGAAGACGCGTTGAAGCGCGCAAGGCAATACGGCGGCCAGATCCAAAGCGCGAATCTGTCGGCGCTCCAGGCGGGCGAAGATCGCGTTCAAGTCCACGCGGGGACGCTTCCCCAAGTGAACGCGCTGAACCAATTCATCTATACCCAAGGCAACGGGACTCCCTCCGGAATATTTGTGGCGAACGACGGCGTGCACGTGTATAACGAGCAGGCTATCGTGCATCAGGAACTGCTGTCGCTGGTGCGGCGCGGCGAAATTCACCGGGCCATGGCGGCGGAGGCGATTGCCAGGGCGAAAATCGACGTCGCGTCGCGAGGGTTGACGGCGATCGTGATTCAGAACTACTTCGCCATCGTGCTGGCGCAGCGCAAGTATGCCAACGCGCAAATCAGTTTGAAAGAGGCCCAAAGGTTCTTCGAATTGTCCGAAAAGCAGGAAAAGGGCGGGGAAGTGGCGCGGGCCGACGTGATTAAGGCCCAGATCGATTTGCAACAGCGCCAAAGGGATGTGAAGGAATCCGATCTGGTGGTGGAAAAAGCGCGCATCGCGTTGGGCGTCCTGATCTTTCCGAATTTCAGCTCGGATTTTGCCGTGGTAGACGATCTGCAGCAGATGGCGGCGCTTCCGACAGCGGATGAGGCGAAGGCGGCGGCCGCGGCCAGCAGCCCGGAAATCAAGGCGGCGACGGCTGGCGTGGTGGCGGCGGGATGGGATGTCGCGGTGGCGCGCTATCAGTTCGTGCCCTCCCTCGCGGTCGATTTTTTCTATGGCATTGACAACAATGAGTTCGCCGCGCATTCCACAACCATCTTGGAGCCGGTGGGTCCCAGCGGCGCGCCGGTTTATGGATCCGTCAATCGCCTCGGCTATAGCGCGCAAATCACGCTGAATATTCCCGTGTGGAACTGGGGCTCGACTCGCAGCAAGATCAAGCAGGCCGAGTTCCGGCGCGATCAGGCGAAGCTGGATTTGTCGCTGGCCCGGAGGACGCTGGACAGCAATCTGGCCGCGGCCTATGCGGAATCGAATGCAGCGCGGGCCCAGCTCGATTCGCTGAAAACATCCGAGGACCTGGCGGCAGAGAGCCTGCGGCTAACGGTGCTGCGGTATCAGGCGGGAGAAGCGACGGCTCTGGAAGTGGTGGATGCGCAGAACACGGCCATGACATCGCGCAACGCAAATGACGACGGGCTCGCGCGGTATCGCATCGCGGTCGAGAATTTGAAGATGCTCACGGGGAATTTATGAAGAAGACTTGGCCGCCGATGAACGCGGATGAACGCCGATGGGCGGTGGTCTTGTGCCTGATCACCCTAGTTCTGGGAGGCTGCGGGAAGAAAACGGAAAAGGCCGCCGCCGCAGGGGATGAGACTGCCGGCCCAACTCCCGTGATGGTGGAGACGGCGGTGCGTGGTGCGGTGGATCACGTTGTCACGGCCGATGCGATTCTCTATCCCATCAATCAGGCGAACGTCACCCCGAAAATCAGCGCTCCCGTAAAACGGATGCTGGTGAATCGCGGCGATCACGTGCGCGCAGGCCAGGTTTTGGCCGAGCTTGAGGCCGGCGATCTGGCAGCCTCGGCGAACGAGAGCAACAGTCAGTACCAGCAGGCGCAGTCGGCGTATCAGACCGTTTCCGGAGCCACGGTCGTCGAGGAGAAAAGTAAGGCTCAGGCCGACGTCCAGGTCGCCCGGCAGGTAGTGGAAGCCGCCCAAAAGCTCTACGACAATCGCGTGGCGCTGGAGAAACAGGGCGCGCTGGCGCAGAAGCTGGTGGACGACGCGAAGGTCGCTTTGGCGCAGGCAAAAGGCCAGCTCGAAAACGCGGAACGGCATCTACAGACCCTGAACCAGGTGAGCCAGCGCGAGGCGATCCGCGGCGCACAGGCGCAGATGAACGCCGCCAAGGCTCATTACGAAAACGCGACCGTGCAGCTTTCCTATGCAGTGATTCGCAGTCCCATCAGCGGAGTGGTGGCGGACCGTTCCGTGTATCCGGGCGAGATGCCGGCCAGCGGAACGCCGATTATTTCCATCGTCGATGTTTCGCAGGTGGTGGCGCGCGCGAATATTCCGGTGAGGGAGGCGTCGCTGATTCAGGTCGGGCGTCCGGCCCGTATTGCCGGGCCTGATGGCGACCTGGCGGGAAAGGTCACGGTCGTGAGCCCTGAGGTTGACCCAAACACCACGACGGTAGAGGTCTGGGTGCAAGTGGCCAACCCTGGCGAGAAGCTAAAGCCGGGGGCGAGCGTCCGCGTGTCGATCATCGCCGAGACGATTCGGGACACCATCGTGATTCCGGCGGCGGCTCTGCTGAATTCCGACGACGGCGGGGAGAAAGTGATGATCGTCACGTCCGACAATATCGCGCATGAGCGGCGAGTGTCGGTGGGCGTGCGGCAAGGCATTCGCGTGCAGATCGTAAGCGGCCTGCAGGAAGGCGAACGGGTGGTCACGTCTGGTGGACTTGGATTGGACGACAAGGCGAAGGTCACGATCCAGCAGCCAAAGCCTGAGGATGAAGACGAGGATAACGTCAACGAGGAGAAGGGCGGCGACGCGAAGCCCGCGGACAAGGGAAAGAAGGAATGACGCCGCAGCCCGAGCACTGGACCGCGCGATTTTCCGGTCCAATCATCTTTGTCATTCTTACGCTGATCGCCAGCGGAGCGTACCTGCTGCTAAGCATTCCCGTAGCGGTGTTTCCCGCCACGGATTTTCCCCGCATCGTAGTCGGCATCGACAATGGCGTCGCGCCGATCAACCAGATGCAGGTCACCGTGACGCGTCCAGTGGAAGAGGCGATGAATAGCGTCCCGGGCCTGGAGCAGGTGCGCTCCATCACCAGCCGCGGCTCGGCTGAAGTGAACTTGTTTTTCAACTGGAACGTGGACATGTTCCAAACTCTCCAGTCAGTGAACGCGGCCATGGCGCGGGTGCAGCCGTCCCTGCCACCGACCGCCAAATTAGTATCCAACCGCCTGACGTTCAGTGCGTTTCCGATTTTGGGGTACAGTCTGACGTCGTCCACGATGTCCCAAACCGAACTGTGGGAACTGGCCACGTATACCATCAAGCCGCGCTTGAATCGTGTGATCGGCGTGTCGATGGTGGTGCTGCAAGGGGGAGGCACCCCGGAGTTTCAGATTGAACCCGATCCGGCGAAACTGAATCAGGCGCAGGTCTCCGTGCCGGCGATTTTGGATGCCGTGACGAAGACTAATATGATCGATTCGCCGGGGCTGATCGAGAATAATCACGAGCTATCGTTGACGCTTGTGAGCGGGCAGACGAAGGATCCAACCGAGATCGCCAATATCGTGATCCGGAGTACGCCGAACGGCGTTCCAGTGCGGATCGGAGATGTCGCCAGCGTCCATCCCTCGGTGATGCCCGTGTACACCATGGTGACGGCGAATGGCGCGCCGGCGGTGCTGCTGAATATTTTCCGGCAGCCGGATAGCAATACCGTAGCCGTGGCGGATGCGGCCAGCGCGGAACTGGCGCAAGTTCGCAAGACGCTGCCGGCGGGCGTGAAAGTCGAGACGTTTTACGATCAATCGATCCTGGTGCGGGACTCGATCGACAGCGTGCGTGATGCGATTCTGATCGGACTGATTCTGGCGGCCATGATTCTGGTGCTGTTCCTGAGGGACTGGGGAAGTTCGCTGGTGGCTGCACTTGTGATTCCGGCCACCATCGCCATCACGATGATCGCGATGCGCATCATGGGCGAGAGCTTCAATCTGATGACGCTGGGCGGGCTGGCTGCGGCCGTCGGTTTGATCATCGACGACGCGATCGTGGTGGTGGAGAATATCGTGCTGCATCGCGATTCGGGTCAGACCCGCGGCGAGGCCATCCGCAGCGCGATTCGGGAAATTCGCGTGCCTCTGGTGGGGTCCACTATCACGCCGATCGTCGTATTTCTTCCGCTGATTTCCATCACCGGCGTAACGGGGACGTTCTTCCGCGCGCTGGCCATCACGGTTGGGACCTCCCTGCTGACGTCGCTGGCGCTGGCGCTGACATGGACGCCAACCCTGAGCTTCTACCTGCTGCGAAACAAGAAACCGGGCGAGAATCATGGCGAAACACCCACCGGGTTCATGGGCAAGGTCACGGATGTTTATCAGGCGGCGCTCCGATTCGTGCTGGGCTATCCGCTGGCTCTGGCGCTGGGAAGCATTGCCGTCATCGCCGCGTCGTATTTCTGCTACCGGGCCCTTGGCTCGGAGTTGTTGCCGGCGATGGATGAAGGCGGATTCATTCTCGATTACCTGATGCCGGCGGGCTCGTCGCTCGACGATACGAACGCGGTGCTGCTGGAGGTGGAGAAGATCCTGAAGAAGACGCCGGAAGTGGAGCTGACGTCGCGCCGGACCGGCCTGCAACTCGGTTTGGCGGCCGTGACGGAGGCGAACCAGGGCGATTTCACCGTGAAGCTGAAGCGCAAGCGCGACCGGCCGATTGATGCGGTGATTTCCGCCATCCGCAAGGAAGTCAACGAGAAGTTTCCGCAATTGGACGTGGAGTTCATTCAGGTCCTGCAGGACCAGATCGGCGACCTGACCAGCTCCCCGGAGCCGATTGAGATCAAGCTGTTTTCTCCCGATCCCGATCTACTGAAGAAATGGGCTCCGAAGGTGGCGGAAAAGATCAAGAAGATCAAGGGCGTGGCCGATGTGAAGGACGGCATCGAGAACACGATCAGCGGACCGGCCATCGTGATGAAGGTCAACCCGGTGCTGGCGGCTCGCAGTGGTTTCACGCCGCAGGAGATCGAGCTCGACGCGAGCGCGATCCTGCAGGGCGAGCCGGCAACGACACCGGTGGTGGTGAACGACCGTTCCTATACGATCCGCGTCCGATTCCCGGCGGATACCCGCGCCACACTGGACCAGATTCGCAACACGTTGATCACCTCCAGTTCGACGGGCAAAACGGCCACGCTCGGGTCACTGGCGGAGTTCAGCAATGAAGTGGGCCAGACGGAGATCCGGCGCGAAAACCTGCTGCGCGACGTGGCGGTCACCGGCCGTTTCGACGGCATCAGCCTGGGAAAAGGAATGGAGATCGTGCAGCAGACAGTAACGGATCTGCAGCTTCCCCCGGAAATTCGCGTGGTTTACGGGGGAACCTACGAAGAGCAGCAAAAGTCCTTCAAGGACCTCTTCGTCGTACTCGGATTGGCGGTGGTGCTGGTGTTTACCGTGCTGCTGTTTGAATTCCGCACCTTCGCCGCGCCCACGGCGATTCTGGCGTCGGCGCTGCTGTCGACCTCGGGCGTGTTTTTCGGGCTATTGGTCACGGGGACGACGTTCAATATTTCGTCGTTCATGGGGCTGATCATGGTGATCGGCATCGTGGCGAAGAATGGAATTCTGTTGCTCGACGCGGATCAGCGATATCGAGCGGAGGGCTATTCGGTGCGCGACGCAATGCTTGAGGCGGGCGCGCGCCGGTTGCGTCCGATTTTGATGACGGCCCTGGCCACCGTCGCCGGCATGCTTCCGTTGTCGCTGGCGGTGGGCGCGGGGTCGCAGATGCTGCAGCCGCTGGCGATCGCGGTGATCGGGGGTATCGCGGCGTCGATGGTGCTCTCGCTGATCGTCACGCCGGCGGTGCATTACTACTTGAGTGGACATAAGAACGCAGCACCCAATGACGGTGATACGATAACCGCGTGAACAGACGACGGCTTATCACCGGCTTGACCGGAGCTCTCTCCACCAATTTATTTGCGTCGTTCGATCGTCCTCTGGGCGTGCAATTGTACACGGTGCGAACACTGCTGCCCTCGAAGGGCGAGGCGACGCTGCGCGCCATTGCGGCCATTGGATACAAAGAGGTCGAGATAGGGCTGCCCGATGCGAAAAAGTTCGCGGCGGTGCTGAAGGAAACCGGCCTGAAGGCGACCGGTTCCCACCTGGACGGCACGGTGGCGGCGCTGGAGCCGGCGAAATTAGACGAAGGGATCGGGCAGGCCAAGGAACTGGGCATTCCGGCGATCGGGCTCGCGTACGTGCAGGCGCAGGAGCGAAAGGATCCGGCGGCATTTTGGCCGACATTTGCGGAGAAAATGAATCAAGCGGGCGAGCGGTGCAAGAAAGCCGGCTTGACGTTCTATTATCATCACCACAACTTCGAGTTCGATCCGCGGTTCCGAGCCATTGATGCGCTTCATGACCATCTGAGCAAGGACGTAGCGCTCGAAATCGATTGCTTCTGGGCCAGCGCGGGCGGCGACGAACCGGCGGACCTCATCGAAAAATGGAAGGGCCGCGTGTTCGCGCTGCACTTGAAGGACAAGGCGAACGGCCCCTCCACGTTCGACACGGATAAAGTGAGGAAAGAAGACTTCCGCGAAGTGGGATCGGGACAAATCGACTGGCGCAAGGTTCTGAGAGCGGCCGCGAGCGCGGGCGTGGGGCACTATTACGTCGAGCAGGATTTCACGCCCGGAGATCCGGTGGAGAGCCTCAAAAAGAGCTACGCATATCTGCGAACCCTGTAACGCGACCCATGAATGAATCCAGCAAGAGCCTGCTGCCCTGGCTGGTTGCAGTGGCGTTTTTCATGGAGTCGCTGGACACGACGATTCTCAATACCGCCGTGCCCGCGATCGCGGAGGCTCTGAAGGTCGAACCGCTGAGCATGAAATCCGTCCTGGCCAGCTACACGCTGAGCCTCGCTGTCTTCATTCCCGTCAGCGGCTGGATGGCGGATCGTTTTGGGACGCGGCGCGTGTTCGCCTCCGCCATCGGTATGTTCACGCTGGGGTCGTTTCTCTGCGGCATTTCGAGCAATATCCACGTGCTGGTTGCCTGCCGTATCTTGCAGGGCTGCGGCGGGGCGATGATGGTGCCGGTGGGAAGGCTTACCCTGGTCCGCACGTTCGCGAAATCCGAACTGGTGCGCAGCATGAGCTTTGTGGCGATTCCCGGTCTGGTGGGTCCGATGCTTGGGCCCATCGCGGGTGGATTGATCGTCGGCTATTTCCACTGGCGTGTCATTTTTTTCGTGAACATCCCCATCGGCCTTCTGGGCCTGACCATGGTTTACCTGCATTTGCCGGATTACCGCGAGGAAAATACGCCTCCGCTGGATGTGGCGGGACTCTTTCTATTCGGATCGGGGGTGGCGCTGCTCTCTTACGTTTTGGAAGTGTTCGGCGAACATACTTTGAGCGGGCGCGAGATCCTCGGCCTGCTGGTCTTGTCGGCGATTCTGCTGGGTAGTTACGCCTACCGGGCGTCGAGGATGGCCTTTCCGCTGCTGCGGCTCAGTCTGTTTCGCATCCGCACGTTTCGCACCGCGCTCAGCGGGAGTTTTCTCACACGGCTGGGCATCAGCGGCATTCCGTTTCTGTTTCCGCTACTGTATCAGGTGGGTCTGGGATTCACGCCAATCCAATCCGGCCTGATGATGATGCCGCAGGCCATCGCGGCGATGAGCCTGAAGGCTACCATGCCTCGTATTCTCGCCTGGATCGGCTACCGGGGCGTGCTGGTCTCGAACACGGTAATTCTCGGCTTGCTCATTATTCTGTTCGCCACCATCGGTCTTGGCACGCCTATCTGGCTGATCGTCGTGGAGGCATTCGCATTCGGGTTTTTCAGTTCGTTGCAATACACCAGCATGAATACCTTGGTGTACGCCGACGTCAACGCAGAACAGACCAGCAGCGCCAGCACCATCGCCAGCACCATGCAGCAAATGGCGATCAGCTTTGGCGTGGCCACGGCATCGCTGGCGACGGCGTTCTTTATCCCGGACCGCTTTCACTCCAGCCCGCCTCAAATGATTCACGGCGTCCATCAGGCGTTCGTCGCGTTGGGGTTGATGACCATCCTCTCGGCGCTGATTTTTGGCGAACTGAGAGCGGGCGACGGCGAAAGCGTCAGCCAGCATAAGCTCCAGCACGACGAATGATGCTGCTACCATCGAGGTTCCCGGCTCGCATGAAACTTCTCGTGACGACTTGTGCCTTTGCCGGCCTACTCGCGGCCCAACCCGAAGCCGCAGCCGTGAGCGCGGCCGGCCTTAGCGCGCCAATTGGCGCCGGTAATCTTCGGCGTCGAAGCGGCCTTGCGATTGAAGAATCAAGCCATCTTCGCCGATCGTCCAGGACTCGAACCCGCTGAAGCGGACCTTGTTTCCGGTCCCACCCGGGCCGGTGTTCGTGCCCGTGAACGTCCAGTGGAATTCCGCAACCTCACCCGCGATGCGGACATCGTCCATGGTCAAGACCAGGTCCGGAAACGCCGTCATGAATCCTGCGGCCACCTGTTGCACCGAGCTTCG
Organism: Bryobacteraceae bacterium; assembly: GCA_035542735.1. GTDB lineage: Bacteria > Acidobacteriota > Terriglobia > Bryobacterales > Bryobacteraceae > Palsa-187. The sequence continues at coordinate 286,283 of DATKKV010000029.1, forward strand.
TCCGACGGCAGGGGCGTCCTCATTCACGCGGAGGCATCCGTTCAAAGAGAAGAAGGAAGCCACCCGGGAGGGATCTCCGTTGCACCAGGATTCGGCATAGCGCTCACCAAATCTCCGCAGGTCAAAATTCTCCGGGAGCGTCACTCTGTTCTCCTCGCGGTGGACTCCCGCAGCACCAGTTCCGGCTCAATCTCGATTCGAATTTCCGACTCCTCGCCGGACATCAGCCTCGCCAGGCTCTCCATCGCCAGTAGGCCCATCTTGCGCATCGGCTGGCGGACGGTGGTCAGCGGCGGCTCGGTGTACGGTGCCAGGAAAATATCGTCGAAGCCGACGACCGAGATATCCTCAGGCACGCGTAATCCGTGGGAGTGAATCGCTCTCAATGCGCCGAGGGCGGTGCGGTCGTTGTAACAGCAGACGGCGGTGGGATGCGCGGGCAACAATTTCTCCATGGCCAGCATGCCTTGCGCGGGTTTGCCGTCGCCACGGACGATCAGTTCCTCGATCAAGGGAATCCCCGCGGCTTCGTGCGCCGCGCGGTAACCGCCCAGCCGCTCCTCGTCGGTCTTGTATCCGGAGCTGTCGCCGATGTAGGCGATTCTGGTGTGCCCGAGCTCGATCAGATGATTCGCCGCCAGGCACATCCCAGCGAAATTCTTGATCGCGACGGAATGGACGAAGGCTCCGGGATGCTGGTCATTCACCAGGAGAATGGGTACGCGCATTTCCGAGAGCAGGGGCAGATAGAGGTTTCCCACCCGCGAGGAGGTCACTACGATGCCGTCCACCCGCTGCTCGGCGAAAGACTGCACTACCCGTTCTTCGCGCTCGGGATCGGCGCCGGAATCGGCCAGAAAGACGGAATAGCCGCGCTCGCTGGCGGATTGGTAAATGCCGCTGACCACTTCGCTGGTAAACGGATCGGCGATGGTGGTGACCACCAGGCCGATGGTGCGCGTCTTTCTCGTGACCAGGCCTCTCGCGACGGCGCTGGGCCGATAGCCGGATTCGCGAGCGATTTTCCGAATCTTCTCCCCGGTTTTATGTTTTACCAGAGGGCTGTTTTGCAGCGCCCGCGAAACCGTGGAATGGGAGACCTTAGCCATCCGGGCGATGTCTTTGATGGAGGGAGACCACACGTGTTTCTTATGATTGCTGGAGCCTTCGTCGGACATGGAGCGCGCTCTTTCTAACAGATCTTGACGAACCTAAAGCTGCCTCAGTATGGAAAAAGTGAACTGTGGAAGTCAACCCTTGGCGAAGGGCGCGAAATCCACTTAAACTGGTTCTTGCATGAACAAGATCGCCATAATTTTCCTCCTCTGCGCAGGGGCCGAAGCCCAAACGCGCGTGAACCAAATCCAGGTGATCGGCAGCCACAACAGCTATCACGCCGGCCTGCCGCCGAGCGCGAATGCCTGGTTGACGAGATTGAACCCGAAGTCCGCCGATTCTCTCGATTACCAGCATCCCTCGCTCGATGCGCAGTTCGATGCCGGTGTGCGGCAAGTGGAGATCGACATCTTCGCCGACGCTCAGGGAGGGCGCTTCGCGCACCCGGCGAATTTGAAACTCATCGCGGATGAGGGCCTGCCCGCCGATCCTCCGTTTGACCCGGGCGGGTTGTTCCAGAAGCCAGGTTTTAAAGTGATGCACGTTCAGGATATCGACTACCGCAGCAATTGCCAGCCCTTCACCGGATGCCTGGAAACGATCCTGAAATGGTCGAAGGCTCACCCCCGGCATCTGCCGATTTTCGTGCTGATCGAGACGAAGGAAGGAAAATCGAGGCCGTTTCAACAGGAGACGGAGCACTTCACTCCGGCGGTGTTCGACGACCTGGACAAGGAAATCCGTTCCGTGTTCGACGCGAGCCGCATGATCGTGCCGGACGACGTCCGGGGGCATCACGCGACGCTGAATGAAGCGGTTCTGGTGGGCGCCTGGCCGGCGCTGGACGCCGCGAAGGGAAAGGTGATTTTCTTGCTCGATCAGAGGAAAGCCGAAGTGGACTACGTGGCCGGGCACCCGTCGTTACGAGGACGCGTGATCTTCACCAACGCGGAGCCGGGCGCGCCCGACGCGGCGTTTACCGAGGTCAACGATCCGTTGAAGGATCCGGCGTTGATTCCGAGCCTGGTGAAGAAAGGCTACCTGGTTCGCTCGCGCACGGATGCCGATACCGCGCAGGGTCGCACGGGGGACACGAGAATGCGCGACGCAGCGATGGCCAGCGGGGCGCAGATCCTGAGCAGCGATTACTACTTCAAAGAAAAGTCCAAGTGGACCGGGTATTCGGTGAGCTTTCAGAACGGCGCGATCGCGCGCTGTAACCCAGTCACGAGCGCGGCCAAGACGTGCGGCCTTTAGGGGCCTCAAAATGCCGATCGACGAGGGCTACGTTTCGAACATCGAAAAGCTGCTTCGCGCGGATCTGGCGGCGGAGGCGGAAGCGGGCTTCCCGACGCTCTCCCGCATCCCCAGTTCGGGGATCATCAAATTGCTGGACTGCTTTGCCATGGTGCCAGCCGACGAGCGCGAGGCTCGTCTCGATATGCTGGCTCGGATGGGCGCGCTATACTTCTTCCCCGTGCCTCAGATCGCGGCCGAATATGAGGCCCGGTCCAAAGAGGAAAGTTCGGGATTTCGTGATGCGATGAATTCGCTGCCGTTTAGCTACGGATTGCGATATTTGGGGCTGCGAATGTCGAGGGTCGCCTTGAACGATCCGCAGAGTGTCGCGCAGATGACGAAGACGCGGGCCGGGCTCGATTTTCAACCGCGAGACGATCCCCCCAGAGGCTTGGTGCCCGAAGGCGACCTTCGCACTGTGCAGACGGCGAAGGCTCCGCTGCTGCGCAAGCTGCTCAATCCGGTATTGACCGCGCGTCTTTCGGTGAAAGGAGTAAAGAAGCTAGGCGGTGAGGTGGCCTACGACGGTTGTATCGATCGCATTCCGATGAAGGTGACCATCTCCTTTTCGAATTTGTACGCGCAGATGTATTACACCGTCTCGTCAGTCATTCCTGAGCGAGGCATTTCGGCCCGCCGATACAATTACGAGACGCTATGGGGAATGGACACCGGATGGGATTACCTGACCGAGGAGAATGCTGAGAGGTCGATTCAGCTGCTGGATTCGCTGCTGGTGCGGCTGGCGAAGCTGCTTGAGCGAATCGTGGCCCTCCCCGGGGTCCCCTAAGATTTCCGGCGGATGATTCCTCGCTCCTTCACTGGCAGCTGGTCGATCACGTCCTGGGTGATGCCGAAGTTCGCCGATAACAGTGAACTTGGGTTGCCTCCCAACCAGTTTGCTAGCGAGATTTCCTGATACTCAGGGCTATTGAACAAAATCAGGATTTCCGTGGGTTGATTGCCCACCTGTTCGATGTAGTGGCCGTAGCCCTGCGGCACGAAGCCGACGTGGCCTTTCCGGTAATCCTCGGTGCGCGTTCGTCCATGGGAGCCAAACACCACCATACGGGCCTGTCCGCTGAGGTAGTATTGCCACTCGTCGGCATGCGGATGCCAGTGCATTTCGCGCAACGCGCCGGGCTGGAGGATCATCTTCACCGCCGTGAACGTGCTCTGAATCGGAAAATCCTTCTGCTGGACCATGTGCTCGATGCCGCCCTCGAATACGCGCGCAGGCTGCTGATCGAGCCTGTACTTGTGCGCGAACTGGCTGGTCTGGCTTTCTTTGAGGCGCAATTCCTCGAGTACGGTGCTGGGAACCTGGCCAGGGCCGATGTACACTTCCTTCCTCGGAAATTTGGCCAGCGTGGACGCGGAGATGTTCAGCACGCGACTGGCGATTTCCGGAGGCGTGTTCGCGATCCAGTCGGTGATGCTGAAGGTGCCGAACTCGGAAAAGTGTCCGCTGTCGAAGCCGAGGAGGAAGTGCGCTTCGCGCGGTCCCAGCCCTTGCAGCGCGTGACCGTGGCCCTTGGGGAAATACCAGGTGTCGCCGGGGCCGAATTCGTCGATGGCGGATTGCCCATTGGGCATAATGACGGTGGTGCGGACGCGGCCTTCGATCATGTAGGCCCATTCGGCGGCGAGCGCATGCCAGTGAAGCTCGCGGATCGCGCCGGGTTTCAAGCGCATGGAGACGCCGGCGATGCTTTGCGAGACGGGGAACTCGGCCACCGTCGCTTCGTTGGCGGAGCCCGCTTCGCCCTTCCAATGGGACTGCGCCTCAATGTCGTATTTGAGGCTTGGAATGGCTTCGGAGGGGGGCTGCGCTTCGGCGTGTTGCGGAGCGAGAAACGCGGCGGCGCCAAGGGGCGCGGCCTGGAACAGGTTGCGGCGGGAGAGTCGATTGGCCATAGCGCCATGCTAGCAAGCCGCGAGATACGCCGATAGCCTCGTGTTGAAAATCCTGGCACTGTGCCGGCCCTCCCTGGGAATCAGATCCGCGTTCATCGGTGTTCATCTGCGGCTAATATTGTTGAGAAACATCTACGGTGGAAAACAGATATTTCTAGCCGCCGAGGAACACCGATGAACGCCGATGTCCGGATTCTCTGACTGAGAAGGTGTTTGGGGCTGTTATCGAGGTTTCCAACACGCTTGGTGTGGGGTTCTTGGAGAAAGTCTATGAACGCGCTCTCCTTCGCGAATTTGCGCTTCGCGGCATCCAGGCTACGGCACAGGCTCCTATTCCCGTGACCCACAAAGGCTACTGCGTGGGCGAATACTACGCCGATCTCTTGGTGGAAGATGTGTTGGTGGTTGAATTGAAATGCGTCGACCGCCTCGCGAATGAACACCTTGCGCAGTGTCTGAATTATCTGCGGGCGTCGGGCAAACCTGTCTGCCTCTTGATGAACTTTCAGCGGCCGAAGGTCGATGGCGCAGGGTGGTCAATGGCTTTGATCGATAATAAAGCCAATGGCGAAACTAAAAGAGAGCCGCGCGGCAAGCACAATTCGCGAGGTTTTTGCTTCCGGGCGGCCGCTTACCTACATCCGGTCGGCGGAAGAGCAAAGGGTAGCGCGCGTGTTGCGCGAGGTGGGCGAACGCATCGGCGTGCGCGTGTTCACCTGGAGCCAAACCGAGGGGATGGAGAGCGCGCGGACGCCTCGCGAGGCGCTCGATTTCATCCTGGCGTACAAGGGCCGGGCGATCTTTCACCTGAAAGATTTTCATGAGGCGATGCGGGATTCCTCCGAAGTGCGCCGGAGGCTGCGGGACCTCTACGAGCAGGCGCTGGATAAGGGGAAGTACGTGGTGATCAGTTCGCCGGTGCGATTGATCCCCGAAGAGCTGGAGCGCAGCATGATCTTCATCGAGCTGCGACCGCCGGATCTGGTCGAGATGGTGGAGTTCCTCAAGGAAGAAACGAAGGCCGGTGACGAAGCGCTGGAGCAGGCGGCTCGAGCGCTGCAGGGCTTGACGCTCGACGAGGCTCGATACGCGCTGCGGCGCGCGCTGGCGGTGAGTCCGGAACTGGGGCCGGAAACGTTTCCGGCGCTGCTCGAAGAAAAACGGCTGCTGGTGAATCGCAGCGGCGTGATCGAGTACATCGCCACAGGGACGGAACTGGGCGAGGTCGGCGGGCTGGAGGGCTTGAAGACGTGGCTGCTGGAGCGGCGCAAGCTGTTCCAGATGCGCGATTCGCTGAGCGAGGAGATTGTCCCTAAAGGAATCCTCATTATGGGGATTCCGGGGTGCGGGAAGAGCTTGACGGTGAAGGCCACCGCGTCGTACTTCGGGCTGCCTCTTTATCGCGTGGATATGGTGGAGATTTTTTCGGGCCGGCACGGCAAGCCAGAAGGCGCGTTCGTCGCCGCCTGCCGCATGATGGAGGACATGGCTCCGGCGGTGCTGTGGTTCGACGAAATCGAGATGGGCATCAATTCGGCCGAATCGGGCGGCGAGCAGGGGCGTATCTTCGCGTTCTTCCTCACGTGGATGCAGGAAAAGACGAAGGGCCTATTCGTGGCGGCGACCGCCAATCGCATCGATCTGCTGCCGGCGGAAATGATCCGCAAAGGCCGCTTCGACGAGATATTTTTCGTCGACATCCCACTCGAAGACGAGCAGATGGAGATCCTGAGCATCCATTTGAAGCGCCGCGGCGTGGATGCGACCGGCTTTGATTTATCGCAGATCACGAAGTTCATGGTGGGCTGGACGGGCGCGGAGATCGAGCAATGCGTCGTCGCAGCGGTGACCAGGGCGAAGCTGGCTGATCGCGCAGTGACCCAAGAGGATGTGATCCTGATCGCAGCAAAGATGGTGCCCCTGTCGCGCACGATGAAGGAGCAGATCAACCATATCCGCGGATGGGCGTTTGAGCGGGCGGTGAAAGCGTCGGCGCCGCCAGCCCGGCGTTGAGGTCAAGATTGACGCGAACCGCGGTTCTGGATACATTCGTTGCATGCGCTGTCTCTTGCTTCTGTGCTCGCTTGCGTCGGCGGTGTTCGGCGGTTCGTTCACCGTGGACGATCTGCTGCGTGTCGCCAACGCGACGGTCGCCGACGTCTCCGCCGACGGGCGATGGGCCGCACTGATTGTCTCCAGCCTGGAGGACCGGATTGGCATCGACAATCACCGCTACGGCGACCCAACCTATATCGCTCCGCACAAGATGGACGTGCTGGTGGTGGACACGCGCTCCGGAGCGACGACCGAGCTCTTTCCTTCGCGGACGCAAGCGAAGGGGCTCAAATTCTCTCCGGATGGCAGCCGGCTGGCGCTGCTGGCACAGCGCAACGAATCGTTCGCCTTGCGCATCTGGGATCGCGCAAGCGGAAACTTCACGACGGTGAATGCGCCGGACGGGAAGGCGATCGACGAATCGGGCGATCTTGCATGGACCCGTGATGGGGCGCAATTGATTCTTGGTCTTCGCGCGGCGGATTGGAAAGAAAGCGCGCGCGAACGGTTTCTGTCGGAGACGATGGGGCCGGTGATTTTCCATTCGAGCACGGAACCGTTTCTCGCCTGGATTGCCGTGAACCGGCTGGCGCTGCAGAGGTCCATCGGCGCGTACGATGTAGCCACCGGCAAGGTGACGGAAATTTCTTCGCCTTCGCTGATCTCCGGGATTCGCGCCGCGGAAGACGGGTCCTTCCTCATTCTTGACCAGGACATCGCAAAAAAGACCGATTATGACACGCTCGGCGCGGGCGAGGCTCGCGTGGAGATGGTCGCGGCGAAAGCAGGCGCGTCGCCAAAGACGCTGATTCCGTCGACAAAGGGCATGACGCTGATCTGGTCGAAAGACCTGCGTTCCTACGCGTATGCAAAAGACGACGCGATTTATTTCGGCGTGGACGACAAAGAGCCGCGGCTGATCGCCGGGAAGAAGAAAGACGACTCGGTGAAGGAGACCGATTCGAAAGCCAAGAAGGACTCGTATACGCCGGTGAAACTGAGCCCGAAGGGTGATCACCTGGTCGCATCCTCGAAAGACGGCTTGTGGATGATCGACACGGCGTCCAGCGCCAAGGAGCTGTTCGTGAAGATGCCGGAAGAGGACAAGCTGGCGCCGCGCTATCAGGCGCTCGAGTGGACTCCATCGGGCGATGCGGTGTATTTGAGCTATTCCTCGCGCACCAGATGGGAGCGCGGCGTCTCCAAGTACGACGTTGCGTCGAAACGGATGGAGGATTTGATCAGGGACGCGCGCATCTACTCCGGATTCCATCTGTCGCACGACGGCAGCCGCTGGGTGTATCTCGCCGCGGAAAGTAACCGTCCACCGCAGGCCTACGCCGCCGACGCTTCCTTCAAGAATGAGAGGCGCTTAACGGATTTAAACCCGCAGCTGGCGGATAAGAACCTGGCGAAAGCGGAACTGGTGCCGTATCTGGATGCCGACGGCAAGAAGCTGTTCGGCGTCCTTTACTATCCTTCGAATTATGAAAAGGGGAAGAAATATCCCACGATCTTCAACCTGTACGAGCAGTTCTTCGACGATACGTTCAACGGCACGATTAGCGTGCTGACAGCCAACGGCTACGCGGTGATGCAGCCGTCGGTGGATCTGGAGATCGGCTTCCCGGGAGAGGCCTGGGAGAAGGGCGTGACCTCGGCCGCGAATAAGCTAATCGAAATGGGTGTCGCTGATCTGGATAAATTGGGGGTGCAAGGCACCAGCTATGGGGGCTACGCGACGAATCTTCTCATTACGCAGACCAACCGGTTCAAGGCGGCCGTCAATATATCGGGCAAAGTGAACATGGTGAGCTTTTACACCGATAGCCCGAGGCTCGGCGTGCGCAACATTCATGCGCCGGAGCACAGCCAGGACCGTTTGGGCGCGACGCTATGGCAGCAGCCGCAGAAATATCTGCAACATTCAGCGATTCTTTTCGCGGACCGCATCAAGACTCCCCTGTTGCTGACGACGGGCGAAGCAGATTGGAACGTTCCGGCCCGGCAGGCGATGGAGATGTACTTCGCGTTGCGGCGGCTCGGGAAAGAGGTCGCCTGGGCGAACTATCTGAATGGCGGCCATGGCATGCCCACGTCGACGGTCGAGGATGTGAAGGATTTTCACGCCCGGATTCTCAAGTGGTACGACGATCATTTGAAGAACGAGGCGAAGAAGGTCGAAACGGATAGCGACGAAAAGCCGTAGCTATCTGCGCCCGTGAGCCGGAGGAAGCGCGGCCCATCGGGAAAAAGCGATCCGCGCGCCGGAACCGGGCGTCGCGGCGGTGTAGGTTACTTCCTGGCCGGGCGTCGCGGCGAACGCTCGAATGGCGGCATCGGGAAGCGGCGCGGATCCGTCGTCCGGGATGAAATTGTTCGCGGCCGGGTCGTACAGAAAACCCATGAGGCGCCCATTGCGAACCACCTGGGCCACCAGGTCGCATTCCGTCACGCTTCCGCCGAGCGATTTGGAGATAAACAGCGCGCCCGCGCGCTGGATCATCAGATCAATGCGAGGCCCCGCGCCCGCAGCATTCGCGCCGGTGAGCGTGACCTGCTGGCCGACGATGGGCGCAAGGTCGGTGTCGAAGGCCAGGATATATTGCTCAACATCGCGCCGGGTGGCGTCCGGATTCGTCTGCGGGAACCCGACGCTCGATGTCGGATTAAAGACCGTTGCGGTCAGGAAACGAAAAATCGTGTCGGTGGACCCGTCGCCCGTGTAGCCGAAGCCCCGGATCTGGTTGCCCATTGGCCCGCTGTCGGGCGCTCCGAAAAAACTCACGGCTGGCGTTCCGAACATGCCGATCTTGTCATAAGCATTCCGCAAGTGCGGAATCTTCACGATCTGCGCAAGATTTTCAAAGCTCTGGGCGCCGTTTGTGCCGAAGAACCCGTTCGAAGGATCGAGAACATGGCATCCGTTGCAGGTGAAAGATGATTGGCCCGCGATGGCATCGAGAGCGGGATTCACAATGCCGTCTGATGGACGCGTTCCGGAAAAGAACGATTGTCCCCGTTGTTGCGGCGCGGTAAGCGAATTGTCCAGAGTGCGCACGGGGTTCGGCGGCGGCTGGATTTGCAGCGCGAAATTGCTGAATTCCTGCATTTGCGATTCGGGAGGTTGATTCGGGCTACCCACTAAGCCCTGAAAAGCAACAGCGAAATTATTGAAGGAGAGCGTGGAGTCGAACGCGGATGTGCCAAAGATCCCGACTGACCGGTCACCGCGCCAGTGCATGGCGCCCGAATTGCGCAGACCTCTCAGCGTCTGCGTGGTGAAGGGCCCTTTCATGGGATGAAAATCGGCGGGCTTGTTGCTGCCGTTAATCGGAGTCGAAACGCCGGTGGCCTTCAAGCCGATCAATAGGTTCAAGAGTCCGCCGAGGTTGATCGGAATCGGGCTCTGCGTCACTGCATTGTCGGGATTGCCGAGGTCCCAGGCCAGATCGTCCTTGTCCGCGAAGTTGTGGCAGCTTGCGCAGGATGCCTCGCCGTTGCCCGAAAATTGTGTCGCGTCGTAGAGGAAAGGCCGGCCGCGCACGATGGAGGGTGGCTCGGGATTCGGCAGCGCCGCGCGCGCGATCTCGACGTTCTTGGCCAGATCGATGGTCTTCACCGCATCGTCGAAGCGCGTCAGTACGTACATGCGATTCCGCGCGGCGTCGAGAGCAATACCGCTCGGCCCTCCTCCGCTGACCGCGATGTAATTAGCGCTTGTCTTGACGGGATCAAAGGAATCGTCTTCGAGACTGCTCGTTTTAAACACGCCAATTTTGCTCGACCCGAACGCCGCGACGTAAATCGTGCCTCCATCCGCGCTCACCGCGACCTGAAGAGGCATCGACAGGCTGTGCAATTTCGCAGTTGGATCGAAGCCCGGCGATTCGGCGAGCTTCGTGTAATCGATGTGCTTGTTCAGATGCCTCGGCGCGACGCCGCTTCCCGAAATCACCGTGATGCGAGCTTCGGCCAGATGTCCCTGCACCGTATGGCCGCCGTAGACTCCGGGCCCTTCGAAACGGACGTTGTTCACCGCATCGGTGTTCGAAACGTAGAGCGTCCCGGTGATTGGATTCGTCGCCATGTTGAAGAGCGTCGTTCCGACGTGGGCGAATGCCGCGGTCTGCTTGAGGGTATTCGCGTTGAAGGAAAACACGTCGGTGTCGGGCAGCGTGAATCGCACGGACCCGTTCCAATTACGCTGAAGTTCGTCTTCCCAGTGACCGCTGGTGTTGTTGAATTTGACGATCAGGCCGACCTCCGGGGCAGGCTCGCCGCTTGCGTCCGTCGCCGGACCAGGATTGCCTCCGGGGCTGACGGTTCCGTCGGAAAACATGCAGGGTTGGTGCGCCTGAAATCCCGCGCAGATGCGGCCTTGATTCACGGTCGTGGTCTGATTGCCGGTCTTGAAACCGGCGACGTAGACGGTGCTGCCGTCGGGGCTCGCGGCGAGCGCGCGCGGCGTATCAGTGAAGAAACTCAGGATGCTGATCGGCGTGCCGCCCATGGTCAAGCCAAGATTTGCCGGATCAAACACCCAAACATCGGCGCGAGGAACCCCGGGGGTGGTGAATTGAGGATCGCCCGCGCCGGGGACGCCCGCTATCGACGGGTCCGTTCGCTGCTGGCCGCGATGCGCCGTCGTGATGAAGGCCCGCTGGGGATTGCCCGCGAAGACGATATCGCGCGGCTCGTCTCCAACCAGCAGAGTGCGAATCACATGTGGTGTACCAGTGAGGCTGACGATGCTGATGCTATCGGAAAGATGATTTACGACCCAAACTTCGGTGCTCGTGCGCGCCGCGACGGCCACAGGCTCCAGGCCGACCGGCACGCTACCCTGAAACAGAGGCCTGCCTGTACTGACGCTGAACATCTCAAGCGTTCCGTTGGGCGTGTCCGCAGCGAAGAGAGTGTTGCCGTCGGGAGAAAGCGCCAACGGGCGCACCTGCCCGCTTTCAAATTCAACGAAGGAAGGTCCGTTGGAGGCGGCGGAAACGCCATGAGCGCGCCAACAGCAGAAAAGGAAAGCCGCGCCGGCAATGAACCAGCCTAAGGACTTCATGATGCCGTTTGCGAGTCTGCCGCCAGAGTTTTTGCACCAACCGACGCCACGCGAACGCGCGACGCTACGCCGGCGACCTCCAGAAACCGGATCATGATCCAGCTCATATCGAATTCATACCACGCCAATCCGTGCCGTGCCGACGCTGGATGGGCATGATGATTATTGTGCCAGCCCTCGCCAAAACTTAAGACTGCCACCAGAGCATTGTTGCGCGAGTCGTCGCGAGTTTCAAAGCGGCGCGTGCCCCAGAAATGCGTCAGCGAGTTGACCATCCAGGTGGCATGGAGGTTCGCGGTGATGCGGAAACATACGCCCCAGAGGAAAAACGGCAGCCCTCCGACGGCAAGCAGCAGCCCTGAAAGAATCAACACCGGCAGGGCGTTGTTGCGCGAGAGCCACATCAGGAACGGATCCTTCATCAGGTCGGGCGAATAGCGGCGGCAATCCTCGGGTGTTGCGCGAGTGGCGGTTCCCACCAGCATCCAGACGATATGCGCCCACCACTTGCCGTCGCGAGGCGTGTGCGGATCGCCATTCCGGTCGGAAAACTGATGATGAATGCGATGCGTGGTCACCCAGTTGAGTGGTCCGCCTTCCAGCGCCAGGCATCCGCAGACCGCCATGAAGTATTCCACGCCCTTGGGGACTTGGTACGAACGATGTGTTAACAGCCGGTGATAGCCCATGCCGATGCCCGGGCACAGTGCCAACCAATACAAGAATACGGCCGTCCAAAGCGCCGGCCAACTGAAATAAAATAGCGCGGCCACCGCGCCCGCGTGCACGATGGTAAACGGGATCACCGCCATCCAGTTAATTTGGTTGTCTTGTGTCGTCATTGCATGGCCGCCAGCGATTCCTGAACGCTGGGACGCTTGCCTGCTTCCACATCCCTGCGGCGAATCGAATGAAACTGCGTGAGCACGCCGTTCGCCTCGGCAAGCGCTTTGACGCGTCCCGTGAACGCTGCGAGCTTCGTGCCGGGGATTGCGTACAGAGCCACGTCCGGCGTCAGAATATCGAGATAGGCGCGCGCGCCGCAGCAGCCGAGGCTCAACGCAGTGCGGCCTGTGTTGAACGCCTGCGGAACCACCGCGCAGGCGGGACGCCCCATCGCCGGAGGAGTGCCGCCCTCCATCTGTTGCGAGGCCTCGGAGAGGATCAGGGTCTGATCGGCCTTGACGAACAGCAGCACGACGTCGGGCGGCAGTGGCACCGAGTCGAGCGGGCCGTATACGATGACCTTGGGTTTCGATTGAAGCACGGGGATTGCCGCTACGTCCTCCGGCCGCACATAGTCCAAGTCCGCGAAGACTCTCAAGGCATCTCCCAGGTCCTTTTCGCCACTTGGCGTCATCGCAAGATGGTGCGTGTAGACGCCAATGGAGCAGAGGTCGTGATCTGCCGGGACGGTCGCAAAGACGCTCGTAGTGGCTTCCTGCCAGAACCGGCATCCCGCGGGAACGGCACCGGTACGGGCCTTCACGCCTTCCGGAACGGAATCGGAAAAACAGACCGCGATCGGCGGCTGGCTCAGGTGCAGTGAGTCTGTAAGATCACGAGCGATAGAAGCGGAACTCATGGATTTAACTGTCTCATACCGGAGCCTCAATGTTCTAGCCGGCGATCACCTTGTCGGCGGTCTCCACGCCGCGCACCGGCAGCGACGGATCGTTCAATAGTCCGATCTGCTTCAGGACCGAAGCCTGATCCCAATATATGTGCTCGTGCGCGAGTTTACCGTCGCGAAATTGCACGATCGCCACCAGAGGAACCTTCACAAACCGGTGAGTCGGCGCGACGCCGGGCAGCATCCACGGCATTTCCCGGCTATGCGTGAAGGAAAAGATCATCTCGTCCACCAATTGGTTTTCGCCCACCGTGCGGGAAATGGGCGTCAGCGTTGTATCGGGAGGCATGCAGGGAATGAAGTCTCTTGAGTAAAACGCGCGCAGCGCGTCCTTGCCGCGTCCACCCGTCAACACCGGAATGTGGTTGACGTAGGCGTCCTCCACCATGGTTGCGAGCGTGGCTTCCGTATCACGGGTGACAAACTCATGATCGGTATGTTCTTGCCAGAGGGCGGGAAGATCGGGCATGGCTCCGATTCTATCCTGCGAAGACGGTTCAAAATGTCAAAGATCGATTTATCGGGCCGGCCCTCTAGCATGGAGATTTTACTTCGTCCCGCGCGAAGTCCGTTTACTTAGCCCGCAACCGCGAGGGTCCGGTAAGGTCCGCCGTGATCTCCAATGCTCGCAGGCCCGCAGGGACTTAACCATGGATACCCCATTCCGGCCGATTCAGCTCTCCATTGGAAGAGCGCTTGAACTCCTTGCCTGAATGTTAGGGCCTGGTTGCAGAACCGGCGGCGCGTGAAGGCGCGATGTTGTTGACTGACAGGCTGAGCAGGTTCGCAAGCAATTGATATGCTCCGTCAGTTCCGGCGGGGAGTTGACGCCAGAGGCCGAGTCCCAGATAAAACCAGCGCCCCTTTCCGACCTTCGCCTCGACAAACGACCCCAGCTTCTCGCCGGGGTTGTCGGGAAACGAATCGACCATGGACACAAGGTCCACGTATCTCTTGTCTTTCTCGCCTAGAAAGTACAGCCCTCGCTCCTGCACCCAGTTGGCCCACGCCGCGGCGCCGATCTTGTTCGGCGCGTTGAACACCGGATCGTCCGGAACCAGGATCTTCACCGGCACCGCCTCGTCGGACACGCGGTTGCCGCTGACCTTGGCGGGGAACGGGCCGTAATCGGCGCGGTTGAACTCCATCTTGTTGTACTGGACGATCACCGTGCCGCCGCGCTCAGCGTAGTCGAGCAGCCGGTGATTGTAAGCGCGCAGGTCTGAGCGCTTCTCGTAGGCGCGAACGCCCGTGATAATCACGCCGTATTTCGACAAGTCACCCCAGGCCAGCTCGTCCTGATCGATCATCGTTAACCTTGCGCCCATTTGCTCGATGGCCTGCGGCACCTGATCACCCGCGCCGACGATATAGCCGATGGTCGCATTGGGCGCCATCTTCACATCGATCACTTTGAGCGATGCCTCGGCGGGTTTGATCACCTGGCGGCGTTCGACGTGCGGATATTCAATCTCCTGATAGCCCGTCGCGTACGTTCCACCGGCTGACGCGAGCGCGATTGCGCGTAGCGTGTATTCACCGGGTGCTATGTTCGGCGGCGGCGTCAGTTCGAAACGCGCCGACAGCGATTCGTCTTCGTGATCGAACTGCAGCTCGGCCGTGGGCGGCACGGCTCTCCATCCCAGCGGCAGCTCGAGGCGCACCGACGCTTTGGCCGTGCCCTTGGCGCCATTGGTGACGGTGACGAAGGCTTCGCGGGGGGCTCTCGATCCGGCGGGAAACACGGCGAGTGATGGCGTCAGACGCACGGAGAGCGCAGGGACGACGTTCAACTCCATGCGTTTTTCCCCGGTGTAGACGTCCTTCACATAGCGATACTGCACCGGCGCGTCCTTCTCCACCTCCACCGATCCGGCTTTGATATGAAAGACCGCGCGGAACGGTGTCGGCTGGAACGGTATGCCGAATTCGACGCCGGACGCGAAATCGTCGATCGCCGGGTTGGCCGGATGCTTCCAGTACTTGTCGGAAAAATAGGGGGTGGTCGGTTGGGCATCCTTCGGCACGTGTGCCTCGGAGGAGCACGAATACACAGCGTCCTTTTTCGCGTCGCCCGGCTTGCAGGCGGCGGGCGAATCGAACCCTTCGATCGTAACCCCGATGTTCACGCCGGATGCGCCGCGATTCACCGCGATCAGCGACAATTTCACCGCTTGTCCTGCCGTGACTAACCCATCGTCGGCGATCGCCTCGAAGCTCAACCCGTGCGCGGCGAGCACTGCCTCTGCCCAGTCACGCTCCTTAATCTTCAGCCGGAAATCGATCTCGTACCGGGCATCGTCGCTCAATCCCAAGGACCCGAGCCGTGCCTGCAGTGCCCGGAGCTTCGTCAATCCCTCTTCCACGGGCGCGGCCGTGCCCGCGTCGTCGCCCGAGGCGAAGACTTTTTGTGCTCTGACCGCCGCATCCGAAATCGTGGCAAGACCGTCGAGCAGTTCCGCCGGAGGATTCGGGCCCGCGAATCGCGCCACCGCGATCAATCGCGTATCGATTCCGTCGAACAGCGATGTTTCCGTCTTGTCCATCTGGCCTGCGATGGAGGCGTCCATTAACTGATAGCCTCGGCCGCCACCCCCACGTCCGCCCGTCGCGCCCGGCAAACCAGGCAGACCCGCCATGCCCTGGCATTTGTGATTGCTGCGCGCCTCGGTGCCGATCTCGTTAAATGTCCGGCAGAGCAGCGCGTCGTAAACGGAAGTGTTGGGTGTCGTTAGTTTCACCTGCGCCGTTGGAGAAGGGGTGTCTGCGGGACGAATCGTCGCCGGTGCTGTCCCGCCCCGCCCGCCTTGAAATGCCGCCGAGAAATACAGTTTCGCCGGCTTCCAGGGCCGCAGACCTTCTTTCATGTGCTCGGGATACTTCGATGGATCGCCCGCCGCCTGATATGCCTCGCGCGTCAGAACGGTGGTCGCTTCATGAGCCCGATCGCCTCCGCGGCCCTGGATGTTCATCGTGAGCAGCACGTCGGGCCGGTGCGCGCGGATCAGGCGCACGAAATCGCCGACGATTTCAGCCCGGCCCCACTTGCCGATCACCTCGTTGGGATCGAATGAGTATCCATAGTCGATGGCTCGTGTAAAGTATTGCTCGGCGCCATCGATCTTATGCGCCGCCAACAATTCAGACGTCCGAAGAACGCCCATGTCGCCGAACAGTTCCGGGCCGATCTCGTTTTGGCCGCCTTCGCCGCGGGTGGTCTGCACATCGATCGACCGCAAACCCATGCCGAGCCCAAACATTGCATGCAGCGCGTTGTTCTCGTCGTCCGGATGCGCGGCCGTTTGCATGAACGTACCGGAGACGTTCAGCTTCCGCAGCGCCACTCCGAGCGCGACGTGCCCGCTCTCCTGGGCGGGTGCGCCGGCGAGCAGGAGGGTCATCGAAAAAATCAGGAAGCGTCTCATTAGGAACTGAGTTTACTGGATTCAGGAGCCAGCAGCCAGCTGTGAGAGCGCCTGCTCCTCCCGCTACTTCCACTGTTGATCCACCAACAGGCCGAACCGCTATAGGAAGCTCAGCTCGCCAGCCGAGGGGGCTCTTGCACCTTCAACGCCTCGACCATTCCGAGCAGACGCCTCGCAGCCCGTTTTTCCGCCGCAAGAATTCCATCTGACAACTGAGTGCGCGACAACTTGGAGGTACTGGTTCACACCGCGCGGCCGCAGTGTCAATTCCGAGATATCCTGATCGGTGACTGGGAGGATTTCGATTCATGAAAACCTTGGTTTCTGCATTCGTTCTTTGCATCATGGCCGCTGCCAGGCTGGGTTCCCAGGAACATCAGCATGCCGCCAAGCCCGCGCAGGTCCCATTGCAGCCGATGGCGCAGCAGGCGCGGCAGCTCTCGGAGGCCCTCAGCTATTTCGGCCAGCCGCTCACGCCAGCGGAGCAGAAGCGGATCAACGATGCGATCGGCATATCGGACGAGACGGCCGCCGTCGAAGCCCTCGAGAGGGTGTTCGATAGCCACGTGCTGATGAACGTTGAGATCAACGCGGAGAGCCGCGTGAAGGTGGAACAAGGCGATGCGAAGCCGGATCTCATCGAGGGAGGTGCGCGGCTATTTCTGGTCAAGGTCGTCAACTCCGCTCACGTGACGGCTCAACTGAATGTCGTCAGTCCAAACAGCGGTGACGTTTTCATCCGGTCGAACGGCCAGCCCGACCCCGCCATTACGCTCACGCCGCAGGAATCGAAGGATCGCTGGGCCGATATTTCGCTGGTCCAGCAGCCGCCCATGCGTAAGCGGCTTTCAGGTCTAGCAGTCGAATATCAGATCCTGCAGATTTACAGCCGGGATGCGGGACAGCGTTCGGCGAAAATCTCCTTCAACGTTGGGCAGGGAAGCCAGGACATCGGATTCCGCAACGACGTCAACATCGTGTTTAACGTGGCTCCGACCAAACAGATCACGTTCCGCGTGAAGGACGAGAACGGCGTGCCTGCGATGGCGAGCTTCATTATCCGTGACCGCCTGAACCGCTTGTATCCGCTGCCCTCGAAGCGGCTCGCGCCCGATTTCTTCTTCCAGCCACAGGTCTATCGCGCCGATGGCGAGACGGTGCGGCTACCGGCGGGCTACTACACCATCCAGTACAATGGCGGCCCGGAATCGCTGCCGCACACGCGCGAAGTCGAGGTAAATGCCGAAGGTCCCACGGAACTGGCGTTTCAACTCGATCGCTGGATCGATCCTTCGAAGTTCGGCTGGTATTCCGGCGACCACCACGTACATGCAGCCGGCTGTTCCCACTACATGAATCCAACCGAAGGCGTGGAGCCTCGCGATATGCTGCGGCAGATTCTGGGCGAGCGGCTGAATATCGGTTCCGTGTTGACGTGGGGACCGGATTACTATTACCAGAAACAGTTTTTCTCGGGACACGACGATCCGCTCTCCCAGCCGAACCGGCTGATGCACTATGACCTTGAGGTTTCGGGATTCCCATCGAGCCACACCGGGCACATCGTGCTGTTGAAACTGAAGGAGCAGGATTATCCGGGAGCCAAGCGGATTGAGGAATGGCCGACATGGGACCTGCCTATCTTCCGCTGGGCGAAGGCGCAGGGGGCGATTACGGGATTTGCGCACTCCGGATGGGGCCTGGAGGTGAAGACGAAGGACCTGCCCGCCTACGAAATGCCCGGGTTCGACGGCATCGGGGCTAACGAATACATTGTCGACGTGACCCATCCCGGCATGGTGGACTTCATTTCCGCGGTAGACACGCCATACGTCTGGGAACTCAACATCTGGTATCACACGCTCAACGTCGGATTCAGGACCAGGATCGCCGGCGAAACCGATTTCCCGTGCATTTACGATGGGCGCGTCGGGATCGGCAGAACGTACGCCAAACTCGGCGGAGAGCTGAGCTATGCGGCGTGGCTCGACAGCCTGAAAGCAGGCCGCAGTTATGTGTCCGATGGCAAAACGCACCTGATGGACTTCCGCGTGAATGGCGTCGAAGTCGGCGCCAGCAGTGATGTCCGGCTGACTACGCCTGGTACCGTCAAAGTCACGGTCAAAGCGGCAGCGTACCTTTCGGTGATTCCGAATGAGGAAATTCGGGGTCTGCCCTACGACCAGAAACCCTACTGGGACGTGGAGCGGGCCAGGGTAGGCAACACCCGTGAGGTGCCGGTGGAGATCGTGGTGAACGGCAAGGTGCTGGCGAAGAAGAACATCGTTGCTGACGGTAAGGTGAATGATCTTGAGTTCGAAGTGCCGGTGAGCGAGAGCAGTTGGATCGCAGCACGGGTTCTTCCGGCCGCCCACACCAATCCGATCTTCGCGCTTGTGGGCGGAAGACCTGTGCGGGCATCTAAACGCAGCGCCCAGTGGTGCCTGGACGCGGTGAATCAGTGCTGGACCCAAAAAGCCCCACGCATTGCCACTGGAGATTTGGGCTTAGCGAAAGCAGCTTACGATCACGCGCGCGAGGTCTATCGGGAATTGATCGGCGAGTCGGCGCAATACTGACCTTGCCGGTAACGCCCAATATCACGATGGCGTTTTACGACCATGTGGATGGTTAAGGACGCGCCGTACGAGGACCGCGTCTGACGCAACAGCGACACCAGCTTCCCTCGGACGTAACGCGGGAGGCGGGTGTCGCTTGAATCGTCGATCTGCCATTCAGCTCTTTGTTGCCTCGATCGACGTCACTTGGAGTGCAACGCGGCTACTAACACGGCGGGCTTGGTCGATGCCGCCTTCGCGATTAGCTCTTTTTCGACGCGCGAAGCCGGCAATCGCCAGCCTTGGGAGTCACCCAATACTTTCGAGAGGAAGTAGGTGTCTCCGTACCGGTTGAACATCAGCACGAGCTTCCCGTCCGGCCTCGTGCTTTCAGCGGACACTTGGGTCATCCCACCGGAGCCGTCTCTGACATTCTGGATCATGAGAACAGACTCAGTCACCCGCCGGATACTGTAATCGCCCGCGGGGAAGGACTTCGTCCCGACCGTGAAGTCGAACGGAATGGTGGCGTTGATGCGGCTTTGCGCCATCAGAGCAACGGGGCTCAGCGCGGCGCTAAGAGCAAATGTAACGAACGTGCGAATCATCGAGGTTTTCATTGGGATCTCCTTTTTCTTGTCTACCGTTTGATCACGGGTTGACATGAAGGTAAGCGGGATTCCTCGAGGAAGTCCGCCACAAATAATCGGCAATCAAGGGGAGGACGCACGTCCGCGGAAGCAGACATGGCAGGACCACGGGCTACGGCACAAAGCCGCGCCGCTATTTTTCTTCCGTGAGGGCCTTCGAAGGACGGGAGCTGCGGGTTGAATCTTGGCACTCACTTGGGAGGCGCGCTGGCCTGCGCTTGTGACGCTCTGGCGCGCGCCTGTTGCGCCTGGGTGTCCAATTCCTTCGCCCGGTTCGCGAGGAGGCTGAATGCCGGCCGTCTGAACGCGAACCGCGTTGGCCAGTGCCTCCTTGTGGTTACTTGCGAGCGCGTAGCTCCGAGGCCCGCTTGTCGATCGCCTTCAGGAACGTTTTCATGGGATAGGCTTCCATTGAATCGAGTTCCTCTGGCGGGAAGCCGCTGAAGACTACGAAATGATCCTCGACGTCGGCAACCGTCGAACGCAGCCAAAATGCCTCGAGTGGATACCAGGCGATCCTCAACACGTGCGGCTCGAAAGCCGTCCCCGCTAATTCTGGGATCGCGCTGAGCTGATTGAACCGCTCGATGTCGGCCAAGACTTGTACTACCGTCGAGAAGCCCGTCATTTTCGGAGGCCCCTCGTTAATTCTGCCCACGTGGCACGCGCAGTAGAGATCGCCGGCCGACGCCCAAAACCGCCACCCGGTCGACGACACAGATGTCTCCGTCTCTGCCACCGATGGCTTCCTCAGAACCCAGTCCCCGCTTTTTTGAGGAAGTTCAAGCTTCAAGATGAAGGCCTCGAGCGCCGTATAGTTCTGCGACAACAAGGTCCAGAGCGGCTCACTGGGATCGATAAAGTCTCCCAACCCCGTTGTAAATGCTCGCTTGTGGTCGAGCGGTATGTTCGGTCTTGTCACACTCATCGTCGTTCGCTCCTCGCCGGTTCGTTACTCGGTCCAATCGTCCTGTACCAGGTCGGTCTCGGTCCATACGCCATGGCCATAATAAGCGGAAGTAAGCTCATCGAAATCTACAACCGCGGAGGGATTTAGCGGATCTGCCACGTCTACCTGACAGGCGCCAGTGCTTAGCTGCCGGTAGCCTCTGACGACCACGAAATGCCCTCCTCCGCCCTTCCATGTGATCCCGACGCATACCGGCCGGCCGTTGTCGATTTCGCGGCGAACCTGCTCGAACGTTAGCGTCCCAGTCGATATCATCGATCCGCCCGGAGCCGTCTTTTGATCCAGAGTCGTTCTCCACTTGTGGATCTCCTTTAGCGCAGTCTCTAATTCCGCTGGCTTGTTGCAGATGTCTGGTTTGGCACAGCAAATGCCCTTGGGGAGCTCGAGGCCCTCAATTTCCTTCGGAAGGACCCTATTTGCTATTTGACACTGCGTCAGAGACCACGCAGGGTTGAAGAATCGCTCCACGCTGACTGCAATGGCCGCCCAGCACCACTCAGACTGTTCTTGTTTCTGGATCTTAAAGTCGATCCTGTTTTGGGCAATCACGCTCGGACCGAGGTTGGAGATGGCAGCGTGCCTGTAAGCGGCGACGTTCTGCCTTGGCCCGCCGCCGGTTTGACCCAGATCGGCGCCGCCGGTTTGGCCGAGGTCACCCCCGCCGGTTTGGCCCAGGTCACCCCCGCCAGTTTGGCCGAGGTCACCGCCACCGGTTTGGCCGAGATCGGCCCCGCCGATTAATGCGCCGCCGGTCGCGGGTGTTCTTTTCACGAACTGCGCCATGGTTTTCTCCTTACTTGATCTGATGGGAAGCGACTATGTCCTTAAAACGCGGATCTTCGCGTAAGTCCGCCACATCCGGCCAGCGGTTAAGGTCTGCAATCTGGTCGACCGCAGCCTGATTTACGAGTTCCAGCGCTCTGTTTCGAAGTGATGAGTCCCTGGATTGCCGATAAAGCTCTTCGTAGGTTAAGACGGCTCTCCAGCGTGTCGCCGAATTATCGGGGAACAATCCCAGAGCAGTCTCAATGTAGTCTATTGCGTGCCTCCGGTCTCCCATCGTCGCGCTGAAGTAGCCCAGAAAGGATTTCAGATCGCCATCGCGAGCGTTCCGCGGGTTCTCCGCCTCCACCATTTTGAAGCCTATCGTGTTGGCTTCTGTGGACTCCGCGACATGATGCAATCGCCGCTGGGCGATTCCGAGGTACATCAAGACCAGGTATTTGGGCGTTCCTCCTGGCGGCGAACCGAGATCCAAAGCACGCTGAAACGTTCGAACCGCCTCGGAGTCGTTACCTTCATACATCAGGATCTGGCCTAGATCGCAGTCCGCAGCGATGGTCTCTCGTAAATCGATGGAGCGTCGAAGTTCCTGCTCTGCGGCGCTAAATTGTCCTAACACCAAGTAGGCGCCTCCAAGATTCGAGTGCAGGTTGGGCTCGTTTGGAGCAAGCTCAATGGCCTTCTTGTTGAACTCGGCCATTTCGTTGAACTTGGAGCGGTTGTGATAGTACGCGCCGAGGTTCTGCCAGGTCCTGAAATACTTCGGTTCCACTTCCGTGGCCTTCACAAATTCGGCCTGGGCCTTGTCGAGCTGGTTGTTGTCTTCGTACGCCTTGGCGAGATAGATGTGCGCCATGGCATTGCCGGGTTGCAGTTCAATGGCCCGCTCGAACTCCAGTACGGCTTGCGAATACAAATCGTCGGCGTAGTATAGATACCCCTCCACGCGGTGCGCGGCGGGCACGTCCGGATCCCGCTCTTCCGCCTCCCGCAGCGATTCCCGGGCACGCTCCCGCCATCGTTGATCCTTGGTGAGAAAGTACTCGAACCACTGCGCTTCCGCCAGCGCCGAATGAGTGAGCGGCGAGCCGGGGTCCTCCGCCACCGCCTGGTTCAAGGCGCGGAGTGCGGCATCGAGCGTGGAATTCTGCCTCGTGTACCAGACTCCGTCCCAGTAATCCCGCGCTCCGCGAGGATTCACGGCTGCGACCTCCAGGGCAGGCAGTCGCAGCGCGCCCGTCACCATGCCGGCCAGGGCTACTGGTGCATATCGCCGCTCGTCTCCTGGCGCGTAGGCGGTGGTCCAGTCCTTCACCGGAACACCCGAGCGCGCGTCGGTGAGCACGGCGTGGACCAGGACTTTCTGGTCGCGCTTCGCGAGATTTACCTGCAATCTGTGGGTTGCTCGAAGCGCTTCGTTGGCGCCGTGTGAAGCTTCAACAAAGGTGAGCCGGGCGACGCTTCCCCCTTTCAGCCGCCGCAGTTGACCCGACGTTTCGCGGGACAAATCGCTCGCGATCTCTGCCGTATCCGCCGGCGACTCGATGGGAAGCATCGCCAGCCGCCAGGACTCCTTGGGCGCAGTCGCGCGCTCATAGGTCGCCACGCCGACGCCCAACGCCAGTAGAACTGCCGATGCAACTCCCAGCCACCAACGGAGCGTGCGCGACGGCTCCAGCGCCACAGCCACTTCCCCGGCGTCATGAAAGCGTTTGGCCGGGTCCGCCTCGAGACATCGCCGCAGGATCGCGCCCCGGCCAGGATTCACTGGCGCCCGGCGGCCCCCCTCTAGCGGAGCCTCTCGCTTGCCTCCGGCCAACTCGTACAAGATCACACCCAGCGCATACACGTCCGAGGCGGCCGACGGCTTTTCGCCCTTCCACAGCTCCGGCGCCATATAATCCGGCGTTCCACCCGCTTGGCTGGAGCCCGCCCCTCCGGGAGGAATGTCGTCGGCTGGCCCGAGCGGCACGCGGGCTAACCCGAAGTCGGTGATCACGGCGCGCACGCCGCCGCTGGCGTACTTAGCGAGAATCACATTGTTGCTCTTCAAGTCGCCATGCACGACGCGGTTGCGATGGGCCTCGGCCAATCCCGCGCAGATCTGCCTGGCGATGGTGCGCGCCTCGGTTTCCGGCAGCCGTCCGCGAGCGAGGCGCGCCGCCAGCGTCTCGCCCTCCAGAAACTCCATGGTGAGAAAGTCGACCTGGCCGTCGGGAGTCGAAGCCGTGTGGATCTCGAAGATTTTGCAGACGTTGGGATGGCTGATCTCACTCGCATGGCGCACCTCGGGCGGCAGACGTTTGCGAAAGCCGCTTATGGCGCACTTCAGCGCAATGCGACGGCGCAGCTTCTCGTCGAAAGCCTCGTACACGATGCCCATACCGCCGCGCGCCACTTCCCGCTCAATCCGAAATCGGCCATCCAGGAGTTGCCCAGGCTCAAACGGCTTCTCATCCTCAGGTGGGAAGAGCGGATCGAGCAGGAAACCATGCATCCGCTCGTCCCACTGGACGTATTTCCACGCCTGGTCGAACAAGCAGGTGTTTCCTGAACACGCGCTCTGCAGGTACGACACACGCTGGTGCTCCGGCTGAGCAAGGGCCTGCTCCACCAGGTTCATCACCAGCTCGTCATCCGGCTGCTGTATGTGTTCCATGGCTTGTGTCCAATTGTTCAAACAACCATTGGCGCACGTCACGCCACATTCGTTGCATGCTGCGGAGCTTCACGCCGAGGACATCGGCGGCCTCCTCATCGGTAAGCCCTAGAAAGTATTTCAATTCGACCAGGCTGCACCATTCCGGCTTGGTCTCGGAGAGCTGGTCCAGGAGGCGGTCCACGGTGATCGCCAGGTCGATCTTCGCGCTGTCCGCCGGTAGAAAAGTTCTAATATCGTCGAGCGCGACCATTTCGGCGTCGGGGCGTCCGCGGGCATAGTCGATCAGATATCTGCGCATGGCTCTACCTGCAATAGCGAAAAAATGCGCTCTATTCCGCCAATCCCGGTCTTTGGCCCCAACAAGCCGGAAATAGATCTGATCGACCAGCTCCGTCGGCTGTATCGTATGGCCCTTGCGCTCGCCCTTCATCAGGTAGTGGGCTAGACGGCGTAGATTGGGCGTAACCAGCGTGAACAGCTCGTTTTCAGCCTCTCGGCTTCCCTCGCGCCATTCTTGCAGGAGTTGAGTGACTTCGCCCATATTGTTTCGCCGAAATTCCGCCAAATTAGTAAAAGATCTCACTATTGTCAATGGTTGTCAAGCGGCTAAATGCGAGCGGCTAACGCGAGTTCACCTTCAACGTCGCGGCGGGAACAGCAGAACGGATCCGTCAACCTGACCGCGCCCGGTGGATTTGAACGCATGTCCGCTGACGGGGACCCGAAGGCGAATGCGGCTCTTTACTTCTTTTTCGCTGGGTATTTTTTGAAGATCTTCGACGAGACCTTTTCCAACTTCGAGCGGATCTCGTCATCGCTCATTGCTCCATTGGGCAGGCTGTCGCTCCCCATGGCGAGCCAAGCCGACTTCTTGGTCTTTGTGTCGATCAGATTGATGTAGAGCGCGCCCTCCTTGTTGTAGCGGCCCATCGTGGCAATCGGACCTCCGGTGCTCCATACGTCACCGCCCTGGTTGACCACTCCGGTGTAGGAGGTGAAAATGATCGCCTCGAGTTGGGGAACCGATTCGGTAAGGACAAAGACCTGAACCTCAAGATCGGCGCCGGTTGACACTTCCTGCAAACCCTTTTGGGATAACTGCGGCACCAACACCTCTTTCACGATGGGATTGGCGGGGTGATCCTCTTTGACTCCCCTGGAGGTCAGCACCTTCGGCGGCAGCCACTGGAAGGTCTTGTAGTGGGCGAAATCGGCGTTCGGAGCGGGGTAGGCCTTTACTTTGCCCGCAACGAGCTGCGGCGTATGGCAGATCCAGATGAGCAAGGTCAGGCACGGAATCCAAGGGAGAGGTTTCATAGTTGTCAAGGTCCTTGAGGCGCGCCTTCCGCGAGCCTGGAACAATGATGATTCGCATTTTGCGGCTGAGATGTAATTTCTTTCGATTTCCCTTCAGGGACGGTTCCTCCGATTCAGTTCCCCCTTGAGCCAGATGATGTTGTAGGAGATACCTATGGACCGGATGTCGGCGCCGATGCGGGCGATGGCGCCGTCGAAGTAAGAGATCTTGATCACCTGTCGGGGAGTCAAGGTGACGGCAAGGGTTGCGCCCAACCTCACACTCGCGATGTAATCGGCGTTGTTTCGCCCGTCGACCTGGCTCCGCCCACCGGTAAAGTAGGTCATGTCGCCGGCAACCCAGGATCGATGGGGGAGGTTCCGCACAAGGTGGGCCTGAAAACTGCCGAGAGGGATCTGGGTGCGCACCGAGTTTCCGGCGAATCCGTTATTCGCAGTGTGCAGCCAGACGCCGGCGGCGCTTTCGAGACCCCATTTCCCAATAGCCTGCGTGAGGCCGATCTCAGGTTTGAATCCCCAGCGGTTCGTGCCGATGTTCAGCAGTTTGTTTGGGTCGTATTGGCCGGAAGGAACGGTCATCGTCAGGCTGGCCCCCACAATGGTTTTCTCGTGGAACGTGGCGAATTCTTTGCGGCTCATGGCGGGAGCGCCATAGATGTTCATGGCGTATCGGAAGGTGGCATCACCCAGCCCGCTTCGATACTGATGCTGGGGTGCGTCCGCAACAGTACCGTTCAGGTGGGCCTCCAGATAGGGGAGAACCGCCAAAGCCTGGGCGGTCCGGCCGAAGACGCCGAGGGTTTGTCCAAACGCCAGCGTAAAGGCGTTGGCATCGACTCTCGCATCGGTCACCGGCAGGCTGGGATCGAATAACAAGCCACCCACGTTGTTGGAGTAGCTGATACCAAAGTAGTTCAGGCCCACCGGAGTTGGAACGTAGGCGCGGGGCTGCAACTCCTGGCCGGACAAGAACGGGGCGAAGCAGGCCGACAGCACCAGGCAGCGGCTAAACCGCCAAACCGTGGCAAGGGGGATTCTAGTCTTCACGCCGGCATCCCTCAGGCTGCATTATCTTGCCAAGAGGTGATCGGAATTGACGTGCTGCTGAAGGGCGGCTCCGTCTTGTCCGAACGCCCCGGCGGAGGCCAAGACCGAAACTCCGGCAATGGGTCGAACATGATTCCCTTCGTCTGTTATTTCAACGGTAGTGGTGCTTTGAGTGCAAAAATCAGGCGAGTTTCTGATGGAATATTGAGATCCTTCCCCTTGGCGCCGGCTGCGGATATCGCGCCCACGCCTCCACCGACCACTGCACCGATTGCCGCTCCCTGCCCGCCCCCAGCGATTGCTCCAATGCCCGCACCGACGGCGCCCAGCCCCACTCCCCGCCGGACTGCCTTCTTAGTCTTGCTGGTTCCGGTCGCATCCACTTGGGCGTACTCGGTGGAAGTGCTGAAGACCCTTCCACCAATATTGATTCCCTTAAGGCGCACCGCCATCTCCTTTCCGGACTCGACGCTGACGACCTCAACTGTGCAGTTCGTGCCCTGTGGAATCGCGATCTGGCTGCCGACGCCGACGGGATCGTCGATGCTAGCCCGATAGGTCGCGCCGGGTTTGGCGGTCTTACCATCGATCGCATCGATCATGCGAACCGTAATCTGTGTCCCGGCGGGAACAGTGAGGCTCGCCGGAGCAGGGGGTGGAGGCAGCGGGGGCAGCGGGGCAAAATCGATTCGGGCGACTGCGGCGACGGAATACATCTGGCGCGCTCCATTTACACTCATGAATTCGATTTCATTGGAATTGGCGCTGGCGAGTAAGCCTCGCACGTGACCGCCTTGTTTCAATGTCAAAACGTCCGCCTGGGACAGACCGGCCATCATCAGCGCGGTGCAGATGAAAATGTTGATTCTGGTTTTCATTTTTCGTATGTCTCCTTTGGCTATTCAACGATGGGCAGGTTGGCGAGGATTTGCAGATCGAGCAGTTTCTCGAGTTGTGACTCTACTTGTAGCCATCGGGCGGCGTCAATTGGGGTCAGAGTCTTACTCAGACGGATGAAATATTGCCTCCGCAGTTCCACCCGCTTGGCCTCGAGGTCCATCAATCCCATCGCGATTTTGGTGGCTTTCTCACTGGTCATCGAGGCGTAGCTATCCGCGTACATGCGGATAAAGACGATCCGTTCGTCAGCCAGTTTGGTGAGGGCCTTGTCGTATTCGTTGTAGACAGGCCAGAATTTGGCAGCCTCTTCAGGACTAAGGACCATCAACTCCGTGAGAATCGAGACCTTGTCGGCCTTCACATCCTTTCTCAACATGCTGATGTATGCCTGCAGGTTGGCTTCCCTGGTTTGCTCAGCGGTCGCAGTCTGCGCTGCGGCGGGGATGCCAGCCACCACCATGATGCCGAGGCAGGCAAAATAACGTGTGACTTTCTTCATGAGCCTTTCTTCCTTTCTGTTCCTTTTGTTCAACGCCGTCTTATTTCTGCGATCGGTGGGCTTCCTCGCCACACCGCGCCAGACCAGTTGCTCTTGCGCCGGTCGTGCATGTCCAGGGACACGCCTCCAACTGTCAGCATTGAGATTGTGGGCATAGCCGTTCCGCTGCGGCCGCCCGAGCGCGGCCCATAGCCAAACCCGGAACCGTAGACATCCAGTTGTTTCTCTTGCGTGATGGCGGCCGGTCGGCATTTTCGTCGTTTGTCTGGGACAGGCCCTTTTGGTCCAATTCGGCATCCAGGGCGAAGGCTACCAGCCCGATATGAGCTAACTTCATGTTTGGCCCCTGTTAACTGCAATATTCTCCGTCTTGAGCCAACGCTGACGTCGGCGATCGCAAGAAATGATGCGTCAATCGGTCAGGTGGCGCATTTTTTTACCGGGCTGGTCATGATCGCTCTTATTCTTGGGCTGGCGGCGGGAGACAAGGAACGATTTTGCAAGATGTCGGCTGCGATGTGGGCCTACGACCCAGACGTAGCGACTCGGGCGAGAGTCAGCCCCAGTTGCGGATTATCAAGGAGGCGACTCCTACCGCGATCCGACAACGGCTGACTGACACAAATATCCGAGTCATTGCCTTCTTTGTTGTGATGCGATTAGCGACATTATCGGCGGCCTTCCAGGAACGCCGGTTTCGGAAGAGTGACCTGCAGGACAGTTCACACGTGCTGATCCGAGCGGCATGAACTATTAGGTGCCTACCTGACAAGTGAGCTGTCCGACGCTCGCGCGTCTATTTTCCAACAATCCTAATCTGGCGGAAGACAGCCTCTCGAGCCTCTTCAGACAGTGCCTTCGGGCCTGTCGTCCGTTCGGTCAACGGCAAGAAGACCCGCGCCTCGGCGGCGTACTCTCGTTCGTCCGACAGGAGCTTAGCTGTCACGACCAGCGCAGGGATGAGATAGGCAAATGTGACGGCAACCCACATCAGAGCTCCGGCCAGCGTCTGGTCTTCCAGAGGCGACAGTCGAAAATGTCCGCCGCCGGACAAGTAAGGCCGGTACACAACATGGCCACAAAACGCCAAGAATGCCGCGAGGGCATCGCATGGCAGCGTGGCGAGGAAAAGATATAGCGGAACCGACCAGCGTTCCACCGTGCCTGAGGCAGGCAGAATTACCGGCCACCAAAACAAGATTCCCGCAAGGAAAAAGCTGGCGCGCTCGAACTCATGCCAAAAATGTGATCGCAGCGCCAACTCGAACACGGCGGGAACATGCCAGACGATCACAGTAAGGGTGCCTGCGAGCCAGCAGAGTGCCGGATGTCTGGAAATGATTCCTAGTCGCCCAACGAGGACTGGCGGCTGCCGTAATCCGTGCTGCAGAATGATCGACCGCGCTCCGAGCAGAATCAACGGAGCGGCCGACACCATCAGGAGAAGGTGCTGCACCATGTGCGCGGTCAAGAGGTGATGATCAAGGTGGGCGACGGGCGACGCGACGGCAATCCAGAGCGTGGCAACTCCGAACGCTATTAATAGAAGATTCACGGCTGCGCCTCGGACATACGGGAAGCGTCCTGGGCCTTTGCTTGGGTCGAGGGATGGAGTGTCCCGAGAAAGGCCGCCAGTGCCGTCGTCTCCGCCGGATTCAGATTGTTTCCGTACGCCGGCATATTGCCGCCGCCTTGCAGCACCTGGCGCACGAGTTGATCCGCCGTCAGCCGGACGGCGACCGCATCGAGATCCGGCCCTCGCTTGCCGCCGATCTCGCCGAGCGCATGGCAGTTGTGGCACTGTTTCGATTGAAAGACCAGCGCCCCCTGGATCTGTAGCGGCGTTCGCCCGCTCAGAAGCTTCAACGGAATCGGAGCCCCTGTCCCGGCGTCCATGACGGGACTCCAGGGGGCATGGCTCGCCAGATTTGTGAACGTGCCCAGCGCCACAGCGATCAACAGAATCGTCAACACCGCGATAGGCCGCTTCTTCCAGCTCTTTTCACCTTCGCCAGAAATAAACGGGAGCGCCAGCAGAACGATCAAGGCGATCACAGGTCCGATCAGCAGAACCGGAGTTTCGAGCGCTGGCGGAAGCAATGACAGAAGCGCGTACAGCCACAGGAAGAAGTAATCCGGGCGTGGCGCCGTCTGGATGACGCGCGGATCCGGCTGGCCGCTCGGGCCGAAGGGACCGAAGTATAAGGCACAGGCGGCAATACAAAGTAGAATCAGTCCGGAAAAGACCGCGTCTTTCCACACCGCGTAGGGCACAAATGGCACTCCGTCCGTGCGAGTCAAGGCATGATATTTCTGCAGATAGTCGAAGCGACGAACCAAGCGGCCCGGCATGGGCCACTCATTGACGCCCAGCTTGAGCACGAGCAGCACATGCAATGCCATGAACAGTATTAGCGCACCGGGGATCACAAACACGTGTAGTGCGAAGAATCGGGAGAGGGTTGCCCCGGCGATGATCGGACCTCCCAACAGCAGCTTCACCAGCGCGGGTCCCAACCCCGGCGTGCGGCTGGATATCGAGGCTCCGATCCCGAGTCCCCAGTACGCGTCCTCGTCGAATCGCAGCACTTGGCCAGTGAAGGCCATACCTAGCGTCATCAGCAGCAGGAAAACGCCGAAAATCCACGTCAGTTCTCTCGGATACTTATACGCCCCGAAAAGAAACACCTGCACCATGTGAATCAACACAATCGCCAGCATGAAATTCGAGCCCCACCCGTGCAGCGCGCGAATGAACCAACCGAGGGTTACCTGGTGATTCAGAATCTGCAAACTATTCCAGGCCTCGCCGGCGGAGGGTACATAAATCAGCGCGAGAAGAATTCCCGTGACAAGCTGGAGCGCGAAAACCGTCATCGCCGCGCTGCCAAACACGTAAAACCAGCTTGCGGTATCCCGCGGGACCGGGTGCTGCATCGTCTCCCGGATCGGCGCCCCAAGTTGAAGCCTTTGGTCGAGCCAGTCGCTAAGTTCGTGCATCAGGCGCATGGCGGCCTCTTGGTCCTGTTCCCGGCGGAAAGACCGGGCGTGGGCATCTCGCCCGCCTGGATTTGCAATTTCCCATCGAGGATCTTGAACGGGTATTCGAATAAGCCTCGCTCCGGCGGGCCGGACGCGCGCGAACCATCCGCGTAATAAGCTCCACCGTGGCAGGGACACATGAACAGGCCGGACTGCGGGAACCACCGCACCGGACAGCCCAGGTGCGCGCAATTGATCGCGAATACCTGGAAATGGTCGCCATCGGTGTGGCGCACCCAGCAGGCGATCTCCGCCGTCTCTCCGTCCGAGGCATTTGCGACTGGGTTCCTATACGTTGCCAGGCGCGTCTGGCCGGAGGGAAACTGGTCGATCGAGCCAAGCGAGATCCAGCTTTGATAGCCGGACTGTCGCCCTCGGGTGACGGGGGAGAGGATATACCGCACGACCGGTATACCGAGGACCACGCCTACGACACCGTTGAACAGCATCGCGAGTCTAAGGAGCATGTTACGTCTGGAAAGTCCGTCGGGTACACTCATTCAGAGCCTCCTGGATGATTCAATTGCGTCGATAGAGGCATTCGCTGCGCCGCGAGCCAGGCCACGACATCGGTGACGTCGGCGTCGGACAGCGGCTTGCCGTGGTTGCGCCAGCCCGGCATACCCAGGTGCGGCATGCCGGTGATCGTGACCGTGCGCAGGTGTTGATCGGTTACAAGCCCGAGATAGGAAGTGTCCGCGATGGTTCGGGCGCCGCGCCCGTCGGGGCCGTGACAGAGAGAACAGTAAGTCTTGAATACGTCGTGGCCGCGCTCGGCGTCGCCTGGTTCGGAGGCTGCATAGGCCGGCGGCTTGTCGTTTTCGAAAACACCGGGCCTGGCCCAACGCGCTCGAATTCCGCGGACAAGTATCTCAATCTGCGCATCGGTCAACATCCCGCCCGCTTTCCGCGCGAAGGCTTGCATGGCGGTTCCCGGCCTGCCCTCCTCGATGACGCCCCGGATCGTAGCATCGTCGGCGATGGCCAGGTACACTGGGTCGCCCAACGCTACTGTCAATCCTCCATGTCCATCCACGCCGTGGCATCCCGAACAGTTCTGACGATAAAGCACTTGGAAGTCGGTGACTTCGCTGGGGCGAATGACTGGCGCCTCGGCGGATCGGCGGTCCGGCACTCCGCAAGATGTAATCCCCAGCATCGCCGCGAGGCCGAGGGCGCAGTACTTCATCGCTTCATCTCCTCCGGGTGGTCTTCTACAAGGCCAGGCGCCTCAATCCCCATGCGGACAACCAGGGGTAGACTTCGGCGCGTCGGTATCCGGGCCTGAACCGCAACCACGAGCCCGGCTGCAATTCCGAATCCGACCTGGGAGAGCACAAACCACATCCAGTCGATGTGCTGGTTCATGATCGGGTTGACGAATGCAAGGGTCCCGTAGATCAGGCCGGACCAGAGCAGCGGAGCCACGAACCCGCCCAACAGAACGGGGCGCCGCGGAAGCATCGGCAACATCGCTCCGTAGAGCAATCCGACCAGGAGCGAAATCAGTAGGTGAATCGGAACGGCGACCAGTAGAGGATAAACGTTGAAAGTCCCGATCTGGCTGGCGGTCTCCGTCGCCATCGCGGGAAACAATCCCGCCACCAAGAGATTCATCGGATACCAGATCCCGTTGCCGCTCAAGATCCCGTAGCCGGCCGCGAGCAAAGCCATCATCGCACAGCCGGCGAGGCCGCCCTTGATTCCAGCGGAGACCGGATAGATCTCGACCGGCAGCCATGCGCGAGGCACCGCATTGATGCCGGCAATTCGCTCCACGCTTGTCCTCGCTGTCTGAACGGCGATCTCATCGCGAACCACAGGCACCCCCTCATGAGACTCGAGGGGCAGCACCTCGCGGAACCAACCGACCGCGCCTGCCACGGCTAATACCGCGCCTAAGATGCTCACGGACGCCGCCGTGACGAACCCCGCGAATGTGAGGGTCAATCCAAACGCCAGAACAATCGGCCACGCCGTAGGGGCCGGCACTTCGATCTGCTGTGGAGTCTCTTTCGGATACTTGGTGAATTCAGTGTTCATAGGGCCTCCCGCTAAACTCCGACCACGTACACGACCGTGAAGACCACGATCCAGACGGCATCGACGAAGTGCCAATACATCGATAGAATTTCCAGCCGCTCGGCGTGCTCGCGCCGCAGCCGGGCCGCGAAATAAAACAGCGCGACGATAATCAGAGCCAGCAGGCCCATCGTCACGTGAAAGGCATGCAGACCGACCAGTGAGTAATAGGTCGTTCCGAAAAGATTCGTGCTTATCGTAAGGCCGTCATCGAAAATCAGATGAATCCACTCGCGCGCGGTTCCATAGAGGAATGCGCCTCCCAGAACAATCGTGAGAAGCCACAAACCAGCAAAGGCCGCCATGCTGCCGGCGACCAGCTTGCGCACAGCGGCGTGCATTGTCAGACTGCTCGCGAGCAGGCAAACCGTATAGAAGATCGGCGGGTGCAGAACGTCCTTGGGCTGCGGGCCGGTCGCGCTCTTGCCGATATAAAAGAGATAAGCCACCACGAAAATTGTGAAAATGGCGGCCTCGGCGGCGATCAGGCAGTGCATTCCCACGCGTCCTCGCGAAGGAAGCCGCCAGTCGAGGTTGCGGTTGTGGATGCTCACAGACAGTGTGCTCATCGGCTACTCGTACCTCCAATCGGGATCTTCCGGATGCTTGAGGTCCCACAGGGGGCGGCGGCTTCGGACGACGGGGATCACCGCGTAGTTGTACTCCGGAGGCGGAGAACTTGTGGACCATTCGAGCGTCCACGCGTCCCACGGATCATTTCCCGCTGCCGTGCCTCGGAAGTAAGACCAAAGCAGATTGCCCACGAAGACGAGGACGCCCGCAGCTTGAAAAAAGACGCCTACCGTTGCGATCAGATTCCAAATGTCCCAACCGCGGCCCGGTTCATAGGTATAGATACGGCGCGGCATGCCTAGAAGCCCCGGGACATGCATGAAATCGAATGTCAGATGGAAGCCGATAAAAAAGAGCCAGAAGTGCAACTTCCCAAGCCCTTCGTTATACATTTTCCCGGTCACCTTCGGGAACCAATAGTAGAACGCAGCAAAGGAGGTGAACAGAATTCCGCCCACGATCACGTAATGAAAGTGAGCTACCACGTAATACGAATTCCCGAGCTGCCAATCGAAGGGCGCCACGGCCAGCGTGACTCCTGTCAGCCCCGCAACCAGAAACTGGAACAAGAAAGCGATGCAGAACAGCATCGGCGTGGCGAAGCGGATCTTACCTCCCCACATGGTTGCCAGCCAGTTGAAAATCTTGATACCCGTCGGGACTGCGATCGCCATCGTGGAGAGCACGAAGAACGTGTTTGCGCCTGACGTCATCCCCACCGTGAACATGTGGTGGGCCCAGACGCTCATGCTGATGAATCCGATGGAAACGGTCGCCAGCACCATCACCGGGTAACCGAAAATCGCCTTGCGGGAAAAGACGGGGATAATCTCGGAGGCGAATGCGAAAGCAGGAATCACTAGGACATATACTTCCGGGTGGCCGAAGATCCAGAAAAAATGCATCCAGATTACGGCCGAGCCGCCGGCTTGTGTATCGAAGAAATGCCCTCCGAGATACCGGTCGATCAACAGCATGAGCTGCGCCGCGGTAAGCGGGCTCACCGCCAGAATCACCAGACCCGCCATCGTAAGATTCAGCCACGCCAGTAGCGGCATCTTCCCGAGGGTCATGCCTGGACAGCGCATGCACAGAATCGTGGCGATAATGTTGATCGCGGTACCAACGCTGCCGATACCGGAAACCAGAAGCGACAGTGTCCAGTAGTCGGTGCTGTGTCCTACGGAGAAGGTTTTCGCGGTCAGGGGCGCATAGGCGAACCACCCGACATCGGGTGCGCTTCCCGCTCCATAAAGGCCGTTTCCGCCGAGAAAGCTGAAATACAGGAACAAGCCGCCCAGCGCAGTAATCCAGAAGCTGAAGGCATTGAGCCGGGGAAAGGCCATGTCACGGGCGCCAATCATAAGAGGTACGAGGTAGTTCGCAAACCCGAACACCAGCGGCATGGCCACGAAGAAGATCATGGTCGTGCCGTGCATCGTGAACATGCGATTGAAGACCTCCGGGGAAACGAGATCGTTGTGAGGCCGGATGAGCTGCACTCGCATGATGGTCGCCTCGATGCCACCCACTATCAGAAAGGCCAGGGCGAACAGAATATAGAGCATCCCGAGACGCTTGTGATCCACGGTGGTCACCCACTCGTGGAGGCGGAGCGTGAACGGACGGGACGCCGGAAGTTCGGATAACGCGATGGTATTTGTAGACATCAGCGAAGCGTCTCCAGATAGGCAGTCAGTGCATCGAGATCCTGATCGCTTAGTCCCATGGCCGGCATCTTCGATCCCGGCTTGATGGCGCGCGGGTTCTTGATCCAGAGCCGCAACATCTCGGGCGTGTTGGGCACCGCGCCCGCGGCGATCGTGTCCCGGCTCATGAGGTGCGTGAGGTCGGGGCCGAAGTTGCTTCTTGCCGGTGTGCCGGATACCGTATGGCAGTTGACGCAAGCGGTGGATTCAAAGACGCGCCGCCCAGCCGATGTTGCCGCAGCTTCGGTGCTGCCCTGCGGCAATTGTTGTTGCTCCCGCACCCAGCGGTCGAAATCCTCACGCGGTTGTACGTAGACCCGCAGCAGCATCTTGGCGTGCTGTGTTCCGCAATACTGCGCGCACTGGCCAAGGAAGAGCCCCGTTTCGTGCGGGTCGATCCACATGCTATTGGGGTGATTCGGGATCAGATCGGTCTTGCCCGCCAGGCGGGGTACCCAGAAACTGTGGTCGGTATCGGCAGAGAGCAGCGTTAGGAATGTGGGATATGGATGCGCCGGATCGCTTAACGGCACATGGAGCTCGTTCGCCGTGACTATGTTCAACTTCGGGTAGCGATATTCCCACCAATACTGGTGGCCTGTCACGATTACCTCGAGCGCGCCAGGCGGACGCGGCGCATCCTGAACCGACGCAATCACACGCGCGGTCGCGAGGGACAGGGCGATCACGATCAGTACGGGGATAACGGTCCAGGCCAACTCCACCTGGCTGCTTCCGTAAATCTGTGCGGGCTCGCTGCGGTCGTCACTGTTCTTGTTCCTGAATCTCACGAGTGCGTAGGCCAGCAGAGCGAAGACGATGATGAATATCGCGGCGACCGTCAAGAGCGCGAAGATTGACAGACCTAGGATCGATTGCGCGGGGGTGGATGCCGGGGAAAAAATAGTGGTTGGGCTCATTTGAACGGCTTCTACCTCTCTGGGTATAAACTCACTGGCTCAGGTTTGAGAGCGGCGTTGCTCGCTGAAGCAGTTCATCCTCACTGATATTGGGAGCAACTCCGTAGACGCCCGCCACGGCAAGTGCCTCAACGAATACCTCTCTTACATTTGTTGCCATCTTTGTGCGCCTCTAGAGAAAGGAGCGCAAAATCCACGGCATTGTTGGGTACGCTGCGTTCTTGGTCGCCCTGAGAACTCCCCGACTCCGCCCCAGGTCGTTGCCCAGAACGAAGTGTGCGCCCCCCACCGCCTTGATCGCCTGGGCAGCCTCCTGAATTCTTGCCAGGCCGCCAGGTTCGCATCCGCGCGTTGTGAGCTTCCGGTGCTCTGGCCGAATTTTCGACACAAAGCCGCAAATCGCGACACCGTAACAGCGGGCCGCACCCCTTTGAGCGCCAAAATCCGCGATGACCTCCCACCGATGTGTCGTCGCTCAGTCGAATGGCGTGAAGCTTGCAAGGAATCCCGCCATGTGGATCGTCCGGCTCGCTCTCCGCCGCCCCTACACCTTCGTCGTGATGGCCATCCTCATCGCGATCATGGGAGGACTCGCGATCGTCACGATGCCGACCGATGTTTTTCCGTATATCAACATCCCCATGGTCGGCGTGATCTGGAACTACAGCGGCATGAGCCCGGATGACATGGCGAAACGTGTCCTCTTCGTTTCCGAGCGCTCCTTGACAACTACAGTCAACAACATAGAGCGGATCGAAGCCACCGCGTACAACGGCGTGGGACTGATCCGTGTGTACATGCAGCAGGGAACGAATGTGGATCTAGCTGTCGCCCAGGTGACCGCGGTCAGTCAAACGCTGCTTCGGACTCTCCCTCCCGGCATTTTTCCGCCCCTGATCGTGCAAACCGACGCTTCGAGCGTTCCCATCCTACAGTTGGGTCTCAGCAGCAGCGCGATGACAGAACAGCAACTGTATGATTACGGGCAAAATTTTGTTCGTACGCGGCTCGTCACAGTGCCCGGCATCTCCGTGCCTCCGCCGTACGGCGGAAAAGTTCGTGAGGTGATGGTCGATCTC
This sequence comes from Bryobacteraceae bacterium, assembly GCA_035542735.1. GTDB lineage: Bacteria > Acidobacteriota > Terriglobia > Bryobacterales > Bryobacteraceae > Palsa-187. Next base: position 323,590 of record DATKKV010000029.1, read on the forward strand.
GATCCCGACGCGCTGTACGGCAAAGGACTGTCGGCCACCGACGTCTCGAACGCATTGAATCTTCAGAACCTGATTCTTCCCACCGGCACCGTAAAGGTCGGCACCCGCGAGTATCTCATCCGGCTGAACAGCAGCCCGGAGCTGATCTCGTCGATGAACAATATGCCGATCAAGACCGTGAACGGCAATCCGGTATACTTCCGCGACATCGGAACGGTCCGCGACGGCTTTCAGGTACAGACGAATATCGTTCGGATCAATGGCGGCCTCTCGTCGCTGCTGACCGTGCTTCGACATGGCGGGGCATCGACATTAGCGGTAGTGCAAGGCGTCAAGGATCTTCTCCCAAGGGTACAGGCCTCGCTGCCTCCGGCGCTTAATATTTCCCAGCTCTTCGATCAATCGCTGTTCGTAAAGGCCTCGGTCTTGGGAGTGGCTCGCGAGGCAGGCATCGCGGCGCTGCTCACCGCGCTCATGATTCTGCTCTTCCTCGGAAGCTGGCGCAGCACATTAATTGTCTGCATCTCGATCCCGCTGTCGATTCTCACTTCGCTCACGATCCTGGGGCTTCTAGGCGAGACAATCAACGTGATGACGCTCGGGGGGCTGGCGCTTGCCGTGGGGATCCTCGTGGACGATGCCACGGTTGAAATCGAAAACGTTCATCGCAACATGGGAATCAAGGGAAAAACACTGGTCCGCGCGATTCTCGACGGCGCGCAGGAAATCGCCGTTCCGGCTTTCGTTTCCACTCTGTGCATCTGCATTGTGTTTGTTCCGGTGCTCATGCTGAGCGGCGCGGCGAAATTTCTGTTTACACCGCTGGCGATGGGCGTGGCGTTTGCGATGATGACGTCTTATTTGCTGACTCGTACCATCGTGCCGACGCTGGTTCACTACATGCTGCATTCGGAACTGGATCTGTATCAGGCCGGGGAGGGCGCGGACACGCCCGCATCGCGGTCCGCGGGTCCGATCTGGCGCGTCCATCAGGCCTTCGAGCGGAAATTCGAAAAGTTCAGGGATCGTTACCTTCGCCTCCTCGAATGGGTGCTCGCGCACCGTCTCGTCACCGGAGCAGCGTTTCTCGCGTTCGCGCTCGCATCAGCCGGGCTGATCACGATCGTCGGCCAGAATTTCTTCCCCTATGTGGATGCCGGACAAATGCGGCTGCACGTCCTCACGCCCACGGGAACCCGGATCGAGGAGGCCGCGTCCGTCTTTTCTTCGATCGACAATGAGATTCGACGAGTAATCCCACCGCAGGAACTCGACTCGATCCTCGACAACATCGGACTGCCGAACTCGGGGATCAACCTGGCTTTCAGCGACAGCGTCACGAACGGCAACGGTGATGGCGAAATTCTGATTTCCCTGAAGCCGGATCATCATCCGACGCTTGGCTACACGAGAACACTTCGAGCGACTCTGGCGGCTAAGTTTCCGGCCGAGACCTTCTTTTTCCAGGCCGCCGATATCACCAGTGAGATTCTTAACTTTGGAATGCCGGCGCCGGTGGACGTTCAGGTCCTCGGAAATAACCTCGATCAAGACGCACAGATCGCCCGCGAATTACAACGCGAAATCGCCGGTGTGCCCGGAGCGGTCGACGTCTTCATTCGCCAGCGTCTGGATTATCCGACTGTCGACGTGAACGTCGATCGCGTTCTTGCGGACGAAGCCGGTCTGACCCAGAAAGACGTCGCGAGCAGCCTGCTGATTTCGCTGTCGGCGAGCGGCCAGGTTGCTCCGAATCAGTGGCTGGATCCGAAGAACGGAGTTAACTATCAGGTCGCCGCGCAAACGCCGCAATACAAGATCGGCACGTTTGACGCGATGCAGCGCACGCCGGTCACTGCGCCCGCCGGAGGCACAAAGCAACTGCTGTACAACCTTGCGCGGTTGAAGAGAAACAATTCACCCGAAATTGAGAGTCACTACGATATTCAACCGGTGGTCGACGTCTTCGCGAGTCCCGACGAGCGCGATTTGGGCGGTTTAGCAGCGGATATCGAGCGAATCATCGTTAAAATGCGCCCGAAACTCCCGCGCGGAACGGTCGTCGATGTGCGAGGCCAGGTGGAAACGATGCGCACCTCTTTCATGCGGCTGGGCCTGGGGATGATCTTCGCAGTCGTACTGGTCTACCTGGTGATGGCCGTCAACTTTCAATCCTGGCTCGACCCGTTCATCATTCTGATGGCGCTGCCTGGAGCGATGGCGGGGATGCTCTGGATGCTATACCTGACGCACACCACTCTGAGCGTTCCCGCGTTGATGGGCGCGATCATGGGGATCGGCGTTGCAACGGCCAATAGCATCCTATTGGTGACGTTTGCGAATGACGAACGCGCAACCGGAAAGAGCGCGATCGAATCCGCGCTCTCGGCGGGGTTCACGCGAATCCGGCCGGTCACGATGACTGCGCTTGCGATGATCATCGGCATGCTTCCGATGGCATTCGCGCTGGGTGAAGGCGGGGAGCAAAACGCTCCGCTCGGAAGGGCGGTGATCGGAGGGCTTTTGTTGGCGACCCCCACGACGCTCCTTTTCGTTCCAATTGTTTACACGATGCTTCGAAGGACCGCGCCGGTGGATATGGATCGACGGATCGCCGAAGAGGCCGGGGAGATTCTCAAGCCGTGAACGATAACAAACCTGGCCTCGGCGCGTGGAAGAGACTGCTCTCTGTCGCTGTGATTCTCGCGGCAGCAGCGGTGGTCTATTTCGTCGGATATTTGCCGCGAGTGCGTTTAACCAGGCAACTGGACGCCGCGGCGGCCGCGCGCAGGATTACGCCGCCGCTCGTGAACGCCACCGCAGTGAAGCTCGCGGCGCCGAGCACCCAGTTAGAACTTCCGGGAAACGTCACGCCGATCACCGAAGCATACATCTATGCTCGCGCCGCTGGTTACTTGAAGACGCGCTATGTCGATATCGGCGATCGCGTGCGCGTGGGTCAGAAGCTGGCCGATATCGAAGCGCCGGACCTGGATCAACAGGTATTTCAGGCGAAGGCTGCCTTAGCGCAGGCGCAAGGCCAGCTCGATCAAGCCCAAGCTACGCTTCAGCAACTTACTGCGACTCGCGATCTGAACGCAATCACCTGGGAGAGATATAGGATCCTGACCGCGAAAGGGGCCGTATCCCGCCAGGACGGTGACAATCAGTCGACGGCGGCCAAGACATCAGAAGCAAGCGTCCAGGCGCAAAAACAAACGGTCGCCGCCGCGCAGGAGTATGTTCGGGCAACCAAAGCGTCACTGGATCGGCTGATTGTTCTGCAAGGATACGAACAGATTACGGCACCATTCAATGGTGTGGTCACCGCCCGCAATGTCGACGTGGGCGCGCTGATCTCCGGTACCGGTGCCACGCTCGGCCCGACCCGATCCAACATGGCGGCGCCTTCCGATGTCCCGAGCGGAGGCGAGATTTTTCGCATCGCCGAAATCGGACGGCTTCGCGTGCTGGTGGCGGTTCCGCAAACGAATGCTCCGGGCGTCCGGGTTGGCCAGACGGCGACTGTGACGGTCCAGCAGCTTCCCAACGTGAACTTCAAAGGGCAAGTTAAGCGCACGTCCAGCTCTCTCGACGCTCAATCAAGAACGTTGCTTACGGAGATAGATGTGGCAAACCCAAAGGGAGTGCTGCTGCCGGGAATGTACGCGATGGTGTCGTTCGTTACCGATCGCATCGATCCTCCGTTCCTGGTGCCCGATGCCGCGCTGGTGGTCCGGGCAAGCGGCACGGTTCTGGCGGTACTCCAGCCGTTAACTCCGGAGGAGCAGGACGAGCTCAAGACGGAAGGACTTGATCAAACGACGATCGACCGCACCCGGCGCGTCCACTTCCAGATGGTGACACCGGGGCGCGATTACGGGATCGAGCTGGAGATCGCGGGCGGACTCAAGGCAGGCGAAGAGGTGGCCGTCGATCCAAGTGACGCTGTCCAGGAGGGTGCTCTGGTGCAAATCGCGCCGTCAAATTCGACAAATTCGAATCAAAAAGGAAGCCGATGAAGCGCTGGATGGCGATTCTGCTGGTTCCCGCGATCATGCAGGCGCAGACGAGTTTCGTACGTGGCTGGTACGAAGTGAAGCCCGTGCCGACGGTGAATTTCCACAACTCGGAGCGAATTTTCGAACTGCTTCGCGGCGGGCAGATCTATCTTTCGCTGGCGGATGCCATTGCCCTCGCGATCGAGAACAATCTCGATATCGAGCTCGAGCGATATCTCCCGCAAATGGCGCAGACCGACCTTCAGCGCACCAAGGGCGGCGGATTGCCGCGCGGCCTGAGCCTGCTAGTGAACGAGACCGCTCCTGGAATTGGCGGACCGAACGGCCCGCTTCTGACCACTCTGACCGCAAGTCCCACGCCTGCGCCGGTGGTAAACACAAATTTCTCAAGCGTCGCGCTGGTGACGTCGCAGCAAAACGATCTGTCGGTAACGGGCGCGATTCCGCCGTCGGCCGGCTCCGCCATTCCGCAATACGACCCCATCGTTTCCGGTGCACTCAACTGGGCGCATGAATCGACCCCTGAATTCAATCCGGCGCTCACCGGCGCATCGAACTGGCTAGTTGGGAATGATTTCAGCGGAAATTTCGGATTCACGCAGGGCTTTTCACCCGGCACCCAGCTCAGCATGGCGTTCGACAATACGCGACTGACGTCCAATGCGGCCCGCTACACTTACAATCCGATGCTGAATTCGACCCTCGGATTCACCATCACCCAACCGCTGCTGCGCGGGTTCGGAATTGAGGTGAACCGCCGCTACATCCATATCGCGAAGAACAACGGGAAAGTCGCCGCGCTGGTGTTTAAGCAGCAGGTGATTGACACCGTGGCCGGCGTGGCAAGACTGTACACCGATCTGGTGAGTCTCAACGAAGACGTCAACGTGAAACGGGAGGCGCTGCGACTGGCGCAGCGGCTGTATGAAGACAACAAGAACAAGATAGATGAAGGCCAGTTGGCGCCTATTGAACTGACACGCGCGCGGGCGCAGGTTGCAGTCAGCCAGCAAGCTCTGATTTCGTCGCAGGGTCTGGTGGAGCAGCAGGAACTGATCGTCAAAACGGCAATTACGCGCCGCGGCTTGGCGAATCCGGCGATCCGCGCAGCGCATATTATCCCGACAGATACGCTGTCTGTTCCCGAATCCGAACCGGCCGGATCCGTCGACAACTTGATCGCGGAAGCGCTGCGCGACCGGCCCGATCTGGCCCAGGCGGGCATCCAGGTGGAAAGTGCGCAGCTCAGCCTGAAGGGTTCGTTGAATGTCGCGCGGCCGGAACTGGACGTGGTGGGAACGGTGCAGAATGGCGGACTTTCCGGTAGCCTGAATGCCGCCGCGCTGGGGCTAACGTCGGGCGCGACCGTTTATCCCGGCGGATACGGGACGGGATTGGGACAGATTTTCAAGAATAATTTTCCCACCTACAGCGTCGGTGTCCAGTTGATCCTGCCGCTGCGGAATCGCGTTGCGCAGTCGGATGCGGTTCGCGACGAACTACAACTCCGTCAGACTCAGATACGCCGGCAGCAGTTCGAAGATCAGGTCCGCCTGGAAGTGGCCGATGCGTACGTCGCGATGCAGCAGGCTTGGGCGGCATATCAGGCTGCCGTGCAAAGCCGTGTTCTTCAGGAGGAGTCGGTAAAAGTCGAGCAAGATACGTTCGACGTCGGACTTGCGACCAATTACCAGGTCATCCAGTATCAAACGTTGCTGGCCCAGGCGCGATCCACCGAAGTTGCCGCCAGGGGCGCTTTTGTAAAGGCGAAGGTGGCACTGGATCGAGCCACGGCAAACACGCTCGATGTTCATCATGTATCCATTGATCAGGTGCAGAGCGGCCGCGTGTCCCGGTCGCCTGCGCGCTGAAAATGCGGGCGCGCGGTCTTCTGTAGTCACGTTCGCATAGGTTTCTTTCTAAGCGACTAAAACGGTTGTCTGGGCTCCGGTCCAGTATATACCTTGACAAGTATATGCTCTGTGGGGTATATCAAAGGAGTGGAATCTGTCTTCGAAGTCATTGCGGAGCCGAACCGCCGCGCGATATTGAGCCTCCTGGTCTCGTCACAACAGTCGGTTGGAGAGATCGAGCGTCAACTTCGTATGCCGCAGCCGACCGTATCAAAGCACCTGCGGGTGCTGCGAGAGGCAGGGTTCGTGGAATCCACGGTGGACGCACAGCGCCGCCTCTACCGGCTGAAACCTGAACCACTTCAGGAGATGGATGCCTGGCTGGCTCCGTTCCGTCGGTTCTGGTCCGCGCACGTAGATGCTCTCGAGCGCCATCTCGACCGCATGGATCTCATGGATCACCCAACACCAACAAAAAGGAAGACAAGGAGAAGACGGCGCGGCCCAAACCGCGAACGTGACAAAGGAGATGGTATGAATTAACCACGCTCTCTCGGCGGTAGGCTCCAAAGGGAGACCTTTGGAGTAGACAGGCCACAGGCTGTTTTTGTTTTTGAGGCAATGCGACCTCGTAAAGGAGATTAGTCAGACCTGTGAGCCGGA
>DATKKV010000030.1:0-2242 GCA_035542735.1 Bryobacteraceae bacterium
AAAAGGAAAATGCAAACCGACATGGCCACAACCGTACTGAGGGTGCGGATCCAGTTCTTTCGCAGATGCTTGAAAATCAGGACAACGAATTTCATCGTATCCGTTATTCTTCGCTGCAAATGACGGGCGCCGGCCGCCCGCGACGAGTTAAGAATAGGCTAATCGAGCCGGCAGGTCGGTGATGAAAAGCACAGGGCGCAGGGTTAGTTTTTTCTGAGTCACTCACGCGAGGAAGGCGGGGCGCTTGGCGGTTGCCTTAAATAGCAAAACCCGCTCGGCGCCCCACGTGAATTCCCCGGATAATTCGACTTAAAGAAGGGCTCTCAACCTCAGTGCGGCCCCGGCCCCATCCCCGCCTGCGCCGACGCCGCTGGCTTTTCGAATCGCGACGCCTCGATAGGCGCATTGTCGTTCACCTCATCGAGATGGATGGTGAACGCTCCGCCCGGACGCGCGATGGTCCACCCGTACGGAGTCTTCACGCTCCCGACCGCGCGATAGTCGGCGAAGTCCACCCGCGTAGGATTCAGGCCCAAGGCAGTGTTGGTGTAGTGCAGCATCCGCACCAGCAGCCCCAACTGCGGATCGAAGTAAAGCTTGACCGGCTGCTGCCCCTTCGCCATGCCCCACACTACCGTGGCCGTCTTTCCGCCGACGTCCTCCGACGTAGGCTGCAGCTTCAGCTCATCGAAAATCGCCGCAAGGTTCGCCGGGAAGAACGCCACAGCATCCAGCCTCGCGGCATACTCGTCCGAAGCCGACATCATCCGCACCGGCCGCCCCGGCGCCGAAAGCCACCCTTCGTGTCCGTTGTAGGCCGTCACGCTCTCGCCGTTTGCGATGTGCATCACCGAAACTCGCTGGTCAGGAGCCTTGGCGAAGATCTCGATCGGCAATTGGTGCCCACCGGCCATGAGAGCAATTCCTTTCTCCACCCGCGTCGAAACTTGCTTCAGTGCCGCCTCGCCGCCCACCGCCTCCACGAACTTCGCCAGCACCGCGCTGCCCGAGGGCCACTTCACCAGCTCGGACTCTTCCGTCAGTTGATCCGTCGCAATTCCCTTCTTCGGCTCTTCCATCGCGATCGCCGGAATCGCCTGCGGATGAGCGCTCCCCCGATGGCAGGTGTTGCAGGTCACCTGGCGCTCGCCTTTGAAGTTGTCGTGGTTGATGGCCATCATCATCTTCATCATTTCGCGCGCGGCTTTCTTGCGCTCCTTATCGTCCTTATCCATCTGGTGCTCAACGTGGCAAAAGTCGCACTCCACGCCCAGCGACGTGCTGATGAACTGCATCGTCGGAATCAACTGGTCCGCTGGAATTTCCTTCAGCACCTGAATGTTCTTAAACGCCTCTCCGGCCGTTTTGCCTGCCGACGCGGCTGCCGGTGCTTGCGGCGCGGGCGCCCCGTTCGCCAACAGTGCGATCGTTGATGCCAAAAACACTCCGCAAGCAAACCCGGTCAGACTGGTCATTCAGCTTCTCCTTTGAGGACGCGGAAGAAAGCAGATACGAGACGTGCAACTGATGATACCAACCGCCCAAGCTGCGATTCGCGGCCGGCTACGGTGCCCGCGCTTCTGCGCGCACCACGCGAATCTCGTGGTCGGTAAAGGCGTGGTGCGAGTGTCCGAATTCCACTCTGGGCATGTGGCAGCTCGCGCAATTACGATTCGCTGTCGGGCATGCCTTCCCCGCATGGGACTTCGTGGGCACAGCCGTCCCCACAACATGACAGGCTAGACATTTCTCGTCATACTGTGCGGTACCGCGAACCAGCGGCGCATGCGGATCGTGACATGCGATGCACGTGATGCGCGCGTCGCCGTTTCCCCAGCACCGGCTGTTCATCAGACCGAACGCCGGAAAGCGCGTCGTCGGAGGCCCGCTCACGTCGCCCATTCCCACATCGACCCATGTCATGTGACAGGCACCGCAGAAGTCGACCGACGCCGTGGGACTCAGGTGAGCAGGATTCATGATCAGCCCCTCGCCTCCGGGGAGTTTCGACTTCATCGCCGCAACATGGTCCGCTCCGGGACCGTGACAGGCCTCGCACAGCACGCCTATGCCTACATCTTTATATCCGCCGGTCGCGGTGACAGCCGTAGCGTGGCAGGCGAAGCACCGTCGAGTCTCGCTCGCCGACACCACGCGCCCAAGTGCCGTGGAAATCGAGTCCGCCGGCCTCTCCTGGTTGGTTGTGCGGTCGAAGCCGTCGGTCCCGCCGTAATAGCTGAAG